>JAHHHU010000011.1 GCA_019359175.1 Phormidium tanganyikae FI6-MK23
CTTGCTGCTGATGTATCGTTAACTCGCCAATGCAGCTTTTGAGGCTCCGAATCCGACCCCGGACGGTGTGCGTGACCTGCTCGATAAAGAATGCCCGATTTCCGGTGCAACTTCACTCAATACCTGCCGCCGCACCACACGCTCAATGTCTTCGAGCGTTTGCATCTCCTCTCGCTGCATACAGGAAGGAGGCTGGTTGCTTCTCGGATGCAAGCTTTGAACCGTGCTTGTTGCTCTGGAGTCATGCGCTTTCTGCCTCAATCAGAGTCACTTTACTCTAGGCGATCTCATTCAAACTTGCACATTTGCGATGCTCCCCAACATAAGGCATCAAAGCATCTCCTAACGCGGCTTGACGAATAAACCCAATAAAAAATAACTAAGAGTAATTCAACGATCGAAGCCAAATTTGCAGTTTTAGGATCAAAAGTGTTGGAAGAAGCTTTAACGATCGCTTACTCCGAAGCTCGGTTTCTGATGTCTGCGCCAGTTTAAGCTATTTTGGTTAAGCTGCTGGAGATATGAATCCGGTTCGGTAATGATCTGATTTGCAAGCGCGATCGTGCTTTCTAGTTGTGCTTCGGTGAGTTGCTCATAAACAAGGACTCGTTTACGCTCTAAGACTTCGTACCAGCACCGACCGAATAGATTATCGAGAATAATCCGCTGAAAGCAATGATTGTAGCGAACGGGGAAATCGCGAGAGCTTGTTAACGTTGGTAAAGGTAAGCTTGCAAGGAAGATCGAGCGACTAAACCAGTTCCATAAATGGTCGATCGACCGGAGACATGATCCTCAGTTCTATAATTTGATACTGATCAATCCACTCTAACAAGGGTGTTTTGAAATCTTCTGCTTGAACGTAGGTCACGCTCCAACCGTCCTGCCGTAGTTCTTCAGCAAAGTGACGCATCGCTGACCAAACTAATACAAGCTTTTGTAAGTGATAGGGTAGTTGACCATGCTGTAACGACTCAACAAACAGGACAGGCATTTGATCGCGATCGAGGATGCAACTTTGCAAGGCGGATTGCCCTGCCCAAAGCTGGTCGCCTAGTACCCAAACTCCAGTTTTCATCTTGTTGTCACGATTACTCAACAACTAGCGCAATTATTACAACAAGTAAACGGCAGCGGTTCCTCTGTCTTTGGGGCTACCGTGTACACACAAGTCAATTGATCCGTTATTGCCTAGACCTCTCGCCCCCTAAATCCCCCATTCTGGGGGACTTTGAGCAGAAGAAATTTTCAGAATGCCGATGATTTTCTCAGTTTCAAAGTCTCCCAAATTTGGGGAATTTAGGAGGCAGAAGCCGGTTGGAACGAAGCGATAAACGACTTCTGTGTACACAGTAGGTCTTTGGGGGCAGGGAAATTTAGAGTGGCGAAAATTTCACCGTCCACTTCATTAAATTCAAGGATCGCAAATTCCGCATTCTCAACCATCTGTGTAATCCTGGATCATGCACAAATTGTTCTAGCTTTCTAAGGAACCCATCATGGACGACAAGCTGATGTTAATGATTCCAGGGCCGACTCCGGTTCCGGAACAGGTCTTATCGGCAATGGCAAAACATCCGATCGGACATCGCAGCGGTGATTTTGGCAAGATTGTGTCAGAAGTGACGCAAAATCTCAAATGGCTGCATCAAACCCAAAACGACGTGCTGATCCTGGCTGCCAGCGGCACAGGCGCAATGGAAGCGGGCATTATTAATTTTCTCAGTCCGGGCGATCGCGTTTTGGTCGGCTCAAACGGTAAGTTTGGGGAACGTTGGGCAGAAGTGACCGATGCGTATGGCTTACAAACCGAACGAGTCACCGCCGAATGGGGTAAACCGCTTGATCCCGAAGTGTTTCGCGAAAAGCTGGAAAGCGATCGAGACAAACAAATCAAAGCCGTCATCATCACTCATAGCGAAACTTCGACGGGTGTGATCAATGATCTTGAAGCGATCAATCGTTATGTAAAAGCACATGGCGAAGCGTTGATTATCGTAGACACGGTGACTAGCTTAGGAGCGACCAGCGTTCCGATGGATGAATGGGGCTTAGATGTCGTGGCATCGGGATCGCAAAAAGGCTACATGATTCCGCCGGGATTGGGGTTTGTTGCGGTCAGTCCGAAAGCCTGGGAAGCTTACAAAACTGCGAAATTGCCTCGCTACTATTTGGATTTGGGCAAATATCGGAAGTCGAGCGCGAAAGATACAACTCCGTTTACCCCTGCGATCAACTTGTTCTATGCGATGCAAGCCGCATTGAGAATGATGCAGGCAGAAGGGAGAGAGAATATTTTCTCGCGGCACGAGCGGCTTCGGACTGCGGCACGGGCTGCGATGAAAGGATTAGGACTGCCGTTGTTTGCGGCGGATGAGTGCAGTAGTCCGGCGATTACTGCGGTGATGCCGAATGGAGTCGATGCGGAACAAATTCGATCGATCATGCGGAAGCGGTTTGATATTGCACTTGCAGGCGGACAGGATCACGTCAAGGGCAAGATCTTCCGGATCGGACATTTGGGATTTGTCAGCGATCGAGATATGCTCACCGCGATCGCGGCACTCGAAGCGACGCTGCAAGAACTCGGCTACGAAGGTTTTACGCCTGGAGCGGGAATCGCTGCTGCGGCTAGCGTTCTGGCGAACTCCTAGCTTGATCTAGAAAAGGTTCGATCGACATGGGGTTTGGGGTCTGTTGAGCTTCGTACACACGAGCCGCAGCCGCCAACCCCATAAATCCCCACAGGACAATCCCAAACGGAGTCAGCATCACCGTATTCAAACTAATCTGTGAGATCAGCGCAATGACGATCGCACGACACGCCCCCACAAATGGATCGTTCGATGCTTGCCGAACTTGCAGCGCACTAAACACCAATAGCGCCATTCCCGCGACATAAGGAATCGTGCCAAACCATCCCAAATTCAGCAATAGCGTTAAAATTCCGCTGTCATTCCCCCCGATCGTAGCATCGCGAATCACGTAGCCTAGTCCACGTCCTTCGATCTCGCTGAGGGCATCGTTAAGTAAGCTCGAATAGCCAAGACTACGATCGATAAAGCTTCCATCCTGTTGCCCCGAAAATAGGGTCTGAACCCGCGAACTGATCACCGTTGAGAATGGTTCAATCATTGCTAGCGGAAATATCACTAATGACAGGATCATCAACGTTACGATCAATCGCATTTGCAGCTTTGGCTTCAATGATGGAATATATACAACCAATCCAATAAACCAACTCAACCAAGCTGCTCTCGCCAACGTTAAAAGCAATGCTAAATATCCGAATCCTGATGACACAATCTTCAACGGACTTTTAATCGCAAAAAGCACCAGTACGCCTGCCACCATCGTACCTGCGAACGGTTGCGGAGAGTGCATTGTACTAAATACCCGAATCGATAACGGGTTTGGTGTTCCAAAGGAATAAATTTGCAGCACGCTGATTAAGTTTTGCAGCCAGTACTGATCCCACAAGGGCGCAACCAAAAACTGAATCACGCCATAAGCTCCCATCACCAACGTTCCCCAGAGAAAGACTTTTTCTGTAACGCGCTTAAGTTCTGGAAACTGTCGCCAATGGGAAAAAATATAATAGCCAAATGAAACTGGAGTCAGCCAAGTTAACAGCGCGAGAATCACGGTTTGAACCTGGTAGCTCATCAATCCGATGAACGCTCCGTATAATACTGCGACAGTTGATAAAACAAAGGGTAAGCCATTTCCCTTGATCGCTTTTGGCAATTGAATCAGTAATGTGAGGAGCGATAAAAATGAAACGAGAAACGGCGCGAGTAAGACTGGATTGGGATCAAGCCAACCGACTTCCCAATCGATCAATCGTCGGACAAGCGGTGTGAGAAACCAAAGCCACCAGGTGAAACCAATGTAGAACATTGGGTATCGAAAAAAGAGGAGCGCTCCCACCGCCAAACTTCCAGCCGGAAACGCGAATCTGAGAATCGAAGCAACGTTAACGGCAAGACAAAGCGCCGTGAATACGACTAAGCAGCCAATGAGGAGCCAAGGTTCGGAAAGCTGTTGCGGCGGTTTGGGTTGTGGTTGGGTGCTGTACATAGGTGATTTTGGAGTCGTATGGAGAGACGTGATGCGCCTTTACGAATTAATTGGTTTCATCTGCCGAGCGGCATCATACAAATTGAGATTATCTTGAGCGATGTTTTTCCAACTGTAGCGCTGCGCCGATCGATAAGCATTTTGCCGCAGTCGATCGAGCAATGTGCGATCGAGAATGAGTGTTTCAACGGCTTGCTCGAATGCTTCGCGATCGCGACAAGGCACAATCAATCCAGTTTCACCATCACGCACGATTTCTAACGGGCCCGGCGCAGTTGTGGTGACGGGCGCTAACCCACACGCCATCGCTTCGACCAATGCCACCCCAAAGCCTTCGGAAATCGTCGGTAACACTTTGATGTGATGTCCTTTCAACAGTTCCGGGAGTCTGTGATTTTCATAATACGGAATCACGGTGACACGATCGCGCACTTCTGGATCAAAATCGAGATAAACCTGATCAGTCGGGCACTCGGTTCCAAACAAACTCACTTCAGCTTTTGGATAGCGCTTGAGAATCGCATTTAATGCGGGTGTTCCGTACTGAATGCCTTTGCGAACAATGTAGCTGCTGACTTGAGCAATTTTGATCGGTTCAGATTCGGAAGGAGTCGGTTCAAACGGCAGATTTAGCATCGTTTCGGGAATGCCGTTTGCGATGACGTGAGCGCGATCGGGATGAACGCCTAATGTTTCGACGACGTAATCGCGATCGCGCTGATTGAGCAACAGTACGAGATCAGACTGGCGCATCGAGGTTGCGGCTTCCCAGAGGCGAATACTGCCGCGATACAGCGGATATTTCCATTCCAGTTTGAGGTGTCCGCGCTGCGCTTCTTCGAGATACTCTAAGTGTTCGATGTGCTCTAGCCCATGACAGCGGGCAACTAAGAGCGGGCGGGGTTGACGAAGCTTTTGTAAAAATAATCCCCATACCCAGGCATCTGCGGTTGAAGCATCAATTACCTCAATCGAGGATTGATTGAGCGATCGCAGAATTTTCGCTGCGGTGAATTCTGGAAATAGTAGAAATTTTGCTAGGGGCGGTAACGATTTAGGTAAATCATCGATCGAGTAGAATTCGGTTTGATGTCCGAGTTTTTCGTATTCTTGTCCTAAGCGCCGAGTGACACCGAAAGCGCCAGCATTTGGATCGGCAGGATAGTGAATTGTAAATAGAGTTTTCATAGAATATTTAGAAGAATTAGTATTGTGAATTAAATAAAATTAGTTATTGCAAAGTTGCTTCGCCCTCACCCCCAACCCCTCTCCCAATTTGGGAGAGGGGAGCTAGAGTCCGGTTCTCCTTCTCCCAAATTGGGAGAAGGGGTTAGGGGATGAGGGCGAATATCTCAGCGTTGATAAATCCATCTTTTTTAGTATCGCGAAATAGCAAGTCCAAGCAAGTTCTTTTCGATACCGTCTATCATCTTCTCGTTCGTAAAATGATCCAGAATATACTGCCGACATCTTGTGCCCAAAACCGGATCTTTTTCTCGCCAATCAATCACGCGATCGAGGACTTTTGCTAAATCTTTCTCGTCGCCTGGCTCGAATAAATAATCAGCGAATTCTTCAGCTAAAATTTCGGGATTTCCCCCAATTCGACTCGCGATTTTTGGGACACCACATGCCAACGATTCAAACAGTCCTAAACTACAAGGCTCATTCCAAATGCTCGGTAAAACATTCAAGTCGCTAGCTTGATAAAGAGAAACCGGATTGGCTAGATATCCTACGAATTGAACCTGCTCAGAAATGCCTTCTATTTCGGCGAGTTGAATCAGCGATCGTAAATAGTCCATCCCTTCGTCCTCGCATTCGCGCCCCTTGGAAAAACTGTAGTGCGTGACGGGCTTTCCAGCAATCAAAGTTTTGATTCTTATTCCTTTTTTTATTAAAATTGCTGTGGCTTTGATCAGGGTTTCAAGTCCTTTTTCTCGGTCAATTCTACCGATGTATGAAACAATTCTTGTATCATCAAAGACACCCCATTGCTGTCGAATTTGAGTGAAATTTTCAGCGGGTTTAAATTTCTCTAAATCAACGCCGTTATACACAACGCGAATACGATCGCTTTCTATTCCAAACTTGATCCAATCCTGCTGAGTTTGTTTTGAAACAGAGATAAATCGATCGACTCTACGCAGTCCAAATTCACGTTGATGATTTAAATTAATCGGCGGAAGTTGCAAATAACACACATATGGTAATCGATGAAAAAACGACAGCAAATATGCAAATAAAGAGAAATGATAGTCGTTACAAAAAATTAGTGAATCGGGCGCGATCGAGAGCTGCCATGCCTGTATCAAACTGGGCAAAAATTGCATCGTACTCTTGAAGCTTCGCCAATCGAATCCATAAGCGCTGATTTGAATGGTGCGATCGCAAAATGATTGATATTGCGCGAGTAAATCTCCGGGTTTGAGATAGAGCAGCGTGATTTGATGACCGCGCTGAGACAATCCGCGACAGATTTCAAGCAAGTTTAATTCTTGCCCACCGCGTTGACTAGTCACATGATTTTCAAGAACAATTAAATTCATGAGTTGAGACGAAATTAAACCGATCGCGCTTCATGCTGAATCCGGTGATAGTGCCAGAGTCGTCCCTGCTGCTCTAACAACGCCTCATAGCTTCCCTGCTCTACAATGCGCCCCTGCTCCATCACGACGACCTGATCCGCTCGCACGATCGTAGAGAGTCGATGCGCGATCGTAATCACCGTTCGACCCTGCGACAAGCGCTCCAAAGACTGCTGAATCAAGCGCTCTGACTCAGAATCTAAAGCGCTAGTCGCTTCATCTAAAATCAGAATCTCTGGATCACGCAGCAACGCCCGCGCGATCGCTAATCTTTGCCGCTGTCCGCCAGATAAACGCACCCCTCGATCACCCAAAACCGTTTCAAATTGCTCCGGCAAATCCAGAATGAACGTTAGCGCATTCGCTTGTTCTGCGGCTTGCCAAATTTGCTGATCGGTAACGTGATCCACTCCGTAGGCAATGTTCTCGCGCACTGAAGTATTAAAAATAAAAGTGTCTTGACTGACGATCGCCATTTTTTTCCGCAGCGATTCGATCACGAACGATCGTGCATCTTGCCCATCAAGCAAGAGCCTGCCGAAAGTCGGATCGTAAAATCGCGGAATCAAATCGACCAGCGTTGTTTTTCCTGCCCCTGAGCCACCGACGATCGCAGTCGTTTTGCCTTTGGGAATATACAGCGAAATCTCTTTCAACACAGGCTGATTTGGATCGTAGCCAAAATCTACCGCGCAAAATTCGATCGCGTGTTTCAATTTCTCAAAATTGCGATCGCCATCTTGCAAATACGGCTTGTTATCTTGCCGCAACAGCTCGCCCAAATTCCGAATTGATCCGGTCGCGGCAATCAGTTGAACCCGACTTCCATTTACCTCGTGAATTGCAGGAACGAGCCGAAATAAAATAAACAGAAAAGTCAGTAGAGATGCCGTTTGCAGCATTCCGTTTTGCACAAAAACGGTAATCGCAAGAATGATCATCAAAATCAGTACAGTGGTCGCTAATCCTTCCGCTAAAGGACGCACGATCGCAGATTCGCGAGTTGCTCTCATTCCCGTTTGAACCACTTCAGAACTGGCGTGATAAAACCGCTTGCGCTCATACTTCTGAGTTGCAAACGCTTGCACCGTCCGAATTCCAGAGATAAACTCTAAGGCTCTGCTGGTAAATCGTCCATTTGCTTCGGAGACAGCAACGCTCTTCGCTCTCACCCGATCGTTGAGTCGAGAAAGCACGATCGCAATTAAACCAAATAATGCCAAAGAGATAATTGTTAATTGCCACGAGATCGTAAACAGCAATACCGAATACAAGATGAGCGCTAATAACTTCGTGATAATAAAAGCAGCTATCGCGAATGCAAGATTGAGCTTACTAATTTCACTAGTAAGCGTATTGACGAGTTCACCAGAAGAAATCTGAGCGAAGTAACTTAAATTAACGGACTGTAACTGCTCAAAAACTTGCTTTCGTAATCGATCGACTAACGTTTGCTGAGTGAGTTCGGTATAGACCAGAGTTAAATAATTAAATGCAGCCCGAACCCAAGCTGACAATAGAATCAAACCCGATACGCGCAATAGTCGCTCAGTTGCGCCGCGATCGATTCCAAGAATCCAAAAATCAAACCAGTTGATCCCCGTTTTGAACGGTTCAAGCTCTGGACTCACCAAGCTTTGAAGAAACGCTAACAGAAATCCAAACCCAAACCCTTCAAACGCCGCTGAACCGATCGCAAATAGAATCGCTGCGATCGCAATTTTGGGAAAAGCTTTGAATTCCCGCAAAATAAAGGCGTTTTCTTGCCAAAACTGAGTTGCTTTAAAAGTTCGTCTCACACGCTGCGGTATCCAGGGCATTGTTTTCCTCTAGAGAAGCTTAGAACGCTCCAGAGCCAGACAAGACTCTTGGAACCGTCTGCAATAAAATCTTGAAGTCGCTCCTTAACGACCAATTTTTTAGGTATTCTAAATCTCGATCGCTGACTGCATCGATATCTAACAACGTCGATCGAGCTTCGACTTGCCATGCTCCTGTAATTCCTGGTAGTGCGTTTAGCCGCATCTGCATTTCTGGACGAACTCGCACCGCATCATACAGCGCCCAAGGTCTTGGCCCGACCAAGCTCATTTCACCACGCAGTACGTTAATCAACTGCGGCAACTCATCCAAACTATACCGTCGCAGCCATTTACCCAGCGGCGTAATTCTCGGATCGTCCTCGCGCTTATGCAAACAATCCGCCGCTTGATTCGCCATGATGCCGTGATGCGCTTGCTCGGCATCTATCACCATCGTTCGGAACTTCAGCACCCGAAATAATTTTCCACGCTGACCGACTCGCCACTGGCTGAACAACACCGATCCCGGAGAAGTCAGCCCGATCGCCAATGCAATCCCGACAAACAACGGACTTAAGACCGTCAATAATAACAATGCCGCACTCCAATCAAGCAACCGCTTCCAACTCCACAGAACACCTCTGCGCTTATTTGGAAGCTGCGCGGCAGAGGGCAACCTGAGATAAAGCGCTTTCCCGGTTTGGTTGCAAGCCTCTGCCCATTCTCTCAGCGTCGATTCTCCCAAGTCCGCATCAATGCGAACGAGTTGAATCGGCGATCGCTTTAAGCATTCTAGGAGCCAAGTCGGGTTCGCAAGAGGGGGGAGCGGAGGTTGCTGCTGAGTGCGATCGGTGCTTCTGGATGCAAGCTGCAACACCAGAAGCTGAGACTGTCGCCAGTATAGAAAACAGGGTCGAGTATCTTGCCCCGGTCTTTGTACGGTGGGGCTTGAGGTTGCTTGCAAAATTAGCGGATCAAAAGTTGTCATGAGCTATCCGGTAAAGTCGCGAAAATCGGATTCTTTGGAAACCAATCAGAAGTCAATCTGGTATTTGTAGAACTCAATTGCTTCAAAAGTGCTGCAATCCTTGGTCTGAAATCTTGAGCAATCTACTCAGATTATTGATCACTCATATCTTAGTGGATTTATCGAGAAAAATATCCATTTTGGAATACGAGCACCGCGATTTCTGACTTTTGGAGGAATTCAATCTGATTTTACTGAAATTGGTTCAATTTGTATGCTTACTCAAATTCAGATGATGAAACTGCTTTAATTTGCTCAAGTGTACTTTTATACTTTGAAGTAAGTGAAATCTAGTCTCATCCATCTTTTCCGTCTCCTTATTTCTGCAATTTAACTGAGTTAGAGCTACTTTTATGTAATTTTATAGATTTGAGTAAGTGTTACATAAGCTATTATGTCAATCCGCAACATTACGGTTATAAATTTGCGGATTTAGGTCAAAGTAAAACCACGATCGTACTTCTTATCTCTTTGCCTCTTTGTACCAGTTTGCTATCTGCCCTAGCTCGATCGGACTGTGAGAAAAGACATCATCTCTCCTAGTAGAGAGATCTTGGAACTTGAAAATCAAATTATCAGCAAAGAAGGACAAATCAGATCACGATTGTTGGATCTAATTTGTCCTTCGATTTCAGAAAAAATGTCGATCGCTCTTAAGCTGTTGCAGTCGCAGATCGATAGTAATAGCTATTTCCACTCTCGGCACAGTTCGCCACCACACCCACTAAATTGAGCCGACTCAGCATCCCAACCGCTTGTGTCACCTCATTTTTATCCACATGACCCATCCGACCCACGAGCAGCGCTCCATCACAGAACGATGCCGCCAACAGCGCATCGACAATTCCCAACACCGGAGGCGCATCCAAGATCACCAAATCGTAATGCTGCTCAAACACGGTCATCAGATCGCGCATCCGCTTAGAACTGAGCAACTTGACTGAATCTGTTGGAGTTGGCCCAGCCGTCAGCACAGAAATCGGTAAGTCGCTGTAGGTACTCGCAGGCTGAATTGCTGCTTGGGTCAAAGCTCGATCGCTAGTCAACAACGTCGAAAGCCCATGATCGTTCGGCAACTGCAATTGATGATGCAATCCCGGACGACGCAGATCCGCATCAATCAGCAACACCCGCTGATGCAATCGCGCCGCACTGATCGCGAGTCCCAGCGCCACGGTTGACTTTCCTTCACCCGCTAACGCGGAGGTCACAACTAGCGATCGCATCGGACTCCCATCGGTCATCAGTTGCAGATTCTTGTAAATCAGATCGAGCGATTCGCGGAACGGTGCCCAGTGCAGCACTTGAAGCATCGAAGTATCCCCAGCGGCAGTCGATCGACCAAACGCGAAATTCGTCGGCATCAACTCGGACATCGGTAACTCTGGAACCATGCCGATCAGCGGAATTGATGCTTGCTTGGTCAAATCCTCAGATGTGCGAATCGATTTGTCTGCCGACTCGCGCAGGAATGCCGCCACACTGCCTATCATCGCGCCCGCTGCACCCCCGATCAGCAGATTTCGCAACCAGTTCGGGCCGACTTGGCGACCGAGTTTCGGCTGCTCGACCGTCTGCCAGTCAAATCCACCCCGCGCAATCTCAAGCCCCAAATCTTGCCGCGCTTTTTGCAGTTCATCCAGCGTGTCTCGATTTAGCTTCACCGCAGGCTGGAGGCGATTGTATTCCGACAGTAGGCTAGGAAAGCGCTGGAGTTGTGCCTGAAGTCGCTGTGCATCTGACGCTAACGCTTGATCCCGCGCCCGCGCTGAAAAGAATTCAACTTGAGCGGTGGTTAAATCGCTGGCGAATTTCAAATCGTTTTCGCCCAGTTGTCCAGTTGAGAACAGTCCTTCACCGGATTGCGCGATCACACCCGCATCTGCGCCCAAAACCCGCTGCGCTTCTTGCTGCAAGAGTCCGATCTGTCGCTGTCTTTGCTCTAACAACTGCTGCACAAACGGCGTTTTATCGGTAAAGCGAGTTTGCTGTTGCGCCAGTGCCACTTCGGTTTTCTGAATCTCAGCTAGTAGAGCTTGATACTGCTTCGATTGGCTCAGTTTCGCCGCGATCGTCACTTGCTCCGGCGATCGAGCTAACTGCTGCTGTAAAGCGTAGAATTTCGCCTGAGCACTTGCCAATTCGCCGCGATTCGTCTGCTGATCTTTCTGCAATTCTCGCAGCGAATCCACTAACGCCTTCGACTGCACTTCGGGATCAACCAAATTCGTAGACTTGCGGAACCGCTCTAGATCCGCTTCGGCTTTATCGACTTTGGCTTGCACCTGTGGAATTTGCCCATCGATAAACGACAAGCCTTTGTTAAGACGGTTGCGCTGTTGCTCTAAGTTGTAGTCCTGATAGACCTTTTGCAGCGATTTCAGCACTTCGCGCGTTTTGATTCGGTCTTTGTCGATAAAGCTCATTTCAACGATATTCGTCGTCACCCGCTCGTTGCCGCGCAGTTCTTGAATCTGAGCAATGTTCAACCATTTTCTTAAGTGATCGACATCGATATCGCTGTATCGCGGCTTCAGATCGTCCACCGCCCGTTGCAGCAGTTGAGTACTCCGCATCAGATTGACTTGCGTCGCGGAGTCGCTCTCGACGTTGGGATCAGCGAACGAAGGACGGGCATCGTTGGGGGTGCGGCGTTCGCGATAGTTCGATTCGACCAGCATCTGCATCGTGCTGCGATACGTGGCAGGTAAAATTGCTGTCACCGCTGCGGCAAGGGCGATCGTTCCGGCAAGTGCGCCCAAAAACCAAACTTTTCGCCGCATCAACACGCCCAGAAGCTGCCCGTACCCTGGATCGGGTTCTGGTGCTGGTGGATTGAAGAGGGTGAGATTACCTTGCGCCACGATCGTTACTCCGTTGATTCTAAATTTCAGGAAACTACAAATACCTTATGTTCTCAATTACCCAGTGCCGCAAACTTGGTCGATCACCCCTTCGATCGATTGAAAGAACGCCTCTTCAGAAAAGCGGTTGACCGCGTGTTCCCGAATTTTTTGATAGTTCCACTCGATCGCTTTGGCTTTGAGCAATGCTCCGTGTAATGCGTGTGGCGTTTGGGAATTGAAAAAAACGCCCGTGATCCCTGGAATTTGCGTGTCGAGAACGCCGCCTTCGCCATAAGCGATCACTGGAGTTCCGCTTGCATTCGCCTCGACCGGAACTAGCCCGTAGTCTTCCAGTGCCATGACGATCACCGATCGAGATTTCGACATCAGTTGTTTTCGTTCGGCATCGCTGACGTGCCCTAGGAACTTAACGTTCCGCATTGCCCGCGCTTCTAGCGTATCGCGCTCTGGTCCGTCTCCCGTGACGATCAGATTCCAGCCGAGCCAGTTAAACGCCTCGACCACGACATCTAACCGTTTGTAGCTGACCAATCGCGCCGAAGCGAGATAAAAATCCTCTTTCTGATTCGAGAATGCGAATTGCTCACTATCGATCGGGCAATTAATCACCTGTGCGGGTTTATTGTAAATCTGCTGAATCCGCCGCGCGACCGTATGAGAGTTCGCAATATAAACATCCGGCTCTTGTGCGTAGGCAAGATCAGCTTTTCGCATTGCCCGAAAGACTTGCTCCAGCAATGGTAGAAAGCGCCGATAAGCAGTGTACTCGCGCAGATAGGTCTTGGTATCCCACAAAAATCGCGTGATGTTGTGGCAAAAACAAATGTGTTTGGCATCCGGGCGCTTCTTCACTGCTTTCGCGAAGCTGGTCGTGCTGCTGATAATCAAGTCATAGTCTCGCAAATCTAGCGCTCGAAAGGCGGAGTAGTACAGCGGCGCTAGAAGCTTAAAGTAGCGCGATGCTTGAGGAATCTGCTGCAAATAAGTCGTGAAAACTTCTCGATCGCCAAAATCGATCGAAGCTTCTGGCTCATACAGCGAGGTGAAAATATCTGCGTCAGGGTAGCGCTTACAGAGCATTTCAAACACTCGCTCCGCACCGCCCTTTTGAGTCAGATAGTCATGGACAAGGGCTACTTTCATGACAAGACCGTTAAACAACAACAATCCGAACCGATCGAATTGTGTGAGCAAAATTGATCTGCACCCTCGATCTGGGAAGTAAAAAGAACGATCGAGAAAGTCAATACAATCGCACAAGCAAAGAAGCCCGAAATCGAGAACTCCATCAAAGCAAGATCTACTCTAGGGTCCAGAATAGAACGTTAACGAGGCAACTGTAAATTTATCATGAAGTAGTAATCATCTTTCTACTGATAGAGATATGAAGCAAGAACGGGCCATATCGAAAGACAGGGGCAAGCCTAATCTTCTTCAAATTCATCCGCTCTCAAATCTCCAGGCTCGTTCAGCATTTCAGGCGTAACGGCGGGATTTTCGACGAGTTCTCGCGGATCGACTTGAGTTCCGCCGCTGTAAACTAAATCGTTCGGATCAACGATTTTTTGTTTCTTAGGTGGAGAGTCGTCGGTGGGTTTCGGTAAGCGTTCTGTAGGCTCTGTCATCAATCAAACCAGAATTTTTTAGAATCCTACAGGGTCCGATCGCTCAACTTCCCCTACCGTAAGAGTGAGTTAGTCTTTCAAACCATTCATTTCAAGCCAGCCGGGAACGTAATGGCTGGATTTGCGAAGTTCCTTGTCGATCGCTTTATAGTTTGGATCTTTTTCTCCGACTAATCCCCAGAACCGATCCGAGTGATTCAGATGAATGGTGTGACAGAGTTCATGCACAAAGACATACCGCACCAGTTCGGGAGGAAGAAACAGTAATTTGAAATTCAGGCTGATATTGCATTGTTGAGAGCAACTTGCCCAAAGAGTTTTCTGCCCCCGAATCGAAGCTTTATGAAACGGCAGATTCAGTTCTTGACTCACCGACCACAGCCACGGGACAAGACGCTGATAGGCTTTGTGGGTTAGCCATTGTTGCAGCAAGGCGCGACAAAGTTCCTCATTATTTGTATTACCGCGCAAAATTAACCGCGATTTGCCTTTCTCAGTTAAGGTGACGCGCGAAAATCCGGTCGGCTGATATTCGATCTCCCAAAGTTGGTCGATCGCTCTTAGCGCTAATTGTGCGGGCAGGGCGTGAGAAGATTCGATCGACAATTGCTGTCGCTGTTCTTCAAGTCGCCCGATCGTGCGTTCGATCCAACTTTGCTTGGTATGCAAAATTTCCGGGATTCGGCTTTGGTCAAATCCGCGTGGAATAATGACTTCTAAGCCGCCCTGCACGGTCATTCTCAAACTCACGTGCTTCGCCTTAATGCTTTCTCGAACTCGATACTGAGGGAGTTCCACAAGCTGACCACTAATCAGTCTTGACTCAACCATTGGTACGCATAATAGCAAATCCAAACCCGTTATCTATATTACTTGATTCTCAAGGGATTGCCTCAGTAATTTGGCAGGATGCTTAGGAGTCAAACCGATTCGAGGCGGCTAAGTTGAGAAATCGTGTAAATTGTGGCTCAAAGAGAAGCTTAATCGTTCCTGTGGGCCCGTTTCGATGCTTGGTAATCAGGACTTCGGCGATTCCTCGATCGGGCGTGTCTTCGTTGTAATATTCGTCCCGATACAACATCATCACAAGGTCGGCATCCTGCTCAATCGATCCACTTTCGCGAAGGTCTGACATCATCGGGCGTTTATCGGAGCGTGATTCGACGTTTCTACTGAGTTGGGAGAGCGCAATCACTGGCACATTCAACTCACGGGCAAGCCCTTTCAAAGCGCGAGTAATTCGGGCAAGTTCTTGCACCCGATTTTCGCTGCCGCTTCCTTCCATTAGTTGCAAATAGTCGATCAGAATCATTCCGAGTGCGCCGCCTTGTTCAGCTTGGAGTTTGCGGGCCCGCGATCGCATTTCCACTACGCTAATATTCGGCGTATCGTCAATGAAAATTCTCAGTTCTGACAATCGCCCGATCGCATTACTTAACGGCTCCCAATCTTGCGCGGCGATTCTTCCCGATCGTAGTCGTCCACTCTCAATCCGCGCCTCACTCGCCAACAATCGCTGTACGATCTGCTCTTTGGACATTTCCAAACTAAACACAGCGACCGGAAGCTTGTATTGTGCAGCAATATTTCGCCCTAAACCGAGACAGAAGGCCGTTTTCCCCATTGACGGCCGCCCTGCCACTATGATCAAATCCGATCGCTGAAATCCCTGCGTTTTGCCATCGAGATCATAGAAGCCAGAAGCTAATCCTGGTAGAGCCATTCCTGCCGATCGCTCTTCAATTTCAGAGAATGTTTTGGTTAAAATATCTGCTGTCGGGATCAATCCTTGATTCGGTCGAACTTGCGTAATACTAAAAACTTTTTGTTCTGCTTCATCAAGAACTTTCTCCAGGTCTTTCGCCGTTTCATGTCCAAGCTGTGAAATTTGATGTCCAGTGCTGATTAGCTTCCGTCGCAAAAACTTATCAACAACCAACGTTGCATATTGATCGATGTTGACTGCACTCACCGTTCGATCGACCAATTGCACAAGCTTCGATTGTCCGCCCAACTTATCGAGCATTCCTCGATCGTTCAACCAGGTCGAAACGCTCATCAAATCGGTTGGAGAACCTTGCTGATGCAGCGCAACACAGGCTTTGTAGAGATCTTGGTGAGCGCTACTGTAAAACGCTTCGGGACGCAGAATGTCCAGCACCCGCGTAATCGCTTCCGGATCAAGCAAAATCCCGCCTAAAATTGCCTCTTCAGCATCAAGATTCTGGGGCGGAATGCGATCGTTGGCGGGTTGGAAATTGAACTCTTGAACCATGATGCAACGGTGATATTAGGGAAGCGAGAATATATTGAAGGGGCCGAATCCTATCAAAACCACGGACTCAGCCCCATACAGGCATTTCTAATCTTAGCAGGCTTTAGTATTTTAGTACTAGCTCGCAACCACCCGAATCACAACCGTCGAAGTGATTTCTGGATGCAGTTTGATTTGAGCGCTGTACTCGCCGATTTTGTGGATTTCGGGGAGTGTAATCGTGCGTCGATCGACATCCTGACTCGTCTTCGCTTTGATTACCTCTGCGACATCTTGGTTTGTCACCGTTCCAAAGATCGCATCGTTTTCACCGACTTGCTTCTCAATATCAAATCCGCCCGCCGTTTCGATCGCCGCTGCAATCTGAACCGCTTGCTGTTTCAACTCGGCTAACCGCTGTTCTTCGAGTTGCCGACGACGTGCCACCTGTTTGAGAATCCCAGGATTCACGTTAGTTGCTTTGCCTTGAGGCACAAGATAGTTTCTTGCGTAACCGGGTGCGACTTCCACTAAGTCCCCCATGCGTCCTAATTTGCTTACGTCCTGTGTCAGGACTAGCTGAATTCGCTTCGCCATAATTCTGTATTCTCGATTGTTGCCGCACAAACAGTCTATTTTACCGGAGAGTGGGAAAACTTAGGCAACGGATTTTTTAGAAAATGATTGTGTCGATCGCAATCGATCCTGTGCTATTGTAAAAAAGCGCAAAACAGCGCGGGCATAGTTTAGTGGTAAAACACCTGCCTTCCAAGCAGGATATCCGGGTTCGATTCCCGGTGCCCGCTTTCGATTCCTTAGAGTCAGTAGTTTAAGACCGCCGTAACAAAGGCAGATTTTCAGCTTATCCGTGGGATAATTGCGGCGAAGACTATTGGTAAAGGGTTCTACCCCTGTGAGGAGTTGGATATGAAACAAAATTTTTGGCAACAGTCGCTGTCAGCATTGACGATCGCAGCACTTTCCGCCCCTGTGATTATGCCTGCTGCAATGGCGCAATCTGGTTCTTTGACGGGACAAGCTCGATGTGCAAAACAATCGACAGCAATCTTTGCTCAACGATCGGCTGCAAGTCCAGTGGTTCGTACCCTGACTGAAAATCAGTCGGTCACGCTGGCCGAAAACACTTCACAAAGCGGATTTATCGCAGTGAGTGCCCCAGTGCGTGGCTTTATTCAAACCGTAACGCTGAGACTTTGCCCCACGACCGGAACCCCTCCCGGTGGAAATCCTTCCCCGACTGCAACCTGTCGCCGAGTGACTCAACCGCAAGGTCTAATCGTGCGTCAAGGTGCGAATGTGTCTTCTGCGATCGTAGGTGGCGTTCAGGATAATACGCAAGTTTTCCTCACTACAAATCCTGCAACAGTGAGCGTTGATTCGAGCGGTCGAATTTGGGTGAGACTTGCAAGACCTGTCGCGGGTTGGGTATCGAACGGACTGATGAATGTTCCTGGAACCAATTTGGTGAACTGCCAGTAGAGACAAAGAAGCTTGTAGCAGAGTCATGCTCAAATCTGCTACAAGCTTTTGATCTTCCGATTCCTGATTACTTAAGTGAGCCTAGCTGTTGGCGAATCTCACGCGGTAAGAGGATTCGATCGATCGCATGGATCACACCGTTAGAAGCGAGCAAATCGGCTTGCACCACTTTGGCATCGTTCACAATCACACGCCCCGGCGTGATATCTAATGAAATCCCGCCGCCCAAGGTTTTGAGGTTGCCATTCGGAAGCTGCTTCGAGGTCAATTCTCCCGGCACAACGTGGTATGCCAAAATTCGCGCCAGGAGTGCCCGATTTGCAGGTTTGACCAGTTTTTCAACTGTTCCCGCAGGCAGAGCGGCAAATGCAGCATCGGTCGGCGCAAAAATTGTCACTTTCTGACCTTTTTGCAGCGCATTCCCAACGCCTGCTGCCTTGATCGCGGCGGCGAGTGTAGTGAATTGACCCGCGCTCGATGCTTGTTGCAAGAGTTGGGTTACAGTCAAACTGCGCGTGTTCACCGGAGCGGGATTCGCTTTTGGTGTAGGGCTAGGCGATTGAGCGATCGCTGAATGCGAAACGAACGTTAAGCCCGCCGCGATTGCCATTAAGGGAACAAATTTACGAAGATGAAATCCGAATCGATCGAACATTAGAATCGTGTCCTTTCAGTACAAGATACCGATAAGCTAATACGTTCGCGAGATATTTTCAACATCTTTCTCACAGATAGAATAATCCGAACGCAAACGCGAAGAAAATCTAAAATTCAACGCGAAGAGCGACATTCTGATCATTGCGAATGTGATTGCTCAGTTGTGCTGAGATCGCCCCAAATCCTGATTCCATCGGTTCCGGCTGCCACGATCGCTTGCCCCCCCAGCGCAAATCTCACAAATAAGCTACTAAAGGACGTTGCCGGAAGCGATCCAAGGGATTGTTCACTCAAGAGATGCCACAAATGAACTGCTCCCCCCGCAGAAGTGGCTAAGGTCTGCCCATCGGGACTCAGCGACAAATCAGAAGCTCCCGACTCAAATGCTTTTAGCAGCGCTCCATTTCTCAGATCCCAAAGCTTCAGCCTGCTGCTTCCGGTGAGCAATGTTTGCCCATCTTGGCAAAACGCTAATCCTGTCACTTCACCAGAATCGAGCGTTCTGATCCGATCGCCATCTTGAAGCTGCCACAGTTCTGTTTTAATCCGATCTCCCGTCGCCAATAATCCCCCATCCGTACTAAACTCGATCGCGCGAATCGGCTGTTCTCCCAAACTATAAATTCGTTGGCGACTAGCAATATCCCAAACCTGTACCCCCACTGGACTAAATACCCCATCTGCCCAGCGTTTAACGCGACTCGAACTCGCTAGAATACGGCTATCTGGACTAAAAACCAAATTAGAAGCCCTGCCAGAATTCAGCGTCGAAGCCAACCGACTATTGGGTAAATCCCAGAGCTTGATCGTGCCGTCTAGACTGCTGCTCGCCAAAATCTTCTCATCTTGGCTAATGGCGATCGCGCTAATCAATCCAGTGTGATCGAGCAAACCCGGAAGCGGTCGGCGCGTCTTAAGATCCCAAAGCTCGATCGCGTTCTCATGTCCAGCCGCGAGAATTGTGCCGCTCGAACTGACTGCGATCGCGGTGGGCTTGTCTGCGGTAAGTAACTCCGGTTGCCCGTAACACAAGACATCAGCCGCATAGATCGGGATGCAAACTTTTTTGGCGGTGCGCGACGATATTGCAGGCTGAAGCAGAAAAAATACCACCGTCAAAAGTGCGGCGATCGCAACGCCCGCAACACTCAATTTCTGAATTAAGCGAGTTTGAGCCACGTCTGTTTTTGCTCCAAGCTATCGATTTGATTATTCTCTCTATGACGCGATCGCACCCGAAAAACCCAGTGTTATATTAAGAAGAATTTATTCAATCCTAAAATTAAGTGAACAAATAAGTGAACAGAAATCGGGCACTGATTGCGATCGCCCTAGCGCTAACAACGTTTTTGAGCGTTGTTCTACTTTATCTTGGAGTCGATAAATTCTATTACATTTTGGCAGGTGGGCGAAAGTTTGCAACCTTTCCCGATCTAAGAACCCAACTTGCGATCGGGGGAAGCTATCTGCTGTTGTCGATCGTTTATCTGATCTGGTTAGCAAATCTGCTCAGTTCCTCTTGGGTACATACAACCTGGAGCTTTCGCAGTACTCTTCTACGAACTTCGTTTTTCTGGATCGCAGCCTTCGTCGCCTATCCGCTTGGCAATGATACTTATCTGTATCTTCATGCTGGACTGATGAATCTCAGCGGCGTAAATCCGTATCTCACTCGTGCAGCATCTTACGTCACAGAACTATCGCCTTTTGTAGATTGGGGACAAACTTCAACTTATGGCGTTGTCTCACAGGCTCTATTTACCTTTTCTGCTGTGTTTGTCACGATTAGCCCGATCGTGGCAATTCATGTATTTAAACTTATCTGCTTATTATTACATCTATTTAATAGCTATTTAATTTGGCGTTGGCTACCCGTTCCAGAGCGCGGCAGAATTACGATCGCTTATCTATTACATCCGCTATTACTCATGGAGCAAGTCAGTTCTGCCCATGTTGATATCTTAGTCTCTACCAGTTTGATTCTCTTTGCGCTCTCGTTTGCAAAACAAAGATTCTGGATTGCATTTGCAGCCTTGTGGGGTGGCTTTCTCGGCAAAACTTTACCAATCATCTGGGGCCCCTGGATTGCAGTTACACTACTCCGCCAAGGTCATTGGAGATGGTTGATTGCGATGATCGCTGCATCTGGTGCGATCATCACAGGTCTTTGGTTCACAATGATGCCAGAACTTGCTGCTTGGCAGAGCATTGTTAATCCTGGAGTTGCAGGGCAGTATCAATCCTCGCTGATGTCGATCGCAAAATTCTCTCTCGACCTCGTTAGGATCTTCACTCCAGGAAATCTAACGCTCACAGCTCAGCAATCGATTTTAAGCACATTAGCAAGCGCCACACTGCTCGGATTTCTTGGCTTCTACAGTTGGCAGCTTTGGCGGAGTGATAAGCGCTGGAACAACACCCCCCAAATGTTACTAGAAGATATGGGATGGACAACGCTAGTTTTAATGCTGCTTGCAACATCCTGGTTGATGCCGTGGTACTGCTCAATTTTGATTACCTTCGCCGCTTTGATTCCACAGTCTCGCGTCTTCGGCTTAACCACGCTGGCATTTGCTTTATCGAGTAGTGCCCAATATCTATTAGGAATGAATAGCAGTTTAAAAAGCCTAGTCTCGATCGGGATTCCAGTCCTGACTCTGATCATCAGTGCTTTCATTTTTAGATCGAACCCCAAGCCGCCGGAATCGCCCAACACGCCTAATCTTAAGCGTTTAGCTGAACCAGATGCGACGGCTGAACTAAATTGATCTACTTACGTCGAACTGCGATCGTATAAGAAGGACGCTGTTTTTCTTCCCGCTGCGTTTTCACGATCCGAAGCGTCTCATCAACATAAAGATGTTCAAATTTCGGAATTGCCTGGTAAGTTTTCTCTAACTTCTTCAACGTCACTTTATCTACATGATCGAGCTTTAATTCTTGAGGAAGCCCTGTTTTTTGGTTAAACTCATCCAAACGCGACTCCAACACTTTCTGAAACCATGCTTCGGATCTTTCGATCGTCAATGGCATCGCTCGCCATCTCAGCGCTTGCTCGATCGCCACGTTCTGAATAAACCACTCACCATCCCGAATCTCAAACTTCTGCATCACCATAAAATCGTAAGCTGCAAGAACCGAAGAGAATTTCTCGATTAGCTTCGATTTCGATCCAGGTGCATACCGCGCAATATTTGCGTAATATCCATTTTCCAGAAAGATTTGATAAGAGCAGTCATGTAACCGACCCGGTAGCACATCATGAAATGGAATAGTAGACCAAACGGGTGTCCATACGCCTAACACGATCGGGATTTGTGATTCAACTGCCGGATATGGATTGCGTCGCTGCAATTCCTCAAAATAAGGAGCTAACTCGGTCTTCGCAAAAGCGACCTTCTGATTTAGCGGATCAGTGTCGCGATCGCGAACCAGCGATAAAACTTCAGCTTTCAGTTCTTCAATTGTGAGATGGCTGAGGGATGGACTTTGAACGGCTACCATGATTGCTGCTCCAACTCATATAATTGCTTGATCTTACTAAAAGTTTAAGAAATTTAATATAAGAAACTGCTCTATCAAGGGAGGCGTTCTTGTGCGATCGTAGGTCTACTTTAAGATGGGTTTTTACAAACTTGAGAAGAAAGTAGCGCGATCGCGAAATCCTCTGCTACAATACACATCGCACAGGCTGGTGTAGCTCAGTTGGTAGAGCAGCGGTTTTGTAAACCGCCGGTCGCAAGTTCGAGTCTTGTCACCAGCTTTCAGAAAAAGAAACTCAGAGCCTTGATACTGCTCGAACTCGCAAAGCCGAAGGGCTTGGATTGGGATTGAGTTGAGCGCGAGAAATTGTTCGGGCGTATCACGGAGATCTCAAACCCGATTCAACCCGTGCAGGTCAAACTGCTTTTACCTTGATTTTGATTGCATCACGACAGTAGCTTCTTGTCGGTTGTGAAATAGATTTCTGATTCCGATGATTTGATAGTTATTTTCGAGAATGTCGATCGCGTTATTAATCACTCCTTTTACGCCTTTACTCGGAAGCTTGAGCGTCATGATTGCAAGCCCTCCTTGTTTGAGAACTTTACTCGCTTCAATCATGTTTTTAGCAGAATCACCTGCATTCATTCTCATATCATTCACGATTAGATCATAGCGATCGCGACAGTTTGGCAGATACTGTTGTACAAGCTGTCGATAATGAGCAATTTTCGGATCAGATTGCAGCGAATTGACTAAATCACCTGGATCGACTGCAACAACTGATAAACCAAGTTTTCTGAGGATTCTTGTCCAACCGCCCGGACTTGCACCAAGATCGAGCGCGAGTCCTTCGGTGGGTAGCTTGAGATTGAAAACGTCGATCGCTTCAAGCAGTTTGAATTCGGCTCTAGAAATCTGCTCATCTTCATGCGCGAATCGGTGCATTCCACCCGCCCAATTGCTGAGATTTTCTAAAGCATTGGAGAAGCCAAGATAGAGAGTAGTGTGATTACAAAAAATTGAGATAATTTGTGCTGGATCTTTCGCCTCAACTTTCAATCCTGCATTGATTAGATCATCAGTCAGCGCGTTTCTAAGCTCAAAGCGATTAATTTCTTTAGTTGTAGAACGGATTTGAACAGAGAGCGTTGCAGCGCGATCGAACATTGGAATCTGATCTGCGACAGCACTTTGCAAGTTTGTCAGTTCAAAGGGCAACTCTTGCATCACTGGGCAAATATGCCGAATGAAAGCCGCTTTAGTAACTGAAATTTGAGGAGCTAAATCAGAGAAAGAAACATCGCCTAACTCAATCAACCCGATGCCTTGATCGAGCCATTGAAGAAACTTGGATTGTCGATCGATCATCTGAAGTTCATTCAATGCAACTTGAGCAAATTCAGGCGATGTAGTGAAAATAACTTGCATTGAAGCAATCCCGCTGTTGAATTAAGTACAATCAATGATCCTAACTTACGGTATAACAGTATTAGCTAAAACCCTTTAATGATATGCAACTCTCTCTTACTCCAAATGCAGATAGGTTGATTGCTCAAATGATGGCATTGGGATTTGCTGATCCAGCCACACTGGTCGAGATAGCGTTAGAGCGAATGGCACAGCAGGAATTTGCCGCACAAAAAGATCCAAAATCAATCGATTGGATGAAAAAAGAAGTCGCGATCGGGGCAGAGCAAGCAGAACGCGGAGAATTTAGCACTCTTTCTTTAGACGAGATTAAAGCAGAAATTCTTGAGAATCATCAGCCTCGTTGAGCAAGTGAATGCCACGGTATAGACTAACTATTCAAGCACAGCAGGATTACCGAGCAATTTTGGCTCAAACACTTACCAATCGCATTGGGAACCGCGACTTCTCCGCCTGCACTGTGGTGGAATCTAAGTTGTTGTTTTAGCTTGCTGATGGGGCGATATGTTTCGATCGCAGCATTGTTACTGCTTGCGATAGTCTGTCGCGTAAACAGCAAGTTCCTGAAACGACTGGAACGCTCCGCACGGATACCGGACTCTTCACAGGTGTCACCGCAGGCGTGATTTTGATTTTGGGCGCGTTGACCTTCTTCCCCGTGTTGGCCTTAGGCTCGGTTGCCGAAGCCTTCCAAATTGGTCGAGGCTAGTCAATTTAGGGTGAGTTCGCCAGAAGCAGTTGAGAAGTGGTTGGCTCCGATTGCAAATCCGGGTAGCCCCCTAAATTCCCCATTCTGGGGGACTTTGAACCAGAGATCTTGTCTTGAAGTCCCCCAGAATGGGGGATTTAGGGGGCAGAAGTCGCTTGCAACGAAGCGAAAAAGCTGATCGAACTGACATCAATTTAAGGTATTGAAATAATGGAAAGTAAAGTGAATTCAGCCTTGCCAGTTCCAAGCGGTTCGCGCGAAACCCGGAGACATACGCCAAAAGCCGATCACTCTGGAATGTATCAACGCGCCATCCGCGAAGCCTTTGCTAAACTTGATCCCCGCATTGCCGTTCGTAATCCTGTCATGTTCGTCGTGTGGTTAGGCACGATCGTGACTTTCCTTGTGACACTTGACCCGAATCTATTTGGAACAGTTCAAGATGATGTGGCTCAATAGCGCATTCTCAATGGCACTATCACGTTTATCCTGTTTTTCACAGTTGTATTTGCGAACTTTGCGGAAGCGATCGCAGAAGGGCGCGGGAAAGCCCAAGCGGATGCTTTGAGATCAACGAGATCTGATACGATCGCGAGAAAAGTTGCCCTTGATGGTTCAATTCAAGAAGTTAGCTCAACGGCTTTGAGAAAAGGTGATCAAGTCAAAGTGATTGCAGGCGATATGATTCCGGCGGATGGCGAAGTGATTCAAGGAATTGGATCAGTCGATGAATCGGCAATTACTGGGGAATCTGCGCCTGTATTAAAACAGCCTGGAACCGATATTGCAAGCTTGGTGACAGGCGGTACAAGACTGTTATCGGATGAATTGATGATTCGGATTACTTCTGATCTGGGCAGGGATTTATCGATCGTATGATTGCTCTCGTTGAAGGTGCAGAGAGATCGAAGACTCCAAACGAAATTGCATTAACTGTATTACTCGCAGTATTGACGCTCGTATTTCTGATCGTAATTGCTACGATGTCGCCGCTAGTCGATTATGTTGCTAATTTTGTGAGCAGTATTTCGGGTGATGCGGTTGGAAATAATTTGCGATCGGGAGCCAGCATCGCAATTCTAATTTCGCTGCTTGTGGCATTGATTCCGACAACGATCGGTGGATTATTAAGCGCGATCCGGATTGCCGGAATGGATCGCGTTGCTCAGTTCAACGTCATCGCGACATCGGGACGAGCGGTGGAAGCTTGCGGCGATATCAATACATTAGTGTTGGATAAAACCGGAACGATTACATTGTTTGTTGTGATGTTTGCACCGGAGCGATTCTAACTATGAGTTTTGCACGTGAAGCGAGTCGAGCTATTCGATCAACATTCGTTCTCTGGATTCTCACCGCGATCATTTATCCATTCGTGACGATCGCGATCGGACAAATTGCTTTCCCGTTTCAAGCCAATGGCAGCATGATCAAAGTCGGCGATCGAGAAGTTGGATCAGCCTTAATCGGTCAGCCGTTTACCAGCGATCGCTATTTCAACAGTCGCCCCAGTTCTACAAGTTACAGTACCGCTGATCCGAAAAAAGATGATGCAGGCGTTCTGAAGACAGGCGTTTCGGGTGCGAGTAACTTAGCACCGAGCAATGCTGGATTGCTCGATCGAGTAAAAACTGATTTATCCAAATTAAAGAAAGCAGGCGTTCAACCGACTGCGGATCTGCTCTACACATCGGGATCGAGCCTTGATCCGCACATCACCCCCGAAGCGGCAGCGGCACAAGTTGATCGAGTAACAAAAGCGCGAGGATTGCAGCGAAATCAGGTTGAGATCTTGATTTCTCAAAACACTGACGATCGCTTTCTCGGAATCTTTGGGGAACCAGATGTTAATGTCTTGAAGCTGAATCTTGCTTTGGACAAGCTAAAAGCGTAAAAGATTGAGTATGTTTACGCTGATACCTGACTATTCACGCGATCGCGAAACGATTTGAATTTTGACACCTCTGGACGGAGCCAGCGTAACGCCACGGCGACGAGGAACTTCAGCCTGCCCATCTGCTAAAGCAAGCTGGTAGCGAGATAAAATCGTTGCCAGCACTAGCTTCATCTCAAACAGCGCTAGCGCTTCGCCAATACACCGTCGAGACCCACCACCAAACGGCATAAACTCAAACGGGGAAAACTGACGCTCTAAAAAGCGCTCTGGCTTAAATTGGTGCGAGTCGGGATACAGATCTTCCCGGTGATGCAGTAAGTAAATGCAGCCGACCACGTTGGCTCCGGGCTGAAGCGAATGCCCCAATAGTTCCAGCGGTTCGTTAACAATTCGGGTAAAGGTTAGCATGGCGACCGGATACAGCCGCAGCGTCTCGTTACACACAGCATTGAGGTAGGGCAGGCGGACAATTGACATTGGGTCAGGATTGGAACCGAGAGAATCTATCTCTTGCAGCAATTTATTGCGCACTTTAGGCAGGTGATGAACCCAGTACAGCGCCCATGCCATCGCGGTCGCAGTTGTCTCATGTCCAGCAAACAGCAAGGTCATCAACTCATCTCGCAGTTCTGGGTCGCTCATCGATTCACCATTTTCGTAGCGCGCTGCCATTAATAACGAGAGAATGTCTACTCGATCACGATCGTCTTGCTGGCGGCGGTCGGCAATCTCGGCATACAGCAGTTTGTCAATTTCTGCACGATCGCGCACAAACTTCCCCCATGGCATCCATGCCCCCCAGTCTCGTTGCATCCAAGGAAAAAACAAAAAGCTGGCGCTCAAGGGAGAGTGAAAGAGTTCGCACATGGCAGTGATCGAAGATTTGAGGTGTTCAAACCGCTCTCCCTCGCACACCCCAAACACAGCTTCTAAAATCACTTGTAGCGAAATCTCCTGCATCGCCGATCGCGCGCTTAACGGTTGTGCGATCGGGAGTTTATTCATGACTTTTTCAGTGAGCTGACCAATCAGGTCGCCGTAAGCCCGCATCCGTTCACCGTGAAACGAGGGCATTAAGAGTTGGCGACGACGCTTATGACGATCGCCATCGAGCATAATCACCGAATAGTCGCCAATCAGCGGCGATAGAATTCGGTTGGCTTCACCTGGAGCAATAAAGCGCTTGCGATCGCTGGTGAGAATGTCTTGAATCGCTTGAGGATGATTGACAAAGATCAAATGCTGACCGCCAAAGATGCCTGCTGAAAAGATATCAGGATATTGCTGAGCCGCCTTTTCCATGTAACTCACGGGATCAGCAATCCACTGCAATTCCTGGAGCAACAATGGAGGGCGTAGTATATTTGGTAGGGTCATAAGAACCTCAACTGTAGTGAGATCGTGAGCGAATCCCGCAAGAAAGCGTATTGCCACTTAGTGCTTGCTTCTGAAGAATTATCCAATCCTCGATCATCTTCTGGTTTGAGCGTAAGACCAGTCTATCTTCTGGAGAATGCGACTCTCGATGGGGAGTGACAAGATTTGCAACAAATGATTCACAGGTAAACGACTTCTGCCAAAATTCGCTCTCCATCCGAGGCTTCAAACCAGACTTATGTACTAGATCGACTTTGACTCCTAAATTGTCACTTAGATAGTTTGCTAAATTGACAACATTCCTGCAACAACGCTTTATGTTGCACAAGCCTTGCCTAATTTCCTCCAGTGTTTTCATAGTCCTAGCTCCTCTAATTGAGCTTTTATCGTCGTACTGTTCCTGTAAATCCTGCCGCTTTGAACTGTAATAGTTTTAAAGGTAAAGGCTGACTCTCAGGAACATTCACCTGAAACTCAAATTCACTCACACCGGGCGGAACTTCCTCGATCGCTCCTAATCGCGTCCGGTTCTCGATAATCGGATCATCATTCGCATCATAAATTCGCCCGAAAATATCGGCATTGACGATCATTTTATTCGTCTGATTCGTCGCCTTGCCAAACACGATAAAACAATTTGCCGATTGTGGGATGCCGCCCGCTGTCACTGCTCCTTTTGCCATATCAGCCGAACATTCTCGATACGACAGATCCGACAGCTTGATTTGCACCAGCGCCCACGCATCCGAGATCCCCGTAAACCAGATCAACGCTGACAATACGATGCATATGGCACTTGTACGCAAGACCGCGAATCCCCATCTCATTCTCATAGCTCACCATCCCAGGTGTGACACCGAACCCAGTTTACCGCGAACCTTCGTCCTCACCTTGTGTCTCCTGAGTTGAATCAATCTCCTCTGCCGCTTCCGTGTGTTCGATCAGTTGCGCCTCAAGCTCGTCTTTACGCCAACGATCGAGAATGTCATGCACCAGCGCTTCGCGCACCCAAATCTGACCCACAATCACCAGCGGAATCGCCAGAAACAAACCGATAAACCCAAACGCGATCGCACAAATCACCTGTGAAATCAACGTCGCCGCAGGCAAAATCGATACCTGACGTGACATCACAAACGGAACCAGCAAATACTGCTCAAGCTGCTGAATCAAAATGTAGACGATCAAAACCGCCACCGCTTTCCAAGGCGCATCGAGCAGTGCAACCGCGATCGGAGGAATCACACTCAACACCGGGCCCACATTCGGAATCGCCTCCAAAAGTCCCGCCAATAGCGCATTCGCTAACACCAGCGGCACACCTAGAATCAGCAACGAAATCCCGCTAACCAATCCGATCACCACCATATTGATCAAAATCCCGATAATCCAGTTCACTAGCGACACTTCGCACAGTGAGAGAATCTGATCCGCACGTCTACGATAAAACGAAGGAAATAGCGCAATAAATCCTTGACGATACGGTTGGGGATTGATCAACAACATGATCGTCAAAATCAATACCAATAGAACATTCAACAGCACCGTCAACGCATTCGAGAACAGCGCAAAGAAATTTCCCAGTACTCTCGTTACCAGCGGTTGAATCTGCCGCACCAAATCATCGACACCCGGCACATACTGCGAATATCCCGGTATCATCTGCTGCATCTGATCAAACCAGATTTGCACTCGATCGAAGCCACGTGGCACGAGTTCGACCAACTGTTGAGCCTGCGTGAAAAACGGCGGCACAATCAGCGCGACAAACAAAATCGCCAGCACCAACAGCGTCGCGATCGAAACCAGCACCGCCCCGCTCCGCTTCAGTCCAAACCGCTGCAACGACTTCGCCAAGCTACTCAATGCCGTCGCAAACACCACCGCCGCAAATACCAGCAGCAACACCTGACGAAGCTCCCACAGGATGTAAAGCGCGATCGTAAACGCCAAAAAACCGATCCATTTGCCGAGTCCCACCGTTTTCACTCCTTGCCAAACCTAATCGAGTGTACTCCTCAGATTGAATTTGATCCCGAATTTTTTCTCCACTCTTGCGGTGGGGATGGTGAAGCTTGCTACAAGAATTGTTCAGGAAGGTCGTATTCTAGGCAAAGGCAAAACCGATTTGCTCTAAAATGCTGCCTTATTCACTACAGGTTGAGAACTATGATTGATGCACTAGACACCGCGATCGAATCGATTCGCGCCCGTGAAATTCTTGACTCGCGCGGTCGTCCGACGATCGAAGCCGAAGTCATGCTTGCCAATGGTGCTTACGGAATTGCTCAAGTCCCCAGCGGAGCCTCGACCGGAAGCTTTGAGGCGCACGAACTCCGAGACGATGATAAAAGCCGCTACGGTGGAAAAGGCGTGCTTAAAGCGGTCGAAAACGTTGAGAAAGCCCTTGCCCCGAAATTGATTGGACTCGATGCGATCAATCAGGAACTCATCGATCGCACGATGATCTTGATCGATGGTTCTGCAAATAAATCCAGTTTGGGCGCAAATGCCATTCTCGGTGTGTCGCTGGCAACGGCGAAAGCGGGAGCCGATGCGCTCGGATTGCCGCTTTATCGGTATTTAGGAAATCCATTGTCGAATGTGCTGCCTGTCCCGCTGATGAACGTGATCAACGGTGGCGCTCATGCGGATAACAATGTGGATTTTCAAGAGTTCATGATTGTTCCGGTGGGTGCGCCGACGTTTCGAGAAGCGCTGAGATGGGGTGCGGAAGTGTTCGCGTCATTGAGCAAGGTTTTGCATGACAAAGGATTGCTGACTGGAGTTGGCGATGAAGGCGGATTTGCACCGAACTTAGAATCGAATCAGGCAGCACTCGATTTGTTGCTGATCGCGATCGAGAAAGCAGGCTACAAACCCGGTGAACAAGTTGCCCTCGCGCTGGATGTCGCCGCGAGTGAGTTCTACAAAGATGGTCAGTATACCTACGATGGAACGGCTCACAAACCGACTGAAATGGTAGATTATCTTGCACAGTTGGTTGGCAGTTATCCGATTGTGTCGATCGAGGATGGGTTACATGAAGATGATTGGCAACATTGGCAGTTATTGACTGAGAAGATCGGGAGCAAATGTCAACTCGTCGGAGATGATTTGTTTGTCACGAATATCACGCGATTGCAAAAAGGAATTGAACAGAAAGCGGGCAATTCTATCTTGATCAAATTGAATCAAATTGGATCACTAACGGAAACGCTGCAAGCGATCGATTTAGGGGCGCGGAATGGATTTCGATCAATTATCAGCCACCGTTCAGGTGAAACCGAAGATACGACGATCGCGGATCTTGCTGTTGCAACTCGCGCTGGACAGATCAAAACCGGATCGCTCTGCCGCAGTGAACGGGTGGCGAAATACAATCGCTTGCTGCGAATCGAAGATGAGTTAGGCGATCGTGCGGTTTACGCTGGCACGGTTGGGATGGCTCCGAGCTACAAGTAAGAAAATTGGGGAGCGATCGCACTTTGATCGCTCCTTTACAGAACTGAGATCGTCTACTCTGTGCCAAAATAAGAGCATTCTGCAACATTTAAGCTTATGCAGACTGTTCCTCGAATTACCGCACAACAAGCACAAGCGATCTCAAATGAGTTTCTCAGCGATCACATCAGCGATCGTTTTACGGCTGATCAGCCGTATTTCGTTGAAAATTTTTGGGTTGTTCCCGTCATTCTGACTTACCCGAACATTGGTTCACTTGGTCAGGTTGGAGAGTTCAGGTGAGTGCGACTTCTGAGACGATCGTTTCTTCAAGCTCAGTTGATGAAATGAACACCGTAGGAGTAAGACTTTATTGCGATCGCTAAAGTTCCATCATTCCTCACAATGAATAGATACCTCTACCACCCGATCACACGGACATCAATTGCTGAAGACGTTGAGGTTCATCTCCTAACCATTGTGGATGTTGTGCAGTGCCATCAAAGATCGAGGAGGTCTTAAACGGTTCAAATTCGCCGCGCATTCCAGCTTCTGCGGTTTTTGCTAGCAAGGCTTCCACCTGTTCACCTGTCATCGGTTGGAATGTGCTAACCGCTTCAAAGGCTTGATCAAGAATTTCAAGACTATCCATTCCTGTGATCACTACCGATGTTGGTAAGTTCAGCGCATAGTGTAGACATTCGATCGCGGTTACAGTATTCGATCGCAGTAGAATCCCATTCGCCAAGCTTTTCATTCCTAAAATGCCAATATTGCGCTTCACCAACTCCGGCACAACAAGCTTTGCAAAGCTCCGATAGTGAGCATCCATCACATTCAGCGGCATCTGACAGGTATCAAACTGAAAGCCATTTTGCTCTGCAACTTCCAGCATATGAAGATGAATGTAGGGATCTTTGTGTCCCGTAAAGCCAATGTAGCGCACCTTTCCCGCTTGTTGAGCTTCCAAAATTGCAGCATGAGCGCCTTCTGGGTCAAAAATACGATGTGGGTCTTCAAACCGCAAAATTTCGTGATGCTGCAATAGATCAACGTGATCCACTTGTAAGCGTCGCAACGATTCATCGATTTGTTTAGTCGCTTCTTGTTTCGATCGACCATCAATTTTCGTCATCAGAAATACTTTGTCTCGATAGCCACCCTGAAGCGCTTTACCCATGCGGATCTCACTCACTCCATCGTTATAATCCCAACAGTTGTCCATGAAGTTAATTCCGCGATCGATAGCGGTATGAACAATCCGAGTCGCGAGGGATTCATCGACCTTCGGTAAGCTAAGATGCCATCCGCCCAGCCCGATCGCTGAAACTCGTTCTCCCGTGTTGCCGAGTTCTCGATAGAGCATTTCTGAAGTTGACATGATTGATTCCTGATAAGTTTGAGATAATTGCTAGCGCTTCACACTAAAGCAATAAATCTGTTCAGCATAGAGCAGGCATTTCTAGGCATCCTGTCTCTCCTGATAGATTTGTTTTCTCATTCGCTGCATTGAATTTACGTTTCACGCTCAACCAGAATTACGTTCTCAGTTACTTTCTCGAAAGTATCATCGTGGCTGATAACAAAGAGTTGGCGGAAAGATTTGATATTCGCGATCGCTTCCGCTAAACTTTCTCGTCTCGGTCGATCCATGTTTGTTGTGGGTTCGTCAAAAAAAGCAATGTTGATATCTGCTAATACCTTTAACAATGCTAGCCGTACCGCTAGAGCAGCACACATTTGCTCGCCCCCCGATAAGTTAATAAATCTACGAGAATGTGCCCCTTCTTGCACCATAATTTCATAGTCGCGCGTCCATTCCAATGCGACATTGGGACGATTGAGCAGTTCTCGAAATAAGCGATCGGCTTCATAAGAAATGCTCTGAACATAGCGTTCTGTGATTCTAGGTGCGGCTTCTTTGTAAGATTTACGAGCAAATTTAATAAATCGCTCTGTTTTTTGTTTTTGTTTGAGTTGGGTTTGTGCTTCAGTTCGCTTTTGTTGAACGACTTGCAACCTAGAAAGTCTCGTTTCGCATTCCTCTAAGCGTTTTCGCTCGATCGGGAGTGTTGTAGTAAGCGATATTTTCTGACGATTGGCTTCTTCATACTCAGCATTCACTCGTTTAACTTGCTCTGGATCGTATGTTTCTTCGAGTTGTGCTTTTTGGTTGGTGAGGGTTGTCAGTTGTGCTTGGTGTTGATTGAATTGTTCGATCGCATCCTCAAGCTGAGTTTTTCGATCTTTGAAGCTATTGGCTGATTTTTGGTGTTCAAGATAGATCTGATAGGCTGATTTGTGGAGATCGCGTAAATTCTGCTGTTCTCGAATCTGATCGGCTAGGTTCTCAAAGGCTTTTAAGGTTTCGTCGATCGTGCGGATTGCATCTTGTCCGCTTTTTAGTTCTGCTTGAAGTTGGGTAAGTTCAGCATCGAGTCCGACTAAAGCTTTTAAGTCTCGTGTGAGATAGCGACTGCGATCGCGCGGATTGTCTAATGTTTCTAGCTGCGCTGCAATTTCAGTGAGTTTTGCTTTAAGGTCAGGTTCTGCGGTGAGTTGAGATTGGTGTTCAGTAATCAGCGATCGTAGTTCTACAACTTCAGCATCAAGTGTTTCTTCTTGATCAAATTTGGCTTCAAGTCTGCGATATTGCGCTTCTTGATCTCGAACGGTTTTGAGCTGAGTTTGGGTGTCTTTTAGAAGTTGCTTTAAGCGATCGGCAAGGAGCTGCTCAGACAGATCATCTAGAATGCCTTGGAGGTCTTGCATGAGATGACGGTTGAGCTTTGAACCATTTGAGATCGTCGCTAGCACTGCTTCGATTCGGGGTTGCCAGATCGGTGTTGCTTGTTGCAGTTCTTGCAGTGCTGTTGTTGCAGTTTGAACATGATGGGCTTGAATGTCTTCGCGCTTTTGAGCTTGCAACATGATTTGCCGCAGGTCTGCCTCGAATTGGGTGGCGGCTTCGATGCGGCTAAGTTGTTGTTGATAGCGTTGCTGTTGTTCTTCGAGATGGGGAATTTGTTTGACCGTTGCACCTAATCCTTCTAGGCGTTCAATCTCGTCGCTCAGTTGTTTTTGGCTTTGTTGGAGTTGTGCCAGACGCTTTTCGTCGCGCTGAAGGGTTTGTTTCCAGCTTTGGCAGGCTTGGAGGTGTTCATTGAGTTGCTTTTGTTGGTCTTCGAGTTCAGATTGTTGTTGAACTAGAGGTTCTAAGCGCTTTAGGTCGGCTTCGATTTGCGATCGACGTTCTCCTTTTTGAGCTAAGACCGCTAACTGTGTTTGTTGCACACTCAAAGAGTCCGTTAGCTTTTGGCGATCGCGTAATAGCTTCTCTTGCTGAGTCCGACTTTGATCGAATTCGCGTAGTGCTTGATCGGCTTGCAGGTAAGCTTGATAACTATCGCGACGCTCTGTGCAAATTGCAACCGATTTTTCAGCGGTGTCTAGCTCGATCTTGAGGCGCTGTACATTCAATTCTTCAGATCGAATCTGATTGGAAACCGTCTCTAGGCTTGTTGTGAGTTGTTGGACTTGAGACGCGATCGCGCTATATTTCTCTTGGTCGGCTTTGAGTCGATCGTATTGTTGTTCCCAGTGGGTTAAATCGGCCTGGATTTGTCCGATCGTTTGACTGAGAGAGTTTTTTTGCTGAGATAGTTCATCCCATTCTTGCAGCGACTCATTGTATTGTTCGATATCGCGTTCTAACTTCTCAGATTGAGCCTTCGCGAACTTCTCCAAATCTCCTAGCTCTTTGAAGACCTTCTTGTATTCCTCAACTTTTAGAATTGGATCAAAGACTTTCTTACGTTCCTCTGCGGTTCCAAGAAAATCGACGGTAAACGTGCCTTGTGGAACTCCGATCGTATTGCGAAACAACTGGGATAAGTTCGTCCCCGCTGGTACTCCTAAATGTTCTCTCAGCCAAGGTAATACATCTTCTTTTTTGGTGTAATCGAGCTTTTCACCAAGCTGTGGATCGTAGATGGTATAGCTTGATCGAGTGCAGCGACCCACATCATAGGTACGCTGATCTCGGCTCGAAATAAAGCTCACTCGCACTTGGGCACTATTGGAACCATTGCGAATCAAATCCTCTTTGGTGTATGCGCCAGTATAGTCAAACAACACCCACGCGATCGCTTCGAGAATGCTCGTCTTCCCGGCACCATTCTCGCCACAAATCGCATTCGTCCCAGGCTGAAACGAAAAAGCGCGATCGCTGTGAAATTTGAAGTTTTTGAGGCTAACCGAGAGAATTTCCATATGCTGATTCTACGGCAGATCAGATGTTCTGATCCTAAATCGGGAATGGAATTGATTTTAGCGTCGATCGTTCAATTCGCGCCTGCCATTTGCTGACTCGGCTGGAAAGCTCACAGTGAACGATTTAGCGCCTTGAACTTCACGCCTTACACATGATTGTGATAAATCGTTGAAATTAATTCAGAAAAAGTGTCCTGAGACAACCGACAATTCTCGGAACATGGAAGAATAACCTTTAGGCGCTCTGAGTCAGTAAATTCCGATGTATGACCTCGCAAATTTCACGAAAGACGATATGCGGCACTGTGCGATCAAACTTCGCAACCTGGAAGAACGATCGCACAGCATGGAAGAAACAGCAGATCGAATCGTTCGCTATCTCCATGAAAATTTAATCGATCGACAAACAGGCAAAAGCGCGTGTGCATTGGTTCGGTTCTTCAAAACGCATCCTTACGGCGATCTCAGTCCAGCTCTTCAAGAAGCGGCTCAAGCCATTCTCAAAGGTCGATCGATTATCCGAGCGACAAAGTGCCTAACTTTGTTAGCAACGGCGGGAGACGAACCTTACTGGAATGCTCGACAAGACTCGACCGGACATCAAGCTATTCCACTCATCGATCGAGATTTTGTCTATCGCGCCCCGATGATTTTGCAACTGATCCAACAGTTCGGCTTGGAAGTGAGTGCGGTGATTGATACAGCCCCAACCCTGATCACCAAAGCTACACACAAATCGTTTAATGTTTTTCATGTTCCAGAAGCGATCGGGAGTCCTCACATTCCGGCTCAGGATCAATTTGTTTTGCCTTACAAAGTCCAATCGGTTTTAGGATTTGGGGGAATGTTGCCTTCTGGAAATCTGTTTGCTGTGATTTTGTTCAGCAAGGTTCCGATTTCTCTGGCTACGGCGGGTCACTTCAAATGGATTTCGGCTTATGTGCGGATTGCGGTCGAGTCGTTCGATCGCGGAAACGTCTTCGCTCCAGTTCCTCAACCGATCGGTCTTTCTACAGTTCGATAAATATAATCTGTGTTGAGCAAGGCGGATCATGATTGATCACGATCAGAACTTCAAAGAGTTGCTCTCTACGTTCTTCTTAGAGTTCTTGCATTTATTTGTCCCCCAGATTGCGAGTACGATCGACTCAAATTCTGTAACTTTCCTTCAGCAAGAATACTTTGCGGACTTGGTAGAAGGCGAAGAAAAAATTGTAGATTTGCTGGTATCTGTGCAGCAGGAAGGTACAGATACAACATTTCTTGTGCATATCGAAACTCAAGCAAACAGCCAAGCGAACTTCAATCAACGGATGTTTTTCTACTTCGCGCGTCTGCATCAGAAGCATTTACAGCGAATTTATCCCATTGTTGTGTTCTCCTTTGATGAACCTAAAAGAGCCGAAAAAGATGCTTACAGCGTCGAGTTTCCTGAGCTAAAAGTATTAGATTTTCGCTTCAAATCGATTCAGGTAAACCGCTTAAACTGGCGCGACTATTTGACTCAGCAGAATCCCGTCGCGATCGCACTAATGGCAAAAATGAGGATTGCTAAGGAAGATCGACCCAAGGTAAAAGCAGAATGCTTGAGACTACTCGTAACGCTACGTCTCGATCCTGCTAAAACTCGCTTGATCTCAAGGTTTGTAGATACTTACCTGCGGTTAGACTCTAGAGAAGAGAAGATATTTGAAAAGGAGATCGATAAAATGGAAGTCAGGCAAAAGGAGGAAATTATGGAAGCGATGACAAGTTGGGAAATTAAGGGAATGGAGAAGGGAATGGAGAAAGGGATCGGGGTAGGACAGCGATCGCTGCTTCAACGGCTGTTAACTCGCCAATTAGGAGCCTTGCCGGATTCAGCGATCGCTCAAATTGAATCGCTTTCTCTTGAGCAAATTGAGGCTTTGAGTGATGCACTCTTCGATTTTCGATCGCTAGAAGACCTGATGCAATGGTTAAACCAGCATCTCGCTTAAGTTTGCGATCGCTTGATTTCAATTCTTTACAGCCCTAAATCGGTTGCAACTCGATGAGCGCAGGCAAACCCTGAAAAAGCAACCGCATTTAAGCCCTGCCCTGGAAAAGTACTATCACCCACACAGTAGAGATTCGCGATCGCAGTTCGGTTGAAAGGCATTCCCAACAGTCCGAGCAGTTTACGTGAGGGAACCGGTCCATAAGTGCCATTCTCGCGCCCTAAGAAGCGGCGATGAGTTCTCGGTGTGCCGACTTCCTGGAAATCTAAACCTCGATCGAGATCCGGAATAATCTGCGTTAAGCGATCGATTAAGCGATCTGCGGCTTTCTCTTTTTTCGCGGCGTATTCGCTCGGAGAAAGGTTTTCCCATTCCTGAATCCAGCTTGGTGTGAAGGTATGGATAATGTGAAATCCATCCGGCGCTAAACTACGATCGAGTAAAGTTGGAATCGAAACAAAGATCGTTCCTTGTTCTGCTTCCATATCGTCCCAATTTTCTAATAAAACGTGATGGCATTCGATTCCGTCAGGTAATGCTTCGGCTTTTACTCCAAGATGCAAGCTCAGGAAGCTAGGAGATTGCTGATAGCGTTGCTGCCATTTTTTCTCAGATGTTGGCTTTTTGGTTGCGGGGAGTAGCTTCTCGAATGTGTCCCATCGCGTTGCATTTGACACAACTCGTTTTGCTCGGAGCGTTTCACCCGATGCTAACTTAACGCCTACTGCGCGATTGTTTTCGATAATAATTTCTGTAACTCTTGCTTTGTATTTAATGTGGCTTCCAGCGTTCTCTAATCCTTCAACTAATTTTTGGGCAATTTGACCCACTCCGCCTTTTGGATAGTTAATTCCGCCGTAATGTCGATCGCTAAACACCATTCCCGCATTAATCATTGGAGTGCGATCGGCAGGCACAACCGACCAGATGTAACACTCGGCATCGATAAATTTCAGCAGTTGCGGATCGCGGATGTATCGACGGGCAATATCTCCTGCATTTTGGGGTAAATATTTCACCAAACCTAGACAAGCAAAGGGATGCTGGAAGAACACGCGCGTCAGATATCGCGGCTCTTCTAGCGAAAGTAATTCCATTGCATTCAGGCAATTAAACACTTTCCAGCATTCATCATAAAATTGCCGGATGCCTTTCTCTTCGTGGGGGAAGTAGCTGATCAGCTCGTGCAAAAACTTCTCGTAATCGCGATGAACCTTGAGATCTAAGCCATCGGGTAAGTGATAGTGAACCTGAACCGGATCGGGAATCGTCTCGATCGACATCTTCACCCCATCAAGCGCCCGCGTTAAAAGATTGGTTGTGCCCTTATCGCCAAAGCCGAAAATCATCGATGCGCCGACATCAAAGCGGTAGCCGTCTTCGCGATCGAAATATCCTGCACTGCCGCCAGGAATCAAATACCGCTCTAAAACTAAGACACTGGCTCCCTTTGCAGCGAGTTGGGTGGCTGTCACCAGTCCGCCAATGCCTGACCCAATCACAATTACATCGTAGTCGGTAGAATTCATGAAACGTACGATCGCTCAACTTCGTACATTCCAGTGTATCGAGATTCGGTCGCATTTCGGCACTCATTGAGCGATCGCGGATTAAATCACAAGTTCCATTTCTTTTAGTAGATGTAATTACTTAAAAGACTCCGTATATTTTGAATCGGAATGCAGCGCGATCGAGTCATGAGCTACTCTTTAGACACCATTACAGATGCCATCCTGACTTACAATTTGCAGTTGTGCTTATTGTCGATCAATCCAGCGGGGGCAGCCTTTTTCGGCAGTGTAGCAGAGCCGATAGATTCGACGTTTTTTGACGATAGTTTCTACGCTCAGTGCAGACAATCGATCGAACAATCTCAATCGCTGTGTTTTCAACAGTACAGCGATCGAGCAAAAAAGTGGTTTGAGATCCGAACTTATCCTTCTTCAGATACACTCGTTGTCTTGATTCACGATGTCTCAGAGCAACAGCAAACCACAGTAGCCCTTCAGCAGCTTTGTGAATCGCTCGAAGCGTCTTGCCATAAACTTGAAGATCACGTGCTAGATCAAGTTGTGCGGCTGATTGATACGAACGTGAAGCTAGCCTCCGAAATGTCTGGGCGAATTCAGGCGGAAGAAGCACTGAGCCAAACGAATGCCCAATTTGCGAAAGTTCTAGAACGGATCACCGATGGAATTTGTGCGATCGCGGCTGACGGAGAAATCAATTTCGTTAATCCCAAAGCAGAAACGTTGTTCAAAAAGCCAGCTTCCGAGTTGTTAGGGCGGAATGTTTGGCAGTTGTATCCGCGTTCAACTGAAACTGAATTTTATCGAGACTGTCAAACCGCGATCGCGTCTCACGAAACGGTGTATGGTGAAGCCTTTGCGCCTCAAATTGATCGCTGGCTCTCTTATAGTCTTTACCCAAACGATGGACTCTCGATCTACTTTCAAGACGTGACGCATCGCAAGCAAGCAGAGATTGAACAAGCGCGATCGCTGCGGAACGAACAGACAGCACGACTCGAAGCACAAGCTTCTGAAAAACGATTTGAATTCTTGTCAGAAATGAGCCAAATCCTGGCAAATTCTCTAGACTATCAAACCACTTGGGCGCAAGTTCTAAGATTGATTGTGCCGGAATTAGCAGATTATTGTTTGATGCAGCGGCTTGAAACAGAGCAGAAATTTTGTCACGTTGCAGCCCTTCATCGCGATCCGCAAAAACAATCGATCGTAGATTCGCTATGCCACTACTATTCGCACATCGCCACACGCCCGAACAGTTTAACGGCTCAAGTCGTGCGATCAAAGCAACCGCTTTTGATTCCAGAATGCTCAGAAATGTGGGCAGAACAACTGACTCAAGATGCAGAAGGAGTTGATTTCTATCAGAGATTACAATCTCGATCGATGATCCTATTGCCTTTGATCGCGAAAGGTAAGCTATTAGGAACACTCTTGCTTGTGAGATCTGATTCTGAACAGTTTTATACCGAATCTGACATGAGTTTCGCGCTTGAAGTTGCAAACCGAGCCGCGATCACTTTAGAAAATGCTCAACTTTATGAAAAAGCGCAAGAATCAATTCGCTTAAAAGATGAATTTCTTGCAACCGTCTCACATGAATTGAAAACACCGCTTCATGCCATTTGGGGATGGGCACAGATGTTACAGCGTCGCCCTTCTCAAGATCCAGTGATGCAGCAAGGCATTGATACGATCGAACGCAAAGCTAAGGAGTTTATCGCAACTGTGTATGACCTCCTCGATATGTCGCGAGTGGTGCGCGGAAAATTGCAGCTTGTGACCAACCGAGTTGACATTGCTCAAGTATTGCAGAGCGTAATTTTGTCTCATCGTCGTGCCACGATCGCGAGATCGATCACCTTAGATTTCCATACCGATGAACCCCAAAAATGGATCAACTGCGATGCCGAACGAATGCGCCAAGTGTTTTGGCATATTTTGTCGAACGCGATCAAATTCACACCAGAGCAAGGACAAATTGCAGTTAGCTTAAGAACCGAGAACCAAACTTGTGTCGTGGAAATTTCAGACACCGGACAAGGAATCTCGCCTGATTTCTTGCCGCATATCTTTGAATCTTTTCGACAAGAAGACGGCTCGACAACGCGGGCTGTGGGCGGACTCGGACTCGGTTTATCGATCGTGCGCTACCTCGTCGAACTCCATGGAGGCACAATCAAAATCGAAAGTGCGGGCGAAGCTCAAGGAACATCGGTGACGATCGTATTACCGCGATCGTAAATACAAACGAGAAACTGAGTTCACATTATTTATGACAAATTTACACCTGACCAAATGCGGTAAAGCTACTATATTCAACAGTTCAATCTAAATTGGTTATGACTGTTGAAGAACTCTTAGAACGATATGCGATCGGTGAGCGAAATTTTCAGGGCGTGAACTTAGCCAATGCTTCACTTCCAAAAGTAGAACTAATCGGAATTAATCTCAGTCAAGCTAACCTAGCACAAGCAAACTTAAGCTATGCCAATCTCAGCGGCGCAAACCTGAGAGAAGCAAACTTAGCGCGAGTCAATCTCACAGGCGCAAACTTATCTCATGCGATGTTGCTAAAAGCGAATCTAACCGAAGCACAACTCAGCGCTGCGAACCTCTGTCATGCAGTATTAGTCGAAGCAAACGCCAGCAACATCTTTCTATTTGAAGCTAATCTAACCGATACCAATCTAACGGATGCGTTTCTTAAAGGTGCAGTCATGCCAGATGGATCAGACTATAAATCAGACTATCGCTCGATCTAACTCACCTTTCCGCCACCCATCAGATACAGAAGCGCCATCCGCACCGCCACCCCGCTCGTAACCTGTTGAGAAATCAAACTCAGCACCGGATCATCCATCAAATCTGAGCTAATCTCAACTCCCCGATTCACTGGGCCCGGATGTAGCACTCTCACCTCTGGCTTACACAACTTCAAGCGATCGCGCGTAATCCCAAACTGCTGATGATACTCCCGCAAACTCGGTAGCAAATAGCTCGTCATCCGTTCCTTCTGCAACCGCAACGTCATGACAAAATCCGCATCAATCAGCGCGGGTTCTAATGTCCAATGCACAAATAATTTGCGAGAAATCGCTGGATCGCTCTCGTTCACAAACTCGGCAAACTCTTTTGGCAACAATGTTGGGGGTGCTGCTAGATGCACTTCTGCCCCACTCGCGGTCAAACTCCAAATATTCGATCGAGCCACCCGCGAATGCAAAATATCTCCAACGATCGCAATTTTTTTATCTTTTAATAACGTCGATCGTGGCTTCTCCACATCAATCAACGAACAAATTGTAAACAGATCTAGTAATGCTTGTGAAGGATGCTCATGCTGTCCATCTCCTGCGTTGAGAACGCCCACTTTCACATTCAAGCGATCCATCTCATCTGCGATCGCTTGTGGCACTCCCGCTTCTTTGTGCCGAATCACCATCATATCCGTTCCCATTGCCAAATACGTTTTCGCCGTATCCAGAATGGTTTCCCCTTTTGTAATCGAAGAAGTACTCGCCGCAAAATTCAGCGTATCAGCAGACAACCGTTTCGCTGCCAGTTCAAAACTACTGCGCGTGCGCGTCGATGGCTCAAAAAACAGATTTGCAACCACCTGCCCTTGCAGCGTGGGAACCTTCTTGGTTCGGCGCGTTAAGACTTCACGGAAACTACTCGCCGTTTGCAGAACGGTATCATATTCCGCTGGCGAAAAATCAGCAAGCGATAGAACGTGACGACGATTCCAACTCATAAGCACACCAAACGAGCGCATAACTCACTATTCATACCGCAAAATGACAACGCTGAACGGCTCAGATATTTGTCAAATCAAAAATTCAAGATGCACTATGTTCTGGTATGATATAAATCCTGTGGCTTGAAAAGCTGCATATTTGGAGAGATGGCCGAGCGGTTTAAGGCGCAGCACTGGAAATGCTGTGATGGGGTGACTTATCCGGGGGTTCGAATCCCCCTCTCTCCGTTCCAAAATTCAAGTCTAGTAACCTGCCATTCAGATGAATGGGCTGCAAGATTCTTCCTTTCAGAAATGGCAGCGACCGCGTTTGTATGTCCTTTAGACAACTGATCCGCTCGACGAGTCGTTTCAGGCAGACTATACTTCGGCGCACATTCCAGCGCACTGTCGATCGCAGACTCTAAACAAAATAGAAACACTTTTTTGTGGGAATCAATCTAGCACCGAACTGTCTATCTCTATAGTCATTCCAGTACACCGTAACCGTTCTGCCAAAATCCCGCCCAATCCGGTCGCTGGAGTCAGAATGCCTCCCCTCGTCTGCCCACCTGGTAGCTCACTCGATTGAAGCGCCAAGCTCAAGGCTGATTCACACACAAATTTGACCGTCGCTCGATTGCCAGGGTCGCCCTGATCTCGAATGATGCCGCGCACTTTACGTCCGTCGATCGTAGTTCCTATCAGTTCACAGGAAAACCAGCCCTCATTCATCGTCTGCTCAGAGGGCCCGGCTCCTGGCTGGGGCAAGATCGGTTGCAATAAAGATCGCACTTGAGGCTGTTGCAACACTCCCATCAATAGCGCCAGTCCTGCGGTAGTACTCGTTGCCTTCAGCCCTGCCAGTGGCTCATCAAACTTGAGATACTCTTGGTAGGTAAAATCGGTTCCATAAGGTTCCTGCCAGTCTTCATACAATGCAGCACTACGGCGCACAATTCGAGTGTTGACGGCTCCCATAAAGAAAGGAGCAATCCAGGTGTTGAGATCTGGATCGAAAGATGGTGTTTGGGGATCACGATTACGATCGATCTCAGATTGAGCGCGATTTTTAGCTGGGTTCAGCAAAAAGGGTTGATTCATTTGTGCTAACCCTTGTGAATCGTAGAGATTGAAAGCTGATGCCAAAGTTCCACCATTGAAACCGCCAGCCGCCTGAAAATAAGCCTTCACTTGCTTGCAAGGTACGTTTAATTCTCGTTGTATGTGGCGAATCATCAAGTAAGTACCGAGGTCAGACGGGACAGAATCAAACCCACAACACGGAATGATGCGCGTACCGTCGATCGCAGCTTGATCATGATAGCGATCGATTAACGTTCTGACCCAGGGCGTTTCTCCGGTGATATCAACGTAATGCGTTTTGAATCGAACACAGGCATCGACCAGCGCATTGCCATAGAGCGCAAAAGGCCCAGCGGTAGTGAGTAATACGCGTGTTTGTGACACGATCGCATCAATTGCTTGCTGATCCTGACTATCGGCAGTTAGCACATCTACACTTGCGCCAACTTCATCCCGAACCGCCTCTAACTTCTGGCGATTTCGTCCCGCGATCGCCCAACGCACTTGCTCAGAAGAGACATGATTGGCAAAGTACCGTACCGTCTGTTTACCAACAAACCCACTGGCACCGTAGAGGATAACATCATAGGGACGATCAGACATAACAGAAGCACTCCTGACCTAAGCGATTTTGGCGTGTTGATTCAACATCAGTTTAAGGCTGCTGGATGAGCGCGATCGAGATCTTGAAGCGATCCTTTCGGAAGAGAACTGATATTGAAATAAATTCTCATTAGTATTGACAAAGATTTTCAATAAGGTTTATAGTAACGTTCAGTGTTCTCCTCTCTAGAGGATCGATCGCGGTTCTAGTTAAACAAATATTGACTAGAACCGCTTTTTCCTTTGTTATGCACGTTCTAGGACGACATCGACTCGTAACACGCATTGAAGTAAGCACTTCCGCTTATCTTTCGCAAGTTTGAGAAAATATTAGATTTCTTAAGATTCTCTTTATCTTCCGCTCAGAATCAAGTATCAATAATGTAGATGCGTAGTGAGACACTATGAGCGATCGACTTTCCAGCTACCAACCGCTGCGTGCCCTCGTCGTCGATGACGACCTAGATTCTGTCGTCTTACTGACGACGCTGCTCGAAATTTACGGCATTGATGTCACTTCTGCCTCGTGTGCGGCTCAGGCAATGCAAAAACTACGATCGAGTCCCCACATTCTGATTTCGGATCTCGCGATGCCTTTTGTGGATGGCTTTGAGTTAATTCGCCAGGTTCGCAGTTTGCCCTCTGATCAAGGCGGTAGCATTCCCGCGATCGCGGTTTCGGCTTGGACAGCAACTGAGGCTCAGAGTCAAGCGATCAAGTCAGGGTTCCAACTGTTTCTCCCCAAACCTTACCAACCGACCGAATTGATTGAAATGGTTTCTCAGTTAACCGGATGGCAAGCGGCATTAGAAGTTGCGGCTTAGAGAATGTTTTCTCGCTCCGTTTCGATTGGCTTCTGCCCCCTAAATCCCCCATTCTGGGGGATTTAGGGGGCGAGAGGTCTAGGCAATAACAGATTTAGAGCGCATCTTAGTAATCCTTATCGCTGTTCTTAAAAGTTCGCCGCATCACCCACTGTAAGAGATCCGGGAAAAGCCGACTTGACGCAAGAGAGGCTCCAGCAGAACCCACAATGACTTCCGTTTTCTTGTGTTTGACCGCATCCAGAATCGCTTTTGCCACATCATCCGGCTTCTCCACAACAGGGACGCTCAGAACTTGCTCTAACTGTTTCCGACGCGCGATCGCATCCTCCTCATCCTTGCCGCGAAAGATCGCCCGCTCCATAAAGTCGCTTTTAATCAAGTTCGGATAGATACCGCAGACCGTGATTCCTTTCGGTGAAAGCTCAGACTGTAAGCTTTGAGTCAATCCTGATACGCCAAACTTACTGGTCGAATAAGGAACAAGGTAAGGGATTGGCACTTTACCGCCCGATGATATGACATTCACAATCATGCCGCGACCTTGCGAAATCAGATGCGGCAATATTGCATGGATCGTGTGAATATAGCCCCACAAATTAGTATCAATCGCAGTATGCCAATCTTCGAGCGAGAAAGCATCCACTGGGCCCGAAATATAAACCCCTGCATTGTTGACCAAAACATCGATCGAGCCGTACTCAGAAATTGCTCGATCGATCAACGTTTTCACTTGGTCGGAATCACGGGTATCGGTCGGAATTGTGGTGACTCGTGGCGCGATCGACTTAAGTTCTTCAGCGGCGGCGTTTAAGCGATCGACATTGCGCGAGGCGAGAACCAGGTTGTAGCCGTTTTGGGCAAACTGTAGAGCAGTTGCTTTTCCAATTCCTTGAGACGCGCCTGTGATAATAACTGTAGAAGCCATGATAATGAATAGAGTTAAAGCATTCTTTTAGTGTGGTTGGAATCATATTAAATTCGTCTAACTTTCGTTAGATTCCGATTGTTTATCAGCGAAATAAGCAGATTTTTTTAATGTTAAAAAATTAAGCAAAAAGGTTTGACTTTTGGGTAGATCAGAGATTAGCCCCTCAGAGAGATAGCATTCAGTGATTTAATTTCTAAGCTGTCGTGTAAAGCAATTTCACCGCTGTGTCTTCATTGTTCAAACAAAAACTTGTTTAAAAGTTTCTTGTGAAAGGGCTGATTGCGCGAATCTGCTGCGATCAAGTTCTACAACATCGCCTAAAAATGTTAACCTTTGTAAAGCATTTGTATTGAAGCAGTATCTGTCGAAATTTGCCGATCGTTCTCGAATGTTTGTGGAGTTATCCCGTGGTTTCTTTCCGTTCTGCCCCGATTCAGCCTGCTCACTCCTCTGGAATTTACATCGATCGTGGTGTATTCGTCGCGCTCTCGGTGATTGGTGTATGGGCTGCGAGTTTGATAATTCTGCTAACCGCAGATGTCGATTCGATGCCGATGGTCGTAAAAATTATCGCGATCGCATTACAGACCTTTCTATATACAGGATTATTTATTACGGCTCACGATGCAATGCACGGTGCTGTTTCTCCTAGCAATCGCAAACTAAATGATTTTATTGGAGCGCTTGCGCTTCGCGTTTATGCTTTATTTACGCTGAAGGAAATGATTCGGACACACTGGCAACACCACGAACATCCAGCTTCCGAGAGCGATCCCGATTTCCATAACGGTAAAAACAAGAATTTCTTTTCCTGGTATTCCTACTTTATGGTGCGGTATTGGAGTTGGACGCGCATCATTTGTCTAGTCGCAATGTTTCATGTGATGCACCGTTTGTTCCATGTTTCTGAAGTAAATTTGACGTTGTTCTGGATGATTCCGTCGATCGCAAGTTCGGTTCAGCTATTCTTCTTTGGAACGTTCTTACCGCATCGTGAGCCTGCTGGCGGTTATCAGAACGAGAGCCGCGCTCAAAGTAGCAATTGGTCGCCGCTTTGGTCGTTTCTGACTTGCTATCACTTTGGTTATCATTCGGAACATCATGAGCGTCCAGATCTCGCTTGGTGGCAGCTTCCCGAACTTCATCAACGCCGATTACAGCAAGAGCGTTAAGCTTAGGGTTGTCGAGCGTAGAGTTACACTATGTCAAACTGGGTAGAAGTTCTCAACGAGTACTCAAAAAAGGATCTGGAGCAGCGGAAGGTTTGGTATTCTCCGGTAGTGGAGGCTTACGATCGAGCTAGACCCCGCTATCCAAAGGCGCTGATTCAACGAGTAGTTGAGGTTGCTCAGTTGTCACCAGGATCAAAGATTCTCGAAGTAGGATGTGGATCGGGTGTTGCGACCGTGGATTTTGCTCGATTGGGTTATGCGATCGACGCGGTTGAGCCTAATTTAGAATTCTGTCGGTTAGCAGAGCAGCATTGTGAACCCTATCCGCAAGTGAAGGTGATTCCTCAAACGTTTGAAGAGTGGCAGGTTCAGTCTGGAAAGTTTCAGATTGTCTTAGCGGCAAATGCTTGGCACTGGATTTCATCAGATATCAAGTATGTTAAAGCCTCTGAAGCATTGCAGAACAATGGGGCTTTGGTGCTGTTATGGAATATGTCGCTTGAGCCAAGTCATGAGGTGTATCAAGTGCTGAATGAGGTGTATCAACAAGTTGCACCGTCGATCGCGCCGAAGTACGAAGGCAAAGAGACTCAAGAAGAGATTTTGCAGGGTTTAGGAAAGTTAGTGGGTGATTCGGGATTGTTCGCGAGTCCAACTACGGAATCAATTTCCTGTGAGCGGGTTTATGAGGTCGATCGATATTTGGAGCTTCTCAGCAGTTATTCTCAGTACATTGCTTTAGATGCACCGACGCGAGAAGCTTTGTTTTCGGGATTGAAAACTACGATCGACCAACAATTTGAGGGGAAAATTCAGCTTTTTAACCTTGCTGCATATCAGATCGCGAAGAAACTGTAGAAGCTATCGACTAAGCTGATTCATCACAAACAGAAAGCAACCGAAATTTACTAATGCAACAATTACTGCACCGATAATCACACCCTTCATCAATGCGAATCTTCGCTGTCGCCAAAAGACAATAATCAGCGGAATGATATAGAGCAGTTGAGTAACACCAATAAAGTAACTAACCGCAGATAACAAAGTGATCGCGCTGTAAGCCCAATTGTTTGTAGGAACGATGACCAGCGATTGAATGATTGAAGCGAGAAATAATACGATCGTGAATACTGCGATCGCTAACGAAATCGATAAAATGATTCCACGAATAATTCTTTGCCATTCATTAGATTGAGACATACGATCGGTGCTCCTAACTCACAATTGCAGGTGGTTTAGACACTAAATGATGTCCTTCGCTGCCTTCGCGGTAGAACATATTGTAAGTATCAAAAGGAATGATTCGACCATCGGGATCAGCAATGTGAATACAAGAGCGTTTTACCGATCGCACATCAAAGTTAAACGGATCAAGAAATTGCATAATGATCACTCGAAATACATTCTCGTAGGTAATTCCAGCCGGAACCGGAAGCATCGGTAAACAACAAAGAAGTTGCTTCAACGTTGCAGCCGAGGACACTGGAGAATGATTAGTCGAAAACAACTTAAAGATCTTTTGTTTTAGATCTTCGTTCTGTTCATAAAGGACTGAGTTTGGCATCACATCTAGAAATGCAGTCGGATCAAGTAAACCCGTTAGTGGAATCACTTGACCGTTTACTTTCAGCGCGTATGCCATTGCTAAACAGTCAGGATGACACGGAACAGGAAGCAGATCTTTCGGTTGAAAGTGTGGACTCTGTTCGAGAATGGCGCGGCGAACTTCGGTTAACGTATAGCGATCGCGTTTCGGCTCAAAGTTCTCTAATCGTCCTGCAACTTGGATCGGTTGAAATGTGACTCCACGAACGCATTTCTGCTGCAATCCGTATTCAATAATTCGACCAATTTCGTGATCGTTTAAGCCTTTTTTGATTGTTGCGACTAATGTTGTCGAAATTCCAAACTCATTGAGATTCGCGATCGCTTTTTCCCGCACGTTTCGCAAATCTACCCCGCGCAATTCTCGCAATGCTTTCTCTTCAAAGCTATCAAACTGCAAATACACCTCAATCCCAGGCATATAGTCACTTAGCCGTTTGCAGAATTCCCGATCTTGAGCAATCTTGATCCCATTCGTATTGATCATTAAGTGCTTGATCGGTTTGCTTTTCGCAATGTTGAGAATCTCGAAAAACTCAGGATGAATCGTCGGTTCACCGCCGCTAATCTGCACAACATCTGGTTCGCCTTCATTTGCAACAACGTTATCTAACATTTGCTCGATCACAGCTAAACTGCGATCGCGTCTCGGTTGATTTGCGTGTGATAGTTCCTCAACTCCCGAATCGGCATAGCAAATCGGACAAGATAAATTACAGCGATCGCTAACTTCGATCAACGTCAAACAACTATGCTGCTCATGATCCGGGCACAGTCCGCAATCATAGGGACATCCTCGATCGATGGGAGTATTGAACCGACGCGGCATATCTCCAGGCTTGATAAACTCCTGACACTGTTTGTAATACTCAATGTCATCCGCGATCAGAACTTCTTCGCGCCCGTGAATCGTGCAGTGTTTGACGAGATAAACGCAATCGTTTTGAAAAATAATCTTCGCTTCAACCTTGTTAAGACACTTCGAGCAAACACTATTGGTTAAACCATAGAACAAATAAGGACGAGTCGGCATTGATCAAACCTCTTGTTTAGTTTTGTTTGCTACGTTGCGATCAGATAGCTGCCCCTAAATTCCCCATTCTGGGGGACTTCAAGTCAAGACTTCAGTTCAAATTCCCCCAGAATGGGGAATTTGGGGGCTTCCGAGCCTTCAATCGAAGTAGAAAAGTCATACATTACTCACTTCTCGAAATCTAAACAATTTTGAAATGCTGCGGGAATAGTAAATCAATGCTAAAACACACGCAAATTGAATCGCGCTTAAACCTAAAAACGGATGAAATTCTGGTTTAATCGAATCAATCAACAACCGAAAGCTTAAATAGCTAATCATATAGAACTTAAACAAATCACCAGGCTGCATTGAATAGCGCGATCGCACTTTCAAAAACACAATCAGCAACAGTAAAAACCCAATCTCATAAAGCTGTGTTGGATGTCGCAGAATTCCATCACCAAAATCAACGCCCCAAGGCAAATTCGTTGCGACCCCATAAGTTCGATCTCTTAATCCCGTCAAAAAACAGCCGATTCTCCCGATCGCCATTCCCAAAATCAGCGGATACACAAACGCATCCCCGGTCGATTGTTTCACACCGATGATTTTCTTGACCAGTTCAACCCCGATCAACGCCCCCAAAAGCGCCCCAACCACCGTTTTGCCTTGCAGCAACATCAGCAAAAATAGCTCTCGCTGCTGCCACCAAAGATCAATGTGTTGCACCATCACCAGCACTTTCGCACCGATCAACGCCCCAACCATTCCCCCCACCACGATCGAGCTTCTTTGAGTCGGCTTAATCACATCGCGTCGAAAATTCCGCAACGATAACCGCAACGCCACACCATACGCGATCGCTTCAAAAAAGATGTGAGGATGAATTTTGAACGCACCCACACCCAGATAAACGGGAAAATTCACGCAGTATTTCCAGAATAGAGACTGCCACTATACGCGATGTCTAAAACTCGATCGTCGCTCATTACGGGCTTGTTAGAACTCGTCACAGTCCTTCATCACGGCTGCAATCCTGCTTCAATTGAATCGATCGCAAGTTCAGGTGAGGATATCTACTAATAAGGGATTACGCCCTGTTAATCAGGGAACACTCAGTGATAAATTGATACACGGATTATCTAGGTGCGATCGCACAACCCGTTAGACGTATGACGAGATCGTTTGCAGCGTTGGTGAGTTTGGTTTGTTTATTTCTCGGCTCTTGTGGATTTTTGGTCACAACTTCAGACTGCTACGGCTCAATCCGAGCAGGAATTACCAGCATTCTCATGTCAGCAATGGCTTGGGCATATTTAAAGCTGGTGAATGAGAAACCCGTTGGATTTTGGCTAATGTTGTATCGCAGTGGAATCGCGATCGCAGGCACGATCGTTCTGTTCGCAGTCGGACGCATCATCGGAGCCGTACAAATCACAGGCTGTCAACTCGGCTAACGTTTGAGCGCAGCCCGCAAGTTACCCTGATGTTCACGCAATAAGCGATCGCTCTCTGTTTTTGATAATCCCGTCCAGTGCATCATCAAAGCAGTCTTTACAGAGCGATCGCTTTTTTCTAACAAATCTGCGGCTTGTTCTCGATCTAACTCTGTCAAATCACACAGAATTCGCAAAGCTCGATCGTGCAATTTAGTATTCGTGACCGCTACATCGATCATGCGATTGCCGTAAACTTTGCCGAGTCGAACCATTGTTCCAGTCGAAAGAATATTGAGTGCGAGTTTTGTCACGGTTCCTGCTTTGAGCCGAGTCGAACCCGCCAGCACTTCCGCCCCAACTAACAATCGAATATCAACATCAACTTCGATTTGAACCTGCTCTTGAGGCACACAAGCGATAAAAATCGTCGTTGCTCCGCGTTTTCGTCCTTCCGCTAATGCCCCGTGAACATAAGGAGTCGTTCCACCTGCGGCAATGCCCACCACAACATCGATCTCGCTAATGTGTCGATCTCCGATCGCCGCTGCTCCTTGATCCGCCAAATCTTCCAATCCTTCCGAACTTCGTAACAGCGCCTCTGCACCCCCGGCAATGATTCCCTGCACCAATTCCGGTGGTGTACAAAACGTGGGAGGACATTCTGCCGCATCTAACACGCCTAACCGTCCGCTAGTTCCTGCACCGACATAGAACAATCGCCCACCCTGGCGCAACTTCTCTGCGGTTAAATCGATCGCAGTTGCTAAGAGTTCTCGCGCTTGTGCGATCGCGGTAATGGTTTTCGCGTCTTCTTGGTTGAACACATCAACCAGTTCGATCGATGAAAGCTGATCGAGATTGGCACTGGCTGGATTAACTTGCTCTGTGAGTAAGTGTCCTCGCTGTTGAAGTTGCATAACATTCCAAGAAAAACGCAACCTGTATTCTACCGCTTGGCGGTCAACGCTCTGACTAAGAGAATATTTGAGATAGATTGTTCACATTTCAAAGAAAAAGCTTGATAGACACAAATCTATTAGAAGCCATAAAATCTGTGATTGTTATAACAAAGCATTTGTTAGCGCAGACTGATACAGTTCAGAACATCTAGCTTACCCATCGCGATCGTGGAAATCATTGCTGCAACTTTTATGTTGAAGCGTCCGAGCATTGCTTCTGTCCTAGAGCAAGATCGCCCGATCGCGTAATGGGTAGAGACGCGATCGATCGCGTCTCTACATCCTTCATCAGGTTAAACGATCGCAAATTGCGGACACTCCACGCCGTACATTTTTCGACCGACTGCTTCCGCAACAGGCTTGATGCTGCGAACTAATTTGATCATTGCTTCGATCGACAACGCTTGTTGAGCATCAGACACTGAGTGATCCGGTTCGGGATGACTTTCAATGATTAATCCATCTGCACCACAAGCGATCGCGGCTCTCGACAAATCCGCAACTAACTCACGTCGCCCCGCTGCATGGCTTGGGTCAACAATCACAGGCAGGTGTGTAAGCTGCTTCAATGCGACCACTGCACCTAGATCAAGAACATTGCGCGTGTAGCTATCAAAGCTACGAATGCCACGTTCACACAGCACTACGTTTGGATTACCGTGGCTCATCACGTATTCTGCTGCCATGATGAATTCCTCGATCGTCGCTGCCAGTCCGCGCTTGAGCAAAATCGGCTTACCCGCCTGTCCCAACGCCTTGAGCAAATCGAAATTCTGCATATTGCGGCTTCCCACTTGCAGCATATCCGCATAAGCTGAGATTTCTTCAATCTGCGAGATCGCCATCACTTCAGTCACAACGGGCAAATCATAACGCTGGCTCACCGTTGCCAAAATCTCCAGTCCTGCCAAGCCTGACCCCTGAAACGCATAAGGGGAAGTGCGCGGTTTGTACACACCTCCCCTCAAGGCTTGAATCGGAGCTGATTTTAGCTCACGAGCAACGGTTTCCATCTGCGTCATACTTTCAACCGCGCAAGGGCCACCGATAATTAAAATCTCTTGACCCCCGATCGCAACTTCTTTGGACAAAGACACGATCGATTGATGATCAGAAGCAGCTTTGCGGACTAATTTGGCATCTTTCATGGAACGAAACTCCTGTGGAATGGATGGGGTGGACTCAAAAAACAAAAAACCCGGAGCCGTTTGGGTTCCGGGTTGGCAATTGCAAATGCAACAAACTCACCCAGAACGCCTTGGGGTAAAAAAGTAAAAACCGTAGAGCCAGGAAGTGAGGTGAGTCATTGCAATCAAAATTTAGGACATTAAAAAACCGCAGATGTTACTCTGCGGCTCACCGGGCGGACACATGAGGATTTACCTCGCCGGGTGAGCCGCCGATCGCCAAAAAAAGTAAAAGTAGGAAACGCTGTAACGCATTTGCTGATTTGGCACAAGTTCAATACTTTGAACCTACCAGAGCAATTAAGGAAAAGTCAAGCCTTCGATCGAGGGCTTCAACCCTACGATAATCAAGATTCAATGCACTGCACCACTTTTCAGAATTTCAAATAAAATAACAACCCTGTAGTTATGTGAAGCACGATCTATGACCAAGCGAACTTCTCCAAACGATTTACAGAGTTGGGATGATGCTCAAGACATCGATCATCTTGTGAAAGACAACCGCTCTCACAAACGCGCGACACCCGCAAAAGGTCGTCGTCGCAATCGCCGCTATGAAAACCGACTGCTGAAATCACAGCTAGAAAATGCGAAATCCGATGAGCCGTGAAATCATATACCTTCACTTCTCCGAACTCCGAACTTCCTGAACCTGTCCCACCTCAAAGACCAGCGTAAAAGGTCGCCGCATTTCCCGGCTGATAAACTGTTCCAAAAGCTTTACTTGTTTGAGGAGTCACAAGCTCTCTCGATCGCACATTCAAACGCACCGTAGGCGGATCAGAGAGCCAGTTCACTTTAGTTCTTAACAGTTCCATCCGTTGAAAGGCCACAGTCCGATTCAATAAGGCTTGCTCTAAGCTAGTTTGAAGTTGTGCTTGCTGAATCAAACGGGCAAAACTTACGCCCAATGGAGCTAGTAACAAAACAGTCAACACCGTCGCCCAACCGAGTGCCCTACGTGCATGACGAAATTGGGCATATCCTGCAATCAAAAAAGCAACCATACAAGATAGTGTGATGCCAAGCAAATTTGTCAGATAAAGCAGACTCGCACCGAGGCTGAGTGACCAATCTGTTGCAGCAAGCCCCAACCCAACCACACAAACCGGAGGCATCAATGCAACCGCGATCGCAGTTCCCGCCAAACTCCCGGCAAGTCTCGGCGCAACCTTGGCATACCCACTGATTCCCCCCGCTGCCACTGCAATTCCTAAATCTAGTAAGGTCGGTTCCGATCGCGCTAACACTTCACTGCCATAGTTCGGTAACGCCACAAACGTCCCTATCAGCCAGGAAATCAGAACCGCTAACAGTGTGCCGACAACCACCGAGACTGCACCTTGACGAAACAAAGCGGGGTTTCCTACTAATGCCCCAAGCGCAAGTCCACGAATCGGCAACATGAGCGGCGCAACCAGCATCGCACCAATAATCACGGCTGCACTGTTCGAGAGCAATCCAAACGTTGCGATCGCACAAGATCCAACAATCAACAATAAGTAAATTTCATCGAGCTTTGATTCTATTTGCAAATCTGCGACGAGTTGCTGAACTTGAGTGGGTTCAGCCCGATCGCGACGGGATTGCTTGAAGCGATCGCGAAGGTTTTCTATCACAGAAGTAGATGTCTAAAAATAGCGCATTCGGTACACTACGCTGCTTTATTCTGATTTTCATCTATCTAGAGCTAGAAAAACGCTGCTCTTCATCAACCGCAATCTTGCACTGGAGCTTTAACACTCAAAGTCTTTTAACTAAAGCTTTCCAAGAAGTTCTGCTTTAGAAATCGAGCGATCGAGCTTTCCTGATGCCAGATCTGCTTCAATTTGCTGATCCCACATTTTATCTAGATAATCCTGAAGCCACTTTGCAAGATTGCGGACTTCGCTTTCTGGCAGTTGCCGAATTGCTGATTTAACTTCTAAACGGGTCGTCATTTTGGATACTCCGTTTTCCCAAAGCATATTTATATTAGCGTCAAGAATAGTTTGGGGTCAGTGCAATCTGTTGGATGAAATTTCACTAGAGGTTTTTGAGCTAAAGAATCGCAGCGAAATAACATTCCACTACCCTGACTTCTCCTCATCCTGATGTGAAATACTTGCACTCACCGCATCTACAAAATCTGTTACCGCTTGTACCAACGGTTTCGGTAAATGATTGCGGAACCAGTGATACACATACAGCAACGTCAACCCATTTACTTTCTTCTGAGTAAACAACTCTTCCTGCAAATCATTCAAATGCTCTAAAGCACGATGTCTCACCTCTTTTGGAGCTTCCGCACTCACCTGAGCGCGTAACTGATTAAAGTTCTGCTGCAACGAACTCAAATCCGATTGATTCGCAGACATCTCCGCGATCGACGAAATGTAAGTGCCTTTCTCATCCACACTCGTAATCGGAAGCACTTTCAAATGTTCAGCATATTGTTTCTCACGCCGGATCTGATCGAGTAAACGCTTGACCTGCATGTGATCTGGCTCGATCGCATACGCTTCCTCTAACTGTGCGAGTGCATCATCATTCTCACCTAAGTTGTGTAGTTCCTCAGCATAGTCATACAGCACTTCAACATAGTTATCTCGCACTCGCACCGCATCGACTAGATACGCACGCTTGTAGTACTTCAATGCTTGAGGAAACTGCCGCAGCTCAGCTAAGCTATCTGCTAGCTCAAACAATGCCTCAAAATGATTTGGATTGAGCCTAAGCGCTTCGTTTAGCAAGTTGACAATCTTCGGTGTTGTTCCTCGAAGACGAGCAAACTTTACCGTTTCGTACAATGTTTGTGCTTTCGCATCGAGGTCTTCTAGTTCGCGGAGTTCGCGGCGGATCGGATGACGCTGCACGAGCCAGCGACGCACTAGCTCGATCGAGACTCGATAGGTCGAAATCGAAGGCGGCATCGAAACGCGACGTTCTCCCGATCGAATCCCAGAACGGTTTCCAGTCGATCTGAGAAATCGCCAATCGACTAAGTGAATTAAACCATTGCGAATGGATTCGGTCAGTTCGACTCCGCATTCGCGCAACAGTTCTAAAGGTTCAACCTCGCTAAAGTCTAAGCTTGCAATCTCAGGATATTCGAGGTGACGAGCACGAGGCACTTCAGCCGCCGCAGAAAACACGACTCGTTCCGGTAGCGGAATCCCTTCCCAAAACCAGCCTAAGCCTCCTTCACCGAGTTCGATTGCGCGTTCCACATTCGCTCTCACATCCGATCTCGTCACTCGCCAGCGGTTTTCTGCTCGCGCACTCGTAAACAACGCAAAACAAATGACTTGAGTGAAATAAGGATGTCCCGCAGAGAGATCTAAAATCGCATCGATCGCGTCTAAGTCATACTCCAGCACTCCCTTTGCGGGAACGGTGATCAGTTGTTCGGCGCTTCGACGATCGAGCAATCCCACTTCTTGATTCGGGGCTTCTCGAAACAAACTCAGCATTGCGGGCAAATCGTCTAACTGTCGCCCGACCACCGGAATCAGGTAAAGATTCGGAAATTCATACACACCCGCTTGCAAAAAGTGAAACAGATGCCCCGCTGCGTTATCAACTTCCAGATTGTAAAGCGAGTCAAACTCATCGAGCAGCAGCACAATGTTCTCAACTGCCAACTCGCGCCGCAAATCTGGGATAAACTGCCGCACAAACAATCGGGGGTCGCGCTGAAACTCTGCGATCGAGGGCGGCACGAGCCGATTTCCGAGCCAATCGAATTGCTGCACTGCATCCCGCGCCAACTCGTACAGCACTTCACCAACGGGTTTGCGGCTATCTCCCTCTAAAGATAAGGGCACAAATGCGAACCCTTTAAGGTCTATCGATCGAGGAATTTGCGCCAAAACCGATGATTTTCCAATGCGTCGCTGTCCGTGCAGCAAAATCACCTGCGATCCTTGCAACAGATTGTCCGCGATGAACTCAAATAAGCGATCGCGTCCGAAAAAGCGGTCAGGCTCAGTAATCGGACGACCAATAATATATGGATTTCTTCGTTGCTCGATCGAGTAAGTCATATAAGCAAGTAGCTTAACCCGCTCTGATTATCCCTACATGAATCCGATAGACAGGGCAGAAGTTATTTTGCCCAGCCAAGCTAGAATTGGTGGCACTTCTTCTTTGTTTTGCCACAGCCAGCGAATGGCGCTCGTCACCGTTTCCGCTTGCCGACGGCTCATGAGATTTAGAAATGTACGTTGACGGGCTTGCAGTGCTTCCTCATCACTATTTTCGATTTCTTTAATCACCCACCATTCCATCAGTGAGGACGCAAAGCGATATTGCTTCTTACCCTCTTTCACCTGGTAGATTACGACCCCACGTTCTTCGAGATCCCTCAATTCTCGCTCTTTTTGACTGAAAATAACATCCGTATCCCCTAAGTCATAACGTTTCTTCAGTAACCGTCCTTTCAGGTGGGTCAGTGCGAGCAGCATCAGCAGGGTTTGTTCGGTTTCGCTAGAAAAGTTCCAATTGTCCTCGAAGTAGTGTTCGGTGGCACGCTGAAATTCGGCAGCGAAGGCATCGGGATCAGGGAGCCGATTGGCGCGAAATTCTCGAAACAGTAGGTATCCTGCCACTTGCAGCAGTGCCGGACTGCCATCCGCGATATCGCGAATTCCGTCTTTGAGTGCAGGGGTCAGGGGCAATCCACCCAAAAGCGCAGCGGCATCGGTTTCATTAAAGGGTTTGAGCGGCTGAAATAGGTAGTGATTGTACCAGGGGGATTCGCCGGGTTTGAGCTTGATTCCGGCTTCGTTGAGACGACGGAGTGAAGTGACGATGCTGGCAAGGTACTGGCTTTCTTTGGCATGAGAGGCAAGATTGCGGCAATCGCTTAGAAAGTTGGCGGCATCTTGTTCGGTGTAGCTTGGATTCGGCTGAAGAGCGACATCGTAATCGTCAATGAGTAACAGGAGAAATTTCTCTCTTTTACCTAACAGTCGAAGAATCGATCGCAGATTGTCTTTACTTGCAGTTTGTCGATCGAGATAGTCTTCGACTTCTTTCTGGATTTCCGGTTCATCAGTCAGTGCCTCTTTGAGCAACAGAAAAACTTCGCGCCAAAAGTTTGCAGCGTTAAAAGGACTGACACCGAGACAACTCAACAGCACGATCACCGCTTTGGTCGGGTCTTGTGCCCGAAATGTCCAGGTCTGCGGAGCCGCGATCATTTCGAGAAACGAGGTCTTTCCAATCCCAGAACCGCCCCAAATTGCGAGATGCCCTCGACTGAGAATCTGATCGAATGCCGTTTCGATCTCGTTGCCGTGCCCGATAAAGAGCAGTGGCGAAACGGGTTTTCCAGGAACGTAGGGATTTCGCAAAAATGGGGATTCAGTCATGGCAAAAGTAGCGATCGTACTGTTCGATCCTAGCGGCGATCGCTCAAACTGTGCTACGCCTTTCCGTTCCCAACTTCAACTAAAGCTTTGTCGATCGCTTTAATTCCCGCTAAATCCAGAATTTCGGGAATCAAATCTTCGCGCTTCACCGCCATCAAGTGAACGCCTTGACATAAATCTTTCGCGAATTTTACTTGTTCCGCCGCGATCAGCATTCCTTCTTGGAGTGGGTCAGCCGCTTTTTCTAATCGATCGATAATATGCTCCGGAATATTCACGCCCGGAACCGCACGATTGATAAATCTGGCATTCTTCGCAGATTTGAGTAAGAAGATCCCCGCAAGTACAGGCTTATCGCAACCCGCAGCGATCTGACTCATGAATTGATCTAAGCGATCGAAGTCTGTAATCAACTGACTTTGGAAAAACTGTGCGCCAGCGGTTACTTTTCGCTCGAATCTTTTTTGCAATCCTGACCAACTGCCACACTGCGGATCGACTGCTGCTCCTACGAACAAATCGGTTTCGCCATCGGTCAGCGTCTTATCATTCCAATCATTCCCGTCGTTCAGCTTGCCAATCATCTGCAAGAGTCGGACTGATTCGAGTTCAAACACTGCCTTCGCTTCAGGATGATCGCCCGCTTTCACCGGATCGCCTGTGAGTGCGAGAACGTTCCGAATCCCCAACGCATGAGCGCCAAGTAAATCCGCCTGCAATCCGATCGCATTACGATCGCGACAAGCGACTTGATAAATCGGCTCAATCCCTTGTTGTAACAACAGTGCTGCTGAGACGAGCGCCGACATCCGCATCACTGCACGACTGCCATCGGTAATATTCACGCCATGAACGCGACCCTTGAGCAACTGCGCCATTGCCACCATATGAGTTGCATCTGTGCCCTTGGGGGGTGCGACTTCAGCGGTGATGAGAAATTCACCTTTGCGGGCGGCGGTGCGGAGGGCGGATAAAGGGGCGTGACCGAGGGGGGACGAGAATTGCGGGTAGGTCATGAGCGATCGTGGTTTGCGACTTCTTGGTTTAGCGTATCGGGGATCGTTGAGGTTTTTGAAGTCACTTGCCGAAACCTTTACACAAGGGATAACGAATCAAGAAGAAATTCGTAAAGTTACGGTCGGTTTTCTAGCTCGGCAAGGTGTAGCCCATTGCTTTTTTTGCTTTGCTCAAGGTCTGATTGGCGACTTCAGAGGCTTTTTCTCGCCCCGATCGTAGAACGGATTCGAGATAGCTTTGGTCGGCTCGAATCGCGTGATATTTTTCTTGAATCGGTTTGAGGGCGGCGATTGTCGTTTCGGTGAACAAGGGTTTGAATTGCCCCCAGCCCATCTCTTGACATTCGGCAGTGACTTCATCTTTTGTTTTACCCGACAAAAGCATATAAAGCGTCAGTAGGTTGGTACATTCTGGACGCGTGGGATCGCCAAAGGTCAAGCCCCGAACCGGATCAGTCTTACATCGCTTGATTTTGTTTTGAATCACGTCGGGCGGGTCGAGCAGATTGATTCGGCTCAGTTCGGACGGGTCAGATTTCGACATTTTTTTCGTGCCGTCGGTCAAGCTCATCACTCGTGCGCCATCAGCTCGAATTAGGGCATCTGGGCGTTTGAGAACTGGAGCTTCGGGCGTGGTGAATTTGAAATTAAAGCGATCGACTAAATCGCGGGTCAGTTCCAAATGCTGCTTTTGATCTTCGCCTACTGGAACTTTATCCGGTTCATACAGCAAAATGTCCGATGCCATCAAAACTGGGTAAGTGAGCAACCCTGTGCCGACATCCTGACCTTGTTTCACCCGTTTTTCTTTGAACTGAATCATATCTTCGAGCCAGTTTAGCGGCGTGATGCAACTCAGCAACCAAGCAAATTCTGCATGGGCGGGGACGTGAGATTGCACAAAGATCGTGGTGTGTTCTAGATTGAGTCCGCAAGCAAGGTAGAGCGCAGCAACTTCGTAAGTATTTTCGGCTAAAGTTGCGCGATCGTGCGGTACGGTGATCGCGTGAAGATCAGCAAGGAAAAAATAGTTCTCATACTGGTCTTGCCCTTCAACCCAGTTACGAATGGCTCCCAAATAGTTACCGAGATGAAGATTTCCGGTGGTTTGAACGCCAGAAAGAACCCGCTGCTTAGTCATACCGTTTTGAGTTAGAGAAATCGCCATCGTTACAGTTTAAGGCGTTATTTGCGAAAAAGCGGTACGAATAGGTCAATTGCTGCTCAGAAATAACCCCCTGAAACTAATCGTTTATGAGCCAAATCAAGAGGTGATCGAACAATGGATACCAGAACCCAAGAGCATGAGCGAGACATTATCGAGAAAGTTTTAACTGATTATGCAGCAGTTCCGTATGCGAATAGTCCGGTTCAAACGGTTCCGGTGTTTGATCGACAACGCGATCGATATCTCTTGATGAACATTGGATGGGAACCCAATCGATATAATCATGGTTGCCTGATTCACATTGATCTCATCGGGAATAAACTTTGGGTTCAACGCGACGGAACCGAGGAAGGCATTGCAATGGATTTAGAAGCCGCAGGAATTCCGAAAGAGCGAATCGTACTCGGCTTCAAACCTCCAGAAGTTTGACCCTTTACCGGATACGCCGTTACGTAAAGGCTACTCATGTGATCGGAGAATTTCATCGAATGTTCTGCGATCGCACTTCTCAACTAAGAACGATCGATTGATACCGCGTCAACACACTGATCGATAAGCCAGCTCCTGGCATCGGGCTAAGAAAGTTGTACGGCTTTATTAAGGTAGGTAGCATCGCTATCTCATCCCGTTTGACCAAAAGCTTTACTTAGTTAGAGACAAGTTCAACTTACTTGACCAAAAGCCTTTCTCAATTAGAGATAAGTTCAACTCGTTTGACCGAAAGCCTTATTCGCTTAAACATAACTTCAACTCAGTTGACCGAATCCTTTGCTCGGTTAGACACAAGTTCAACTTAGTTGACCGAAAGCCTTGGTCGGTCAGATACAAACCTAACTCGGTTGATTGAAAGCTTTACTCAGTTGAACTCAAGCTCAAGTCGATCGAATAAATTCTCTCCGTATAATGCCCAAGCTAAATCTAAGTTTATTCAAACTTCACGCAATCCTCCTTACTTTCTCCCAGGGTTATCAATGCCGCAGATCGTTAGAGTGCGACTGTAAAACAGTTCAGGAGTGCATTCACCATGCCACGCCAAAAGCTCAACGCTGACCTTCTTAACAAAGCGAACCAACGCGCCGTTAACTTACAAGCGATCGATGCACAGCTCGATCTCGGTCGCGGCTTAACTCTCGAAGCCTATCTTTCCGCGATCGCAAAACACAAAACCAATCTCGACGACTACAACCGCACCCTTTCCGCGATCGAACAACTTTCACGCGCTGTCGAAGACTCCGAGAAGACTTTGAAAGATCTCACCGAACGGATGCTGCTCGGCGTAGCGGCTCACTACGGCAAGGAAAGCGAAGAATATGTGATGGCAGGAGGCGCACGTAAGAGCGATGTCGCGTACACGCTATCAAAAGCCAGAATGGGAGCCTCGACCAAGAAGAAAGCATCAGAAGCCGCCTAATCGACTTGAAATCTGGTAACGCATGACCACATTGCTCGATCGAGCAATGTGGTTTTATTTTGCAATTGTTCCGTAGGTAGTGTGGTGATTGCAATAGAACAATCAAAGAAGTTCAACGAATTCATCTACACTCACACCAATTTGGCGAATAATAGCTCGTAAAGATGAAGCATCCAGCGTAGAATTGAATCTCTACTTCCAGCAGAAACCACACCCAAATGAGCCAGATTCAAACGCTACACCAAGAAGCAACGGATTTAGCCGAAGCAGCCGCGATCGCTCGTTTAAGAGGTGCTTCTGGTGAAGATGGAGGTCAATATGCAGATTAAATATGAACTGATTATTTATTGGAGCGAAGTGGATCAGGCTTTTATCGTTGAAGTACCAGAACTGCCTGGATGTGCGGCAGATGGTGAAACTTACCAAGAAGCGGTGCAGAACGTTGAAGTGGTGATTCGAGAGTGGATTGAAACGGCACAGGTATTAGGTCGATCGATTCCAGAACCGAAAGGTCGTCTGATGTTTGCTTGAGTGATTTATGCGATCGCAATGATTGAGATTAGACCAATTCAGCAACAGCAGATTGACCAGGCTAAGCAAGTTGTCACCACAGTTTGTTTAGAAATCTGGCACGATTTTATAACTAAAGAGGATTTGAACCACTATGATTCAATGTCCGATATTAATTATGTACGATCGCACTATTTCGATAATCACGGTACGTTTTTAGTTCTAGTCGATCAAGGTCAAGTTGTAGGGACTGGAGCAATCCGAAAACTTGATCGTGGAATCTGCGAACTCAAAAGGATGTGGTTTCTCAAGGAGTATCGAGGACAAGGCTGGGGCTGGAAAATGGCTCAAATGCTCTTCGATTTTGCTAAGCAGGCGGGCTACCGGAAAGTAAGACTTGACCTTGCAAATGAAGCGCGACAGTTACAAGCGGTCAAATTTTATCAAAAGCTTGGCTTCTACCCGATTGAGAGATACAACGATAGTCTCTGCACTGTATTTATGGAAAAATCGCTGGAGACAATTCAAGAACAGTAGCCAAACTTCTGAATATTCATTTAGAGAACCTAGCGATCGCCCAAATTCAGACGATCGCTAATTTCTACGGAACCGCGATCGCTATCACTCCATCTTCCGGCAAGACTTGCCGATAGCGTCCGCCTTCCGAAAACACCACAATCAATTGCAGCAAATAATCTGGCTGAATCTGAAGATCCACCCAAGGCACAGCAATCTCAACACATCGATCAACTCCCACTTGAGCACGAGTTGCCCGCGATTGCCAGCGCGAATACTCGCCCGCTTCTTGCAGCCAAACCGTCTGAGTGAGCAGATTCACTCCTAATTGATGGTGAAACGCATGGTTCAGTGGTGCTTGATTCGGCAGATCGACCAGGGGAATCGGACTATTGTGCATCGGCTGATTTGCGTAGTACCAAAGCAAGTTCAACTCTGGCGGAATCTCTTTACCGATTTGTACTCCAGTTTGGAAATCTAACCGCACATAGAGATTTAAGTGATCGACACCGTACCAAAGTCGTTGAATCGGACTACTTTGGTGCATGGTTCCACGTGCGCCACCGACTTCGATGCGTCCGGCTTTGTCCCAATCTTGCTCATCACCCCGACCGTCGATCGCTGGATGAATAAATCCTTGCGGTACGTGATCGCCCTGTGCTTCGTGGACTTCTACAGGCTGGCGAACATTTTCGGGAACGGGTTCGTTTAGCGATCGATACAATGCCGCCAAATGCTCCCGAAACAGTTGATCAAACATTGCATCCTGATTCGAGGAATGTCCTTCCCCAAACCACCAGAACCAATCTGATCCTTCTGCTGCGTAGAGTGCTTCCCAAGCTTCAGGATTGTTCTCCTCGGTTGCTTCGGGGTGATTTGCTAGGGTTTGTCGTGCTGCGGTGAGTAAATCCCAAGCTCGATTCTTTACCGGATCTCCGATCCAAGTAGTGAAACTACCATCGACCCAAGAACCACTATGAAGCTGACTTGCAGGAATCGTTTCGGTTGGTGGATGTTGTTCGATGAACTCTGAAACCGTGACTAATTTAATATCAGAATGATCACTCAAGGTTTGGTAAAGCATTTCCAAGAATGGCTTACCATCTTGCGGATAAAATTCCCAACAGTTTTCGCCATCTAATGCGATCGTCACTAACCAAGGCTGATCATTTTTCGGCTTTAATGATCGCGAGATCGCTTCCAAATGCCCTACTAAATCCCTTACAGCTCTTTTCGGCTCCATTGCGCTGTAAGTAAAGCCGATTAAATCAGACAAGCGGTGATCACGGAATACGATCGCTAAATCTCCCGCTGTTGTCTCTAACCGATACGGGCGATACAGCTTCTCAGGATCGTAAACATTCCCGCTCTCATCCCGATGAAAAAAGTACTTCAGCGACCAACCTAAAACCGCTTCATCCGAACACAGCCAGTTAAACCCTTGTTTCGCGACGTAAGGCAGCATTTCAGGACTGACCGACTGTTCCGAGGGCCACAATCCACGCGGCGCACACCCGAATCGCTCCTCATACATCTGCCAAGCCTTATTCAAATGCCGTGGAATATCTTCCGCAAATTGAAAGCGCGATTCTGGCAGTGCCATATTCGGAACTGCAACCCGTCCCGCATTCGTATCAGCTAACAGCGGCAGAATCGGATGAGTGTACGGGGTCGTCGTCACCTCAAGCTGTCCGGTTTCCTGCATTTTGCGGTGCTGTGGAATGATGCGGCTGAGGATTTCGCGATGTTTGGCGATGATTCTTTGTCGATCGCTTAACGTAAATCCTTTCCCCTGCTCCAACCAAGCCGCAATCTCCGGATCATCCCAGAACAGCGGATCAATCCACGCTAAGTTATGCCACGCAAGTAAATCGCTATAATCCTGAGCTTCCCAATGTTCCAAACACCAGCCCCGTCCGCGATCTTGTCGCTGTCCATAGAGTTCCGAGTAGCGCGGATGCGGATCAATCAACGTATGACGATTCGCATCGAAGAAATGCTCGATGATAAATTCTTTTAAGGGTCGATCAAGTTGCTCGATCGGCGTTACAGTCGCCGTCAAATACGGATCAAGCGCCGTCCCTGCCACATAATCTTCGATCTGCATGATCAGCGACGGAACCAAATTCACCGTCTGATGCAGTTTCGGGTATCGCTCCAGCAGCAAAACCAAATCGAGATAATCCTTGGTGCCGTGAAGACGAACCCACGGTAAGCGATACTGCCCTTCAGAGGGAGAGTAATAGTTCGCATCCCCTCGACTTTTGTAGAGCGGTTGATGCTGGTGCCAGATGAATGCGACGTGAAGCGGATACGGCATAAAAAATGGAGGCTAGGAAAGACCTCTTAATAGTCTAGACCCTTGCCTCCCCTTTCCATTTCAGGATTTGCTTACAAAATCTGTTCGACTTCTGAAATTTCTGGAATCATTTCGCGCAAACGACGCTCAATTCCCATTCTCAGGGTCATGGTCGAACTAGGGCAGCTTCCGCACGCACCCTGTAAGCGCAGTTTGACGATCGGGCCGTCCAATTCCACCAATTCGACGTTGCCGCCGTCCGAAATCAGATACGGACGCAGCTCATCGAGAACGGTTTCGACATTTTCGGGCGTGAGTGTCAAAGACATAATTCACCTTCTAACAGCTTGATAGTTTTATCCTAACTCTGAACCATTCGGAATTCAGTGCGGCATTTCACACTTGATCCGGTGGGATTACGCAATGTCCAACAGTTGCACATTCGTGAACAAAAATTCGCTCTTGTGCTGCTCTGTCGCGATCGTGCGGCTGGTCAGAATGTAGTATCCGCCAATCTCTTCGTACAGATCTTCAAACTCGCTTCTCGCACCCTTCACGGCTCCAGTTTTCGGATCGCTGTAGAGCGAATCGTAGCGGTGTGACAGATAGCCATTTCCCGTGTCATGACTGCTGAAAGTATTGATCGTGACGACCACACCATGAATGTGACGATGAACGAGGCTGACTTCGTTGTTACGAACTTTATAGCGATCGCCTTCCGACTTGCCGCCGACAAAAATCTCGACTCCACCATCGGGATCAGTCGCACCGAGCGTAAATGTATTCTCGCCGTGGGTCGCCTCAAACGCTCTCCGAACCCGGTGAACCGCGATTTCCCAAACTTGACCATGAATCGCCTTTTTGCCTTCTCCGTCTTCAATGTCAGACACATCAAAGGTGAAATCGGCATTGATGCGGCATTTTGCGCTGTAAGTCTTACCGTCTTCGCGGTAAGTCACATCTGCGGTATAGCCCGGAAATTTCTCGTCCCAGGTGTACCGATTTTCGTAGGCAGCCCGAAACAAGGCACGCGCATCAGTTTGCACTGTTGTGGTCATAACATCTCCGATTAGGTCTCTCTCTAGTTTAGAGAATTTGGCACAAACTCGCTCAATCCATCAATTTCTCAGGTTGAATGGAATGTATGACGACCAATTTAGACCTACAAGCTATCCTGACCGAGCGGTTACACATCGCCCTGCCAGAAATCCAAACATTCTGCCAACGCTGGCACATCACTGAACTGGCGCTGTTTGGATCGGTATTGCGTGAAGATTTTCACTCCAGCCGAAGTGATGTAGATGTGTTGATTTCTTTTGCGCCACAGGCTCGACAAGGATTGTCAGAAATGATCCAGATTCAAGAGGAGTTGGAGCGGCTTTTTCAACGAAAGGTGGATTGCATTGTCAGAGAGTCGATCAAACAAAGCCAAAACTGGATCAGAAAACGCAACATTCTCAACTCTGCTGAAGTCGTCTATCGTCGTAACTGTTCAAGAAACGATTGGTAGAACTGTTCGTGTGAACCCGGAAAATTCTCCATTCCCTCCTTCGTCAAATATCCGCTCTTTTTACCCGTATGCGGATTCTCTATATAGCTATAAATCTTTTTCGGTTGGTCTGGATCTTCATGCCAAGAAATGTTGAAAGCGGCGTATCTAGAAAAGAATTCCATTTCTGAATACGCATCAATATAATCATGAATCCACCATGCTAAAGCTGTCCAATCATGTGTTTGCTCATAATAAGGAATAAAAGAAGGAACGACAATACAAGCCGTTGCGCCCATAAAGCTTTTTTTATCTCTCACATCCCAAATATGCCGCGCGTAGTTTGCTTCATTGCTTGAACAGTTGTACTGATTCTGATTTTCTGCGCCTTTCCCATTGACAGCACAAGAGCGATAAGCCGATCGAATACTAATTCTCCCCAAAGTGTCCTGAATGGGTTCGAGAACATTTTCACAAAGCTCTTTGCCAGCCGCGATCGCTAATTCTGGATTATCAGGAATATTCGGAATCCCTTCAATCTGCGAAATTTCCGAATACAGAAACTCACGCATCAAAAAATTTTTTGATAGCCGAACTCGCCCTAATTCTTCTAACTCTTTAACCTTCATGCAGACACTATTCCTTCATCAAGTCGTCCGCATTGTAGATCCTGAATTTACAAATGCTGCATTTACTCAGCTAGATCGATTGTTGAAAAACTCGAATTGCTTCACCCGCATCGGTTTCCGCTACAAGAATGCAACGCTTCAACAGACCGATATCGAGATCTTCGAGTCCGGGTAATTCACTTCGATCGATTCGTTCGTACTCAGTGCTACGAAGATGATGTAATTGAAGCGTTCCGTCTTCCCAAAACCAGACTTCAGGAACGCCAAGTGCTTGATATCGAGGCAGTTTTTCCAGTCCACCGCTGGTAAATACAACCTCGATCGACAAGTCAGCAATCGGTTTGAGTCCGTTAATACAATAGACATTTCCAAAAATTAAATTGGGGCTAAGGTAGAAGAGAAATTGTGTTAACTCATCTGCGAAAAGCTTCCTATATTTAGTCTTTGGAGTTTTCAACTCAGATGAAATCTGGTTTATTGGCTGAAGTCGAAAATTTAATTTTTTGGTTCTAAACTGACAATATCAGCCTGAAAGCCCTATAACCTCGTGAAAGCAATCAAATTTTGGACGCGCAGAAAAAAGCTCTCAAAGATATACCCAGTCTTCCTTCTAAATTTCTGAACAAGTCTAATACGATTCATCAGCTTGAGCCGAAGCGGCTCCTTCTTTTTCCTGTGTCATCGATCGAGTCGGAACAAATGCAACTCCTTTATGTGCCAAATGGATCATCAGCAAACGCCCGATGATGCTTGCAAAAGTTTCATGAGCTTGTCCAGGCATGAAAATCTCGATCGTTCCTGCGTAAAAAGATAACCGAACCCCAGGTGAGTTCTCAAACCCTTCTTGAATCAACTTAAACTGTCGCCAGGTACGCCCACGCTGGACAATTCGCTGATCTTGAGCAAAAAGCTTTTTCACAGAGGTTTGAGTCATTCTATTTCACCTGTTAATCTGCGGCAATCATCACAGGCTCTTGGTACAACGGAATCGTAAACGTCACCGTCGATCCCAATCCTTCACCCATACTGTAGAAATTCACGACCCCGCCCATTGCTTCAACTAGCTTCTGAGAAATCGCTAATCCTAGTCCTGTCCCGCCATACTGTCGAGTCAGCGATCCATCTACTTGGCTAAACGATTGAAATAGCTTGTCCTGCTTATCGAGCGAAACCCCGATCCCAGTATCCGCAACTCGAATCTTCATCAGTCCAGGCAGTTCCTCATCTTGAACCACGATCCGTTTTTTGATCACTTCTGCGCTCACTGTAATGCCGCCTTCGTTCGTGAACTTGATCGCATTACCCATCAAATTCAGCAACACCTGAAGCAACCGCTGATAATTGCCAAACACCACAATCTCATCATGCGTTTGCGGCATCTGTACTTCAAAACTGAGCTTCTTTTGTCGAATCTGAGTTCGAGTCATTGTCTCAACTTGATCTAACAATTCTTGCAAACTTACTGGGCTGCATTCGATCTGCATCTTTCCAGCTTCGATTTTGGCAATATCCAACACATCGTTAATGATGTCGAGGAGGTGCATCGCTGATCGATGAGCTTCTTCGATAAATTCCCGCTGCTCTTGAGGATCTTCCGCCATGCCGTCGAGAACGAGTTTCAAAAAGCCGATCATCCCGTTTAGCGGTGTTCTCAACTCATGCGACGTATTCGCCAAAAACTCACTTTTCAGCCGCGAGGCTTCTTCTGCCTGATGTCGAGCTTCATCAAGCTCACGGTGTTTCAATGTCAGATTATCATTTGCGCGCTGAAGTTCGATCAGGAGTGCTGCGTGAGCGATCGAAGTTCCCACCTGATCCGCCAACTCTTGAACAAACTCTAATTCTGCCTGCGTCCAAACGCGATCGCGATCGCACTGATCCAGCATGATCACCCCATTCGGCTGATCCTGATAATGCGTTGCCACCAATAATCGAGTTTGAGGAACATCCGCTTCGGGAGCCGGATTAATCTCTTCGGGAGCCTGCCGCACCGCTCGAATCGGTTTCAGAGTCGCTAAAGCTTTTTGCAGCAAAGGATCTTCTTGAAGCTGAAACGTCTTGCCTTTGAGCGAACCTAAACAGTCTTGGCGAAATTCCGCTACGGCTTCGATGCTCGATCTCTTTGGGTCATATGGGCAAATCACACAGCGACTCACATCAAGCGCAAGTCCCAGTCCATCGACCGTGGCTTGCCAAATTCTCGGAAGTTCTAAATTTTGACGTGCATCCCAAACGATTTGAGTCAAAAGCTGCTGATAGCGATCGAGATCTTCTTCTCGCGACAGTTCGACCGCTTGGAGCGGTGACCTCGTTTCGTCCAGTTCATTCGCCTGCTCTCCAGTGACAATCACGATCGCTGCTGTTCCGTTCGGTAAAATCACCGGACTCATCACCAAATCAAACAAAATCGTGCGATCGCCGCATTCAAACAAACAGCGAAACTGCTCTGGAGTTTGAGACGATAACACCCGCTTGAGTCGATCCAAATAAGGTGCACAAGAAACCGGGGAAAATCCAATCCCCATCGGTTTCCCAATCCACTGTTTTGAATCAATTTCACTCATTTCGCGCCAGTGAAACGCAAGCAGTATTCCCGCCGCGTCTTGAGTCATCATCAACTCTGCGATATTTACGATCGCGGTCGAATCAGCAGGCACGGACGAGTCAATCGAGTAAGACGGATCGGACAAGGAGGTAGAAAGATTCACAGAAGTGACCATTTGACCGGGGAGTGAAAGCAGACATCTGAACCAAAGTCACGCAAAGAGCCACAAAAACCGATCACAGCACGAAAATCAAATTCTAATCGTTCCACTCGCCTCTGGGAGGCAGTGGCGGATTTCTTGGCAAGGTACGGGCATTGTCCTCATCGCGGTAAAGTTCGCTTCTCAGCCATTGCCTCAAAGCGACTTCCACCACTTTGCTCGGATCATTCGTCAAATGTCGGACTTGTTCCAACAAATCAGAATCGATCTGAATCGCAAGTTCGGTTTTATGTCGATCGGGCATTTGGAGTTTAGGGTCATTCATATCGTCGATCAACCTTCAGCGGAAGGTCAGCTGGCTGAATATTTAGGCAACAATCGGATCAAAAGTCGAAAATTACTGCGCTTTGAGAAATCTTGCCCATAAACTATGGATGTACCGTTTTTTACATAGGTTCAACAAAGTTTTAACATTTTTTCACAAATGCGTCTGAGAAAGAATCAGAACTCAATTCTGCCCAAAATTAGGACATTTCTTTTTCTTAGCCTCTCAGACTCTCGAACTCCGTGAAGAAAGGATTAAAATATCTTAAGCCTTCTCATTCGATATCTGACTCCGCAAAGAGTGAGAGATCTGTGAGAACGCTTTGTCCTTGCTGCTGCCAATCTTACTGAAGTTTATGACTGACGTACCCGTCAACCGTATCCGAAATTTTTCCATTATTGCCCACATCGACCACGGCAAGTCTACGCTGGCTGACCGTTTGCTTCAAGAAACGGGAACCGTGACCGCACGGGACATGAAAGAACAGTTCCTGGACAATATGGAACTGGAGCGGGAGCGCGGGATCACGATCAAGCTCCAAGCTGCCCGGATGAACTACACCGCAAAAGATGGGCAGGTGTACGTTTTAAATTTGATCGACACGCCTGGGCACGTCGATTTCTCTTACGAAGTGTCTCGATCGCTTGCCGCTTGCGAAGGTGCGCTGTTGGTCGTCGATGCCTCCCAAGGGGTTGAAGCGCAAACTCTCGCAAACGTTTATCTCGCACTCGAACACGATTTAGAAATTATTCCGGTTCTGAATAAGATCGATTTGCCAGGAGCGGAACCTGAGCGCGTCAGGCAAGAAATCGAAGAAGTGGTCGGACTCGACTGCTCAGAAGCGATTCTGGCATCCGCGAAAGAGGGGATCGGTGTGCCAGACATTTTGGAACAAATCGTTCAAAAAGTTCCGCCTCCCCCGGACACGACCAAAGATCCTCTGAGAGCGCTGATTTTCGACAGCTACTACGATGCCTACCGGGGTGTAGTCGTTTACTTTCGGGTGATGGATGGACAGGTGAAAAAAGGCGATAAAGTCTACCTGATGGCATCCGGTAAGGAATATCAGATCGATGAACTCGGCGTTCTTTCTCCCACTCAAGTGCAGGTTGACTCGCTCCACGCGGGAGAAGTGGGATATTTTGCTGCTTCAATTAAAGCGGTCGAAGACGCGCGAGTTGGCGACACGATCACGCTCTCTGCGAAGAAAGCTGCTGAACCCCTACCAGGCTACATCGAAGCGAAACCAATGGTTTTCTGTGGAATGTTCCCAACTGATGCGGATCAATTTCCAGAACTGCGGGAAGCGCTCGACAGACTGAAGCTCAATGATGCTGCACTGAATTTTGAGCCAGAAACTTCGAGCGCGATGGGGTTTGGTTTCCGCTGTGGCTTCCTCGGATTGCTGCACATGGAAATCGTGCAGGAACGGCTAGAGCGCGAATATAACCTCGATCTCATCATTACTGCGCCTTCGGTGGTTTACCAAGTCACAACGATCAAAGGTGAGATCGTCTTGATCGATAATCCTGGCAAACTTCCGTCCCCCACCGAGCGCGAAAAGATCGAAGAACCTTACGTTCAAGTCGATATCATCACGCCCGAAACCTATGTTGGGACGCTGATGGAACTCTGTCAAAACCGTCGCGGAATCTTCAAAGATATGAAGTATCTCACGCCCGGACGCACCACGCTGATGTATGAATTGCCGCTGGCTGAGGTTGTCACCGACTTCTTTGATCAAATGAAGTCTCGCTCGCGCGGTTACGCCAGCATGGAATATCAACTCATCGGCTACCGAGAAAATGCTTTAGTGAAGTTGGATGTCCTAATCAACGGTGATCCCGTCGATTCGCTTGCTACGATCGTTCACCGCGACAAAGCTTATGGAGTCGGTCGCGCCCTGACAGAAAAACTCCGCGAGTTGATCCCCCGCCATCAGTTTAAGATCCCGATTCAAGCCGCGATCGGTAGCAAGGTGATCGCCAGCGAACATATTCCCGCACTTCGTAAAGATGTCCTCGCAAAATGCTATGGCGGCGACATCTCTCGGAAGAAGAAACTGCTGCAAAAGCAAGCCAAAGGGAAAAAGCGCATGAAAGCGATCGGAACGGTTGATGTACCGCAAGAAGCGTTCATGGCAGTGCTTCGCTTATCAAACGAATAGGGCTAAATTCTTCTCTAATTTGCGAATTGCTCCTACCCAAAAAGTAGGGGCAATTTTCATTTGAGGCTTGAAGATTCGATGAACTCGATCGAAACAGACCGCGTTACCCCAAAGGTTTCTGCTATGGTGCTACTGAAAAAAGCTCGCTTGGCGTAGGCTTTCTTGCCTCGTTCCCTGTCCGGATTGCCCTCGTGCTGCCTGTTAATCTAATGGGTACACTTTTGGCAAGCAGAGATCAAGCCAATCCATTGATCAACTGTCATTCCTATCCTTGCTCGTTTGCAATTTACGCGGATTTTGGACTTATGCGAATTCTTGTTACTGGTGGTGCGGGCTTTATTGGCTCCCACTTGATCGATCGTCTCATGAACACAGGTCATGAAGTTCTGTGCCTCGATAACTTCTACACGGGACACAAGCGCAATATTCAACATTGGCTCGGCAATCCCAACTTTGAACTGATTCGCCACGATATCACAGAACCGATTCGGCTCGAAGTAGATCAAATCTACCATCTAGCCTGTCCTGCATCACCCGTGCATTACCAGTACAATCCCGTCAAAACCGTCAAAATCAACGTGATGGGAACAATGAATATGCTCGGTTTAGCCAAGCGAGTCAAAGCGAGATTTCTGCTTGCTTCAACTTCCGAAGTCTATGGCGATCCCGAAATGCACCCGCAATCTGAAGAATATCGGGGCAACGTCAACCCGATCGGGATTCGCAGTTGTTACGACGAAGGCAAACGAGTTGCTGAAACCCTCGCTTTCGACTATCACCGCCAAAACGATGTCGATATCCGCGTTGCGCGTATTTTCAATACTTACGGGCCTCGAATGCTCGAAAACGACGGACGAGTCGTGAGCAATTTTGTGGTGCAAGCGCTTCAAGGTCACGCGCTGACGGTATACGGGGATGGTTCCCAGACTCGTAGCTTCTGCTATGTTTCTGACTTAGTGGACGGTCTCTATCGCTTAATGAACGGCGATTTTATCGGCCCAGTCAACCTCGGAAACCCTGGCGAATACACTATTCTGCAACTGGCTCAAGCGGTTCAAGAAATGGTAAATCCTGATGCTTCCGTAAAATTTGAGCCATTGCCGCAAGATGATCCCCGTCGCCGCAAACCTGATATCACCCGCGCTCAAACTCACCTCGGATGGCAGCCCACTATTCCGCTGAGAGATGGTTTGGAGCGCACGATCGCTGATTTTCGCAGCCGATTGGAAGCCCCCGAAGCAAAACCTGAATCGCTCGCAGCGCACTAGAGAAAGTTGCTCAGTTCGGGAATGCTAACGGGAAAACTGTATCGAAGCTACACATCGTTTGTTTGAGGAGTCTAAGACTATGCGCGTTTGCGTCATTGGAACAGGTTACGTTGGGTTGGTTACGGGTGTTTGCCTTTCTCACATTGGTCATCATGTGATTTGCGTTGACAACAACGAATCAAAGGTCAAACTGATGCAGGCGGGACAGTCTCCGATTTTTGAACCGGGCTTGTCTGACCTGATGCAGTCCTCGATTCAAGCAGGACGCTTAGAGTTCACCACGGATATCGCGTCTGGAGTCGAACACGGTCAAATTCTCTTTATCGCAGTTGGAACGCCTGCACTCCCGAATGGAGAAAGCGATACCCGCTACGTCGAAGCGGTAGCGCGTAGCATCGGTTCCAACCTCAAAGGCGGCTACAAAGTGATCGTGAATAAGTCTACGGTTCCGATCGGGTCTGGAGACTGGGTGAGAATGCTCGTTCTTGATGGCATTGCAGAACGTCAGCGCACAGAAGCGCAGCCTGTTCTCGTAGGAGTCGGCGGCGGTGAGGAAATCACAGCAAGTTCACTCATCGGCGAATATGAATTCGATGTCGTCAGCAATCCAGAGTTTCTCCGCGAAGGATCTGCGGTATTCGACACCTTTAACCCCGACCGCATTGTTCTTGGCAGCAACAACAACGATCGACCGATCAAGCTGATGCAAGAACTCTACACCCCGATCGTAGAACGGCAGTTTGCAGAAGATAAATCTGCGGCTCCGGTTCCGGTTGTTGTGACGGATCTGAGTTCGGCTGAAATGATCAAATATGCAGCAAACGCATTTTTGGCAACGAAGATCAGCTTCGTGAACGAAGTGGCGAATATCTGCGATCGTGTCGGTGCAGATGTGATGCAAGTCGCAAAAGGGATTGGTCTTGATTCTCGAATTGGCAGCAAATTCTTGCAGGCGGGTCTGGGTTGGGGTGGCTCCTGCTTCCCGAAAGACGTATCCGCGCTGATTCACACCGCTGATGATTACGGCTATGAGACTCAATTGCTTAAAGCAGCCGTTAGCGTGAATGAGCGTCAACGCTTGATTGTGGTTGAGAAACTTCAGCAAGCATTGAAAATCTTGAAAGGCAAAACGGTCGGGCTTTTGGGTCTGACGTTCAAGCCTGACACCGATGATTTGCGTGATGCTCCTGCTCTGAATGTGATCGAGAACTTAGCTCGTCTCGGTGCAAAAGTGAAAGCTTACGATCCGATCATTGCTCAAACCGGAATGCGCCACGGCATTTCAGATGTAATCGTCGAAACTGATCCAGAGCGCCTAGCAGATGGCTGTGATGCCTTAGTTCTCGTGACGGAATGGGCGCAATTCCTCAGCCTTGACTACATCAAGATGGCAAAACTGATGCACACCCCAATTCTGATCGACGGTCGCAACTTCTTGAACCAACCCGTTTTAGAAGAAGCAGGCTTCCGTTACATCGGGATCGGTCGTTAGTTCAATTTCCCGAAAAACGTGGAAAGAGACGCAATTTAGAGCGTCTCTTTTTTATTGGCAACACCCAGAAAGCGATCGCAGAACTTGCTCTAAATCCTCTGTCAATCGTTTTGCGCCCTGCTTCGGATGCTCTGCACTGTATTCAGCAGCGTTCAGCGGTTTACCAACCTGAATTTCGACCGCAGAGCGCCAAGGAACCAGAGGCTTGCTGTACTGAATCGAGATCGGCACAATCTGAACATTCAAATTGGGCTGACTTGCTTCCGCTTGAAGCGCTAACCGAGCTAAACCAGGCTTGAGACTCGCAGATTGACGATAAATATTGCCTTCAGGAAAGATCACCAGTGCTTCACCGTGTTGCAGCAAATCGATACTGTGCCGCAATGCCGCGATCGTGGGCTGACGAGTGTTGATTGGAAATCCGCCCAATCGCCGAATAAACCAACCCTGAACGCCTTTGACCTCATCTGCTGTGACCATGAAGCGCAATGCTCGCCCTGTCACATCCTGCCCAACCGCGCAAGGAACCATGAGCGCATCCCAACGAGATCGATGGGTCGCAGCGATAATCACCGGACCCGTCGCAGGAAAATGTTCTCGACCCCCAACTTGAATCCGTCGAAAATAGACGGGCAACACCAAATTTCGCGCCAACGGATAGACGATCGAAGCAAGCCACGGTAGACAGCGCGATCGTACAGACTGAGAAGGAAGATTCGGATTTTCCACAAGGGAATGAGCAGGTGTAGGTGAAGAAGATTGTTCTTCTAGCGTAACGGGAGTTTCAGACAGAGGAATAGAGATACGGGGGCGAGTCAAAGCGCCATCGTTCTTTCGGGTCTTGGGCGATAGCATGAAGTCAATCAGAAGCATGACAAAGTAAGGACGCAAGCCTGCTAATAGTAGATGTTCGTTCTCTTGCATTTACGGTAGTGGTTTTTGTCGATCGCGCGTCTCTGCCAAGGGACAGTTCTAGGGGTGTCTAATCACTGCATCTTTTGCCTTAACGCAATTCTTTCACAAACAAATTTGAAATCAAAGTTGGATTTGGCGGTTGACAGTGATAGTTTTGTCCGCTACATTAGTAAATGTCAGTTGCACGAGACGAACGCAGCACTAACACCTGCCCCCATCGTCTAGAGGCCTAGGACACCTCCCTTTCACGGAGGCGACAGGGATTCGAATTCCCTTGGGGGTATTAAATTAAGGAAGCAGGATAGAAGTAAGACTCTACCCTGCTTTTTTAGTCCGAATTCGGTAAAGGTATTGCTCGAATCGAGATTTGTACTGAAGCCAGCGACGATCGCACTCTTGAAATTCGCACACTTTAGTTAATCTGCGCTCGATCGTTACGACCTACACAGCAACGAAAAACCGAGAGCAGTGAAGATCAAGTTGGAACGTGCCCACACTTGCCGCAACGTCTCGATTCTTTTGTTTGAAGCCTGGCTACAAGCAACCACCCATCTGGGGTGAAAGAAGCTGTAAGACCTGCTAGAGTGAAGTTTCAAGAAGAGCGATGACAAAACATTACCGGAATACATGCAACCCACAGACCCCAGCAAATTTACAGATAAAGCCTGGGAAGCGATCGTTCAGGCACAGGATGTCGTGCGGCGCTATCGACACCAGAATTTAGAAGTTGAACATTTAATAATCAGCCTGCTAGAGCAGGAAGATGGCTTAACCGGGAAAATTTTGAGCAAAGCCGGAATCGAAGCCGCTCGTCTCTCACAGCAGGTAGACGAATTTGCTCGCCGTCAGCCGAAAGTCGGGAGTACGGAGCAGCTTTATTTAGGACGATATCTTGATACGATGCTCGATCGAGCAGAAGCCGCGCGTGCTTCGATGCAGGATGATTTTATTTCGATCGAACATTTTGTCCAAGCGTTTGCCAATGATCCACGTCTTGGACTCAAGCTATTTCGCAGTTTTAACGTCGATACGGCTCGGCTCGATACCGCGATTCGAGATCTTCGAGGGAGTCAAAAAGTAACGGATCAAGCACCGGAATCCCGCTATTCTGCCTTAGAGAAATTCGGCTTAGACCTGACTGAACGCGCCAAAGCAGGCAAACTCGATCCGGTGATCGGACGCGATGGCGAAATTCGACGTGTCGTTCAAGTGCTTTCGCGCCGAACTAAGAATAATCCAGTTTTGATTGGAGAACCGGGTGTTGGGAAAACGGCGATCGCGGAAGGACTCGCGCAGCGGATCGTAAACGGTGACGTGCCCGAATCGCTGAAAAACCGCAAGCTGATTTCCCTTGATATGGGATCGCTGATTGCAGGGGCAAAATATCGCGGAGAATTCGAGGATCGTCTGCGGGCAGTGCTGAAAGAAGTGATTGATTCTGATGGGCAGATCGTTTTATTTATCGACGAGCTTCATACAGTTGTGGGTGCGGGCGCAGGTGGACAAGGCAACATGGATGCCGGAAATCTGCTTAAACCCATGTTGGCGCGGGGTGAATTGCGCTGTATTGGGGCGACCACTTTAGATGAGTACCGTAAGTACATCGAGAAAGATGCCGCGCTGGAGCGTCGATTTCAGCAAGTCGTGATCGATCAGCCGAGCGTTGAAGATACGATTTCGATTTTACGCGGGTTGAAAGAACGTTACGAAGTTCATCACGGAGTCAATATTACCGATTCTGCTTTAGTGGCAGCCGCAACGCTATCGAGTCGATATATTAGCGATCGATTTTTACCCGATAAAGCGATCGATCTCGTAGACGAAGCCGCCGCTAAGTTGAGAATGGAAATCACCTCGAAACCGACTGAGCTAGAGCAAATCGAGCGGCGTTTGAGACAGCTTGAAATGGAGAAGCTCTCGGTCAAGAGTGAAGACAAACTCACCGGATTAACCGGACTCAGCCGCAATTCCAAAGAGCGACTCGAACGGCTCGAACAAGAAATCGCAGAACTTCAGCCGAAAAAAGACGAACTCGATTCGCAGTGGCAAAACGAAAAGCAGATTCTCGAAACGATTAAATCGCTCAAAGGCGAAGAAGACCAGCTTCGAGTGCAAATCGAGCAAGCCGAACGCGCTTACGATCTCAACACGGCAGCGCAGTTAAAATACGGACGACTCGAAGCCTTGCAGCACGATCGAGAAAACCAAGAAGCGCAACTGATGGAACTGCAAGCAGGCGGAACGGCGCTCTTGCGCGAACAAGTCACTGAAGCCGATATCGCTGAAATTGTTGCTCGTTGGACAGGTATCCCGGTGACGCGCCTGCTCGAATCCGAACGCCAAAAACTCCTGAATCTAGAAGGACACTTACACCAACGAGTCATCGGGCAGCATGCTGCCGTTGAAGCCGTTTCCGCAGCGATCCGTCGAGCGCGATCGGGGATGAAAGATCCCAGCCGCCCGATCGGTTCGTTCCTATTTATGGGTCCCACTGGAGTCGGTAAAACGGAACTCGCGCGAGCATTGGCGCAATTTCTATTCGATTCGGATGATGCGATCGTGCGGCTCGATATGTCGGAATACATGGAGAAGCATTCGGTGTCGCGCTTGGTCGGTGCGCCTCCGGGATATGTCGGCTACGACGAAGGTGGACAGCTTTCTGAATCGATTCGCCGCAAACCTTACTCGGTGGTGCTGCTTGATGAAGTTGAGAAAGCCCATCCTGATGTGTTTAACATTTTGCTGCAAGTGCTAGACGACGGACGAATCACCGATTCTCAAGGTCGCACCGTCGATTTTCGCAACACTGTGATTGTGATGACGAGCAATATTGGCAGTGAACATATTCTCGATGTCGCGGGCGACGATGGGCGATACGAGGAAATGCAGAAACGAGTCATGACTGCACTGCGTAAGCATTTCCGCCCTGAGTTTCTCAATCGGATCGACGATATGATCCTGTTCCATCCGTTGAGCCGTGCAGAACTTGGTGAAATTGTTGGACTCCAGATCCAACGGATTCAAGCTCTGCTCACCGATCAGAAGATTATGCTGGAACTCTCACCCGCCGCGCGAAAATACGTAGCGGACGTGGGCTACGATCCAACCTATGGAGCGCGTCCATTGAAGCGGGCGATTCAGCGAGAACTGCAAAACCCGATCGCGACGAAACTACTCGAAAACGCTTTTGTCGAAGGGGATACGATCTCGATCGATTTGGTCGATGGCAAGCTCAAATTCAGCAAGAAAGAACTGGTTACAAATCCTCAACCTGTCGTGACGACCCCTGTAGCAGTGACGGAGAGCTAAGAATTGCGGATCAATCTCTAACCGCCCAATTTCGCCTTGACGATCGCTTGCACCTTTTTCCCGTCCGCCTTGCCTTTCAACTGCTGCATCGCAGAACCCATCACTTTCCCCATGTCTTTTGCAGAAGTCGCTCCGACTTGGGAAATAATGTTCGCGATCGCAGCTTCCACGTCTTCATCCGACATTTGCGCTGGAAGAAACGTTTCGATAATCGCTAATTCTTCCGCCTCTTTGTCGGCTAAATCCTTGCGGTTGGCATTCGTGTACTGCTCGATCGAATCTCTGCGCTGTTTCGCCACCTGAGACAACGACTCGATTTCTTGCTCCTCGGTTAGCTCAGTCTGACCCGATGGGCGCACACTCACTTCTTTCTCCAACAGCACCTTCTTGATGCTTCGCAGCGCCTCTAACCGCACTTTATCCTGAGACTTCATCGCGGCTTTGATCTCTTCGGTAATGCGGTCTTTTAGGCTCATAACTCGATCATCCCTTGTATCACTGGACTTTTCAGCATAGCTTAGACGATCCGCCTAAGTGCATATTTTTGTAACTAAAGCAACAAAACCGAAAAATAAATCAGCCATCGATAACATTGTAAAAAAGCATTGCGAAGCGCGAACAAATTTGTCAAAATAGGTTGCGTTAAATACCGCTCGACTGACCTATCAAAATCTGGTTCCTGCCTGTGGCATTCATTTCACCTGATCGGATGAAGATTGATATGATCGATCATCCGTACGCTAGTTGTGGTTCAGTCATAAACAAATATTTCGCAAAATCATCTGCCGTTTACGAATACTTTAGATCCGCGAAACCTGGGTCAATGATAAAAAGTCCCAATGTTAATATTGCGTTGAATGCGTTCGAGGACTTGACGTGATCCGTTCTGCAACACTATCTCCTCTGTCTACTCTGCCATCGATTCCTGATAACAATCGTCTGCGTCTCTTGTCTGGCACCGCAAACGTGCCCCTTTCTCAAGAGATTGCCCGATATCTGGGAATGGATCTGAGTCCAATGGTGCAAAAGCACTTCGCCGATGGTGAACTATATGTTCAGATTCAAGAGTCAATTCGGGGCTGTGATGTCTATCTGATTCAGCCGACTTGCCGCCCAGTCAACGATAACTTGATGGAATTGTTGATTATGATCGATGCCTGTCGGCGGGCATCGGCGCGGCAAGTCACCGCCGTCCTGCCGTATTACGGGTATGCCAGAGCCGATCGCAAAACCGCTGGACGGGAATCGATTACGGCAAAACTCGCGGCGAACTTGATTACGCAAGCGGGAGCCAATCGCATTCTCGCGATGGACTTGCACGCGGCTCAGATCCAAGGCTATTTCGATATTCCAATGGATCATGTCTATGGGTCTCCGACAGTGGTGGACTACATCGCCAGTAAACAGCTAGAAGATTTAGTCGTGGTTTCTCCGGATGTGGGGGGTGTCGCACGAGCGCGAGCGCTAGCAAAACGGCTAAATGATGCGCCACTTGCAATTATTGATAAGCGGCGACAGGCTCACAACATTGCAGAAGTGATGAATGTGATCGGCGATGTCAGAGGCAAAACGGCGGTTTTGGTCGATGACATGATCGATACGGCTGGAACGATTTTAGAAGGCGCGAAGATTCTCCGCAAAGAAGGGGCGCGTCAGGTGTATGCCTGTGCGACTCATGCGGTCTTTTCTCCTCCTGCGGTCGAGCGGTTATCCAGCGGTCTGCTCGAAGAGGTGATCGTGACGAATACGATCCCGATCGCAGAAGAACATCGCTTTCCGCAATTGAAGATTCTTTCTGTTGCAAGTGTGATCGGTGAAACGATCTGGCGAATTCACGAAGAGAACTCGGTCAGTAGCCTGTTTCGTTAAAGATTAAACCCGTCGATCTTCTACGATCGACGGGTTTAATCTTTAAAATAAAAAGTGAGCAGATTTCTTGATCTACCCACGAGAGGAAATGTCTCACAAGGATGAAAATTTATCAGTTCGCGGCTGATGAGATTTCCTACACGGTCACAGCCCTTGATTCCTGAAATTCTATGAGAAGTTTTGCCACTTTAATTACTGCCTGTATTGTTGCCGTGTGGATTGGCGCGATCTCGCTGATTGCTGTTCAAAATGCTGCCCCGATCGCACTGAAGTTTCTCGCCTTTCAAACGATCGAATTACCGTTTGGCTTAGTGATCGCTTTCAGTGTGATGCTGGGAATTTTGGGAACTGCGATCGCGCAACCGCTCCTCGGACTCTTGCCGAACCAAAACGACGACGTTTAGAGCGCGTACACCTGCCCATCGATCAGCAATCGCGTGATTCCCTTCGCTTGCAGGTAAGGGGCAGCTTTTTGCAAAACTCGGCTATCTGGTACTTTAATGACGCGCTGTGTCCGAATATTCGAGAACCGTTTTGCGACTCGATGATTATCGAACACAGGTAGCGTTCTTTCTTCGACTTCACCCGATGGGATCTGACCCAGTTCTGCAAATTCGCTCAACGGACGTGCAACTAATTCAGCGGCTCGATCGACGACCAGATAACAAGTTCGCGGAATTGCAGCTTCCGCGATCGGCAACACTCGAATAAACTCCGCTGCATTTAGCTGAATTGATGGCAAGATCGCAGGCTCGTCATCGTCATCTTCGAGGTCTTCATCCAAATTATCGAGATCGTCGAGATCATCCTCAAGGTCGTCGTCATCGTCGTCCATCATGCCGCCTCGATTCGGCGTGAGGTCTTCGTTAGCGATCGCTTCGACCGTGTTGACCTGGGCGACCTTCTCAGTCGGGGGAGCGATCGCGGCTAACTCTTCTTCATCGGGAACAGTCTGCCGTTGCACTCGACGAGGAGGCGCAGGCTTCGAGGACACAGCCGCTTTGGCGGGTTCTGCAGCTCTAGATTCTATAACTCTCTTAGGTTCTGCAATTTCAGGCTCTACCGCTTCAGGCTGTACCGGATCAAGATCAGCCACTTCGAGCAAACTCCCTTGAACTGGAGGAGCCCCGATCGTCGCTGTGGCAATTTTCGATCCCCCTCGCGAAGCGCTTCGCTTTTGCTGGATGAGACTGTCATATTCATCCGCCGACAAGCTGCTTTTTAAAATGCGGCTGATCGTCGTATTACTGACACCGTAGCGCTCTGCAAGGGTTAGCGTCGTTTCTCCGGATTGCCGGTACAGTTCAATAATTTGGCTTTTATCAGAATCAGACAGTCTGCTCATGCGGAACGGGGCGGCAATTACTCATCTATTCTATGCCGAAGCGCCCGAATAAGGCGTGAAGGACAAATCTTCATGCTCTTCGACGGGAATTACTGCGACGCGATCGACTCAAATCGTATTCCAGTGCTGCGCCAATTCCAAACAGAACGCCACTGAATACCCAGAAGATTTCAACGAGTCCGCCGCTTTGATAGTTCTCAAGTCGAGTGGTCGCGTACTTGAACCACATATCAGCGATGTAGAGCGAGAAGGCTGCCGCTGCGATCATCCTCCAAGATTGAGAGAACCGCCCGCCCCAAAATGCCAGCAGCAAGGTGGTTGCAATGATCAGAATGAAGACATCCGCTAGGACGTAGAAGTAATCAAGAAACGGTTTGAGCGGTGCGAGCGTATTTTCGATCGCGATCACCCACTCTGGCGCAGTGTCTTTTTTCTCTTCAACGGGTTTCGCTTCTTCGATCGCCGCAGGTTTCGGAGTTGCAGAAGGCGCTACAACCGGAGAAGGTTTAACCGTAGGTGAAATAATCGCTTTTGGAGTAGGTTTGACTGGAACGGTTTGCGCGATCGCAGGTTCACCAAACAGCGCTGAAGGAGCGGAATCCGGCGCTAAGGTCAACCAAGTTGCAAAGGCGAGACTGACCGCTGCAATCGTTCCGACTGTGAACCACTGCCACAAATCGAGATTCAATCGTCGATCGGCAAACGCCATAATCATGCCCCACGCTAAGAATAGATAAGTGGGAATGTAGAAGAAATCGCCGGGTGAGACATCTGCTTCACGTCCCAGGTAAGTTTCCCAGAATGTGAACAACACGCCTCCGATGCTATAGCAGAGCATTCCTAGCCCGATGCCCAGCCAAACGCGCCGACCGCTGACAATTTGTGGACTGCTCCAATTTCTAAAGCACAGTATCCCTGCACTAAAATACGCCACAATCTCAAATACTGATGTGCCATAAGAGTACCAATCTGGGCGAGATTGCCCAGGGTCAGCCACGCTAAATAAAAGGAAAAACAAGAGCGCAGCGACTGCCCACAGAATTTCTGCAAACACGATCGCTTGAACGGAAACGGACTTCGATTGAGATTTACTCGCTGAACTACTCATAGGGCATTTTCAACAGGTCATTTTTAGTAGGGGACAAAGAGGGGCTAAGACCAGAGTTTTCCGGTTGGGGAGCGGTTCAGCCATTCGAGAAAGCGGTTGCGTTCGCCTTGCGGCAAGTCTTGCAGCGCATCGAGTGTACGATCGGCAAACGAGGATTTGCCAAAATAAGCTTTGCCGAGACGGTGAAGCTCTTGCAGCAAAACATTGAGTAAACTTTCTTGCCAAGTCGGTGTTTGCAGGCTGTTGAGCGGATTCACGGTGAGGAGTTGTTTTACAGCGGTGGGTGAATCGGTCTGCGGAAAGCGCCATTGCTGAAACACGCCCGCCAAATCTCGCTCAAATGAAGCCGCTTGCTTTGTGCCCATCAGATCTTCAATATCGATGTACATCGCTTGCAGCATGAGTAAACACGCTTGGGTAAAAACGGCGGAAACGGTTCCTCCTTCCTGACCTGCTGCATCGCTGCCGAGTTGATCCAGTCGCACTTTGCCCCAAATGCTGTAGCGCTCTGGTTCTTCAAGCAGCACGCAGGCTTTTCCTTGGTTATCGGTCAAGTCGCGCCAAAACGATCGCGCTTCTTCTTCCTGTCCAGCGCTAAAGACTTGAATCAGTCGAAAGGTCTGCCCTTGATAGGATAGAATCGGAACTTTTTGATCACGTTTGGGGTGCTGAATGCTGCTGATCTCAACATCCTGCCGTTTCAGAATGAACATAAAGCGGCTCAGGGCTAGAGGGTAGGGGGCAAGAATCGATCGCCATTATGCCTGTGATGGTGTCAATTGACACTTTAGATTTAAGCCAGCCCGATCATGCCGTTAAATTTCACAGGGGATCATCCAGTTCGGATCATCTACTCTCTTGAATTCCCCGTTTCGGCGCTTTACTTTACATACGCTTGATAAAAATAAGGAGAGTACCAAGCTTGAGCGCGATCGAGCCGCAATTTTGATTGCTCTAAATTCGCCCCACGCCGTTATATTGGTATATGTCTAGTTTGGATCCTTAGCTCAGTGGATAGAGCAACCGCCTTCTAAGCGGTCGGTCATTGGTTCGAACCCAATAGGATCCGCTTTCTTCTAAATCGTGCCTTGCGAAAAATTTTGATGAGAATTTCGCGGATTCGATCGAACTCACCCGTAAAAGTTTCATAAAAGTTCATATGATTGACCTGAGCGATCGCACAATTAAGCGTTTAAGTCTCAGTCCACCTCCAATATAAGGAAGCTACGCATGAGTTCAGCACTGGTTGAATGGATTACTAGCACGATGAATTCCCTCGGCTATTTGGGAATTGGGTTTCTCATGTTTATGGAAAATCTATTTCCGCCAATTCCGTCGGAGTTGATCATGCCGCTGGCAGGATTTACCGTGTCGCAAGGCAAGATGAATTTTCAGTATGCGGTTTTGGCAGGCGTGATCGGGACAATTTTGGGGACGCTGCTTTGGTACTATGCAGGGCTTTGGGTCGGTGAGAAACGGGTGAGCGAACTTGCCGATCGATATGGCAAATGGATCGGGGTATCCGGTAGCGATATCGATAAAGTAAATCGCTGGTTTTATCAACATGGGACGAAAGCGGTGCTGCTTGGGCGATTGGTTCCGGGAATTCGGACGCTGATTTCGCTGCCCGCGGGACTGAGTGGGATGCGATTGATGCCGTTTTTGGTGTATTCCACGATCGGGACAACGCTTTGGACGTTCGCTTTGACGTACGCGGGCTATGCGTTGGGGTCGAATTATGAATTGGTCGATGAATACCTTGCACCCGTTTCTAAAATTGTTTTAGGAATTTTGCTGATTGGATTCATCGTGTGGTTGGTGCGACGACGGAAGAAGTCATAATTTTTAATCGGGATGTCAGGGTTGGGCAGGAATAATGGCGAGTTAGCGAGAAACCTTTTGAATTTGCCGATCTTGGCGTTGGGCTGCTTTGTTTCAGTCGTGCTGGGTGATAGTGTGGGCTACTGGACGGGGAACAGATTCGGCAGAAAACTCTTCCAGAAAGAAGACTCCTGGCTGTTTCACAAAAAGCATATTGTGTCTGCCCAGCGGTTTTATGACAAACACCGACGAAAAGCGATCGTACTGGCGCGATTTGTGCCGATCGTGCGAACCTTTGCCCCGATCGGGGCTGGCATTGGTGTGATGAATACCAGACGTTCATTTCGTTTAATGTGATTGGGGGGTTGCTTTGGACATTTGGATTGACGCTATTAGGTATTCTCTTAGAGCCTTAATTCCCGATGTCGATCAGTACCTCTTGCCGATTATTCTGATCAATCATTATTGTGGTTTCGCTCTTACCTTCCGTTTTTCACATCTACCAGGAATATAAGTCCAACCGATCTTGAAACAGCGTTCTAACTACTGGCAGCTTTTACCTTACCTTCGTCCTCAGTGGCGCACGATCGTTTATGCGCTGATGTGTTCGGTCGTGTTTGCGGTGACGTGGCCCGCGCTCGCACTCTTGTCTGAAAAGATGTCGCGGTTTATTGGCGAAGGGCGAATTGCGGCGATCTCAGAAACGGCGGGTTACGTCATCTTAATTTGGGGTGGGCAAAAATTAGCCCAGTACGGACAGGAAACGCTGATCGCAAAAGCGGCATTATCGATCGCGATGGAACTGCGAAATCGCACGTTTGCCCATATTCAGCGATTGAGTCTGGCGTATTTTGAGACGGTGCAAACCGGGGATTTGTCGTATCGATTAACCGAAGATGTCGATCGCATCGGGGAAGTGATTCAAAAGCTGTTTAGTCAGTTTGTGCCGAATGCGATGAAACTCGTGGTCACACTGGGCGCGATGCTGTATTTCAACTGGCAACTGACGTTATCGACGCTGATTATCGCGCCGTTATTAGCATTTTTGACCGCCTGGTTCGGGGAAAAGATGCGGAAGTTGTCCTATCGCAGCCAGAGCCGGATTTCTGATCTCTCTGCCTTGCTGATCGAGATGTTGAGTGGGGTGAGATTGGTTAGGGCATTCGCGGCGGAAGATTATGCGATCGAACAGTTCCGTCGAGGTTCAGAACGCAATCGTCAAGCGCGATACGCCACAGAACGCTTAAGAGCGATTCAGTATCCGGTTCAAGGATTTTTAGATGCGCTGGGAATTTTGGCGCTGCTGCTTGTAGGAAGCTGGCAAATTTCGCAAGGCAACTTAAAGGGGAGCGAATTTATTGCTTTCGTCATTTCGGTAGCGATGTTGTTTGAGCCGATTAGTGCCGTGACGCTAAATTACAACGAATTTAAGCAAGGAGAAGCTTCGGTCGATCGCATTTTTGAACTGCTGCACATTCGACCGTCGATCGCGGAAAATCTCGATGCCCAGGATTTAGCCCCCGTTACAGGCAGAATCGAATTTGAGAATGTCAGCTTTGCTTACAGACCTGATCGCCCAGTGCTACAAGATTTGAATCTGCGAGTGCTACCGGGAGAAATGGTCGCCTTAGTCGGTGCATCCGGTGCAGGAAAAACGACGTTGGTGAATTTGATCCCGCGCTTCTACGACCCGCAACAGGGCGATATTTGGATCGACGGTACAAATATTCGAGAAGTATCGCTCAAGAGTTTGCGGCATCAGATTGGCATTGTGCCGCAGGAAACGACTTTGTTTACAGGTACGATCGCGCAAAATATCGCCTTCGGACAGCTTGAGTTTGATTTGGGAGCGGTGCAAGCTGCCGCGAATATTGCAAATGCTCACCAGTTTATTAGCCAGTTCCCCGACGGTTACGAAACTTGGGTGGGTGAGCGGGGCGTGAATTTATCTGGGGGACAGCGGCAACGATTAGCGATCGCGCGTGCGGTGTTGCTGAATCCTCGAATTTTGATTCTTGATGAGGCAACTTCTGCGCTGGATTCTGAATCGGAAGCTTTGGTGCAAGAAGCTTTAGAGCGGATTATGCAGGGGCGGACGGTGTTTATTATTGCTCATCGGTTGGCGACGGTGAGACGAGTCGATCGTATTTTGGTGATGGAAAAAGGGCGCGTGGTTGAAGCGGGAACCCATCAAGAATTGATCACTGAGGGTGGGCGGTATGCACGATTTTATGCTCAACAGTTTAGCTAATTCGATCGGAGTAGTTTGCTTCGGATAGATTGGCTAAAGGCAGCACAGATTTGCACCACCCCTCTATCCATTCATCCATTAAACATTGGGAAAAAATTCCCTCTAACCGATCGCTTCAATCGCCGCATTGCCCGACCCGCCATATCGGTAAACAACAAATCGCCACACAATAGCTGAGTTGAATACCGCGTACTTTTCTCGTATTTCACGCCGTACTTGTAGCAAACCCCCGTCCACTGATAAAAAATGCGTGCCAAGTTCAACGCCGCATCGAAATTTGCCGCAAATTCTGCATGAATCCGATTCGTATGTTCTTGTGCTGCACCATCAATAATCGACTGAGCCGCGATCGAGCCACTTTTGACCGCGTGTAAAATTCCATCGCCAAACAGTGGATTAATTAACCCTGCCGCATCCCCGACGAGTAAAATTCGCCCTTCATGCAGCGGTTCTTTTCCGCTCCAAGTCGGTAACGGATGAGCATGAAATTTTAGTGCATCTCGATCGTATTTCAATCCCAACACATCCATATAGTCGAGAATCGTCTTCTGCAATTCCGCCCGTAAAGTACGATCGCTTCTCGCGTCTTGATTATCCGGGCGAAACACACCTGCACCGATGTTCAAATGATCCGCTTTGGGAAAAATCCACGCATACCCGCGCTTAACTGCACCGTATTCCAAGTGAGCAATTTCGGGACGCAAATCCGCGTGTCCGTCGCCCCAGTGATGCGGATGTTCGATTTCCATTGCTAGCGCGATCGCTCTTTTCTTCCTTAACTGCGTTGCTTTGACCGTCACCCCATTCGCCCCGTCTGCCCCGATCACGTATCGCGCCTTTGCAGTGAACTCGCTGCCCGTCTTAATTCCTTGCGCTCTGACAATCACCCCATCGGATTCTGGCTCGATCGCTCTTACTGCAATTCCGTCTCTTAAATCCGCCCCGAAATCTAGCGCTCTTTGAGCCAAGGCATGATCAAATATAGATCGCTGCACCATCCAGAGAGAAAGCCGCTCATCCGTCGATCGAGGATTCATCGAAGCTAAATACGCATCTTCAAATTTCCAGGTGTGCCGCATCATCGTCACATCGGACTCGACAAACGCTTCTGGAGCCAAATCGCGCAGTTGAGACTGCATCACCATCGGCATTCCGCCACCGCAGGTCTTGTGACGCGGTAAAAACTGTTTTTCGAGCAGCGCCACTTTCAAACCTGCTTGAGCCAGTTGAGCAGCGGCGATCGTGCCCGAAGGGCCAGCACCGCAGACGACGACATCGTAGTTTTGCATGAGCGATCGATGAAATTTCGCTTTCTAGCCTAATCGAAAATCGCTCACTGTAGAAGCTGACTCAGCACCGATTCCAAACCTTGCACCTCGACGAGAAACTGCTGTTTCTCATATTCTCCGATCTCGCTCCAATTATTTCGGAGATTGATACCGAGCAAATACCGCTGCTTAGAACAGCAAATAATCACTGAGATCCCGCGATCGATCAGCTTTGAGCCGAGATCGTAAGCTTGATCTCGACGCTGCGAATTGAAACTATGGAACTGATAATACAACTCACCTTGATAGCTAATTCCGTCACACACTCGATCGTGAAACCAGAACTTGAAAAAGCGGCAATCTGATTCATTTGCTAGTAGCAGATTCATATCAGCGAGAATAGGCACAGTATTAGTCTCTTCAAGGCAAAAGCTTAATTCCTGATATATTGTGCCAGTTTTGTCTACCAATGAAGTGATTAATCGATCGTGCTTTTTTCTCTATTCCCCCGTATTTCTACTTGTCTGTAAAAAGCAACATTAGTTTCACTTGATGGCTTAGATTAATCTACTCACCTGCAAACCAAATCATCTCTGTCTTAAGGAGGAGGAGAACAAAGAATTTCTTTCCAGAACCGAGATCGAAAACTTTGGTAATATGGATTTTACGCAAATTCCGCAGAATTTTTATGAACAAACCGTAGAGTGGCACAGAGTTCTAGACTTTTGCCAGCGAAATTCGCTAGTATCTACGAATCGTGCAGTATTTTCACGAGGGTGCTTTGCGTTCCACTCCATGCTTATACAGAAAACGTTGCATTGACTAAGAAGCGTGCGGAACTACCACTGAGAAAGCGACCTGATCGCGCTAGCTTTTCACCAAACCCATCTCTAAACTCAGCCAGCCGCAATGACCCGAAAGATTAGCCCTCAACCGATACAGCCGCCAACGGGGGAAGATTTGATGAAAATCTTGGTGATCGAGGACGAAAAAGATGTTCGTCTAAACATCATCGAAATTTTGACTTCTGGAGGATTTTACTCTCTCAACGCGGACAACGGGCTAACAGGCATTCAACTGGCAAAAGAGCGATCGCCCGATTTAGTGATTTGTGACATTAAAATGCCCGATTTTGACGGATACAACGTGCTAGAAGCCCTCCGTCAAGATCCCAGAACGGCAATGATTCCGTTTATTTTTCTCACCGCAAAAGCCGATAAAGCCGATGTGCGGCAGGGCATGAATTTAGGAGCAGACGACTATTTAACCAAACCATTTCGGCGCGTAGAATTGCTCGATACGATCGCGGCTCGACTCAAACGCCATCACGCCCAAACTGAGATTCAGAAAAAAGTCGATGAACTGCAACAAATCAATAGTCAAAAAAACGATTTACTCAACACAATTACTCACGATCTACGCGCTCCTTTAACCACGATCAAAGTCGCGCTTCAACTGATGGAAGCGATGCCCGAAAATCGGCGGCAGTATATCGAAATTGCGCTGAATGCGTGCGATCAAGGCGATGAACTGATTCAAAATCTGCTTGATCTCTATCAACTCGAATCTGGCGAAGCTCTAGCATCCCCAGAACCGCTGAATTTGAGAGAGCTACTCCGAAAAACGACGGATGCGTTTCAAGTTCGCAGCCGCGACTGTCAGCAACTTTTAAAAGTAAATCTTCCGGAAACACTGCCCGTAATTGTGGCAGATGGTGTAAGTTTGCGCCGAATCTTGGTGGAACTCCTAAATAACGCTTGCAAATACACACAAAGCGGAGGTGAAATTTGCTTTAAAGTGCGCGAAGCAACAAGTTCCGATCAGAAATCGGTGCTGAAATTTACGATCGCCAATGAATCCGAAATTCCCGCAAGAAATTTGCCGCACATTTTTGACAAATTCTACCGAGTTCCGGGCAGCGATCGTTGGCAAAAAGGCGGGACAGGACTGGGATTAGCGCTTGTAAAGAAACTCGTCGAACAACTCAACGGCAGTATCACCGTCAAGAGCGAAATCGGATGGACAACTTTCATAATCGAACTCCCTTATGAAACTCTTTAAGTGAACTTCAGCAATTCTCTATAAAGAAAGTTCAAAATCTGAGCAAAGATCTATAAATGATGTCGATCGAGCGTGAGTCATGCAAGAAACCGATCAACTGCGGTTACAGCAGCGTAATGCTGAACTAGAAGTTCTCGTCACCGAACTGAAATCCCAGCTTCAAACCCAATCGGTTCAGGAGATGACTGCTTCACCAAAAGCGGTTGCCCCTTCGCGATCGAATTCCGACCCGCACTCTAGCCGTTCAGTCAATCTCGAACACGCCAAGCTTGAACACAGAGTCGAGCAGCTTCAAGCCGAGGTGAGCCGTCGTCGCCGCGAACAAGAAAGTCTGAAGAATAGTGAACAACGCTATCGATCGGTCGTCGAAGCAATGCACGAAGCCGTTTTGATGCTAAATGCAGACGGCGTGATTGAAACCTGTAACGCCAGTGCTGCACAAATTCTAGAATGTACCGTCGATGAATTAGTCGATCGTAATCTGCTCGACCTGGATTGGAAAGCGATTCACGAAGACGGTTCACCTTTTAATCCTCAAGAGTTTCCGGGTCTGATCACAGCAAAAACCGGAATTCCTTGTTCCGAGGTCGTTTTGGGCTTGTGCAAACCCGAAAAGCAAATCACTTGGATTTCGATCAATTCGCAACCGCTGTTTCAAACGGGTCAAATCCTACCCTATGCCGTGGTTGTGTCTTTTTCTGACATCAGCCTCCGCCGCTGGATCGAAGAAGAACGCCATCAGCTTCTAGAGCGCGAACAGACTGCCCGCGCCGAATCGGAACTCGCCCGCGAACAAATCACCCAAGTTTTGCAGAGCATCACCGATGGATTCGTCGCTTTCGATCGCTCTGCCCGCTTCACTTATGTCAATCATGAAGCCGCAAACACATTGGGCAAACCTGCCAGAGACTTACTCGGTAAAGTACTTTGGCAAAAATTTCCAGACTTTGCTGAAACCAGTTTTGGGCAGCTTTACCGTCGGGCTTTGGCAGAAAGCGTTCCGTTGGAGCTTGTCGATTATTACGAGCCTTGTCAGCGCTGGTATTCGGTTCGCGCTTATCCTTCAAAATCCGGGGTATCGCTGTTTTTCCGCAACATGACCGATGCGGTTGAGACTGCACGAGAACGCGATCAGGCACAAGAAGCCTTGAAAGGTGCATTGCAGCGGTTGTCGTTCCATGTTGATAACTCGCCGTTTGCGGTGATCGAGTGGGATCGAGATTTGCGAATTACTCGCTGGTCAAGTGAAGCGGAATTGTTGCTCGGTTGGAACGCGCCAGAAGTGAGCGGCAAACAGTTTGGCAGTTGGAATTTAGTTGTGCCGGAGGATCTAGAGAGCGTCGATCGAGCGATCGCTCAATTGCTCAACGGACAAACCACCCGCAACGTCTGCTACAGCCGTAATACCGCGAAAGATGGCTCGATCGTGCATTGTAAATGGTACAACTCAGTGCTGTTTGACAGCAGTGGCAAACTGATTTCGATCTTGTCGCTGATGCTGAGTGTGGGTGAGCGCTTGCGAGTTGAAGATGAACGCAAGCTAGCAGCAGCAGAACTGCGAGAAAGCGAAGAACGATTTCGGCAGTTGGCTGAAAACATTCAGCAGATTTTCTGGATGTATGATGTCGAGCGCAAAAAGCTAATTTATATCAGTCCCGCGTGTCAGCAGGTTCTCGGCTATGAAAGTCAAACGTGCTACGAAAAATCGTTGAGTTTTTGGATTAATCAAGCGCGACCGGAGGACATTCCGCATCTGATGAAAGTCAGCCGGCAAGCTTTGAGAGGCAACCCGACGGAAGCGACCTTCCAATTTAACCGCGAAGATGGAGTTGAGCGCTGGTTGCGGGCGCGGGCGTTCCCAGTGCGAAATCCTCAAGGCAAGGTGTATCGCATCGCCGGAATTGCAGAAGACATTACAGAAGCAAAAAATCACGAAACCGAACGCAGAGAACAAGAACAACGACTGCGGCTACTCGAATCGGTGATTGTAAACGCGAGTGATGCCGTGGTGATCACTGAAGCTGAACCCGTCGAGCCACCGGGTCCGAGAATCATTTACGTCAACGATGCCTTCACGAAAATGATGGGCTACGAGCGCGACGAAGTGATCGGCAAAACGCCCCGAATCTTGCAGGGGCCAAAAACCGATTGGACAATTCTGAAAGACATCAGAGGTGCATTAAAAAGGTGGGAGCCAGCGATCGCTGAATTAGTCAACTATCACAAAGACGGTTCTGAAGTTTGGATTGAACTCAGCATTTTTCCGGTCATGGATCAGACTGGGCACTACACTTATTGGGTTGGTTTGCAGCGAGACATCACGCACCGCAAGCAAGCCGAAGCTGAGATGCGAAAAGCGCTCGAAAAAGAACGCGAACTGAGCGATCTCAAATCGAACTTTGTCACCACCGTTTCGCACGAATTCCGCACGCCTTTGAGTACGATTCTTTCTTCAGCGGATATGTTGGAATTCTATTCAGGAGAGTGTTCGATCGAGAAACAGCTTGAACATATCCAACGGATTCAGGCGGCATCGCTCAATATGAAAGACTTACTCAGCGATGTCTTGGTACTAGAACGGGCTGAAGCGAAAAAAGTGAAGTTTGAGCCTGCTCCGCTAAATGTGCTGACGTTCTGCGAAGATCTGGTCGATGAAATGCGAATCAATGATCAGAACCAGCATCAGTTAATTTTTGAGCCAGAAACCAAACTTCCTGAAATTCGGGGATACATGGATGCAAAATTAATGCGGCAAATTCTGACAAATCTCTTATCAAATGCGTTGAAATATTCACCCGTTGGCTCAACTGTTTTCTTCCGGCTTCGTCACGATCAGGCGAATGTCTATTTTGAAGTGCAAGACCAAGGAATTGGGATTCCAGCTTCGGATCAAACGCGATTGTTTGAAGCCTTTCATCGGGCAGCGAATGTCGGCATGATTTCTGGAAATGGATTAGGACTTGCGATCGTCAAACAATCGATCGAGTTTCATCAAGGAGACATTGCTTTCAGCAGTCGGGAGAACGAAGGCACGATCGTCCAAGTCGCCCTGCCGCTTCAACCCAATGCAGGGTTCGTAATTTGATGAGCAAGTTTGTGATCTTAGGAGTTTCTGGACTGTTGATTGTGGGGTTGCTGGGTGCGAGTAAGAAAGCGATCGAAACAATGGGCGGACTGGTGCATTTCAACTGTTGCCCGCAATCGGATCAAGTGGTCTGCCAATTGACTCACGAACCGTTAATCGGCGGGTTAAAAACACGGCAATTTGATAAAGCCGCATTACAATCCACCAAAATTCAGCAAGGACGGGGAGCCAATCAGATTCGACTCGCGCTAGTGACGCGATCGGGCGAAGAAATTCCCTTAACTCGAAATTGGTCAGCGAGCCATAATCAACAGCTATTGCGGCAGCGTGAGAGTCTCGATCGCTTTCTCGCTGATCCGAAAGCGACTGCGATCGAGGTTCGGACTCATCGACCCTGGCAACTTTGGGCGATTTTAGGATTTCTGATCGGGGCAGTAGTTCTAGTTGGAAAAATCGCACTACAAACTGCGAACAGTTCGGTTAGCTGAGAAGAGGCGACAAAGACTAGGATTGTAAATTTACGTTTGCGAATAAACTAACGCACTTTTTCTTCCCATAGATCCGGAACCGTTTTTCCTTGTCGTCTTAATTCTGAATCTAAGAACAGCCAATACAAAATTTCTTCAGCCCGATCGCGCTCTTCCCGAATCTCATCTAGCTGTCGCTTTACGGCTTCGTACTGATGCTCATCGGTACATTGAAACGCCTGCTCAAACTGCAACCGATGCCGCTCCTGGATGCGAAGAAACTGATAGGCATACTCGTCTACCAAAGGATCTTCCACCATCCAACAATGGTCAATCACATACACAATGTCCGATCGAGAAACAGTTTGCACGTTTACTGAGTACACTCAAATACACAAATTATTATGTCAGTCGAAACGAAAAATGACGCAGTGTTTCTTTGACCGTGACAAATCAGACAGGGTGAAAGCGTAAGCAAGATTACAAACGATAAGAATTTTTAAGACAAATCACAACAGTTTTTAATATAGAGAATTGCAAAATAACTCATGTTTCTGAGAGAAAATCCGCTAATTTAAGAACATTAAAGGCTCTTAACGTTTCGCTTCTACGCCCTTCTTCAACATGAAAATCCAATTAGATCGAAAATTAACAACCTGTCCTAAAACACTGCTTTGCACCATTCGCAACATCCCATTTGAAGTGGGTAAAATTCGTCTTCTACTCTACAGCGATCGCGGATTGCTGCTTGGCGATATCTCGCCCGAATGCGTCAAACTCTCTTCCGCTGAGATTCGGTGCAAACTGCGGGAGCGTGCTTGTGCCATGCTTCAAGACGATGAAGCGACGGATGCGCCTCGTTCTTCGAGAGATTGCGCCCTAGAGCTTTTACAGGCGGCTCAAGAAGAAGTGAGATTTCCAACGCCTTTGGATTGGTGGTTTAAGAAATTTGAAATTTTTTCAGAAGAATCACAAGAGGTCGAATCGACGCGCACCGGGCTATCGGCTTACTATGTACTAGAACGATCACGCTTACAAAAGATGCTTGATGACGATCGCGGCTAACCCAAACGGAAAGAGATTTGCGCTAGTGTTGAGGAGTGGTGATGGACAATCGATCGTGATACCGCTTCAGAAATTAACCGCTTCTTTTGGGTTGGCGATGCTCTGTGTGTTGCCGTTGTTGAGTCTTTTGTCGAGTTGCTCTAGCCTGCCGACTGCAAATTCGCTGCGGGATTCGTTTGCCGCCGATCCAAGATTGACTGGATCACCAAGTCCGCAAGCCTCGCCTCAGCCTACCGTACAACTACCGCCAAAGTTCCCAGCAGAAATTCCAAAATATCCCAATGCGACCCTGATTGCGGCTCAATCGACCGGGCAACTTCCGACTGAGCAGAGCGCAGATTTAGCCACTCGCTGGACAAGTTCAGACGATCGCGATCGCGTATTCAGTTTTTACCGCGATGAGCTGCAGCAAAACGGCTGGACGCTCGATCAACAGAATGTAGATCAAGGGCAATTAGTCGCATCGCGGCAGGGATTGAAAATTGGAATCGGGGTGCAGTCCGCTCAGACTGGGGTGAACTTCTCGATCGAAACAAAAGCAACGAACGGCGAAGGTAGCCAAACTCCAAATCCTGTAAAACCAGGCGATCCGAACTTCGTGGGGCCTGTGCCATCCACGAATGCGGCTCCAACTCCTGACACTTCCAATACAGTGTTTTCAGACATCGACAAAGCACCGCAGGAACTCCGTTCTTACATTAAAGATCTCGCTCAACTGGGAGTTCTCACCGCTCAAACTCAGACAAAATCGAACAATAGTCAATCCTTGTTTGACCCGAACAAGAACATTACTCGTCGGATTTATGCACGTTGGCTGGTGGCGGCGAACAATCAGATCTATAGAGATCGACCTGCACGTCAAATTCGTTTAGCAGTTGAAACGGGACAACCTGCGTTTCGAGATGTGACTGCAAAAGATCCGGATTTTGGTGCGATTCAAGGATTGGCAGAGGCGGGATTGATTCCGAGTTCGCTATCGGGAGATAGTTCTGCGGCGTTGTTCCGTCCTAATGCACCGTTGAGCCGAGAAGACCTAATTTTGTGGAAGATTCCGGTTGATACTCGTCAGGCGTTGCCGAATGCCACGATCGAATCGGTGAAACAGACTTGGGGATTTCAGGATGCCGATCGTATTGATCCAAAAGCCTTGAGAGCGGTGTATGCGGATTTTCAGAACGGCGACCAGGCGAACATTCGACGGACGTTTGGATATACCACTTTGTTTCAGCCAAAACGTCCGACGACTCGTGCGGAAGCGGCGGCAGTACTTTGGTATTTTGGATTTCAGGGTGATGGAATCTCGGCTCAACAGGCTTTGAAGGGTGGAGCGAAGCCTTGAATCAGAATTCGATCGTTTGCGTTATCCAATCGACATCCAAGCCCGTAGCACTTCCGCAACTGTCCAAGCCTGCGCCACACAGCCATGTGGCAACATCGGCGCATCACCATCAAAGATCTCGCTGAGACTGCCGAGTCCTTGAGTCCGGAGATGATTTGCCATCGGTTCAAGAAATTCCCGCGCTTTTGCCGAATCACCATACACGCGATAATGCGCGATCGCATACGACCCAATCAGCCAGCCCCAAACCGTCCCTTGATGATAAGCTCCATCGCGAGTGAGCGGATCACCTTCATACCGTCCGCGATAATTCAAATGGCGCGGATCAAGCGATCGTAAACCGTGAGAAGTCAGCAGCGATCGAGAACAGGCATCCACCACCCCTTTTTGCTGATTCTGAGTTAAGGGACTTTCTGGAAGAGAAACTGTAAAAATCTGATTCGGACGCAGAGCCGCATCATTGCCACTCGGTGTATCGAGAACATCGTAACAATAGCCTGTATCGGGATTCCAGAACCGCTCGAATCGGGCCAGAACTCGTTCCGCCATCGCATCATATTCGCGATAAGGTTTACCGCTCTGACGGGCAAATTTTGCCATGATGCGTAAGGCGTTGTACCAAAGCGCATTCACTTCGATCGGCTTTCCAATTCGAGGCGTAACCACCCAATCGCCAACCTTGGCATCCATCCACGTCAGTTGAGTTCCTGCTTCTCCGGCATAAAGCAGACCATCCGCAGAATCTAAATGAATGTTGTAACGAGTTCCGCGACAATGCCAATCGATAATTTCTGCCAACATTGAAAACAAATCATCAATTACATCGTGATCATCAGTCGCGTTGTAGTAATCGAAAATCGCAACGAAATACCATAAGGTCGCGTCAACGGTATTATATTCAAGAATCGCTCCGGCATCAGGAAAGCGATTGGGAAGCATTCCCTGATCCAGATATTGAGCAAAAGTGTAGAGAATCGATCGAGCAATTTCAACGCGCCCAGTTGCAAGCGTTAACCCAGACAGGCTGATCATCGTATCGCGTCCCCAATCGCTAAACCAGGGATAGCCTGCAATGATCGTTTTGCCATTCGGCGGACGACTGACGATAAATTGATCTGCCGCGAGAACAAGTTGGCGAATCCAAGCTGGAGAAGTCTCGACTTGTTTAATTTGATCGAGTCGCCAACAGTCGAACAGTCGCTGCTCGTGATTGTGCTGCGATCGCAGTGCAGTTTCACCATCGAGATTCGGGCGGGCTTCGGTGCTAGTCACAAAAGTAAGCGACTGAGCCGGATACAGAGTCGTTTGAAACGTGGCAACGTGGAGATGATCTTCTCGATCGCTGAGTCCTCGGTTGCGTTCGATTGCGAGATCAAACCCGTGATACCAATCGTGCATTGGGGTAATCGTCGCACCCCGACAGAAAAGATAAAAAGGAGTCGCTTCGGGATAGGCAGAAATTTCTAAACCGTTCTCGATCTCTTCGACTTCCATTTGCCAATCGTTGCCTGTTGTACTCCCGTGATAATCCCGATAGTTGATAAAAACTTTGAATGTTAGCGTTAGCGGGTGTGTTGCGCGATGTAATTGATAATGTGCATAAGTTGTATTTTCTCCCTGCTGCATCCAGATTCGTTTTTCTAAAATCGCATCGCCGCACGCATAGCGCCAAACAGGAACTGTCCCTTCAAGAAAGAAGCGCTCGATTTGTCGATATCCATGCGGTGAAACAGTTCCATCTGCCCAACGATTGGTGCTGAGTGGGTAGACCTCTTCTCCATAGCGAATCGATTCATCAATCTTTGTCGTAAGCAAGGTTCGATCGAGCGGCGGCTTCAAAGCTGCAATCAACAGTCCGTGATAGCGACGGGTTAGCACTCCTGCGATCGTGCCAGAGGCAAATCCACCAATTCCGTTTGTGACCAGCCATTCTCGCGTTTCCGATGTTGGCAAGATGCCACAAATTTCCCGCCCAAAATCAATCACCATAAAAAAAATCCAGCCAGCTTCATGATTCTAGAAGACCCTGCTGCAAGGGATCAGGTTTTGCTATAAGAAATTCGGATTTCAAATCGATCGGCGCGTCAATCTTCGGAGTCAGGTTATTTTTTCGATTGAGATCTAAACTCAGACAGGACGTTTGGGAGGTGAAATGTGACCCCGATTCTTTTTGTCACGGATTTAGATCATACTTTGGTCGGTGATGACTTTGCGCACGAGCAACTGAACGAATGGCTGTTAGAAGCTCGATCGATAGGTGGCAAAGTCGTCTATTCAACAGGTCGATCGCGGATTCGATATCAGGAACTCGCGCTCGAAGCGCCCCTCTTTGACCCAGATTTATTGATTGCATCGGTCGGCACTGCGATTTATTCGAGTCTGGATGGCGCACCCGATCCAGAGTGGCAAAAGAAGTTAACCGCAGGATGGGATCGCGATCGCGTCATGGCGATTACGGCGCATTTCGCAGACCTCGTGCTGCAACCCGAAACGGAACAAAGCGCGTTTAAAGTAAGTTTCTTGCTCACAGAAGAAGCCGCGATCGAACTTCTGCCACAATTAGACCATTTGCTGAAACAGCAAGGCTTGGATGTGCAACTGATTTACAGCAGTGGACGAGATTTAGATCTCCTTCCGCGCTATGCGAATAAAGGATCAGCTTTGACTTTTGTGCGACAAACGCTAGGATTTCCGCCCGAAAATACGATCGTGTGCGGCGATTCTGGAAACGATATTGCACTATTTGCGGCAGGTTCAGAACTTGGCATCATTGTCGGGAATGCTCAACCAGAACTCCTTTCCTGGCATCGAGATCACCCAACTCCAAATCACTATCTCGCAAAATCTCACTGTGCCGCTGGCATTCTAGAAGGGCTACAATACTTCGGCTTTCGCTAGAATACATTCATGATTGGTTATCTCAAAGGCACGATCGCGGCAATTCAAAAGACCAACAATAATCGCATCACGCTCACGATCGAGGTGAATCAGATTGGCTATGATTTACAGATCGTGCCGCGTCTGCTGAAATCGCTCCCCTCCGAAGGCGAAGAGGCGCAGATTTTTACTCACTTGAACGTGCGTGAAGATCAGGTGACATTGTTTGGATTCGGCTCGGCGGCGGAGCGGGATTTGTTTCGGCAGTTGGTGAGTGTGAGCGGGATTGGACCACAACTAGCTGTGGCGTTGTTAGATACCTTAGGGCTGCAAGATTTGGTGCAAGCGATCGTCTCTGGTAATACGCGATTGCTTTCTCGAACGCCAGGAGTAGGCGCGAAAACGGCAGAGCGAATCGCCCTAGAGCTGAAAACGAAGCTGTCAGAATGGCGGCAACAGTCGGGAATTGTGGTGGCTCCGGGCGCGGGCCCAGCCTCGAATATTCTCGAAGATGTCGAAATGACGCTATTGGCTTTGGGCTATACGGATCAGGAAATTACACAAGCACTCCAAGCCGTTGGACAAAATACGGCTTTATCAAAATCTGGAGATGCAGAAGCTTGGATTCGACAAGCGATCGCTTGGTTGAGTCAGTAACGCCTCAGCCATTTTGGAAAATCGTTTCGATCGCACTTCTCAACCCGTCTAAATCGGTTAACTCGATCGATTGCACCAGTCCCGATTTGATCAGCGGAATGGCTCGATCGTTGAAAACCAGATTTTCAGGCGTTCCATTACTGTTGAGCGTGTTCGATCGCGGAAATCACTTGGAGCGGCAAAAACACCGTAAACTTTGAACCCACTCCGACCGTAGAGTCAACCTGGATCGAGCCACCATGTAACTCAACAAGTTGCTTCGTCAGCGCCAATCCTAATCCTGTGCCTTCATACTTACGGTGATACGTTGCATCTAACTGCTGAAACTTTTGGAACAGAAACGATCGCTGATGGTTCGCAATTCCAATTCCCGTATCTTCGATTTGCAGAACCGCCCCTTCACTACTCACCCGGATTCGCATCGTGACGCGCCCCTGGGCAGGCGTAAATTTAATCGCATTGCTCAAAAGATTGAAGCAGATTTGCTGAACTCGCTGCGGATCAGCTTGAAACAGAAAGTTTTGCGATCGATCGGGTAAAAGCTCCAACACTAAATCCACTTGTTTAAGCTCTGCTTTTTTCTGAAGCAGTCGAATCGTTCGTTGAGCGAGTTCGGCAAGCGAAAACTTTCTAACTTGTAGAATTGTTTTTCCAGCTTCCACTTCTGACAGTTTGAGAATGTCATTGATCAATGACAGCAAATGTTCGCCTCGATCTTGAATAATTCGCAGATATTCCTGCTGCTTTTGAGGAGTGAGCGTATGGCTAACTTCTTGAGTGTGATAGCGCAACAGTGTAGAAGCCATGCCGATAATTGTGGTTAATGGCGATCTCAATTCGTGGCTCATCGTTGAAAGAAATTCTGATTTAGCGCGACTGGCGGATTGAGCAGCGATCAGGGTATCTCGTAGGTCTTGAGTCCGATCGATAATCTGTTGTTCTAACGTGCTTTTTTGCTGGTGTAATTCGCTGTAGAGTTTCGCTTGATAAATCGCGATCGCGAGATGTTCGGCAACGCGCTGGAGTAGAACTTTTTCTCGATCGTTCCACTGACGAGGATATTGGCACTGATGCACAATCAACAATCCCCAGAGTTCTTCTTGCACCACGATCGGCGTAACCAATTCGGCTTGCACATCAAGCATGGGAGATTGATGTAACAGCGAGGCAACGGTTGAAGACTTCGATGGTTTTCGTTCGTTCGTTGTCCAAGTCGTTGATTTGTGCTGTTTCTTTTGCTGATGTCTCAAACTCGCCGCGCTGTATTCATTCCTCACATTCAAAATCGACGGAATCGTGTCGCTGCTGCGGGATTCGTAGGTGATGCCGTCCAAATTGGGAGTAATCGCTTCTGCGACCGTCATGATGTCGCTGTCGATTACACAAGACGGAGCCGGAAAATTGAATTGGTAAATGATTAAGCGATCGGCGTGAAGAAAATCGCGCACTTGATGCACGGCAGTTTCGAGAATTACAGGCAGGTTTAAACTATGTCGAATTAAGGTGGTGACTTGATTGATCAGGCGTTCTTGCTCGATTTGATGCGCGGACTCTAGCGGCGTTTGGGACAGAATCTCGATCAGTTTCAGAGCGAATTCGCTCTGACGATCGCTCTTGTTTTCCTGCAAGGTAAAAGCGATCGGGGGTGAAGGACTCAGAGTAATGAGAAAATCAGCGATCGCATCTGGAGAAAACGTTAGTTCTAAATTGCATTGTTCATCGCTGATCTTCGTGCCTTGCATCAGCGCACTGAAATCAGGGGAAGCAACGAGAACGAAGCGTTTGGTGACTTGCGGAAATCCAGCTTCCGTATAGACGATCGCGTCCGGTTCAACCATTTGTTGAAGCAAGCTTCCGACTTGGTTAAACACAGCCCAGGAAGAAATTTGAAGCAGTTGGTGAGTCTGGAAGCTAGACATAGCCGATGAATCAGGCGCACAGATTACTTTATCGATAAAGCGATCGCTCTCTAAAAGATGCTGAGCGTCGAAGTCCTTTTATTATCGTGCGGATTTTAGCAGAGCTAAACTTTGTAAAGGTGTCCTTAATCTGGTGATTAGTAAATCTGCAATTCTATATATGTCTTAATACTTTGGGATCTCTCAAAAGTTGGGGGTCGATACGATCGCTTCCCAGCTCAACAACACCGATTTGCGCTCCAGTCCCCATCGAAAGCCGCCCAATTCTCCGGATTCTCGAATCACGCGATGGCAGGGAATTAAATAGCCGACGGGATTGCTCCCGATCGCGTTTCCAACGGCTCTAGCAGCAGTAGGACGACCGATTCGAGTTGCCAATCCTTGATAAGTCGTCATGCCGCCGGGCGGAATGCTCAAGAGCGCACGCCAAACCTGAATCTGAAAGTTGGTTCCTTTGACGAAAAGAACGAGCGGTTTCCCTGCGATCGGTGTAAAGATGCGATCGCAAATTTCTTCCGTTGCCTGTTGATCTTGAAAGATTGCAGCATTTGCCCACTGCGATCGCAATACTGATTCAGCTGTCTCGATCTCGTCTAAAAAATGAAGATTACAGATCCCGCGTGGAGTAGTCGCAATCAGGCATTGTCCAAACGGCGTGGAATGTATGCCATAGGTAATCTCTAAGCCTTTCCCGTTAGTTTTGAATTCTCCGGGTGACATTGCTTCCAATGTCACAAACAAATCGTGTAAACGCCCTGAGCCTGATAGTCCAACCTCGATCGAGAGATCGAACAAGTTTCTCGTTTCAGCGATTTTTGACTTAGCGTACTCGACGGTGAGAAATTGCAGAAATCGCTTTGGGCTAATGCCTGCCCATTCGGTAAATAATCGCTGAAAATGATGTTCGCTTAGATGAACGTGATGCGCGACAGTTGCGAGATCAGGCTGTTCTAGATGATGTTGCCGCATAAACGCGATTGCTTTCGCAATCCGTTCGTAAGTGTCGATCGAGGAATTCATAGCACGATTGAAAATCTGTTCTCAATTTAGCGAGGTCTGAGATCCAACACCACCCGATTCTTGTGATCGAATATTGTGGTTTCTAACCGTTTTTACCCACAAAAAAAGAGCGGGAAATGAACCCGCCCTTTTTCTCATTCAATCGATTAGACCATCTTCAGGTTTGGATATTCTGCTAACAGATCATCGCGCGTCAGCACATCGCCATCCGCTTGAGGAGTCCATAGCACTTCCAAAGCTAGAAGCTGATCGCTCGAAACGCTGCCCAACTGACTGAGCGATCGACGTAAATCTTCAGCGCTGTTAATCGTCGGAAGCTGCAACTTGCCTTGTGTTCCAACCAACAACGTCACGACAATATATTCGCCTGAAGCTTCTGCCAATGCGCCACCTTTTTCCGCCACCGTCATCGCACTCGATGAGGCTTGCTTCAATTGGTTGTTCACATTCGAGAGGGTTTCCGCATTGAACTTACTGCGCTCACTTAATGCGAGTCGGTTAAACTCTGCACCTGCGGCTTCCAATCGAGCTTGGCTCGATTCGGTAGTTCCATACACCCAATACTGAGGATTGCGGAGCAGAGCGAGTGAAGCTTCTTGTAGCACTTGAGCCAAGCCTTCAGAAGTCTCGGTATTCGCACGTTCACCGATACGATCGAGATCCGCTTTCAGTTCTCGCGCTTGTGCCAGCAATCCAACTTGCACTTTTGCCACAGAAACGGTCGGAGTCGTGTAACCAAGTTCACCACCGTCATCGTTTGCGCGTCGGAAGGTGTTGACTAAGAAACTCGCCAGCGAGATCAAAATCAGAATCGAAAACAGTCCACCAAATCCGCCGCCTGTTCCAAAAAATGGAAAGTAGACAAATGGGAAGAACCCACCACCGCCACCGGGATAGTAGCCACCCCCTCTAGGAGGCGAATAACCCCGGCTAGGAGGCGAATAGCTCCGAGCAGGCGCTCTGAACGATCCACCGCCAATTCGTCCGCCGCTTGCCGCCAACGCACCATCCGCATGACCAAACGCGAGAGTCAGAACAAGCGCGATCGCGATCACCGGACGGATCAAAGTTTTAAATAGTTTTGAAAGTTTCATGAGTCTATCCTTATCGCTTATCCAGACGGAGACAAGACTTTTTTTCACTTGCCGTCCGGTTTGTCTTAACTCTTTGTTACAGAGTTTTAAGCTAACAAGATCCACTGTATCGCGTTCATCAAGGGTTGCAAACGTCCTAAGCGATAGGTTTTAGGAGAGATTCCCGTACTAGAATTCAGCCGCCGCCAACGATCGTGACAATTTCTAAGCGATCGCCGTTTTTCACCTCGGTTTCTTCCCAAAATTGACGATGCAAAATTTCGCCGTTGTATTCGACTGCCACTAAGCGCGGATTCATACCTAACGATTCGAGAAATTTTGGCAGCGTCAGTTCAGCCTCACAGGTTTGAGCTTCGCCATTAACTTGCAGTGTGATCAAGATTCCCCCACGGATCAGGTGCAGAATGAGTCTGAGATCGCCGTTTCTGATCCAATTGAGCGACGAAGAACTGGGTTGCAAAAACTGGCTGATCCGATTGCATAATGGCACGCACGACAGAAATGCGCTCTGCTCCCGCATCGAGAACTTGATATATGTTCTGGGTGTCAATTCCACCGATCGCATACCAGGGAATCGAGCAATGTTCAGCCGCATATCTCACGTACTCTAATCCCGCTGCGGGTCTGCCTGCCTTAGTCGGCGTTTCGTACACGGGGCCAACTCCTACATAATCGGCTCCTTCTGAGATCGCTCTTTCCAATTCTTCCGCGCTGTGCGTCGATCGACCAATAATTTTGTCTTGACCGAGCATCCGTCGCGCCCACTCGAACGGCATATCCTCTTGTCCCAAATGCACACCATCCGCATCAACTGCCAATGCCAAATCTACTCGATCATTGACGATGAATAGGGCATCATATTCGCGGCACAGTTGGCGCAATCTCTGAGCGTTGCGAAACCGAGCAGAATCATCCGTTTCTTTGTCGCGATATTGCACCAGCGTGACCCCGCCTTGCAATGCTGATTCAACTGCGGCGATCAAATTATCGGAAGGCGATGTCACCAGGTAAAGCCGCGCGGACTGAAGTAATTGACGACGCTGAATCGAAAGCAAATGGCTCTCTAGCGTGTAAACCTGGTAGCGCATCTGTTTGACTGCGATCGCCATTTCCGATCGATACACTTTGCCGTATTCTTCCAGTACCCGAAGCGCTTCTTCAACACGAGCAAAATTCGCTTGCAGCACTTGTTCTACACTGCTGCGAATCGCCTCTTGAGGATGGGTCAAATCCGTTCCAGGATCGTCGGGTGTGTTCCGAGCTGCCCGTAATTCTGCTTGATGCCAGTGGGCAAGTTCTTGTCGCCAGTGTTTGCACTGTGCGGTTAAGGCAACATCTTCTAAACCAAAACGACACCATTCTTCGATCACCCGTAAGCCTTCACGGGCACGATCGAGGTTTGCATCTAAAATCCGGTACAGTGCTGGCTGCATAAAGGGTTGGGAATGCGCTGAGTTGCCCATTGGATCAGTCCTATTGATTGTTTATCGTATCAGGGGTGCGAAACGTCTCGATTTTGTAAAGATTTATTAAGTTGCTTGATCTCAGTGGAGTTACAGAGAGAATAAGTTCACTGTGATGATTTGCGTGGAAACCTTCTCTTACTGAGGGTTCCAGTGATTTTACAGAGGTCAAATGTAATTCTCAGTGTAGACTGAACTTTCTGTAACCAGTCCGTTACGTGCGTCATGTTATCCGAACAAGCCGTGTGTAGGAGAACAATCGTGAATAGTTGCTTTCAATCTCGTTTTTATTCCTCCGTATTCGTTGTATCCAGTGTATCTGGGCTGGTCGGATTTGCTGCGCTTCCTGCGATCGCAAATCCACTTCCTGATCAGTTCATTCAATCCGCTGCCTCGGTGATTTATGTCAATCCCGCGATCGGGAACGACAACGCCCCTGGACAGGCTCAAACTCCGCTCAGAACAATCACAGTCGCGCTTGATCGTGCAAGTCTAAATTCAACAATCGTTTTAGCACCCGGAACTTACAGCGTCGAAACTGGCGAAGTGTTTCCAATTCAGCTTAAACCCGGTGTCGCAATTCAAGGTGATCCTCGCGATCGCGGACAGAATGTGATTATTCGCGGCGGGGATATTTTTCTGAGTCGGTCGTTTGCGCGGCAGAATGTGACCATTCTCGGTGCGAATCGCGCTACGTTAGCCGGAGTCACGGTCACGAATCCGAATCCGCAAGGTTACGGGCTTTGGACAGAATCGAGCAGTCCGATCGTGGTCGCGAATACGTTTACCGGAAGCGGACATGATGGAGCTTCGATCGTGGGAAATAGCGCCCCGATTTTGAAAAACAACTACTTCTACCGAAACGGTGCAAACGGTGTCACGATTTACGGAACCTCGCGTCCTGAACTTCAAGACAACATTTTTGAGCGCACTGGATTTGGAGTCAACATTGCCCAGAATGCGGCTCCGAAGCTGATCGGCAATCGAATCACTCAAAACAAAGACGGAATTGTAATTCAGGGCAACGCTCAACCGATTTTACGGAACAACGTGATTGATAGTAACGATCGAGATGGCATTGTGTCGATCGCACAATCTCGCCCCGATTTGGGAACTTCAACCGATCCAGGCAACAATACTTTCTTGAGCAATCGCCAATTTGATGTCAACGCTCAACGAAATACACAGACCGTTCCCGCATTTGGCAATCAGCTTTCCGCCCGAACGATCGGACAATTGGATCTCTCTGGAATCGCCAGCACTTCAGCTATGACGACGAACGTTGCTTCTTCGACGGCATTCGGACGATCCCAGACTCCCTTTATTCCGATCGCATCTCGAATTGCCCGCCCCCTTCCTCGACTGTCTGCCCCGACTTCTGGCGCAAGCGCGGAGCGCGGTGTAGCCATCGATATTCCAGTTCCGGCTCCCCTAAGTGTTTCAGTGCCGATGATGCAACGTCCGATCGCACGATCGGCGTTTCCACGTCCAAATGCTCCCGTTCTAAACGCTCCCGTACAGAGCGCACCGTTACCCATTGCACGATCGGCGTTTCCACGTCCGATGGCTCCGATTCAGATTAATACGGTGATGCGATCAACCGCTCCGATTCCCCAATCTGCTACACCACGACGGGCTAGACCTTCGGGCATTTTGCCTGTTCCGCGTGTCACACCGCCGATCGGAAATACCAGCGGAACCTCGGTGAGAATTTGGCGTGGCGGGAGATCGGGAGTTAGCCAAGCTGCAGGTCTAGGATTTCGGTTTCGGGTGATTGTGCAAGCGAATACGGATACTGAACAATCACAAGTGAGATCGGTCATTTCCGATGCGTTTTCGTTGCGCGGACGGGGTGTGATGCAGGCGGGAGCATTTCGCGATCGTACCGAAGCGGATGAATTGTTGCAGTTGTTGACTAACCAGGGATTGCAAGCGTCGATCGAGCAAATTTAACGAACTTCGCGGAATTTCCATCCGCGAAGCTTGTTAAATCTACAAAAACGATTGCAGTCGTTTAAAACTCGCCTATAATTCCTGCCAACTCTTCGAGCTGCAACCGCTCGATCGCCCTTTTGCCTCCACCGATATGCTGAAATCTCTCAAACTTGAACTGACTGCTGCGATCGCTCTACTGATTAGCACTCCTGTGACAGCCGCTCCCCTAGAAAACTGGCGCTTCGACCCGAATACCAATCAGCTAGAAGTCACCGTTCCCGCAGGAATTACGCCGCGCTACTCTCTCTTAGCCCAACCGGCTCGGATTGTTCTCGATCTGCCGGATACGCAGGTGGGAGGCACTGATCCGAGGGGGACTTATTCGGGAGCAGTCCGAGAAGTTCGAGTTTCTCAGTTTCAGCCAAATGTTGCCAGAATTGTTCTAGAACTTGCACCGAATGTTGTTTTGGGCAATCAGCAAGCGCAACTCCAGCAAGTCAAAGACTCTGATCAAATGCACGATCGTTGGACACTCCGCCCCGTTTTTGTCGCCAGCGCACCGTCTCCGAAGACCCAAGCGGTGTTTAATGCACTCCGACCGATCCAAACTGCTCCGACTCAAACAAATCCGATCGCGCAATCTTCAAACCCTGCCCAAACGAATTCGATCGCGCAATCTTCAAGTGATTTCGGCTTACCGCCTGCCCCTCCTACGATCGATGCCGTTCCGTCTGTCACCGCCCCTGATTTACCCGCTGCACAATCTAGCCCGTTGCCGATTGCACCCGCTGTAATGCCGCCCCTACAGCCGATTGCACCTCTGCCCGCTGCTGGATCGGGCAGTTCTCCCGGCAGTAGCTTATTGTTTCCAGACGCGCCGATACGATCAAACACAACATCGAATCCGCTCCAACTCCCCGAAGTTAATCCAAGTCTGGCGATTCCGAATTCTTTCCCGCCGATCAATGCCCCCGCTGCTGCTCAACCGACTGTAACAGTTCCACAACTTGATCGACGTTCCGCCTCGCAAGAACCGCGATCGACTACACTCCCAGTCGAAAATACGCCAGTTCCAGCCCGATCGAGAACGATCGAATTTGGTCAGCCACTTCCGACTTTGAGCAATTAAGATTCGGAGACTAAACCCGACAACTTGAGCGCCCTCTGCGGCAAGTACGATCGATAACGTAAAGATTTAATCATTCTCAATTCGTAATAAATAAACAGAAATTGTGGATTGCGAACTATAAATTACGAATGACCTTCACACTGAGGATCGTTCGATGGAAGAGTCTTGTGTCATTCCCGTAATCAAATCTCCGACGGAGTATCAGGCGTATCGCATTAGCCCGCACGATACGAACCGACTTGCGATCGTGTTTGACCCCACGATCGCGAATTTTTCTCTCACGCTCTGCGTTGAAATTTTTGATGTAGGCGGAAAAACGCCACCGAATCGGCATCAATTAGCGATCGAGATGTTCTTTGTGCTCAAAGGCGAAGGCATTGCGATTTGTGATGGCAAAGAAGTGCCGATTCGATCGGGCGATAGTTTACTTGTGCCGCCAACTGGCATTCACGAGGTTCGTAACATTGGCTCTGAGCGACTGTACGCCTTGTGCATCATGATTCCAAACGAAGACTTTGCAGAACTGATTCGCAGTGGGACACCCGTGGAACTCGATGACGAAGATTTAGCCGTACTGCGGCGTTCTCCAGTTCCGCAATTGTCGTATGGTTGAAGCGATTAATTGCAGGTTCAAGTAATGCTCAAGGTTCTGCCGAGACAGACGGTTGCAATGTACACGCGCGATCGCATTCGCTTAGATGCGGATGTGTACTATCCAGATGGGGATGGAACGTTTCCGGTGTTGTTGATGCGGCAGCCGTATGGACGTGCGATCGCGTCTACGGTAGTCTACGCGCATCCGCTCTGGTACGCTGCACAAGGCTATATCGTAGTAATTCAGGATGTGCGGGGGCGTGGCACGTCTAAGGGCGAGTTTGAGCTATTTGAGAACGAAATTGAGGACGGATTCGAGACGGTAAATTGGGCGGCGAGTTTGCCCCGTAGTAACGGCAAGGTCGGAATGTATGGCTTCTCGTATCAGGGAATGACTCAGCTTTATGCAGCGGTGAACCGTCCTGAAGCATTGAAAGTAATTTGTCCAGCAATGCTGGCTCCCGATCTCTATCGCGATTGGGCATATGAAAATGGCGCATTCTGTTTGTTCGCGAATCTTGGATGGGCGATTCAACTAGCAGCAGAAACGGCACGATTAAAAGGGGATGAATCTGCATTTTTGGAGCTTTCTAGAGCAGCGAAGAATATGCCGTTAAGCGATCGTATTCCCGCTCGTCCAGAGATTATGCAGAAATATGCTCACTACGATGCTTACTATCAGGCTTGGCTCGATTGTTCTGATTCTTATTGGCAAAAACTAACAATCGATGTCAGCACGATCGACATTCCGATGCTTTATATCGGTGGCTGGTTTGATACCTATATGCGCGGAACATTGCGATCGTATCTCTCTTCAAAGCAAGCTCATTTGATTGTTGGAGTTTGGGCGCATTTACCTTGGGGGCGAAAAGTTGGAGCCGTGGACTATGGAGTCGATGCGGTGAGTTTTTGCGATTGCGCTCAAGTCCGCTGGTTTGATCATTGGCTCAAAGATCAGGAGCTATCCGATCCGCCTGTGCAATTGTTTGAAATGGGCAGCAATCAATGGCGATCGTTTCCTGAGTTTCCGAAGCCTGATCAAACTATTTTGCATTTGAATAGTACTGGACTGGCAGGAATGGACGATCGAGACGGTCAGTTAAGTTCTCATTCTTCCGAAGCGGCGATCGATGTGATTGTTCACGATCCTTGGCGACCTGTTCCTGCTTCTGGGGGTCATGTGTCTTATCCTTGTGGATCATTCGATCGAGCTACTATCGATGCTCGAAGCGATGTTCTCACCTACACGACAGAGCCTTTAGAATCTGATTTGCATCTAGTTGGTGAAATGATTGCTGAAATCTATGCCAGTTCTGATTCATCGAGCTTTGACTTATGTGCTGTGCTATCAGAAGTCAAACCGAACGGTAGTGTGATGAACTTCTCGCAAGGATATTTGAGCAGCGATCGATCTGAACTCTCTAACTATCGAATTCCATTGCAGCCGACTTGTATTTGCATTTCAAAAGGTAGTGCGATTCGATTAAGTCTTAGCGGGGCTTGTTTTCCAGCGTATCCGGTGAATGCGGGAACCGGAGCGAAACCGGGAGAAGCAAAAGCGATCGACTTTCAGATTATTACGATCGTCGTTCATACCGGAGAGCAGTATCCTTCCAAGCTACATCTGGAACTACATCGTTGAATTAGAGATTTTCATAAACTTCATCATCGTTGCGTTTACCGATCCTGAAAATCTCGATCGTATCCTCTGTAATCTCGTAGATAATTCGGTACTCGCCTTGGTCAACGCGATACAAACCGTCTTGTCCTTTCAGTTGCTTGCAATCCTAGGATCTTGGTTCAACTTGGAGAGAAAACACTTTGGTTACAATCTGCTTAAACTGCTTTGCAAGTAGCTTGTACAGAAACTTTTTAGCAGATTTGGACAGTCGGATCGCGAACCGTTCAGCCATGCTGGAGTTCCTCGATCGTAAAAGCTGTTCCATGCAAAGCATTATAATTCTGCACAACTTTTTCTAAGCTAGCGAACCCTTCATTTTCTGCTTTGATCCGCTCAACTTCCGCAATCTCTTTCGCATCTTCTAGCGCTTCTATCTGCTCAAGATTCTCATTCATTTGTCAAATTCCAACAAATTTAATCAGCGGATGCTCTGTTGTAACGTTGCGGTGAAGTCAGGGTAAGAGATTGCTGCCGCCTCAGCGCGATGAATTGTGGTTGTACCAGACGCATTCAGAGCCGCGATCGCTAAACTCATCGCAATCCGGTGATCAGTATAGCTATCTACTTCGGTTCCTTTCAGCGCAGTTCCTCCAGTGATTTCCATCCCGTCTGGAAGCTCTTTGACGGATGCACCCATTTGATTCAGTTGAGTTGCCATTACGGTAATACGATCGCTTTCTTTCACGCGCAATTCTTCCGCATCTTTTACGATCGTGGTTCCCTCCGCGAACACAGCCGCCACCGCAAGAATCGGGATCTCATCGATCAAACTCGGAATCACATCACCAGAGATTTCACACGCTTTGAGTTGACTGTGACGCACTCGCAAATCTGCAACAGGTTCGCCTGCTACTTCGCGCGAATTCTCGATCGTAATATCGGCTCCCATGCGTTCCAGGATTTCTAACACACCTGTGCGCGTGGGATTGATACCAACATTCTCAACTGTCAAATCGGAACCGGGTACGATCGCGCCTGCTACTAACCAAAATGCCGCTGAACTAATGTCACCCGGAACAATCACAGTCTGTCCATTGAGTTGAGCTTGTCCAGTAACGGTCACACTATTTGTCTCAGGATCAACAGTCAAATCGGCTCCAAACGCGCGTAACATTCGCTCACTATGATCGCGAGACAATGCGGGTTCTGTAACAGTGGTTTGTCCCTCAGTCATCAATCCTGCTAACAGAATGCAAGATTTCACTTGAGCAGAAGCGATCGGAGAATGATAGTGAATCGGTTTTAGTGCTTGTCCCTGAATCGCCAACGGTGCGAGCGAATTCTGCTTGCGTCCCCAAATCTGTGCGCCCATTTGTTGAAGCGGTTTGACCACGCGAGACATCGGACGCGATCGCAATGATCCATCTCCAGTGACCGTAAAAAAGCGATCGGGATGCGATGCCAAAATTCCCAACATCAATCGCAATGTCGTTCCAGAATTGCCTGCATTGAGAACATCGATCGGCTCTGTTAAGTTGCCTAGCCCAATCCCTTTTACCCGAACTTCCTCAGTGTTCAATTCTGAGATTTCGGCTCCCATCGATCGAAAACAACTGGCAGTGCTGCGCGGATCTTCCCCCAACAATAAGCCTCGAATGATCGTTTCTCCCTGTGCCAATGCTCCCAACATCAAAGCACGATGCGAAATCGATTTGTCTCCCGGTATGCGAATGCGACCTTGTAGCGAAACCCCTCCAGCCGGACGCTGAATCACTAGATCATGATGGGTATCGGTGACACGAAGCTCGATCGCAGAAGACATAACGGTGGCAGAAAGCTACGTCGTTATCCTACCATTGGGCGGATGCGCTAGAAGAAATCAGGCATCCAAGGTGTGGGACTGGCAAAAATCTGAGTCGCAGTTTGGATCGCTTCGGATGTGCCTGTGAGAAGCGACGATCGCACTAACTGTTCTGCGGTGAAAAGTCCCGTATAGAGCGGAGAAAGCGATCGAATCTCAAGCTGTAAATCTCCGCGTCCACCAGAAGTCACAACGCCACGACCATTTTCCACTATCAGGACGAACTTTCCTTGATTGTTCGACAGGATTGAGTCTTGAATGTCTAAGTGAAGTTCAGCACTTATGTTCGGATAGTTTCGCTGTTGTAGTGCATTTTGCAGATGAACAATTCGGAGCAGCCAACATCTCAGCCATTTAATTTTGGCAGTTTGATCGGGTAAACATAGACTCAGAGCATCAACGGGTGAGCTTTTCCATTCAATCCGAGCGATTTGAGATCGATGATTTGCCAAGAATGTCCAGAACTGCCGCACAGCCGCCGGAGTCAGTAACACCCAATCTCTAATTACTAAACAGTCTTGTTGTTGCTGAAAAATGATGTAGCCTTCATTCTCAAACTGATAAGCATACATTCGAGGCTCAGAATGCTTGATCACGTCCCAAATCATGGAATTGCGATCAAGAAATCCCTGATTCAAATGAGCTTGCTGATTGTACAACTCGGCAAACAGATCGGAATCTAAGTTCAGCGATCGAACTTCCAATGTATGTTTCTGACTTTGAATGCTATCAGTGGAAACTTCCCAATTACACAGCGCTCCCGCTTGTTCATAGCCTGCTTTTCGATATAACGGTTGAGCCGCTGAAAATAGCACAGAGATGGGAATTTCCTTAGCGTAGAGTTCTTGCAGAACCGATTGCATCAGTGCGATCGCAGTTCCTTTTCCGCGATATTCGGGTGCAATTCCAACTCCAGCTACACCAACCATTGGAATGTTTGCCCCGTTGTACCATTGTCCCAAAGACAACAATCCAAGACCACCCACAATCCGATCGTTTACTTTTAAGATTCGAGTGTTATCAATCCCAATTCGATTCAGAAAAACAGGCTCATCCAGAGCATTAAAACACTGAACGAGAATGTCGCCCAATTGTTTTAGCTCATCTGACTGTTGCGGCGTATGGTAAGTAAACGTCATAGTTACTGAGTTTTTGCGAGGACTTGCTGCGCGGTTTTGATTTGTTCTGGGCTAAATCCGGCTTCACCGAGATAGTTCAGAAAACTACGATCGCGATATCTCGCATCGACATTGAGGGCTTGCTGATAGATTTGTTGAGCAGACACCCGATCGCCTTGACCTTGATAAGCGATCGACAATGCCACCCAAGGATGCGGATTGTTCGGCTCTAGTTCCGCTGCCCGTTTTGCACATTCGATCGACCAATCATACATTCTCAATCGCTCATACGATAAGCTCAGATTGTAGTAAGGAATTTCATTGTTTGAATTGAGCATCGTCGCCCAAGTGTGCGCTGCAACTGCATTGGTGAGATCACCATTCACCATGTAGGCAATTCCCAAAGCGTTGAAAGTTTCAATGTTAAATGGATTGTAGAGAATGGCACTTTGAAGCGTGTCGATCGCTTCTTCTCGACGATTGGCTAAGTGCAGTGTCCAACCCAATCCGATGCGACCTGCAAGATTTTTTTGATCAAGTTCAACTGCTTTTTGGAATGCCGCGATCGCTTGGGGAAATTGTTCTTGGCTACGATACTGAATTCCCTGTTGGCGATAGTCTGCGGCGGATTGAGCCATGCTCGATCGAGCCGTTCCAGCTATCAATGCAAGCGTGAATAGAACACTAAAAATACGCATAGGCTTAACGGGCAAGAGCAGCGATTTGAGCGGAAATCGAGGCGGGTGTGTTGGGTGATTCTACAACGATTAGATATCCAGTTGGCTTTGTTCCAAGCTTACTTAACAAACTGGGCATATGCGCAGTTTGCGTTCTGCCATTGCTGTTATACAGTTCGAGCGCAGAAAGACACCCGATCGCTGGATTCCAACCTTCACTTTGCGGATAGCGCTGATTGTTCGTAAAGAATGTCGGATCTTCTCCGCTGCCGTGAATTCTAAATAAGCTTCGTCCAACCATTCCCGCCCAATAGCTCGCCTGAATCGGAAAATAGTTGCGCCAACTTGGAGGAAGCAATACGTTATAGTCATTGAGCTTTCCGGTGAGTGTGCCTTTGCGTCCGGGAATGAATTCTTTCACACCCGGTTCAAGTGGTGCGAACAGATTCACCAAAGGATAAAACCCGTAGGCACGAAAGTAGTCGGTATCAGGTTGCGGAATCGTACCTTCAATTCGATAAATGCCTTGTGGAGTGTAGCCACGCGAGAAATTCCAGGACAGATTATGCAGAGATCGCGTTAACAGTGGCATTGTCCACAGTCGCGCATTTTCCCGCACAAATCGACCTCTTCGATCTTTGAGAAAAGCCGAACAGAGTTGAGAGCGATCGCGGTTACAAAACACATACAATTGCTGTTGATTCGGTGCGATCGTCCAGTTCAGTAAATCTTTAATCGGTGGCGTTTGCGCGGGTGTTGTCAGTTCTTTAATCGTGGTGTAGAGGCTGACATTCTCAGACCATCGCGGAAAGCGTTGTGAGATCGAGTTAATCCACTGTTGCTGTTGTTCTGTACTTGCTCCGCCTTTCGTCAGCGCAGACAGCGACATCGCCACCCATTGCGGATTTGAACTTTGTGCGATCGTTTGAACGAATTGCTGTTCGAGATTCGGAGTTGGATTGCTGAGATAAAGCTGTGTGCTAATCTGTAGCGCCATCTCAACGGTACGAGATTGAGCAGGTGACAGTCTTTGTGAAGTGAGCGTGAGAATTTGCGCGATCGTATCTCTCACATAAGCCTCTTGAGGTTCAATCACTGCCGTTGCCCAGAGCAATTGTCTCCAGTGTTTCTCGTTGGAATCTGCAATCGGGTAGCGAGTCAGATCGTAAGCTGCGGGTGAGATGAGACGCAGTTGGTCTTGTCGCTGCCGAATTCGGGCTTCTGATGTAGCGAGTGGGACGGTGAGGCTTTGGGCGGGTGCGATCGAACCCGCGAGAAGGAGAAGCAAGCTGGCAAATGGGAGGAGAGTACGACGAGCCATATCGATGTGGAGAAATTGAACAAAGTTTTATTTGAGATGCCTTTCGGTTTCTGTCGCTACGTTTTAGGTTTCAAATCCCCCTAAATCCCCCATTCTGGGGGATTTAGGGGGCAAAGATCTCTCACAATGAACGACTAATGTACACGATCGTGATTCACCTCAATCTCAAGTGATCACAGTCGGCTGACCCATACCCGTCAGCGACTTAATCTGAGCCACCGTATCCGCAATTTGAATCAACTCCGCCAGCGCAACCTGTGGATCAGCATCATGTTTCGCCGGATCACCTTCATACCGTTCTACATACAGTCGCAAAGTCGCGCCCTGAGTTCCCGTTCCAGACAGACGGAAGACAATCCGCGAACCATCCGTAAACCCAATCCGAACCCCTTGCTTCTGGCTCACACTGCCATCGATCGGATCGGTATAGCTAAAGTCGTCACTGTACTCGACTTCATAACTGCCGAACTTCTGACCCTTCAGCGTAGGCAATTTATCCCGAAGTTGCGTGATTAGCGTATTTGCTCGATCGCTATCTACCGCTTCATAATCATGCCGAGAATAGTAATTCCGTCCGTATGTGCGCCAGTGTTCACGCATCAACTCTTCAACAGATGTCTGCTTCACTGCCAGAATATTTAACCAAAACAACACCGCCCACAATCCGTCTTTTTCGCGAATGTGATTCGATCCCGTTCCAAAACTTTCTTCGCCACAAAGCGTCACTTTATCCGCATCGAGCAAATTACCAAAGAATTTCCACCCGGTCGGCGTTTCGTAGCAATCGACTCCAAGCTTTGCTGCAACTCGATCGGGCGCTTGCGAAGTCGGCATCGATCGAGCAATTCCCGCAATCCCATTCCGATACCCCGGAACTAAAGTCGCATTCGCCGCCAGAACCGCTAAACTATCGCTCGGTGTGACAAAAAAGTGACGACCCAAAATCATATTACGATCGCCATCTCCATCCGAAGCCGCCCCAAAATCCGGCGCATTCTCACCAAATAAAACTTCAACTAAATCATGAGCATAAACCAAATTCGGATCAGGATGTCCGCCGCCAAAATCTTCGAGCGGCGTGCCATTTTGAACCGTTCCTTTCGGTGCGCCTAATCGCTGCTCAAAAATCGCGTGAGCATACGATCCGGTCACCGCATGAAGCGAGTCCATGCACATCCGAAACTGCCCGCCCGTAAGCAATTGCCGAATACGATCGAAATCAAATAGCGACTCCATTAGCGCCGCATAATCAATCACCGAATCAATCACTTCAACAATCATCTTGTCGAGTTGTGTGGTTCCGATGACATCCAAATTGATATCCGAGGCATCAAGAATTTTGTACTCAGTGATGGTTTTACTGCGATCGTACATCGCTTCCGTCACCTTCTCCGGTGCAGGGCCACCATTGCCAATGTTGTATTTAATCCCAAAATCGCCATCAGGGCCGCCGGGGTTGTGGCTAGCAGAGAGAATGATCCCGCCAAACGCATTGTATTTCCGAATCACGGCAGAAGTCGCAGGCGTGGAGAGAATGCCGCCTTGACCGACTTTCACTCGTGCAAATCCATTCGCTGCCGCCATCTTCAAAATAATCTGAATCGCTTGACGGTTATAGAAGCGACCATCGCCCCCTAGTACCAGTGTTTGTCCTGCAAAATCGCCAATACTATCAAAAATCGCCTGCACGAAATTCTCTAGATAATGCGGTTGTTGAAAGACCGTTACGAGTTTCCGCAAGCCAGAGGTTCCGGGCTTCTGGTCAGAAAACGGCTGTGTTGTCACGGTTTTGAGGGTCATCCCAAAGCTTCCTTTTCAGAGTTTTAGCTGGCAAGTTTAATTGTCCACTACTTTCGCAACGGTACGATAAATCGATTCGCAAATCCAAATCGTCAAAGGCTAAAACGCCAACGGGCAAGTTTTTAAGAATGATTTATTATTTGAAACTCAGCTTTTTTGTTACCCTATCGGCAGTTTGAACTTTTGCAAACTGATTCTGCCTTTTATTTCGATCGCCAAAGTTGTTTACTTATCCAAACCCATGCAAGCCGAAGAGACTCAGATTCAAGACAGAGACGATCGTACCGGATCAGATGTTGAAACGCTCAAACAATCAATTCTGAACAATCTATTTTATGTTCAAGGGAAGTTTCCAGAAATTGCCACGCTAAATGATTACTACATGGCATTGGCGTATACCGTCCGCGATCACTTACTCCGAAGCTGGTTGATTACTACCCAAACTTACACGAAGCTACAGCCGCGCGAAGTGTGTTATCTCTCAGCAGAATTTCTACTGGGCCCACATCTTGGCAATAATTTGATCAATTTAGATATCTATGAGCAAATGCGGCAAGCCGTTCAAGAATTGGGCTTGAACTTTGATGAGTTGCTAGAGCAAGAAGAAGAACCAGGTTTAGGAAATGGGGGGCTGGGGAGATTAGCAGCGTGCTATCTCGATTCGATGGCGACCTTGGAAATTCCTTCGATCGGATATGGAATCCGCTACGAGTTCGGCATTTTTGATCAGGATATCCGCGACGGTTGGCAAGTCGAACTCACCGATAAATGGCTGAAAAAAGGCAATCCCTGGGAACTGGCACGCCCAGAATGGGCAGTCGAAATTAAACTTGGTGGACACACAGAAGGCTATACAGATGAACAGGGACGCAGCCGAGTCAGATGGATTCCCGATCGCATTTTAAGCGGTGTTCCCCACGATACGCCGATTCTAGGTTACAAAACGGACACGGCGAATACGTTGCGCCTTTGGGCAGCTCAAGCCGTTGATTCCTTCGATTTTGCCGCGTTCAATTCTGGCGACTACTACGGTGCTGTAGGGAGTAAAGTATCTTCTGAGAATTTATCGAAAGTGCTTTATCCGAACGACGAACAGATCCAAGGAAAACAATTGCGGCTAGAGCAGCAATATTTCTTTGTTTCTTGTTCCCTGCAAGATGTGATCCGAATTCATCATGAGCGGCGTGGATTACCCCTGGAAACACTGCACGAGAAGTTTACTCTACAGTTGAATGACACGCATCCCGCGATCGCGGTTGCCGAATTGATGCGATTGCTGCTTGATGATCACGGGATGGACTGGGAGCAAGCTTGGAACATTACCCGCAACACCTTTGCTTACACAAATCACACACTATTACCAGAAGCTTTAGAACGCTGGTCGGTTAAGCTTTTTGGTGGATTGCTGCCGCGACATTTGGAAATCATTTATGAAATCAATTCGCGATTTCTAGATGAAGTACGCCTCAAGTTTCCCAAAGATGACGATCGACTCAACCGGATGTCTTTGATCGATGAATCCGGAGATCGCTTTGTGAGAATGGCGCATCTCGCAACCGTCGGGAGTTATTCGATCAACGGCGTTGCAGAACTGCATAGCCAACTTTTAAAGCAAGATGTGCTGCGCGATTTTGCCGAAATGTATCCGGAGCGATTTAACAATAAAACGAATGGCGTAACACCCAGACGATTTATTGTTCTGAGCAATCCCAGACTCGCAAGCTTGATCACCAGTAAGATCGGTGAAAACTGGATCAAAGATCTAACCGAACTCCGCAAGATAGAATCATTTGTTGATGATTCAAAGTTCTGCGAGGAATGGAGACAGATCAAGCAAGCGATCAAGCAAGACCTAGCAAACTACATTCAGAAAGAGAACGGGATTGAAGTTGATGTTGATTCAATTTTTGACATTCAATCAAAGCGTTTTCATGAATACAAACGTCAGCATTTGAACGTATTGCATATTGTCACGCTGTACAATCGCCTAAAAGCGAATCCTGATCTGAAGATCACGCCTCGCACCTTTATCTTTGGTGGCAAGGCTGCCCCTGGGTATTACATGGCGAAGCTGATCATTAAATTGATTAACTCGATCGCTGATGTGATCAACAACGATCCAGACGTGCGCGGACAAATCAAAGTTGTCTTTCTCAAAGACTACAACGTAAAATTTGCTCAAAGAGTGTATCCCGCAGCGGACTTATCCGAACAGATTTCAACCGCTGGAAAAGAAGCATCGGGAACCGGAAACATGAAATTCTCGATGAATGGCGCATTAACAATCGGGACTCTCGACGGTGCAAACATCGAAATTCGCGAAGAAGTTGGCGAAGAGAATTTCTTTCTCTTTGGGCTAACTGCTCCCGAAGTAGATGAAGTAAAGGCGAAAGGCTACCAGCCGATCAAGTACTACAGCGAAAATCTGGAATTGAAAACCGCGATCGACAGAATTTCTTCTGGCTTCTTCTCAAAAGGGGATGCCGCTCTGTTCAAACCGCTGATCAATTCGCTGCTGTACCAAGATCCTTATCTACTTTTGGCAGATTACCAATCCTACATCGAAGCTCAAGATCGAGTCAGCAAAGCTTATCGCGACCAAGATCAGTGGGTGCGGATGTCGATATTAAACTCGGCGCGAATGGGTAAATTTTCATCCGATCGCTCCATTCGCGAGTATGCCGAAACCCTCTGGAACGTTCCACCGCTCAAGGTCTGTCCTCCGGGCGAAGCGTGTTCAATTCATTGCCCCGAATCACTGATGTAAGTTGAGAACGATTGTTGCAACCTGAAGAAGTTCCGCTCCGCGAAAGTGGTTCACTTCGTTGTTGAATTCAGGAAGCCCCCTAAATCCCCCATTCTGGGGGACTTCAAGCCAAAAATTCCGGTTCAAAGTCCCCCAGAATGGGGGATTTAGGGGGCAGAAGCCATCGACAACGGAGCGAAAAAACTTGTCAAACTTCTTCTCTTTCATTAATTTTTTTATGGCTTTAACGCTTTATTTCATGCGTCACGGCGAAACCACATACAGTCAGTCAGGCGGCTTCTGTGGATCGCTTGACCCCGATCTGACTGATGAAGGCTTACAAATGGCGATCGCATTCGGTAAAGCCTACTCTAAACTCGATTGGGCAGCCGCTTACGTCAGTCCAATGAAGCGCACGATCGCAACCGCAAAACCTCTGTGTGATGCAGTCGGATTAGAAATGCAATTGCGAGAGGGATTGAGAGAAATCGAATACGGTGAATGGGAAGGAAAAACTCAAGATTATGTAAAACAGAACGATTCAGATCACTACGTCCATTGGATGACGGAACCCGCTTGGAATGCTCCACCGGGAGGAGAAACCGCCGTTCAAATCGCTAGCCGTTCTGAGTTAGTGATTACTGAAATCACACAAAAATATTCAAATGGAAATGTGCTAGTCGTATCGCATAAAGCAACAATTCGGATCATGCTGTGTGGATTACTTGGGATTGATCTGGGTCGATACCGCGATCGTATTGATACGCCTGCGGCATCGATCAGCGTGGTCGAGTTTGGAAAGTACGGACCTAAATTGAAAATATTGGGCGATCGGTCTTTTATGCCGGAAGAACTGCGATCGCGCCCTGGAACGTGAGATTGAGATCGCGCTCAAAACTTACTAGCCCCTACTCCATCGATCAGTTCATAGCGATTATCGCCGCCGTAACGGGCGAGAAATTCGTCGAAGTTAAGTAGCTTCTGTTGTATTGGCTAGTCGCTAGCTTCGCCCCATGTAGCGATCGCAATAGTCATAGGTCACTTAGCCCGATTAATGCTTTCATCGTAGCTCATATCAAATAGCAACCCTCGATCGCTATTATGAAACCTTCCATCTGAAGTAAACAGCTATCTCGCATTGAGACAAAGCTAGTTTCTAAATAGGCGGCACAACGATTGAGTTGAACCACACGAGTCAATCAAGCAACACCCACTTTAGTGGGTAGTGCGGTTAACCTCACGACTATTTGCAGCGTGTCGGTTCCAACGGAATGTTCTACGGAACTGTGTGGATCTAGTGTTCCCAATATGTAACATTTATATCCAGTTCTCGTGGAACTATTCATTAGACAGAATCTTTCCATCTAAGAGCCTAAATTAGAGCAGTTAGACAGAATGTTGTCGTCCTAAAATCCCAAAATCGGCGATTAGGCAGAAAGCCGTCGGTCTAACATTCCAAATCAGGGTATTAGACGGAATGTTTCTGCCTAATTTCTGAATTGAAGCAAGCGCGATCGCTCTCTACTTCACCATCAGAACGAAGCAAAAAGCTCATCAAACTCGCGTCACTCTAACTTGCATTCTGCAATTCCGCAGGCTTCACCGCGAGTTGCTGCACCTGCCCATTCCGCCGAACTTGCACCTTCAAGGTCTGACCAAGTTTCGTACCTTCCACCAGTTCTTGAAGCTGTTCTGCTTTGGTGATCGCCTTACCATCGATCTCAGTCACCACATCACCTCGACGGAAACCCGCGATCGCAGCAGGCGAATTCGGCAACACTCGCACCACAATCACACCATTCACCTCTGGAACTTCAAATGCAGAGTTCGGATCGGTGTTGTTCTGTCTGGCAATTTCAGGCGTTAAAGTCGTCATCTGAACACCCAGATACGGATGCGGAATCTTTTCGCCACGCACCAAAGCATCTTTGATCGACTTCGCTTTATTAATCGGAATTGCAAATCCAATTCCCATCGCATCTGCCCGAATTGCAGTGTTAATTCCGATCACTTCACCTCGATCGTTTAACAACGGTCCGCCCGAATTTCCTGGATTGATCGCAGCATCAGTTTGTAAAAAGTCCAGTCGCTTATCAGTCAAACCTACTTGAGCGCTCGATCGATGTAGCGTACTCACGATTCCCAATGTCACCGTGTTATCAAGTCCGAGCGGATTACCAACCGCGATCGCCCAATCTCCGACCAGCACTTTATCCGAATCAGCCAACGGCGCAACGGGTAAATCTTTCCCGTCGATCTTCACCACTGCTAGATCGGTGACTTCATCAAATCCGCGCACTTTCCCTTCAAACACGCGCCCATCTTTCAGCGTCACCGTGACCTTATCCGCGCCATTGACCACATGAGAATTGGTTAAAATCACGCCGCTTTTATCGATTAAAAATCCTGAACCCTGACCGCGCAGCGTTTCCGATCGTGGTAGCGTCGAGAAATCTTCCCCAAAAAATCGTCGGAACATCGGATCTTCGAGCATCGGATCAGCCCGTCGTGTGACGGTTTTTTCCGTGTCGATTCTCAAGACTGCCGTACCCACTTTCCGAACCGCCTCCGCCACAAAACTCCCTCGCTCGATCGCTTTCGGAGCTTGGGCAACTTCTGGAGTCGGTTCTGCTGAAGCCGATTGCGGAAAAGACATCAAACCGAACAACAACGAGATCGTGACGATCGCACATTGAATTCGGCGCAAATGATTCAAAATCTTAGAGCGTTGCATAAGTCATCATCCGTGGAAATGCCGCTGGTCAGTTGTATAGCCATTATTCCTATCCTACGGGTGAAAACAAAATTCGGTTCGGTAGAGATTTCACGCCATTCTCCACACCTCACACTTAAGGCACTAAGATCAGTAACACTCCATACCACGATCTCACACGATGGCAACTTCAGATGCACCCCGCGACCTTGAGCCGCTGCCCCACCACGAACATGATCCGGCTCATCCGCACGTTCACACTGAAGAATCGGTGCGACGAGTGATCAATCGGCTCTCACGGATCGAAGGACACATTCGCGGTATCAAAACAATGGTGCAGAGCGATCGACCCTGCCCAGATGTATTGATTCAGATCGCAGCGGTTCGAGGCGCACTCGATCGCGTTGCCCGAATGATTCTAGATGAACACCTGTCGCAATGTGTTGCGCGTGCCGCTCAAGAAGGCAACATCGATGCTGAAATCGAAGAACTTAAAGCGGCACTCGATCGCTTTCTGCCCTAAGCCACCTGAGCGAACAGCTCAGAAAAGGGTTTCGGAGTCGCTTCCGGTTTCGCCACGATCTCTACGATCTTATTGCGGGCGCTCGGTTCAAACACAGATTCGATGCAAACCTGAGCGACTTTCGTGCGGGGAATGCTGCCCTCTGACAAGGTATCCGCCGAGGACATGATGATTGCATTCTCGTTTTCTTCGTTTTTCAGCCCGCCCGGACGCACGATCGTATAAGTCAGCCCGCTCTTTTGAAGATATTCTTCTGCTTGCTTTTTCCACACGAGAATCAGCCAGAACAGATTCAGCGGATGGAAAAACTGCGAAGTACAGAGAGAAGTCACCAAAACAAACTGCTCGATTCCTTTCGCTTTTGCTGCATTGACGAGATTTTTTGTACCTTCTAAATCGACTTTATAAGGCTGAGTTGGGTCAAAACTCGGCTTGGCTCCAGTCGCACAAAATACGACTGTAGAATCCCCCATTGCGCCAACTAATTTTGCTCCCTCCAGCACATCACCTTGAACTAGCTCTACTTCGGTTGGCAAAATTGATCGCGCCGATTCGACATTTCGCACCAATGCCCGCACCGGAATTCCTCGATCGACTAATTGTTTCACAATCCGTCGTCCCGTTTCGCCTGTCGCCCCTGCTACAAATGCTTTCATACGTGATCCCAAATTTAGTATTTACAGTTTTTGCTAAATCTCCTTCACTTTACATCGCACGCAAGAAAGAACTGATCCCACCCGATCTCAGAAATTTTTTGCTATAACTTTCCAGAACCCTTGCGCTCAGAGTAAGATACAAGACGAAAGACACTTTTAACTTTTGTAACGCAAATTACGAATCGATTACTCTCAGAATTGGCAGCTTCTACGACACTCAATCAGGTTTGATAGAGATGTCGATTCGATAAACTTTCGGTAGAACCCTCTGCTGGAATTGAAGCCTATCTGTATTCTTTAGGGAACCTTGACCTAGAACCACGGCAAACGGAAGAGAGTGAATGCAATCGCAACCGACCGATTCTTCGGATTTCGCAAATCCTAATTTCGCCCGTTCCACAGATGCTTCTAACAGCAGTGGAGCGCCGATTCAACCTACGGAAACGCTGTTGAATGAGCCAACTGTTTTTTCGAGCCAGTTCATCGATTGTATGGAGATGAATGCCGATGCGCGAACGGTGGCGCAGTATCTTGATGTGCATCAAGACTGGTTCAGGCGTTGCGCTCATCCGATGCAGGTCGAAGCGATCGGGCAAAACAGTTACGCGCTGATTATTGGGCATTTTGGGGCGTTTGGATACGATGTGGAGCCGAAAGTTGGGCTGGATTTGCTGCCGCAGCAGGAAGGCATTTATCGGATTGAAACGGTTCCGGTTCCGGGGGATACGTCGTTGGGCTACGAGGTCGATTTTCAAGCCGCTTTGCATTTGGTCGAACATCCGAGCCAGAGTGATCCCACAGCAAAAATGACTCAGGTGCAGTGGCAGCTTGATTTGCAAGTGTCGATTCAGTTCCCACGATTTATCCACGCGCTGCCGGATTCGCTGGTTCAGAAGACGGGTGATCGCATTCTTCGCCAAGTGGTTCGCCAGGTTTCTCGCCGTTTGACGCACAGGGTTCAAGAAGATTTTCATTCATCTCGAAATTTGCCTTTTCCAAAACGGGCACGCCGAAAACTTTTGTAGTTAATCGATTTCCCGCCAAGCTTGGACATCCTCGCGGGTTTGCGGTTTCGTCGGAATTTCCATCGCACAAATTCGATCGAAGCGAATGACGCGATCGCTCAGTTGAACTTGTTCAGTCAGCGATCGTTTCTCCATTTCACTCAGAGACGCATAAATCAAACTCAAATGCGGATCAAGCGAATAGGATGAGCCGAAATGCTGCTGAATCGATTCGCTCAATTGCTCTAGTTTAGGATTCGAGAAAAGCTGGATAAATAGCGTTTTCGTGAATTGTTCAGAATATCGAATGCGATCGATTTCTAAAACAATCTCTACAGTGCGTTGAGGAAATTCGGAGGCGCGATCGCATTCACCACTAAAAAGCGTGACGTGCGGCTGAAAAATTGGAGCATTGTATCGATGAGCCAGATCGTTGATCAGAGATTGATAGAAAACGCGATCGCTCTCCACTGGAATCAGCCAGAATGCAACTTTCATACTGATAAAAAATGGGTTGAGCATCTTGCCCGATCAGGCTAACACCCAACCCAAATTCTTTAGCCATTCAACTTCTTCGCTAGCAATTGATTGGTGAGCTTCGGATCTGCCCGTCCTCCAGTCTCCTTCATTACCTTGCCCACAAAGAATCCGAGCAGTTTAGTCTTACCGCCGCGATACTGTTCTAGCTCGGTCGGATTCGCAGCAAGAACGGCATCGATCGCAGATTCGATCGCGCCCACATCCGAGATTTGAATCAAGCCTTTTTTCTCGATCAGTTCTTTTGCCGATCCGCCTGAAGTCAGCAATTCCGGCAACACATCTTTCCCAATTTTGTTGCTGATCGTGCCGTCTTCGATCAGTCCGATGAGTTCCGCCAGAGTTTCGGGCTTGAGTGCCAGTTGAGTAATGCTCAGTCGCTCGTTGTTTAGATAAGCGCTGATATCGCCCATGATCCAGTTTGCCGCCAGTTTCGGATTCGCTTTGGCTGCGATCGTCGCTTCAAAGTATTCGGCAATGGCGCGATCATCAGTCAAAATTCGCGCGTCATAAGGCGAGAGTCCCAACCCCTCTTCGTAACGGTGGCGCTTTTGGTAAGGCAATTCGGGTAACTGCAATCGCCATTCTTCCAATTGTGCTGGAGCAACCTCGATCGGGCCTAAATCTGGCTCAGGGAAATAGCGATAATCGCTCGATCCTTCCTTGATCCGCATACTGATCGTGCGTTGCGCTCCTTCTTCCCAAAGGCGCGTTTCTTGAACGATTTTTTCGCCTTTCTCGATCGCCGTTGTTTGCCGTTCGATCTCGTAGTCGATCGCTTTTTGAATCGCGCTAAACGAGTTCATATTCTTGATCTCGACTTTCACGCCGAATTCTTCTTGCCCAACCGGACGCACCGAAACGTTAACATCACAGCGCAGCGAACCTTCTTGCATATTCCCATCGCTCACGCCCAGATACAACATGATCCGGCGCAACTCTTGAGCATACTCAGCGGCTTCTTGTCCGGTTCGCAGATCCGGTTCAGACACAATCTCACACAGCGGAACCCCTGCGCGGTTGTAATCCACCAGCGAATAGGTTGACCCCGATAAACGATCGCTGCCACCATGCACCAACTTGCCCGCATCTTCTTCCATGTGCAGGCGAGTAATCCCGATCCGCTTGGTTCTCGCTTTGCCATTTTCATCGAGCAAAGGCTTGCCTTTATCGTCGGTGATCTCGATTTCTAGCCAACCATGTTCGGCGATCGGCAAATCAAACTGAGAAATTTGATAATTTTTCGGCAAATCGGGATAAAAATACTGTTTGCGATCGAACTTACTGTAGGGCGCAATTTGACAATTGAGTGCGAGTCCTGCCTTGACCGCATATTCCAACACTTTCTGATTCAGAACAGGCAGAACCCCCGGCATTCCCATACAAACCGGATCGATATGAACGTTGGGATCGCTCGTAAACTTGGTTGAGCTATCCGAAAAAATCTTCGTTTCGGTATTCAACTGACAGTGAGTTTCAAGTCCGATAATCGCTTCGTACTGAGTTTTAGCGGGAGCAGCAGTAGTCATGAAATCCTTCGCCTATGAAAAAGCTGGATTACATTTTAAAGGATTAACGCAAAACAAAGACGGAGGAACTCGGATCGGATTCCTGGGATCGGTGAACCTGAGCTAAAATTGCTACACCCCTGAAAAGATTCAGATCGTCCTACAAAATCTGCGTAACATTGAGAAAACTTCCCGATCGGGAATTGAGGAATTTGGAATGCTGGTCTGCCCTCAATGTCAACTTGAGAATCCAGAAGATCATAAATTTTGTCAGGCGTGCGGAACTTCACTGACTGAAAAGCCCTGCTCAAATTGCGGTGAACTGGTGGATTGGAGCGCTTACAAATGCCCCAATTGCAATACAATCACGGGCACACTTCGATCTCTTTGGATGAGCATTCCCGCTGAACCGAATGCGCTGAATCTCGACCCCCGCTACCCGATTTTGGACGCTACCAAACCGCTGCTGCAAGTCCTCGATCGAGAACCCCTCAAACCCGCCACCATCGATACGCCCCCCAATAGCGCCATTCCTTATCTAGAATTAGAGCCTTACCTACATCAAATTTTGCCGCTGTTATTTAATGCGTGGCAGGAGGAAGACCGCGAAATTCTCATTCTCGAAACACGATCGCACTTCACAACGTTGAGCGACTTCCTCAAAACCAATAAGAGCATCCCGATCCTGCAAATTCTCCACTGGTTCTACGAAATGCTCGACTTGTGGGAAGCATTGGAACCCTATCAACTGCGGCAGAGTCTATTAGAGCCTCACAATCTGCGCCTCGACGAAGATCAACTCCTCTGTTTAGAACAACTGATTCCTGAACCGACAACTGCGCCCAGCTTAAAAAACTTGGGTACAATCTGGCAAATACTCCTCTCCCAACTGTCTCAAACCCAATCGGCATCGTTGCATTTACTGATTGCCGATCTTCAGACCGACTTTATTTCTACGCTCGATGAACTACGATCGCAATTCAAAGCGATCGCGCACGCTACCCAAGCCGATTTTACTGACTCTGAGATCATGTCTGACCCGCAATCCCCCGAAGATTTTTCTAGCAGTGCCTCTATTCCCGAAACGCCGCCTGAAGAGGCAGTAACGCTGATTTCTGAGCCAGATCACGACAACGATGATATGCCGACGATCGTGTTACCGATGCAGTTGTTCAGCTTAGAAGATGCTGGACGGACAGATATTGGACGACAGCGCGATCACAATGAAGATTGTTTTGGCATTGATACGCAGCTTGATAAGGTGCAGTCTCCCACCAACAAAGTCATCCAAGCGCGAGGGCTGTATGTCCTCTGCGATGGCATGGGCGGACACGCCAGCGGAGAAGTTGCCAGTCAAATGGCGTTAGAGACGCTGAGAACTTATTTTCGGCAGTACTGGCAAGAAATGGATCAAGGAAAACATCCTGCAAAACTTCCTGCTGCCGAGGTGATTCGGAATGCAATCCAGCAAGCAAACAAAGCGATCTACAACGTGAATCAGGAAGGACTGCGATCGGGCAGCGGCAGAATGGGAACAACGCTCGTAATGCTCTTGATCCACGATACTGAAGCCGCGATCGCTCATGTCGGGGATAGTCGTCTGTATCGCTACACGCGCAAGATCGGACTTGAGCAGATGACGTTAGATCACAAGGTTGGACAGCGTGAAATTCTGCGCGGGGTAGAGCCTGAGATCGCTTACGGTCGCCCAGATGCTTACCAACTCACCCAAGCATTAGGCCCACGCGATGAGTATTTTGTGAATCCCGATGTCCAGTTTTTTGAAATCAACGAAGATATCGTGCTACTGCTTGCATCGGATGGTTTAACCGATAACGATCTGCTTGAAACGTATTGGCAAAGTCACGTTGATCCGATGCTGAGTTCGCAAACGAATTTGGATCAGAGCGTGAGTAGTTTGATCGATTTGGCGAATCAGTACAACGGGCACGACAACATTACCGCGATTGCAGTTCGCGTCAAAGTCCGCCCGAATCTTGATCAGTTGAAATAGTCCCAGGCAAGCACATGAACTTGCTGATCAATCGATGCCAAATCGTTCGACGATCGCTCAAAATAGAATCATGCTTTCAGTCTTTTTGATTCTGGCGATCGCACTTTTCCCGTCGATCCTGACGTTTCTCCTCCGGCATCGGCTGGAACTCCAAGCGCAGGAGCGTCTTCAAGCTGCAATGGCAGCCGCAGAACGGCGACAACTGCAACATCTGCTCCGTCTCCCTCCCGACTACCATCACGTAGAGGGGATTGGTTCACTGATTGGCGATTTTACCTGCATTTACAATGCGCGATCGCCCTATATCCGCTGTGCAATTAATCCTTCTGGTCCTTGCGAAACTTGTCGATCGTATGAGTCAAAATACTAGCCCGCTCCCGACTCCCCACAGTGGCTATCACTGGAATCGCATTCCGAGGCGATTTTTTGAGGGATGGTATTACCGCGTTACTCTGCCGGAAATTGGGCAAACTTTCGCATTTATGTATTCGATCGAAGATCCCCAAGGAGGACAGCCGACGAGCGGCGGGACGGCTCAGATTTTGGGCTTCGACGATGAGTATCTCTGTCGAACTTTTCCAGATTCCGATCGATTTTGGGCATCGACGGATCAGCTTGCTTTGGGACATTGGCGGCAGCCCGGAACGCCGAAACTTTTAGATCCAAAATTGTTCGATCGCACGATTTCCGAAGGCTATCAAGCCACAGATACTTGGCATCAAGGACGACTCAAAGAACCAAACGGGAATTTTGCAGAATGGCAATACTCGATCGCGCCTGTGTATGGGTGGGGCGATCGACAATCAACTGCTGGCGTGCTTTCGTCGCTTCAAATTTTTGAACCAGGCTGGCAAATTCTGATGGCACACGGGCACGCTACAGGTTACATTAATTGGAATGGTAAAGATTATAAATTTACAAACGCTCCTGCATATAGCGAAAAGAACTGGGGTGGAGCATTTCCGAGTAAATGGTTTTGGTTAAACTGCAACGCATTCGACAATAAGCCAGATTTCGCACTGACAGCAGGTGGAGGACGGCGGGGCATTCTTTGGTGGACGGAATCCGTTGCCATGATCGGGATTCACTACCGGGGGCAGTTTTACGAATTTGTGCCTTGGAATGCTGAAGTCAATTGGGTCATTCGTCCGTGGGGATATTGGCGTATGGATGCTCGTAACCGTCATTACCGCGTTACGGTAACTGCTACCACAGAGCTACCGGGAACTCCCCTACGTGCGCCTACAATTGAGGGGATGCAGTTTGTCTGTCGCGATACGATGCGTGGAACTGTCACTGTGGAACTCTGGGATCAGGCAGAATGTCTGATTGTACGGGCAACGAGTGATCTCTGCGGTTTAGAAACGGGGGGCGCACCTTGGGACGAAACTTGGGCATCTGGATGTGGACGAAATTTTTAAGGAGAACAAATCATGGAAACGTTGCTTGTGTTTGGAATGATGGCATTGATGCTTTTGGGCTTGATTTCACTGAGCGAATTAATTGTACGATCGCTAAGATCCCGTAACTGTAAGCCAGTAGATTATGATCCTGTAGTTCAAGCCATAGGAAACGGGCTTTCCGCCACAGAATCCGGTGACGTGACGCATTTGTTTAGTGCGATCAGCGCTCATCTGCTGCGCTTCTTTGAACATTTTTCACATCACCGTTTTGGATGTGCTTGTTATAATGCCGATCATTCTGGGGCTGTAGCTCAGTTGGATAGAGCGATCGCCTCCTAAGCGATAGGTCATGAGTTCAAATCTCATCAGTCCCGTTAAAATCGATACCCAGTAAATAGTCCTGAAACCCCCACCTTGCTTAGGTTTCAGGACTTCTTTTTTATGCCTCTTCTTAGCTCGTCGAACAGCCTGCTCTAGTTTGATGAAAATCTGTTTGATCTGAAAAAATTGGAAAAAACTGAATCACATCAGCAAGCTCTAGCAGCATTCTAATTTCCTGCTTCACCGCGCACAATGAGAGCTTACCCTGCGCTGATTTTACGGCTTTTAATGCACCCACCAAAGCCCCTAAACCGGAGCTATCCATAAACGCTGCCTGCTCAAAATCAACCAAAACCTCGGTTGTTCCAGAGGCAATCAAATCGAGAACTTCTTGCCTAAACTGTTTTGCTTGAGTGTGACCCAGAATGCCACAAACTTCGATAACTTTCACGGGAGAACTCATCGCGGCTCACCTAAGTAATGGATAAACTGGCTTTGCGACTGCTCCATCAAACGAACAGTCCTACATCATAAAGCCCTAATATTTCTAAAATTCCTTTATGTAAAATTTCAGATCTTGCGGCAATTTTCCTCGATCGCTAAAATGAGCGTTTCCGTATTTTCACGGCTGAATCGAGCTAATGCAGACTGTTATCGATCGCTTCAACCTAGGCACTCTGTTATCAGTTGAGTGTCGATTTTGAGCGAGCTTCGTCTAGTCGGTTCTCAAGATCTGCTGCTTCGTGTTCTACCTGAGTTCACCATGATTCAACATTCCTCGATCGAGTTTCCAGTCACACAGACAGAAGGAATCTGTCTAGTTAAGCTACCTGCACTGTTAACAGTGACAGAAGCCGTTTTATTTCGCGCCAGATGTCGGGAGCTAATCGAAGCAAAACCCGCACCTTCTAAAATCATTCTAGACTTTGCTCAGACAACGTTTATCGATAGTAGTGCGCTCGGTGCGTTGGTCATGTGTCTTAAGGCTGCGCGATCGCGTCAGATTGAGCTTGTTTTGTGGAGCGTTAAGCCTGAGATTTTGACGATATTATCACTCGCAGATCTCGATCGACATTTCACGATCGAACTTGAAATGATTCCACTAGAACCGAGTCCAAGCAAGCCGCAGATTGAATCAACTCATCCCTCGATCCAGTCGCGAACGAAAAGAGCAATCGATATCGCTGGCGCGTTAGTCGGTTTGGGAATTACGGCGATCGTGTTTGTGCCGATTGCGATCGCGATTAAGCTGGAGAGTCCGGGTGCAATTCTATTTTCTCAAACGCGCTGCGGGCATTTAGGACGGCGCTTTCAGGTGTGGAAGTTTCGTTCGATGGTGAGTGATGCAGAGCAGCTAAAATCCCAGGTTGAAAATCAGAACGAAGGCGCATTTTTCAAGAATGCCAATGACCCACGCATTACTAAAGTAGGGCGATTTTTACGCAAAACGAGCTTAGATGAACTGCCGCAGTTTTGGAATGTTTTATGCGGTGAAATGAGCTTAGTCGGCACTCGTCCGCCGCTGCCCGAAGAAGTCGATCGCTATGAAATTCCCAACTGGAGGCGGCTTGATGTTAAGCCTGGAATTACCGGGGAGTGGCAGGTGCATGGTCGATCGAAGGTTCGCAACTTTGAAGAAGTGATTCAATTAGATTTGCGGTATCAGCAACGCTGGAGCTTAAAGTATGATCTACAGCTATTGCTAAAAACGATCGCGGTTTTGTTTAACAAAGACAGCGCATTTTAACTGATTTCTAAGGGTGTATTGGGAATGAGCAATTTAGCAGAAACCGGAGGTGTGATTTACTTCGATCGATTGATTGTTCAAACCGATGCAAGCGCGATCGCAAAAATTTTGACTTGGTTTGAGTCCTTTCAGCAAGCTCCCGTTTCTCAGGCAGTTTGGTTACAAGGACAGATTGGATTGATAGAGGCATTTACCAATGCGGTTCGGCACGCTCACGCACAGTTACCAAGACAAACTCCGATCAAACTAGAAGCGGGAGTGTATGTCGATCGTCTTGAGATTAAAGTGTGGGATCGAGGTGTGCCATTTGATTTTGTGCAGTTGCTCGATCGAGTTGAGCAAGACTATCCAGAGCCGCTAGAACACGAGGCACATTGGGGCGCTGCATTGTTTAAGAAGCTCCGCGATCGACATGATTGGAACATTGAGTATCATTGTTCTCGCGAAGGTCAAAACTGCTTGCGTTTGATTAAATTTTATTAATGCTGGGCGAGTTCCATTAACCTTTTCGCCTCGTTTTGATCTTGTTCCTCGATTAAAGTTCTACCGTTTATACGCAAGTCTATTGATCTGTTGTTGCCAAAATCTTCGCCCCCTAAATCCCCCATTCTGGGGGACTTTGAACAGAAAGAAATTCAGAATGCCAAGAAGTTTCTGAGATTCAAAGTCCCCCAAATTTAGGGGATTTAGGGGGCAGAAGCTGACCGAAACGAAGCGATAAACAACTTGTGTGTATAGAGTAGAGATTAAAATCGAGGGAAGGCAGAATCAAAGCAAAATATCCCATTTGATCATGAATTCAATTCACATTGAGATCACAACTACTTCTCAAACAATTCCTAACCAATTGCATCTACGATCGCTTGCTTCAGGGTTGAAACCACATCCGCGATCGCAACTTCTTGAACCACTTTTGTTGATCGTTCGACCAGTTCAACCTTGCCGTCTTTTAGAGATTTTCCAGTGACGATGCGGTAAGGAATTCCAATCAATTCAGCATCTTTGAACTTCACGCCTGCTCGCTCATTGCGATCGTCTAAGAGTGTTTCTACACCTGCTTGGTTCAACTCGGCGTATAGCTTTTCTGCTGCACTCACTTGATCCGCATCGTTAACGTTGGGAATCACGACGATCGCATGATAAGGCGCGATCGCAACCGGGAGAACAATTCCATCTTTGTCGTAAGATTGCTCGATCGCAGCTTGAGCCAACCGCGAAACGCCGATTCCATAACAGCCCATCGCCAAAGGTATTTCTTCACCTTGTTCATTGGTATAAGCTGCATTCATCGCTTTTGAATACTTAGTTCCGAGTTGGAAAATGTGCCCAATTTCGATGCCGCGTGCAGTTTTGAGGATTTGAGTGGGATCGTGAACGGCTCGATCGCCGACTCTCGCTTTTCGCACATCGACGACGTGAGACGGTTTCTGAAACTCTTTGCCCCAGTTCGCCCCGACAACGTGATAGCCCGCTTCGTCTGAACCTGTGACAAAGTTTTGTAGGTCAGTTACGGTTTGATCAACGAAGCGAACAAACTTCGGTGAAATGTCTTTGTTCGATTGAATATAGCTGTCTGAAATTCCAGGAGAAATGTAGCCTAGCGGTAGTGATTTTGTCGCCCATTCTTCTTGAGCTTTGGCATCAGGAACGGTGAGAGAAATAACCGCTTTTCCATTAAAGCGATCGCCAATTTTCGTCAATTCATTCTGCAATTTCACATCATTTACATCTTGATCGCCTCTGATGTGAACTAATACTAATGCAGTCATTCCACTATCAAACACCGCTTGATAAAGGACATTTTTCACAATACTTGTCGCGGAACACTTGAAGAATTTGCAGAGCTTGTCGATCGTTTCTGTTCCTGGTGTTTCACGCTTCTCGTAAGTTGTAAAAGGTGAAGATTCAGCATCGAGAGGAAGTGCGATCGCTTTCTCTACATTTGCCGCATATTTTCCATCTTCGGTGTAAAGAACTTCGTCTTCTCCTGCTTCCGCGAGAACCATAAATTCCTGAGAACCTGATCCCCCGATCGCACCCGAATCCGCATCGACTGCCCGAAATTCTAAGCCTGTTCTCTGAAGAATATTGCAGTAAGCATCGTGCATTTTTTGATACGTTTTCTTCAGCCCTTCCTCATCAGCATCGAACGAATACGCATCTTTCATGATGAATTCTCGACCGCGCATCAAGCCGAACCGAGGACGAATTTCATCGCGGAATTTGGTCTGAATTTGGTAAAGATTTTGCGGCAATTGGCGATAGGAGCGAATCATATCGCGGGCGATCGTCGTAATGACTTCTTCGTGTGTCGGGCCTAAACCCAGTTCGCGTTCTTGTCGATCGACCAACGCAAACATAATTCCTTCTGCTTTGGTGTAGGTATCCCAGCGACCCGATTCTTTCCACAGTTCCGACGGCTGCAATTGAGGCAGTAAACATTCTTGTGCGCCTGCCGCGTTCATTTCCTCGCGCACAATCTGCGAAATCTTTTGCAACACGCGCCACATCAGCGGCAGATAGGCATAAATCCCGCTCCCAATCCGCCGAATATATCCCGCCCGTACCAAAAGCTTATGGCTGGGAATTTCTGCCTCTGCCGGATCTTCCCGCAACGTCACCAATAGCATTTGAGATAGCCGCATTGATCGTGCCCTTCGTTTAAAAAACCACTCTCTATTCTAGAGGGCTTTAGTTCAATAAACCTTAGAGTCGGGAATTTAACGGACTTCCGAGATTTCGCAGCAAGCCACTTCCGGTAAACTGGCGTTAAACTCCAAATATGTGTCAATTACTCGGCATGAACTGTAATGTCCCCACAGATATTTGCTTCTCGTTTGAGGGGTTTTCTGCGCGGGGCGGTCGAACCGATGAACATCAAGATGGTTGGGGAATTGCGTTTTTTGAAGGGGCGGGATGTCGATCGTTTATCGATGTCAAACCTGCGATCGTGTCTCCGGTGGCTGAGTTAGTTCGTAACTATCCGATTCGCTCGACTCATGTGATTGCTCACATTCGCAAAGCAACTTTTGGACGAGTCGCGCTGGAAAACTGTCACCCATTTCAACGAGAACTGTGGGGGCGCTATTGGGTGTTCGCGCACAATGGGGATTTGCCAAACTTTGAGCCAGAGCCAGAGGGCATTTATCGACCTGTGGGGCAAACCGATAGTGAACGCGCATTCTGTCTAATTCTGAATACGCTGCGGCAGACCTTTCCGATCGAGAAACCTAGTTCAGCCGAGTTGTATCCGGTGCTGCGATCGATAACAAGCGCGATCTCAAAGTATGGCACGTTCAACTATCTGCTTTCAGACGGTGAAACCTTTTTTGTGCATTGTTCTACGAAGCTTTGCTACGTTGTGCGGCAGGCTCCATTTGCGGCAGCACATTTGATCGATGCGGATTTGACCGTGGATTTTCAGGAATTGACGAAGCCGAGCGATCGCGTTGCGGTGATTGCGACTACTCCGCTGACCGATAACGAAGTGTGGACAACGATCGAGCCTGGAGAGCTACTGGCGTTTCAGGATGGCTTACCTGTGCGGTTCACTTGAGATAGCATTGAAAAATGCTGGATTTCTTGTTGATTGCGAGTGTTGGATTTTTGGGGAGCTTCGGGCATTGTTTGGGAATGTGTAGCCCTTTGACCGTAGCGTTTTCGCTGTCGCGCGATCGCGGTTCTCGATGGCAGCAGGTTCGGTTTAATCTGTTGCTGAATATTGGGCGGGTGGTAAGTTATGCGATCGTGGGAACTGCGATCGGTGCTTTGGGATCGGTGCTGATTGCAGGTGGACAACTTGCTGGAATCGATAGCGGTCTGAGACGAGGACTCGCGATCGTGACCGGATTGCTTCTCATCTGGTTTGGGTTGTCGAATATCAATGCAAAATGGCTGCCGCGCGTTCCGATTTTGCACCCGATTCAGGGGAAATTGCACGATCGTTTTAATTTGCTGATGTCGGAATTAGCGCGATCGCAGAATTGGTGGACACCTGCTGTACTAGGCATGATTTGGGGGTTGATTCCCTGCGGTTTTCTCTACACGGCACAGATCAAAGCAGCCGAAACCGGAAACGCAACTCAAGGCGCATTCACAATGTTAGCGTTTGGGTTGGGCACTGCGCCGATGATGATCAGTACGGGATTATTTGCGTCGGCGTTGAGTCGCGATCGTAGAAATCAGCTATTTAAACTAGGCGGTTGGGTAACTTTGACGATCGGTCTTTTGACTTTGCTTAGAAGCAGCGATATGGTCGATTACACCGGACACGCCGCTTTGATTTGTCTGATGTTAGCGCTAATTGCGCGACCGATTAGCCGAATTTGGGCGACTCCGTTGCGGTATCGACGGGCGTTAGGAGTGGGCGCATTTGTGCTATCTTGCGCTCATATCGGGCATTTCCTAGACCATACGTTTAACTGGAATTTAAATGCGATCGTGTTTCTGCTCCCAACTCAACAGGCTGGAATGTGGTCGGGAATTTCAGCATTTGGATTAATGATACCCGCAGCATTCACCAGTTTCGATCAGGCTGTTTCTAAACTCGGTACAGCTTGGCGAAAAATCCATTTAATCAGCATTCCAGCTTTGATTTTAGCTGCGATTCACACAAGCTTATCCGGCTCGAATTATCTAGGAGAAATTAGCGTTGATTTTAATAATCGCTTAAGAGTTGGCTTTCTTATCTTTCTAGTGATTGGCGTATTGTTAGTACGATCGCGCTTTTTCTGGTCGCTGTTCTCGTTTGAAAAACTGTATGTCGAATCTAAAAAATAAATCGCTCTACCTAATTCCTTTTCTACTCTTTGCCTCACCCGTTCTCGCCCACAACGTCAAAACAGAAGGCAACGTCGCCGCAACCTTTCACATCGAACCTAATCACAATCCGAAAGCAGGCGAAGCTTCAAAAGCTTGGTTTGCACTGACAAAACCCGGTGGTGAAGTGATTCCGCTCGATCGCTGTAACTGTCAGCTAAAAATCACCTCCAACAAGCAAACGATCGCACAGCCGACGCTAAAAGCAATCTCAGCCGAACAGTACAAAGGCATTCCAGGCGCAGAAGTCACCTTTCCCCAAGCCGGAATCTACACCTTAGAAATTAGCGGTACACCCAAAGTTGATGCCGACGAATTCAACGCTTTCAAATTCGCCTACGATGTCACCGTTCAAGCGGGAGCGGCTCCGCAATCCAGTCCAGTCGCTCAAGTTCCAACAACGACGCAGCCCGCCGAAACCGGATGGATACTTCCAGTTACGATCGGTGCGATCGCGCTTGCTGCCGGAGCTTGGATTATGAAGAGAAGCGTGAAAAACTAGCAGAATGACAGATTCGGGTCAAAATGGGAAATGTGATTTCCAGATGAGCGACCATGATTGATCACGATGTCATTATTGTTGGGGGTGGACTCGCGGGATCTCGTGCCGCGTTAGAAATCGCCCGCACAAATCCGAGTCTGAGCATTGCCGTTGTTGCCAAAACTCACCCGATTCGATCGCACTCTGTCGCAGCACAAGGCGGCATGGCGGCTTCACTCAAAAACGTCGATGAAACGGACTCTTGGGAAGCTCACGCCTTCGATACGGTAAAAGGTTCCGACTATCTCGCGGATCAAGATGCTGTCGCGATTTTGACGCAAGAAGCCCCCGATGTCGTGATCGATCTCGAACACATGGGCGTTTTGTTTTCGCGGCTTCCCGATGGTCGAATCGCTCAACGGGCTTTTGGGGGTCATTCTCACAATCGCACCTGTTACGCTGCAGATAAAACAGGACACGCAATTTTGCACGAACTGATCTGCAACTTGATGAAGTACGGAGTCAAGATCTACGAAGAATGGTACGTGATGCGTCTGATCCTCGAAGATGGACAGGCGAAAGGTGTCGTTATGTATCACCTGTTAGACGGACAGATCGAAATCGTTCGCGCGAAAGCAGTGATGTTCGCCACAGGCGGCTACGGGCGCGTTTACAACACGACTTCCAACGATTACGCCTCGACAGGTGACGGACTCGCGATGACGGCAATGGCAGGCTTGCCGCTGGAAGATATGGAATTCGTGCAGTTCCATCCCACGGGACTGTATCCAGTGGGTGTGTTGATCTCTGAAGCGGTGCGGGGCGAAGGGGCGTATTTGATCAACAGCGAAGGCGATCGCTTTATGGCAACCTACGCCCCTAGCCGCATGGAACTCGCTCCCCGCGATATTACTTCCCGCGCGATCATGTCCGAAGTCCGCGCTGGACGAGGCGTTAAACCCGATGGTAGTCCGGGTGGGGCTTATGTCTATCTCGATTTGCGGCACATGGGCAAAGAGAAAATCATGAGTCGCGTGCCGTTTTGTTGGGAAGAGGCGCATCGCTTAGTCGGAGTCGATGCGGTTACTCAACCGATGCCTGTTCGTCCAACGGTGCATTACTGTATGGGCGGCATTCCGGTGGATACCGATGGGCACGTGCGGGCGGGAGCGGGTGGCTTCGTAGATGGCTTCTTTGCGGCGGGTGAAACCTCCTGTGTGTCTGTGCATGGCGCAAATCGATTGGGAAGCAATTCGCTTTTAGAATGCGTGGTCTATGGACGCAGAACCGGAGCCGCGATCGCGCAATTTGTCCAAAATCGAAAGTTACCAGATCTCAATGTCGATCGCTATGTTCAAGATGCGAAAGAACAAATTGAAGCACTGTTCAATCAATCGGGACAGTACCGCATCCAAGAAATTCGCCAAGCTTATCAAGACTGCATGACCGAGCATTGCGGCGTATTTCGCACCGAAGAAGTGATGCAAACAGGACTCGCCAAACTGCGCGAATTGCAGCAGAAATATAGTCAGATTCGACTCGACGATCGCGGATCAAGCTGGAACACCGAGCTCATTGAAGCGTTAGAACTACGATCGTTGTTTGTGGTCGGTGAAATGATTCTGTTCTCGGCAATTAACCGCAAGGAAAGTCGAGGTTCACATTTCCGTGAAGACTACATTCAGCGAGATGATTCTGCCTTTTTGAAGCATACTCTGGCGTACTATTCGGCTGCGGGAATTGATATCAACTATATGCCTGTCGTGATCAATCAGTTTGAGCCTAAAGAGCGGAAGTATTAGATTGTCGATCGTGGTTTTGAGAATTTCGATCCGCCCAAGATGCTTGATCTATCCGACGCTGAGATCTTCGCCCCCTAAATCGCCCATTTGGGGGACTTTGAGCAGAAAAAATTTCTAGAACTTCAAGAAATCTATCAGTTTCAAAGTCCCCCAAATTTGGGGGATTTAGGGGGCAAAAGCCGATCGAAACGGAGAGATCCGATCAAATCACCCTCAACCCTTATCCTCAACCCGCAATCCCTTCGTAATTCGTGATAAATCACTCTTCTCATCCACCGCAATCCGAGTCGGTGATCCGCTGATAATCCCCTCAAAATTACGGAACGACTCCTTAATCTCAGGGCCTTGATTGCTAATCGTATACTCACGAATTCCCTTATCGTGCCAAGATCCACGCATCTTAAACACATTTAGCGCTCTTGACATCTCCCCGCGAATCTCAACATATTGCAGCATGATAATCGTGTCGGTAATCGTCGAAATGTGCGAATCCGTGATCGAATTCGATCCCATAAATTGATCCGTCGTATTCGTGAAGAATCCCGTGATCTCTTCCTGCTTGGCAAATCCAGTCACACCGATCACAAACTGTCGGAACGCATTGTTACTCACTCCTCGCGCCAGAGCCGAAAGAGAATCGATCGCAATTCGAGACGGCTTAAATTCTGCAATCTCAGATTTGATCATCTGCAAGTGATCCTCAAGTCCTGCCGATTCGGGATAGGCGCAAATGATTTTGAGTAAGCCTTTTTGCTCCAACTCCTCAAAATCGATTCCCCAAGAATAAGCATTTCTCGACAACTGGGCGCGAGACTCTTCATAAGCAAACAGAATTGCTCGATCGCCGCGTTGACACGCCTCTTGTAAGAACTTACTGACGAGCAGCGTTTTCCCGGTTCCAGTTGCGCCCGTTGCCAGAATAATCGAATCTTTGAAAAAGCCGCCGCCGCACATTTCGTCCATCGTTTTCACACCCGACGAAACGCGCACATTTGACGATCGCTGAGTTAGACGCATCGCACCGAGCGGGAAAATATTAATTCCATGATTCGTGATCGTAAACGGATACTCCCCTTTCATGTGAGTTGTACCGCGTAGTTTCAGAATCTCGATCGTTCTTCTGCGCCGTTCCCCTTCAAGGACATTTCGGACGATCGCAACGTTATCTGAGACGAATTCTTCCACGCCAAATCGCGCCACCGGGCCATATTCATCAACGCGCTCAGTGGTCATGATTGTCGTTGCGCCAACTTGTTTGAGCCGAGCGACTAAGCGAAAAATCTCGCGACGCACGACCGAAGCGGCTTCATACTGCTGAAACACAGCGGTAACAGAATCGATCGACACTCGCTTCGCTTTGTACTTCCGAATCGCGTACTGAATCCGTTCGATCAGGGCTGATAAATCAAAATCTCCGACGACCTCTTGCCCCTCCGGATCAGGAGAGGCATCAAGAATAAAAAGCTTTCCTTCATCGACAAACTTCTGAAGATCCCAGCCGAAACTCAAGGCATTTTTGATAATATCTGCGGGCGATTCTTCAAACGTGACAAACACGCCTGCTTCATCAAACTGCGTAATGCCATTATAAATAAATTGAACGGCGATGAGGGTCTTTCCGGTTCCAGACGTGCCGCTTACGATCGTGGTTCGACCAATGGGCAAGCCACCGTGACTAATATCGTCGAAGCCCTCAATCATCGTGCGGAGCTTTTGCACGCCCGCGAGTTCGGATAGATTACGTTGTTCGGTTGGGTTGCTCGAAGTCATAAGGTTAGGATGTCAAACAAACGGAGCAAGCTCCTGCTTATCAAAAAGGATTAAAACGGGTCTGTCACACTTATTTACCACAAAACCTGCAAACAAGACGGTTTATAGAATTTTGTGGGTGGTTTTATTCTGCATCAATTTCTTCTTCGCGCAGTTCCTCATACAGCAAATCTAGCCCGATCAGGACCTTTTCTCGATCGGACAAATCCCCAATAATTTTACGTACTGGCGGCGGCAAAATCTTTGCTAAAGTTGGGGTTGCCAGAATTTTGTCTTCCTCGGCTAATTGTGGATTTTTCAACACATCAATCACCTTGAGCGCATAAACGCCTTGAAACTCCTTTTCAAGAATGTTGTTGAGCATTTTTAAAGCGCGAACTGAGTTTGGTGTGTTGCCCGCAACATACAGCTTCAAGACGTAAGTTTTTTTCAAAGGACTCATGATTCAATCGATCACTATGAACATTAGAGTATCGCTCTGCGTGGGAGTAGAAATCGGCATTCTAGGTTAAGATTCGCGCGGGATGGAGCGCCGATACATTTCGCACAGGTGCGCGATCGTATCAATTAACGTCAGCCGATAATCGAGCAGAATTTCTTCGCTTCGCCCTTCTAATTTTAGCTGTTTGGCAAACTCATCCATCAGTTCCATATGAATTTCAACAACTTGTGAAACGGGAACATCCGAGAAAAATGCTGCATTCACGAAGTTATCGATCTGCTGATTCAAATCGCGATCGTCTTGAAAATAGCTCAGAATAATCACGCGATATTCTGTCCGCAACTGCTCTAGAAATTCCCTCTGCTCCTCTGGCGGAAGATTTCGCAGAAAGGCTTTCGGACTGCGCTTGTAGTAAATCCCCAGATACCCCAATCGCTCTTTGAGTTTTTCGGTCAATCGTCGCTGTTGCATCATGAGAAAGTTTTGGGCGATCAGGTCGCGGGTCAAATCTGTAGGCGTAATCGTATCAGGCAACTGGCACACTGGAGAAAGACCCAAAAAACCTTCGATCGCTTGACCGATCGAAGCGTCGATTTGCTCCAGTTCCGTGGTCAATACCCGCACTTCAGCGCTGTGATACAGAAATTCTGTCTCCTGAGCTCGTTGAGCCTGAAGGATTACGACAGGCAGCAAGATTGCCTGCGACTGAAGCCACTCCAGCACAGCCGCCAACCTTTCCCCGTCCTGCAAAATCAAGCAGTCCAACTGCTGCTTCTGGTGTTGAATCAGTTGGAAAAAATCGTCCTCGGATTCAGAGATCGAGAGCGTGTAGCGATCTTGTGAGGCATCGCTAAACAGCGCCCGCTCTATCGATCGAGTCAGGTCAGGAGAATTGAGGTGTGCGCCGATCGAAAGTTGCGGACGCACGATCGACGAAACTGGCGAAGAAGCTGGAGCTGTCAAAGCAGAAACCTGAGTAAGAGGAGCTAAATCATATTTTAAGATTCTTCGACCAGGATGTTGGAGAGAAAAAGCTGCACAGAGGATAGAGTATCTCGATCAGGGTTTTCAAGCGAGATTGAAGCGCATTTCACTTCGTTAACTATAATTACGTAAAGCTTTTATTCCCACGCGCGAATCCTTAGCTATGTCATCATTTGAATCTGATTCTTTTAAATTCGCCTCAGTAAGAGTGACTACACTCGCTTTTTATTAATTTCTTTTTCAGTCAGCGCTTTTGTAGCTTACAAGACCGTGATCGTCTGTTGACAAGCGACTCATGATCAAGGACAGCGCTGATTCGCAATTTATGCCGATCGGTCAGGATGAAAGCAATGGTGACTTACCCAGCCTCGATTCGAGAATTTGTCGAGCCTGCCCCCGTTTGCTTACAGTCAGCAACTATGCCTGAAGTAGTCGAGCTAATGGGGCGGTATCAAGCCGATCGCTTAGTGTTTGTAGATGAGCGACAGTTTCCGATCGGTGTGATTCAGGCTCATGCCTTGTTGTCCTATGCCCGACAATCCGAAGAGATCGATCTCAAACTGCTGGTCGAAATCTTGCCTACAATCGAAGAAACCACCGATCTACTCGAAATCGAGTTCACAAGTCCAGTGCGATATTGGGCAGTGGTCGATCGCGGTTCTCAGTTTGTTGGATTAGTCGATAGCTTTACGCTGCGATCGTGGTCAGAAGTTTTGCGTGCAGCGGATGTGTCCAAACCCGCCAAGCTTTCCTCCGAATCGTTTTGGCATCGCGCCAAAGCTGAAACTTGTGCCGAATTAGAGCGATCGCGTCAGTCCGCATCGCCCGCCGAAATTAACCGTCTGAAGCAACAGATTCAGGTTCAAATCGCAGAGCTTGGATACGCCAAAACGCCGGATGGAGAAATCGCGCGGCTCGATTCGCTTGCCAAACCCGATAGTAAAGCAACGCTGATGCAGTTTCTTGAACATCTGCCATTACCGTTGATGCTACAAACGCGATCGGGCGAAGTGATCGCCCAAAACAAAGTCTGGACAGAGCAGTTGGGGGATGTCGTTGATCCAAGCTGGGTGCAACGAGATGCCGCCGCCTTGTTAGAGTACGCAATGCCGTCCTCTGTAAGCGAAACGCTCAAATCAATCTCTCCCAAACTGTGTCAAATCGGTTCGACTCCGAATACTTGTATCTGCGTCTGCCCGCTAAAAAATGGGCAGGAACGGATCTTGCAGTTTGCAAAAATTCCACTGGGAGAACTGTTTTCCCATCAGGAGCTGCCGCAGTTTGAAGCCGATCCAGCGTTTCGCCTCGCCGCTTTCGAGCAAGAAACGGGCGAATTTGGGCGATCGTCTACCGCAGTGCAATCCTTGATCGAAGAAAATGTGTGGCTTGTTCTCGCGCAAGATGTGACAGAACAGCAGCAGTTATCGCGCGAACTAGCAGCGAAAAACGCCGATCTCGTTCAACTCAATCGCCTCAAAGATGAATTTCTCGCCTGCATCAGTCACGAACTGAGAACGCCGTTAACCGCTGTTCTCGGCTTATCGAGCTTGCTCAAAGATCAGCTTTCTGGAACCCTCACCGAACGCCAAGTGCGTTACGCCCAATTGATTCACCGCAGCGGGCGGCACTTGATGGCGATCGTCAATGACATTCTCGATCTCACGCGGATCGAAACCGGACAGATCGAACTGTCGCTTTATTCTGTGAGCGTGAAATCGCTCTGTGAAAGAGCGATCGAGCAAGCTGAACTACTGTGTTTAGAAGAAGAAAAACCAGAAACCAGAACGGCTCTCTATGCAACCGCACCGCTGGCAAACTTCACCTTAGAAATTGAGCCAGGATTAGAAGCCTTAGTCGCAGACGAATTGCGCCTGCGTCAAATGCTAGTACATCTCCTATCGAATGCGCTGAAATTCACCGATTCATCTGGGCAAATCGGATTAAGAGTCAGTCGTTGGGAAGGTTGGATTGCATTTACCGTTTGGGATACCGGAATTGGCATTCCCGCCGAGAAACAACATTTGATTTTCCAAAAATTTCAGCAGCTTGAGAATCCCATGACTCGCCGATTTGAGGGAGTAGGGCTTGGACTCGTTCTGACGCAACGTTTAGCTCGACTGCACGGAGGCGATGTCTCGTTCGTGTCCAGAGAGAATCAAGGCAGCGAATTCACGCTGCTTTTACCGCCCACTCATCCGCAGCGCACCAATAGTATTGCCGTTTCTCACACGAAGACGGAGAATGACAATCGCCTCGTTTTAGTCGTCGAAGCGGTCGTGAAATCGATCGAGCTTCTCTCCGACCAACTCGCAGAACTCGGATATCGCGTGGTGATTGCTCGATCGGGAACTGAAGCCGTCGAAAAAGCTCGCCGCCTCCAACCTTGTGCGGTTTTCCTCAATCCATTACTGCCAACGTTATCAGGTTGGGATGTGTTGACGCTGCTCAAAGCTGAACCCGAAACGCGAGAAATTCCCGTGATCGTGACCGGAACACGCGGCGATCGAGAACAAGCCTATCGCCATCAAGCCGATGGCTTTGTCGCATTCCCGATCGTGCAGAGATCGCTTCAGCAAGTTCTCAACCAACTTACGCCCGATGAGGTGTCCATTCCTACGATCGTTGAACCCTCGCCCCAAACCTTAGTCATTCTGCGCCTCAGTCCCACTCGTTACGGAGAGCTTCACCGCTCAGGAACGAGTGCCAAAATCGATCTCAACGCCTTACTGCACAGTCACAATTACCGCGTAGTCGAAGCCGACGACTTAGAACAAGCTGAACTCCTCGCCCAAGTTTGGAAACCGAATATTGTGCTACTTGATGCCGCCGTTCCTGACGCGATCGGATATTTGAAACTGTTGGGCAACTGTAGCTTTCTCGCTTCCTTGCCGCTCGTGACGCTCGATCCGATAACGACTCAAGCCGCCAATCAAGTACCAGGATTATCAGTGTTTCCTTGTTTAGCGCCTGTTTCCGAAACTTCAGAAGCGTTGCTGCAAGTGATTCAAGTGGCAGCAGGATTTGCATGGCGACCGTTCGTACTCGCGATCGATTCTGCCAAACTACAATCACCGAATGCGAAACGCTCCGACTGGCTCCAAGCCGTGATGCAATATCTCCAAACGGCTGGATTTCGCGGCATGATTGCTCGATCGTGGCAAGATGTTTTGCAAAAACTCGACACCCAAAGCATTGACTTACTCTTACTTCATGCTTCGGATTTAGATCGATCGACGATTCAGCAGCTTTCAGGATTAAAGCGATTCCGGGAAAAGGTCGCGATCGTCATCATCAATCATCAGCCCGAAAATACACCATTATTGGAAGCGATTGCGACGGTTGTGCTGCCACCGATGCCGATGGAAGAATTACTCGATCGAGTGAATCATATCTTGGCAGAGTAATTGCTCTCGTCTATTCTGTCTGCTCTTGCTGCTTCGCACGAATTAGGTCTGCAAGCTGCTCCATCGATTGCACTCGAATTCGAGGAGACGTATACACTTTATCTGCAAGAGCATAGAACGCCTCATTATCGTGACGATGTTTCATCACGTATGCGGCAAGTTCCTCGCGGCTCATGTCTGAAAAGTTAGGTTTGTTCATGATGGGTAAGTCCACAGTGCCATCTGGTTCGATTGTAACGATTAAACTCTCACCTGCAAGGATAAAAATATTGCTGGTTCGCTCATCAAGCCGCACTAGAGAAATATCAAGAAATAGAGTTGTGAGTTGATAACAGATCCGAAAACACTCGAACGTTTGGGCAGAAGTCGGTAATCGCGGGCTTGTCATTATTACGTGAACTGAAAATAAAGCTGAGACACTTTAACACTTCTAGTTCAATGCCATAAATTCTAGATACGAACTACTAATCTCTTTGACTGCAAACTCATAGAGTTGTTTTCCGTGTTCGGGGGTAGCAAGGGCGGGATTTGATCCCATGCGTCCATCGGGATAGCGATCGCGGAAATCGATCGCGCCATAGATCCGATGTCCTTTCGCCACAGGCTCACTCAACGGCGCAGATTTAATCGATTCAGGATAAAGGTATTGTGTTAACGCGACTTCACTCGGCGTTGCATGAGATCCTTCTTGATCACCGTATAGCTCTTTTGCCAATTTATACACCGAGCCACACATATACCAATTGCTGACGACGCATTGCACCTGGTTTGAAATTCCCAAATCCGATAAATGGTCATACGTTTCCGCAAATGCTGCCTTCAGAGTCGCCACATTTCCGCCATGTCCATTGATAAAGAAGAACTTGCGAAATCCCGCCTTCGCCAAACTCGTAACGTAATCGCGAATCACCAGAATCATCGTACTCGGTCGTAAACTCATACTGCCTGGAAATGCCGTATGATGTAGCGCCATTCCGACATTGATCGTGGGTGCGATCAAAGCGTTTGTCGATTCTCCGACTCCTTTCGCGATCGCTTCGGCACAGATCGCATCAGTTCCGATTAGTCCAGTCGGGCCATGTTGCTCGGTCGAACCGATCGGTAAAATAATTCCCGTCGATCGAGATAAATACGTCTCTACTTCTTGCCAAGTCGATAGATACAGCAACATAAGCGATTTTTGAAAGTCCTCCTTTCAGTTTCCTTCATTTCGCATTCCGAATCGCGTTATCATTTTCAATATTGATGTTGCTGAGAAAGCCGATCGTGTAGGCGCTGTGGACTTAAAACAAATATTCAAAACTGCGAACCCCATTATTGGGGTGGTTCATCTTCTGCCCCTGCCGACTTCCCCGCGCTGGGGCGGTAGTTTGAAGACCGTTCTCGATCGCGCCGAACAAGAGGCAACGGCTCTTGCGGCGGGTGGTGTGGACGCGATTATCGTCGAAAATTTCTTCGATGCGCCTTTTCCAAAAGATCACGTCGATCCGGCAGTCGTGAGCGCGATGACGGTGATTATTCAGCGCTTGCAGCAAATGGTAGCACTGCCGATTGGGATTAATGTCCTTAGAAATGATGCTCAGAGTGCGTTAGCGATCGCGTGTTGTGTGCAGGCGCAATTCATTCGCGTCAATGTCTGGACGGGCATCATGGCAACCGATCAAGGCTTGATCGAAGGACGCGCCCATGATTTGATGCGCTATCGTCGCGAGTTGGGTAGCGATGTGAAAATCTTTGCGGATGTGTTGGTGAAACACGCGCGACCATTGGGATCAGTGAATTTGACGACAGCGGTACAAGATACGATCGAGCGCGGGTTAGCAGATGCGGTGATTCTTTCTGGCTGGGCAACGGGCGATCCTCCCAACTTAGAAGACTTGGAATTGGCGCGGGATGCGGCTCAAGGAACGCCTGTGTTTGTCGGTAGCGGGGCGGATTGGGAAAACGTGCCGCAAATGATGCAGGTCGCAGATGGCGTGATTGTGTCGAGTTCGTTGAAGCGACAGGGCAAGCGAGAAAACTCGATCGATCCGATTCGGGTGAGTCGATTTGTCGAAGCGGCGAGACGAGGCATTCCCTTGCAGAAAGCAGAAAAGCCCGTTCCCTCAGTCAAGCTGCATAATTTCTGAGGTGCGATTTAGCTCGGCAGGACTGATCGCAAACGGGATTTTGCCAGTAAGCTGAACAGTGCTGCTTCTTCACCGCTATGCAAGTTCAGATTCAAACCTTTACGGTACATAAACGTTTTGCCCTCAAAATTAGTCGAGGAACGACTGCTCAAACAACTAATGTTTGGATCAAGATTGAGCAGGATGGAATTGAAGGATGGGGAGAAGCTTCGCCGTTTTCGATCGGAGAACAGCCCCAAACGACAGAAATGATTGCGCGTTCTTTACAAGCGATCGCACCTCTCCTTAAAGCAATTCATCCACTTGAACGCCAACGGCTCGATCAGCTTTTCGCTCAAGCCAAACTCCCGTCTGCTGCGCGTGCTGCGATCGACATTGCTTTACATGATTGGTTAGGGAAATCTGCCAATCTGCCGTTATGGAAATTGTGGGGACTGGAGCGCGATCTCATTGTTCCAACTTCAGTGACGATCGGGATCAACACCCCCGAAGGCGCAAAACAACGAGTCAAAGATTGGCTGGGTAAAGGCACGATCGAATCACCGCTGCAAGATATTCAAGCGCTGAAAGTAAAATTAGGCAGTCCTGAAGGAATCGAAGCGGATCAAGCAATGTTTGAAGCGGTGCGGGAGGCGGCTCCGAATATTCATCAAATTAGTGTCGATGCAAATGGTGGTTGGACTGTTGAAACGGCTTTGAAAATGGCGCATTGGTTAAGCGATCGCAATGTAACTTACATCGAACAACCTTTGGCAAAAGGGCGAGAAACCGAACTAACAAAACTGTTTTATCTTTCACCGTTGCCGATTTTCGTCGATGAGAGCTGTTTTACCAGTCGATCAATTCCATCATTAAGCGATCGCGTTCATGGCATCAACATTAAGCTAATGAAGTCCGGTGGTTTAAGTGAAGCACTGCGGATGATTCATGTTGCGAAAGCTTCTGACCTCAAAGTGATGTTTGGCTGTTATTCGGATAGTGCATTGTTGAATAGTGCGATCGCACAGTTATCCCCACTCGCAGACTATTTAGATCTCGATAGTCATTTGAATCTGATTGATGATCCGTTTATGGGCGCAAGCTTTCAAAATGGGCGCGTGATTCCGAGCGATCGTCCGGGTCTAGGTGTTGTGTTGAAAGGGAGATAAACAATGCTGAAATCCAGCGATCGCGTTGCAGTTCTTTTGCATGATGGTGTTCAAGGCACACAGGGAAAAACTGGGCTGACGTTTACGCGGTATTGTTCTGATTCCGCGGTTGCAATCATTGATCATGACTGTGTAGGACAATCTTTTCGAGCGTTAACCTCGATCGCGTGTGATGCTCCAATTGTGAGTTCGATCGAGGAAGCTTTGCAGTATCAACCCACTGTATTGTTAATTGGAATTGCTCCCTCTGGCGGAGTGCTACCGGATGTGTGGTTCAGTGAGATTCAGCAAGCGGTTGAGGCGGGATTGTCGATCGTGAATGGACTGCATACGGCACTATCACCCAAGCTCAAAGATCGATTGAAGCCTGAACAATGGATTTGGGATATTCGTCGAGAACCAATTGGCTTAAAAGTTGGAAGCGGTGCGGCTCGATCGCTGTCTTGTCTGAGAGTTCTAACCGTTGGAACCGATATGAGCATCGGCAAAATGTCCACGAGTTTAGAACTCGATCGCGCAGCAAAAAAGCGAGGAATACGATCGAAGTTTCTCGGCACAGGACAAGCAGGAATGATGATTTCTGGTGATGGCATTCCTTTAGATGCGATTCGCGTTGATTTCGCTTCGGGAGCCGTCGAACAGTTAGTCATGCGTCATGCAAATTACGATCTTCTTCACATCGAAGGACAAGGATCAATTTTGAATCCAGCTTCGACCGCAACTTTACCGTTGATTCGAGGCTCTCAACCAACGCATTTAATTTTGGTACATCGAGCGGGACAAATGCAGATTCGCAACTTTCCCCAAGTCCCGATTCCACCGCTTAAAACAGTCGTTCAAGTTTATGAATCTCTCACTGCTGCGGGTGGCTCGTTTGCAGCTTGTAAAGTTGCAGCGATCTCACTTAACACCGCTCATCTCGATCACGATGCGGCATGGGGAGCGATCGCATTAATTCAAGAAGAAACAAACCTACCTTGTACCGATCCGATTCGATTTGGAGCAGACATTCTTCTAGATGCGGTCTTGAATTGTGAGCCAGCAGTTTAGGCACAAAACTCCATCCACATGACTTCCCAAACTAATTGAGGTTGAACATAAGCGAGTAACTGTTCCTTAGCTTTTTCTAATAATCGGATCGATCGAGAACTATAGCTCTGTGTCCAATACATTTGCTGTAAGTAATCAATCAACCAAAGCTGTGTTTCACCGTCGATCGTTTTCGCGATCGTTCTTCCAACCGTTAATGCTTGCTTCAGAGACGTCGGAGGATTCATTACTGATTCGAGGAGTTCAGGTGGAATCAATTCGAGCGTTTGCTGATGTGCGATCGCGGCTCCCGGACTTCCTTGGGCCAAAGCTAACAATTGCGGTTTCGACAATATCTCTGCGTGTCCCACTTGTTTCAACACACGCGCCATTGATTCTGCATCGAGCCGAGCAAACGGAATCCGCTGACACCGAGAAACGATCGTCGGTAAAACCGATTCGATACTGGTTGCCAAAAGAACGATCGTTGCGCGTCCCGGTTCTTCCAGCGTTTTCAGTAACGCATTCGCAGCGGCTTCCGGCATCGTTTCTGCGTGTTCAATTACGATCGCCGATCGCGCCGCTTCGAGTGGCGGACGACTAAGAAACTGACTCACTTCGCGAATTTGCTCTAATCGAATCATCGGCGGCGTTTTGCGCTTGACTCCAGCAGCTTCAGCCTCGATCGAAGTTAATCGCTTTCCTTGATGTAAGTAAGTCGGTTCAACCCAGAGTAAGTCGGGATGATTGCGATTGAGAATGCGCGATCGCGAAGACGACAACAGCGATTCGAGAAAACATTCGGCTGCCAATCGCTTGCCGATTCCCGCAGTTCCGGTAAATAGATAAGCAGGTGCGAGGCGATCAATTGCGATCGCGCGTTCTAAAAGTTCAACAGCTTGAGATTCACCGATCAGGGTTGCAAACGCAGACATGAGCCAGAGAGATAATGAATGCCCATTGTAGTTGTATCACCTTTAATTTTTAACGGTCTTCAGGCAATATTGTCTAAGTGATATCAAAAACTTCAATGCTGATCGTTTTAAGGCTGGAAGATAAAACAGAATTAGTTGGGTTCCATCTGATTGCCTTTGTCATGTTGATGGTCAAACAGTTCGTTGAACTCCGCTTTCAAAGTGCATAACACCCTCTAGGCAATACAACTCAGATAAAGATGTCAGAGTTTGTAAATAATGTAAATTAAGCGTTATAGTAATATACATAGCGCAACGAATGGTTCGTTAGATTGACTCCTGACTGATAACAGATAGCGCACCCGGCGTTTGAACTCTCAGCAAAGCTATTTGACCCGCTGTATCAAAATCCTTTCATGCCTTTTGTGTTCTCTGAACATCGAACAGAACGATTAGGCTCACGATACAGCAAGAAACACTCTATCAATCGCTTCTTTAGGCACGGATGGGCATTGAACTTAGACCTTTTCTCTGTCTCACTTGAGCATTGGTCTCCAGGCTTCACGGCAAGTTCGGTTCGTGCATTTACAACGACAGACCAAACTGTCAACACATCACAAACATTAGGTGAAATTCATGGCTGATATCGTTGATACTGCTGTTAAAGCTAATTCCTTCACAACCTTAGTTGCTGCCCTCAAAGCTACCAATTTGGTTGATACTCTCAAAGGTAAAGGTCCGTTTACGGTCTTTGCTCCGACTGATGAAGCATTTGCAAAACTGCCAGCAGGCACAGTGGATGGACTTCTAAAGGACATTCCTCAACTCAAGAAAATTCTGACCTATCATGTCGTCTCTGGCAAAGTCATGGCGGCTGATGTGACAAAGCTGAAATCGGCTAAAACTGTTGAAGGTTCAGAGGTAAAAATCGATGCGTCTCAGGGCGTGAAGGTGAATAACTCTACAGTGACAACTCCCGATGTAGCGGCTGATAACGGTGTCATCCACATCATTGATACCGTGCTAATGCCTGCATAATCTCCCGCTTAAAAACGGCGAGAGTGACGATCATTAATTCGCATCGCATCGTGCCTCTGACCTTCTTAACGGGATGTCAGAGGCACAATCGTATCGAAAAGCGGCGATCTCTAAATCGTCTAGAGTTCGCAAATCCTAAGTTGGAGCGTCGTAATGTCGAAAGAAAAGAAAGGGAATAGAGAATCCAAAAAGCCCAAAGCACAGTCGGATGGAACTAAGAAGGAGAAAAAAGACCCTAAAAGATACGATGGCTCATTTGGGCAATCAAAGTGAGAAATACAACACTAGAGGGTGTTATGCACTTTTGTTAGACTGGGAGCATGAGTAGAAAGCCTTATCCCACCGATGCGAGCGACGAAGAATGGGCATTTGTCGCACCGTCCTTAACCTTAATGACTGAAGATGCCCCGCAGCGAGAGCATAGCCTGAGAGAAGTGTTCAATGGCTTGCGGTACGTGACGCGACCGGGAGGAGCATGGCGATTGATGTCGCATGACTTGCCGCCGTGGTACACGGTGTATCAACAAACGATGCGGTGGATGAAAGCGGGTGTGTTTGAAGCGATGGTATATGACCTGCGCGAATTGCTGCGGGTGTTATCCGGGCGAACTGAGCAACCGAGTGCGGTGATTCTAGATAGTCGGGTCTTACAATCTACAGTTGAAAGTGGGCAGCGAGCAGGCTATGACGGCGGGAAGCGCAAAAAAGGCAGCAAGGTACATATTGCGGTCGATACGTTGGGTCAACTCTTAGCGCTGCACGTCACGCCTGCGAATGAGCAAGACCGACATCAGGTGGAAAAGTTAGCAGCAGCAACAAGTCACAGGAGAAGCGGTCGAAGTGGCGTTTGTAGACCAAGGCTATACCGGAGAACAAGCAGCGCAAGACGCGCAAGCCAATGGAATCCAATTAGAAGTGGTCAAACTTCCAGAAGCAAAAAAGGGGTTTGTCTTGCTGCCGCGGCGGTGGGTGGTCGAGCGCAGTTTTGGTTGGATGTCTCGCTTTCGCCGATTGGTCAGAGACTACGAGCGATTAGCGGAAACTTTAGTTGGGTTCCATCTGATTGCCTTTGTCGTGTTGATGGTCAAACAGTTCGTTGAACTCCGCTTTCAAAGTGCATAACACCCTCTAGGAATAATCACTTCTACCTCTTCATCTGCCAAAACATAAATCACACCATTTCTCTCAGCGACACGAACAATGTGAACGGAAAGAAGCATCCTAGTCAGGTCAAAACAGACCTGTAAAGCGGCAGATTCTTGCTCCGGAGCGGGAGAGATAGACTATCTCATCCTAACGTAATCAATTTTCAGCGATGACGTTTTATCGTATCACGCTAAATTGCTAAAGTTTGAGCTATTTGCTCAAGAGCGCGATCGCCGCAGATTTTAACTAATTGCAAATTCGGTAAACTGTCGCATTTCTGGCGGATAGAGTCCAAGAACGATGTCTTCTTTGGGAACACCTTCGGCTGCCAGATCGTGTTCGGTTGTATTGTGAAAAATCCAAATTTTGCCGTCTCGGATGTCGATGTGCATCACGCAATGATGAATACGGCGTTGGTGATGCCAGCCCATGTGAACGATTTGATAGCATCGCGTTCTGTATCAAAAATCAGTTCAACCTCAATTTCCCCATAAGCAGGCTTGCTCTGAGCGTGTTGAGCGAGGAGGGTTTGAACTAATTGACGGTAATGTTGGGTATCCATTGGAGGCTGGATTGTAATGAAGGATTATAAATCATTAGTTTAAGCTGATTTTCTTTCGACGATCATTCGGGGAAAGTCGAGTTGAAAAAAAGTATTGAATGTGAACAGGGGAACTGCGAGGTAAAGGACACGATCGGGATCTTCTCGGCGAAGATTCACGATCGCTTCCCCGACCGAATTCAGCTTGGCAAAACTTAATAAAAGAACGATTGCACTTTGCAAGACCGCCTTTTGGTAGGATTGATAACTGAGATTGCCCATGAAAACGGCGACAAATCAGCAGTTGGAGGACTTATTTCGTGGAAAACACGCTTGGTTTAGAAATCATTGAAGTCGTAGAACAGGCGGCAATCGCCTCGTCTCGTCTCATGGGAAAAGGCGACAAAAATGAAGCCGATCGAGTGGCAGTAGAAGCGATGCGCGAACGCATGAACAAGATCCATATGCGCGGTCGGATCGTGATCGGAGAAGGAGAACGCGACGATGCGCCGATGCTCTTTATCGGAGAGGAAGTCGGGATTTGTTCGCGTCCTGATGCTGAAAGTTTCTGCAACATTGATGAATTGGTCGAGATTGATATCGCAGTTGACCCCTGCGAAGGCACAAATCTCTGCGCTTACGGTCAGCCTGGATCGATGGCGGTGTTAGCAATCTCCGAAAAAGGCGGCTTGTTTGCGGCTCCCGACTTCTACATGAAGAAACTCGCGGCTCCTCCTGCCGCAAAAGGCAAAGTGGATATCAACAAGTCCGCCACCGAGAACTTGAAAATCTTGTCGGAATGTCTCGATCGCAGCATTGATGAACTTGTCGTCGTGGTGATGAAGCGCGAACGCCACAATGATTTGATCAAAGAAATCCGTGAAGCGGGTGCGCGGGTGCAACTGATCAGCGATGGTGATGTCGGTGCAGCGATCAACTGCGGTTTTTCGGGAACCAACATTCACGCGCTGATGGGGATTGGTGCGGCTCCTGAAGGTGTGATTTCGGCGGCAGCGCTGCGGTGTTTGGGCGCACACTTCCAAGGACAACTGATCTACGATCCGGCGATCGTCAAGACCGGACTGATCGGAGAAAGCAAAGAAGCGAATATCGCTCGGCTGAAAGAAATGAACATCACTGATCCAGATAAGGTCTACACTGCTGAAGAGCTTGCCTGCGGTGAAACCGTGCTGTTTGCCGGAACCGGAATCACTCCGGGCAACATCATGAACGGTGTGCGTTTCTTCAAAGGTGGCGCGAGAACTCAAACGCTTGTCATCTCCAGCCAATCGAAGACGGCGCGGTTTGTAGACACGATCCATATGTTTGATCAACCGAAGATCGTTCAATTGCACTAAACCAAGACCGGGTGAGAGAGAATGGAAGATAGAAATTGCTGCACTATCTCTCATTCTCTCTTCCCCTTCACCTTCTCGACTTATTAGAGCGCTTTTTAATATGAACATTGCTGTTGTTGGGCTGACTCACAAAACTGCACCCGTCGAAGTTCGTGAGAAACTGAGCATTCCGGAACCTGTTTGCGATAAAGCGATCGCACAACTCTGTAGCTACCCGCACATCGAAGAGGTAGCAGTGCTGAGTACCTGCAATCGATTGGAACTTTATCTGGTGACTTCAGACACTGAACAGGGAATTCGCGAAATCAATCAGTTTTTATCAGAACACAGTAAATTGCCGAGTGCGCGGTTGCGTCCGTATCTGTTCACCTTGCTGCACCAAGATGCGGTCATGCACTTAATGCGAGTCTCAGCAGGATTAGACAGCTTGGTTCTGGGTGAAGGTCAGATCCTAGCGCAGGTGAAACAGTGTCATAAACTCGGACAGCAACATCGCGGAATTGGACGAATTCTGAATCAGTTATTTAAACAGGGAATTAGCGCCGGAAAACGGGTGCGAACGGAAACGAGCATCGGAACGGGTGCGGTTTCGATCAGTTCGGCAGCAGTGGAACTGGCACAAATGAAGGTGGATCATCTTTCTGATCAGCGCGTCACCATCATTGGGGCAGGTAAGATGTCGCGACTGTTGGTGCAGCATTTGTTGTCGAAGGGTGCGACGAATATTGTAATTTTGAATCGATCGATGGATCGAGCGCGGGAATTGGCGAATCTGTTCCCGGATGCACCGCTGAGACTGTTACCGATCGCCGATATGATGGACGCGATCGCACAATCGGACATTGTATTTACCAGCACTTCTTCGACGGAACCGATTCTCGATCGAGCCAACCTCGAACCCGTACTCGATCCGAATCAGCCTTTAATGGTGATTGATATTGCCGTTCCTCGAAATGTAGCAGCGGATGTGAATGAGTTGCCAACCGTTCGAGCATTCAACGTAGATGATTTGAAAGCAGTTGTCGCGCAGAACCAAGAAAGTCGTCGGCAGATGGCGATGGAAGCAGAAGCATTATTGGATGAGGAAGTTGAAGCGTTTGAAGCTTGGTGGCGAGCGCTAGAAACCGTTTCGACGATTAGCTGTCTGCGTGACAAAGTGGAAGCAATTCGGGCACAGGAATTAGAAAAAGCGCTGTCGAGATTGGGAACGGAATTTGGCGATCGACATCGCGAAGTGATTGAGGCATTGACGAAAGGAATCGTGAACAAAATTCTGCATGATCCAATGGTGCAATTGAGATCGCAGCAGGACATTGAAGCGCGACGACAAGCGATGGAAACGTTGGAATTGCTGTTTAATCTCGATCGACAACAAGCGGGAGCCTAAATTTCTTTTCTTGCTGGTTAAACAGTGCTAACGTACTATAAGTCAAATCACTTCTTTGGTAGAGGAGTGATTTTAGGCAGTACACTAAGCTCTGGTTAAATGGAAAAGGATAGAGTATGGACTCAGTAGCGCGTCTCACTCCGGAGATTCAACAGCGGGTACAGGAACTCAAACGCCTGTTGCAGAAAGCCAGTTACGAATACTATGTGCTAGACGCGCCGACGATCGATGATGCCGTTTACGATCGACTTTATCGTGAACTGCAAACGCTTGAAACGCAGTATCCGGAGTTGATTTCGCCCGATAGTCCGACTCAGCGCGTGGGTGAACGTCCCGCGAGTCAATTCACTTCGGTCAAACACAACATTCCGCTTTACAGTTTAGAGAACGCTTTCGGCAATGACGACTTAGCTATCTGGGAGCAACGATGGCGTAAAGTTGCAGCGGATGTAAGCGAATTTGATTATATTTGTGAACTGAAAATTGATGGAAATGCGATCGCGCTAACCTACAAAAATGGCGTTTTGGTGCGGGGTGCAACTCGTGGCGATGGCATCACAGGCGAAGAGATCACCCAAAACGTGAGAGCCATTAAATCGATTCCTTTACGTCTCAACTTAGAAAATCCGCCTGAAATTGTGGAAGTGCGAGGCGAGGCGTTTCTTTCCCTCGATACCTTTGAGAAAATTAATCGCGATCGCGAAAAAGCCGGAGAATCCCTTTTCGCTAATCCTCGCAATGCCACCGCTGGAACGCTACGCCAACTCGATTCACGCATTGTGGCTGCCCGACAGCTTGATTTCTTTGCCTACACACTACATTTTCCCGGCGAATTGGCAACACAGTGGGATGCTTTGGAACTGCTTAAACAATTGGGATTTCGGGTGAATCCAGAACGATCGTGCTGTGCCAATTTACAAGCAGTGCAAGAATACTGCGATCGCTGGTCAACCGATCGCACAAAATTGCGCTACATGACAGACGGGGTTGTCATTAAAATCAACTCGCTTGCACTACAAGAAAAATTAGGATTTACGCAAAAATTTCCGCGTTGGGCGATCGCACTTAAATATCCCGCTGAAGAAGCTCCAACGATTCTAGAAAACATTGGCGTGAATGTGGGACGCACCGGGGCAATCACACCTGTTGCAGAGCTTCGACCTGTCCTATTAGCGGGAACGACCGTATCACGAGCGACTTTGCACAATCGCGATCGTGTTGCCGAACTCGATTGCAGAATCGGTGATACCGTCATTATCCGAAAAGCCGGAGAAATCATTCCCGAAGTTGTTCGCGTTCTCAAAGAATTACGACCTGCCGGAGCGCAACCGTATCAAATGCCTTCGCATTGTCCAGAGTGTGGTGAACCTGTTGTTAAACCTGAAGATGAAGCTGTGACTCGATGTATTAATGCTTCTTGTCCTGCAATTCTGCGTGGAGCGTTAACACATTGGGCGAGTCGCGACGCTTTAGATATTAACGGCGTGGGTGAAAAACTGGTTGCTCAATTGGTTGACAGTCGTATTGTGCATTCGGTTGCGGATTTGTATGATTTGTCGATCGAGCAACTCCTCACCCTAGAGCGCATGGGCAAAAAGTCGGCTGAGAAAATTGTTACTGCGATTCAACACTCGAAAGCTCAACCGTGGTCGCGCGTCTTATACGGTTTAGGAATTCGGCATATCGGCAGCGTCAACGCTCAGACGTTAACGCAAGCCTTTCCGAAGGTGGAACTACTCGCGCAAGCCACACCCGAACAGATCGAAGCGGTTCCCGGATTTGGGTCTGAGATTGCTCAATCCGTGTCCGAATGGTTTCAAAATCACGGCAATCAGGAACTCATCGATCGCTTACGCCAAGCCGGAGTTCAGCTCGAAGGCGAAGCAGCTCCGGTGGTCAGAGAAACCGCGATCGCAGGAAAAGTCTTTGTCATTACTGGAACATTACCGACGCTCAAACGCGACGAAGCGAAAGCATTGATTCAGGAAGCAGGTGGAAAAGCGACCGATTCGGTGAGTAAGAAAACTGATTATCTAGTAGCAGGCGAAGAGGCAGGCTCAAAGCTTGAAAAGGCTCAGACATTAGGAATTACAATCCTCTCAGAAGCGGAGTTAATGGAACTGATTCAAGCTTAGTGATTCGTTATCATGGCTGTATGTAGTTGGGTCGATCGATGACGTTATGAACAAAGTTGGTGTGGCTTACGTTCTCTGGTTGGGCGGATTAGTCGGTTTATCCGGGCTACATCGTTTGTACAATGGCGAAAAGAAAACGGGCTTGCTCTGGCTTGGAACGTTCGGATTATTCGGCTTTGGGCATTTGTTGGATCTGATTCTGATTCCAAAAATGGTCGAAGTGCATAACGCGCGATTGGGCGAAAAGTACAAGCCATTGCTCGACCGAAACCCGATCGCGCTAAAAATCGAGCAGGTGACATTACGACCCTCAAAATTTGCGAGTGTCCAATCTCCGAAACTGATCAATTCGGCTCAGTCCATTTCTCAACAACAAGCCACGATCGACCTTCTCAAAGCAGCAGAATCACGCAACGGTAAACTATCGGTCACCCAGGGCGTAATGGCAACTGGATTGAGCTTTAAGCAAGTTGAAACGCTGCTTACCGAAATGCTAAAGAGCGGCTACGTTGAGATTAGCAATGATCCAGAAACAGGAATAGTTCTATACGAATTCAAAGAGCTTTAATTGTTCTGAGCATTCCACCACGATCGTACTAATCGAATCTCATCCCAACCGTAGGTTTCATCTAAACGATCGCGGATTTTGGACAATGAAAACTCATCCGCTTGCTGAACGGCTTCGAGAATTTTGGCTTGTCGATCGCGCGACACTAAGCGATCGAGATCAACCGGATATTTCATTTCGATTAGTTCTGCCAAGTGCGTCATCACTGTACTGAGCCGGATATTTCGCTCCTCAGCAATGGCTGACGGTTTCGTGCCCCGCTGGAATAGTTCAAGCGTGTACAGTTGAGTGTAAGTTGCCTCATTTGCACCGGGCGGAACTGGAGCGGAATCGAGCTTTGTCACTCTTGGATCAAGTTGGGTAACAGTCGGTTCTGGTGTTGTTTCTGTTTGAATCAGTAAACCAATCTCTTGTCTAAACGATCGAATTTCTGCCAAGAACGCTTCGCCGTACTGTGCAAGTTTGCGGCTTCCTACGCCTGAGATGTTGAGGAACTGTTGACGGGTTTGAGGTTGCTGCTGTGACATCAATCGCAAACTCGCATTCGAGAACACTACATAAGGCGGAACGGATTGTTCATCTGCCAAACGCTTCCGCAGTTTTTGCAAGCGATCGAACAATTCTTCGGATTCGGGCGTATCGACAGGCGTAATCTTCGGAACAGTCACCGCAGGTTTCGGTTTGTCGATCGCAATCTTTACTTCCCGCTCTCCCCGCAACACTTCCCAACTCAAATCATTCAGCTTCAAAACAGAATAGCCATCGCTCGACTCATCGACTAAACGCTGATGAATCAGCGATCGACCGAGCATTTTCCACTCATCGGCGCTGATATCCTTCCCAATCCCGTAAGTGCTTAGAGTCTCATGTTTGTTATCAGTTACTCGCTTATTTTTCGAGCCGCGCAGAACATCGATCGTGTGCACCATGCCAAATGTTCGTCCGCGCTGAGCAAATCGCGCCACACAGGAGAGAAATTTCTGTGCTTCAACTGTCCAATCTTCGACAGGTTTCGGAAACTTACAGTTATCACAGTTATCACAGTTCCCCGGAAAGTCCTCACCAAAGTAAGAAAGCTGAATTGTACGACGACAATCTGTAGCTTCTGCAAAGTTAATCACTCGGCGGAGTTGCTGAGATGCAATCCGCTGCTCATCTTCAAGCGCATCGCCTGTGTTCGGATCAACTTTCTGCGAAATGATGAACTCAATTGTTTTTACATCCGCATAACTATAAAACAAAGTACAAATTGAAGGTTCTCCATCTCGTCCCGCGCGTCCTGATTCTTGGTAGTAACCTTCGATGTTCTTCGGAATGTCATAGTGAATGACGAATCGAACATCAGGCTTATTGATTCCCATGCCAAATGCGATCGTAGCAACCATCACCCGAACATCATCCCGAATGAATCGAGTTTGATTCTTTTGGCGCGTTTCTGCATTCAGACCCGCATGATAAGGAAGTGCAGCAATTCCATCCTGCTTTAACTTTGCAGCGACTTCTTCAACGCGCTTGCGGCTCAAACAATAGATAATTCCTGCACCTGGTGTTTCTTTAATGTGTTTGACAACTTCTTGATAAGCGGTCTTTGTTTTTGGGCGGACTTCGTAGTATAAATTGGGTCGATTAAAACTAGAAACGTGAACACGAGCTTGGTCTAAGTTTAGCTGTTGAACAATGTCCTCGCGAACTCGATGCGTTGCAGTCGCCGTTAAAGCAATGATTGGAACAGTGGGATAGCGCGATCGTAATACGCTTAACTGTCGATATTCCGGTCGAAAATCGTGCCCCCACTCCGAAACACAGTGCGCTTCATCGATTGCAAATGCAGAAAGCCCCACTCGATCGACAATATGCGGCATCACACCTTCTAGAAAATCCTCGCTCAACAATCTTTCTGGTGCAACATAGAGCAGCTTAATCCGCCCTTCCATCACAGCCCGACCGCGCGATCGACGTTCTTCTGCCGACAAACTACTATTCAAAAACGTCGCTGCAATCCCGTTATCGCGCAACAGTTCCACTTGATCCTGCATCAATGCGATCAGCGGTGACACGACAATCATCAATCCGGGTTTGAGCAATGCCGGAAGCTGAAAACAGATCGATTTCCCGCCGCCCGTCGGCATGATCACCAACTGATCGCGATTCGAGAGCGTCTGTTCGATAATTTCTCGCTGACCTGGACGAAAACTGTCGTACCCAAAGTAATGTTTGAGCGCTTCTTCGAGCGACAGAGATTCGAGCGTGGTTGGCAAGGACGTAGACATATTCTCAGGCATCAGCAACAGTACTGCTTAGAATGCCCCAACTGCTAGAGCGCGGCAACTGCAATAGAATAGCAGTACCAGTTTAGGATAACAAGAGAAAGTGAGCGATCGCGAATTTCATCCCTTGCAATCCTAAACTTTGGCACAAATTTCTAAGTGACAATGGTAAACTTGCCAGTCGCCAGATCGTAGCGTCCTCCTACGATTTTGAGTTTGCCTTCTTGGATCAAACCACCCAAAATTGTTGAACTTTCTGCCAGCTTCTGTGCCTGATACTGCACGTTCGCGATCACGGCATTTTGTTCCAAGTCCCCTGTTTTTGCTCTCACACGAGCGACCGCAGGTTTGATTTCTTCTACAAAAACGCCGATTCGACCGGGTAATGGATCTCCTTTTACGGCTGCTGTAACTGCACCACAGCGACTATGCCCAACTACCACAATCAGTTGGGAACCGAGCACTGCCGTAGAAAATTCCAGACTACCGATCGCAGTTTGACTCGCAACATTTCCCGCCACTCGAACGACAAAGAGATCGCCTAAGCCTTGGTCAAACACGATTTCGGCAGGCACTCTAGAGTCGGCACAGCCTAAGACTGATGCGAAGGGATATTGAGCAACCGCAGTTTCTTGCAGGCGTAAACGAGATTGATGCGGATTCTGACGCTTACCGTCTATAAAACGCTGGTTGCCTTCGAGGAGCTGCTTTAATGCTGCATCTGGGCTAACGGGTTGGGGTTTTGTGGGGGTTGCAGGGCTTTGAGCTAAAGCGTCTTCTGGCTTCCAAAGAATTCCGCTACCTGCGGTTGCAGCCATGCCGACTCCTGCCATTCCGGCGAGCTGCATAAACGATCGTCGTCCAATAAATCCGTTGATTCGAGTCATTCCACCAACCTCAAGCTACTTTCTGTCAATGCGATCGAGATAAGTCGCATCGATACAGGTGATGAGGAGAATATATCAAAATAGATGATCAGAGATTGAGGCTAAATATTGATGCTCTTCATCAACAAAAATCTAAGGTTTCTATCATAAAGAAGTATGAAGAAGACTCCTTATCAAAAAACTCCAGCCTTGGATAAAAGCTGGAGTGCTGAAACGAAGATAAGTCCGCTGGGACTTCAAACCTAATTTTGCTGATTCAGTTCCTCTTGGGGCTTCGATTTCAGACGAGTAGCCATTCCTTTACGAATGACCTCGCTTGTCGGTGTTCCACCCGCCAAGCGATACTGATCACTGTCCTTGCCGTACTTGAAGGCAACGCCTAACATTGCTTTCTGACCTAGTTGTTTGAGTTGCTTCTCTAGCTTTTCAATGTCGATCTGGGTTGAATCGATTACGGCTAGGGCATCGTTGTAAGCGTTGACCTTCTCGCGGAGTTGATCGACGGTGCTTTGGATGGCGGTGACGCTACAGCCTTCGCCTAAGTCTAAGTTGGGGTCAATCGCTTTTAATCCCGCTAACCGATGCTCTGTTTTTTCGGCAACATGAGCCGTTTTCTTTTGTCGAGGCATGAGATGGACTCTTGAATCACAACAATATCCGTCTGATTCTGATGCTGGATCGAATCTAGGCGATCGCGCTTTTCAGCAGTCTCAGGTTTGGATGGATTCAGCTTGGCTCACGATCGATTAGATCTCTGTGAGAAAAAACCGCAGACAATAGTGATGTTTTGGTGAAGAGAAGAGGGAGCGATCGTAGTTTTTCGGAGATTTGATTATCGATCGAGCTTTTCGCTGGGGTTGTTTTACTAACTTCCTGTACTTCGTTAGCGATCGTAGGCGGTTAGGTTGACGATCGCAGGTGATTCGTTACCGAGCGCGAGTAGGTTGCTGACTGAACGCGGGAGGGTCTGTTACTGCGCGATCGCAGTTACGAAGAAAACAGCAGCGGTTCGTAAGATCGGGTGATCTGACTTGTAGCGATCGCCTGTTAGAACTGACCGAGCTACAGCTTGAAGCTGATCAAGACGCACGACTGAGCCAACTTCTCGATCTTCAGCAAGCAGGAACGATCGGCGACAGCGATCTCACTGAGCTAAAAATTTTGATGCAAATCTACCAAGAAGAGCTGTTCCGAAAAGCAACTGCTCTTAGCGAAGCAGCAAAGCGCGGGAATCAACCCGCGCTCAGTCAGTGAGCCAAATTTTTGAAGAAGTCCGGGCGCGAGTTCGATTAGAAATTTTCTGCTAGATTAATCTCATCACTTACATATCGGTTCTCATGCCTAAACGTTTGACCATTGCCGAAGCGCAGCAGCAGCTTCCAAATTTACCGAACGAGTTGACCGATGAGCCGATCATTATCACTCAGGATGGATTGCCCGTGATGGCAGCAATGAGTTATGAACAATTGACCTCTTTATTGGAAACGCTTGATATCCTTTCTGATCAGGAATTTGCAAGTAAGCTTCGACAAAGCATTCTTCAAGCAGAACAGGGAGAGAGGATCTCTTGGGACGAGGTGCAAAAGCGGTTGGAACTATGACCGACGAATCCAACCTAGAATATGGTATCCAGTTCACATCTTCAGCCCTGGAAATGCTGGGTGCAATTAAGGATCGACGAGAATTAGAAGTTCTAAAAAATCGAATTAATAAACTTAAAAGTGAGCCTGAAAAACAGGGAAAAGCACTCGTTGATAATCTTGTAGGATATCGCAGTGTCCGGGCAGTTGGGCAACGCTACCGAATCATCTATCGGGTTGAAGAAACAACGATCGTTGTCCTAGTGGTTGGAGTCGGCAAACGCAAAGAGGGCGACAAAAAAGACATTTATGCTCTATTGAAACGTTTGTTAGATGATTGAATATCGATCGACATTCCCCCCGAAATCATAGAATAGCCTCAGCCTTCAGCCTTCATTCTATGAATCCTCATCAATTAGAAATTTTCCTCGACATCGCCACCGAAGCTGCGCTTGCTGCTGGAGCCGTTCTTCAAACCCATTGGGGTAAGCTCGAAGACATTCGCGAAAAAGGTCGCCCCGGAGATTTAGTCACCGAAGCCGATCGTGCTGCTGAAGATGCCGTTCTCTCGGTTCTCAAGCGTCATGTTCCAGAACATCCGATCTTGGCGGAAGAATCGGGACAATTGGGCGATCGACAAAGTGAATTTCTTTGGGCGATCGATCCGCTCGATGGGACGACGAATTACGCGCATCAATATCCGTTTGTCGCAGTGTCGATCGCGCTATTAATCGAAGGTATCCCACAAGTCGGGGTGGTGTTCAATCCGATTCATCAGGAACTATTTCGAGCCGCGAAAGGATTAGGAGCGACTTGCAATCGTCGATCGATTCGGGTGTCGTCCGCGACTGAATTAGAGAAAAGTTTGCTGGTTACAGGATTTGCCTACGATCGACGACAAACCCCAGATACGAACTATGCAGAATTTTGCCATTTGACCCATCTCACTCAAGGCGTTCGGCGCGATGGAGCCGCAGCGCTGGATCTCGCTTATGTTGCGGCGGGACGACTGGATGGATATTGGGAGCGGGGATTGTCGCTGTGGGATATGGCAGCGGGGATTGTGCTAGTCGAAGAAGCGGGTGGGAAAGTGACCGCATATGATCAAAGTCCGATCGAGCTTTCCTCTGGAAGAATTTTGGCCACGAATGGGAAAATTCACGATCGTTTAAGCGCAGAACTTTTGCACGTTCAATCAAACAGCTAAAAATTCGATTTGTCCGATGGCTCCTATAATAGGTCGTGAGGTCATGTGCGATCGCAAGACAAGTACCATCAGGTGGTAAGCAGCGTGATGAATTCCCTTCGCTCTTGGGCGCAACAATTACAGCGAGTGTGCAGCGATGGTGGGAAACATCTCCAACACTCTGCCTCAGTACGATCTCTCAAACGAGTCAATACGCTCCGAAAACAACTGGCTCATAAGCCTGCGGTTCCGACTTCGGTCGTGATTGTCGCAACCTCGATCGTATTGACAGGCGCTCTAGGACGACAGTTTTACAATCAACCGCGTCTGAGTGTTGGCAAAATTGCGACTGAAACGATCGAAGCTCCGAGTGATGCTCAAGTCGAAGACAAACAAGCAACCGAAGAAAAACGCAAAGCCGCTCGAAATATTTCAGTTCCGATGTTCATGCCGGATACGATCGCATCAGATCAAATCCGACAAACGGTTCAAACTCAGTTAGCAAAAGGAACCACACTCCGACAACAGCTTGGAAAGTTTCCTTACATCGAAACAGAAACACTTTCAGAACCCACGCAGCAATACTTACGCAAAGCAGAAAACTGGGAATGGGATTTGATTGTCGCCGCGATTCAAAATCGGAGCGCTAATTTTAGCGATCGACTCGGTGATCCACTCCAGCGCAAAGCCGCGATCGAACTGATGCGCTACCGAAATCAAACGTCGTTCGATAGCTTATCCGGTCTGACCAATCGAATTACAGCGGCTCGACAAAGATATGCCGCCACGATTGCGCTCGTTCAATCGCCGTATGATGCCACTTTGTTTGAAGCATCCGACGCGGCTTGGCAGAAAACGCAAGCTGAAGTAATGCAAATTGTCGATCGAATGTTGGCGCAGGGCATTTCACCCGGCCTGACTCAGAGCCAGCTTGAAACCGCAATTGCCCTCAATGTTCAAAGCGCAACACCCCCCGAAACCAGAGCGGTCGCGACGAAACTCCTGCTTACTTCACTCAAACCGAATCTGATTAAAGACGAAGAACAAACCCGACAGCAAGCCGAGAAAGCTGCTCAAGGCGTTGAACTTGTGATCATTAAGGTTCGGCGTGGAGAAGCGATCGTCAGAGACGGGCAAGAAATCTCAGCCAGCAATTTTATTGTGTTGGACTACTTCAACCTCAGTCGGCGCGAAACGAATTGGTTCGGTTTGATTGCATTTGCTGGACTGGTGGGCGGAACTGTCACGCTATTCTGGCTATTAGAGCAGCGATACCATCCGAAAGGGCTGAGAAATCGAGACTATTGGTTAGTCGGAATGATGTGTCTCAGCACTCCACTGATGGTGATCATCAATGCACCTTCAACAAATTTACCTGCGATCGGGTTCTTGATGGGGACATTCTACGGTTCAGTGTTAGCAATGACCGGAGTGGGATTGCTAACCGTGATGTTGCCGATCGGGATGGGATTGAGCGTGATGCAGTGTGTTCCGAGTGCAGCAGCGGGATTGATTGTGGCAGCATTGGCAGCGAGAGTGCGATCGCGTGAAGAGTTAGCATTCCTCGGATTGGGTGTGGGTGCGACTCAAGGATTGTTGTATTTGCTGTTGGGTGCATTGTCGGGTGTCGGTTGGTATAGTCTCCTCGGTCGTGCTGCACTCGAAGCATTGTTAGGGTTAGCGTGGAGCATTGTCGCGATCGGCATTAGTCCTTACCTTGAGCATTTGTTTGATGTCGTCACAACGTTGCGCTTAGTCGAACTTGCAAATCCGAATCGAACCTTGCTCAAACGTTTAGCTGCTGAAACTCCAGGGACCTTTCAACATACTTTGTTTGTGGCGAATTTAGCTGAAGCTGCCGCACGCGAATTGGGCTGTAATGTCGAGCTTGCAAGAGCTGGAACGCTCTACCATGACATTGGTAAAATGCACGATCCATTGGGCTTTATTGAGAATCAAATGGGCGGCACGAACAAACATGATGCGATCGATGATCCGTGGGTCAGTGCTGCGATCATCAAAAAGCACGTCACAGAAGGGATTGTAATGGCGCGTCGAGCGAGATTGCCGAAAGCCGTTCAAGCTTTTATTCCAGAACATCAAGGCACAATGGCGATCGCGTATTTTTATCATCAGGCACAACAACGCGCCAAGCTCGATTCTGAAGTCGAGATCAATGAGGCTGATTTTCGCTATGACGGCCCTGCACCTCAATCGCGCGAAACGGGGATTGTGATGTTGGCAGATTCTTGTGAAGCAGCACTACGATCGCTCAAAGATGCGACTCCTGAAGAAGCGTTGAACATGATCAACAAGATTTTGGCAGCGCGTTGGAAGGATGGGCAGTTGGACGAATCGGGATTAACGCGATCGCAGATGAGTACGATCGCGCGTGTCTTTGTGGATGTTTGGCAACAGTCGAATCATCAACGCATTGTGTACCCAAAAGGCAAATCTTAGCGGCAAACAAGGAACCACTCATAGCGAGATTTTGCTACGAGTGGTCTATCGATCAACACAACAAATCTAGTTATTCATGTGATTGTAAATTAGTTTGTGTCAAAGAGTCAGAAGTTTGATCTAATAAACTGCTTGGCTTCGATGCTTTGCAGTCTCGCTTTTCGCCCGCCGCCTCTTGCCCGTTTTCGTTCTGGCTGTGCAGCGTTTCGACTTGCCTCATACGCCTGCTCAAAACTCGGTAGCAGCGCATCAAAGGCTTTGCGGTTCTCCGGTCAGGGCTCGCAGCAGTCGGTCTTGATTCAAGCGGCGTTCTAGATTGAGCATCATGCTTGATTTGCTTATTCTTTGCTATTATCACCTATTTCCCAACAACTCTTTTGTAGTTGTAAGTGTTCTGGGCTAGGAAGCAGTTGAGTTAGGAGTTCCACCATCTTTCCGATGCGAGTTACTGCCCAGGTTCGCTTTGACATTCCTTCTCGAAAGCGCACGATCGCAGAGTTCTAAAACAGGCGTAAGTATGGAACTCACACTAGATGGAGGTTTCAGCATTTATCTCTGCACTCGTTGCACATCTCGTGGGGCTGCCACTATAGCGATTTTAATCAAGCTAGAGCAATACAAATCAAGGTAAGCTGTCTCAATCCTGATAATGTAATGTCTATTGCCAATTTCAGGTATGGAGATTTGTAGCATGACTTCTACTCACCGTTCCTCTACCGATGTTTGGTTGCCGTTACCAAAGCGAAGCGCGACGAAATCGTTCGCAGCTTGGCAAGACACTTATGAAACGCTGCACTTGTGGACACAAATCATTGGCAAAATTCGTTTAGCTTTGGCTCCCAAAGTTAACCACTGGTGACACTCAACCCTGTATGTCACACCGCGTGGACTGACGACTTCGACCATTCCTGATGTCACCCGCAGCTTTCAAATCACCTTTGATTTTCTCAATCATCAACTGCTGATTGAAACAAGCGACGGGATCACCCGAAGAATTGCACTCGTTCCTCGCTCTGTAGCTGACTTTTATCAGGCAGTGATGAGCACTTTGCAGGAAATTGGGATCGAGGTGCAGATTTGGACGATGCCGCAGGAGATTGCTGACCCGATTCCCTTTGAGCAAGACGATCGCCATGCGGCTTACGATCCAGACTGTGCTCAACATTTCTGGCAGATTCTGGTGCAAGCCGCTCGGCTCATGACACAATTCCGGTCGCGCTATGCTAGCAAATGTAGCCCCGTCCATTTCTTTTGGGGCAGCTTTGATCTGGCTGTGACTCGCTTTTCGGGACGAACTGCTCCCCAGCATCCCGGTGGAGTACCGAATATGGCAGATTGGGTGACGCGAGAAGCCTACTCGCATGAGGTCAGCAGTTGTGGTTTTTGGTTTGGCGCTGGTGAAACCGAAGCCCTATTCTACGCTTACGCTTATCCAGCACCAGAGGGATTCAAAGAGTACCCAATCCAGCCACAGGAGGCTTCCTATAGCTCGGACATGCAAGAATTTATCCTGCCTTATGGGGTAGTACGACAGGCTGATGACCCTGATGAGATCGTGCTGGAGTTCCTGCAAAGCACTTACGAAGCTGCCGCGAACCTGGGACACTGGGATCGCGCCGCATTGGAATATAATCCAATCGCTAGGGATAACATGCCCATTCCAGTCGATCGGTAGTTGCGTTTGCTGAGCACTACTTGGAAAGATTCGGTTCCACAACGTCAGGAAAGCTCTCAAAATTACGCCGCACCCAATCCATGCCCACTTCATTGTTGAGCTTGATTTTTTGAGGCGTATTCGGATAGATCTTTCCCAAAATATCTGCATCCTGATCCACCACAACCTTACCGAACTTGAGATAGGTGCTGCCAAATACTTTGAACATCGGATGCTTGGCTTGTCCGAACAGCAAGATATAAGTGCGGGTGCGATGCTCGGACTCTGGCACAAAGAAATGACACTGCGCAGCTTTCCCCAACGGCATTTCGCCATGAAAAATGACCAGGGACGGAAAGTGATTTTCCAGGTGCGCTTTGATGGTGCTGGGCAACAGCATTAAGTCAGGTCTTCTCAGCTTTTCGGTCAGGCTGTAGGGAGCGGTCGGCATATTGTAGAAGGCATGGGAATGATGCCCGTCGTCAATGAATTGATGAAACTCCACTTCGGTAATCCGAAACAAGTCCCGATGAGTGCCATTTTGATGATTGTAGTCATGCATATTTAGCAGCATGGTCAGCAAATCCGTCTCGATACTGCGATCGCCTGTATGCCCAACAAAATAGTATTTCTCTGCGATCTCATTCAACACAGTCGGAATGGCTATCTTCGGCTCGTAGCCGCCATACGACCAGATGAAATCCCCTTGAGTGATCAATTCTAGAGGCTGTAATTGGGATAATGTTTTCTTGCGTGATCCGGGTAAAACTGTACAGCCTGCGGCATTAAACTGCAACGCATGAAATGGACAGACAACTGCACTTGTCCCGTCGTTTTGTGCTTCACACCATCCTTCCGATAACATTGCTCCCATGTGAGGGCACGCGTTGGGTAAGGCATGAATCGCTCCGGTTGCATCCTTCCACATCACATAATCACTGCCGTATAAGGAAATTTTTCGGGGTTGGTTCACCGATAGCATTGACTTATGCGCCAATAGCCAAGGCGCACCGGGAAGCATTGACTGCATGGTGTTCTCCGTTAAAGATAGAATTGTGAAAAATCCGTCGTGTTTCTAAAATATGACAGAACATTCACGTTCGTCAAGCAGCAAATTGTCAAACAATCTCCGCCGGCAACCTAAACAGCATCGGGGTAAAGCACGGGTCGAAAAAATCCTGGATGCGGCAGCGGCAGTCTTTGATGAAGTGGGCTACGAAGCGGCGACGACTCATTTGATCGCAGCCAAAGCGGGGACAGCGATCGGATCTCTCTATCAGTTTTTTCCCGACAAAGCCGCCATTTTCAAGGCAATGGAGTTACGCCACGCGGAGCGAGTGAAGGCGATGTGGGCAGAGGTAGACATCCCAGCTATTGTGCAACTGCCGCTCCGTCAAATGATTCACGCAATTGCCACTGCGGTGGCAGACCTATTTGAGCAGCCTGTGTCACGAGTAGTGTTTGTGCAGTTTTATCTGACACGCGAGATTTTCCAGTCGATCGATGAAAGCATGACACAAGAGGCGATTAACTTCCTCGCGAGTATTCTGAAGCAACGAAAGCCCGACCTTGCGGACGACCAGTACAGTTTATTAGCAGAAGTCTGTGTGCACAGCAGCAATGCCGTGATGTTGGCGGCACTTCGCAGCCCTGAGCCTCAGCATCGACAGCTGTTGACTGAGCAGATTGAAGATCTGCTGGTGTCATATTTAGAGCCACATATGGGGGATAGCCTGTTCAGCAATGTAATGAAAGTAATGATTTGCCCCCACTGTCGATCGCCGCAGCTATCCAAAAACGGGTATCGTCGAGGCAAGCAGTGCTACCGCTGTAAGGATTGCGGAAAACAGTTTGTGGAGGGTGGGCGATCTCTGAGACGGTAAAGCAGTTGAAGCAATCACCGCCAGAAAAATGACGATCACCAAATTGCTTACCGCGCAGATGGAAATTGTTCAAAACTACGGCGCACCCAGTCCATCCCAGCTTCGTTATTCAGCCTGATGCGCTGAGTTGTATGCGGATAAATCTGGCTCAAAATCCTGGCATCTTGCTCTACTACCACATCAATTAGCTTCAGCAGATTGCGTTTCAGCAGATGGGCGATCGGTGAATGTGCTTGCATGTACATCAACACAAAAATACGCGATCGGTTCGCAAATTCTGGTAGATAAAAGTGGCATTCCTTCAAACTCAGAATTTTGTTGTCACCATGCATCACACCCATAAAGGGGAAGTAGTTTTCCAGATGGGCTTCTAAAACCTTGGGCAGCGCCAGTTGCGCTGGGTTTTTTAGAATCTCGCGCATCGTCGGTTGTTTTCTCGGTTGAGCCAGGTAAGCGTGAGAGTGCAGACCCTCATCAATAAATTGCTTGACCTGAACTTCCTCAATTTCAAATAGCTCCCGGTGCGTGCCATTTTGGTGGTTATAGTCGTGCATATTCAGCAGCAGGCTCAGAATATCCGTAGGAATGCTTCGCTCGCCGGTCACGCCAATGAACTCATACTCGGATGCGATCTCGTTCATCAACTCTGGAATGGGCACTTTTGGCTCATAGCCTCCATAAGTCCAGATCAAATCGCCTTGAATGATCAATTCAAGCGGCGGCAGCAAAGATTTCGTCTGCTTGGATGAACCCGGCAATATCGTGCAGCCTTGGTGATCGAACTCCAGCGCATGAAAAGGGCAGGCGATCCTACTGCTCCCTTGAGGTTGAGTCACACACCAACCTTCCGAGAGCATCGCGCCCATATGCGGGCAAGCATTGGGTAAAGCCGCGATTGTGCCCTGCAAGTCTTGCCAGAGCACGTAATCCTGACCGAACAGAGAAAACTTTTTGGGCTGATTGGGTTTGAGCATCGAACGATGTGCCAGCAACCAGGGGGAACCTTGCAAGTGCTTCATAACGCTCCAAATTTAGCTTACTAATTAATTAGTAAGCTAATCAACTGCTTGTCTTTCCGTCAATCTATGCATGAAAGCTCTGCTAAGATAGCTCTTGATAGTCCCAATTACGGATTGAAGTGTGGTCGGTCGATCGGGTAAACGAGCAGCAAAATCAGTCCGGCTCGTGCGAGATGCACAGGCAACCCAGCAGCAAATTCTCGATGCTGCTGAGCAGGAGTTTGCCCGGAACGGACTAAAAGGGGCACGGATGAGTGAGATCGCAGCAGGTGCCCAAGTGACTTCTGCAACGCTGCACTATTACTTTGAGAATAAGGAAAATCTCTACAAAGCCGTTCTCCAACGTCCGGTCAATGAGGTGCAGGCGCTCTTGGCGCAACAAAGCTTTGATGTCTTATCTCCTGAAGACGCATTGAAGCAGATTATTCGCATCGCCATTGCCAATGAGGCAGCTAATCCTCAGCGCCAAATGCTGTGGTTTCAAGAATCCAGTCAAAATCAAGGCGCTTATTTTAAGGAGTGTAATGTTTTAGCCCTGCACGAGCATTTGTTAAAGGTTCTAGAGCGGGGCATGGCAGAAGGCACTTTTCGCCCTCTCAAACCCTTTCTGGCACTAACCCACATTCTCAGTGTCTGCCTGTTTTACTTCACCGTCCATGAAAACTGGAAACACCTCACCCCGGAGATCGATCGCCTCACCTCAGAGATCGATCGCCTCACCTCAGAGATGATCGAAGAACACACGGAGGCAGCGATCGCGTTTATTCTGGCAGGAATCCGACGATGACGGTTGCCCAGCAGCGGTATGGTTCACTTTTGTCGCTGCCAAAACTTCACCTTTAACCCATCACGAGGACGGGAGAACGGCAGCACTACTCGTTCCAAATTCTGTCCAGGCAGGAGTTCCCAGTCATAGTCACGAATTAATAGCGTAGCAAACAGCTTCATTTCCAGTCGGGCAAATTCTTTGCCTAAACATTCTCGAATACCGCCACCAAAAGGGATGTGGCTGAATACTTTTTTGTCTTCAGCCCGATCGGGGGCAAACCGCTGTGGATCAAATTGTTCAGGATGAGTGTAAACATTTGGGTCTTGTTGCGTTTCCTGGATTTGATAAAACACATCCCATCCCTTGGGAATGACAAACCCAGCAAACTCACAAGTTTCCAGCACCTTGCGCTGTCCGTTGCGAACGACGGGCGGTGCCATCCGTAACACTTCCTTCAACACCTGCTCCAAGTAAGACAGTTGCTTCAGGCTTTCCTGCGTTAGCGTTCCAGTTAGTCCCAGTTGGGCTTGCTCTGCGCGTGCTGTTTGTAGCACGTCTGGATGTTGCGCCAGAAAGAGGCAGAGGGAAGTCAGGGCAGAGGTCAGGGTTTCATGTCCGGCAATCAGTAGGGCGAGGATGTTATCTTTCACATCTGCTCGACTCAGGTAGTTGCCCGCTTCATCCTGCGCTTGCAGCAAAATTCCTAACGCATCTTGTTGGGTAGACGGATTGTGCTGGCGCTGGTCGATCAGAGTGTCAATGCGCTGCAAAAGCCGTTCCCGTGCCCGCATGGCGCGATCGAGTTTACTGCCTGGAAAGCGGATCGGAATCGATAACAGCCCATTGCTCCAAGTCTCGTACAGTGTTCCCAGATTTTCATCGGCAGTCGTATCCACGCCGACAAGCAGCTTGTAGGCAATGTCCAACGTGTATTGCTTGAGTTCGGGATACCAGGTCAGCTCCCTCATCTGCTCCCATTTCTGGAGGTAGCAATGGGTCATTGTTTCCATCGTCACCGTATACTCTGCAAGTGCTCTGGGTTGAAAAGCCTGAAACAACTGCTTTCGCAAGACTTGATGGGCACTGCCTGTCTTCACCCCAATTGAGTGAACTCCCAGCAATGCCTCAAAGTTCGGTGTGTTGGTCATCTCTAATCGTTGACCCTCGTTTGCAAAGAGGAAACGAGCCGCATCTGCACCAATGAGGGCGATCGTCGGACGACCAAACAGATGAGTTTTGAAGATGTTGCCATATTGTTGCTGTCGCTGCTGGATAAAGCGAGCCGGATCGCGCAAGTAGCTGATCGATTCGCCAACAATGGGCAAGCCTGAGCGACCCGGAGGTAAAGAACCGACTGGTTGAGTTGAAATATCGTTCATAGCTTGTCCTGAGAGATGTGACACTAATGCACACATTCTTATTTCGTTACGGTACTGTTTCGTAAATTATAATCATCTTTATGAATCACAGCAACAAAAACCTACCGGGACGACCACGCAGTACCCAGTCGCACCAGGCGATTTTGCAAACCACCCTCGATCTACTTGCAGAAGTGGGCTATGACCGCATGAGTATCGAGGCGATCGCCACTCGTGCAGGAGTGGGCAAGCCAACCATTTATCGCCGCTACCAGTCAAAAGCAGAATTAGTGGCAGACGCGATCGAGAGCCGCCGGGAAGAGTACGTCATTCCAGATACAGGTAGCCTCTGGGGTGACATCGAGGCACTAATTACGAGCGCCGCGCAAATCACCTTTAATCCCCTAGGGCGACAAACGGTTGCCATGATGATTGGCTCGGCAACTAGCAATCCTGAGTTCGCCCAAGTCTACTGGATAAAATATTTGCAGCCTCGACGACAAGCGTTTGCGGTGGTCTATGAACGAGCAAAAGCAAGACATGAAATCCCATCTGACCTCGATCCCGATTTAGTCTTTGATGTGATTAGCGGGCTAATGCTCTATGCCTTAGTCTTTCCAGAAGGAACAAAAGCTTGGGAAACCTCCATTCGTCAAACCACTCAGCTTTTGCTTCAAGGAGCCAAAGCTCCTTCAGTTTCTAATGAGAGCCAGTAATCTGCGAAATCAGTAACGATGTGGAGTTTGAAAACCACCAATCACTTTGTCGAGTTCCTGAGCGATCGCCAGCAATTGCATCTCTCGCCAGCGTTTACCCACAATCTGCAACCCGATCGGCAACCCGTTTTGAGTTTGCCCTACGGGAATCACAACAGCCGGATGTCCGCTCAGTTAAAGGGCATGGTGTAGGCTCCATTCGCCAGCCCATATGGGTAGGGCTCTGCCATCAATCTCGATCGCACTCCAAGCGGGACGATGGGTGAAGGCAGGGGTAGCGGCAACAGGAGTTAGCCACACATCCCATGATTCCAGGGCTTGATCCATCTGGGCAATGAAGCGATCGCGCTCCGTTAACGCCTCAAAATATCCTCTCAGGCTCGGATTCAGTAGCTCCGGCAGGTTAGCGGCTAAAGTTGCCCAATTGTCGCAGACGATCCGCATTTTTACCAGATGTGGCGAGATAACGATGTTCCTGCTGAAGCGATCGCCCCCAACTGGCAAGCCGAGATGCAGCACTATCTCGACGAGGCGTGGCGATCGTTGACGTAGTTTTTCACAGAACAAGGAAATTTATGACTCATTCAAAAGCCACCGATGCAACGTTTTCGCCGACTCAGCGCACCCAAATCAAACGCTTGCCCCAGCGTAGAGAGTACGATCGCCAGATGATTTACGACATTCTCGATGAAGGATTGGTTTGTCAGGTGGGGTTTGTGGTCAACGGACAGCCGTTTGTGATTCCCACTGCCTATGGACGAGTAGACGATCGCCTCTACATCCACGGTTCTCCTGCCAGTCGGATGCTCCGCACGCTCAAGGCAGGCGTAGATGTTTGTGTCAGCGTGACATTGCTCGACAGTTTAGTGCTTGCCCGATCTGCCTTTCACCGCTCGATGAATTATCGTTCGGTCGTTGTCTTTGGTCGGGCAACGCTGGTGGAGGCTGTGGAGGAAAAGCTGGAAGCACTCAAAGCGTTTACCGAACATGTGATACCAAATTGAAGAAAGGGAGTGACAAATGAGATACTGAGTTCTACCGTGTGGAGAAAAACAGCAATGGTCGGTGTCACCCGGATCAAAATTGAAGAAACAGCATCAGAACTGGAAGCGCTGA
>JAHHHU010000012.1 GCA_019359175.1 Phormidium tanganyikae FI6-MK23
CCACGTTTCACCGCAGCAATTGCTTTGGAGCGCATATCTTCGCTGTAGGGGGCAGCCATAGCCATGCTTCACAACACTACCCCTCTAATATACGTCCTAATACGCTTTGGTAGCGCTATAGAAGTTTCAGAAGTATCGATCGAGGTCTGAGGGTCGAGGGATTCCATAGTATCGATCGAGGTCTGAGGGTCGAGGGATTCCATAATTTCAATGACGCAAAGGAGCAAAGCGGTCAAAGAGGACGCGAGACAGGCGAATGGTCGATCGTCAAAACTCAGATTCAATGCCTACTGAACAGTACTCTCCACAATTCAAAGTCCCCCAGACTGGGGGATTTAGGGGGCACAAGCTGCCCCAAACGAAGTGAGAAACCGTCAACGTGCAATTTCTATAAAAAATTAATATTTCACTGAGATTTTACCTGATTCCCTCGAAAATCTAAATCACGGATTTTGATGAGACCCACCCGGCGCTAATCAATTTTTCAACGGTGTTCCAATCTGGCTTAAGTTCAAAGTATGACCTCCAGTAACGAGATAAACCGTATCCGCGATCACGCCAATTCTCCGAGTTAAATTGCCTAAACGATCTCGAAACACTCTCCCGATCGGATATGCCGGAACCACACCCCATCCGGTTTCTTCTGCCACAAAAATGATCAAGCTTTCAGTTTGCTCAAAACTTTGTAAAAGCGTTTCTAACGTTTCCAGCCATTCCGTTTCGGACTGATCTAATAGATTGGCAAGCCAAGTTCCAAGTGAATCAATTAATAGACAGTCTGAAGCGGTTGAATTGACGATCGCTTCCTTTAATTCCACCGGAACCGATCGAGTTTTCCAACTTTCAGGGCGACGCGATCGATGTTTCTCAATTCGGGCTTGCCATTCTCGATCGTCTGGATTCTCCTGAGCCGTTGCAATATAAATGACGGATTTTTCTGAATCGGTGGCGAGTTGTTCCGCCCATTCGCTTTTACCCGATCGAGCCGCTCCAGTGACCAAAATCAGCTTCGCCATGAAAAAAACCTACAAAACCTATACCGAAATTGAATTCACCGCTACAATAACCCTTACCTCGAATTAAGGGAACTAGAGCAGCGATGAAAAAAGATCTGCGACGGATTGAAGAAACTCTGCTTCAACTCAATAAGAAAGTCCCGACCTTATCCACCGCGCCGATTCCACAACTCGAAGTGCCACAGCGGACAGTCTCTTTCGATCTCCACACCAAACCCCCGAAAGCGATCGAGCCAGAAATCTCAGAGCCTCGCATTCTTGAACCCACGATCGACACCGAACCGAAGCCGCTCAACTTACCCAAGCTCAAAACTCCCAATTTCACCAGTCATCGCAACGCTGCAAATCCCTCTCTCGCCTCAAGCCTTCTAGTCGAAATGCAAACGATCGCGGAAAGCTGGCACACCGAACTGAATCAAACCCTGCGCCAAATTCAGGATCTCTATCTCGAAGGCCCGATCGTTGATGGTTGGCTCGAATCGCACTCTGGTCAGCCGATCAGCGATCTTTCTACGCTACGTCATGCCGAAGTCGATCGCTTAATGACCTACATCGAAGAGATTTGCGCGGCTCCGATTCCCGGTACAAAAGATGCTCCGAAAACCGGATATCGCCTCTGTGGAATTAACGCCGACGGTCAGCGCTGGTCATATCCTTGTCCTGCCGAGCAAATTCCAAGCTTAAGTCTCGCGATCTCCCGATATCACAAACTCCGTCAACTGCTCGATCGCAAACAATACCTAGAACAACGTCTCAGTGGATTAGCAGAAACACTGGTTGGCTTACACGGCAAGATGAAAGATTAGAAGGTTTGGGTATTCTGAGCTTGATTTTGATTCAGGCTCTGTTATGGTCACGCCGAAACTGCTCGTCTCTGCCATTATTTGCACGCATAATCGCGATCGCTATCTCGGTTTCGCGATCGATAGCCTTCTAGCGCAAGACTTTTCCGACTTTGAGATCATCGTTGTTGACAACGCATCGAGCGATCGAACGCGCGAAGTTGTTGAAGCACGGCTGAAAGATGAAAGACTCCGCTACATTTACGAGTCAGAACTGGGTTTATCTGTCGCTCGCAACACAGGCGCAAATACGGCTTACAGTGAAATTCTGGCGTACTTAGATGACGATGCGATCGCGTTTCCGCAATGGCTCAAAACGATTTACGCCGCTTATCAAGGAAATCCGAGACTTGCGATCGCAGGCGGCAAAGTAACTTTAATTTGGACAGACGGGATCACTCCTCCCGATTGGCTTTCCGACGGTCTTGCGGGAAATCTGGGGGCATATGATTTAGGCGATACGGTCGTTCAGATTGATCGTCCTGGACTGACTCCACGCGGCTTAAATTATTCAATTCGCAAATCGTTCCTTAATCAAATCGGGGGATTCGATCGAAATCTTGGGCGCGTGGGCAAAAACCTGCTCTCAAACGAAGAACTTCACATGACGAATCTGGCGCTAAAAACCGGATGGGAAGTTGCGTATTTGCCGACAGCCTGTGTCGCGCATCATGTCGCCCCAGAGCGCGTTAAAAGACAGTGGTTTCTCGATCGAGGTTGGTGGCAAGGAATTAGCGAGTGTTACCGCGAACAAATCGCTGGAGAAGCCGGATTCGGACAATTTCGACGCGGTGGAGAACGATTAATCCGAGGACTTTACAAATCAATCAAACTTGCAGCCGATCCGGCTCAACGCTTTGAGAACCTGGTTTATAGTTACGGTCAGATTGGCTATCTGATTAAAGCGTTACAGGGAATGGTCTTTTCGATGAAGCGATCGTGAATTTCATCGAGCCTGAAATGTTACAAAATCTCGATCGTTGTAAAGGCACGAATTCTCGCGCTTTTTTGTAAGAATCGCTCAAACCTTCATCTGCAAACGGATAGAGCTAATTATTAAGTTTTTGTTAGGCTTGCCCTAAACTCACTATAATGTGAAGGATTGTAAAGTTACGATGACTGCGGACACTTCAATCCGCAATTGCGCTGATTCATAGAAAAGAATTGCAGTGTCATCCCCAATAACTCCTGTGGATAAAGGAATCCTATGTTCCACCCCCTGATAGTTCAATCCAAAATCCTCTACATTCCGTTGATTAAGTTCACTTTGCTTAACAAAACTGGAGTAAGATTAGCTCAGTAGGTACAAATCCTCATCGGATTTTCCTCCACACGAAACACTTGATTCGCCAAGCACTCTGTGGGAATTGTGACCGCCGCCTCGTCTTAGAGACACTAAATGCCGCCACGACTCCCGCCGCCCACCCGCTCTTTTCCTTTTTATTTGATTGGGCTTCTTAGCGGATTGAGTCTCTGGTTCTTTACACCGACCGATACCCCCTCTGAATCTCTACAATTTGGTCACTGATGTCATGGTGAGTACTTCTTTTCCTTGGTTAACCACTCTAATCCTGCTGCCCCTCGCAGCCTCGCTTTTCATTCCGCTGATTCCTGATAAACAGGGCAAAACGGTTCGCTGGTACGGATTAGGAATCGGCTTGGCAGATCTCGTTCTCTCGATTTACACATTTTGGAAACACTACGATTTCCAAAATCCTGATTTTCAACTCGCTGAAAGCTACTCCTGGATTCCTCAAATCGGCGTGAACTGGTCGCTTGCCGTTGATGGAATCTCGATGCCACTCGTAGTTCTTGCCGCTTTAGTGACAACGCTCTCTATGCTGGCAGGCTGGAAAGTCACGAACAAGCCTCGTCTGTTCTACTTCCTGATGCTGGTTATGTACAGCGCTCAGATCGGGGTCTTCTGCGCCCAAGACATGATCCAATTCTTCCTGCTTTGGGAAGTCGAATTGGTTCCGGTCTACATTCTGATTGCGATCTGGGGCGGGCCAAAACGCCTCTACGCCGCGACTAAATTTATTCTCTACACTGCGCTTGCATCTATTTTTATCTTGATTTCCGCTCTGGCGATGGCATTCTACGGTGACAACTTCACCTTCAATATGCAAGAACTGGGGCTGAAAAACTATTCGCTAACTTTTGAACTTCTGGTTTATGCAGGTCTGTTGATTGCCTACGGTGTCAAACTTCCGATCTTCCCGCTCCACACTTGGTTGCCGGATGCTCACGGTGAAGCTTCTGCGCCGGTTTCGATGATTCTGGCAGGCGTGTTGCTGAAAATGGGCGGCTATGCACTAATCCGCATGAACATGGAAATGCTTCCTCACGCTCATGTGTACTTTGCCCCGGTTCTCGCAATTCTTGGAATTGTCAACATTATTTACGGTGCTTTGGCTTCCTTTGCTCAACGCAACTTGAAGCGTCGGATGGCTTACTCCTCGATTTCACACATGGGCTTCGTGCTGCTTGGTCTCGCATCGTTTACCGAAATCGGGGTGAGTGGTGCAGTCCTGCAAATGGTGTCTCACGGTTTAATCGCTGCTGCGCTCTTCTTCCTGGCGGGTGTCACCTACGATCGCACTCGCACCCTAAACATGGACGACATGGGGGGCTTGGCAAAGAAAATGCCTTCAACCTTTGCGCTGTTTACCGTTTGCTCGATGGCATCTCTGGCACTGCCCGGAATGAGCGGATTTGTAGGCGAGTTGGCAATCTTCCTCGGTTTTACAACCAGCGATGCTTACACCTCCGTTTTCAAAGTCGTTATCGTCCTGCTTTCTGCGGTGGGCTTGATTCTCACCCCGATTTACTTGCTCTCGATGCTGCGTGAAATGTTCTACGGCAAAGAAGGAAAAGCAGTCGAGAAAGGCGTCTTCTTGGATGCGAATCCCAGAGAACTGTTTATCACAGCTTCCTTGGTGTTACCGATCGTTGCGATCGGTCTCTATCCGAAGTTGATTACCCAAACCTATGACGTGAAGACGGTTCAAGTGGCGCAGAATGCCCGAAATGCGGTTCCGGTTGTTGCACAGCAAGTTGGCGCACTTCCTGGATTAACTGCTCCTCAGATTTCTGCCCATCAACCTAAAGTGTTGGGAATGATCAAGTAAAGCTTCCTTGAAGGAAGTCAAAGCTCGGAAGATTTCTTCCGAGCTTTTTTGTGTCACAGACATAAGTAACGCGATGTGCGACTAAGTTTTCATGAGGAAAGTCCCACTGGACAATACTAGAAGTACAACCTATCTAGCATGAGTGAGACTAATGTTTTCTATTGAAGAGTTTATCATCGCTGTTTTTTGCTGCGTGGACGACTTACTTCAGGAGATGGCTCAAGGGCAAGCGATTCGCCAAAAAGGGTTTGCCCCTGCCTTAGCCGATAGCGAGGTCATCACGATGGAGGTGGTGGCAGAGTCTCAGGGCATTGATGCAGATCAAGCCATCTGGAACTACTTCCGTCGGCATTGGTTAGTCCTGTTTCCGGGATTGGGCAGTCGCTCTGCCTTTGTCCGGCAGGCGGCGAATCTGTGGCAGTACAAGGAACGACTCCAGCAACAGTTAGCAGCACAAATGGGAGCGTTCGTCGATGATATCCATCTGGTCGATGGTATTCCCATTGCCCTATGCGGTTTCAGTCGTGCGGCGCGCTGTCGCAGTTTTCGGGGGGAAGCGACCTTCGGCTATTGCGCGGCAAAAAAGCAGACCTATTATGGGTTTCATGGTCATCTGCTTGTCAGTGCCACCGGCGTGATTAGCGGCTTCAGCCTCACCCCGGCGGCAGCGAGCGAAGAAGCTCTCTGGGATCTCGTGCCGCCAGTTCACGGCTTACTGATTGGGGATAAAGGCTATCTCTTTGAGCCTCTCCAGCACCAACTCCAAGCCGTGGGTATTTCCCTTGAAACCGCTTTGCGTTCCAATATGCAGGACGCTCGAAACCCTGCTGGGGTGAAGTTACTCAGGCGGGTGCGACGATTGATTGAAACGGTCATTGGTCAACTCGTTGAGCGCTTCTCGATTGAAAAAGTCTGGGCACGAGACCGGTGGCACTTGACCAGTCGCCTCAACCGCAAGCTCTTAGCTCACACCCTCTGCCGCTGGCTCAACCGCCACAGCTCTAACCCATTGCAGTTTGAGCAGCTTGTCACACAGTAGTTTTAGTCGCACATCGCGTTACTTATGATGATCAAAGCATTAAAAACTTAGTTGTTCCGACACGATGAAAAAAGGGGAAGCACGATCGTGCTTCCCCTTTTTTTGTGGATTGTGAAAACGATCGAAGCTGAACGATTGTCAGCCTCAACTTCTCCGAGTGAAGTTTAATCCTCAGCAAAAATGTACTTGTACAACTCACTCGGATCAGGCTCGGGGCTTTCCAGTCCAAATTTCACTGCCTCTTCAACTAAGGACTGAACTTTTTTCTCAATGCCCTTAATTTCAGTTTGACTCACGAGATTCTGCTCGATTAGATACGAAGAAAATTTCTTTAGCGGATCGCGTGCCAGCCAAGCTTCTTTTTCTTCTTTCGATCGTAGTTCATCCGGATCAGCCAACGAATGCCCCCGAAATCGGTAAGTCAAACATTCAATCAGCGTCGGGCCTTCGCCTGCTCTCGCGCGCCTGACCGCTTCTTGTGCGACTCCACGAACTGCCAATACATCCATACCATCGACTTCGTAGCCCGGCATTCCGAACACACTCGCTTTCTTGTAAATCTCGGTTTGAGAACTCGCTCGATCGTGCGCCATCCCAATCGCCCACTTGTTATTCTCAACCACGAAAATAATCGGTAGCTTCCATAGCGCCGCCATGTTCAGGCACTCAAAGAACTGCCCGTTATTCGTCGTGCCATCCCCGAAGAATGCAGCCGTCACTTGATCTGCACTTTCATCGCCCATCACTTCCCGACGATATTTCGATTGAAATGCCGCCCCGGTCGCCACTGGAATCCCTTCCCCGATAAACGCAAATCCGCCGAGTAAGCGATGCTCTGCTGAAAATAAGTGCATCGACCCGCCGCGACCTTTGCTACATCCAGTCGCTTTGCCGAACAGTTCTGCCATCACTTCACGCGCGGGGACTCCACAGCTTAGTGCATGGACGTGATCGCGATAGGTACTACAAACGTAATCCTCGCCCGGACGCATCGCCCGAATCACGCCCGTCGAAACTGCTTCTTGACCGTTGTATAAGTGAACAAAACCAAACATTTTGCCGCGATAGTACATTTCGGCACACTTGTCTTCAAAGAAGCGCCCCAACACCATATCCTCATACAGCATTAGCCCTTCCTCGCGGGTCACTTGCGCTGGGACGGTTTGAAATGCCGGAAATGCTCTTTCTTGAACCATGAGAATCAATTAACCTCGCTGCAATAACCCCAGATCGAACCCTGAATGCGAAACCCGCGCAAAGAATCACGCGCCATTCTGAATAATCTAATCTAAAATACCTTCCTGATGTATCAAAGATCAAATGTAGCAACCGGAAACCGTGACAGAACAGGCATCCGAGATTGAAAAACTTCAAGATTTATTTAACTTGTAGTGGTTCTATCGGTTTACAGATACCTTTATTGTTAGGATTACTGTCTCTGAGTTACGCCCACGGACGCTGCTGACTTTGCATCTACAGGGTATGATGTCTGTCAATTCGATCGTCATTCTCTATATTCTCTTACTTCGATACACTGCTGGGGACGTGAACCGTGCGTATACCGCTCGACTACTACCGAATTTTGGGTCTGCCGATGCAAGCGACGGCAGACCAGTTGAAGCAAGCTCATCGCGATCGCACTTTACAACTGCCCCGCCGTGAGTACTCCGAAGCCGCGATCGCCACGCGCCGGGATTTACTTGATCAGGCGTATGCGGTGCTGTCTGATCCACATCAGCGCAAGACGGTCGATGAAAAGCTGCTCGGTCTTCAATACGAAGAAGATGCCGATGCTGCCACGATCGAGCTTGACGATCAGCATCTAATCGGAGCGCTCTTGATTTTGCAAGAGTTGGGCGAGTATGAGTTAGTGCTAAAGATTGGAAGACCTTATCTCAGTAGCGGGACTTCCTCGATTCGAGATGGGCGGTTTGGTGATCCCCGGATTGTGCTGTCGGATGTTGTGTTGACGATCGCGCTTGCGTGTTTGGAACTGGGACGCGAACAATGGCAGCAAGGACAGTATGAGAATGCCGCAGAAGCCCTAGAAACGGGGCAGGAATTGCTGTTGCGCGAAGGATTGTTTGCAGGAGTGCGCGGTGAGATTCAGTCGGATCTCTACAAGTTGCGCCCTTATCGGATTTTGGAACTGTTGGCATTGCCGGATGATGAAGAAAGCGATCGACAACAAGGCTTGCGGTTGCTAAAAGATATGCTGCGCGAACGGGGCGGCATCGATGGCACTGGAAATGATCAATCTGGGTTAAGCATTGATGACTTTTTGCGGTTTATTCAACAACTGCGGGGATATTTGACCGCAGAAGAGCAGCAGGCTTTGTTTGAGGAAGAGTCTCGTCGTCCGTCAGCGGTTGCGACGTATCTAGCGGTGTATGCACTGTTGGCGCGGGGATTTGCGGATCATCAGCCTGCTTTGATTCGTCGCGCGAAATTAATGCTATTGCGGCTTGGCAGTCGGCAAGATGTCCACTTAGAGCAATCGGTTTGCGCTTTGCTGCTCGGACAAACTGAAGAAGCGAGTCGAGTGCTGGAACTCTCGCAAGAATATGAGCCGCTGGCATTCATTCGCGAAAATTCTCAGGGATCGCCGGATCTTTTGCCGGGATTGTGTCTTTATTCGGAACGCTGGCTGCAAGATGAAGTGTTTCCGCACTTCCGCGATTTGGCAAAACGAGAAGCATTGCTAAAAGATTATTTTGCAGATGAGCAAGTCCAATCTTACTTAGAAGAACTGCCTGCGGATGGTGAAGTTGTTACAGATTGGTCACTAGCAGAGCGTGGATTAGTGCATCGCGAATTGAATTCCACGATCGCATCTCGAAACGGTCGATCGGCGATCGCTGAAGAAAATATCGGAGGATATCGATCGGCAACCGCGACCTTAACCGCAACCGACGTGACAACCGTTCCCGCTTTAGAACGATCGACAAAGTTTGCAAGTAACGGCGGAGAAGCGAGGGCGACCCCCTCGCGTCCGCCTCGCAAGGGTCGCCCTCGCTCTAATCAGCCCCGGCATCAAGCACCCGATTACGATGCCCCAATAGCGAAAGCACCGAGGGAAAATCGTCGATCGCGCTGGCTGGTTTTACTGCTCGGAATTTCGATCGCGATGGGGCTAGGCTTTCTATTGATTCGGGCACTCAGAGCGATCATGAATCCGAGTAGCCAAACCGCGAACGATGCGATCCCAGTGCAGCTTGATCAACCTGTGGTACATCTACAGCCCGTAGCACAGCCTGTATCGCTCTCTGGCGACATGACGCAACCTCTAGCCCAAAAAGCGATAGAAGCTTGGCTCGATGCGAAAAAATTGGCAATGGGAAAAACTTACGACGGCTCAAAACTGTCTCAAGTATTGGTTGATCCCAAGCTTTCGGAATGGCAGCGCAACTTGGAAGAAACGAAGCGTGAAAATTTACACATCGACTACGATCACGCAGTAAAAGTTCAAAGCGTTGAAGTTAGCCCTACTAACCCGAACCAAGCAACGGCAAAGGCATCTGTGACTGAAGTGCGGAAGTATTTCCCAGGGGGACAGCCCGGAGAGGTTCAGAGCGATCGAGATATGTCAGTGCGGTATACCTTGGTACGACAAGACAATCAGTGGCGGATCAAAGACTGGCAATAATTTCAGCCTGAAAATGTCCTTCTTCTGGTTGCGCTTTTGCGGATACAATCCGTTACGATGGTGCAGGGAGTAACGCCCAGTGGCGGAAAGGGCATGATCGGAAGTTTGGTTCACGCTTACACCCCCTTGATCTTCTGGACTGGGGTGGGTGCTTTATTGTTTCGATTTTTGCCTCAGTCGTTTCCACGATTTTTAGGGCGAAGTCTGTATTGGGTCGGTGTGCCGTGGCAGATTTTTGCCTTGGTGCGAGAAACGGATTTTTCGGCGAACGTGGGCTTGGCTCCTGTGATTACGATCGGAACGCTTGGCACTGGATTAACGATCGCTTGGATTACGCTGCGAATTTTGCTCCGGCTTCAATCTGAATCAAAGCCAACGTGGTTCGGTGAGATCGAGAGTTGGCTACCGCCGCTTGATCGAGCTTCACAAGGAACGTTTGTCGTCGCATCGACGATCGGAAACACAGGCTTTGTCGGTTTGGGACTGATCCCTGCTTTAATTGGCGATGGCGATATGAGCTGGGCGGTGTTTTTCAGCGTCACCCAGAATTTGATCGGAACGTATGGCATCGGGGTATTGATTGCCAGCCACTACGGGCGATCGGAATCTCAAAGTACGTCTTGGACATTGTTTCGCGATATTTTCACGGTTCCGACGCTGTGGGCATTCGCCGCGAGTTATGGCACGCAGTCGATCGCGTTTCCAGCTTGGGGAGAAACGATCGTGCATTCATCGTTGTTATTCGTGATCCCCGCTTCGTTTTTGCTGATGGGAATGCGGTTGATCCAACTCAAAGGAATTGAGAGCCTGAAAACGGCTGCGATTCCGGTCGTACTGAAGGCGTTAATTTTGCCAACTTTAGTCGCGATCTCAGTTGCATTTTTAGGGCTTAATCACGATGCGCGGCTTTCTTTGACGATAATGGCAGGAGTACCGACCGCGTTTGCAAGTTTGATTCTTGCTGAGGAATATAATCTAGATCACGATCTGGCTGCCAGTAGTATTGCTTTGAGTACGATCGCAATTTTAGCGACGATTCCGATTTGGCTATTTGTTAGCCAATAAAGCTTGAAAAAATGTATAAACGCATACTTATATCTGGATCAATGGTAGAATTTTGCCGACAAGTCGAGACGCACTTTTATGCTGCCTACGCTCCTGACTGAAGCCGCAACTGTCACACCGAAATCGACAATCGGACGGATTTTGGTTGTCGATGATGAAAATTTGATTCGAGATACGATCGCGCTCACTTTGTCCGACGAAGGCTACGAGGTCATCACCACCAGCGATGGTCGCCAAGCGCTCGAAATGCTACAAGAGGCTTTGAGCCAAGATTCCAACGAATCAGCAATGCCAGATCTAATCATTTTGGATCTGATGCTGCCGTATGTGAATGGATTGGATATTTGCCGCTGGATGCGACATGAAGGAAGCAGCGTTCCGATTTTGATGCTGAGTGCGAAAGGGAGTGAAACCGATCGCGTCGTGGGTCTTGAAGTGGGAGCCGATGACTATCTCACGAAACCGTTTGGGATGCGGGAATTGGTTGCCCGCTGTCGCGCTTTGCTGCGTCGTCATCAACAGTTCCAGCCGACTCAAGCAGTTCCGACCCTGCAATTTCAGGACGTAACGATTTATCCGCAAGAATGCCGCGTGACCGTTCGCGGTGAAGTTGTGAACTTTTCGCCCAAAGAATTCAAGTTGTTGGAGCTTTTCTTGCGTCATCCGAAGCGGGTTTGGTCACGGGATCAGCTCTTGGAAAAGATTTGGGGACACGATTTCATCGGAGAAAGCAAAACCGTTGATGTCCACATTCGCTGGTTAAGAGAAAAGCTGGAGCTTGATCCAAGCAACCCCCAGTATTTAATCACGGTGCGGGGTTTCGGCTATCGATTCGGTTAAGCTAAAGGAATGAGAAAGGTCTCACTCACCCTTTAGCCCCTTTGTGCCTGTGTCTGTTCTCTGGTTTCTGGCTGGACTCGCGATCGGGACTCTTCCGTTCACGCTGTATCGAGGTCAACTCAGTTCCCGCATTAACCGTTTGGCAAAGGACTTGCCGCCCGATGAAGCCGCGATCGATTTGTCGGTGACTTCTCGCCTGTCGATGCTGTTGACTCACCATCAAGCACAGATCGAACAGTCAGAAAGCACGATCGAGGTGTGGAAACAGATCGTCAGTCTTTCGCCGATCGGGTATCTCCAAGTTGATGAAGAGAATCAGCTAATTTGGTGTAATCCAGCAGCGGTAAAGCTTTTGGGAATTAATCAGAGTGACGATTATGCGCCGCGATTGTTGTTGGAATTAGTACGATCGTATGAACTCGATTCGCTGATCGAGAAAGCCCGCGATCGCGATCAGCCGCATCAGCGCGAATGGCTGTTTTACCCGATTTCCGCCGATGCTGAAGATCTTTCACAAGCGCGATCAACCCCGATTCGAGGTCTTGCTTTTCCCTTGTCAGAAGGCGAAGTTGGTGTTTACCTCGAAAATCGTCAAGAAACGGTGAATCTAGCTCAACAGCGCGATCGCTGGACATCCGATGTCGCACACGAGCTGAGAACGCCTCTGACTTCGATCCGACTCGTCGCTGAAACCCTGCAACCGCGTTTAGATCCCCCGAATCGGCAATGGATCGATCGTTTATTAAACGAGACAATCCGCCTCAGTCGATTGGTGCAAGATTTACTTGATCTCAGTCAGTTAGATTTGAATCCCTCACAGCGCTTGCGGCTTACCTCGGTTGATCTCGTTAAACTAATTTATTCTGCATGGCAAAGCCTAGAGCCGCTGGCTTGTGAAAAACAAGTGCAATTTTCCTACAACGGTTTAGAGTCTGTGATGATCCGCGCCGATGAAGCTCGAATGTACCGAGTCTTTCTCAATCTGCTCGATAACAGTCTCAAATACAGCCCAGCTCAGAGCGTGATCCGAGTTGAAACCGTTCTTCAAGAGCATTCAAAGCCCAGAATTCAAGTAGATATCATCGATACAGGTGAAGGATTTCCCGAAGATGCGGTCGATCATGTCTTCGATCGTTTTTATCGTGCAGACCCTTCGCGAGTCCGTCACGTTCAGGGACAAGAAGCCGCCTTATTGGCCAGCGGCAGTGGCTTAGGACTCGCGATTGTGCGTCAGATCATCGAAGCACACCAAGGCTCAGTCCGTGCCCAAAATCACCCAAAGGGCGGTGCGTGGTTGCAACTTGTTTTACCCTGCAACCGCACTTCATAAATACTTATCGCTTACTCGCAACGAATTACGAATTCTGAATGACGCGATTCTTCCGCCATTTTACTGAATACACCGTGATGTAATATTTGTACATATTGATATTTATACAGTTGTCGCATCTCATCTTTATCGATCGTTCACAGTCTTTTACGTCCTGGATAGAGTTCGCTATGCCCGAAAGAGTACAAAAAATTCTTTCACAATGGGGAATCGCCTCGCGTCGGCAGGCGGAACAGATGATTTTGGACGGGCGCGTCACACTCAATGGAGCCATCGCCGAATTGGGTCAGAAAGCTGATCCGATTCACGATCGCGTCGAAGTGGATGGAAATCTGATTCAAACTGTCGATCGTCCGCAACTGATTTATTTGCTTCTGAACAAGCCAGCAGGTATTATTTCAACCTGTGATGATCCCCACGATCGACGAACTGTTCTTGAGCTTTTACCAAAATTTCTGCGTCAAGGACAAGGGATTCACCCGATCGGGCGGTTAGATGTAGAATCGACCGGAGCGATCTTGTTGACGAATGACGGTGAGTTGACTCATTATTTGACTCATCCTCGCCATCACATTCCAAAGACTTACGAAGTTTGGGTTGACGGAGAAGTGTCACGCTCTGTCTTGCAACACTGGCGCGAAGGCGTTACGCTGGACGACCGAAAAACCCTACCCGCCTCTGTGGATATTTTGCGCCGTACTCCGTTGAGTACCCTGTTGCGCGTGATTCTTCGTGAAGGTAGAAACCGTCAGATTCGTCGAGTCGCTGAACAGTTAGGTCATCCCGTGATTCAGCTTCATCGAAGTGCGATCGGAGAAATTCGACTCGATCCACCGGGCAGACCCGCTTTACTTCCGGGACAACATCGCCCACTAGAAGATTTTGAAATTCGTGTATTACAGCAGGGGATAAACCCGTCCCTAGAGAAGATGCCAGCACAGACGAAGGAGCAGCGCAGATGAAGAAGCAAATCCTCCCAACTAATCGAGAGCAAGCGGAGCGGCTGGCAGAGTTGGGCAATCGGCTCCGCGATCGTCGCCAAGAGCAGGAAATTCCACTCGAAAAAGTGGCAGGTACGACCTGTATCCAACCGCGCTTACTAAGAGCGATCGAGCAAGGAAAAATTGAGGAGTTGCCCGAACCCGTTTACATTCACGGTTTTATCCGTCAGTATGCCGATGCGATCGGGCTGAACGGCGTGGAATTTGCTAGCGAGTTTCCCACGACGGGTATGGCGTTGCCGCCGATCCGAACCTCGTGGCGCACGTTACCGGGGGCACAGTTGCGCCCGATGCACTTGTACTTGATGTACATGGTGCTGATTGTGGGTGCGGTGAACGGATTGTCGTATTTTCTCAATCGATCGATTCAACCGCCGATCGCTGCGATCGAGATGCAAAAATCGCCTGCTCCGGTTGCGCCATCAGGGCCGACATTGCCTGCACAGCAACCGACAAACACGAAGAAGATATCGCCCACTTCAAGTTCTAGCAAGCCCGTCCGTGTGGGTATGACGCTGACTGAGGAATCATGGGTGCGCGTCATGGCGGATAACAAAGTGGAATACGAGGGACAATTGCCCAAGGGAACGCAGCGGACTTGGACAGCCGATCGGCAAGTGGTGGTGCGTGCTGGCAATGCGGGCGGCGTGATTTTGACCTATAACGAAAGCCAGGCGAAGCCTCTGGGTCAACCGGGAGAAATCGAAGAAATGGCTTTCCCGCCTGATCCCAAGATGGCAAAGCTGCCGACAGATATTTTAAGGTAATAGGCTGTGGGGCGGTTTACGCCCCTTTATTTTTGAGTCTTTTTCTTGAAATTTTGTACTGCCATGTCGCTGCTTTCAAATCCTTATGGTTGGTTTGGATCGATCGCTGATTTTCTCGCCTGTTCTCCAGCAGATTGGTTGGAAACTCTGAAAGCGAATTATCAAGCGCTGTACCAAATGAGATCGACTGGAACGCAGCAGCAAGCTTGGGGCGATTGTGGGGAAATTTTGCGATCGCAGTTCGCCCTCCTGCGTGAAAATCGCCCCGATAGCAAATTTTGGACGCTAATTTTTGAGTATGAACTGCCCGGTGAAGGAGGGCGGCGACCCGATGTAGTGCTGTTGGGTGCGGGACAGATTCTCGTTTTCGAGTTCAAGCAGAAAGCAGCACTTTCAAGCGCCGATTTGGATCAAGTCGCAGCTTACGCACGGGATCTTGCGGAATATCATCAAGCATCTGCACACAATCCTGTTACTGCAATTCTGATTGCGACGCGCTACACAAAAGAAAATACGAATCGAAATGCAGTTCAGATCCTGAATTCAACGCAAATTTCAACTTATTTAGAAACGCTAACTGAAACACATTCTGAAATCGATGCCGATCGCTGGGTGAATTCAATATACGAACCGTTACCAACCGTGATCGCGGCTGCACGACGGATTTTTCAGCAGGAACCTTTACCCAGTATCAAACGCGCTCAAAGTGCCAAAATTCCCGAAATTCTGGACTACTTAAATCAAATTGTCGATCGTGCTTCTCAACACAAAGAGCGGCATTTAATTTTGATCACAGGCGTTCCGGGAGCCGGAAAAACGCTAGTAGGATTGCAATTTGTGTATCAAACCGAGAGAGATCGTCCTGCAATTTTCCTTTCTGGCAATCGTCCGCTGATCACCGTTCTCCAGTACGCGCTTCAAAGTAAAGCGTTTGTGCGAGAAATTCGCAATTTCTACCTGCAACATGAAGCCCGTCGCCAAACCGCACCGAGAGAACAAATTGTCGTATTTGATGAAGCTCAGAGGGCTTGGGATGCCGATCGTATGTCTGAAAAGTACGGTATTTCGAGCGCGGCTCCGGGTGCAGTCTTGCGAATCTGTGAGCGTGTCCCAGAGTGGTGTGTACTACTCGGCTTAATTGGTGAAGGGCAAACCATTCACGTCGGTGAAGAAGGTGGAATCGAGCAGTGGAATCAGGGCTTAAAAACGACGATCGAGCCTTGGCAGATTCATTGTTCGAGCGAACAAGCTGGACATTTTGATGCAATAGTTCACACGAATGATTTATTGAATCTCACAACCTCTTTGAGATCGCATCTCGCGAAGCACGTTCAAACCTGGGTGGCGCATCTTCTCGAAGGAGAAATTGATCAAGCACGATCAACCATGCCCTTTTTGATTGCAGAAGGATTTAATTGCTATCTCACCCGCGATTTTGAATTGGCAAAAAATTATTGCCGATCGCGGTATCAAGACCAATCTGACAAACGTTACGGACTGGTGGCATCTTCTCGATCACAGAACTTAGTCAAGTACGGTATCCGAAACGACTATATATCGACACAAAAATTAAACGTTGGGGCTTGGTACATTGATCCGCCAGATTCTGAAGCTTCTTGCTGTACCTTCGATCGCGTCGTGACTGAATTTAGCTGTCAGGGATTAGAGCTAGATTTCCCGATCGTCGGTTGGGGAGACGATTTGATCTGGAGCGATTCCGCTTGGATCACAACCACCAGACAAAAGAATGTTCGTGATCCGCTACAACTACGTATTAATAGCTACCGAGTTCTGCTCACTCGCGGAAGAGATGGCTTCATCCTCTTTGTGCCGCCAGAATCCAAAATGGATCGCACCTTTGAAATTCTACAGTCCTCCGGATTAGCCCTCCTTGCGGACGAAGAATGATGTCAGGAAGCCCAGACTTTTACAATGACCCAGCTTTGTGATCTCAGTCAAAACACGGGCTGATCTGGGTCACCTCATAAAGCTTTTAACATCACTATACTGACCTCAACCCGTTTTCACTTAAAACTTTACCTCCGCAAATTCCGAATCGCAGTCCCAATCGCCTGTAGTAGTCAGTAGAAACTTCACGCGATCTCACACTGCGATTCTCTAATGCCCTAGCTTCGGTAGTTTCAACGTTTCCTGGAACTCTCAACTCTGTTCCTGAGTCCCAGACCACGGGAACACTAGCAAAGCAACCGACCGAACGATTTCCACATAGCGCACAGAAAACATGATGCCAGCACCTTCTTTCTACGCTGATGCAGAGTTTGACCCCTCCACCTTGGAGCATTCACCGACCTCGCCAGAAGCAGAGTTCGATCCCGATCAAGATCTCACAGAACTCGAAGCAGAGCTTACGGGACAGGCGGGAATGCGTGCCACTGGACGGAAAACAACCGACCTAGTAAGGCTCTACCTACAAGAAATTGGGCGATATCGTCTACTCGGACGCGATGAAGAAGTCTCCGAAGCGCAAAAAGTCCAGCGCTACATGAAACTTTTAGAACAGCGCAACGCTGCCGCTACCAAGGGCAATGCCTTAATCTGTCAATACGTAGAATTAATGGATGCCCGCGATCGCTTGGTTTCCACTCTTACCCATCGCCCCTCACTCGAACGCTGGGCAGCCGAAGCAAATATTGATGTTGCTAACTTGAAACCGCTGCTCGCTGAAGGCAAACAACACTGGGCAAAAGCAGTTAATTTATCCGTGACAGAATTGGATCAAGTCCAGACTCAGGGGCTTTCGGCAAAAACGCGCATGATCAATGCGAACCTGCGCCTAGTTGTTTCGGTCGCAAAGAAATATCAAAATCGCGGGTTAGAACTGCTTGATTTGATTCAAGAAGGCACATTGGGATTAGAACGTGCGGTTGAGAAATTCGACCCAACTAAAGGCTACCGATTCAGCACGTATGCTTACTGGTGGATTCGCCAGGGAATCACCCGCGCGATCGCGACTCAAAGCCGCACGATTCGGCTTCCAGTCCACATCACCGAAAAGCTCAACAAAATTAAAAAAGCTCAACGAAAAATCTCTCAAGAAAAAGGTCGCACTGCCACGATCGAAGATATTGCTCTGGAACTGGAAATGACTGCGGTGCAAGTGCGCGACGTTCTCCTTCGAGTTCCGCGATCGGTGTCTTTAGAAACGAAAGTCGGGAAAGAGCGAGACACGGAATTAGGCGATTTGCTCGAAACTGAGGAAATTACGCCCGAAGAAACTCTGATGCGTGAATCCCTAAGACGCGATCTGCTGCAACTCTTAGCGGATCTGACGACTCGCGAGAGAGATGTCATCGAGATGCGGTTCGGGTTGGGAAGCGATGGACATCCCTACTCGCTCGCTGAAATCGGACGCGCTTTGGAACTGTCGCGAGAGCGAGTTCGGCAAATTGAAGCGAAAGCATTGCAGAAACTCCGTCAGCCAAAACGCCGTAACCGAGTGCGGGACTACCTTGAGTCGCTAAACTAAACGGTTTGACTCCTAAAACAATTGAAGATGATTCTCAATTAGGCGAACTTGTTGCAAATCGCCTAATTTTTTTGTATGCTATGATTCTCAAGAAAGGAGACTTTGTTGACAATGCTGAACGCTCCTACTTACAACAGTGCTTCGCTCAAGGCCGAACTAAACGAAAAGGGATGGCGCTTAACTCCACAACGCGAAATAATTCTGCAAGTTTTTCAAAAGCTTCCTGAAGGTCAACACCTGAGTGCTGAAGACCTCTATCACGAACTCCAAACGAAAGGCGAGGGAATTAGTCTATCGACGATCTATCGCACGCTGAAATTGATGTCTCGGATGGGGGTTTTACGCGAACTTGAACTCGCAGAGGGTCACAAACACTACGAGATCAACCAACCCTACCCGCATCATCACCATCACCTTATTTGTGTTCGATGCAATAAAACGATCGAATTCAAAAGCGATACGATTCTGAAAACAGGTACAAAAGCAGCCCAGAAGGAGGGATACCACATCCTGGACTGTCAATTGACGATTCATGCAGTCTGTCCGACCTGTCAGCGATCGCTGCTCCCGATTTAGGTTCGGTTATTCAAACACGACACGCGCATCGGTTAGTCCTCGCGCTCGTAGCACTCCGGCTCTGCGATCGGCGGCTTCAGGAGTCGTGTAGCTACCGTCGCGGACGAAGTTACCTAAGCGAGACTGTCTTGGAACCGCATCCTGAATCACAGCCCGAATCTGATCGAACTCTCCGCGATCGCGAAAAGGAATGACCACGACGTAACGGCGGCTATTCACAGGCGCGGTTGGGTTTGTCCCAACGGTCAGATTTCGGATCGCGGCTAAGGTCTGCGGGTCAGCAACGCCTGTCGCGGGGAGAGCCTGCGCCTGTTGAAAGCTCAAAACTGCTTGCTGAGTTTGTGAGCCAAAATATCCTGTCGCGGGAACCGAGTAGCCAAGCTGATTAAGCTGCCGCTGGAGTTCCGAAACGCGCGAATTTTCGTCGCCGAGTTGTAGCCCGCCCCCGATCGGGGATGTCGTCGGAACTCCTCCGCTGAGTGCTGCATACACTTCAGCATCCACCTCACCCGTTTGAGGACGACCCAAATCGCGTTGCAGTTGAGCCACAGCCGTTTGAGTATCTGCGCCAAAAACACCATCGATCGTGCCGTAGTAATATCCGCGCGATCGCAGTTGATTTTGTAGCTCTCGCACTCCAGGTCCACGATCGCCAAGTTGTAATCGATCTCCAAACTGTGCCGAACCTGTTCCCGTCGCTGGATTGCCTAATCCTAGAGCGCGATAGGTTTCTGCTCCAACGACTCCATCCGGATCAATTCCTCGCTGTTGCTGGCAGCGAATTACAGCCTCGCGCGTCTGAGGACCAAAAAATCCAGTAGACGAACCATCGAAGCAGCCTAACGCTCTGAGGCGGTCTTGTAAGTTGCTGACGGCTGTTCCTTCGTCGCCTTGCTGGAGGACAATTTGGGCAGAAGCAGCCGAAGCGAATCCGACAATAGCGCATCCTACGATCGCGCTCAAAACCTGGATGCCTCGTCTCCCGATCGTCGATCTCTGGAATGACTGATTTTCTCGGACTAGATTCGCGATCGTTTCCATAATTTTTTGAGCAACGTTTTTGAAGAAGAGTAGAATGGAGGATCTTTCTCCTAAAAGTATATTACCCAGCCGACGTTTTTCAAGGTTAAGCGAAATCGCATCGTGTGAACGCAACAGACTTCCTACCTTGGATCTATACCAAAAGTCAGATCGCACCTGTCGCCGAAGCGGACTAAAATCCCTTCAAAGATTGATCGCGCACGTCTGGTTATGATCCTTAGCTAGGTTATTACTATGGGTTTTCCTAACTCTTCAGATTGTTCGGAGTCGATCGCTGCAAGTTCAGCGTCTGAGCAATCTGCAAGCCCAAAGACTGCTTTGACGTTAATGGATGCGGTGGCCTTGATTGTTGGCATTGTGATTGGGGCAGGAATCTTCGAGACTCCTGCTCTAGTTGCTTCTACCACGGGCACAAATTCCACTGTGTTACTTGCTTGGATAATTGGGGGGGGCGTTTCTCTGGTTGGAGCCTTGTGCTATGCGGAGTTGGCAACGACTTATCCTCATGTGGGCGGTAACTATCACTACTTGCAGCGTGCCTATGGAGACTCGATCGCATTTCTATTTGCTTGGGCAAGAATGACGGTCGTACAAACTGGGTCGATCGCACTTCTGGCTTATGTCTTTGGCGATTATGCGTCTGAAATTTTGCCACTTGGAGCGTTCTCCGGTTCGATTTATGCAGCAGGCGCGATTGTCATATTCACATTGATCAATGTTTTAGGCTTGCGACAAGGGAAGGGCGTTCAAAACTGGCTCACGGCGGCAAAAGTGCTGGGGCTGATTTTGGTGATTGTGGCAGGTTTGGCGACTTCAGGCGTTGCACCTCAAGCCGCAACAGAATCGAAGATTTCAACTGATTGGGGTATGGCAATGATCTTTGTGTTGCTGTCCTATGGCGGTTGGAATGAGGCAGCTTACATTTCAGCCGAGATTCGCAATCCCGATCGGAACATTGCTCGATCGCTTTTTTGGGGCATTGGCATCATTGCAGCAATTTACATTGCGATTAACTTTGCTTATCTCCACGGATTAGGAGTAAGTGGAATGGCGAATTCGACTGCGGTTGCAGCGGATTTGATGCGTGGAGCTTATGGACAATCAGGCGTTGTCTTTATTAGCTTTCTGGTTGCGATTTCAGCGTTAGGGGCATTAAATGCCACTGTTTTTACTGGAGCGCGAACGAACTTTGCTTTAGGACAGGATTCTAATGCGTTTCGATTTTTGGGGCGCTGGCAGTCGAAGCAGAATACACCGATTCCGGCATTGTTGCTGCAAGGTGCGATCGCGCTTTTGCTCGTCGGGCTGGGGATTATCACCCGGAAAGGCTTTGAAACAATGGTTGAGTATACGGCTCCAGTCTTTTGGCTCTTTTTCTTACTGGTGGGCTTTTCGTTGATTGTTCTGCGGCAGAAAGAACCGAATCGATCGAGTGCATTTCGAGTGCCGTTTTATCCAATCACGCCGATTCTGTTTTGTGGAATTTGTGCTTACTTGCTCTATTCCAGTTTGGTGTATGTAAAAGTCGGTGCGCTCGCGGGCGTGATTGTTGTAGCGCTAGGGATTCCCGTTTTGTATTGGCAGCGTCGATAGAAATTTAGGAGAATTTAGAATGATTGTTCGTCCTTTGGTGGTGAGTGTTGGAATTTTAGGTTTGATGTTTGCGGGCTGTTCGCAGTCTTCTAATCCGGCTGCGGATACTTCTCAGGCACAGACGGTCGCGCCGAATGCACAGGCTGAGAGTCCAACGCCGCAATTAGATGTGCCGTATGTTCCGACTCCGACTGCGGTTGTGGATGCCATGCTGAAAGTCGCGAAGGTGGGTAAGAATGATGTGCTTTACGATCTCGGTAGCGGCGATGGGCGGATTCCGATTACGGCAGCGAAGCGATTTGGAACGCGCGGGTTTGGGGTAGATATCGATCCGCAGCGGATTCAGGAAGCGAATGCGAATGCGAAGAAAGAAGGAGTCAGCGATCGAGTAAAGTTCGCTCAACAAGATTTGTTTAAAACGGATCTCAGTCAGGCGACGGTGATTACGCTTTATTTGCTGCCGCGAATCAATTTGCAACTACGTCCGACCTTGTTAAAGCTGAAACCGGGAACGCGGATTGTGTCTCATGCGTTTGATATGGGGGATTGGAAGCCTGATCAGGTAGTGGATGTGAATGGAACAAATGTTTATTTCTGGACGGTTCTTGAGAAGGTTCCTGCGAATCTGAAATAGGGTGCTGATATGGGTTAGGTGTTCTTTGGGCGGATGAGGACACCTACCCTACCGTTTTGGAGGTCGATCAACACTCCATAAATTCAGAAAAAAATACTGTGTCTATGTTAGGCACAGTATCCAATCAAAATAATCAAATCAAAATACTGACTATGCTCTTAGCTTCTGTGTATTCTCAACCAAACTTTGAGCAAACGTATCAAACCGCTTAGAAAGCCCTTCATCGAGCAATTTACCGTCTTCGCTAAATGCCTTCCAAGCTTGTCCCACTGCAATCTGTTCAGGAATTGTCCAAGCGTGAATCCAACGCAAAACAATCCGCAAATCATTGAGCGAATTGTTATTCGACTGACCACCAAGGACGCTGATTACGCCTGTAACTTTCCCGGTGAATTCTTCAAATCCCATCAAATCCAGCGCATTCTTCAAAACGCCGCTCACACTGCCGTGATATTCCGGTGTTGCTAAAATCACCGCATCGGCTTCACTCACTGCCTGTTTGAGCCTAGCAACCCCTGGATAATCCGGATAATCATCGCTACCATCACAGAAAGGTAGGTTTAGCGATCGTAGATCCAATATCTCTACTTCTGCTCCCAATGCTGCAACGCGATCGACAGCAACCTTGAGCGCTTGCTGACTGTATGAACCCGATCTCAAACTTCCAGCGATGCCAACTACTTTCACCATTGGGCTGATTCCTTGGAAACGATATGCTATCATCATAACAAAACAAACTCGTAATGACTACGCCTTAATCAGTAATCCGTTCTTCAGAGGTTCGGTTAGAAATATCAGGAGTAATGCACGATGACGCAAGCGGTTGAACTCACTCAGCTAGACAGTCCACAAGAATGGGATTTGTCTGATCTCTATCAAGGCTTTGGTGATCTGAAGTTGACCCAGGATCTAGAGTCGTTGCAGACTCAAGCCAGCGGTTTTCGCGATTCGTTTCGCGGCAAAGTTAAAGATTTAAGCTCTGAACAACTGGCAGAGTGCTTTAAAACGCTGGAATCGATCGCTGAAAAATCCGGTTATCTCTACGCATTTCCGTCCCTAATTTTTTCAGCCGATACCCGAAACACCGAAGCCAAACAATTCCTCGACAAAGCAATGGAAGCGCTGACGGGCGTTGAGAATCAGTTGCTGTTCTTCGATCTAGAACTTCAAAGTTTGGACGCAGCGAAGTTTGAAACCTTGCAAAAAGCCTCTGTGCTTTCCGCTTATCAACACTATCTGAACCGCATTGCAAAGTATCGTCCTCACGCGCTTTCCGAGGAAGTGGAGCAGACGCGAAATCAAGACAGTCTTACCGGACGACAGGCATTTATTCAACTACGATCGGTACATCTCGGCGAACAAGAATACGAACCTGTTACGACTCCCGACGGGCGCACTGTCAGCACTGAGTCTGAACTGAGTTCTCTGCTTTATCATCCCGATCCAGAGATTCGCGCCGCCGCTTATCAATCGGTTCGCAAAGTGATGAAGCAGCACAATTCGCTGTATGGCTACATCATGAACACGGTCGCACAGGATCATAAGATCGAGAACCAGATGCGCGCTTATGATTCCACGTTGCATAAGCAACTGTTAGCCGATGAAGTTTCCGCGCCTGTGTTTCGAGCAATTATGTCTGGAACAGGCGATCGCTTTGATCTATTTCAGCGCTATTACAAACTGAAAGGTCAGGCTTTAGGTCAAAAGATTCGCACTGCTGATCTCTATGCACCTTGGACAACCGAAAGTACTCCGCCTGTCACTTACAAAGCGGGTGTTGAGACCTTACTTGCGGCTCTAGATCAGTTCGATACGAACTATGCCCGACGTGCAGAAGAGTTCTTCTTGAAAAACTGGGTCGATGCGAAAGTGCGTCCTGGTAAGCGGGGTGGCGCATTTTGTTCTTACACTTACGGCAAACATAGCTATCTATTGATGTCGTACACCGATGACTACAATTCGCTGTTCACTCTGGCACACGAAATGGGTCATGGGTTGCACTTTGCTTGGATTGACGATCGACAAACCTATTTCAACAGCAATCCTCCAATGGTGCTGGCAGAAATCGCTTCAACGTTCAACGAATTGCTGTTGCTCGATTATCTATTAAAGCAAGCGAAAGATGATAAGTCATTGACCAAATCATTGATCACACGCCAGCTTGAGGATCAGTTGAATCTATTGTTCCGGCAGAGTACGATCAGCCGATTGGAGTTAGCAATTCACGATCGAGCCGCTCAAGGTAGCTTTGATCATACGTTTGTCAACGAAGAATGGATGAAACTGTATCAAGCTTTGTGCGGTGATGCGGTTGAAGTGTTACCTGAACACCAGTATGATTGGGCGCGAATTGGTCACATCTACTTCAAGCCGTTCTACTGTTATCAGTACACTGCATCGAACATTGTGAGTCTTGCTTGTTATCAGAAATATCTTGAGGTCGGGAAAGACTTTATTCCAGGCTATTTAGAACTTCTGGCATCGGGTGGCAGCTTAGATCAAGTTGCAGCACTTCGGCAGTATGTTGGAGTGGATATCGAAGATCCAGCAACGATTCGAGGTGCATTAACCTATGTTGAGAAGCTGTTAGATCAATTGCAAGCGAGTTTGTAACTTTCAGCAGTCATCGATCTTTCTGTTATTGCCCAAACCTTTCGCCCCCTAAATCCCCCATTCTGGGGGACTTTGAGCAACAGAGAAGTTCAGAATGCCAAGATTGTTTCGGCGTTCAAAGTCCCCCAAATTTGGGGAATTTAGGGGGCAGAAGCCGACTGAAACGGAGCGACCAACGATTTGTGTGTACACATAGAATTGAATTCCGGGCGGGTGAGCAACGAAGCAAAAAAGCCTTTTAGCAGCTTTCGATCGCTTATTGATGCCGAATACGATCGTACATTTCAATATATTCTCCTGCCGGATTTGTCCAAGAATAATCGTACTTCATCCCCTGAATTGCTAAGTGGTTGAAGATCTTCCGATTCTGCGCCCAAAGCTCAAAAGCCCGTCCTAATCCCGATTCCAGCGCAATAGTATCCAATTCATAGAACACAAATCCATTGCGTTCTTCAGGTGGATGCGCCTGATCATAGTCATGATCAAACACTGTATTTACCAGTCCACCCACACCCCGAACGATCGGCACTGTTCCATATTTCAAACTAATCACTTGTGTCAGTCCACAAGGCTCAAAGTTACTCGGAACCACGATCATATCCGAGCCTGCATAGATTAGATGGGCTAACTCTTCGTTAAATCCAAGCTCGATGTGACAATCGGGATTCTCGTTGAGGAATTGTTTCTCGTGTTTGAACCAAGTGTCGATCGCACTTTCCGTCGCGGCTCCCAACAATACAAACTGTGCGCCTCGTTCCAGCGAGTAATACATTGCATGATGAACAAGGTGAACTCCTTTTTGATCATCTAAGCGACCGATAAAACATATGATCGGCTTTTCTTCCTCTCTGAGCAACAATCGATCGCGTAAAGCTTTCGTGTTGTAATGCTTCTGCTCAAATGTATCTACAGAATAGTGATAAGGAAGATATCGATCGGTTTCTGGGTTCCAGAAGCTAAAGTCTAAACCATTGAGAATTCCAGTAAATTTGTCTTGATAGACTTCTAAGGTGTGTCCTAAACCATAGCTAATATCAGTGTGCCGAGCTTCCCAAGCATGATGCGGTGAAACAGTATTCACAGCATTCGAGTAGACGATCCCACCTTTCATAAAGTTGATCGAGAACGGATTAAAATTGTCTCTCAGCTTGTCATAGCTAAAGTAGTATTCGGGTCTTCTTAACTGTGTCGCTTCTAAGACTTCTTTACCGCCGAAGCCTTGATGTTTGAAGTTGTGAATTGTATAGCAAACCCGCTGATTTGCCATGCCGTGATATTTGTAAATCTCAAACAGCATCACTGGAACTAATCCCGTCTGCCAATCATGACAATGAATCACATCCGGTCGCTTATTGCTCTGTAGCAGAAATTCTAATGCTGCCTTGCTGAAGAATGCGAACCGCATATTGTCATCGTTGCAGCCGTAGAAGCATCCTCGATCGAAGTAAAAATCTTCCGAATGCGGCTCGATAAAAAAGCACATCTGCCCATGTACCCAACCGCAGTACACCGAACAATGGATCAAACCATCAAACCAGGGCACATACAAATCGCGATACGCATCGTGCAGTCCCCAAATGTGGTCGTACCGCATACAGTCATACTTTGGCAAAATCAATTCAACCGTGTGCCCTTGATTTTCCAGTTCCCGACTCAGCCCATAGACCACATCTCCTAGCCCTCCAGCTTTAATCACTGGAGCGCATTCGGAGGCGATTTGCACGATGTACATTTGTATCCCCTTGCTTAACAAAAATTCATTTTTGATGTCTTTATTCAATACGCAAGCCTGCACTTTTGCAAGGGAAATCTCTCTTCTGTCTTAAAACTTAAACCCGCTTTCAGAACGTCCGATCTATGATTTGAGCCAAAGACTTAGGCAATTCTAATGACTGCAACTCTCACCAAACTGCCTCCCATTTCCGGCGCTACACTTGCGAAATCTTCCGATCCCGTCTTTCTTCCCACCACAAATTTTCGGTTAGACGCGATCGATTCCGCTTTCGCCTGCGCCCTTCACATGCACCAACCCACGATTCCCGCAGGCATGGATGGAGCCTTGATCAGCAATCTACAACAAATGTTCGAGCATCCGAACGAAGGTGACAATCACAATGCAGGGGTTTTTGCTTGGTGCTATGGTCGCATGGGCGAGTTTATTCCAGATCTAGTCGCGCAAGGCTGCAATCCCCGTATCATGCTGGATTATTCGGGCAATTTGCTTTGGGGACTTCAGCAGATGGGGCGCGATGACGTGCTGAATAATCTGAAGCGAATTACGTGCGATCGACAATTTCAGCCTCACGTCGAATGGCTCGGAACGATGTGGAGTCATGCCGTTGTTCCTTCTACTCCAATTCCCGACCTGAAGCTTCATATCCAAGCGTGGCAGCATCATTTTGCTTCGATCTTTGGAATTGATGCCCTTCAGCGAGTTCGAGGATTCTCGCCGCCAGAAATGCACCTTCCGAATCATCCCGATACCTTGTTCGAGTACATCAAAGCGCTGAAAGAATGTGGTTATCGCTGGCTTTTGGTGCAAGAACATTCTGTAGAACAATTAGACGGATCAAGCTTGACGCACGATCAGAAATACATTCCGAATCAATTGGTTGCGCGTAATTCCAATGGTGAAACAATTTCGATCACAGCATTGATTAAAACTCAAGGTTCCGACACGAAATTAGTCGCGCAAATGCAGCCCTACTTTGAGGCAAAAACGCGATCAAAACAATCGATCAGCAACACGGCGATTCCCTCGATCGTTTCACAAATCGCAGACGGGGAAAACGGCGGCGTAATGATGAACGAATATCCGCGCGATATCTTCAGGGTCTATCACGAAATCCGTGACGCGGGAAACAATACTTCGGGGGTTGTTGCTGTCAATGGAACAGAGTATTTAGAACTGATCGAAGCGACTGGAATTAGTGCGAATGACTATCCAGAAATTCAAGCAGTTCAACAGCATAAGATTTGGCAAAAAGTCGATCAAGCGACACCTGAAGCCGTGGAAAAAGCGATCGTAGAACTGAAACAAAATGACGATCGATTTCACATTGACGGCGCATCTTGGACAAATGATCTCAGTTGGGTCAAAGGCTACGAGAATGTTTTAGAACCGATGACCGAACTGAGCGCACTGTTTCATCAGAGATTCAACACCGAAGATCCAACTGTAACGGAACAACCGAACTATCAAGAAGCACTGTTGTACAACCTGCTTCTACAGACCAGTTGTTTTCGATATTGGGGTCAAGGCGCTTGGACAGAGTACGCCCGTGAAATCTATCGACGCGGAAAGGCGTTGTTGAGTTAAATGTTTGAATGCGACGGGCTTGTACATCGATCGCCTGTCGCACTCATTTCACCAAATCAAAACTTTGCCGTAATCCGTTTCATCGCTTCCACCACATTCTCACGACTATTGAAGGCAGAAATGCGGAAATATCCTTCACCTGCCGCCCCAAAGCCCGATCCTGGCGTACCGACCACATTACAGACATTCAGCAACTTATCGAAGAAATCCCAACTCGACAAACCATTCGGCGTTTTCACCCACACATAAGGTGCATTCACACCGCCGTACACCCAAAGTCCAGCAGCCGTTAGTTGCTCCCGAATAATCTTGGCATTCTCCAGATAGAAGCTCACCAGTTCCTTAATTTGAGCCTGTCCCTCTTCGGAATAAACTGCTTCCGCTCCGCGCTGAACAATGTAAGAAACGCCGTTAAATTTCGTCGATTGGCGACGATTCCACAGCTTCCACAATTCCACATCCGAACCATCAGAAGCCTTAGCGGTCAAAGTCTTCGGAACAACGGTAAGCGCGCATCGGGTTCCAGTAAATCCGGCATTTTTGGAGAACGATCGAAATTCGATCGCACAATCCCGCGCCCCTTCAATCTCATAAATCGATCGTGGCAAACTCGGATCAGTCACATATGCTTCATACGCAGCATCGAAGAAAATAATCGTGCCATTCGCTTTCGCATAGTCCACCCAAGCTTTCAAATACTCTTTCGTCGCCACTGCGCCTGTCGGATTATTCGGAAAACAGAGATAAACCAAATCGACTTTCTGTGAGGGAATCTCAGCGGTAAAGTTATTCTCGGCTGAGATCGGCAAATAAACTAATCCGCCGTATTCTCCTTTGTCGTTAGCTTCTCCGGTATTTCCCGCCATCACATTCGTATCGACATAAACCGGATAAACCGGATCAGTGACCGCGATCGTATTGTCGTGCCCAAAGATTTCCAAAATATTGCCGCTGTCACACTTCGATCCATCTGACACGAAAATCTCAGAGGCATCAATCTCACAGCCCCGCGCCTGAAAATCGAATTTCGCGATCTTCTCTCTTAGCCATTCGTAACCTTGTTCCGGTCCGTAACCTTTGAACAAACTGCGATCGCCCATATCTTCGACCGCTTTGATCATCGCCGCGCGACACGCTTCCGGTAAGGGTTCGGTCACATCCCCGATTCCAAGGCGAATAATTGGAGCATCAGGATTCAATTGAGCAAAGGCATTTACCCGGCGAGCGATTTCAGGAAACAAATAGCCTGCTTTCAGCTTCAAATAATTGTCGTTAACGGTTGCCATGTCGGTTCGATGTAATTCAGGTCTGACTCACCATTATTCCTCGATTTTACGCAGGCTTCAAATAATGTTCCGCAGCAGCTTCTATCAAACTCGAAGCTAGAGAATAATTATTGTCCTCACGCAACGACAGAGTTTCTGTTAGAGTAATTGCGATCGATCTCCAACCTTCACAGTGACGTATGGCGAACTCGTCTTTCTCATCTGCTAATTCCTGGGTCAGCAAAGCGCGATCGCAGCGCTCCTTTCGAGCTGTGATTCTCTTCATGCTTGCCAGCGGCTTGATGAGCATTTGCGGATTCCGTCTCGCCTATCTCCAACTCGTCGAAGGTAGTCACAATCGCCAACTCGCCGATCAGAACCGAATCCGCTCGATTTCCATCGTCGCCGATCGCGGAAATTTAATCGATCGCAAAGGAAACGCGATCGTGATCAATCGATTATCTCGATCTGTCTATCTCTATCCGCGTGAGCAAACCAAAGAACAATGGCAAGCCTCAGCGCAGCGAATTAGCGAATTATTAGAGATCCCGAAAGAAGAAATCATCAAAAAACTGGAAGCGGTCAAATATCGATCTGTTTCCCCAGTGCGAATTTTGCGCGGACTTGATGAGAAAAAATATACGGCCCTCTACGAAGTCGGACAAATTCGGGGCTTAGAAGTCCAAGCCGAATCTACCCGCCAATATCCCTACGGCAGCCTAGCCGCGCACGTTTTAGGCTACATCGGAGAAGCAACCGCAGAAGACTTCAAAGCCAATCCCGAATTTCCCAACGGAATGCTGGTTGGACAAATGGGAATCGAGCGGATTCAAGACCCAACCCTACGCGGTACTTGGGGCAATCGCCTGATCGAAGTCGATTCTGGTGGCAAAGAGTTAAAAATGCTCGGTGTTCAGCAACCCGTCGCCGGATTGCCATTGCAACTTACGCTCGATGTCAAACTACAACAAGCGGCTGAGAAAGCATTAAGTGGGCGACGAGGAGCCGTCGTCGCTCTAGACGTGAAAACGGGTGCGGTCTTAGTAATGGCAAGCGGTCCCACTTTCGATCCGAATATGTTCACCCGCAAAATCAGCCAAAAAGCTTGGGATGCCGTGCAAAGTCAGGATCATCCTTTCCTCAATCGCTCTCTACAAGGCTATCCACCGGGTAGCACGTTCAAAATTGTGACCGCGATGGCAGCGATGAAATCTGGCAAATTCTCCGCAACCTCGATGCTGCCTACCTACAGCGCCATCAATATCGGTGGAACGCTCTTTCACGAACACGGTGATGCTAGCTACGGCACGATCGGGTTTCGGGATGCGTTAGCGGTGAGTAGTAATACGTTTTTCTATCAGCTTGGAATGTCGATCGGTCCTGAAGCGATTTCCGATTGGGGTCACAAATTTGGTGTCGGCTCCACTTCGACAATGGGCTTGGATGGTGCAAGTCAAGGCTTAATCCCAACCCCCAAGCAAAAAGAGAAACTGTTCAAAGAGCAGTGGTATGTCGGCGATACGGTTAGTACCGCGATCGGGCAAGGTATGGTACAAGTGACCCCACTCGAAATGGCAGTCATGGTTTCAACCGTCGCGAATGGCGGTAAGCGCATTAAACCGCATTTATTCGCGAATCAAACTTACCAACCGAATATGCAGCCCGAGTCGCTGGGCTTTGAACCATCTGCGCTCAAAGTGCTGCAAGAAGGACTCACAGCCGTTGTCCAGGAAGGAACGGCGCGAAGTCTCAATGATGGCTCGATTCCGCTAACCGCTGGCAAAACTGGAACGGCTGAAGTTCAAGGACAAGAGGATAATTCGCTCTACGTCGGGTACGGCCCCGTAAACAATCCCCAAATTGCGATCGCAGTCGTCGTCGAAAACGGCGGATACGGTGCAACCGCAGCAGTTCCGATCGCTCACGAAATTTACAAAGCCTTTTTCGGTGTGACCAAACCTGCTCCAAAACCAGAATAGTCCCAAATTCGCGATCGCTTGGTAGGATCAATCAGTCGATTCGGTGAGCGCTCTTGTGACCTATATTCCCCTGCATCATAAATACCGTCCCCAAACGTTCACGCAACTGGTGGGTCAAACTGCGATCTCGACCACACTTTCTAACGCGCTCTTGCAAAACCGCATCGCTCCCGCCTATCTCTTCACAGGCGCACGCGGAACCGGAAAAACCTCCAGCGCCCGAATCTTTGCAAAATCACTCAATTGCATTTCGGTGAATGCTCCAACCGATCAGCCTTGTGGTGTTTGCCAAACCTGTCAAGAAATCACAAAAGGGAACGCATTAGATGTCATTGAGATCGATGCCGCAAGTAACACAGGAGTAGATAACATTCGTGAACTAATTGAACGCTCTCAATTCGCTCCAGTACAATGTAGATACAAGGTTTATGTGATTGACGAAGTGCATATGCTTAGTAATGCCTCGTTCAATGCTTTATTGAAAACTTTGGAAGAACCACCGGAACAGGTTGTTTTCGTTTTAGCGACCACTGATCCGCAAAGAGTATTACCTACAATCATCTCTCGCTGTCAGCGTTTCGACTTTCGCCGGATTCCGATCGACGATATGACCCAACATCTCAGCATGATCGCCGAGAAAGAACAAATCCCGATCGCAGATGATGCCCTCTATCTAATCGCTCAAATCTCCCAAGGCGGTTTACGCGATGCCGAAAGCTTACTCGATCAACTCAGTCTTTTATCCGGTGATGTCACCGTAGAACGAGTGTGGGATTTAGTCGGTGCAGTTCCAGAGCGAGATCTGATGGCACTGATTGAAGCGATCTCACAAAATCATCCCGAAACGCTTCTCGACACGACTCGCCGCCTCATGGATCGCGGGCGAGAACCCCTCATCGTGCTGCAAAATCTTGCCAGCTTCTACCGCGATTTACTCATCGCAAAAACGGCTCCCGATCGCGGTGATTTAGTCGCACTCACTGCACCAACTTGGACCCAGCTTTGCGGCTTTGCTAAAGGAATCTCGATCGAGACAATTCTTTCTGGACAACAATGCCTCAAAGAAAGCGAACTACAACTCAAAAACTCTACTCAGCCCCGTCTCTGGCTAGAAGTAACATTAATGGGACTATTGCCTTCTGCAATTTCACCTGTGATTGAAGCACCGACTCCACCGATCGCACTTCCTGTTTCTAAACCGATCTCAGTAGTAAAGACACCACAGCCCCCGGTAGAAGCAGCACCGAACCCTATCGAAGAACCCGCGCCACGACTTGCAGAAGAACCAGCCACTTTTCACACTACAGAAGAAACAGACCTCGATCGCCTATGGCAAACAATCATTAGCAATCTTCAACCCTTCGGAACTCAAGCCCTACTTAAACAACACGGCAGCTTACTTTCATTTGATGGCGATGTGGCTCAAATCAGCATTCCTCAGAAACTTTTGCCAATGGCACAAAGTCGATCGAAAAGCATTATCGCCGCTCTCACCAAAACCTTTGAGAAGGAAATCAAATTTAGCTTAGTTGCCGCTTTACCGATCGCAACACCCTCGACTCCCGTTACCGAGCCTCCACGATCCGAACCTCAAACCCCAACGCCCCCGCCCAGCGTGACCGCTCCTCTGACTCCCGACCCAGACCCCATTTCTGAAGAACCTCCTTCAGAACCCTACACTCGATCAACCTGGGACGATGATGAAGTGACCCGCGCTGCAAGAACACTCGCTGAAGCATTCAATGGTTCTGTAGTCGATGCGGACGAGTCTGAGCTTGATCCGCTCGAATCCTCAGATCAACTTCTATCCTCTGACATTGCACCCCTAGAAGACCCGATCGAAGAAGATGACGACGACGATACCGACTTCTAAATCAAAACGCGATCGATAAGATTTTGCGATCGCGTTTTGAATCCTGCTCAATTCGGTGGCATCACCACACGACGAGCTAAACCAAGCACTCGTAAAACCTGAATCGCCCACCATGTCATATCAATCTCCCACCATTCCCGACCTGCTTTCGCCACATTCGGTTGAGCATGGTGATTGTTATGCCATCCTTCGCCATAGGTAATCAGCGCCGCCCACCAGAGATTGCGCGAGTTATCGTCTGATTCGTAGGTTTTATAGCCAAACAAATGAGTCGCAGAATTAATAAACCAGGTGCTATGCCACAGCAGCACCGCCCGCAGCACCAAACCATAAATCACAAACGACCAGCCGCCTAACAAATAAAGTACGATCGCAACCGGAATTTGCAGCATCAAATAATTTTCAGTTCGATCGAGCCAACGATAAAACGGCTCGCGATCGAGATCCGGTGCAAATCGTCGATAAGACTCATAGTTAAAAAACTTGTCGCGGGGATACAACACCCATAGCATATGGCTCCACAAAAAGCCGCGCTTCGCTGAATATGGATCATTGTCCACATCTTCCGTGTGCAAATGGTGCATCCGATGACCCGCCACCCAGAAGATCACTCCTCCTTGCAATGCCAGCGATCCGATCACCGCCAGCGCGTACTCCACCGCTTTCGGAACCTGCAAGCTCCGATGCGTTAGCAATCGGTGATATCCCAAACAAATCCCGATACTCCCAAACAACCAATGTAAAAGAATCATTACGCCTAGCGCTTTCCAGGAGAAAAACCAGGGGGCAGTCAGCGCTAGAGCATGAAAGGCTCCGAAGAAAGCAACGTTTGTCCACTCCAATTTAAGAGCTTGTTCGGAGTCCGTTTGAACAGAATTAGAAGTCATGAAAATTCCTTACTGAATTAACAACGATCGACTTGTATTCCAAGCCGATTTCACTCGCATTTCCCAACTTACGGCAAGATCCGTTACAGTTGAAAAACATAAATGCAAGTGACGCTTGCATTTTTAGCCTAACAACGAATGTGCTTTTCTGCAAGTGCTACTTGCATTATGTATGTCTACCTCCCGAAATACCACTCGCCAAAGGCTGATTCAAGCGGCGCTGGAGCTATTTACAGCCCACGGTGTCACCGACACAACGACTAAACAGATCGCTGAATTAGCAGATGTCAACGAAGTGACCCTGTTTCGGCATTTTGGCAACAAACACGGGCTGCTGCTCGCTGCGATCGAGGAAGCCGCCGTCTTTACTCAACTCGGTCAAACGCTCGTCCAGCAAGCCGACCAAGCCGACTACATCGATCAAGCGCTGAAAGAATACGCCACTACTTGCCTAGAAGCACTCGAACGAGTTCCAGAAATGGTGCGATCGGTCGTCGGAGAAGCCGGACAATACCCTGCTGAAAATCGTAAAGCATTGGGACGCGGGCTGACTCAGGCGAATCGTTATGTTGCGGAATATTTTGACCAAATGATTCAGCGCCGCCGAATGCAGCCGAATCTCCCGGCTGAAAATCTCGCAAGCCTGCTCAACGGAATGCTCTTAGGGTACGCTGTGATCGAATTCACCAGCGAATTTCACGAATTGTGGCAAAGCCGAGAAGAATTCATCACAAATCTTGTCACTTTATTTCTACAAGGCGGGATTCAACCTTCACAACGCACACCCTCAGAAGTTCGGGATCTGTCCGCTGACACTGTACACCTGATTCTTCAGCGTGCCAAAAAGCGAGGACTGCAAGATTACGCGATCACTTATGTTCTATTCGGTGCGGGACTCAGTTCGAGTGAAATCGTTCAATTGACGCGATCGGACTATCACTACACTCGACATCAGCAGCAGTTACACATTACTCAAGGTCTATCCCGCTACGTCCCACTAAATCAGTGGATTTTGGGGAAACGTTACGGCTCGTATCTGAAGAATCCTCTAACTCAGTGGCTCAAAAGTCGTAAAGATGTTTTACCTGCGATGTTTCTCACTTCAAGCGGTCAGCCAATCACGGAAGCTGATTTATCTCATCGCTGGAGTAGTCTGACGGAAGACCTTCTAAACGAACCGCCAATCACGATCGAACAAGCCTATCAAACCTGGTGTGTCGAATTACTCGTGCGTGGAATGACGATCGCAGATTTACAAGTTCTGACGCGACGAGACATGACGCAATTGCAGCCGTTTGTCGATCGCGCTAGAGAGAAATCTGCTTTAGAACACGCGATTCGACTAGATCAACCTCCTCGCACTAAATCAACGTGAGTTCTCAATCAACCGCGATCGGAGATTGAACCAAATCGATAAAGCTCACTTGGCGTAAGCGATCGAGTTCTGTAATCCGCTGTTTCTCGACGTAGGCTTTTTGCTGATAGAACTGTCCGAGATCGGGTGTCGTGCTGAGGTCAGTTTTTTCCCAAAGGTCGAGGAAGTGTCGATAGCGTTTTTCGCACATGACGCGCTCGATTCCGGCGGTCGCAGATCGAATGACTAGAGATGCTCTGAGAATGTCGCGATTGGTTTTTTCGTCGAGTTCAAACAGGGAATAGACTTGGGACATTTCGCGCGGGAAGTCGTGAGTTCGATCGCGCAGTCGCTCGAATAGATCACAGTCGAGATTGTCTTGCTCGATTTCGCGGATTTGTCGCCAGAGAAAGCGATGGTGTGAAAGGCTAAAGTCGAGGTCTTGGGCATCGATCGCGGCTCTGAGTTCGGCGCGGTAGTCGGGGGCGTGGAGGTAGAGGCGCAATAGCTGAGATTCACATTCTTCGAGTAAGTTGCGATCGCCTGGAGTTTGCCATTTCTGAGATCGACCATGCCATCGTTGCCCGCGAACTTGAAGGCGTAAGTTTTCTTCGATCTGTTGAGTTAAACGGCTGTTTCCTTGGCTCAATAGTTCTGCACAATAATGAATGTAGTGAGTTCGTAGTGAAGGGTTTGGCAGATTTCCGAGCAGGGAAACGATCGCGATTACTGCTTGTTGGAATTGGTCGGATTGCTTAAGATCTTGGTTCTCGATCGCTTGCTGAATTTGCCAATCGATCCAGAGAGGAGAGCGATCGAGCAAATCCTGATACTCTTGTGAGGAGTGGTTTTTGAGAAAATCGTCAGGATCTTTACCATCAGGAATGCTCAAGATCCGAAGCTGAACTTCTCCTTGATAGGCGAGGTTTGCAATTTCTCCGATCGCGCGTTCTGCTGCTTGCATCCCTGCACGATCGGCATCGAAGTTAAATACAATTCGCTTTGATTCGGTGTACCGCAATAGCTGTTTCACTTGATGAATGCTTAGTGCTGTTCCAAGAGAAGCAACTGCATTAGTGATTCCAGCGGAATGAAGCGCGATTACGTCGAAATAGCCTTCTACGACAACGGCTTGATCTTGTTTGGCGATCGCGCTTTTCGCCTTGTCCAACCCAAACAGCGTTTTCCCCTTGTCGAATAGCTCAGTTTCAGGAGAGTTCAAGTATTTCGGCTGTTCGTCGGTTAAGGTTCGTCCACCAAATCCAATCACTCGACCTTGACTATCGTGAATCGGAACCATCAAACGGTTGCGGAAGCGATCGTAGTATCCTTCTCCGTTTTTGCGCGGAATCAACAGTCCTGCTTTTTCAACTAGCACGACCGGATAGCGTTTCTGTTCGACTAAGTATTTGGAAAGCGTTTCCCAGCCAGCGGGGGCGTAACCGAGTTGGAAGTGCTGGATCGTTTCGGGGGAGAGTTTACGCTCGCGTTTCAGATAAATCAGTGCATCCACGCCGTGGGACTGCTGCAAAGCGTGTTCGTAAAATTTCGCTGTGATTGCCAGAATTTCGTATAGCTGTTCTCTTACGGACTGTTGCCGCTGGAACTCTTGGCGATCCTCAGCTTGAAGGGTTTGAACTGGAACTTGGTACTTATTCGCGAGTTCTAGAACGACTTCGCTAAAATTGCGTTTGCCCAACTCCATGAGAAACTTGATCGTGTTTCCACCTGCACCGCAGCTAAAGCAATAGTAAAACTGTTTGCTAGGGCTGACCGAAAAGCTCGGAGACTTGTCATCATGAAACGGACACAAGCCAACAAAGTCTTTGCCCTGTTTTTTCAGGACAACGTGTTCCGAAACAACGTCTACAATATCGGCGCGTTGTTTCACTTGCTCGATCGTATCGGGATGCAGGCGAGGAACGTTCATGATCAACCTTCGGCTGGTACACCTATTCTAGCGGCAGAATGAATTTCTAGGAAACGCTGTAAATAGGATTTAGTTTGTTCATTCTACGCTATCTGTAGCGTTTGTCCGCAAGTTTATCATTCGGGAATTTTTCATGCAACTCACGACCACAAGACTTCAAGCGCAGATTCAATTTATTGTCGAAATCGATAAGCTGAAGCACGTTTTACGACAAACGCTACTGATGGACAAGTTGAGGGAACGACGCGGAGCATTCTTGGCATTTGGCGATGATGGCGATCGTGCTTTCTGAATATGCTGATCCGCAAGTCGATTTGCTGCGCGTTCTCAAAATGGTGTTGATTCACGATTTGGTGGAGATCGATGCGGGGGATACGTTTTGTTATGATGCAATCGCGATTCAGGATCAAGCAGAACGAGAAGAGAAAGCGGCGGATCGATTGTTTGGAATGCTGCCGGAAAATTTGGGCGAGGAATTGCGATCGCTGTGGGAAGAGTTTGAGGCGAAGAATACGATCGATGCTCAGTTTGAGGCGGCACTCGATCGACTTCAGCCGTTATTGCACAATTACTATACGCAAGGCGGAACTTGGAAAATGGCAGGGGTAACGGTGGAGCAGGTGAGAAAGCGGATGGCTCCAGTATCGATCTGTTCTCCGGTGTTGGGTGAGTTTGTGGAGAATTTGATTCAGGATGCAGTACGGCAGGGGTTTATTTTGAAAGTTGAGTAGTAACGATTCGCCTGAGCGGTTGCAGATTACCTTTGCAATGTACCAAGATGTTTCACCAATCTGCTGCAAGCAAATTGTTATATGACAATTATTACAGAAACCTTGCTTCTAGAGATTCCTCACCGATTTGTCCATCGCCCTCTAGCTTGACTTGATAAGCTTTTGCGGTTGGTCTTGAGGCAACGACTTCAATCACTTGCTGCCCCTCAAAAAGCACGGCTGCTCCGTCATCAATTCCAATACCAGGAGGAAGTTCATCGTTTTTGATTAGCTGGTGAAAATCAGGTCTTCGATTCGGTTTACCATCATAATGGGGTGTGCAACTTCCTCGAATGAATCCTAAACCTTGCAGCGGACTCAGCTTTTCAACAAAATTTGATTCCGCCATAGTCAAACCAACAGATTGCACCTGCACTCATTCCAGCCAGTAAAATACCAGACTGCCAAGCCCTTTTCAAAATCTCGTCAACATTCCATTCGCGCCACACCGCAAGCATTGCGCGAGTATTTCCTCCACCTACATAAATTAAATCTCGATTCAATAGATGTTGTTCAATATCAGCTAATGGAACTGCACCCGACCTGGAGCGACGAAAAAATGCAAGATGTGAAGGTTCACAGGAGTACCGAGCAAATGCGGTATAGAAGCGGGAAAGGAAATCTTCTGAGTCACCGCTAGCAGTCGGAATAAAGCAAACTTTGGGATCAGTTTTGCCCGTACATTCCAGACAATACTGATCCAGCAGAGGATTCTCTGGCTCCATTAGGAAACCGCCGCCACCAATTGCAATCAATCTTGAAACCATACAGATTTAATTTGAACAACTTAACACCGAATTTTAACTAGGAGCATTGAATAATAGCCATAACTTCCAAGCTTCGAGTTATGTTGATCGCTAAACGCGCTTCCACGATCGCCGTCCTTGAACTCGATTTCACGATCGCGTTTCTCGATTCAGGTATTCTCAAACTCGATTTTGCGCTCATGTTTCTCAATTCAACTATTCTCAAACTCGATTTCATGATCGCGTTTCTCGATTCACGTATTCTTAAACTCGATTTTGCGATCGCGTTTGAAGAAAATTACTCATCCTCGTCTAACAAGGGCAAATTCAGGTCAATTTCAACATCAGCGGTTAAACTGCGAAGATAGTTCACTAACATAGGACTCACGGCTCGAATCCGTTGAGGACACTGACGCATATCTTCAGCTAAAAACTCTAAAAATTGTTCCAGTATCGGATCGTCTTCTGATCAATCGCTGTAAAAAGCCAGATGCCTGATTTTTTCTTTCATATCGTAGAAGTTTAGACTCTCTCACCATTAGCTGATTGGGGCATAGATTCAATTAGCGCCCTTAGCACTTTGTTGACGGATTCAGGAGTTGTAAAAACTTGAGCAACATCCTCATCTAGAACAACAACCGTTAGCTTTTGCGTTTCATTACGAGTCGCAAATCGACTGGGTTTTGCTTTCTGGTAATCAAAGTGATACTCAGCCAAAAGCTCGTCGTCAGAGTTAGGTGGGTGGTCAGAAGGCGTTTTGCTCATAATCTTCACGCTCCTTACGAGTCGCTAAACGGGCACTAATAATTCGGATACTGCTCGATCTCTGAGTGAAGGAAACCAATAGCAATCGATTTTGTTGAGAGTGACCAATGATAATTTCTCTCTGCTCATCGATCGAATGAGCTTCATCATCAAAGATCACTGCCAAAGGATTATCAAATACAGTCTCGGCTTCTTCAAAGCTTACGCTGTGCTTTTTCAAATTAGAGGCTGCTTTTGATTGATCCCACTCAAACTCCACGCCTACATCATACTAATGATTCAAAATGTATTCTCAAATTCATCATCGCTGTCTCGATCGACCTAATGCCGTGATGTACAAAACCGCTTCATCTTGCGGAATTCCTAAGACCTCATTCACTTGATCATCAAAAAATCCGCCGATGCCGCTTGCGCCCAGTCCCAGATGACTTGCAGCTAAGTTCATTCGCTGTCCTAAATGTCCAGCATCCATGTGGAGATAGCGGTAGACACGATCGCCATATTGCTCGATCGCAGTTCTCAAATCTGCGGTGTGAAACACGATCGCACTCGCATCCCGTCCTAAATCTTGGCCTAAACACAGAAAATGTAGCTCTCTTCGGAAGTTCTTGAACCGAATCTGGCGGAGTTCTTGAGCTTTGGGGGCGTAGTAGTAACAGCCATCTTCGAGGTTTGTTACGCCCGAAACTGCGATAAAGGTTTCGACTAAGTTCAGGTCGAAATAGTCGGGAGAACGATCGAGGTTTTGCTCAAGGTAGTGCTGTGGTTGATAGGTGAAATCTAAAATCGCGTTGAGTTCTTCGATCGATAAAGGTTCGCCGCTAAAGGCGCGAGTCGATCGACGATGAATCATGGTTTGCTCAAGTCCGTGTAAGTCGTGTTCCCAATCGATCGGACGACAAATCGTTGGAACTTTGAGACAGAACGGAAAATTGTATTTGTCAGAATGTTCGATCGACTCAGGGATTTTCCAATTCACTTTTGCATTCGGATTATCCGGAATCTGAGTCGCTTGGTGGAAATAGCTCAACAATCCGCCATCTGGAATTTTGGGATAGTCTAGCTGTGGTGCAGTAGGGAGAGCCGTCCGAGCTAAGGGAAGATTTTCTTGCATTTCGGACAGATCCGCGATCGGTAACACTGAGATCGCGCCTTCTTGCTCTGGCTCGAAGTAGAGCAATTGATTGAGCGCTTCATCCGCAAATCCGCCAATCAGATGTGGGCGAAAATCGGTCATTGCACAAGCAAGCTCAAGATTTCCAATTAAGTGCCCAGTGTCGAGGAAAATCCGACGATAAGCGCGATCCTGGTAGCGCCATGCTGAACGGAAAAACACGGCAGAAAGCACGATCGCAAGCTGCGTATTTTCTAAAACGGGATTCCAAAAACACGCTGACTGAAGCGCTGTCCAGACATCGGCTTCCCAGAAATGTAACAGCGTGTGGGTTCTGGCTTGATAGTTGTAGAGTCCGGCAGGAAGCTCCGGCGTTCCGCGTGAAATCAGGTAGACTTCGGCTGGATACAGTCCACCCGCAGAAGGCGACGATCGCAAATAATGCGGTTCTCCGTTGGTTGGAATTGCGCCCGTAAGACCGTAGCTACAGACAAACAGCTTGGAAAGACGCTGCCACCAATCGTCGTGGTTCAAGTCCTCGTTGAGATAGGGCTTGAGGTCGATCGACTTGCCAAACTTGTACGACTTGAACGGGATCGGCTGTTCTTCCCAGTTCAGTGCTTGACTTTTGGCGTGAATCGTTTCCGGGTCGTATTTGGTGCGTTCGTGATAGTGTTCAGCGATCGACACTTGCAAGTCCGGCATAATTCTTCTTTAGACTGCGTACTATTTCTGATATTGACATGAGAACGGGGCTGGCGGCTAGACATTGAGAAACAAATTCTTAAGGAATAGAGGTCTTTTGATACGACTCCGCGCTGTTTCCCTCTAGTTCAGAAAATTTCTAGCTGATCCCTAAAAAAAGTATTAAGTATTCTTAACTTCGTCCTATTCTTTTTTACATTTCTAAACAAGTGAAGTGTAGGACACACAGATTTTATAAAAGCAATGGACACGATCGCGGCTGATATCTTAATTGCAAAGTACAACCAGGGAAAGCGAGACTTTATAGGATGCGATTTGGAACAAGCAGATTTGTTTGAGGTGATGTTAGTCAACATCAATTTATCTCAGAGTTGCCTCAATCGTGCCTATCTACCCTACGCGAATTTGAGCAGGGCGAATTTGAGTTCGGCGCAGTTGGAAAATGCTGAACTCAGTGATGCTCAACTGCATCAAGCCAATTTAGCGAATGCAAATCTACAACGTGCGGAACTGTCGAGAGCGGATCTAAGTTTGGCGAATTTGGTGAGTGCGAATTTGGTGAGTGCGAATCTGTGCGGGGCGAACTTGGTGAATGCAGATTTAAGCAATGCGGATCTACGCAATGCGGATCTGAGGCGGGTCAAGCTACGACAGGCGAATCTGAAGGGCGCAAATTTGAGCGGGGCAAACCTAGCTCGATCGACGGATTTTGATCTCACAGGTGCGATCGTCGATGCGTTTACGATTTACCCCAATGGACATCGCCAAGGAGACTAATCTCCGGTCACAAAGGCTTGCATTTTCCATTCGCCGTCTTCTTTGCCGAATAAGACTCGGTAGCCGACTGGACTGTAAGCATAGCGGCTGGAGACGAATCCCCGCTGGTTATTGGACAAAACGATAGGTGTCCAACCATTGGGATTATCAAGTCGGAATGATTCGGATTTCTCTTGCTCAGGGGCGTTTTGAAAGGTGGTCGCGTCGTACTTCACGATTTCGTTTGAGAGTGTTGCGATCGCGGTTGCATTGGCGCTCGGTTGCGATCGCACATTTACGTTTTGACCCACGACGACGATCGCAGAAAACGCATCGGTGTTCGGAGAATTCTTCAGTGCAGATTGGAATTGCTGAAAGACAGTTGGGCAAGAGTAGCCATTCGCATCTTTTGAACAGCCGAGTGCAAGAGCTTTTTCGAGTGATGCCCAGAATGGGGAATTGGGATTTTCTGGGTTGAGATAGTCGATCGTGCGCTGTTGTCCAAAGCTGAATTTGGTTTGCGGGGTGACGATACTGCGAATGTATTTGGCATCGCGATCGCGAACCGCTTGTTTAGTGCGATCAAGAAATTTCGCAAATTCTGGGGACTGTACCGATTCATCTACAAGCGCGATCGGAAGACGCGCAGGATCAGGACTTGGAGAAGCTGCAACTGGAGGATTCAGTTTCTCGATCGTTGCAGGAGAAGTAGGTTCGGGCTGAGGCTGTTCAACTTGTGGTTGTGCAGTCTGAGGTTGGGGACTTAAACGGGTAACAGCAGCGATCGTTGAACTTACAGCGGCAGTTAAAACAACGGCTCCGGACAAAATCAAGGCTTTGGTTTTCATATGTGTCATTGCCCGAACTGAGACGATTTAGGCAATGTCCTCTTACTTGATAGATTCACCGACTGGATTGAGTGTTCCGGAAGAGATTGGGCGAGAGAGGTGAGGGCGGAGGGTTCGAGCGCGTTGCATTTCGTAACTGCTTCCTGTCCAGCAAATTCGGTAGCGGGGTGAGACTTCGAGGACGTGGAGGCGATGATACCAACCGTAGCCGATGTATTCGTCTGGGTTAGCGGTTTCGAGTAGGTTGGTTCCGTAAAGTCCGCTGGTTTCGCTACCAGGGACGATCGATTGATTTTGCTCAACGGGGCGAAACTGTCCGGTAATGCGATCGCTTACATACCAATGCAGCGAAGAATTTGTAATGCGTCCGCGTGGATGTTGATGTAGCCATTTCTGATTTTGAAACATACGGAAGCATGAGAAAAATAAGTGATATTGGTTGTCCCTATAAATCACTTGGGGACGTTCGAGGTGATAGAATCCCCAATCTTCTGCATTCGGAGGGGCAACAATCACAGGAGGAAGTAATTCATAGTCTCCATCGATCGTATCTGAGACTGCTAAACCAACACAGCCTTGAAAGTTTCCAAGTGTTTTGGAACTAGCGCAAGTGAACATGAAGTATCTACCGGAGTTCGGATCTTTGAAGATGTAAGGATCGCGCCAGTGAAAATGCTTTGTCCAATTGCAGCGACCGTAGTAAGGATCATCATCGCCAGGAATTAGAGGAAAGCGATCGTACTGTCGTTCCCAGTGAATGCCGTCTGTTGAAGTTGCTAACCCAATTCCTTCGCTCTTAAGTTCTCGCCCTTCTTTGCCGCCTGCTGAATAGAACAGATAGTAAGTTCCATTTTCTTTAATGGTTTGCCCTGCGGAGATCCTGCCCGATTCCCAAGGGTGATTGGGATCAGGTGCAAGTAAGATCCCTAAATCGTCCCAGTGGTACAAGTCTTTAGAGACTGCGCCACAGAGATTACTAACTGACCACCAAGGTGTTTGACCTTCGACACCTTGGAGATAGAACATGAGATAGCGATCGTCATCTTTGAGAATCCACGGATCCCAGTTCATCGGTGCGCCGCGCAGAAACGATCGGAGCATTCCAGCGATCGCATTTCCAATCCGAATTCCACCCCGTTCGAGAATGCTAATTGTTTGCAGTTCTGATGCTCCGGTTGGAATCGGTTCAATCAAACCGACAATGCCTTGATGAATACGATTTAAGTTCATTAATCTCCGCCCGGTTCAACTAATTTACCAATGTTGAAATCAATCCGTATCCAGCCTTTGAGCTTACGTAGATTGTTGATGAGCAACAATGGAATTTGCCAGTGATGCACCATCAGAAAGGGGAGCGGATCAGAGACTTGTAGAATCGCATCTTTTCCATTCAAAATCACACGAAGATGCTCTTGAAGTTGGCTCCAAGATCCTGCTGTGATTAGTCTCCAAGCTTCGTGATATGTCCAGTAAGTTGGCTTGCTAGTTGGGAGCGGCTGGATTGGTTGAGCTGTTAACGGTTCACCTAAATAGGCTTTAGCAACATCGGGATGGTTGTAGAACATCGTAATTGCAGAATGCGTTCTGGGATTACATTCAATCGCATAAACTTCTCCTGTCGATCGCTCAATAAAATCAAACGAAATCTGCCCGCTCAAGTTTAATGCTTTTACAAATGTTGTCACCCAAGCCTGAATCGCAGGATGCTCAACCTGCTCATAGTTCACCTGAAATGCAGAAGACTTTGCACAGCAATGCAATCGCACTTCACCATCGCGCACAGTGCTATGCGTACAATATTCTTGCCCAGTAATGAACTCTTGCAAAATCCAAGGGCTATCTTCACTGATTGGTAATGTCGCTAGATGTGCTGCCATTGCTTCTTTCGATTCCAACGGGTACTTGGTCATATCCAAGCGATGCACTGAATCGTAAGCAATGCTTTTAAGAATGTACTGGCTGGAGTCGAAATCGAAGTCTATAACTTGCTGTGGATTAGTAATACGATAGGTTTTCGGAGCGGTTAAATTTAGAGATCGAGCTTTCTCGCTCAGTTCAAACTTGTCATCCAATAGCTGAGTAATGCCCACATCAAAATGGAACACTTCACAATGTTTCGATAATGCAGGCTTCGCCAGTGAACAATAGTAACTTTCAACTGGGCTCGTTACGGGAACAATTACATCAATGCTTTCCTGTTGCGCAATGTCTAGCAATGCTTGAGCAAAAGCTTCTGGATCTTGCTTCGGTGCGGGAACGGTGTAAAAGCGATCGACAGCATTTGAGAATCGATGTCCAGTCAGCCAGTACTTTTCGGTTTCGATTAGAACAACAAAATGCCCTGCGGCATGAAACGATCGAGCAAGCTGCAAGGCTTTTGTCATCTTGCCGCCTGTAATTAGGATTCGTTTTGGAGAGTTAGATTTTGGAGTTGTCGTTGCTTGCGCCGCGCTTCGCGTTAGTTTCCCAATCAGAAATGCAACGATAACGATCGTTAGATTGATCGGTAGAGCAATCAGCAATAATGCCAGCATTAGTATGTTCTTTAACGCTGCGGTGAGTTTAGATTGAAGCGATCGGGAATTTAGCATAGAAAAAATCAATAAAGCTTCTCGTTCATCGCCCAATTCCGCCTCGGATTTCCAATCCTACTGCGTACATATTAAGTCTCTTGATCTGTCTGATGCTGAGATCTTCGCCCCCTAAGTCCCCCAGAATGGGGGACTTTGAGCAGAGAAAAGTTCCAGAACTTCAAGAAATTGCTCAGTTTCAAAGTCCCCCAAATTTGGTGGACTTAGGGGGCAGAAGCCGACCGAAACGAAGCGCTGCCTCTGGCACACGCGAGCGTGACCAACGATTTATATGTACACAGTAAGATTGAAAATTCGGGGTGGGTGAGCATCGTAGCAGACATCTATTAAACCCGTCGAATCAATGTCACACCATCACGCAACGGCACTAACACCTGTTCAACCCGTGAATCATTTGCAACCACCTGATTAAACTCAGCGATCGCACTTCCATTCGTCGATCGCTCAGACAAATATGGCTGTCCCTGAAGCAACGTATTATCGACACAAATAAAGCCATTTGATTCTAATAGCTCAGAATCGAGCAGTAATTGAAAGTACTGGACATACTCTCGCTTGTCCGCATCAATAAACACGAAATCAAAGGATTCACCCTGACTTGCAAGTTGTTTGAGCGTATCAATCGCAGGTGCTAACCGAATCTGAATTTTCTCGCCATGCATCGATTGATCGAATAGATTCTGAGCAAAACTTGCAACATAATCATCAACCTCACAGGCAACGAGAACACCATCGATCGGTAACGCTTCCGCCATCGCTAACGCAGAATATCCGGTAAACATCCCAATATCGAGAATGCGACGAGCGCGAGTCATGTGAACTAACATCTTTAGAAATTGTCCTTCCACATGACCCGACAGCATTTCCTGCTCTAAATGGCGCACCGTTTCGCCATCCGAAAAACGCTGATTCCAAGGTTCACGCTGCGTTTTTTCAGCAATCGCCTTCAGATCCTTTGATTCGCGTGTCGTACAAGCATTCACGTACTCTTCTAGCCCGATCGCTAAATCTAACGCTTTCTGCACTGATTCTGTTGCATCTTCTAAGTGTTGAAGTTGCTCGATCGCAGTTTGCAAATGTGCCGTTAAAATGCCAAGCGGTGTGACTGGACGAGCCGCGATCGGTGTGATGGTTGTCATCTAGTTTGCGCTCCCAATCAGCTCACTGCTGCCTACATACGCATCAATTCCCGCACCTGCACGCGGATAGTCTGCACAAAGACGCTTATGATCTGCGATCGCGCTTTCCAATTCTTCACGAGTCAAATCATTCACAAAGTGGCAAGTTCCAATCGGACGAGGCATTGCGGCTCTTAACAATCCGTCGCGCGTCAGCATAATCGATTGGGTTGCTTTCCACATCAGATCGATCTCCATCAATGGGTGATCCAATGCCAATCCAAGCCGACTCATTAAACCAAGAATGCGATCGCGATCCACAGTCGAAATGTATCCGCGTTTTTCTGCAATGGTCGCAGAGATCGCCATGTCAATGTTCACAGCATGACCATGCAATAGTGGAATCTGCGGCGCGAGTTCGAGGGTTGGACTCCAAGTGTGACCGTAAGCAATGACTCGATCGAGCATCAATTCATGTAAGTTAGGCGCTTCCAACTCCAACATGGTTTTGATTGACTCATAGTTCACACGATGTCCCACTTGTTTCAGGTGAGCATCATCGCCCACAAAGCCGAAGTGATTGTATAGCAAATTCTCGCCATGCTGCTCTAGTAGATCGAACACTTCAGCATTAGAAACAACGGCGATCTTAACCAACTCTGCCATGCCATTTCGGATCTGATCTACAGGCAATGTTCTCAAAAATGAGAAATCTAGAATCACCTGTTTGGGTGGATGATATGCACCCAAACGATTCTTCAATTTGTCATGATTTACTGCAACTTTGATCGCGACTCCTGCATCGATTAATCCGATCAAAGTAGAAGGAACTCGAATGTAATTTGTGCTTCTTCGATATGCAGAACAAGCGAATCCAGCAACATCTAGAACCAATCCGCCCCCGATGACTAGAACTGGTTCTTTGCGCTTTAAATTAAAATCACAAAAAGCATCAGTAATCTTCAGAAAGGTATCGATCGTTTTTGCAGGCTCAGTAATCTCGATCTCAAACACGGTTAAATTGATTTCGTAGTATTCAAAGTACGATCGCAGTTGTTCGCCATATAATCGATCGACATTGTGATCGACGACTGCTAGGCAGCGCCCTAATGCTCGATAGTTCTCTGCTAAAGCTGGATTTCCAACTTCAAATAAGCCCTCAATCAGATCCAAATTAAACTCAATCTTTTCGTATCCTTCCAGGTGAAATGACTGATCAGTTGCTTCAACTTTCGCGTCAACAGAACTCATAGCTTTATTTCCGTAATTGTCTAAGTTTCCAACACAAACCCGCTCGTAAGTTGAATTACGAACTGCAAACGCTGAGTTAAGGAAACCTTTAGGTTTGTGTCAGAAATCGCAACCGACTAAACAAGATCAACCGAATCGATTTGGCGGACTCCCAAAACATGAAGTGCCTGGTAATTTGAACCATTTATTAGCCGCACTGTAAACTATCAGTACATTAGTAATCTACCTGATCGCTTAACAGTGCCTAAAGGAGTAGAAAGGAGTACGTCTTGAAGACTAATTCTTGGGAAGGATTTTCTACCGAAAAACAGATTAATCATTATCCCTATCTTGCTAAACGTCGCGTAGTCATGGGAACTAAAGGTGCGATCGCAACTAGTCAGCCGTTAGCAACGTTAGCAGGGATACAAATGCTATTAGCAGGCGGAAACGCGATCGATGCTGCTCTTGCAACCGCGATCGCGCTAACAGTCGTGGAACCGACTTCAAACGGAATTGGCTCTGATGCTTTCGCGCTAGTTTGGGATGGCAAACTTCATGGACTAAACGCATCGGGTAGAAGCCCGCAGAACTTACCCACTCAAGCTTTTCTTGATGCTCCTAAAATGCCTGATTTAGGATGGGGAACGGTTACGGTTCCGGGTGCAGTTTCATCTTGGAGATCGCTCTCTCAACGTTGGGGAAAGCTACCCTTCGAGCAACTGTTTGAACCTGCAATTCGCTACGCAGAGCAAGGATTTCCGGTGTCGCCCGAAACCGCCCGCGCTTGGAAAAGAGCCGAGCAAATCTTTACTAGACTTCCCGGTGCAGAATTTCAACCGTTTCTATCTGTGTTCTTTCCGACAGGTCGCGCTCCTCGTGCTGGTGAAATTTGGAACAGTCCAGATCATGCAAGAACCTTACGATCGATCGCTGAGTCTCAAGGCGAATCATTCTACCGAGGTGAACTTGCAGACGCGATCGCACAATTTGCAGAACAAACCGGAGGATTTCTCGATCGTCATGATTTAGCAACTCATCAATCCGACTGGGTTGATCCCATTTCAACTAATTACCGTGGCATAACGGTTTGGGAGACTCCACCGAACACTCATGGCATTGCAACATTGATTGCATTGAACATTCTAGAAGGCTTTGATCTCGCGCAATATCCGCGTGATTCTGTGGAAAGCTTCCACTTACAGATTGAAGCAATGAAGTTAGCTTTTGCGGAAGTCGATCGTCATGTTGGTGATCCGCTTTCAATGCGTGTTTCTCATACTGATTTGCTTGATAAAGCTTACGCATCTGAACGACGGCAATTGATCGGTCAAACTGCATTAAGCTCAATTAGCTCAGGACTCCCAAAAGGAGGAACTGTCTATTTAGCAGCAGCAGACGAGGATTTAATCGTGTCATTTATTCAGTCGAACTATGCCGGATTTGGTAGCGGAATCCTCATTCCCGGAACCGGAATTGCACTACAAAATCGCGCCAGTGGGTTTTCAACTGAAGCAGGACATCCCAACCAAGTTGCACCCAACAAGCGCCCTTATCACACAATTATTCCAGGCTTCCTTAGCTTGGACGATCGACCAATCGGTGCATTTGGTGTCATGGGCGGATTCATGCAGCCTCAAGGACATTTACAGATGGTAGTGAACTTGATTGACTACGGAATGAATCCTCAAACTGCGCTCGATGCTCCTCGTTGGCGATGGCTCGCAAACAATCAAGTCCTACTAGAACAGAGTGTTTCATCCGACATTGCGATCGCACTTTCCGATCGACATCATCAGATCCAACTCACTGCTGAACCTAGCGCTTTTGGTCGAGGACAAATGATTTTGAAAGATAACAATGTGCTAATTGCAGGCTCAGAATCGAGAGCGGATGGCTGTGCGATGGCATTGTAAGATGATCAAACGGACTTACTATCAAGTTAGAAAATCAATTTAGAAGTCAGCGCCAATTTTGAGCAAGAGGAACCCGAACTAATGGCACAACTCTCACAAGCTTATTTAGATTGGAAACGCGAAACGCAAGAGCGTGCAATGCAGCAGGGAATTGAGCAGGGACGGAGCACTCTAATCACCGTGATGCTTGAACGGCGATTTGGTATCCTATCAGCACAATCGCGCGATCGCATTTCTCGCCTCAATTTAGATCAGCTTGAAGCGTTAGCGATCGCACTACTCGACTTCTCAACTATAGAGAATCTCGAAGCCTGGTTGAGTCATGCGATCGCACTCTAATCACTAAGCTGCATTCCGCCAGTAGTTGTAGGCATCTGCCAGCTTTTCATCATACCGATTCACGCGGAAGCTCTCCCCGTTATACTGCCGTGCAAATCCTGCCCAATCGCGACTGATCAAGAAGCGATCGAGTCGATTGCTCTTGATGAAATTGAACATTGCAGCGAGCTGTTTTCCTTCGCTCTCGTGCATATCGCGGACAAATGATTCCACGTCACGATAGCCCGCAGAAGCATGATTAAAGCCCATGATTTGACCTAATCCCCAAGAAGCTGATTTCAGCGCTGCCTCCCGACTTAGATTCGACGCTCGGTAGATTCGATCCCATTCTCCGGCTCCACCGATGTACAAAGCACGATTCCAGACTGCGCTTGAAATGTCGTCGTTGCTGCCGTCAAACCGTCCGTCTGTGAATTCTGAAAACCAATGCGCTTCAAACAAAATCTTCGGTCTGCCATCGCGCAAAAATCCTGATCCTGCGGCTTCCACGTCTACGACTGCTCGAACTGCTGCCACATCACAGCCAATCGATCGAGCAACATTCTGAAAGTCCTGAGCATTAAGCGATCGTGTTGGACGAGTCACCGGAATTCGAGGAATTGCAGGTTCAAGTAACATTAATGCTGCGATCGGGGATAGTTCATTCGAGTTAAATCCGTAGGCTCTGGAAAATGCGACATATCCTGCCTGGGTTCTACCGCCCCAAAGACCATCGATCGGACCCGGATTATGCCCCATTGCGTCCAGTCCTTGCTGAACTTGGCGGGTGAGGCGCTGATCTGCGGTGATGCGATTCATTTGCCAGGTCAACACATCGGATGCGATCGGGCGGAGTCCAGTTGGAATGGCTTGAGTTGCGGGAGCTAGGCGAGGTGCAGATGGAGCGGGAGTCGGGGCTGGGACTGGAGTTGGAACTGGAGTCGCAGTAACAGGAGGGCGAGGTGTAGGAGTTGGGGTCGGGGCTGGAGTTGCGGGAGGTTGCAGAACGGTTGGGGTTGAAGGAGTCGGTTGGTTCGGACGGGGTGCTGGAGTCGGTTGCGTGGGTCGGGGTTGAATCCCCAGTAACAGTTGAGCGGCACGAGGACTCACTTCATTCGCTTTAAGCTGATTGCGAGTGGTAAACGCAGTAAAGGCGCTCTGAGTCCGATTTCCCCAAAGACCATCTATCGGACCTGGCTGAAAGCCCAACGCGGTCAAACGTTGCTGTAATTCTCTAATTAAACTTTGGCTGTTCCGAACAGTCGTTAGTGAGGTTGTAGCTGTTCCTGATGCGATGGTATTGAGGTTCATAACGTTTCACGAGGCGCTAACTGGCACTCTAGATTGTAGGCATGATTACTTCATTTTCTTTAGAAGATTCTACGTATTTTCTAGAATTTTGAAACATTTTGTTACGACACTACGAAAAGAGAGTGAATCTAATTCTATTCTCTGGGCTTGCTGACCAAGATTCGCCAAGTGACAAATACAGTGATTGCGACAAAACTCCAAAAGAATACGGCATCTTGCCAATTTTCTAAAAATCCAATGCGATCGTTCATCTGAGATTCCACCGTCTACGCCAACTTGAGGTTGATTCTACCTTGCTCGATCGCTGTTCTTGTTCATGCCGCGCCAAAATTTCTTCAGTCGAGTCGCTTAAAGTGCGATCGCGGTAAGGTATCGCCGCACGAGTATTCAAATGCTCTTGCTCCATCTGTGACAAAGGGTGCAACGTTTCAGAATTCCAAGCTGCGATCGTACCTTGTGCCCAGTCGTGCGGCAGGTGTAATTCTCCGAGTGGGATGGTTCCAATTTGCAATCCTGCTTCGATTAATGCAACGCGAACGGATGCCGATCGCGAATATGTTGCGAGTTTTCCAGGGGGTGCGAGGCATTGACCGACAAGTCGGAAAAATTCGATCGTCCAAAGCTGAGGACAGCGGCGCGGCGAGAATGGATCAAAAAAGATCGCATCTGCTTGAAATTTCGATTCAATTAACTGCTGAATCGTTTGTCTTGCATCTCCAATCAGCAATTGTGCTTTGAGGTGGTCTTGCTGATAGTAATGCTGTTTTGCAAGTGATTCTAAAATTTCTCGAACGGGATTTGACCAGTGTTGTAGTAGCGGTGCTGCTCCGATTGGAACAGTGGGATCAAGTTCTAAACCATAAATTTCGATGTTGCAGTTTGGATTGGCTTTTCTAATAACTTCGATCGCTGCCGCAGTGTTATATCCCAATCCGTAGCAAACATCTAATAGTTTAATTTCAGGTTGCTGTGCTTTGTGGTGTAGCTCGATCGCATCTGAAAATTTCTGGAATGCTTCTGTCTTTGCGCCTTGGTAACTGTGAAATGCTTCTCCGAATTCTTCAGAGAAGAACGTATAAGACCCGTCCTGAGTCAATTGCGGAATCCAATCTGGCATACATACTTTACAGCGCTTCCTTTATTCTAGAAGCAGGTTCACAAGGATGGAATTGTGTTTAAAGTTGTTACTCGCAACGTCGATCGAGAATTTGACCGCTGGATTGATGCTCTCGATTTTGCTAAATCTCTGATGCCAGAATGCAAATGGCTTCAAGACATTCGGATTTTTGAGAAAGGAAGTTTGGTCTGGGTGTATAGTCGATCGCATAAATTTCCGCAGTTTGTTGGAGCGGGAGTATACGATCGACTTGCAAAACGGTTCCTGCTTGAAACAGCAGTAGAAGAAGGCTTAATCGACCTGAACGAGGAACCCACAGAAGAGTGAGTTCCTCTCAACATTACCGAGTGTGCGGCGATTGATAGTAGATCTTTGTTCCGGTATCTGCCACAAAATGACAGGCAAAATAGGATTTAAAGAAGCTCTTCCAAATCGGCTCACTCGACTTACGATAGTATCCACCTAACACAGGCTTAATCGCTTCTGTCGCTTCCTTCAAACGGTAGTGCGGCATATTCGAGAAGATATGGTGTGCAACGTGAGTCCCAATGTCGTGATGAATCGGATTAAAAATTCCGTAATCACGATCAATAGTAGACAACGCACCCTTAAGGAAATACCAATCTTCGCTTCGATACCAAGGAATATCATCCTCAGTGTGATGTAAGAAAGTAACTAAATCCAACCAAACGACGAACACTGCATAACCGCCGAGATAGTACTTCAGTAGAAACAGAAAGCCAAATTGGAAAGTCAACACTGCGAGAAACCCAATCATTGCCAACCAGCAAACGGTACTCACAATGATGTCATTCCGCTCCGATGGCTTGAAGATCGGGCTATTCGGCGCAAAGTGGGAACCTTGCTTACCCGGCGATCGACGAAACAGGTACAGCGGATATGCCAACAGCGGCAAATAAAACCGCATCAGCTTTTCCAAAAATCCCATTTCTGCATACTGTGCCTCTGTTACCGGATACCAGCTTTCATCGGTTTCGATGTTGCCCGTATTCGCGTGATGTGTCCGATGGCTGATTCTCCAACCGTGAAACGGAACTAAAATCGGAGAGTGCGACAGATGACCAATCAAGTTATTCAACCACTTGTGTTTGGAAAATGAGCCATGTCCGCAGTCATGCCCAACCACAAATAAAGCCCAGAACATCGTGCCCTGAGCAAACCAGAAAATCGGAAAAAACAACCAAGAATCAAGATAAGCCGCGATCGCGATCAGGCCTGCAATGATTCCAAGATCGAGGAAGAAGTAGGAAAGCGATCGAGCGGTGCTCGGTTCAAAACAGCGATCGGGAATTGCCGATCGTACATCTTTGAGCGTAAAGGGTAGATCCTGACGAGCATGAGCGTCTGTAACCGGGGAACTAGACGGATTCGGATAAACTTGCACGTAATTTTCTTTAGCGAAACGATAGGTAGCTTGGTCATTTTACCGTTTTGCCGCTGTTACTGTAACAGTATGTTTCGAGAATTAGAGCCAGACGCTTAGATTTGCCGAGTATAGTTGAAGTGAATGTGGCGCAGTGGAACGTTAATGAACTTTTGCACAATGGTCTTAAAACGTAGCTCAGATTACTGGGTTGCCCTCTGCCTTGAAAATGGAATTGTTGGGCAAGGCGAGACGCAAAATCAAGCGATCGACAAATTGAAAGAAGCGATCGACTCCTTTGGATATGGCTTCTATTTCTCACTCGTCCCAATTCAAGAACTCCACGAATTCTTGGCATTAGAAACAGACGATCGACAAATTCGTGAGATTGCGATCGGATTCAGCTAAACCGGATGAAAATTGCGCCTCGCTGCACCCCGGAGCGATTACCGTAATTGCTAACGGTCAGCGATCGTAGATGCTCAAAAAGCGGTTCTCCCACGAGTTCAGCGACTTTCAGAATCGGTAACTGCTTTTCTAAAATAGGTTGTGCCGTCTCCCAATCGAGGTAGAGATACCCAGCGTTCTCTTTCTGTAAAGCTGCGATCGCTTGATCGAATGTCTTGCTATTCGCTAGAACGTTTTTCTTCGCACTGAGAACTGTATTCATCGCATTCATCGAAGTTGTGAAAATCTCGTATTTGTCGATCGTGGTATGCACGCCGACCACTTCAGCATCAATTTTCTTCGCTGCATCCGCCGAACCCAATCGCGTCCAAACCGATACAGGCTGATTGCCGATTTGAATTGTTCCCGTCGTAATGCCTTGCGCTTTGCCCAATTCATCCAATCGCGCGATCGCGGTTTCTGCTCCCGGATCTGCGGTCTTATCTGCTACAAATACCCAATCAAGCATCTCAGATTTCGGCACCAATGCCAGCGCATACTCGCCCTTCACCCAGTTGAAAATGTCCTGCGGCAAGTCGAGATTCCAGCGTTTTCCTAGCGTCTCGATCGGAGAATTCACCCATTTTGAGACGGCTCCATCGCTCGATAATCCTAACCACAACTGATCGAGATTGATTCCAGAGGCGGAAATCGGCGCGATTGCGGGCACATATTTCAACGCATCGACAGGCTGTTTAATTGAATTCGCTTCTGTACCGTCTCGAATAATTGCCGTTTCAGCAATCAATCCTTTGCGATCTAAACCGAGCGAAATTGCAGCACTCGAAGCAGTTTCTGTAATCTCTTGCCCGTTTAATTCAGTGAGTTGTGGCAGATTGGCAAAGACTACGCCAATTCGTCCTTGATCGAGCGCTGCGATCGCCTGCTGATACTCGCTTGAATGCTCTAAATTCAGTTCCACTGCCTGCACGTTATTAATTGCATCTCGCAGCACTTTTGGACTATTCGCAAACAGCACATACTGACGACCCACGATCGCAGTCGCAACCGTCATCGGAGCAGATTCCGCCTCTACTTTGCCGTAGATAATCTTCGTGCCTTTGTAATCGTCGAATGCGAGATCCGTTCCTGCGATCGCGCGTTTTTGCCAAAATACCTGAAGAAATTCTCTCGATCTCTCTGTATCTTTTGTCGCCAGCGCAAGTAAATAACCTGCCGCCTTGCCGTTAGCTTCATCTCGATCGATGTCTAATGTCGTAATCGCTGCGGTAATCTCATCACCCAACCACGGCTGTACATCCCGGCGATAATCAAGCTCCGATTTTCCTAAAATTCCTTGCTTAAACTGCTCAAATTCGCGGCGCGTTGTGGCTCGATCGCTTGGTTTTGTCCCGACTTGCCGCAAGCTTTCGAGTCGATCAGGGTTCACCAATAGCGAAGCCATGACAGGCGCTTGTTTAGGAACAAACATTGCCGCAGTCGGACTACTTTGTGAGCTGCCTTTGAGCAAACCGAGCGGACTCTGGGCAAAAATCCAGCTAAACCCGATCGTAGCAACGAGCAGCAGAGAAATCGCGATCGCGGCAACGGCATTAAGGAAAGAGCGAAACTTCATAATCAAGGGGCGCAACGAGGTCTATCCAAAAATATTATCCCGGACGCGAGCAGACTTGGCGAATCCAGATTTTAGAACTGAAACAGGACACTCAACCACAATCCTTCCTGCCGCAGATTTAATCTCGCTCGTCTGAGTCCTTCTCCATCCTTAAAGAGAAACGTTCTTCTGCTTGTACTTGAATCAATGAATGAGTCTATCCCTACTGCTTTGTGCCGATGTCAGTCAATATACCGAATACCGAAGCAGAATTCTGCAGCCCTTTCTTGACGATGAGGATGTCACGCCATTTCCAGAGGGATCACCCAATCGCATTGAGATTCAACTCAAAAGAACCCTGAGTTCTTAACCCAAATCATCCTCGTCCCTTCACCCCTGGATGATCTGGACAATATCGCACAATCTCAACCGTCTGCGGCAGCACCCCGACCATCAGCGCAAATGCTTCACTTGGCAACCGCGCCACCAACTCCGCCCCAAAATAATTCTCAAACTGATTCAAAATCATCTGCGCCCGCTGAAACGGCATCGCATGATCGGTAATCTGCTGCGTCAGGCGAATCCATTGACGGCGAATTAAATAAGCCTTCTGCCGTTCTTCATGCGCCTTCGGATCTACTAGCTCTAGGTCTCCGACCGCCAACACGCCTTTGCACCCTCGATCGAATAAATTCCCGACCGCCGCGCCCGGCCCTGCAAACTCAGCATGGAATTGCTTATAAATAATTAATCCATTTCGTCTACGGCTATTCACCATCAGCAATTGCCCGTGGCTAAGCTGAGTCAGAATATCAGACACTTGCTTTAAATAAATGAATGGTCTTGGAGATTGTGCCACTACACTCTAGTGGCTTTTTTCCGATCTGTCATGAGTGAGGGACAGTTCTCAAACAGGAAGATTATTTTCGTCCTTGGTTCGCAAGATGAATGCGATCGCCCAATTGCCGTAAGGTTTGCGCCATGCTGGAATCTTTCTCTTTAAGCTGTCCGATTTTTTCGCAGCTATACATCACTGTGGTGTGATCTTTTCCACCGAACACTTCCCCAATTTTCGGCAGACTTAGCTCGGTGTGATAGCGCATTAGATACATTCCAACTTGCCGCGCGACGCTGATCTCTCGTCGTCGGGAATTGCTTTTAAGATCGTCGATCGACACTCCGAATGCTTCTGAAACGGCGTTGATCACGGTTTCTGGGGATGCCTCGACTTTTTCCACGGGCGGATTCAGCATCGGGGCAATATTCTCAACGGTCATCGGTAGCCCAGAGATTGAAATATACGCAACGGCGCGAATCAGTGCGCCTTCTAATTCCCGAATGTTTGAGGTATAGCTTGAGGCAATGTATTCGATCACCTCGCGCGGCAATCTCATATTTTCGTATTCGGCTTTTTTCTGCAAAATCGCCATTCGAGTTTCGAGATCCGGCGGCTGAATGTCTGCAATCAATCCCATTGAAAATCGGGAACAGAGCCGCTCTTGCAGGCGAGGAATTTGGTTAGGGGGACGATCGGAGGCAAGCACGACTTGTTTTCCAGCCTCGTGCAGCGTATTGAAGGTGTGAAAAAATTCTTCTTGCGTGTATTCTTTGCCTTCGATGAACTGGATGTCATCGACTAGTAACACATCCGCTGCTCGATAGCGATCGCGAAAACTCTGCAAGTCGTCTTTACGAATCGCTGTGATCAAGTCATTCGTAAATTTCTCGGTCGAGACGTAAAACACTTTGGCATCGGCGGAAATCTCAATGCGGTAATGCCCGATCGCTTGCATCAAGTGAGTTTTACCGAGTCCAACTCCGCCACATAGAAAGAGAGGATTGAATTCGCGTCCAGGGGATTCCGCGACCGCCAGCGATGCCGCGTGCGCCATACGGTTATTCGGACCGACGACTAAGCGCGAGAACACATATTTTGAGTTGAGATCTGCCGAACTGCTCGATCGAGCCACTTGAAGTGGTAATTCTGGCATTACAGGAGCCTCGATCGCGAACGGATAAAACAAATCAGTATCGTCGCCTTCTGCATTTGGCACAAAGCGAAACTGCACCTCGACGGGTCGCCCTACGATGCTGTGAACGGCTTCCTGTACCGTTTTCATGTAGTGTTTCTGAATCCAATTTTTGGCGAATGGATTTGCAGTTCTCAGCGTCAAGCAAGTCTCGGTTAACTCTTCTGGAACCGCAGTTTTTACCCAGGTGTCAAAGGTTGGCGGACTAAACTTAAGTCTCAAAATTTCGAGAATTTCAGACCACATCACATCGATCGAGCTTTCTACCGTCATATCCCCGCTCCGAACCTCAGACCAAAGCATAGAATAATTTACTCTACTTCAATTTGTCTCTGAGCAAATTAAGTGAACTTTTTAAGATCCGGTAGAAATCAGAGATCGTCGTGATCCCATAATTTGCAATAAGCGTCAACCTATCCTGGAAATATTTAGAGCGTGGAATCCCCGTGAAAGACTAATGCACGATCGCGGTTTTTACGATATATCTGATTCGATTACCGATCGACTAAATCAGAAAGGCGAGAAACAGTATTAACGGTAAGAAGCGCAATCCTCGCGCTAGGATAAATGAATCTTTAAACGATTTTTATCGCTCAGACCTGTTGTGAATACTCCCTCTTCCAGAGTCGATCTCGCTAAGCTCTACCCGTTTGAACTTGATGAATTTCAACTGCAAGCGATCGCTGCACTGGAAGCGGGAAAATCCGTCGTCGTTTGCGCCCCTACTGGATCAGGAAAAACGCTGATTGGTGAATTTACGATTCATCGCGCCCTAGCAGCAGGTCGGCGCGTGTTCTACACCACACCGCTCAAAGCACTCTCAAATCAGAAGCTACGAGACTTTCGCGAGCAGTTCGGAACCGAAAACGTCGGACTACTGACCGGAGATACCTCGATCAATCGAGAAGCGCCAATTCTCGTGATGACGACGGAAATTTTCCGCAATATGCTCTATGGAACCCCGATCGGAGAAGTTGGGACTTCTCTGATTGGAGTCGAAGCGGTGGTGCTGGATGAATGCCACTACATGAACGATCGACAACGCGGCACAGTCTGGGAAGAGTCGATTATTTACTGTCCACCCGATATCCAACTCGTCGCGCTCTCTGCAACCGTGGCGAATAGCGATCAACTCACCGACTGGATCGCTCAAGTTCACGGAGCCACCGAGCTAATTTATTCTGACTTCCGCCCCGTTCCGCTTCAGTTCTCATTTTGCAATCCGAAAGGACTCTTTCCCCTACTCGATGAGACAGGAAAGCGATTGAGTCCGCGCCTCAAACCAAAACGCAGTGAATATCGACCCAGGGGAGCCAATCAACGGGGCGCATCTCGTCCAGAATCTCCCAGTTTGGCGTTTCTGGTCAGTCAGCTTGCAGCGAAAAATATGCTGCCTGCGATCTACTTTATTTTCAGTCGGCGCAACTGCGATAAAGCAGTCACAGAGCTTGGAAATCTGACGCTGGTCAATGAAGCGGAAACAGCACAACTGAAAGAGCGGATCGATGCGTTTCTCGATCGTAATCCCGAAGCCGGACGCGCTGGACAAGTTGAACCTCTGTATCGCGGCATCGCAGCCCACCACGCTGGAATTCTCCCCGCATGGAAAGGCTTAGTCGAAGAACTTTTTCAAGAAGGTCTGATCAAAGTGGTTTTTGCGACTGAAACCCTTGCGGCTGGGATCAATATGCCTGCTCGAACTACCGTGATTTCGAGCCTTTCTAAACGAACCGATGCCGGACATCGATTGTTGAATCCGTCTGAATTTCTGCAAATGTCTGGACGGGCAGGACGACGCGGCATGGACGATCGCGGTTATGTCGTCACCGTACAAACTCCATTCGAGGGGGCGAAAGAAGCGGCATATCTAGCAACATCGGGAGCCGATCCGCTGGTGAGTCAATTCACACCGAGTTATGGCATGGTGTTGAATCTGCTGCAAACACATTCGATCGAACAAGTTAAAGCCCTAATCGAACGCAGTTTTGGACAATATCTTTCAACCCTTTACCTCAAACCCCAACAGCAAGAACTCGAACGCTGCAAACTTGAATTAAAGCAGCTTGAATCGATCGTCTCGGAAGTCGATTGGAAACTGTTAGGACAATACGAAAAGCTGCAAGAACGCCTCAAAGAAGAAAAACGTCTGCTGAAAATTCTGCAAAGTCAGGCAGATGAAATGCATTCGGGAGAACGGGCGATCGCGCTTTCTTTCGCCGTCGCAGGCACAATTCTCGCGCTCAAAGGAGACGGAGGAACAACGATTCCTGCTGTTCTCGTGATGAAAGTTCCGGGTTCGGGTCAGTTTCCTTATTTCATCTGTCTAGGACAAAATAATCGCTGGTATGTCGCGTCGGTCGCAGATGTAGCAGCTTTGCGCGGTGAAATTCCCCGATTGGAACAAGTAGACTCTCTCACACCACCGCCTGAGTTAGTATTCAAACCGGGACAAACTCGCAAAGGTACAGAAGAAAGTGTCGCGATCGCTCAACTCGTTCCCGACCCGCCCGGACTGCCCGACGAAGATCCTGAAGTCTACGCCCAACACCAACGCCTAAAAGCAGTGCAGGCACAGATGGAAGCGCATCCCGTTCACCAATGGGGCGATCGTCCGCAAACCTTTAAACGCCAGCGACGAATTGAAATGCTGCAAGCAGAGGTCAACGATCGACAAGAAAAGCTCGATCGACAAACCCAACGCCACTGGGACGAATTCGTCGCGCTGATCGAAATCCTGCGGCGATTTGGCTGTCTTGACGATTTGACTCCGACCGTTCTAGGACAAGCCACCGCAGCAATTCGAGGCGATAACGAACTGTGGATCGGTTTAGCTCTGATGTCTGGCGATCTGGATCACCTTGATCCGCATCATCTCGCGGCTGCCTGTGCTGCTCTGGTGACTGAAGTTTCACGCCCCGACACTTGGACACGATACGATGTCTCAAACCCCGTCCTAGAAGCCCTCAGCGAACTCCGCAGCATTCGACGACAACTGTTTCAGCTGCAACGCCGTTATCAAGTTGCGCTCCCCGTCTGGCTCGAAGACGAAATGATTGGACTGATTGAGCAGTGGGCATTAGGAACAGATTGGGTCGAGTTGTGCAGCAATACGAGCTTAGATGAAGGCGATGTGGTGAGAATCTTACGCCGCACGTTGGATTTGCTGTCTCAAATTCCGCATACGCCTCACCTTTCCCAACCGCTTCGAGCCAATGCAATTCGGGCAATTCAACTGCTCGATCGATTCCCAGTGAACGAAAGTGTTGAATAATTAGTGCTTGCTAGTAGTGTTTGCTAGAAAATGCTCTGGGCATTCTAAGCCTGAAGTGTTTTGGGAATCGAGCAATGGGAACTCAAGCAGGTGTTGGAATCAGCCATCTTCGTAACGTCACCCAAGCCGCACAAGAAGCCGTTCAAAAAGCGCTAACGGCTGCAAATATTGAACAGCCCGATTTCGTGTTTCTCTTCGCCTCGCTCGGATACGACCAGCACAAACTCGTTCAAACCGTGCGTCAAGCAACCGGGAATTGTCCCTTAGCGGGCTGTTCTGGACAAGGCATCATTGTGCAAAATGAAACCGACGAATCGAACTTCTCGATCGCAGTCATGGCGATCTGCTCCGACGAAATCCGCTTCACCAACCGATACGCTGTGGGCTTGAAAGAAGATTCAACTGAAACGGGTAAGACGATCGCGAGTAAGCTGCAATCGGATCTCAGCGACGATACCCAAGCAATGTTCCTGTTCACCGACGGCATGACGGTCAACTTCGATCGATTAAAGGAAGGGATGGAATCAGAATTTTCGCGAACCCTCCGGGGAGCGAAGCTGCCGTTGCCAATTTTAGGGGGAGCCGCAGGCAGTGATACCGAAATGCGCGAAACGTTTCAATACTGCAATGATCAAGTGTTTTCTGACGGTGTGGTTGGAACGCTAATCTCTGGTGACTGTGAAATCTTTTGGGCATTGAATCACGGCTGTATTCCGATCGGCTACGAGCGTAAAATCACTCGCGCTGAAGGTAATCGAATCTATGAAATTGACAATCAGCCTGTGTTTGACGTACTGAGAGAATACCTTTCGGATGAAGAAATCGAAGCATGGGATCGAACGATTGTGGCATTTTGCTTTGGACTGAAAGCACCAAGCGAAGCGCAAGATGAATTTGTGATTCGATATTTACCAAGCAAAGATGAAGTCGCGGGATCAGTAACGCTACAAACCGAAGTTGTAGAAGGAAGCAGCATCTGGATTACTCGCCGCGACGTAGAGAAAATCACTCAAGGAATTGACGCGATCGCTCAACAAGTGAATGCCCAACTTAACGATCGACCTGCAAAACTGATTTTCCAATTCGACTGCTACGGTCGCGGAAAATCCGTCCTTGGCGAAACCCAAAAACAACGGCTTGAACAAAACTTACAGCAACAAGTGGGTGCAACGCTGCCTTGGATCGGACTCTATACTCACGGCGAAATCGCTCCCCTTCAGAACAAAAACAGCTTTCACAACTACACCTTAGTTCTAGCAGCAATCTACTAATTGTAATTGCGTCAGAACGCTTAGTCCCCACCTCTTATGCTCTACTCTTCAACCGAACAGGAAATCGCTCAGCTTCGAGCCGAAAATCAGCAGCTCTCTGAACAAGTGAAACGACTCGTTCGGGCAGAACGCCGCATGACTGAATCTCAAGAAAAACGTGATGCACAAATCGCCCTGTATCGACGACTCAACGAGATCAGCAGACGATTTAGTAAAACAGGCTCGATCGCAGAAATTCTTCAACACACAATTCAATTCATTCTCTATGAATACAACTTCGAGCGCTGTCTAATTCTTCGCAGCGACTCAAACGAGCAGTTCCAGTTAGAACAGTGCGATGGCTATTACGATGATTCTGCGATTGCCTCACTTGTTCTAACCTGGCAACATTCGGCATTTCAGCCGCTTGCCGCTGGAGCAGAACTCATCCTTAGACAACAGGAAAGCAACGATCCTGCCCTTCAAGACTTGAGCCGACGGATTGAAATCGATGAATTTGTTGGATTCGAGATCGGAGAATCGACGCTGCCTGAATTTCTGATCTTGGCTGGCAACACCCGCGACCGAGCGAAATACCATCAGCGAATTCAGCCCAATGATGATTCGCTCTTAGGTCTAATCAGTCTGATTCAAAGCGTTCAATCCGCCATCAGTCAAGTGAATCTCTACAACCAAATCCGCGATCGTGCTTCAGATCTCGAACAAACGCTACAAGACCTCCAGCAAGCTCAGACGCAACTGATTCAAAGCGAAAAAATGTCGAGTTTGGGTCAACTCGTCGCAGGTGTAGCACATGAGATCAATAATCCGGTCAGCTTTATCTATGGCAATCTCGCTCATGCCAGTGAATACACAAGTGATTTGATTGCACTGCTCAAGCTCTACCAACTTCATAACCCCCTTTCTGATGTCACGATTCAAGACAAAGCAGAAGAAATCGATTTGGATTTCTTGATTGAAGATCTGCCGAAACTCTTAGTTTCGATGAAAGTCGGAGCCGAGCGCATCAAAGAAATCGTTGCTTCTCTAAAAATCTTCTCGCGCATGGATGAAGCCGACTGTAAAGCGGTCGATATTCATGCAGGAATTGACAGTACGCTGATGATTTTGCAGCATCGTATCAAAGCGACTTCGGATCGAAAAGCAATCGAAATCATCAAAAACTATGACGAGCTACCGCTGATCGAGTGTTATGCCGGACAGCTCAATCAGGTCTTCATGAATCTTTTGAGCAATGCGATCGATGCGCTAGAAGACCACTGCGAGCAGCACCCAGATTTCATTCCTCGAATTACGATTAGTACCACGATCGTCAATATAAATTCGGTCAGCATCAGTATCACTGACAATGGTATGGGCATTCCAGAATCGATTCAGTCTCAACTCTTTGATCCGTTCTTCACCACAAAACCAGTCGGCAAAGGCACCGGAATGGGACTCTCGATCAGCCACCAGATTATTACAGAGCGTCATAAAGGTCGCCTAGAGTGCATTTCTCAGCTGAACGTAGGCACAGAATTTAGAATCAGCATTCCTTCACAAGCGGTGTAGCTGGAAGAATTCACCGGGCTTGCACAGAGCTTATTCTCAGTACAACACCTGATTGTTTTCACAATGGCTTTGCCCATACTGAAAAAAGGGCGATGAGCGTACAACAGAAGTTTCTCAGGTGCGCTCAAATCATTTGCTCGACTTTATAAACCGTTCAGTGGCATAGGCGTTTTCCTTGTGAATGATCTCGACTTGGAGCGACCCAAAATTTTAGTTGTAGACGATCATCCTTCAAGTCGTATGATGGCTGTGGCATTGCTATCTGTCGAGGGTTACGATGTCGTAGAAGCAGAAAGTGGTGTTGCAGCCTTGGCACAACTGCAAGAGACAAATCCAGATTTAATCTTGCTCGATGTGATGATGCCGGGAATGGATGGCTACGAAGTTTGTCGCCGCCTCAAAGAAGACGAACACACACGCCTAACCCCCGTAATTTTCATCACCGCACTCGACGATCGACGATCGCGCTTACGAGGAATTGAAGCAGGCGGCGATGATTTTCTCACCAAGCCCTTTGATCAACTCGAACTCTCTGCACGAGTGAAATCGCTGATTCGCCAAAAGCGGCTGAATGAAGATCTAGATCATGCAGAAAAAGTACTGTTTTCGATCGCGCGAACGGTGGAAAGCCGCGACCCGAACACCGGAGATCACTGTGAACGGTTGGTTATACGCGGAAAAGCATTTGGAGAGTATTTGGGATTAACGCGATCGCAGGTGCGGGATCTAATGTGGGGCGGCTACCTGCATGACATTGGCAAAGTCGGAATTCCAGACTCGGTATTGCTGAAGAAAGGGAGGCTCAGTTCAGAAGAGTTTCAAGTGATGAAACAGCACGTTCTGATCGGGGAAAAGATTTGTCAACCGTTGCGGACGATGCGGGGTGTCGTGCCGATTATTCGTCATCATCATGAGCGATGGGACGGTTCTGGATACCCAGATGGCTTGGAGGGTGATAGCATTCCTTTTCTGGCGCAGGTGTTTCAGGTCATTGATATTTATGATGCGCTGACGAGCGAACGACCTTATAAAAAACCTTTTCCCCCGGAAGAGGCTTTAAGAATTATTGCGGAAGAAATGAAGCAGGGCTGGCGGAATCCAGAGTTAATTGAAGAGTTCGTGCGGTTTATTCAAGCGATCGAGATGAAAGCAGCGGGTGAGAGTATTTGGTTTCAGAAATACATCAAAGTGGCAAATCGTGCCTAGCTGTATCAGAGCCAGCTTAATTTCTAGAAAAGCTGCTTTAGAATTGGGGTAATGAATTCTTGAAACTGGGATGAATCGCTCGATCGTACGAGAGGTGTTTCAGCGAGACATCTGGGCGCGATGTGGGTTTGAGTTGTGATTGAATAAGGATTTTGGAGGCGCGATGTTAGTGATTCTAGCGGGCGATCAACTCCTTTCGGTGCAGCAGGTGTGTCAAGGCTGCTTGATGGCAGACCAAAGCGGTCAACCGCGATGGCGACAAGGACAACTGCGCTGTGGTCAAGCGATTAGTCGTCTGGGCGATAAACTTCCCGCCCAGTTTGAGTGTCAAATGGGGTTTAAAATCGCCAATATCGAATAGTCTCTCTTCAGTCGTCGAAGCAGTGAGTGCGCTCCTTGATCTTCTGCAAAGTGCGTTATTCTGGGCATATCTCATTTACACGACGACGATTTAGGAGAATTGAGTTATGACGTGGCGCGGATCTACAACGGTGTCCGATCGCATTTTTGCTTCTCTGGTCTATCTTCTGCCGCTGCTGGATGTGGTGGGCTTTGTGGGGCGGATTCTGGTCGTCACTGACTCTTTTCTTAGCCCGCTTGTCAACCTAGTCGCAACGCCACTGGTGCCGCTGTTGTCGATTTATACTGGATTTATTCCGCTGATTGTGTTCTTTGCGTTGTTCCTACTGGTTGTGAGAAACGAGAATATCGCTCACTTTATTCGGTTCAATACGATGCAAGCGATCCTGTTTGGGATTGTTCTGAGTTTGGTTAGCATTATTTGGCAGTATGCGCTGGCTCCGGTGTTTGGTATGGGGCTACTCACCCAGACATTGTTTAATGCGGTGTTCTTAGGCACGATCGCAGCGGTGGGATATTCGATCGTTCAAACTGCTCTAGGACGCTATGCAGAAATTCCGACGATTTCGGATGCTGTCTATATGCAGGTGCGCTAATCCTGTAATTGCGTTTGGCGAATCGGTGATCGTAGTCTGACACCGTTTTCGAGAAATCCGATTCCTTCGATTTCGATCCGAACGCGATCGCCTGCTTTCATGGCTCCTACGCCTTCCGGGGTTCCTGTGAGAATGACATCCCCCGGAAGCAGCGTCATAATTTGGCTGATGTGAGACACGAGAACGTGCGGCGAGAATACCATATCTCCGATCGATGCCGATTGCACCTGGGTGTCATTGAGAAAGGTTTGAATACGAGCATCGGGGCTGATTTCCCTCACAATCCAAGGGCCTAACGGGCAGAACGTATCGAAGCCTTTGGCGCGTGTCCACTGTTCGTCTTTTTTTTGCAAATCGCGAGCGGTGACATCGTTCGCGATCGTATATCCCCAAATTTTGCTGTGAGCTTCTTGGGGTGGGCAGTCTTTAACGCGATCGCCAATAATTAAGGCGAGTTCGCCTTCGTAATCGACGCGCTCGGATTGAGACGGGTAGAGAATTTCGGACTCTAGAGCGATTACAGTGGTCGGAGGTTTGAGAAAGAGAAGTGGTTCTTGTGGAACGGGAGTTCCCATTTCTGCGGCGTGGTCTGCGTAGTTCTTGCCGACTGCGACGATTTTCGAGGGGGCACAGGGGGCAAGCAGTTGATATTGCGTCAATCGCTGGTCAGTGGGCTGTCCTTTTAGCCAGGGGGGAGCATCCAACACCTGCACGGCTCGATCGATTTGCAGCAACCCATAGTAGATTTTACCGTCAGGGGTTTGTACACGAACATAACGCTGTGCCATAAGAATAATTAGAATGTGTTTTGGTAGACTGGGTGGATTGAGCGCGACGAATTTTCAGGAAACTGGTATAGAATTGTAATTCCTTGCCCTTTCATTATTGGGGTTTCCTCGTCTAAATCAAGTGCTATTTGCCGAATTTAGACCAGCGCTTTAATGATTTGAAAGAGCCATTTAGTCCGTAAGGAGTTTTTTCATGAGCCAGTTGTACGAAACGATGTATATTTTGCGTTCTGACATCGGGGACGAAGCGGTTGATGGTGCGATCGAGAAGTATCAATCGATTTTGAGAGAGAACGGTGCGGAGATTGTGGAGACTCAGCATCGCGGTAAGCGTCGGTTGGCGTATGAAATCGATCGTCAGCGCGAAGGCATTTATGTGCAGATGAATTTTAAGGCGGATGGCAGCCAGATTGCCCAGATGGAACGGGCGATGCGGTTGAGTAATGAAGTGGTTCGGTATTTGACGGTGAAGCAAGACGAGCCGAAAGCAGTTGAGGCGGTCGAAGCTTAGAGTTCTTGATATTTGAATATCTCCGGTTTCTGGATGAAATCGGAGATATTTTGTGCCGAAATGATCGTCTAAATCATAGTCAAAATTTAGAACCCGTTTTGGGAAAATGGCAAACATTCAACTTACAAATTGAGATCGAAACAAAGCGCTATCGCAAACGCACTTCAACAAGATGAGGAGAAACCATCTGACATAATGAAAGACAAGAGCGGAATCTAAAGCATAGCGAGGCGAGATCGAGAATGTCTCAAGCAATTCTCAAGCCACTAACATTTGAAGAATTCATCGCTTGGTATCCTACCGATGGGCGCTACGAACTGATTGATGGAATTGTCACCGAGATGCAGCCGACTGGAGAACACGAAGCTGTCACCGAATTTATCGCCACGTCATTTACATTAGAGGTGAATCGGCTGCAACTGCCTTACAAGTTTCCAGACGGGCGCTCATCAAGGCCCCAAGTTGGAATACAGGCTATCTGCCTGATGTTTTGGTCGTCGATCGACAGTCTTTGCTAAATGAACCTATGTGGAGCCGGGAAGCGACCCTCACACGAGGAGATTCCGTTCGATTAGTCATCGAAGTCGTGAGTACTAATTGGAAAACTGACCATGCTCGCAAATCTGAGGATTACGAAGCAATGGGCATTGCTGAGTATTGGATTGTGGATCATTCAGGTTTAGGCGGAAAGAAATATATTGGTTTTCCGAAACACCCTACGTTGAGCGTCTACACCTTGATCGATGGCGAATATCAAGTCACACGGTTTCGAGAGCGCAATTGCATTGTTTCCTTGACGTTTCCAGATCTGAACCTGACCGCAGAACAAGTTTTGAACAGTGGACGCGCTTAACTCGAATTTTTTACTGCGGCAGCGATCGAATTGCGGTTTGAGCGGCTTGTTGTGCTTCTTTGTTGTTTTGTTGCTGGTACAGTCTCTCTGCTGCACGATAGTCTTTGATCGCTGCTGAACGATCGCCGCGTTTTGCTGCAAGGTTTGCTCGATTGAAATAAGCATCTGCAAGGGCGGGATCAAGTCGGATCGCTTCGTTATAGTCGGAGAACGCTTGATCAATATTGCCATTGTTCGCGTATTCGAGCCCTCGGTTATAGTAGAGATTTGCTGCTCGATTTGCTGGCGTGGGATTCAGATTCAAGGCTTGTGTGTAAGCCTCGATCGCAGCATTACGATTTCCTGATTGAGCCTTGCGCGTTCCTTCGTTAAACCAACCTTCTGCACTCGCAATCTGAGGCTTCGATCCAGGAAACGGCTGGAACAATGCCCAAAGCACTGCACCAAACAGTGCCAAAATCGCTAAACTTGCTAGTCCAAGCCTTACTAGATCTGGGGAAATGTTGCGCTCTTGCAGAAATTGAGAAGCGCGATCGTTTGCAGGTTCAGCTTCTTCATCAGGCGAGCGTAGCAATCGACGTTCTCTTAGAAACTGGGTGAGCCGATTGCCTGAAGCTTCTACTGGAGTTTCGCTTTCGACTGGCGTTTCGACGGGAATTGCAGCAACCTCGATCGGGGGTGAAGTGGTATCTCGTAGCTCTTCATTCACAAAGGTCGGCATCGGTTCGCTAGCAAACGGATTTAGGGGGAGTCCTAACACTTGGCGAAGCTGCAAGAGTTCTGCTTGAGTGTTATCGCTAAGAGGAGACTCGCGCCGACTAATCTCTTCGCGAATGCGATCGTACTGTCGCTGCTTCTCAACTTGTTGACGATGAGGAAGCATCGCATCTTCTCGAATCGCATTGGCAATTTCTTGTGGAATGCCTTCTTTGAGCTGTTGTTCTTGCAAAATGTTGTGACCGACGATCGAGATTTCTCCCTGGCTTGCAAGACTGATCACCTGTTTGCGAAATTCTAAGTAAGGCGCATACACAATGATCATTCGGTAGCCGTCTTTTTGGCTGTAGAGCGTGGGGGAGAATGCAGGCAGCGCGTGTTGGAGATGGGAACTGACATAAGCATGAAGTTCAGTCACATCAACAGTGCCATCTAGCGGTTGGTTAGCACTACCATCTGCCATTCCGGTTTCTAAAGCATCGAGTAAAACTTGGGTGTAAGTCGATCTCTGTTTTGATTTGTGCTGGGGTGAATAGTCGATCGAGGTTGGGGAAGTGAGCAAGGCACGACGAGTGCTGCTGAAATCTTGAGCGATTTTGTCGAGGTCTTGCGCGGCGATCATGCCTTTTGCGAAGGTTCCACTAAAACAACAATCGAGAATCACAACTTGTTGTTGTGATCGACAAGCTTCGAGTTCGGTTTTGAGGTCAGCAAGCGAATAGGCGGTAAGTTCTAAATGCGATCGTCCGGTGTCGCGGCAGGGGAAAAATAGCTGTCCTCGATCGTTGAGAATCGCGTGACCAGAAAGATAGATTAGTGCTGTTTCATCCAGATCGCGCAGAGTGCAAAAAGTTTCGATCGTTTCTTTTAGCTGCTTTAGAGTGGGATGAACGAGAACCATGACATCATCGGTACGACTTGCACCAATGTCTGGGCGGCGAAGCAGTTCTTGCAGCGCTTCAACATCTTGAGTCGTTGTAGAGAGTGCTGGAATACTGGGATCATCATACTGACCCAGGCTAATGAGTAGTGCTTCTGTCATGTGTGCCTCCCCGACTGAGTGATCTACGATCGTGCTTGCTCATTTACCAGCAATTATCTGCAAGCGGAGCGAACTTTTCAAACAATCTTATCGAATTTTGCGGGTTCAGAATGATTTTGGCTTCTTTCAACAAAATTGGGAGATATGGCTTCCAGCTTTAAAGTAGAACTAAGCGAGTTGGTAGAGCGCCACCATGATAGAGACGGAAATTTTAGAGAATCTGCGACAATTGCCTGATTCGCTTCAGCAAGAAGTGTTGCACTACGTCAAATTTCTCAAGGCGCGATATGCTCCTGAAACAACTTCTTCCCAAAAGAAGCGACAAGCGGGACGATTAAAAGGCAAAATTATCATGGCGGAAGATTTTGATGCTCCCTTGGAAGAATTCAAGGACTATATGTAAGGCGGCTTGTGAATGCTTTTAGATACGCATACACTTCTCTGGTTTCTAAACGAAGATGCCAACTTACCGCCAGTATTGAATCAACAGATCGAATCTGCTGATAACGTTTTTGTTAGTATTGCCTCTATCTGGGAAATCGCAATTAAGGTTAGCATTGGCAAGCTAACCTTGCTTACGCCTTTCGAGTCACTCGATTCAGACATTGCTGCATCTGGTATCGAAATTCTCCCGATCGCTTTTCAAAACACAATCATTTATCGCTCACTTCCGCTCCATCATCGTGATCCCTTCGATCGAATGCTTGTCGCTCAAGCGATGGCTTATTCTTTGATTTTGGTGAGTCGAGATGAAATTCTCGATGCTTATCCGATCGAGCGACTGTGGCTTTGAATAAGTAGATTCAGTGTCGGTGCGGAAAAACTCGACAATTCGCGTTAAAACGGTTTCGGAATCATTCCTAAGCGATCGATAATTAGCTCCTCATCGTGCGATCGAGCTGGATTCGGAGCCGTGAGCAATTTTGCACCTGTAAAGATCGAATTCGCACCTGCAAAGAAGCACATCGCTTGTAGTTCATCGCTCATCTGAGTTCTGCCAGCCGATAGTCTTACCATCGCATTTGGAAACAGAATTCGAGTCGTAGCGACCATTCGCACGAGCGCGATCGCATCGATCGGGGTTGCGGATTCGAGCGGCGTTCCATCGATCGGAATCAGCGCATTGATCGGAATCGATTCGGGCGGCGGATCAAACGTCGTCAAAGTTTCGAGGAGCGATAAGCGATCGTCGATCGTTTCTCCCAATCCCACAATTCCGCCACAGCAGACCGAAATCCCGGCATCGCTGACTGCGCGAATCGTTTCGAGGCGGTCTTGATAGGTTCGGGTGGTGATAATTTTGTCGTAATACGCTTCAGACGTATCGAGATTGTGATTGTACGCTGTGAGTCCTGCTTCCTTGAGTTGTTGCGCCTGATGCGGTTTGAGCATTCCGAGCGTGCAGCAAACTTCGAGATCGAGCGCGGCAACCTGACGCACCATTTCGAGAACGCGATCGAACTGTGATCCGTCGCGCACTTCTCGCCAAGCCGCACCCATACAGAATCGCGTCGATCCGCCTGTCTTTGCTGCTTTTGCTTCTTCGAGAACGGTATCAATCTGCATCAGGGGTTCCGGTTTCAATCCCGTATTGTGATGCACGCTCTGAGCGCAGTAGCCGCAATCTTCGGGACAAGCACCGCTCTTGATATTGCCCAATGTACAAAACTGCACCATGCGCGGATCGTGATGTTCGCGGTGAACGCGCTGCGCCTCAAACAGCAGATCAGGAAACGACTGATGGTAAATTTGGGCGATGCGATCGCGATTGTGAACAGCAACAATCATAAGTCTTAGACAAAGAACGATTCTTTATCATCAACGATTCTGACCTGAGATACAATCTCCACTGCCGGATTCTGTTATTGGCGACGTTCCCATGTACAATTCCTTCACTATGACCCGTACTCCTTTACGCCGCCCACAGACTCGATCGCGTCGATTTCGGATTACGCTCACCGATTTGCTGTGGGCGCTGATTGGGCTAATGCTAACGATCGGCGGAACGTTGCTAAGAGCCTCGATGCTTGCACCGCACTTCGTGTTCGCGGGTGCGCCTTGGATTTGGACACCACAATCTGTGCCGCTGCATTTTCTGGGCGTGAGTTATCAGATTGGGGCAGTGCTGCTGATCGGGTGTCTGGGTGGGAAAAACGCGGCGGTCATGTCACAAATCGCTTACCTTGCCTTGGGATTAGCGGGGTTTCCGGTGTTTTCGCAAGGGGGCGGAATTCAGTATTTGGTTTCTCCGAGTTTTGGATACTTGTTGGGGTTCGTTCCGGGGGCTTGGGTTTGCGGATATCTTGCTTTCAAAGCGCCACCTCGGTTGGAATCTTTGGCGTTTAGCGGATTCTGTGGGCTGTTTGTGATTCATCTGACCGGAATTGCCTATCTGATTCTCGGCTCGATGTTGCGCTGGGTGAATTTGGAATCGTCCTCGGTTTGGCAAGCGTTTCTGACGTATTCGATCAATTTGCTGTCGGGACAATTGGCGGTGACTTGTGCGATCGCGGTTCTGGCGTTTTTCCTACGGCGAATCATGTTCTACTAAGTTCGCCAGTTTTCTGTGAAAATTGGGATCTTGCTCCTTTTGCCGTCACACCATGTTGAAAAACCGCTTTTTCTGGATCGCCGCGATCGTGGGATTAATCCTCGATCGACTCACTAAGCTGTGGGTGGTGAAAACGATGGCGCTGACGATTCCGCCTCAAGACATCCCCTTCATACCGGGAATTTTGCACTGGGTTTATGTGATTAACGACGGGGCAGCGTTTGGAATTTTGGCGGGGAGTCCGCTGCTGCGGTGGTTGTCGTTGATTGCAAGTGTGGCGTTGATGGCGTGGGCGTGGTTTGGCAGACGGATGCCGCGCTGGGAACAGTGGGGCTATGGATTGATTCTTAGTGGAGCATTAGGCAATGGCATCGATCGCTTTGTTTTAGGTCATGTTGTCGATTTTATCAAAGTCCCATTTGTGTACGTGCCTTACGCGAATCCGTTTCCATCGTTTGTCTGGATTCAATTTCCGATTTTTAATCTGGCAGATGTCTTCATCAATGTCGGGATTGTCTGCTTGTTAATTGGGATTTATCGATCGCCTGATCCTCAGAAAAATCCTAACTAAATCCGTAATCTCCACAGCCTTCTAATAAACTTTCCGTAAATTCTTCCCGGTTCCAGAAGCAAACCTGGAGAAAATAGGGTAGTTGTCAGTAATTATTGCGAGTCCCTAAGTCGTGATTGCCCGGTTGCAATTCACAACTTAGGGTATGCTGCATAGCGAGATCGAGCCAAATCAGCGCTTCCAGGTTTAACCCCAGCATGACGACCAACCGTTTTCTCAAACAAGCAATGCGCGTTTCACGATCGGCATCCCGCCATCTTCCACATCGAGCGGGGCACTGGTTTAAGTGGTTGTCTCCGGGGTTGCTGGTGAAACGCTGGATGTTTATCAGCGTCAGCGGGGTGCTGATGGTGGTACTCGGTGCGGCGATTTGGAGTCGATTGACTCCGGTGTATTACATCATGCAGTTTTCCGGCGATCTGCTGGAATTGATGACGCGCCTGATTCCGCGCTACGTGAGCGGCCCTTTGGTGCTGATTGTGGGACTGTTGCTCGTGTTTTGGGGACAGAAGCGGACGTTTGGATCGATCACCGAAGTGCTAATGAGCGATCGAGATGAAGAATTGGTCGATGTGCTGTTGAGTCACCGCAAGCTGAATCGGGGCGCGAAGATTGTGACGATCGGGGGCGGTACTGGATTATCGACGCTGCTTCGAGGCTTGAAGGCGTTCAGCGCGAATATTACGGCGATCGTGACGGTAGCGGATGATGGCGGCTCATCGGGGCGATTGCGGCGCGAGATTGGTGTTTTGCCACCCGGAGATATTCGCAACTGTATCGCGGCCCTGGCGGACGAAGAAAAGCTTTTAACCGAACTGTTTCAATATCGATTCAAAGCGGGGGATGGACTGGTCGGACACAGCTTTGGGAATTTGTTTCTCACGGTGTTGAGCGATATTACCGGAGATTTTGAACGCGCGATCGCGGCAAGTTCTAAAGTCCTAGCGATTCGGGGACAGGTTTTACCTGCGACTTTGAGCGACGTAAAGCTGTGGGCAGAACTCGCGGACGGTCGCTATATCGAAGGCGAATCGAATATTACCGAAGCGCGGGGCAAGATCGTCAAAATGGGCTGCAAACCCGCAAACCCGCCCGCACTCCCGAAAGCATTAGACGCGATCGACGAAGCGGGTTACATTGTGATCGGACCCGGAAGCCTTTACACGAGCGTGATTCCAAATCTACTTGTATCTGAAATTGCAGACGCGATCGCGGCTCGGCAAGTCCCCTGTATCTACATTTGCAACATCATGACGCAGCCGGGAGAAACCGACGGGTATTCTGTGGCGGATCACATTCGAGCTATCGATCGAGCGTGTGGGCAGCGATTATTTGATTCAGTTTTGGTGCAGAAAACTACGCCTTCCACCAAAGCGCTCTTACGGTATGCTCAAGAGCAATCGCACCCGGTTGATCTCGATGCGGATGCGGTGGTGCAATTGGGGCGGCAAGTGATTCGCGCCAATATTATGATCGAGGATGAAGATACAGGCTATGTTCGCCATGACTCGCGCAAATTGGCGCGGGTGATCTTTCGCTGGTACGAACGGACAAGGCAATAATGGTTGAATATCGGGAGAATGAGGATCTAAGCTTTGAAGAGTATTATGACTTTTTGAAGCGATCGGATCTTGGCAGCCAGTATCCGAAAGAGCGCTTCGAGGAAAGAATTAGAAAGCTCTTGACGACTCGATCGATTGCGATCACTGCCCGAAATGATGCAGGAAAATTGATTGGAATCGCTTTTGGTGTTACAGATTTCGTTTACTTCCTGTTTGTCACAGATTTAGGTGTCGATCGGGATTACCTAACACAAGGGATCGGTAGTCAATTATTGATTCGCATTCGAGAAGCGGTAGGTGGAGAAGATGACATCTCCGTTGTGACTGTTGCAAACGAAGCCGCAGGCGGTTTCTACGAGAAGTGCGGATATGCCGCTGAAGACTGTCTGTTTTGGAAGCCTTGCAATGTCTGGAGCAAATTTAAAGTGATTTAACGCCATGAACACGATCGATTTAAAAAACGCCACCGAAACGCGATCGCTCGGTTTACAATTCGGGCAGCAATTACCCGCTGGAACGGTTCTCTTATTACAGGGTGATTTAGGCAGCGGCAAAACGTCTTTTGTGCAAGCGATCGGGGAAGGATTGGGAATTCGAGACTCGATCGAGAGTCCGACTTTCACTTTGATTAATGAATATCTCACCGGACGAGTGCCGCTCTATCACTTCGATTTGTACCGATTGGAGCCGCATCAAACCGCAACGCTTTATCCCGAAATTTATTGGGAAGGCATCGAAGTAGAGCCGGGAATTTGCGCGATCGAATGGGCGGAACGATTAGCGTATAGACCAGACTCTTATCTTGAAATTTCTCTCAGCTATCAAGATACCGGACGCAAGGCAGAAATTCGCTCGATCGGCTCTGCTGTAATTCCGAAATTAGAGATCCGAACTTAGAATTAAGAGAGTTGCCCTTTCTCGCTGTGTCTTATGTCTCACACTCCTGCAAAAATTTGTATTCTCGGTGGTGGATTCGGGGGCTTGTACACCGCGCTCCGATTGCACAATCTTCCCTGGACAAAGACCGAGAAACCTGAAATTACTTTAGTCGATTCGCGCGATCGCTTCGTCTTCTCGCCGCTGCTCTACGAACTCGTCACCGGAGAACTGCAATCTTGGGAAGTCGCGCCGCCTTATGAAGAACTGCTAGAAGGCACTTCGATTCGATTCCGCCAATCTGCCGTCACCGAAATCAATCTCGAAACAAAGCAAGTCCGGCTTCAAGATGACGGATTGCTGGATTACGATCGCTTAGTTTTGGCGATGGGTGGCGAAACTCCGATGGATCTCGTTCCCGGTGCAGCAGAATTTGCGATTCCGTTTAGAACGATCACCGATGCTTATCGATTGGAGGATCGGCTGAGACAGTTAGAAAATTCGGATGCGGATAAGATTCGAGTCGCGATCGTCGGTGCGGGTTATAGCGGCGTTGAACTCGCGTGCAAATTGGCGGATAAATTGGGCAACCGAGGTCGCGTCCGATTGATCGAACTCTCGGATCAAATTCTGCGATCGTCTTCTCCTCACAATCGCGATGCGGCAACGAAAGCACTCGAAGCGCGTGGCGTTTGGACAGACTTAGAAACCGCAGTTGAATCAATCGGCGCAGATAGCATTTCGCTGCTCTACAAAGGCGTGATTGATACGATTCCCGTCGATCTTGTGCTTTGGACGATCGGCACTCAAATCAATGAAGTCGTGAAGAATTTACCGTTAAAGCAGAATGCACGCGGTCAAATCGTGGTTACGCCCACATTGCAAGTTGTGGATCATCCTGAAATTTTCGCGATCGGAGATCTCGCGGACTGCAAAGATGCCGACAATCAGCAAGTGCCTTCCACTGCTCAAGCCGCATTTCAGCAAGCCGATTACACCGGATGGAATCTTTGGGCATCTCTGAGCGATCGACCTTTATTGCCCTTCCATTATCAATATCTTGGCGAAATGATGACATTGGGCATCAACGAAGCGACGCTGACCGGACTCGGCATTCAACTCGAAGGAACCGCTGCTCATCTGGTTCGCCGCATCGCCTACCTGAATCGAATGCCCACCCTAAAACATCAGCTTCGCGTCGGATTCAACTGGATTACTCGTCCGATCGTCACCGCATTGACGCAAAACAATGAATAATGAACCCTGTGTGTTCATCCCTAGTTGAGTTCGGGATTGTAGAGTAATGAAGCGTCCCCATGTAGTGTTTTTTGATGCTGTTGGTACATTGTTTGGGGTACGGGGCAGTGTGGGTCAAGTCTACCGGGATATCGCCCGAAAGCATGGCGTGGAAGTCGATGCAACGGTGATCGATCGAGCTTTTTACGAAACGTTTAAAGCCTCCCCGCCCTGCACGTTTCCCGGTGCTGATGTGTTAGAAGTTCCGCAGCTTGAACAACAGTGGTGGAATACGATCGCGCAACAAACGTTCGATCGTGCAGAGGTGTTGAACAAATTCGAGGATTTCTCTAGCTTCTTCTCGGATTTATACCTCCATTTTGAAACTGCCAAGCCTTGGATGATTTATCCAGATACGATTCCAACCTTGCAAAAACTTCGGAGCCTCAATATTCCGTTAGGGGTTCTCTCGAACTTTGATTCGCGGTTGTACAAGGTTCTGAGAGCGTTAGATTTAGCAGATTTTTTTGATTCGGTGACAATCTCAACAGAAGTCGGAGTCGCAAAGCCTGATCCGAAGATTTTTGCGATCGCGCTTGCTAAACATCAGTGTGAGCCTGCGAATGCGTGGCACGTAGGCGATAGTTTGCAGGAAGACTATCAAGCCGCTATCTCTGCAGGATTGAGGGGGGTTTTGCTCGATCGTTGAGATCTTGCACCAATCGCAAGGTAGAACATTCCTTCTCAGCAGCGATCGTCTCAAGATAGTCACCTCTTGAGACAGAATTTAAGTTCTACCCGTGACAGAGGAGACACTCAGAGCCTATCGATTAGAGTTAAATCATTGATAACCATCTGTTGCAACAGCATCACGATGTTAGGTTGCAATAACGCCTGATTGAATGTGCTGAAGTCTCTTTAATACACTGGATTTTAACAATGATGTACGCACCCCTTTGGACGGGAAAAGTATACCCGCTTGGCGCAGCTTGGGATGGAAAAGGAACTAATTTTTCACTTTTTTCTGAATCTGCAACCGGGGTCGATCTGTGTTTATTTGACCAGCAGGGTTCAGAGACTCGTCTACCTTTGTATGAAGGTGAGAATTTTCTTTGGCATGGGTATGTTCTTGGAATCGCACCTGGACAGCGGTATGGCTTTCGCGTTCACGGAGCTTGGGAGCCTGAACACGGACATCGATTCAACTCGAATAAGCTATTAATCGATCCTTACGCTAAAGCGATCGAGGGCGATGTTCAACAAGCTGAAGAAATCTACAGCTATCCTTGGGGAGATCCAGGCGAAGATTTAGCTTTTTCGACTTCAGATGATGCTCATTTAATTCCGAAGTGTATTGTTGTTGATCAATCCTTCAATTGGGAAGGTGATCAACTTCTGCAAACACCCTGGAATGAAACCGTTATTTATGAGATGCACGTTAAGGGATTCACGCAGAAACATCCCAACATTCCAGAACCATTACGAGGAACCTACGCGGGACTTGCCCATCCATCTGCGATCGAGCATCTCCAATCTCTCGGAGTTACTGCTGTCGAACTCATGCCCGTACATCATTTTCTTGCACAACCGGGACATCTAACGGACAAGGGGCTTAGTAACTATTGGGGTTATGATTCGGTCAACTTCTTCGCACCGTATTCAGGCTATAGCGCTGATAAAACGCTGGGCGGACAAGTGCAAGAATTCAAACAAATGGTGAAAGAGCTACATCGTGCTGGAATCGAAGTAATTCTAGATGTCGTTTATAATCACACCGGAGAAGGAAATCATTGCGGCCCGATGCTATCACTACGAGGCATTGACAATAAAACCTACTACCGTTTAGTAGAAGGCAATGAGCGCTACTACATGGACTTCACAGGCTGCGGAAATTCGCTCAATGTTCAAAGTCCTCAAGTGCTAAAGCTAATCATGGATAGCTTGCGCTATTGGGTGACAGAGATGCACGTTGATGGGTTCCGGTTCGATCTCGCATCGGCTCTAGCTCGCGAACTCTATGCGGTCGATAATTTGGCATCGTTCTTTGACATCATTCACCAAGATCCGATTTTGGCGAGTGTGAAGCTGATTGCAGAGCCTTGGGATGTCGGAGATGGCGGTTATCAAGTCGGGAATTTCCCGATCCTTTGGTCAGAGTGGAATGGACGCTATCGGGATGAAATGCGCGACTTTTGGCGCGGACAAGATGGCAAACTGGGCGAATTTGCTTACCGATTTACAGGCAGTTCGGATCTCTATCAACTGAATGGTAGAAGACCTCACGCCAGCATTAATTTCATCACCGCACACGATGGTTTCACACTCCGCGATTTGGTGAGCTACAACGAGAAACACAATGAAGCCAATGGTGAAGACAGTCGCGATGGAGAAAGCCACAATCGCTCTTGGAACTGCGGGATTGAAGGTGAAACGAGTGATGTAGAAGTTCTGCGGCTCCGAGAGCGACAACAGCGGAACATTCTCACTACACTGATGCTATCTCAGGGGATTCCAATGATTGTAATGGGTGATGAAATGGGTCGCACTCAGTTCGGCAATAACAATGCTTACTGCCAAGATAACGAACTATCCTGGCTGGATTGGGAGTTATGCGATCGCTCTTCTGATCTCCTCAATTTCACCCGCGAACTGATTCATTTCCGCCAAGATCATCCCGTATTCCGCCGACAGCGCTGGTTCCAAGGGCAGGCAATTCACGGGTCAAGTGTGAGTGATATTGCTTGGTTTAATCCCGATGGGCAGGATATGAACGAGGAACAATGGTGTAATGGATACGCCAAAGCGATTACAGTGTTCCTAAACGGAAGTGAATTGCCCGATCGCGGCCCGAAAGGAGGACGCATTCGAGATAGTAGTTTCCTGCTGCTATTCAATGCTCACTGGGAGATGCTTGATTTTGTGCTACCCGCTCGATTGCGTCAGCGGAAATGGAATGCGATCGTCAATACAAAGGAGCCGCGATTTATTACAGAAAAAATGGTGTTCACCGGAACAAAGAATGTTCCAGTCATGGGTCGGTCGATCGTAGTTCTGCAATCTGTAACGAGTAAGTCTTAGAGCAATGCAGAACTCTAGCGCAACACAATTGCGCTCAATTCGCCTAGCTTGGGACTCCACCAGCCTTTTTCGGTCTGAAAGTAAACGACATCTTTATGTTTCGCATCACTGCGAGCCTTTGGATTAGAGCAGCGCAGTAGCAGTTTAGCTTGCCCCTCTTTCTGATAAGAATGCTGCTCTAAAGGCTTCCGGCAAACCGGACAGGGCGCATCTGTTAATTTTGGCTTCAGCGGCTCGGTTTGAGCTAATTTTGCTTGTGGAGCTTCCCATCGCTTGCTGTACTCTGACCAAAACAGCACCACATCCGCACATCCTTCAACACACTTGAGGAAATACTTCTTTTTGACTTTGGCGCTCTTAATCTTTGCCAGTGGCTTCTGACAGCTTGGACAGCGAGTTCTCGAAGTTTCAAACTGCTTCTCAGTGCGAGGGGCAGGAGTCGAACTTAGATGCTGGGGTAATACTCGTTCCGCTTTTAGCAAAGCAGGTTCAAAGTAAGTTTCGTTCCAATCCGTTAGATAGTGCTGCCAGTTTTGCTTCCCCTCAGCAATTTCGTCCAGAGAGCGTTCCATCTGTGCCGTGAATGCAGATTGCAGCAGATCGGGAAGTGCATCCACGAGAAAGAGATCGACTTCCAATCCTAACGCCGTGGGTTGCAGCACGCCTTTGAGGACTTCTACATAGTGCCGATCTTTCAAAGTGTGAATGGTTGGCGCATAGGTGCTGGGTCGCCCGATTCCTTGCCGCTCCATCACTTGCACGAGTTTTGGTTCGCTGTATCGGGGCGGGGGCTGAGTTTGCTTTGGTTCATGAGCGGCTTGCGTTAGAGTCAACGGCTGATTCATTCGCACAATCGGTAACTCAGCATCAGCGCTTAAGTTATTCCAATATTTGCTGTAGCCTGCGAATTCGATCACTTGTCCTTTTGCTTGCCAAGAGATAGCTCCTGATTTTGTGAGAATGCGAGTCTGTCGCACTCGTGCAGGTTGACATTGAGAAGCGATCGCTCTTTTCCAGATCAGAACATACAAGGCAAAATCATCGCTTGATAGTTCAACTTTTAACTGAGCCGAAGCGCGATTGATATCAGTGGGGCGAATGGCTTCGTGTGCTTCCTGCGATCCTTTGAGCTTGCGATGGCTCGTTGTTTTCGTAGGTACATTAGTTGGATCATGGTCAATTAACCATTGTCGGGCTGCTTCTCGATACTCTGGGCTGAGTTCGATACTATCGGTTCGCATATAAGTGATGTGTCCCGCTTCGTAGAGCGACTGTGCCACCTGCATTGTTTTTTCCGGGCTAAATTTCAGCCGTGATCCTGCGGCTTGTTGCAGCGTGGAAGTGACAAAAGGCGGCGGTGGAGTGCGATTTACGACTTTGCCTTCGATCGAGACAACTTGATGCGGAAAGGCTTGAGCTTGCTGAACAAGGCGATCTGCTTCGGCTTGATTCAGTACCCGCGTTGATTCGGGCATTGCTCGATCGCTGATTGAGGTCGCATCATCGACGGGTGCGGCTTCTGATTCTGGGGTTGCTGAACCTTGATAAAAGGCGCGAAAGCCTTCTGCATAATCGACAAACACACTCCAATAGTTCTGCGGCACAAAGGCTTCGATTTGGCGTTCTCGATCGCATAATATGTGTAAGGTTGCGCTTTGGACTCGCCCCATTGACTTTGCTCCGTTCTGCAACTTCCAGAGCAGCGGAGAGCCTTTGTATCCGACGAGCTTATCGAGAACAGTCCGGCACAGTCCAGCATCTACGATGTTTTGATTAATTGTTCTCGGATGTGCGATCGCTTTTTTAACTGCTGCCGCAGTGATTTCGCTGTAAACGACCCGCTGAGGCTGTTTGAGATTCAAAGCTTGCTGAAGATGCCATGCGATCGTTTCACCTTCTCGATCGTCATCAGTTGCTAGCACAACAGTTTTGACTTGTTGTACCGCAGATTTAAGTTGAGCGATCGTTTCTTTTCCGCGAGTTCCTCTCGGCACAAATCGACAGCGCACTGTAGATCCGGTTAGATCGAATCCTAAACTATCTATGCCGTCGTTTGCGAGTTCTCGCAGATGTCCCATGCTTGCTCGAACGAGCCAATCTGATCCCAGGATTTGGCTTAACTTTTTAACTTTGCCGGGACTCTCGACGATTAGGAGTTTGGTAGGCATCACTCAGCACAAGCAAGATGGGTTTAACGCAAACTCGATGAGATATTTCGCTTCGATTGCAGCCTTGGAAAGCCCCTAAATTGCCATTCTGGGGGACTTTGAACCGGAAGTCTTGGCTTGAAGTCCCCCAGAATGGGAATTTAGGGGGCAGAAGCCGACTGAAACGAAGCAAAGACTTGTCGAATTCACGTTGATTTATTCAATATAAACCATATGTACTATTTCAAAATGGCAATTTGAAATAGCAGAGCTATTGTGGCGATCGAATTACTCCCCCTTCAACTGGAATCACCCCACTGCCGGAAAAGGGTTCAGTGCTGCCTCGATTCCAGTTAAAATCGCTGATTTCAAAGCCCACTGATCCCAGTTGTTGCACGGGATTGTATCGCAGCGAAACCCCGTAAGAACGGCGTTTGTACTCTAAAAAGTAATCGGTGCTGATTTCTCGCCCATTTCCGACGTTATAAGCAGTTTGAAACCCGATGCGAAAAGGGCCGTAAATCTGTTGAGTAATTCCAGCGTAGAGAATGCGATCGTCAGCAATGCGATCAAACAAAAATGGCGATAATCCCGATCGGAATGCTTGCGAATAAGTGATGTTAAATGCGGTGTAGTCCAAAAATGGACGAGAAAAGTGCCCAAACTGACCGACTAAACTCACTGCTCCACTAATACTATTTTGATTGTCTCCATTGCTGTAGGAAGTTCCCACACCTGTGACACCGACCGCAAGTGCAACAAAAGGACGAATCGGAGTCGGAGAATAGCGCAATCCTTGGTCGGGCGTAGCAGGTAATGGGGTTCCTTGCCAAAGTGAAAACGCGCGACTTAAAGCAGCACTCGCTTGAAAGCGTCCTAAACTGATGCGATTGTTCGATCGAACCGGATCAAGCAAATCCAGACGATCTGTTTCTGCATTGACGTATTGATAGCCGACTTGATAGCTAAGATTGATTCCAGTGTTTCCGATCGGGACAATCGGAGAGAAAAACAGCGCCCCAATGCTGCTTTGAATGTCTTGAAAACCGAGCGAGTTATTGAATAAGCGATCGCGGTAACTGGCTTCTAAACTCAGTGTGTGAGTACCAATCAACTGTTGCGCCCGCAAACTTCCACGCAGCGTATCTTCTAGCCGACTTAAATCTAAGCTCGTTAAGACTCCATCTCCACGAATGACGGTTCGAGGGGTGATTCGAGCGGATAAACGGCTTCGGAGTCCAAATAAATTCGCAATGTTGCTGCGATCTTGGAATGCTCTTTGCACAAAGAATTGAGGCGTGACGGTGAACTCGATCGGAGATTGCGGCAAGATATTAATCTCGCGTTCCACAAAGACCCCGCCGCGATCTGATCCATCAAATCCGAAGTTAAACAAAGCAGGCGATCGCTGATTTCGATCCAGCACGATCGTTCGACTCGGTAACGGCAGCGTAAACCCTTGATCAAAGACCAATCGATTTCGAGTCGTCCGAATCTCGTCTCGCAGTGGAGAAACTCTTCTTAATTCAGCGCGATCGGCTCTGAGTTCTAGTTCTGGTGGCGAAAATGGATCATTTGTAATCCGAATGTTATTCGCCTGAAAGCCTTCTGGGTAGAACGCGATCTGCTCGGCTTCAAACCGCAATCGTCTTACCGTTCCGCCTGCTTGAGACGCACCGGGTATTCCGCTCGGATTCTGCTGCGAACCTACAATCAGCCGCGCCCCCCCCGCCTGAGAAACATTATTTTGAGTTGCTAAAGCTCGATCGCCGACTGACCCAACCGGAACAACTCCTGCTGTAATATTGGTCGGCAAATTCGGATTCAAGTCCGTCCCGGCAGTTGGAATAAAAATCTCGCCGCTTGCTTGTCCGATCGTTCCTTCTTCTTGAATCAAGTTGTAGCGAAATCGCTGTCCCCGTAGAACTTGATCGCCTCTGGTCAGCGTGACGTTTCCTTCTGCAACAGTAAGCCGATTGACCAAATTTACCTGTAAACGATCTCCTGTCAGCAATGCGCCCCGAAACCGCAGCGAAACGCGACCTTCAGCCGTAAAAATCTGGCGAAACTGATCGTAGTCTTGTCGATCGGCTTTGAGTTCTAGAATGCCCTCGTTAGTCAGTTGTCCAGTTGGGATATTGCTTGGAGCGGGGATCGGAGTTGGAACGGGGGTCGGAATTGGAACGGGGGTCGGAATTGGAACGGGGGTCGGAACTGTGGCTGGGGGCAGGGGCGTTTGCGCGACAGGAGGAGAAGCGATCGCAAAATTCCATTCCGGCTCTGAAGCTGAGATCGATTCGGTTCCAGCTAAATCATTTGCTCGCTGTGAAGCGTTCTGCGACTCGATCGGCAGTTTTTCGGGCGGCGCAGGTTTAGCAAGATCGGCTTTGAGCGGGGATGCTTGGGCAGGCTGCACGATCGCAGGAAGGTCAGGAGGTGGAACCGAATAAGGCATATCTTAAAAATCTGACTCGAAGCTGAGAGCAGGGAACCGCATAGGCACTTTAGCGTGGATTCGATAAGGCGATGCACTTCGTTTCGGTCGGCTTCTGCCCCCTAAGTCCCCCAAAAATGGGGGACTTTGAACCGGAAGTCTTGGCTCGAAGTCCCCCATCTTGGGGGATTTAGGGGGCTTCCCGGATTCACAATCGAAGCGCTCTATCTCTGTCGAATTCACGTCACTTTAGCGGATTGACGGGAATTTAAGCAAATTGATTCCAAGGATTTCGATAAAAAAAGGGCAGACCTCTGCCCTCGCGTTCTCGTAACACGAGAATCGATTATTCTAAGTCGCGACGGTTGGGATTCCGTGCAGGGTCGTTTGAAAGGAATCCGAAGACGAATAAGCCAACAAAAAAGGCGACGGTGATATAAACAATGACTTTCAGCGTGATCATGCGAATAACTCCAAAGGCAATGGCGGATATTTTGCGAATCGTCCTTTTATCTTACAGGAGTGGGATCGTTTTTAATTGCCGCGATCGAGCCATCGCCACAGGATGACGAACCGCTGTTCGATCCACAAAACGCCAGAATCGAGCCATCTCAGAATTTTTTGCCACGGGGTTAAGACATATTCGACGTGAGTTGCAGGAGTCTCGATCCAGTCAAATGCAGTTTCGACATCAAAGCGTTCTGGAACTTCGACACTAAGCGCGTTTGTCTGAGTTGACGTGATTTCAACCGCATCGAATTCGGTTGTGACGAACTCCGATCGAGGTTGAGTCACGAGGTCTGAGCGTGGAACCACGATCGAGGTTTTTTGTCGCACGACAATTTCTGCTTTTGGTTTTTGCCGAGTGACGATCGCGCCTGTAAGCTTTCTCAAATATTCGCGAATTCGCTGACGCAAGGAGGGCGCGAAAGAGAACGATCGAGTTTCGCCAAATCCGACAGCGGTTCCTTCTAAAATCAAATGTTCCCGTGTGAAAGGCGATCGAGCCGTTCGCCCCGACATTTTTGGATTCAATCGCTGCGAGAATCCTAACCACGGAGAGGATTCGGCGGTTCCTGACAATGCGCTTTGAGTCGGTGCGAATTGAGTGCGCTCTCCGAAAAAGTAGTGAATTGCAGCCCAGATCAACGGTTCAAGATCGGAAAAGCTGGGAAGTTGAGCAAACCAAGCGGTGATATTTCTGGGGCTAGGAGGTTTTGGAATTAATGTTCCAGGATTCCAAGCGGAAAGCGGTACAGAAGGAACGAACCAATCAAGTTCACTTGGTTGTGAAACCAGTTCTGCTTCTTGGAATAGATTAACTGCGATCGCGACTGGGCTTGCCTGAATCCATGCCATCAGTTGTCGAAACACTCGAATCGGCGGCAGTAAAGTTTCTCGATCGTCGGGCAATGCGAGCGGTGCAGATTTAAGATACAGCTTACGTCGCCATTGCCAATATCGCGCCAGTTCTAATCGGATTCGATGTTCAATTTGTCGCTGTTGTTCGGGCGTGAGAATATCGAAAACAACGTTGCCATCAAGAATCAAAACGATTTTGTGAGTATCTACGGCACAAGCGATCGCTTGAATTTGATATGGATTCGATGCGATCAAATCTTCATTGTCTCGATGCCGCAAAAATCGCCCAATCAACACCAGCGGATAACGTTCTCTCAGAACAGGCAAATTTCCGCCGCTGACCAATGCCCGTTTCACCGCAGTCAGAACGTTCTGAATCGGGGCATCACTTAAATTCGTTTCGGGATCAATTGTGATTTCTTCTCGACTCATCCTCAATCGCAATACCGCTTTCTCCACGGTTCGCCCAATCTGCCGTCCAATCGATCGCGTTCCCTGAAACGCCGCGTAAATCGGGTACAGCAAAATCTGAGTTGTCCAGATTGTGGTCACTTTGGCGTGTCGCAAGAGGGTTGCGGTACTGTCCGCGAGCTTCTGAGTTTGCCGCGTGACAAAGTTAAAAAATTGGCTTTGATAGCGTCGAGAAGTCATAAACTGGGGGACGATCGCATTTTCACCCCCTCATCATATCGGTATGGCTGACGTTCTAGCTGCTTCTTTTGTTGAGCGTTTACGGAATCTGGTACAAGCAGATGCGATCGAGCATTGGTCGGTGTGCGAAGATTGCGCGATCGAGGACATTTCTACACAGTCGTTTACAAAAATCGAGCTAAACGAAAAGCGATATTTAGTGTGGGAAAAAGGGCAAAAAGTTCGCTGGTTCTATCAAGAGTTCGTCTTGCCTGAAGCGCTCAATGATTACCCACTGGCAGGATTAACGCTGAGATTGGCGTTAACTTGGTGGGCGGAATTTGCTGAAGTTTATGTGAACGGTGAGAAAGTTCAAGAAGGCGATTTATTTGATCATTCTTGTCGAATTATTTTGAGTTCTAATGTTATTTCAGATGAAAAAGTTGCGGTTGCAATTCGATTAGTAAGTCCGGGTCATGACATTGGCGGATTAATGAGATCGCGCTTAATCTATGAATCTGATTACAACGAAATTGATCCGGGATTCGTTGCAGATGAATTAGAAGTAATCCAGAGTTATGTCGATGCGTTTGAGTTAGAAAAAATCGAAACTGAGTTTGATTGGTTGGTTAGCGATCGACAAAGATTCCACCAATCTCTAGAGTCCTTAAGAAATTCACTTCTACCGCTCAGTTCTCAAATCAAACAACACACAATCTTCTTACTCGGTCATGCTCATTTAGATATGGCTTGGCTTTGGGATGTCGAGGAAACTTGGAGATCTGCAGAACGCACATTTGTTTCAGTTCTAAACTTACAAAAAGATTATCCTGAGCTTACGTTCTGTCACACAACACCCGCATTGTTTGAATGGATTGAACAGAATCGACCAGAAATCTTTTCTCAAATTCAAGCACAAGTGAAAGCTGGAAAATGGGAAATCGTGGGCGGAATGTGGATTGAACCAGAGATGAACTTGATTAATGCAGAATCGATCGCGCGTCATCTCTTATATGGTCAACGTTACTGTCAAGAAAAGTTTGGTGAAATCTGTCGAGTTGCATGGCTCCCCGATACGTTTGGATTCAATTGGCAAACGCCGCAGCTTTTGAAACTTGCAGGAATCGATTACTTCGTCACGCAGAAGCTTCGATGGAATGATACAACGCAATTTCCTTATGAATGGTTCAATTGGCAAGCACCGAACGGGAGCCAAGTTAAGAGTTTGATGTCATCCCCGATCGGGGAAGGAATCGAGCCGACCAAAATGGCGAAATTTACTTGGGATTGGGTGAAGAAAACGGGTCAACCTAACCCGCTATGGCTGTTTGGCGTAGGCGATCATGGCGGAGGCCCGACACGCGATATGTTGGAAATTGCGGAACGATGGAAGCGATCGCCTTTTTTCCCAAAGCTAGAATTCACGACTGCATTGAACTATTTAGAAAGCCTAGAAGCTCCAAAAGACACTTGGAATGATGAGCTTTATTTAGAGTTTCATCGGGGTTGTTATACAACACATGGCGATCAGAAACGCTTCAACAGAAACGCAGAAGCCCAACTGTATAGTGAGGAAATGCGAGCATCTCTATCAGAAGCGTTAATAGAAACAGACTACTTTAAAACAGAATTCGAGGCAGCCTGGAAAATTCTTTTATTCAATCAGTTTCACGACATTCTACCAGGTTCATCAATTCAACAGGTTTATCAAACTGCGTCCATCAATCACCTCAACTTTGAGAAAATTCTTGATTTTGTTCATGGATTTGCGAAGATTGAGTTGGAGATTGCAGCTTCTGTTCGACCTCATCCAGAGGCTCGACTTGTTGTTGTTTCTAACTCAGTAAATTGGGAAAGATCAGGACTTGCTAAAGCAAATGTGGTAAAGCCTGACTCAAATGAGCCGAACTGGGAGGTTTGCGACTTGAACGGAAAAGAGATTGCGGTTGGAGTCGAAAAATCTTGGCATACTAGAGCTAAATCTTATATTTATGAGCATTTTTTCCAGGCAGAGAACATTCCGTCTGTTGGTTATCGCTGTTTCTGGGTTTATCCTAGTAAAGATTTATTAGCCAATGCGGAATCAACTTCTAAGCCAGATGATTTCGTTTTAGAAAACACATTCATTAAAGCGATCGTTGATCCTGAGACTGGCAACTTATCTAGCATCTTTGACAAGATACACGATCACGAAATTCTCAACGGACTTGGAAATGAACTTCAAGCCTTCCAGGACAGTGGGCAATACTGGGATGCCTGGAATATTGATCCAAATTATGCTGAACATCCTCTAGAATCGGTCAAGTTACTAGAGATTAACTATCAAAAATGGCAGTCTCTTATTCCTGCCATCGAAGTGAGACGAGCGTTTAGGGAATCAACCTTCAAGCAATGGTATTACTTAGAGCCTGATTCGCCTATTCTAAAAATTTACACATTGGCAAACTGGAAAGAACGGCACGTTTTGTTAAAAGCTGCTTTTCCGCTTAATCTTGAGGCTGATTTCGCGACGTATGAAATCGCTGGAGGTGCAATCGATCGCACATTACGCCCTAAAACTCAAGCAGAATTAGCGAAGTGGGAAGTTCCTGCGCTTGGGTGGATGGATATTAATGACGGTGAGTATGGCGTTAGTGTATTGAGCGATTGCAAACACGGTTATGACTGCCAGCCTAATCAAGTGCGCCTGACCCTATTACGGGGTTCTGAATTTCCAGATCCAAGCGCTGATTTGGGTCAGCATGAGTTTACCTACGCCCTGTATCCTCATTCTGAAGATTGGAGAGCGGCACAAACGACACGAAAAGCTTACGAACTTTTGCAACCACTACAAACTGTGACGCTTGCTTACCCATCCGAAAATGGCACACTTCCCCCCGTCCATTCATTCCTCGATCTGCAATCTGAGAACCTAATTCTTTCCAGCCTAAAACAATCCGAAGACAATCCAGACGAGTACATTTTGCGCTGTTACGAGTGCCACGGAGAACCCGCAGAACTCAACCTAAAAGGCGACTTCGAGATCATTGAATCGCTTGATCTGCTTGAACGTCCGATCGACATTCCCAATCAAATCCAACCCTGGGAACTTCGGACATACAAAATAAAAAAGAGGGCATCATCTGACACCCTCTAATCTTTAGTCTTCATGATCTTCAAACGGGTCATCCAAATTAGCGGAAGGTGGCCCAAACGCTGTATAAATCGCGAATCCAGTAATTCCCACAATCGCAGCACAGATCGAGATATTAAGAGCGTATGCGGTTTCCATGTTGAATGCAAAAAATGAGAGGAATGTCCCTATAGTATTACAAAATCCTTACAAAGATTAACAAATTGTCGAAACCTCCTTTCTATGCCTAAGGAGACTAGCAAAAGAACACTTCATTTGTTAAAGTAAACATCCTGCTAGGGATATAAACTCTCCATGCTATTGAACGAAAAGCAACAGCGAATCTTAGAAATCATTGATGCTGGAAATACGACAGGAGAGAGTATTGCCACCGCTATCGGCTCATCAATGCAAATGATTCGCTACTACTTAGATACGCTGTCAGAAGATGGCTATCTCAAAGTTGCAAAAGTCTATGACAATGCCACGCGCGAATTTCAGGTGGTGCGGGCATATCTGACTGATAAAGGAAAAGCGTCGATCGTAAAAATTACGCCAGCGATCATCGAGCTTCCGGTAGAACCCGCAGACGATATTCAACAAATCATCCAAGCCCTCGATCGCATTCAGCCGATCGTCGAAAAGCTACCAAGCGATCGAGCCGAGGTTGCCTGTGTCTATCTCGAAGATCTGCAAAACGAAATGAAAGTCGCTTACCGCCGCAAACCCCAACGCATCAAAGCCTATTTTTTAGCGCTAGTCGGTACAGCCCTCCCCGTCGTTCAACACACGGGTCAGGCAGATTTATTTATTGAGAACATTCGGCTTCTATCGACTCAGTTAGATATTGCCGTCAGACTGCCTGAGAACGTTAGCTAGCCAGAACCTCGTCTAATTTTGCTCGAACCGCTTGGATATCCTGCCACATCAGCCATTTTGGTTGACCCTTCTCTTTCGATTGATTTCTCAACAGATAAGCAGGGTGAAAAATCGGCATATAAAAGCGATCGTCTTTCTCGATCCATTGCCCCCGAACTTTCGTAATCCCTTGCTTAATTCCGACCAGGGTTTTCATCGCAGTCGCTCCGGTTAATAAAATAATTTTCGGATCAACCATGCGGATCTGCTCAGACAAATACCCCCGACACGCTTCCGCTTCATCGGTCGTCGGAGTCCGATTTTCAGGAGGGCGACACTTCACCACGTTGCAGATAAAAACGTGCTCCTCAGTCGTGAGATGAACAGAGGCAAGAATACGATCGAGCAATTGCCCCGATCGACCGACAAACGGCATTCCAGTTTCGTCCTCAGTCTGTCCCGGACCTTCACCCACAATCATAATCGGTGCATTCAGATTGCCGCGCCCGATCACCGCACGAGTTCGAGACGCGCCCAAATCGCAGCGATGACAGCGATTACAATGTGCGCCCATCTGCTCCATTGTTTGATACGTGCCTGTTGGAATCGGAATCTTGGCGCTAGTCGGAATCAACTCCGGATCAAAACCGCTCGGAGTCGCTGGCTCCGCAGGCGCAATATCAAACAGGCTAATTTGTTCGTCGTTCACGATGAATCCGTCGGCAGAATTTATTCAGTTCATAAATTCTAAGGGGAATCGGGGTGAACTGGGTGCGATCGAAAGAAAGAAGATTAGAGGAATCCAGTCGTTTCTGGGTAGTGCCCTGACGGAAAGGCTGAGAGTTAGCAGTGAAGCCCAAGTAACTCTCAACGCAAAGAAGGTAACAACCTTTGCGCTGAGGTCGCAGACATCGGATGGTTATACAATACGCCTCCTGGTTCTTGATGAATCACTTGAGTAAGATTGCCCGTATCAACGCCCGCAAAGCCGCTATCCGTGATCAATTGAGCGACAATCGCTTTCGCCTCCGCATCATCGCCGCAGTAAAACAACGCATAAGGTTCAGAACGATGTGCTTCATTCGCAAAGGTCGCAGTCGGAAGCGTATTGTAAGCTTTCACGACTTTCGCATTCGGGAGCTTTGCTGCAAGTTCTAAACCTGAGCTGGCATCAGGAACACGATGGATTTTGTCGTCTTCGCGCAGATAGGGATTCGTCGCATCGATCAGGATTTTGCGATCGAGCGATCCGGCAGCAGAAATTGCATCATCGATCGTCGAGTAGTAGCAGGACAACAAAATCACATCTGCGAACTTTGCCGCTTCTGCAACCGTTCCCGCCTGCGTATTCTCTCCGGTCACTAACTCCGAAAGCTTCTCTGGATTGCGAGAACTAAAGAATACTTCATGTCCTGCTTTCGCCCAAAGAGTCCCGATCGTTCCCCCAATTCCCCCAGCCCCAATCACCCCAATCCTCATGTTCCTCTCCTAATATCACGCCATAACCATTCCACCATCCACATTCATCACTTGTCCTGTGATGTATCCCGCTGCTGGAGAAGCCGCCAGAAAGCGAATCATTTCTGCTACTTCTTCGGGCTTGCCGTAGCGATTCAATGGAATAAATTTGAGAATTTCATCGGTTTTCAAATCATTCGTCATGTCAGTTTCGATAAATCCAGGAGCAACTGCGTTCACCGTAATTCCGCGACTCGCTAACTCTTTCGCAACGGTTTTGGTAAACCCGATCACGCCCGCTTTTGCCGCACTATAGTTTGCTTGTCCTGGATTTCCCATCTGTCCCGCGACCGAAGTAATGTTCACAATCCGCCCGCTCCGCTGCTTCAGCATAATTTTGCTCACGGCTCTGGTGCAGAGAAAAACTCCAGTCAGGTTTAAATCAATCACCGCTTGCCAGTCTTCAGGCTTCATTCTCAGCAGCAAGGTATCACGCGTGATTCCAGCGTTGTTCACCAAGACATCGACTCTGCCATACTTTTCCATTGTGGAATCGATTAAAGTATCCACTTGATCGGCTTTAGAAACATCGGCTTGAAGCGCGATCGCATTTCCCCCATTTCCGGTAATCGCTGCTACAACTTCATCCGCCGCACCGCTGGAACTTGCATAATTCACGACGATCGCTGCCCCTTCGCTTGCGAGTGCCAACGCGGTCGCTCGTCCAATTCCGCGCGATGCTCCCGTCACGATCGCCACTTTTCCTTGCAGTTGCCCTTCCATAAATCCTAGCCTGATATAAACGTGCGAATCTGATCATATCGGGATCGAGTAAACGCAGATCAGCTAAATTCCGGTTTTCATTGCAGCGATGATGGTGGATATATTTTGTTTGCTACTGTGGGCACGTCGATTAGAACATCAAAGCGGAGATCTCGCTATGCCGTTGTTCGTAGACATTCAAAAACAACTGACGAGCTATCCACTCAGGATTGTGTTTGACTTGAAGCAGAATACGCTTGGCATTTTGGGAGGTTCTGGATCGGGCAAGAGCATGACACTACGCTGTATTGCAGGAATCGAAACACCGGATCAGGGGCGAATTGTTTTGAACGATCGAGTTTTATTTGATTCAGAACGCGGAATTAATGTGCCGATTCGCGATCGACGAGTCGGATTTGTGTTTCAAAACTATGCTTTATTTCCACATTTGACAGTCGCACAGAATATTGTCTACGGCTTGCAGCATTTGAAGCGGACAGAACAGCGATCGAGATTGGCAGAACAAATCGAGAAGCTTCATCTACAAGGACTTGAGCATCGCTATCCGCAGCAAATTTCAGGCGGACAGCAGCAACGAGTCGCACTCGCAAGAGCTTTAGCAATTAAACCTGAAGTCTTACTCTTAGATGAGCCTTTTTCGGCATTAGATACTTATCTACGGAGTCGGTTACAAGAACAACTTGCAGAAGCATTAGCAACGTATTCAGGTGTAACGTTGTTTGTGACGCATAACTTAGAGGAAGTGTATGGAATTTGCCAGGAAATTTTAGTCGTTTCGGATGGTAAGCAGATAGCTTATGACTGCAAAGAGGCAATCTTCGATCGACCTAAGACTTACACCGTGGCACAAATTACGGGATGTAAAAACTTTTCTCAGGCGCGTCGGGTGAATGCGGCGCAGATTGAAGCGATCGACTGGGGCTGTGTGTTAGATGTCGTGGAACCGATTCCCAACAATTTTGCTTGTGTTGGAATTCGTGCCCATCATTTAGCGTTTTCCGAAGATGCGATTCAGATCAATACGTTTCCCTGTTGGGTGACGAAAACACGGGAAACACCACATCGGACAACGATCTATCTAAAATTGAATCGTCCGCCAACGCATTCGCTGGATTATCATGTGCAGGCGGAATTGTTTAAGGAGCGGTGGGCGATGGTGAAGGATCAGCCGCTGCCTTGGTTGGTACGGTTTGATCCGTTGCGATTGTTTATGATGCGATCGCCTTAAAAATCGTGAAAAGATGATTAACTCCCTCAAGTTCGGTTTATTTTTTTCCTCAATGGGGAGTAGGATGGCTTCTATTGCGCTCCCTTAGATTTCAAGATCGCATTCTTTGCAGTTTTACACGCACCTATGACCAGAGATCGCGGCATTCCCAATCGTCGGAACCGTAAACCGTCTCCCCCTCGTCGAGCGACCGGGCAGACGATTCAAGCGATGAAAGAGCGCCCTCCGAAAAAAGGAAAGCCGGATCGAATGACGATCGTCGATCGATTTCATCAAGCTCGAAAATGGCTGATGACCGATTGGCGGGCGATGATCGCGCTCTCGCTCGTGCTGACAGGAAGCGCAACGGCATTATCGATCGCGTTTCTGTTCAAGCTCCCAGCGGTTCCAAACTGCCCGTCGATTTTTTGGCCCCTCGCCTCTGCTTCCCTACGATTGCACTGCGCCGAAATTGCAGCAGGTAAACGCACGACCAAAGATTTATTAGAAGCGATCGAGCTTGTCAAAAGCCTGCCGCCGGATCACCCACTGCACGACGAAGCAAAGCGATTGATCGAACTCTGGGCGCAAGAAATTCTCGATTTGGGTGAAGAAGCGTTCCAAGCTGGAAAACTAGACGACGCAATCAGCACCGCGAAAAAGGTTCCTAAAATTGGCAGTGCCTATACGCAAGTCGAAGACAAGATCAAACGCTGGCAAGGAATCTGGACATCTGCCGAATTGCTCTACCGCAAAGCAGAAGACGCGCTACGAAACCAGAACTGGCGCTTGGCATTGACCGAAGCAGGACGATTATTATCGATCGATAACACCTTCTGGCAAACGACCAAATATCAAGAAATTAGCGGCAAAATCACGGCAACGCGCGAAGACATCACCAAGATCGCCAAAGCCAAAAATCTAGTCGAATCAGGCGGATTGCAGAATTTCCAAGAAGCGCTCAAACTTCTTTCCAGCATTAATGACAAGAGCTACGTTTACCAAGGCGCACAAGAAGCGATCTCGGATGTCGGTAAGAAAATGCTGGATCTGGCAGATGCGGCACTCGATCGTAAAGATCTCACCACTGCGCTCGACGTGATCAAGCAGATTCCGCCCGCTGCCAACTTGCAGAAAGAAGTCGAAGATTTTGAAGTTTTGGCAAATGCGATCGGGCGAGTTTGGAACGGTGCGCCGGAAGATTATGATGCCGCGATCGTTCAAGCTCAAAAAATCGGCTCTGATCGTCCTTCTTACAACAAGGCTCAGAAGCTAATCGCTCAATGGCAAGCTGAAAAAGGCGATACGGCTCAACTCAATCGCGCCCGTCAACTGGCACAATCGACTCGACCCGAAGATTTACAAGCCGCGATCGACACCGCTTCTCAGATTCCAAGTTCCAGTCCGAAATCGAAAGAAGCCCGTCAACTGATTGACCAAATTACCACCGATGTTCAGAGCAAAGAAGATCGTCCGTTGATTGATCAAGCCGATCAGGTTGCAAATCGGGGCGATGCGAGTTCTCTACAGCAAGCGATCGACCTTCTAAATCGAATTTCGTCGCGTCGCGCTTTGGGGGGAGAAGCGGCAGACAAACGGCGACAATATGCGAGTCAGCTTCAGGCGATTCGCGACCGAGAACGGGCGTTAAACGAAGCCGCTCAACCTTCCCCGTCGCCTTCGATCGATCCGTCCGTTCAGAATCGGATTCAAGACACTGCCTCAGCGGAGCAGGCTTTACAAGAAGCAAAAGCTGCTGCAAATGGGGGCACAGTCGATTCGGTTGCAGATGCCATTCGTAAAGCTGATGGCGTGGCGATTTCGAGCCCGATGCGGCAAGAAGCGCAATCGCTGATGGATCAATGGAGTCAGCAACTTTTGCAAACCGCGATGTCGCAAGCCAGCGCTGATCCAGCAGGAGCAATTGCGATCGCTCAAAAAATCCCGCTTGGCACGAACGCCCACGACCAAGCACAATCCCTCATTCAACTTTGGCAACAGGGGTTAAGACGCTAAGGAACATGATTGATGATTGCCGAAGTCTTCGCCCTCATCCCCTAGCCCCTTCTCCCAAATTGGGAGAAGATTGGGGTGAGGGCGAGACAACCCTGCAAGGATGGAATTTATTTGATCCGCGATTCTAACGCCTCGATCTGACGCACCACCGTTAACGCGGAATAACTCACGCCTGCGGTTCCTTCTCCCGGATGCGTCGAATCTCCAACCAGCCAAAGATTCCGAACAGGAGTGCGATTCGCAAACCCAAATGGACCGAAGGTCGGAATCCGCTGCCCAACGCCGCCCACAATTCCATCTGCTCGTGCAGTAAAATGCTGAAACGTCCGAGGAGTCGCCGCTTCTTGATACACGATCGTATCGGGATTCAGCGTGAAATATTTTCCTAATTTCCCGATCGCTTCCGCTGCGTATCGCTGCTTCATGTCTTCATAATCATCGCTATTTTTCCAAGCGCCTGTATCGGTGAACGATGAAGCGATGATCGTAGCTTTTCCAGTGGGTGCGCGTCCGTCTCCTTCGTGGCTAACGGAAACAAACAGCGAATTATTTTCACCGATCACGCCTTCGTAATCGTAGAGAAACTGCAGATGGGGCGGACAATCGGCGGGAATCGCAGATCGATCGACTCCCAAATAAATCACAAACGCACCCGAAGAAGGCGGCAGCTTCTCGACTCGATGTCGATAGCCTGGAGGGGCAGTCTCTCCTAAGAGTTCCACTAAATTTTGTACCGTGACATTGGCAACAACGTGATCAGCGGGTTCTGTCCACGATTCTCTAGTTTTTTGATTGCGGATGGTCACGCCCGTCGTTCGTCCCGATTCAGTCTGGATTTGCTCAACCGTGTGCCGCATCAGAAGCTTACCGTTGTCACGTTTGAGCGATTCGACTAAGCGATCGCTTAAAGCCTGCATACTGCCTTGGAGGTGAAATAATCCCTGTGGAGCTTGAGACACACTTAAAGCAGTCGCCGCATATAGCAGCGCAGTCTCATCGGCATCGACTTGGGAATACAGTTTCAGTTGCAGATCGAGAAAGGTGCGGAGTCGTCGATCGTTTGCCAATCTGTAGCCTCGGAGCGCATCGCCCACGGTCGAAAACGTATGCGGCAAAGTCAGTAACGTATCAGGTCGAACCGCTTTCGTCAGTTGCCACAAATCCCAAATATTTCGAGGCGGCAGAACCGGATCGCGCGATTGAAACGCCCAACTATAGCGGAATAAATCATTCAACAACTGCCAAAACGGTTCGCTTCCGGGGAATTGGCGCTGGCGTTCTGCTTTCCACTGCTCCGGATCGCGCCACACTCGAATCGGCTCAGTTTCACCGGGAAGAAAAACAGCGCAAGCCGGATCACAATCAGTTGCGGAAGGAGGGTTGATCGCTAATTCTGAAAAAATTCGATGATGAATGCCGCCCGGTTCTAGTCCTGCAACTTGAGTAGCACCAACATCGAAGGTAAATTCTTGTCGTTTAAATGTCGAAGCACAGCCCCCCGGTACAAGTGCCTGATCCAGCGTCAGAACTTCGTAGCCACGATGGGCAAGCAGCGCCGCCGCCGTTAAGCCACCAATTCCCGCACCCACGACAACAACTTTGTTTGGGGTCAATTTGCTCTGCATTACTTAACATTCTTTGGCATCACAATCTTATTGTAAAGAATTGTGGAACAGAGCGGGTAAACCAGAAGATGAGACTTTCACGAGAATTCTGCCGATTTTAGGTGCGAATTCCGGCTTTGCAAACACTAAGATAGGTGAAGCACGTCACAGAACGCCATGACTTCAACGCTAATTCGATCGCCCAAGTTAAACGCGCCCACAATTCATCGCCTTGCCAACGGCTTAACGATCATCGCTGAACAGATTCCCGTTGATGCGGTGAATTTAAACGTCTGGCTGGATGTCGGTTCAGCCGTTGAATCCGATGCGATCAATGGGATGGCTCACTTTTTGGAACACATGGTTTTCAAAGGAACCGATCGACTCCAGAGCGGCGAGTTTGAGCAACAGATCGAACAGTGTGGAGCCGTGACCAATGCCGCGACCAGTCAGGACTACACGCACTATTACATTACAACCGCGCCGAAAGATTTCGCGACTCTCGCACCGCTGCAAATGGATGTCGTGCTGAATGCGCGAATTCCAGAGGACGGTTTCGATCGAGAACGGTTTGTCGTGCTAGAAGAAATTCGTCGATCGCAAGATAACGCCCGTCGTCGCACCTACCAACACTTGTCAGAAATGGCGTTTGAAACGTTACCGTATCGCCGCCAAGTTTTAGGCCCAGCTTCAGTCATCGAAAATCTTAGCGCTCAACAAATGCGCGATTTTCATTCGGGTTGGTATCAACCTCGCTCGATGACTGCTGTAGCTGTGGGAAATCTCCCCATCGATCAACTGATTCAAATCGTCGAAGGAAGTGTCGCTCATTTCATGCCTACCGCTGTCCCAAAACGCAATCAACTGACTCCAGAACAGCCTTTCACCGAAATCGTTCGACACGAACACAGCGATCCGAGTCTGACACAAGCTCGATTGATGATTCTTTGGCGCGTTCCAGGACTCGATCAACTACAACAAACCTACGCGCTAGATGGATTAGCTAGCATTCTCGGACATGGGAGAACGGCACGACTCGTTAAAGACCTACGAGAAGAACGCGGATTGGTTTCCAGCGTGTCTACGAGCAATATGACCTACCGCCATCAAGGGGTTTTCTGCATTTCGGCTCAGTTACCCATTGAGAATATTGAAGCGGTGGAAGCGGCGATCGTGTCACACATTCAAGCTTTGCAGTCTGAACTCGTGACCGGAGCCGAAGTCGATCGCGTTCAGACGCAAGTGGCAAATCATTTCACCTTCGGAAATGAGACACCGAGCGATCGTTCTGGTTTGTACGGCTACTATCAAACTTTAGTCGGTGACTTAGAGCCAGCGTTCAACTATCCGGCTTACATTCAATCGCTGTCTGCAACGGATCTGCAAAAAGCTGCTCAAACGTACTTGCCAACTGAGGCTTACGGTTGCGTGATTGTGAAACCAGGAAAGTAGAAAATGTGGACGCAGATCGATGATCAGATTTGTCAGACGACTGGGCGATCGTTTGAAAGTCGCGATCGTCGATCGGTTAGCGGCGGCTGTATCAATCAAGGCTATCGAATCAGTGACGGCAATCTCACTTTTTTCGTGAAGCTCAATCGATCTGATCAGCTTGAAATGTTTGAGGCGGAAGCGCTCGGACTGCGACACATGATCGAAGCGCAAGCGATTCGAGTGCCGAAACCAATTTGTACTGGAATTGCAGGCAGTTCGGCTTACATCGTTTTAGAATGGCTCAACCTCGATCGCGGGAATTCGCAATCTTGGGCGGAAATGGGACGCAACTTAGCGCGAATGCACCAACATCAAAAATCAACAGCATTCGGATGGGAACGAAATAATACGATCGGTTCCACGCCTCAAATCAATTCCTGGACATCGAACTGGATTGAATTCTTTACGCAACATCGAATCGGCTATCAGCTTGAACTCGGTGCTTCAAACGGCGGACGGTTTCGGAACGGGGCGCGACTGCTGGAACGCATTCCAGAATTACTCGCGGATCACAATCCGAAACCGTCGATCGTACATGGAGATTTGTGGTCAGGAAATGCGGCGGTGATGCAATCCGGGGAGCCTGTGATCTTTGATCCCGCCACCTACTGGGGCGATCGAGAAGTAGATTTAGCAATGACCGAATTGTTTGGGGGCTTTCCCGCTGGCTTTTATCGAGGCTATGACGAAATCTATCCGATCGACGCAGGCTACAAACAGCGAAAACCGCTCTACAACCTGTATCACATTCTGAATCACTTTAATTTGTTCGGAGGCGGCTACGAATCTCAAGCGAATCGAACGATCAATCAATTAATCTAACAGGGCTCAATTTTGTGAGCCGTTCATCTGCGGCACAGATTCGAGCTTTTCGATATGAACCGCATTCACTTCATCTGCTTTGATCGAAGTAGAATTGCGCGAGGAGCTACTGCCACCCGGCGAAGGCATCCACCAAGCGAGAACGCTCGTCACTCCACCCCAGTAGAGGGCGCTGGTTTGGCTATCATTCGGATTCGACAGCTTGAACAGACAAAAACAAAGAATGATCGAGCTGAAGGCAACTTGCATACTGAGACGAACTTTTTCTTGAGCCTGCATTGTAGATTTCTCCTAGATGACGGATTTCGATTATTATTCCCGCTTGCTTAAATTGTGGGTCACAAGTTTAGCAAGCGACATTCCCCATCTAGGGAGTTTTTCGGATTTAGGATTTCGGTTTCTGCTCAATCGATTTGGGAGCGACGAATATCGTTTCTCCCTTCTCGTCCTTTTTCTCGATCGCGCCCAGTTTCAAAAGTTCGCGCTTTGCTCGATCGCGTGCCAGTTTGTCCCCGATCTCATTGGCTTCTTGATACACCGCTTGCCACGTTTGAAACTGCACCCAGCGAATATCAGGATTCGTTCTTAAAAAGTTCGCACTCTGCTGAAAATTCGGCGCAAACTGCTTGTGTTCCTTAGACTGAGCCGCCCAGTTTGCGGTCATGTCAAACGATCGAGCCGCTCCCGGCAAATCTCCTAATAAAAGGATCTGATCAACTGCCTTCCATCGCCAAACTGAGAACGCTTTCGGGTGCATCTGGGGCGATAGCGCATCCGTACCGCGCTGCATCAATTCCAAAGCTAATTCCGGCTTACCCAACTGATGCGAGATTGTTCCTGACAGAAATAAATAGCTATCCACAAACCGGGGATCACGACGGGTAATGATGTCGAAGTAATTTGGGCTTAGCGAAAATCCGGTCACTCCTCGCGCAGGATTGTCTCCGTAATACTGAATAAAATTTAGAAAAGTCCAGTCCGCCATCAGATTATCGAAACCGAAACTTGGCATTTTACTGAGTAAATTCAGGCGCAATCGTTCCTGCTGTTCCGCTTGTTGTGGCGCTTCTAGCGTAATTGAAGGTTGTTTGAGTCGATCGTATTGAATGGCAACGATCCCCGACATTGCAATTCCAGCGATCGTTACATGACCCGCGACACCTGCGATCCCATTCCAAACCTGTCTAACGCTCAAAACCACGGTAGAAAAACCTCGTTTAAAAAAGCTTAATGAAACTCAGCCCGAAAGCCTGAAACAATTTAGTCAAATTCCGTTAGATTGTCTAAAAGGTTGCATTCACCTTGCGGAAACTAAGCCATATTAATCGGTATGGCTCAATTCAAACTCAGAGACACTTGATCAACTGTCCTAAAACTGTCACACTGACCGGAATTTCACTGTGTAACCTGTAGCTAGATTTCAGAGTTCCAGTATTTTCTCTTATATCTTGTTTATTCCTTAATTCCTGTCAATTTACATTCATCTGTGTCACCCTATTTTCAGGTGTGATTTTTGGTTTCAAACTGTCCACTCCTCGTTTCCTCTACACTCAATGAATCGACCCACCCGACGTGTTTCGCTGCTTCAAGTTGCCCTCTGTAGTGGTGTCATTGCGGCTACCGCTACCGGAACCGTATTTAACGCTGATCGATCTGTAAGAGCGGCTCTCCAAGACAGTCCCAAGTCAGTTCTCGATGAGGCATGGCAAATCGTCAACCGCGAATATGTGGATGGCACTTTTAATAAAAATGACTGGAAAGCGGTTCGGCAAACCTTGCTGAACAAGGATTATTCTTCTCGCCAGCAGGCCTATACGGCACTGCGAGACGCGCTGAAAAAGCTGGATGATCCCTACACACGATTTATGGATCCGAAGCAGTTTGAAGCGTTGAGCAGTCAGACTTCTGGAGAGCTTTCTGGAGTCGGTATTCGCCTCGAACAAAATGAAAAAACGAAAGTTCTTACCGTAGTTGAGCCCCTAGAAAATTCTCCGGCGATTCGGGCGGGGCTCAAAACGGGCGATCGCATTCTCGCGATCAACGGCAAAGCTACGAAAGGCATGACCGTAGAAGATGCCTCGAACCTGATTCGGGGGGAAGTCGGAACCAAAGTGACGCTACAAATTGGGCGCGATGGTGCTTCGACGTTTAATCTACCCTTGACCCGCGCTCGGATTGAACTGCAAGCCGTCCGCGCCACCGTCAAGCAAGAAGGCAAGAACAAAATCGGCTACATCCGGCTTGCTGAGTTCAGCAGCCACGCGGCGGAACAAATGGAACGCGCGATCAAGAACTTGAACGATCAGAAAGTTGATGCGTTCGTGTTGGATCTGCGGGGTAATCCAGGCGGATTGCTGCAAGCGAGTATCGATATCAGCCGGATGTGGTTGGATAAAGGCTCGATCGTCAAAACCGTCAACCGCCAAGGGATCGGCGATACGGCTTACGCAAACGGCAGACAACTGACCAGATTGCCTTTGGCGGTGATCGTAGATGGTCGATCGGCAAGTTCGAGTGAGATCCTCACCGGAGCGCTGAAAGACAACAAACGCGCCACGATCGTTGGAAGCCAAACCTTCGGTAAAGCGCTAGTACAGTCGGTACATTCGCTCTCGGATGGATCGGGGATCGCAGTGACGATCGCGCATTACTACACGCCGGACGGAACCGATATCAGTCACAAAGGTGTGACACCGGATATCAAAGTGGATCTGTCGGATGCTCAGCAGAAGTTTTTGGCAACCAATCCGAAACTGATTGGGACAACGCAAGATCCGCAGTATGAGCGGGCATTGAACATTCTGGAGCGCACTGCTTTGGCAAAACCGGGATCGCAGCAGACTTCACAGCAACCTGTTCAAAGAAATCGCGAATAGTTGAATTTTGCTAAGTCTCAAAAGGGGATCGTTTAAAACGATCTCCTTTTTTATTGAGATCGATATTTCGACTTGAATTGATTAATTGAGCCATCCGTTGCCATTTCCATTCAAGCAACCGAGTCCGTTGCTCACCAAGAAAGCCTTGACGCTTTCGATCAATTTTTCGATAAATGTCTTCTAATGAAAGCGTCCAAGATTGATCCGCTTCCGCCGCAAGTTGAGTCGGATCTTTAGCCGTCCAAAACTGTCTAAACCAATGCAGCAGACTAATCAAAAACAGGCGGTAGCGCCCTGGATAGAAATAAGGAAGATAATCAAGCTGAACCGCTTTGAGCAAATAAGCGATCGCTTGCTGACTTTCTCCCCGACCCAAGCTTCGTTCTGCTAAACCACAGTAGTAATGGCTCGTTGCCCAGTGAAACATTTTTGCTGGAATTTCAGGATGGCGTTGCTGAACATCCTGCATCGTCAACTCAAACGAGCGGCGCATCATCTCGGGATTCGTTGACATACTGTTTGCAGATTGACGATAGCGAACCAATAATTCTGGAATCACGCGCACTTGATACCGTTCTGCGATCCGGAGATACAGATCCCAATCCTCGCAGCCCTGAGCATTCAACGCTCTTAGTTCAGTGTTGTAGCCGCCCACTTGCTCAAAGCACTCGCGTCGAATCAATGGCGAACTCGCATTGCCTAAAAAGTTGGTGTAAATCATCGGAATATAAGCATCTCCGTTCACCTTCCAAGCGCAGAAACCGCCCGTGACCTCGTTCTGTTCATCCACATCAACCGACCAACTGTAAACCAATCCCACTGATCCCGGCGATCGCACGAAACATTCAACCTGTTTCTCTAGCTTCTGTGGCAACCAAACATCATCCGCATCGATCGGGGCAATATACTCGCCCTGTGCTGCCTCGATCGCTCGATTGCGAGCCGCCGCCACACCTGCATTCTCTTGCTGAATCAATCGAATAAATGAAACGCGATCGCAGTAAGACTGGACAATTTTCGCCGTTTCATCCTGCGACCCATCATTCACCACAATGATTTCAACACGCGGATAAGTCTGCGCTATCACCGAATCTAACGTATCGCAAATAAACGCCGTTGCATTGTACGCAGGAATAATCACAGAAACCAGCGGATTTGAATTAGGCATAATCTAGAGAATCAATCACAGCATCACGAATAGTTTGCTAACGACGAGTTCGATCGATACGGGTAAGCATGACCCTGAGCTTCCACACCATTGAGAACTAAGCCAACTAACCTAGCATGGTGCTGGGTCAACTGCTCTAAGCTGTCATTCACCGTATTGCGGGCACTAATCCCCGGACGCACCACGAACAACACATAAGGCACGATCGCAGCCATCAGCGCGGTTTCACTCGTCAAACTCACAGGCGCACTATCTACCAAAACGTAGTCATAATCATTCTGCGATTCAGCCGCCATCAAATAGCGTTCAAAGCGTCCTCGCGTCACCAAGTCTACAATCTTGCCGGACTGAGGCGCAGTTGGCACAAAATCCAGATTCGGCTGCAACGAAACAACCCGATTTTCAGAAGTACGATCGCGCTGCAAACTAGAGGAATTGTGCAACTGTCCCAAACGGCGACTCAAATGAGCTTTGCGGAAATCTCCATCAACCAGCAGCACCCGAAATCCTAAATCTGTTAAAGCGGTTGCAAGCTGGAGCGTAATCGTCGTTTTTCCTTCGCCTGTCATCGCACTTGCCACCAGCAAACGCGGACTCTTTAACGGTTGGAGACTAATCGCGGATGCCAATCGCTGAAACTCGATCTCGCCTTCAGGACTTAAATCCGATTCCACTGACAACCCGTTGAGCGGCGGAATCCGAGCCACCAGCAGGAACTTGAAGCTCTGCAAATCTTTCGGGTTGAGCAGCGGATTTCGACTTTCCAACAGCAACACCAGCGCAATACTTCCAATCATCGAAGCAAGAATGGCATTGATCGCCATCATCGACTTCTTCGGACTAGACGGCTTGGCATCAACTACAGGTGCATTGAGTTCCTGAATATTTGGATAAGCATTAAAAGCATCCAGGTTCGACTGTTGAACTTGGGCGACCAGCCCTTTGTAAATCCCTTCAGCTACATCCGCTTGTCGCTGTAAGGTTGTAAGCTTCGCTTGGTTGGCAGGCAAAGTTCTTAAAGAGTTCTGCCGTTGTTCAATCTGCCGCTGCAATTGTTCTGCTTGTCGCTGCTGTCCATTGGCATCGGTTTCCGCCAAAACGAGCTGCTGAATGAGGACACTGCGCCCTTCTGCACCAGTGGTAAAGTTGGTATTTGCTTCAACTTGACCCGCTGCCTGCCCCACATATTGTTGAAGTTGGCGACGCAGGCTCTCACGTTCATCGATCGCTCTTTGCACCTGCGGACTCGCATCTTTAAACGTCGATCGTAGTCTGCCGAGCGTAGTTTCTACTTCAGTTAGCTTACTGCGAATCGTCTTATAGTCTTCGTTTTGATCTAAACCCAAAGCTTGAACTGCTGCGCTAGGAGAAAGATTTAACTGTGTTGCTAAAGTACGAGCGCGATCGCGGCTTCCTTGCGCCTGCGCTTGTACTTGCGCTTGTGCTGTGCCCAACGTATTGATCGTTTCGACCAATCCCTTTGTCTGCTCTTCATCGTTAACCAGTCCCGTTGATTGTTTGAACTGGGCTAAGGCAGTTTGAGCTTCTAATAGGTTTTGTCGAGCTTGTTCAAGCTGTCGCTGGCTAAAGTTATCCCGCGTGACGTTATTCGCTTGGCGCAGTTCGTTTAAGCGCTGTTTATAAGCATTGAGTAGTGCGATCGCTCTTTGTTCCGCGATCTGTGGACTTGCTCCCGTCACCGATAGCTGCATAATGCTAGTTTGTTCTAGCACTTCGACATCAAAGTTTTGTCCGTAGTTTCGCGGTTTCGTAGCTTCGGTGCGTTCGGGATCGGCTGCCCAAGCTTTTTCTAGCAGGGCATCACTGGTCAAGACTGCCTGCTGAATTTTGAGCGGGTTAACTTGAGTTGAAAAGCTTGGATCACTATTACGGTATGACCCTAATGTTCCTAAGTTCGCATCGAGATTGCCGCCGTTTGTGGTTGGCAAAATCAGTTGAGCGGTAGCCGTCCAACGTTTGGGAGTGGTTGCGATCGCGCCTAGTGTAGCGAGCACCACAAGGATATTGAGACCTAGTAAAGCTTTCCAATGTCTAGAAGCAATAGGCGCTACTTTTTTCATGGGACAGCTCCTAGAAGTTTTTTAGATACCAAAAATGGTTATTCATAGTTAAGCTACATTTTATGCAGTGGAATGAGATTTCAAATATGTAAATAGGTAGAACTGTTCAGCTTCTATTTAGCTTGCAGGTCGCTTTGTGATTGTGTGATTGAATGATTTGTCTAATTCTGTGAAGCTTGTTGCTAGATAATGACTATTAAGTAAGTCATAGCAACTTGTTGTCATCTATCAGGGGGCTGATTTTCCTGTTTTAATTTAAAGCTACTTTACCGAAAATCAGATCACTCAGTACGATCAAGACCTGGTTAGCGAAGAAGCAAGGGAGTGAAGAGGCTTTTATTGCTTTTCAAACTCCCTCCAAGATTCACCGCGAACAGCCCAGAAAAATTGATGTTAAAGCTTCCTTCGATTCAACCCAGACTTATTCAAGAGGAGAGTTCGTGGTCACGTTCTGAACGCGTGATTTATTGGACAATTCTCCTCACACCGCTTTGGTGGTTGTTGGGAATCCAGCCGCTGTTCTACCCAGCCGTTGTGATCGGCTTATTGCTGGTTCACTTTAGCCTTGATCAAGTCATCCAAAAATCCTTCCCCACTTATGTTTGGGTATGGCTTGCAATGTCGCTCGCAATGTTGTGGACTGCCGCATTGGGGATCAATGACATGGGGTTTAGTCTTCAGGTTGCAGCCGCAGCGATCGTGACTTTTGCGAAAAGCTATTTTCTGATTTTTGCTTGTTTAGCGCTGCCATTTTTTAATCGAGTCCGAGTCGAAGTTGTTACACGGGCGATCGCTTGGATGTCCGCAGGCTACTTAGTGACGATCGCGGTTCAAATCGCTATGCTGATTCTCAAAATTGGTGGGAATGGTTACACCCCATTGTTAGCGCGACTGCTTCCTGGGGATAAAGGAAGCCTGCGAGTGATGTTTGCTAACTTCTCGCCGTTTTTGGGGGTTCCATTGCCTAGAACGGTTCTGTATACGCCTGATCCGCCGATTTTAGGAATTTGTGCGCTGCTGTGCTTTTTGATCTGTTTGGGAGAACGAGATCGCACTCTGCGATATCTAGCGCTTTTGGGCGCATTTGCTGCATTGGTTGTCAGTGCGAGTCGTAGCGCCTGGGTGTGTTTTCCACTCGCTTTTTTAATCGGTAGCTGCTTTGAATTTGGGCTATTTCGTCAGTTATCGCTTTGGTGTACGGCGTTGACGCTGATGGCGTGCAGTATTTTTGGTTTAACGATCGAAGAACTGATCCGTAAGCCCGTGGAAGGATTTACTCAAGCTCGTGCAGACTCTTCACAAGAGCGGGCTTTAGTCGTTCGCAAAACGCTTGAAGCTTGGCAAGAATCTCCCTGGCTCGGTTGGGGCGTGATTCGAGGAAGCGCTCATCTGTATGAGGATTCCTACATCGGACTCGGCTCTTTCTCGACTTATGCTGCTGTCCTGTATTTAAATGGGATTGTAGGCTTTATTTTTCTAATCGCGGCGATGCTGATTACTCTTTTCGCAGCTTATAGCCGTGCGATTCGGGGTAACGCATCCTGCAAATGGGCATTTGCTGGCTTAGTTGCACTCTACATTTCCTGCAATGCTACGCCATTAAGCTGGATGGCAGTGAATCTTTGGTTCTTCTTTGTTTGGTTGGGGGCTGTGCTGTGTGAAGGACAGCCCCATCAGGTGCGTGTAACAAGCTGGGATCAAATCTCTGGACAGTCTTGATTACGCACCCAGGTTTGCAATCTCAATCGAATCCGCATCCCATAGCACCCGGAGCAATGGAGAAATTGCCAGGGTCATTCGTTTGCAGTACCAGCCGTATGCAATAAACTCATTCGGATCATTCGGGTCTGGAAAAAAGTTAGTTCCATAGATGCCCGATCGATGACTTCCTTTCACGATCGGCACTGGGCTAACAGGTTTAAAAGGCCCTGTGATGCGATCAGAAACATACCAATAAAGCGTAGAATCTGTGATTTCAGTTCGATCGACTGTCTCCAACCACTTCGGATTGAGCCAAGTTGTCCAACAAGAAAAAAATAGGTGATACTGACCGTTTCTATAAATAACTTGTGGACGCTCCATTTCATAGAACGGAGACTCCTGAGTCCCTTCGATCGTGGCAATTGCAGCAGGCGGCAATAGTTCATAAGGCCCAGTAATCTGGTCTGCGACTGCTACCCCCACACAGCCGCGATAAGAGCCATGCCCCCCTTCTTTGAGGTATGCACAGATGAACATATAGTAGCGACCTGTCTCATGATCCTTCACGACATAGGGATCGCGCCACTGATAATGGTCATAATCCGTCTCTCCTAAACTGCGCTTATACTGACCATACCAGCGATGATCGGCATCAGGTTTGACCAGTTGGGTTGTGCCTCGCTGCCAATGTACCCCATCGACAGAAGTCGCCAAGCCAATTCCTTCGTTCATAATTTCTGCCCCCTCTCCGGCGGCGGAATAAAACAGATAGGAAACACCATTTTCTTTCAGGGCGCAGCCTGCCAACATCCTTCCCGCTTCCCAAGCGCTTTCAGGATCTACATCTAGCACGACTCCAATGTCTTCCCATCGCTCTAAGTCCGTTGAAATCGCGCCACAAATCTTGCCTTCTAGCCACCAAGGGCCCGCTTGACTTGAACCTTGCAAGTAGAACAAACGGTAGATATCACCATCTTTTAAAATCCAAGGATCCCAACTAGGATAGCTATTCCACAGTGAGAAAAGTGCGCTTAAAGCCCTGGCTCTGCCTCTTGGTAAGTGTCCGAGTAGCTGTGCAGTGGTTTGATACAGGGTGCTATTAAATTTCATGATGTTGCTCTGATGTAGGACGATCGCTAAAAAAATTAGACACTCGATGTTCAGGAAGACCCAAAACTTCTAAATACTGCTCTGTACAAGTTTCTAACGTGAACTGCTTTAGCCACTGGGGATCAATGTTGCGGGCTGGATGAGAGATCGCATTCACGATCGCATCTGCGATCGCTTGACCATCACCCACAGGGGTCAACGTACCATACTTGCCTTGAGCTAGGATCTCCGCAGGGCCGCTTTCGCAATTTGTTGAAATGACAGGAGTTCCTACTGCCAGCGCTTCTACCAAAACATTGCCGAGTCCCTCCCAAGCAGAAGATAAGACAAACACAGCCGCTTTTGCCATGTACGCATAAGGATTTTGCACAAACCCTAGTAAAGCAACATCGTCAGTTAAATTCAACTCCTGAACTAAAGCCATCAGTTGTTTTTGCTCAGGCCCATCTCCCAGAATGATCAGTCGAGCAGGTTGAACTTGCCGCACTTGAGCAAAGGCACGAATCAGCGTTGGAAAATCTTTTTGCGGGGACAATCGCCCTACAGCAAGTACTATAGGCGGTTCGTTAGGAGCAAACCAAGGATGTGCTACGGGGGCTTGAGAAAGCGTCAACAGTTCAGGTAGCACAATTGGATTATAGATGACACGAATGCGATCGCTCTTTAACCGAGTAATTTGAGCAAGATCGTCTGCTACCCCTTGAGAGACGGCAACAATTCCATCTGCCCAAGGATAAAACAGTCGCGCCGCCATTGGAGTCATCTGAACAGACCGCTGCGGAATCCGCTTTGCTTCTAACGAAAGATGGTTGTGTTCTGACACAATAACGCGGGTTGATACACCTGCTAGCCGCTTTGCCCACAGTGCAATTTCACAAGGATAGTGCAGAGCTGCAAGGAGGGTCGTCGGGCGCACTTGTCGGAGATATTGAGTCAGTTTCGGCAGGCTTGAAGGCATCCATTCCGCTTTGAGATCGACGATGCGAATCTCCGGTTGAATCTGTGCTAGATAAGGACCCTCGGCTCTCGCAAGCACCAAATCGACTCGCAATCCTCGATCGATAAAACCACGAGCTAAATTTAGCATCGCTTTCTCGGCTCCGCCCCCATACAATCCCCGCAGAAAGATCGCGACATCCGGTGTGGCTTGTGCCCGTAAAGCCTGTTGCGCTTCGCTCACAAAATCGTTCACAATCATCGTCTCACAACCTTATCGATCGTTGTTTGTGAGGGCAAGCGCTTTAAGGCTCTCCGCTCCTCTGCCAAATCTTTCATCAAGGTCAGAACTTTGTTGTAGTTGGTCTGACCATTAAACCGCTCTTCGGCTAAACGACGACTCGCGATCGACATCATCCGCCGTTTTGATTCATCACCGATTAGCATTCTTAAAGCAGTCACCAAAGTACCTGCATCTGAAGAAGGCAAAAGCAGACCATTCACGCCTGTTTCGACCTGTTCTCGAATCGCACCAACATCTGTCGCAATCACGGGCAAACCTGAAGCCATTGCTTCCATCAGCACATTCGGATAACAGTCTGCCTGACTTGGAAACACAAAAATATCTGCTGCCGCATACAGTTCTTTTAGCTCCGGACTGTTCGCAGCGAGGTTCTGATACACTTGCACGCCTTCGATCCCCGATAATTTCTCAGCAACCTTTGCATCTTTTGTCACAATATCTAAAGTGCAGTCGCTCCCGATCGTGCGAAAAGCTTCAATCAGCGTGTGTCCTCCTTTGCGAACGAAATCGCCGCCCACGAACAACAATCGCACCGGATGATGAGTGGGTCGATCGAGTCGAAACTGCCATTGCTCTAAATCGACTCCCGGTGGAATCACGATCACTTTATCAGCAGGAACACCATAGTCAGTGATCAAGGAATCTTTGATCCATTGACAGAACGCGACGAGAGCGGTGGCAGCATGATAGCTATTTCGATTCCATAAGAACTTTTGACGGTCTAGCAAAGCATTTCCGCCGACCTTGTGTTCGTAGCCAGCCCCTACGCTGTCATAGTTCAGCGGTGTCGCATCAGTAGAGATAATCGTTGGAATTTGCTGCATCAAGGACGACGCGAATAGAGCAACGGTCTGTGTGTGTAAAAATAGACCATCAAGAGCCTGAACGTGCAAGGACGATCGAATCGCATCACGGGCACGCAAACTCGACTTTAGTGACCAATTTGTCCGAACAATCGGCAGATGCTCCCAAAGATCGTTCTGGTTTGCTTCGATCGGTAACCAGGTTGGACAAACGCTCGGATCTTGCTTTACCCACTGCCTGAGATTTTGGTAGTGGGTGACGTGCCCTAACATTTGTTCTACTACAAAGCCGAAATTAAACATAATTGTGGTTCTGGTTGAGAGAGCTTGAAAATCACCTTGCCAAGAGTTGCCTTGCTGTCGTGATGACTGACTCGGACTGCTTTGAAGGAAAGGAAGTAATCACCGCAATCTTAAATATTGCTTTTAACAGCGTTTTCCACCGCCAGAGGATAGTCAAGTCGTTTTTGATCGCGTGTTGGAAGAACTGAGCCGCCATTCTGCCGTTTTGCTGCGTCGAAGGAACTTGAAGCGCTTTGAAGGTGAGGTAGTGATAGAGATGAGCAAGACTGCGCTTTTTTAGGTGTTGCACGTCTAGATCTGAAACAGTCTGGTTTAACATAGAATAGACTCGATCGTTTCTCTAATGAATGTCTCACCATTAAAAACAGGAATAATGACAGAGATTAGCGGCATAGTACATTTAGGTGAAACGGTTTAAATCGGATCTACTGGGAGCATTGCTAGCCTTACAGAACAGAACTTTATCCTCAGATATTGATTTAGATAGCGATCGTCTCTCTAATCGTTTTAGCGATCGTACTCCAGTTTAATTTGGTTTTCACTTTAAGTCGCGCTGCCTGAGACATTGAAACTAACACATCGGGATGATTGAGCAAATCAATCAAATAATTTGCTAATTGTTCAGCCGTGAGTGAATTCAATACAATCCCATCGACTTTATGATCCACAATTTCGGGCATTCCATCGTGATCGGAAACGACACAGGGAATCCCATAATTCATCGCTTCCATCAAAAAGGTCGGGAAGGGGTCACAATCGGCAGGAGCAACGACTAAATCTGATTGTAGAAACAACCGATGTAGCTCTGAACGCGATGCGATATGTCCCGGATTTTCAATACCCGATTCCTCGATCGATAGTTTTTTACCAATCACGACAAGTTTTGCTTCGGGGATCGCTTGCTTCACCTGTCTAAAAGCCTCTAACACCAATGCTCCGCCTTTGCGCTCAAAGTCTGAGCCATTAAACAAAATTTGTCGGCTACCAAACGTTTTGTCTCCAGCATAAGGCTGTTGAAAATCGCCTGAAGATCCAACAACGGTAACTTTGTGATCCGGCACGTCATAATCTTGAATCAGCGATGCCTTCACAACATGGCTCATACTAAAAATATGCTTTGCTTTTGCATAAGCCAACCGCTCACACTCAAACCAAGCCTCACGCGATCGAGCATTTAAAAAAGTCGCCCAAGCAGACCAGTTCTTTTCAGCTAAAGCCGTTGTGTAATCTAACAACATCACATAAGGAATCGTGCAATTCTTCCAAACCGGACTATAAGTTCCAAATAGCTGAAAGATTAGATCGGGCTGCTGATTTAGATGCTGAATTTGCCGTTCAGCGCGTTGGGACTTTAATACAAATGCTGCTTTGTTTTTTTGAAACACTGCATTCGCTGCACTTAATGATCCCGTTCGCAGCATCAACAGACTTTTCAGCGCAGTTCTCGGTAACTTTGCTTCGTACCACTCACTTTGTCTAGGAGAAAAGTGAATGTGATCAAAATGACTCGACAAAGCTTCAAACAAACAGCGATGTCGATCGAGAAACAAGGATTCACCCGTCACCAGAACAGTTTTGATCTCCATCGTTCTTCTCGCAAAAAATTAGTGGCTTGGACTGCCAAACAGCGATAGTTCACTTCTAGAATCTGCCACTTCTAGAGGTGTGAACCCTAAAGGACTAATACAAAAGCCTTGACTTAAATCAGTGAAATCGGGATCAATCAATCGCGGTAGAGCTTCCCAAGCTGCTAGATCGCCATACCGCTTGCGTAAATATCGACTCGATTTCCAATTCATAAAATGTAAGTACATTAGCTCTTGACCTGTTTCAACGGTTAGTTTGCCTCGATACCAAGACCATTGCTCTGGATAGTTATAGCTCCCGTCCATCCAAGGGCGATCCGACAACACCGTACTAAAACGCTCTTGAAATAAATGACGATGTTTGTAGGAATCAACAGTGCCCCAAAGGTTACGGAGTGCAGGGGGAAGCCGTTTGCGCCCACACAGTAACTTCGTAAAATAACCCTCATCCATTGGAACATTCGTTGGCTGGCTCATTAGCTCTTGCCAATTTGGAATTTTGCGAAACGCATTGATCCACTGTTCGGTATTTTTGATCAAAAATAGATGCCCAGAAACGCGATCGCGGTGAGTTGATATCGTGTTGTGACTCAGCACTGAATCAGTGTAAAAAGCCCGCAAATCTCCATAAATTACATCCACATCCCCAAAGCCAAAGTAGTCATACCCGTCTAGATACTCCTGATGAATCCATCCGTAAGCAGGTCTAAGATTGCAAACCGTGTAGGAAGAACTTGTTCTAAAGTGAATTCCTAAGCGATCGGAAACTAACTGCTGATAGTCTTGAAAGCTAATGCTGACAAAGCGAACATTCGGAGGCGCATCTTCAGGCACAGGACAATCGGTAAAGAAAAGCCAATCGATCGTTGAATTCCATCGGCACGATTCTAGATAGAACCGGAACCATTCGGGAAAACACCCGAAATAAGGCATTAGAAAGAGAATTTTTTTCGGCATAAGCATTATAAATTACAGCAATGACACCCTTGGACAGAAGAATCTACCGACCCGGACGAAAAGCGAGAACACGATCGACTAACTTACTCAGAAACGTTTGGTATTGAAAGAACTGTTGAGGAATCAGCACCCGAATACAGCATAGATAGATCAGCAAAAATGTAAAAGGTTTCAGCAACAACGGCAGTGGTAGCGAAAGCGCAATTCCTGGAATACTCAGCAGAACTGGAATAAAGCAGGGGAGCAAAAACTTTTTCAGCGACCAGTGGAGTTGTGTACACGCTGTCCACCAGTAGTAAATCGTCCAGCAAATTCCCAACACCAACGCAACTGCCAAACTAACGCCTACAATTCCACCTTGATAAGCACCGATGACAAAACTCGCGATCGCAATCGGAGCAATCTGAAGGCTGACTCTAGCATTCACGTCAGGGCGACCTTTTGCCACTAACATCGAATACAGCGGCGAATTCACAACCCGAAAATAGGCGTAAAACAACAACCCAGGCAGCACCGTGCAAATCGCGATCCACTTCGCACCAAAGAGCAAAGTCACCACTTGTGGATCAAGTACTAAAAAAATCAGCGCATAGATCGGAGCCGCAATAAAAGCAATCTGCTCTACAACTTTAAACAGAGCATTTTCTTGTTTGTCAATCGGCAATTGAGCAAAAACTGGCATCCCCAATTGATTGAGCAACGAACTCAGGATTCCTGAGAGCGTCATCGACAACTGATACGCCAGGTTATAGTATCCCAGACTCGCGCTGCCTAATATCTTCCCAACTGCGAAATTGTCCGCATTAAAACTGAGATACAGCCCAAAGCTCGAACCCACCGCACCCAAACAGAAAGTCAAAACCTCTGATCGAACACCTGGATCAATCTGGAGCCGAAACGGATATTTTGCATAACACCAGGTCAGTAGACAATTAACGAGACAAGAAGCCGTATCTCCGATCACGAATGACCAGTATCCCAATCCCAGTAAGGCGGCTCCAGTCGTGAACAGCAATCGCGTGATCGAATTTGCCAGACTAATATTTGCTAAAGTCTGATACTGCATCCGCCGAGTCATGATCCCGGAATAAACATAAGTCGCAGAAGACAGCAGCAAATTGAAGGAAAAAACAATCAGAATTCCAGTCAGTGCAGGCTCATTAAAGAAGTGCGCTACAAATGGAGCAGCAACAATCATCGCCACTGCTAACCCCAAGCCAATCAGTAAGCTAATCGTATAAGTTGTATTGACATACTTAGGATTATCCGCACCTTTGTAAACAATAAAAGTCCCCGCTGTATCTTGAGTAAATAGCGTAAAAAATGACCAGAAAACATAAGCGATCCCAATCACGCCAAAATCCGCAGGTTGGAGCAATCGCGCCAATACTAGACTACTCAGAAAAACAAAAATTCGAGTCACAAACGTGGCATAGGTAATCCACAATCCACTTTTGATCAGTGAGGTTGGCTTCATGGATTTTTGCTCTCTGATACATTAAGCGATCGCCCAATAATTTGCTTCGCTAAAGGCGCAAACTGCACTGCGATTAAAGTCAGCAGCGATCGGGGATCATGATAAAAAATAGAGCGATCGGCTGACCAAACTTGCCGCATCAACTGTTGAGCTTGCTTTGTGTCTCCTGCTGTTAGCGCCAAGCGCGATAAAAAGCGGTACATATGAGCATAAGCCGTCGGCATCCACGGTTCAAGTTCTGCTTGAGAACAGTGATAAGCAGATTGGATCACTCGCTCATGAGATCGCTGCATTTGCGCCACGTTAAACGACAGCCCAGAAGGGCGAACTCGGTAGCAGCAGAGCGCACGAGATTCCCGGTAAAACTGCCATCGTCGAGTTGCCGCCACTCGCAGCCAAAAGTCGAGATCCTCAGAGCTACGCAGAGTCTCATCAAACTCTCCCACCTCGTCGATTAGAACTCGACGAAACACAGCATTTGAGCCATGTCCGACAAAGTTCTTGCAGAAGAGCGATCGCAGCGGATCTGATGAAATAGGCTTGCCGCTCAGAGACATCCAGCTTGGCTTACCATCGTCGCGAATAATTTTTGAAGCACTGTAGACTACACCGATGCGGGAATCGCGATCGAGACACTGAACATGATTTGCAAGTTTGTCCGCTTCATAGCGATCGTCGCCATCTAGCAGCGCAATGTAATCCGCTTTTACCTGATGAATTCCAGCATTGCGGGCGGATGAAAGTCCCCCGTTCGATTTTTTTAGCAATCGAAAGCGCGAATCTCTTTGGCAAAATCGTTCAGCGACTTCCGCAGTACTATCGGTAGAGCCGTCATCAACTACGATCGCCTCGAATGCTTCTAGAGACTGACGCTCCAGGGACATCAAAGCTTCTTCAAGATAAGCGCAAACATTGTAAGCCGGAATGACAACACTGACTCTAGGATGAGTACTCATGAAAAACTCTCCTGTACGTTGTGACCCTAGCAGAAGGTTGTCCACAACAGAACGATAACGCCTTAATCAACTAACAAGCCCCACGACCCGTAAATACGATCGAGATCGTTTTTGCAATAATCTTGAGGTCATAAAGGGGATGCCATTGAGTTTGATACTGAAGGTCAAGCGCTAAAATTTGCTCAAAGTCCTGAACTTCGGATCGCCCGCTAACTTGCCATTCACCTGTCATTCCAGGTTTGACGTTGAGCCTCTGCCAGTGATGAGACTGATAATGCAGGATTTCATCTTCAGTCGGAGGGCGAGTTCCGACCAAGCTCATATCTCCCAGTAACACATTCCAAAACTGCGGCAGCTCATCGAGACTGGTTCGCCGCAAAAAGCGACCGACTTTTGTAACGCGGGGATCATGCTTGTTCTTAAACACCAGTCCTTTTGCTTCGTTGCTCACTTGAGCTTTCAAAGCATCCGCATTGTTCACCATTGAGCGAAACTTGCACATATAAAACGGTTGTGCTAGCAATCCAAACCGCTTCTGAACATAAAAAATTGAACCTTTGCTCTCTAGCTTAATTGTGATCGCAATTGGAACAAAAACTAGAGACAAGAACAATAATCCCACGAGACTTCCAACAACATCTAGCGATCGCTTAAACATTGAGGAGGCAGAACGATGTGGAGACTGCGACTTGAATAATGCTGGAATCAAAAGATCAGAAGCTGGCACCAAATCTGGAAACGTTGTTGTCTTCACTCTACTTAGCACCCGTTGAAAATAAGAGAACGATTCAAGCAGCAATGTCTGTAATAAAGTCCGTCATAAATGCACATAGCCCATGTGTATACGAGAAAATAGAGCGTAACAATCTCTTTCTAAAGGAGTAAGACTGTCGTTCTTCATCAAAATTCTAAATAGATAGCTATTTTTATAAAGTTTGTATAAAGTAGTAGCAAGGATTCAAAACTCGGTTGTTAGGGAATCACGAGAATTGTGAAAGAACCTAGCAGGTTACAGGCTGTGTGAATCGATGTCATATCAAGCAAAGCGACTTAGTATCAGTCTTTTCCGCAACAACGTACCACAACAACAATAAAAATTCTCTTCGTTACCTACTGCTTTCGGTAGATGGACTGAGCATTGAACGCTTCCTATGATTCACCGAAGTGTGAAGACTGGTTAGAACTGAGTGTTCCATCGCATAAGAAGAGAGATGTTGTAACTGAGACAGCTTCTCGATCGAGACAGATTCGGCAAACTTGTGATTTTTCAATTTCGTCCTTGAAGTGAAGACTTTTAAATAGAAGTGCTAGCGTGACAAGATTTGCTGTCATTGCTACCTCTCAAGGTTTCGTCAAGTTAGCAAGCTCTAATGTGTGCTTTTATCAGGGTCATCTCCTGATGGATTGGAATTTAGCATCTCTTTAGCAGAACTAACTTCAATGTTCGCAAAATGAAGTCACCTAAGCATCTACCGTTTATGATTGAGCAAACAAGGATTAAGCAAGCACGATCGCACGAGTTGGAAAGTCCACCGAGTTTAAGTGTGTATCTATTAGGACGGCGCATCACGTTCATGACGGTTTCTGCGATCGTCGACGCGATTCATACTGCTTGTGTCGAAGGAACAAAGCTAACCGTGGCAAATTATAATGTCCATAGCTTTAATTTATCGATGCAGCTACCTTGGTTTTACAATTTTCTCCAAAGCGCAGAAATCGCTCACTGCGATAGTATTGGCATTCTCAAAGCAATTCGCTGGATGGGACTGAAGCTGCCTTTGGAATACCGCGCTTCATACAGCCTCTTGATGCCGAAATTGCTAGCTCACTGCAATCAGCATGGGTTTTCTATGTTTCTCTTAGGCGCAGAGCCTGAGTGTCTAGATGCAGCGATCATGAAAGTCGAGCAGCAGTATCCAGACCTAGAGATCAACGGGCATCACGGGTACTTTGACATGCAAGATCCGTATGAGAATGGGCAGGTGATGCGACAAATCAATCAGGCGAAACCAAAGATCTTAGTCGTCGGTATGGGAATGCCCACTCAGGAAGACTGGATTCGGTTGAATCGGGATCAGTTAAATGTGAATGTGATTATGCCAGGAGGGGCAGTTATCGATCGCCTAGCAGGAGCGGTTCCTTCATGCCCATCGCTCTTATCGAACATCGGTTTAGAGTGGTTCTATCGGTTATGTCGTGAGCCAAAACGTTTGGCAACGCGCTACTTGTTAGGCAATCCAGCGTTTTTGTTTCACATTGCTTTGGCGAAGGCGCATTCATTCTCTCTGAAAGTGCAGCAGATGGAGCCGATTATTTCTAAAAAACTTTGTACCGACTCTGCCAAAGCGAGTCTGGAGCGTTCTGACGATCGATTAATTGAGGCTGACCCGATTCCATAACTCTCAAATACATTCCTGCTATGTTCCTAAGTTCCAAAATGTCATGAAGGTTTGTTATCTTATCCAAACACATCGGGAACCTGCCCAGATTGAGCGCTTAGTCCGGCGCATTAAATCCCTAAGTCCCAATGCTCAGGTTCTAGTGAGCCACGATTTTACGAATTGTGAGTTAAAGCGATCGACGTTTGCTGACTTGTCTGATGTCGCTATTATTGCATCACGGGGAGGGAGAGGAAACTTCTCGATCGTGCAGAGCTATTTGGATGCGATTAAATGGTTGCTTGATTCGGGCAGTGATTTTAGCTGGTTGCTCAATCTTTCAGGACAAGACTATCCGATTCAGCCACTTTCTCAAGTCGAACAGTCTCTTTTTCAATCAGACTATGATGGATTTGTTCATCATTTTGAGGTGTTTTCAAAGCAGAGTCCTTGGAAACGGAATGAAGGCTATACTCGCTACCACTATAGATATCGAGTTCTCGTGAATTCTCTTCCTGAGTGGCAGAAAGAACTCCTAAAACCCGCTAAAATCTTGAATTATATTCAGCCCTTTTTTAGAGTGAACTTTTCTTATGGCATTACTTTAGGATTGAAGATCTCGCCCCCCTTTACTCAAGATTTTGTCTGTTATGGTGGCTCATTTCTATGTACGCTGTCGAGAAACTGTGTAGAGTATCTACAGAAATTTGTAGAGTCAAATCCTGATATCATTGACTACTATAAAGGGGTAGCGATTCCAGATGAATGCTTTATTCAAACGATATTAGTGAATAGCAACTTATTTAAGCTATCGAATGACTGCAAACGCTATTTTGATTTTTCACAAACGCGCAACGGTCATCCTCGAATTCTCTCATCTAATGATTTTCCGGCTCTGATAGAGAGTCAGGCTCATTTTGCTAGAAAGTTTGACCCAATGGTTGATAGCAATATTCTTGATCTCATCGACAAAACAAGCCTCGAAAAGTCCACGCTTTCAGCTTAGCTAATTGCGCCCAAACCCTAAGATCGTTTTCCAAAGACTTGCTACAGCTTCACGAGGTAGAACACGAGGAAACGCTGCTAGAAGTTGATTCGCTGAATTGCCAGGAATCACGATCGATTGTCGCTGATCCAATGCTGCCAGCGTTTCTCTAACAACCACAGTTGCAGGAGTCTCTACCCAAGCTGCGGCATCCACCAGAACGGATGGAAATCCTGCCTGCTTAAAAAATGCTTTTCCAGCAGGCCCAGGACAAACCGCCAGAACATGAACATTGTATTTCTGATTCTCCGCCCAAAGCGCCTCACTAAAACTCAGAACAAAAGCTTTCGTGGCTGAATAAATAGAGAAGTAAGGCATCGTCTGAAATGCAGCAACCGAAGCAAGATTAACAATGCTTCCTGAACGCTGTTGACGCATTGGTTGTAAGAAACGATGCGTTAGATCAACAAGTGCCAAAATGTTGAGTTGAATAATTCTAAGCTGCAACTCACGATCGTTTTCTGCAAAATCGCCATAATCCCCAATTCCAGCATTGTTGATCAATAAGTCGATCGCGATCCCTTTTTGCTGAACTTGCTCAAACACGATCGCGGCGGCTGTCGGCTCAGTCAAATCCTGCACAATGATTTCCACTGGAACCCGATACTGAGCTTGCAGAGTGTGGGCTAACTGCTCTAACTTGTCTTGCGATCGCGCAATCAAAACTAACCCATACCCCCGAGCCGCTAACTCCTGAGCAAAGATAGCCCCAATTCCTGCTGAAGCCCCTGTGATCAATGCTGTGACCATTACTTTAAACTTCCGAAACGGTTTGATTCGTAGATAGCCTGATGACTATGCTGCAAAATTGCTTCAAACCGCAAACCTTCCTTTGGACAGAGTTTGCGGTTTGCGATCGTAACTGCAATTTTCTAAGCCACACTGCCTAATAGAAAGAGTGCTAACAACGTTCCACTATTCCAAAGTGCATGAAGTAGCACCGATGCCATCAGGTTTTGAGTGCGGGTATAAACGAATCCTAAGATAATTCCTAGAACAGTTAAAGGTGCGACTTCCGATAGGCTGAGATGCACGATCGCGAAAATCAACCCGCTCAACAAAATCGCCTGCCAAGTACTGAAATACTTCGTCAGTGAGGCTAACAGAAAGCCCCGAAAGAAGATTTCTTCAAACAACGGAGCCGCGATCGCTGCCGTGACGAAGAATAGAATCAGCGCGATCGGATCTCGACCCTCAAGCGCGATCGACAACAATGGATTACTGCCGCCTCGCCCCTGCCAAACCTTGTCATTTAACCAAGAAATGCCCGCAACTAAAGGATAAGCGGCTGCATATCCCCCGATCCCCCAAAGCCACCATCGACCTTTGAGAGTAAATCGGAACCAATTATTCTCGATCGGCAAAAACTTCTTGATCGAAAGATACAGAACCCCTAGTCCGCCTGCCGCCAGAAGAAGATAAGTAATCAATGCTAAAAAGGCTCGATCGCGGACTGTAAAAGCTGCGGGATCAACTTGAAACGCCGATTTTGCAACCAGCAATCCCACAGGTAAGAGAACCTGCCCGATCAGTAGTTGTCCCACCGCAAAGAAGCCCACAACCAAAACCTGCCAAGTAATTTCGTAATCCCAAGGCACTGTCCACTTGATCAAATTTGTTCCAACCAGCAAAGAGTTTTTTCGACTGATCAACCATTGCCCACCCAAAAACAGCAGTATCCCAAAGCCGAGAATGAGCGCAATCGTTGGAACTGCATTTGCGCCAATCCACTTCGCTAGGGCTTGCTGAGAAACTTGCTGTTCTGTGGTGCGAAGATCGCTCAACACATCCGATCTCTGTTCTAAGGTGTAGAGCTTTTCGAGCGAGCGACTGCGAAACCAGCCTGTGAGATTTTGTTTCAGAATCGGTTCAGCTCTGGGCGGTAAGGTGTTCTGCCAAAGTGCCGTTAGGATGTCAGCGGTCGATCGCAAGCCGCGGCTTTTCTGCGTTTGAGGGGCAGTCAGAGTTGCCCAGCTTTTCAGTGCGGCATCGACTTGATTTTGTTGAGCTTGGAGAATGCCAATCCTGACATCGAGTTCATCGCGCAACGTTTTTTGTTTTGCCAGTTCTACGGTGAGCGGTTTGGCAGAATCGGAAGCTGGACTTGCTTCGATCTGGGTTTGCGCTGAAGAAATCGCTTTCTCGACCGACGATCGCGTTTTTTGATAGGACTCTAGCGCGGTTTTTTGAGGATTGCGATCGGTGAGTGGCGCTGTGTTGGAATCGCCCTGATACTGTGCCGCTTGAAGCAGCAAATCCGTTTGAGAAAGCTCTAATCGGCTTTGGAACTGGGGTTGATTCCAACTGCTGATGAGATCCAGCGCGATCGCCGCGATCGCCACTAGAGTCAGCCCCCATAATAAAATCCGCTTCGGTGTCATGAAATTCTCTTAATACGCGCAGAGTGTCTTCCCGTTATTTTAGAAAACAGAGCGTCGATCGCACTTAATTTTTACTGGCTTCAGATTTAGCGTGAGTGAAATTTAGCTACCCGAACACGATAAAATCATCCTGACTTTTTGCCCTAACAATTTCTTATGACGACTCGTGTAATTCTCGTGCGCCACGGTGAAAGCAGCTACAACGTTGAAAAAAGAGCGCAAGGGCATTGTGATCTCTCGACGCTGACCGAGAAGGGTGAAAAGATGGCAACCCAAGTTGCAACGGCCCTAAAAGATTTGAAATTTGATGCGGTCTACAGCAGTCCGCTACAACGCGCAAACCGTACCGCTGAACTGATTTTGGCAGGTCTAGATCATCCGCCCGCCCCTCAAATCACCGATGATCTCAAAGAAATTAACATTCAGCCTTGGGAAGGAATGCTGTTCACGGAAGTCGCTGAGAAATACCCAGAAATGTATGCTCACTGGCATTCCGAGCCGCATAAAGTGAGCATGACGCTCCCCGATGGCAGTGAACTTGTCCCTGTGCTGGATTTGTATCAACAGGCGGAACGATTTTGGCGATCGATCCTGCCCCAACATCCAGATCAAACGATCCTGATTGTCGCGCACAGCGGCATTAATCGCGCTTTGATCAATACTGCGATCGGACTTGAACCCGCTGATTATCAACGCTTCCACATTTCCAACTGTGGCATCAGCGTGCTGAATTTCTCCGGCAGTTTTGGCGAACAGGTGCAAATCGAATCGCTGAACGTGACATCACATCTGGGCGAAACGATTCCCAAACTCAGACCCAATCATAAAGGCGCTCGTCTCTTACTCGTGCGACACGGCGAAACGGAATGGAATCGTCAGGGACGGTTTCAGGGTCAAATCGATGTGCCGCTGAATGACAATGGACGAGTGCAAGCAGGTCAAGCCGCAGAATTTCTAAAGTCGGTACAAATCGATACAGCCATCAGTAGCTCGATGGCGCGTCCAAAAGAAACCGCAGAGATCATTCTCAAATATCATTCTGAAATTGAACTAAAACTGCGCGATGACTTACGCGAAATCAGTCACGGACTTTGGGAAGGCAAATTTGAATCTGAGATCGAAGCCGACTATCCTGGTTTGCTGCATCAGTGGCAAAAACATCCTGAGACGGTGCAAATGCCAGAAGGTGAGAATCTACAGCAAGTTTGGGATCGTGCCGTTGCAGGTTGGAGTGCGATCGTCGAATCGGCTCAACCTGGAGAAACGATTCTCGTCGTCGCTCACGATGCCATTAACAAAGCGATTCTTTGTTACGTTTCCGGTTTGACTCCCGCTGCTTTCTGGAGCTTCAAACAAGGAAATGGCGCGGTGAGCGTGATTGATTACCCGAATGGAGCCGATGCAACTCCCTTACTGATGGCGATGAATATCACAACGCATTTGGGGGGCGTTTTGGACAAAACTGCAGCAGGCGCACTTTAGACACACAAAAGACAGACAAAACTCTGTCTAAGGATTGCGAAACTATCCTGACTGTGTGATATTTATCACGTTAAGGATAATTAGCCTTTATCCGATCGTATATGGCAACCTCTACAGTGTTTGCATTAGCCTTTGCTTCTGCGTTTGCGTCCGCTTCATCTGCCTCGACTTTGCCGCTGCTCGAAATGTTTCCGGTTCAGACTGGTGTGTCCGCTCAGTCTAAACTTCAACCCGAATCTAGCCTCCAGCCAGAATTCTCTTCGACGATTGCATCGAATTGGACTCGCCAATCTCCTCGATCGGGGGGACAGCTTTACCTGCAACGCCTAGCCGCTTTGCAAATCGGAAAGCTCTACACTCGATTGCCCAGCGATAGTTTTGGTGAAGTGTGGAAAGATGCGATCGTGCAGCCAACGTATCAACAATGGCGAAAACTATTGGCATTGGAATCGAAAGCGGTATCGAAGCGAAGAAGCGATCGAGATCTTTCGATTCTACTCGGAGATTCTCTCAGCTTGTGGTTTCCCGGCGATCGCTTAAAGCCGTCTCAAATCTGGCTAAATCAAGGAATTTCTGGCGATACAACCTGGAATATTTTGGCAAGGCTGCCGGATTTGGTGAATACGCGACCGTCAGAGATTTATCTGATGGCAGGTATTAATGATTTAAAGATGGGTGCGAGTGATTCGGAAATCGTTTGGAATATTCAGCGAATCATTACGCAACTTCAGACGATGCACCCGAACGCGAAAATTATTGTTGAGTCAATTTTACCAACGAGGTCGCCGCGAATTCCCAACGATCGGATCGCAGGAATCAATCGGCAGTTAAATACGATCGCTCAACAAACAGGCGCGACTTACCTAGATTTGTTTTCTCAGTTTGCGGATCAAGATGGGCAAATCCTAACGGAGTATACTACCGATGGGATTCACTTGAGCGCTCAAGGATATGCAGCTTGGCAATCTGTCTTCCAAGAGTCAAGTAGTAAAGTTGCAGCGTCTCCGGTTTCAAATCAATGATTGTAATTGCTGTTAAATACATCTCCCTGCTACGTTGATCACTCGCCCGTGGGATGGAAATCGCAATGGAGCAGAGAAACTTTCTTTAGGACTCTATCATCTAGCAGCCCTCTAGAGGAATTTCAATCACAAACTCTGTACCTTGCCCAAGTTCAGAACTGCAAGAGAGCAATCCCCCATGTCGCTCAGTCACAATCTGATAGCTAATCGCAAGTCCCATTCCTGTTCCAACCCCCACAGGCTTAGTGGTGAAAAAAGGATCAAAAATACGCTTTGCTGTTTCCTCAGCCATTCCAATTCCGGTATCTGCAACGCGAATCCTCACCGAGTTTGAGTCCGTAAGCTCAGTCACGATCGTAAGCCTCAGCGGGTTGGTGCTGTCTTGCTGAAAAGCTTCTTCGATCGCGTCGATCGCATTTGCAAATAGATTCATCAACACCTGATTGAGTTGTCCCGCATAGCATTCCACTAAGGGAAGCTTTCCATATTGTTTGACAACCTCGATCGCGGGACGTTGATTATCTGCTCTAAGACGATGCTGCAAAATCATCAGCGTACTTTCAATCCCAAAATGCAGATCGACTTCCTTAGAATCAGATTCATCCAATCGCGAGAAGATGCGGAGTGATAGCACAATGTCCCGAATCCGTTCTGCGCCAGTTTGCATCGAAGCCAGTAGCTTTGGCAGATCGCTGATCAGAAAATCGAACTCGATCGCATCAATTTCAGCTTGTAGCGTCGGTGCAGGATGGGGATAGTGCTGCTGATAAAGGTTGATGATGTGCAGCAAGTCCCGAATGTGGTCTTGGGCAGGACTGAGATTGCTATAGATAAAGCTAACCGGATTGTTAATTTCATGCGCGACTCCTGCAACCAATTGACCCAAAGACGACATTTTTTCGCTTTGAATTAACTGAGTCTGTGCCTGTTTTAGATTGTAGAGCGCTTGCTCAAGCGACTCTGTTTTCTGTTGAAGTTGTTCTTCAGCTTGCTTGCGCTCCGTAATATCGTCATACGTGCCCAAAATTCCGATCACGTTGCCTTGATCATCCCGCAGCGGAATTTTGCTAGTATCTGCCCAAGTTTGCTTACCGTCTGCCTGAAGTAGCGTTTCAATAATGTGCATTTGTGGAATTCCATGACTCACGACTTCAGCATCACAAGCTCGAAACCACTCAGTTTCTTCGGGTGTCCAAGGCAAATCATAATCTGTTTTACCTACAATCTCGCTCGGATCACTCAGTCCCGCAACAGTAGCAAATGATCTATTACAGCCTAAGTAAACTGAATTTATATCTTTCCAGAACACCAGTTGGGGCGTGTTGTTGATCACAATTTGTAGAAGCTGCTCGGACTCTTGACGGTCTTGCTGCGATCTCTGTTGTTCTGCCTGTAGACAAACTCGTTCGGTGATGTCGTTTTGAATGCCGATAATCTGTACGACTCGTCCCGCAGAATCAAAAATCGGTGAGAGTGTTAACTCATTCCAAAATAAAGTGCCGTCTTTGCGATAGTTTCGTAGTGTGACTGTACAGCTTTTCTGCGATCGTAAAGCTTGCTGCATCTGTTGAATCGCAGGCTGATCGCGATCGTCTCCCTGCAAAAACCGGAAATTCTTTCCCATCACTTCAGCAGCCGTGTATCCTGTCGATCGCTCAAACACCGGATTGACATAAATAGCAGGAAAATCAGGTTGTTGAGCATCAGCGATCACAATTCCGACAGGGCTTGCCGCAATCGCTTGCTGCCAATTGATAGAAGCCAAAATCGTAGAGTGCTGAGAAGCGACCGAAGTATCCATGAGAAGAAGCGTCAATAGAGTTGTATCAATTCTTCCCTGAAGTGAAGAATTAGAACGTCAAAACCTTGAAACGACAAGATGCCTAGAAGCTAATCCCGCGCTCAATTAGAAAGCAATCCTTGAGGAGAGGATTGAATCCGCGTCTGATCGCTACAATGGAATCTGTCTTCATTCCTCGATCGATATTTTGAGCGCTACTCATTCCCCCAAAATTGTCCTCGTAGACGGTCACTCTCTGGCATTCCGCGCTTATTTTGCTTTTGCAAAGGGTCGCGATGGTGGCTTACGCACTTCCACTGGAATCCCCACCAGCGTTTCCTACGGCTTTCTCAAAGCACTACTCGAAACCGTCGAAGCGGAAAAACCGGATTATTTAGCGATCGCGTTCGATCTGGGCGGGGCAACCTATCGCCACGATGCCGACGAAACTTATAAAGCGGGTCGCCCTGAAACCCCCGAAGATTTCATGCCGGATCTAGAAAATCTTCAGGAAGTTTTGAAGGCGATGAATTTACCAATCGTCATTTCCAAAGGATATGAAGCAGATGATGTGATCGGGACGATGGCGCGAAGGGCAAGCCAGGAAGGATTCAGCGTCAAAATTTTGAGCGGCGATCGTGATTTGTTCCAGTTGGTTGATGCCGATGGAAAAATCAAGGTGCTGTATATGAGTACAACCTACGGCAAAGGTGCGCCGCCGCCAAAAGAATTTGGAGTAGAGCAAGTAAAAGAAAAGCTTGGTGTGCTGCCGTCTCAAGTGGTAGATTACAAAGCGCTCTGTGGCGATCCGTCCGATAACATCCCCGGTGTCAAAGGCATCGGCGAGAAAACAGCAGTTCAGTTGCTTACGACTTACGGATCATTAGAGAATGTTTATCAATCGATCGAGGAAATCAAAGGCGCAGTCAAAAAGAAATTAGAAACTGGACTCGAAGATGCACGTCATTCGCAGTGGATGGCACAGATCCATCTAGACGTGCCGTTAGATGTTGATCTGGAGACTTGCAAACTTCAAGGATTCAATGAGGAAGCACTAAAGCCATTGATCGAGCGATTAGAATTCAAATCGTTCTACAACAAAATTCAGAAATGGAAACAGCAACTCAGCGGTGAAAGTGATACAGAACTGACCGAAACCGAAGGGTCAAAGCAAGCGGAGATCGAAGCTCCAATGATTCCGCAGTATGCCGATGATGATCTGTGGTTCTTTAGTGCGGAAGAAACCGAGAGTTCTGAGAAATTTGAACCCGTGTCGATCGCGCCTCAAATCATTGATACTCAAGCGAAACTTGATGCACTGATCAAGCGTCTCAAAACACACACAAATGATAAATCGCCCGTTGCTTGGGACACCGAGACGACTGATCTCGATCCGATCAAAGCAGACCTAGTTGGAATCGGTTGCTGTTGGGGTTCAGAATCCGATGAGATCGCTTACATTCCCGTTGGACATACATCAGGCACGAACCTCGATCGGTCGATCGTTCTCGAAGCCCTCCGCCCGATCCTCGAAGATGTCAAATATCCGAAAGCATTTCAAAACGCAAAGTTCGATCGCTTAGTGTTCCGTTTCCAAGGGATTGATGTAGTAGGCGTTGTCTTCGATACGATGTTAGCGAGCTATATTCTCAATCCTGAAGCAAGCCATAAACTCAGCGATCTGAGCTACCGCTACTTAGGAATTCATGCCCAAGAGTACGTAGACCTTGTTCCCAAAGGTAAGCACATTGGTGAAGTAACCATTCCTGCGGTTGCGAACTACTGCGGCATGGATGTGTATGGCACATTTAGCTTAGTGCCAAAACTGCGATCGGAGCTTCAAGAACTTCCAAAACTCTACAAGCTGTTCATCGACATCGAACAGCCGCTTGAACCTGTTTTAGCCGAGATGGAAGCAACAGGCGTGAGAATCGATCGACAGTATCTAGAAGAATTCTCGAAAAAGCTGAAAGAAGATCTCGATCGAATCGAGCTAGAAGCTTACGAAGCCGCAGGAGAAAAGTTCAGTCTCGGATCGCCGAAACAATTGAGTGAATTGTTATTTGAGAAGCTAGGACTCGATCGAAAGAAATCCCGCAAGATCAAAACTGGCTATTCAACGGATGCCGCTACCTTAGAGAAACTTCAAGGGGATCATCCGGTCGTAGATGCGATCGTCGAACATCGAACCTTGACCAAACTCAAGTCAACCTACGTTGATGCATTGCCCACTCTGATCAATCCAAAGACCGATCGCGTTCACACCGACTTCAATCAAGCGGTCACCTCAACAGGTCGCCTCTCTTCTTCCAATCCCAACCTACAAAACATCCCAATTCGGACTGCCTTCAGCCGCCAAATCCGCAAAGCCTTCATTCCCGAAGATGGTTGGCTGATGGTCGCTGCCGACTATTCCCAAATCGAACTGCGAATCCTAGCCCACCTGAGCCAAGAACCCGTCTTACTCGAAACCTACCGCAATAACGAAGATGTCCACTCTCTCACCGCCCGATTGCTCATGGAGAAAGAAGATATCTCCTCCGAAGAACGACGACTCGGCAAGATCATTAACTTCGGCGTGATCTACGGCATGGGCGCACAGCGATTCGCGCGAGAGGCGGGAGTTCCATCAGCTCAAGCCCGCACCTTTATCGATCGATTTAACAGTCGCTATCCCCTCGTATTCGAGTATCTCCAGCAGATGCAGCGAGAAGCGATCGCCAATGGCTATGTCGAAACGATCGAGGGACGACGACGCTACTTCAATTTCTCATCAGATTCGGTGCGAAGGCTCCGAGGCACATCACCCGACCAGATTCAACTCGATAAGCTGAAGTTGCGCGATCAGTTTGAGGCGGGAGCACTCCGAGCCGCAGCAAACGCGCCGATTCAAGGTTCCAGCGCAGACATCATCAAGATTGCAATGGCACAGTTGCACGAGGTCTTGAGAGCTTACCCTGCTCGATTGTTGCTGCAAGTGCATGATGAATTGGTATTCGAGGTCGAACCCGATGCGTGGGAAGAGTTGCAGCCTAAGATCAAGCGAGTCATGGAGAATGCTGTTTCTTTGAGTGTGCCGTTAATGGTAGACATTCGAGCCGGAAACAACTGGATGGAAACTAAATAATCCGGAGGGAGAAACAAATGGAGCAGACATTACCGATCGTGATTCCTCAAGGCGCACTTGCAGAGTTCTGTCAGCGACATCATATTCGTAAGCTATCGCTATTTGGTTCGGTGCTACGGGATGATTTTACGGATCAGAGCGATGTGGATTTTTTAGTGGAGTTTGAACCAGGAAAAGTGCCGGGCTATATCCGCTTGTCAAGAATGGAAACTGAACTTAGTGAGATGATTGGGCGCAAGGCGGATTTGAGAACGCAAAATGAACTGAGCCGATATTTTATGCAAGAAGTTCTAGATTCGGCTGTGGTGCAATATGTCCAAAATTGATGATGTTACTCGTCTAAGGCATAGGCTCGACGCTGCGACAGAAGCCTGCGAGATGATTTCTGGAAAAACTAGAAATTCATTGGATACAGACAGAACACTTTCTCTTGCACTCGTGAAATTAACTGAGATCGTAGGAGAAGCGGCAGCTAATGTTTCAAAGGAAAAACAAAATGAACTCTCGCAGGTTCCTTGGAGAGATGTTATCAGCATGAGGAATCGACTGATTCATGCTTATTTTGATGTGGACCTAGATATTGTTTGGCAAACTGTTACTGAAGATTTGCCACTCCTGGTGGAAGCATTGCGGATCATTCGTTAGAGTCTCGCTCTCTACCAATTTTCTACAGTTTCGTTCCTGAAGACGGTTTCTCCTGCACTTCTACGGAATTGGCAAAACGGCAGTGTAAAGATTGAGATTTTTACACTATCTAGAATGGGCGGAGGGAGAATCGAACTCCCATACCTTTCGGTGCCACATTTTGAGTGTGGTGCGTCTACCAGTTTCGCCATCCGCCCTTGGATGTCTTAACTAATATACCGCATCGATCGCATTTCAATCAAGAATTAATTATTCATTCGTGAAGATCGAGCGGGCAAATGATGGCACGATCGAGAAAGTTGCTGATGACGTGCCATGTTGCCAAAGTACTCTCTGATCATTCCGATCTACAACGAAGAAGCCACGATCGCAGCGTTATATGATCGCGTTTGTGCGGTGATCGATCGCTTTGATGCGCCAGCCGAGCTAATTTTGATTAACGATGGCAGCAAAGATCGATCGCTTCTTTTAATGCGCGAACTGCACGATAAAGATCCGCGTGTTTGCTATCTCAGTTTGGCGAGAAACTTTGGACATCAAATCGCAGTGACCGCAGGATTGAACTATGTCCGGGGTCGCGTTGTGATTGTGTTAGATGCAGATTTGCAAGATCCACCAGAACTGATTCCAGCCCTGATTGAGCAGTGGAAGCAAGGCTATCAAGTCGTTTACGCTCAACGGACTGAGCGACGCAGAGAAGGCTGGTTCAAGCGATTCACCGCGTATGTGTTTTACCGATTGCTCAAACAGCTTGCAGATGTCGATATTCCAACGGATACCGGAGATTTTTGCTTGATGGATCGGCAAGTGGTTGATTTGTTGAACGCCATGCCAGAGCGCAATCGTTATATTCGAGGACTGCGATCGTGGATTGGATTTCGTCAGACAGCAGTGAAGTTTGAGCGCGATCCACGCTTTGCAGGCGACGTGAAGTATACATTTCATCAGTCGCTTGCATTAGCAATTAGTGGTTTAGTTTCATTCTCAAAAGTTCCTCTTCGCATTTCGACTTATGTGGGCTTATTTTCCGCATTTGTGGCAGTCGTCATGATGATTTTAGTGTTCTATTGGCGAATCGCTTATCCTGCTTCACCGCTGACCGGACTAACCACGATCGTGGTTGCGATCTTCTTTCTCGGTGCAGTTCAACTACTTAGTATTGGAATCTTAGGAGAGTATATCGGGCGAATTTACGAAGAAGTTAAAAACCGCCCGCTTTATACACTGTCTGAAGTCGCAGGGTTTGAACATCAAGCTAAGTGAAAATAATACGATCGAGATCATCCAACACGGGCGCATTTGGGGGAAACTTGCGGGCAAAATGCGCGGATGAGGCTTGTATCTTGGGTAAATCAGATCGATCGAGCGTCTTTGGATGCGGTTCTCCGGCTGACCAATCTTTGTATCGCCAGTCATTCGTATCCACCTTCAAACTCGGTGAATTTGCAACGATCGTGTGAAAATACGACTCATCCGCAAACATCACCGATCGATAATGTGCGGCAATCTGAGGATGAGTATGGTGATAGTCGAGAATGTAATCGATCGCCCGCTGATTTGCACAGAACCATTGTTGACCTGCATAACACTGAAAGTTCTGCTTAAAAGGAACAAACGGCTTCATCAAGACCATCGGTTTTAACCGCAGTTTTTGCCAGTTCAAATCGAGCAAATCCGCCACGAGTTTTGGCATCGGTATCCATCGCGTATAGTAGCGGGCATACATTTCTCGATGCCAATCGCTCTGAAAGTTCGGCGGCTGAATGTGCTGCCAGAAGATGTGAATATCCGCTTGACTTGCTTCTAAATCCGCCACAATTTGATTACCCGACTTGATCGGATAATCAGAGCTACTCAGTAGAACTGTCCACTTTGGACGATCGCGAATCTGCTGCATCTGCGCCATCGCCCTCATCATCGCCTCCACTAACGAAAACTCTCCCCAGCGCGTTCGGACAGGGGGCTGCACGAATGTGATGTTTTCAGAAAAGTCCTCGATCGACAATGGACATTGTGAAAAATCGTGGTGGCAGACGATCGGCGGATGATCAAATAAGCGATTTAAGCGATCGACCAACCGCTGGATCTGGTTTGGGTGCGAATGAGTCAGCAAGATAAATCCAACAGTTGGTGACATAGGCGATTAGAGATTAGAAATAGGAACAGGCTCAATTTTATCCGCAGGCTCGTATTTAAACACCTGTGAATAGAAATAAAATTCTCCATCTAGCGCACGTTTGATGTTTTCTGCTTTACGAAATCCATGTTGTTCACCCTCAAACAACACATACGCAACGGGCAATCCCTTCTGCTTCAAAGCTTCGACCATCATTTCCGCTTGATTGGGCGGCACAATTTTATCTTCGTCGCCTTGGAAGAAAATCACCGGACACGATAAATGATCGACCGCACTAATCGGAGAACGCTCGTCATACAAATCCGATCGCTCTGGATAAGCTCCAATTAAACCGTCGAGATAACGCGATTCAAATTTGTGCGTGTCTTCGGCTAAAGCTTTGAGATCACTCACGCCATAGTAACTTGCACCTGCTTTGAAGGTATTTCGGAAAGTCAAAGCACACAGCGTTGTGTATCCGCCCGCACTACCGCCCGCAATCACTAAGCGATCTCCATCCGCTTTTCCTTGTTCTGCGAGATACTTCGCCCCATTTGCACAGTCATCGACATCGACAATGCCCCAAGTTCCTTTCAAGCGTTCTCGATAAGCGCGACCATATCCCGTACTGCCGCCATAGTTCACATCCAACACGGCAAAGCCTCGACTCGTCCAGTACTGAATGCCCAAGTTAAAAGCAGCAGAAGTAGAAGCGGTTGGGCCTCCGTGACTTTTCACTAACATCGGTGGGCGTTCGCCTTCGGGTGCAGTGTAGTCTTTATTTCTGGGTGCGTAATACAAAGCGTGAGAGGTGAGATTGTTCTCGGTTGGAAATTCGATCGCTTCAGGAGTCGAAAGATAACCCGGATCGATTCGCAGTTCGCTAGCTCGTCGCAGCACTGTAAATTGCTGAGTGTTTAGATCGTATTTGACAATCGCAGTTGGTTCCGTCGATGACCCGCCGACAAACACGGCGTGATCTGAGCAGACTTGTAGCCCTGCGATGCTCGTAAAAGGTGATTCGATCGGAATCAATTCGCGTGTGTTTAAACTCAAACTTGCAAAGCAACTTAACCCATTCTCGGTGTAGCTACAAATGATTTTATTGCCTGCAAATCCATAAGTAGACATCCCAAAAACCCACAGCGGTAAGCCGAATTCAGCCGCTTTTTCACAGAGCGAATCAGTGGTTTGATCAGTTGGATTCCAGCGATAGAAATTCCACCAGCCTGTGCGATCGCTAATAAAAATTAAACTGCCATCTGGCGACCATTCTGGCTGAAAAATTGATTCTTCCAGCCCGCCCGCAATCTTTTCAGGTGTGCCTAATCTGCCATCAAGCTCAATTTTAGCTGTCCATAATTCCGTTCCATCCCAAGGCATATTCGGATGATCCCAGCAAATCCAACTGAGTCGAGAACCATCCAGACTCAAACGCGGAAAAGCATAAAAATCGGAACCAGAAACGAGAATTGTTTGGCTTTGATCGGTCAGCGAAATTGCCACGATCGTATTCTCAACCGTTTGGCTTTGATGATCTTCTCGCACACAAATTAAGCGATTTCGAGTTTTGTCTAAAACCGCATCTGCATATCTTAAGGGTGCTTCTGGTGTAAGCGAGATCGGTTCAGTTCCGACCTTTTGCTGATAAAGCCGCTGATCCCCAAAGTTGGAGAAATAAACGGTTTCATCGGCAATCATAAAAGCTCCACCTCCGTATTCATGCACCCGTGTTCGCGCATTAAACGGTAACGGAGTCACCTCGATCGTTTGACCATTCTCTAAATATTGAATAATCAGATTGCGCCCTCCCTCGGTTGGGCGGGACTCGCTCCAGTAAATCGTGTTGCCATCGAGCTTAATTTGTCCGAGTCCGATCGCCCCTGCCACAATTAGATCCGAGCTAATCGGGGACTTCCAAGCGCCATAGGATGCCACAGTCATAAAATTCTCCAAACCGCTCACAAAATTGCTTCTACCAGACATCTAAACTATCGCGATCGCACCCTGAAGGATTGCAATACATCTCAAATTGAAGGAATCTTCCCGCATTAAAGATTCGTGTTACAGTGAAAAATGAGAGGTGTCTCACTCGGTTGATTCGTTTGTTTTTTCTGAACAGTGGCTCGTTCGTTTTCATCGAAACTAGCAAGTTTGTTTGAGCTAAAGCAGGCATACTCCGATGCGATTGCCTCGATCATTTCTGGTTCTGGAGATCTTTTTCAATGTCGATTTATGTAGGTAACCTATCTTACGAGGTTACACGGGAAGATTTGACCGAAATCTTCGCAGAGTACGGATCTGTTAAGCGCGTTCAGCTTCCAGTTGATCGTGAAACTGGACGGATGCGTGGGTTCGGATTTGTGGAAATGGAAACGGATGCCGAAGAGGATGCTGCGATCGGAGCCCTAGACGGTGCGGAATGGATGGGTCGCGATTTGCGCGTAAACAAAGCAAAGCCTCGTGAAGAATCGGGTGGCGGAGGTCGCAGTGGCGGCGACCGTCGTGGCGGATTTTCACAACGCTATTAATTTGATTCGCTAGAATTGATTCCCCTGTGGTCTTACGATCGCAGGGGAATTTTTAGCGTGGGAAAGATGAGAGCAAGAATCGAGAGCGAGATTTTGTATTTGCATCACGAGGATGTGCCGCCGTTCAAAAAAGGCGGGTCGATCGTGCGAAATAGCTATTTTTGGGCGCTGAAGTCGATTTCTGGACGAGCAAAGCGGGGACGCGATTGGGAATATGAACCGGAAGTCTGGTTCGCCTTGCAGCGAATGTTGTTATCGTTTGCCGAATCGGGATATTTGGGACTGTCGGAAACGATATTGGAATTTTCAGACACAGATTTGATACCGGATGAATTGCGATCGATTTCAACCCGGATTTAAGGCGCATTCCTGTGATGGAATATTCGATCGCGGGATGGATTCGCTCAAACCATTCGACCGACTACGATTCGTTCTGTTGTTCATCCATAACCGCAATGATCGTTAACGCAACTCAAAACGGGTGGCAAGTCATTTACCACCGCGCTCATGCTCTTCTTGCGGCTCAGATCGCTGGACAATGGCACAGAAAGGACTCTCCGCCCCGTTTGTACGAAACCGTCGCCGCAATTTCTCACCACGACGACTTAGAACGTGAATGGGAAGAAAATAATTTGAATAAAGCAGGCACACCCAAAGACTTTACGCAAGACACCGATCAGGAAACGGACTATCACAGCTTAAGAAAGCACATCGAAGGTTCGCTTTATCGCGGTCGTTGGGTAGCTTTGCTAGTTTCAATTCACCTGCTTCGATTGAATGGATCAAAACGCGGAACTTCTCCCGAAGCGGATGCGTTTCTAGATGAGCAAATCGAGAGCCAAAAACGCTGGCGCGAAGATTTAGGCATCTCAGAAGAACAAGCCACGCAAGCTTATGACTTTTTGCAATGGTGCGATCGCTGTTCTTTAATCCTTTGCCAGCAAGAACTTCCGGCAGACGAACGCCGACTTGAAATCAGTAAAGCGCATGACGGTCAAAGCTACGATATCAAACAGCTTGAAAACGGTTTAGTTACTGTAACGCCGTGGTGCTTTCAAGACGACCAATTTACCGTAAACGTCGAAGCGACTGTTTTATCTCAAGTCAAATATGAGAGCAATACTGAACTAACCGAAGCGCTGAAAAATGCACCCCGTAAGCTTTTAGAATGGAAGTTTGTGAAAGATGTCGCCTGAAATTGCCGAACTGCTTAAAACAAATTCTGCTCATGCACTGCCGGAATTAATGGAGGCGATCGCGCAATGCTTAAACACCGATCGCTGTTTCCTTTACCTGCGTGATCCGAAAACTCGTCTCGGTCGGGTTCCCTTCTGCTGGACTCGTAGCCGGGAAGTTCCGACCGTTTACGATGAAGACTGGAAGCCCGAACCCGAATCGCTGCCCGATGAAGATCCAATGTTTGCTGCGGCTCTCGCGACGAAGCCTTCAATCTTTGTCGAAGATGTCACGACGGCAAGTTCTGATGTATTAAACGCAGAATTCGAGCGTGAGAACTTTGGACACCGGGCATTGATTCACGGGCATCTTTGCTACGATGACCAGCTTTGGGGCGTATTGCAGCCCTGTTTAATGAATCAATCGCGAGTCTGGACAGACGAAGAACGATCGATTTTTAGCCAAATTGTAGACAAGATTACCCCAATCGCTGTTCAGTACATTGAACAACAAGCGAAAAATCCCCCAGAAGAATGAGGTGCAGGGTTACAAAAGTCGTGTTTATTACATTTGATAACCCCGAATGACTCTGCCCATCGCAGGTGGATTGCATGAACCACTCCCCTTTCACCCAATCCCGCACGATCGATCGCATTCTTGTGGTTGACGATACACCCGATAATTGTCTGCTGATTCAAGCAATCTTGCAGGATGAAGGATACCAGGTTGAACTGGCGGACAGCGGCAAGGAAGCTTTACGAATCATTGAGCAGTCACCGCCGGATCTGGTGTTGCTGGATGTGATGATGCCGGGAATGGATGGCTATGAAGTCACCCGCCGGATTCGCGCGAATGCTTCACTGCCGTTTATGCCGATTTTGCTGACGACAGCATACGATCAGCCGAGCGTCGCTCAAGGTCTAGACACGGGTGCGGATGATTTTATTCGCAAGCCTGTTCACTTTGATGAATTGTTAGCGAGAGTCCGCGCTCTGCTTCGTTTAAAGCACAGTGTGGACGAGCGCGATCAGATTGCCCGTCAGCGAGAAGATTTTGTTTCCCGACTGACGCACGATTTAAGAACGCCGCTAGTCGCTGCCGATCGAATGTTGAATCTAATGTCTCAAGGGGCGTTAGGTGAACTTTCTGGTGATGTGAATGATGCGATCGGAACAATGATCCGCAGCAATGCGAATCTGCTAACGATGGTGAATACGCTCCTAGAAGTGTACCGCTACGAGGCAGGACGAAAGACCCTAATATTTTCGCCTGTGAACTTAGCGGAACTGGCTCAAGAAGTCGTAAAAGAACTTTCGCCGCTTGCGATCGATAAACATCTATCCCTGAAGCTAGAATTCAGCGAGGGTGAAAACTTTACTGCAAAAGGCGATCGTTTAGAGCTTTATCGCGTGATGACCAATCTCATCGGAAACGCGATCAAGTTCACGGATGAAGGTGCTGTTACAGTTCGTTTGATTAAAGTCGATACGGGCTTAGTTCCTGCAATTAAGCTTGAGGTTCAGGACACGGGATCTGGAATTTCAGAAAGTGATCGAGCGAGTTTGTTTGAGAGCTTTAATCCTGGGAAACATAAGCGATCAGGTAGTGGATTAGGATTACACCTCACTCGTCGAATTGTAGAAGCGCACAATGGCAGAATTAACGTAACGACGGAACTTGATAAGGGAAGTACGTTCACGGTTTATTTACCAACCCATTAGAGCGCTCTTCTCGCTGAAAACTCTGCCTGAACTATACTCGATCGTAGCTACCTTAATCGCGGTTATTTCAGCGATTAAGGTAGCTACAACTTAGAATACGGTTCCAACGACTACTTGAATCTGTTGGACAATCACGCTTACAACTTGTCGCGTTGCAGGTAATGAATCAATCCCCATTCCCGCACACAGCAGCATCATGTACAGAATTGAATACTTGAACGTCGAGCGAGCCACCATCAGATCTGACGGAGCCTGCATCAAATCCCAAGCTTTCTGCACAAAAATTCCACCGAGTAAAAGCGCGATCGCAGCATATACCGCACCCATGACGTGCAGCGGATAGACCAACAATAGCGACACCGGAATCAAAGCCAGCGTGTAGTAGAAAATCTGCTTACTCGTCGGTTCATTGCCATTGACCACAGGCAGCATCGGGACACCCACTTTCGCATAATCTTCGCGAATCAGAATCGCCAATGCCCAGAAGTGCGGAGGAGTCCAGAGAAAGACGATCGCAAACAGCACCCAAGCTGCCCAGCTTAGATCGCCCGTTACCGCAGCCCAGCCGACTAACGGCGGAATCGCACCCGCAGCACCACCGATCACAATGTTCTGAGTGCTATGACGTTTCAGCCAATGCGTGTAAACGACAACATAAAAGAAAATGCCCGACATTGCCAAACAAGCACTGAGCAGATTAGCGAAGTATGTTAGCAATCCAAAGGAAGTTACCGCTAATACGATCGCAAAGAGCAACGCATCGCGGGGACTCACTCGACCCGAAGGAAGCGGACGGCTGCGAGTGCGCTCCATGATGTAATCGATATCTCGATCGTACAAACAGTTAATCGTGTTCGCTGATCCTGACGCAAATGCACCACTGATCAACGTCACGATCAACAATACCGGATCAACTTGTCCTTGAGCCGCAATCCACATTCCGCCCGCCGTGGTAATCAGGAGCAGTATGATGATGCGAGGCTTTGTGAGTTGCCAGTAGCTTTTAATGACTTGTAGAAAATCTTGATTGTGGCGAATTACGCCTGTTACTGAATTTTGCATTTTTATCTTCGGTCAAACGAGAGAGCAGGAAAGTTAGGCTTCAACTTTGACGATCTGACCCTCAGCAGAGTCACGCAAAGCTAACACTGTAAAGACAAGTAATGTTCCAAGTAAGGCGGCTCCGGTAGCTTGGTGGGCAACGGTGAGGGGTTCTACTTGGAGCCGTAAACGGAATGTTGCAACACCCAAAGTGATTTGAAGAACTAGCAGCAATCCAGCAACATTGATGAGGCGACGAAGTAAAGGATGAAGTGCAGGAGTGCGCCAAGCCAGAATCACTAAGGCGAGAACAGAGAGCGTTGGAGGGACAATGCCCGCAATGTGACTATTCATGATTGTACACAACTGCGATTGTCCGAAGCATTGATGTAACGCCCACTGCGACGAAACCAAGCCTCCTAAGATGCTTTGAAAGTAGACAAATCCGGTTGCGGCGATTCCAACTAGCCGAAGTTTTCCAACTGTTCCTGTTCCTTGATAGGGAAGCAGCATTGTTCCGATCGCTAAAAGCGCACTGAAGAACAATAATCCTGTTCCCAAGTGCGCTGTCACAATATCGAAACGGAGAAGTTGCGTCACGGTTAAACCGCCCAAAACGCCTTGAAATACAACTAAAAATAGAGCAAACAAAGTCGCCCAAGGTGTCCACTTCGGCAAATCGCGACGGAACCAATAGGAAACCGCAACAAGCGCGATCGCACCAAACCCGATCGTGGTCGCAATCAATCGATGAAACCACTCTAGAAACACTTCGAGGTTCATCTGGTCGCGCGGCACAATCTCCCCGTAGCACAGGGGCCAATCTGGACAAGACAAGCCTGCATTCATCACCCGTGTCGCACTGCCCAGCGCCATCAGAAACAGCGTCGAGAACGCCAGAGCAAAAACGAGGCGGGTAATCCAACTGCGAGCCTGAGTCGGATGAGAAATCGTAGAGGGATTAAACAATGAATCAGACATAATTAGTTCCGAAAAGCGGATAGTAGTTCCTTAGAAATAAAAGTTCATCGATCGCGGAGCATCTGCTCTAGGTTCTACTTTAATGACGTAATCTCCGATTGGGGTCGAGTTTTGGAAATTCTTCGGATTTCAGCAAAACCAAAACCACACCGCATCGCTCTCAGGCTCGATCCCAAAAAAAACATTAAACTTTAAGGTTTTCGATCGCCCTTTTCGAGAAACCTGCCCTAACGTGGAGGAAGACTAGATTGGATTAACAAGCGTTCTCGAAAATACAGTTTCCTCTGAGCGTCGGAATTTTTGTCATAGCGGCAACTAGCAGCATCGATCTCTACCCAAATGCTGTTTACCCAATATCCAGAATCTAGAACCCTTGAAGTAGTTATAGGCAAGATTGGTGAGCCGTGAACATTCCTAGTCAAATTTCAACTCTCCTCGCGGGTATCGTTCTGACGCTCGTAAGCCTGTGGTACGGTCAGAACCACAATCTGCTCCCTGTGGCAGCGTCCGAGGCAGCCCCGCTGATTGATAAGTTGTTTAATGCAATGCTGACGATCGGCACTGGCATTTTTCTACTCGTCAGCTTTGTGCTGATTTATTCTTCCTTTCGCTTTCAGCGAGAGCCAGGTGATCTGAGTGATGGCCCTCCAGTGCATGGCAACATTCCACTCGAAATTCTTTGGACAGCAATCCCTGCCGTGATCGTGCTGGGAATTTCAGTGTTTAGCTTTGAAATTTACAACACTGAAGGCGGAATGAATCCGATGGATCATTCGATGGCGGCGCATGGAAAACAGCAGCATCAAGTTGCTCATGTACGTGGAGCCGCGATCGCTGCCCCGTTGATCGCGCAAGCTGACCCCAATCAGGCAAAGACTGAAGAAGTGCGGGAGAACGCGGCGACAAGAGCGATCGAGGAAGATATTCCTGCTCGTCGTGATGCTCCGGCAAATGGAATTGTTTCCCCGAAAGCGGGTTCGATTTCCCCGGCAAATAGACAAGAACCACTTGTAATCAACGCAGCAGGAATGCAGTACGCCTGGTTGTTTACCTATCCAGATGAAATTATTGTAGGTGAGCTACACTTGCCTGTGGGTCGTCCGGTCGTGATGAACATCACTGCGAATGATGTAATTCATGCGTTTTGGGTTCCAGAGTTCCGATTGAAGCAAGACGCAGTTCCGGGACGACAATCTGAAATTCGCTTTACCCCGACGGTCGAAGGCGATTATCCCGTGATCTGTGCGGAACTGTGCGGTGCGTATCATGGAGCCATGAGATCTCATGTGGTGGTGGAATCGCCGGAAGCTTATGAAACGTGGTTACAGAGCATGAAAGTGGCTCAGGCGGATGAAAGCGATCTTAGAGTTGCCCTCAATCCTGCTCAGATGACCGATACCGAATATCTCGCGCCTTACGCTCAGAAAACCGGTGTGACTCCTGAAATGCTCAATCACCTTCATCCGATGAGCTGACTTCTGCTCTGAACTGGAGCCGCTCTTTTTCTTAATACTTTGCTATGACACAAGCAGCCCAAATTCAAGAACAAGCAAATCTCCCCGCTCACGGTCAAGAACCGGGAGATTGGAAACGCTATTTTAGTTTTAGTTCTGACCACAAAGTGATCGGGATTCAATACCTGGTCACGACTTTCGCCTTTTATCTGATCGGCGGCGTGTTGGCGACAATGGTTCGGACAGAGTTAGCGACTCCAGAATCCGACTTTGTGAGCCGCGAAGTTTATAACAGTTTGTTCACGGTTCACGCGACGGTGATGATCTTTCTGTGGATTGTGCCTGCGGGAACTGGAGGCTTTGGAAATTATCTTGTGCCATTGATGATCGGGGCGCGAGATATGGCGTTTCCGAAGCTCAACGCATTGGCATTCTGGATTATTCCGCCTGCTGGGATTATGTTGCTCAGTAGTTTCTTGGTTGGTGCGCCAGGAGCTGGATGGACGAACTATCCGCCATTAAGTTTGATCAGTGGGAAAGCTGGAGAAATGATCTGGATTCTCAGCGTTTTGTTGCTGGGAACTTCGTCGATTTTGGCGGCAGTGAACTTTCTCGTCACGATCTGGAAGATGCGAGTACCAGGAATGGGCTGGAATCAGATGCCGCTCTTTTGTTGGGCAATGTTCTCAACTTCGATCTTGGTGCTGATTGCGACTCCAGTATTGGCTGGCGCATTGATTCTGCTGTCGTTTGATGTGCTGATTGGTACGTCGTTCTTCAATCCCACAGGTGGCGGCGATCCGATCGTATATCAGCACTTGTTCTGGTTCTACTCGCATCCAGCCGTGTACATCATGATCTTGCCTGTGTTCGGCATGATCTCAGATATCATCTCTGTTCACGCGCGGAAGCCGATTTTCGGATATAAAGCGATCGCTTATTCCAGTCTCGCAATTTGCGGCTTGGGCTTGATCGTATGGGTTCACCATATGTTCACCAGTGGAACACCGCCCTGGATGCGGATGTTCTTCATGATCACAACGATGATCATTGCCGTCCCGACGGGGATCAAGATCTTTAGCTGGCTGGCAACGCTTTGGGGCGGGAAATTGGACGGCAGTTCAGCATTACTATTTGCGATGGGATTTATCTCCCTCTTCGTGGTAGGCGGTATTAGCGGCGTAATGGTCGCATCTGTTCCATTTGATATTCACGTTCACGATACTTACTTTATTGTTGCTCACCTGCACTATGTGCTATTTGGTGGCAGCGTCTTTGGACTGTATGCCGGGTTCTACCACTGGTTCCCGAAGATTACAGGACGAATGATGAATGAGACTTGGGGCAAGGTTCACTTTTGGTTGAGCTTTGTTGGGTTTAACTTAGCCTTCATGCCGATGCACAAGTTGGGCTTGGAAGGAATGAACCGTCGGATTGCTGAGTATGATCCCAAGTTTGCGACGTTGAATTTGATTTGTACGATTGGTGCTTTTCTGCTGGCGATTTCGACGATTCCGTTCATCGTGAATGCGGCGTGGAGTTGGTTACGGGGTGAGCCTGCGGGTGATAATCCTTGGCGTGGTTTGACGCTGGAATGGATGACGACTTCGCCGCCTCCGGTTGAAAACTTTGATGCTGATCCGGTGCTGGCAACAGGCCCTTACGATTACGGTATGGGTTCTCGATCGACTGAAGTTGATGTCCCATTCTCGGATGCAAGTGATCCAGCACTTTCTGCTGGGCCGAGTTCGACTTTGAGAGCAAAACCTGATCCAGTCGTCGCGGCAAATCCAAGCGATCGAGGAACCGAAAGCAACAATCGATAAACCCTGAAAGGATGAAGTTAGGCTTCATCCTTTGTCCTTCATTCTTCAACACCATGACTACTACCGATCCTGCAAAAACTTCTCTCAACTACCACCACGAAGCGACCGCAGAAGCTCACCATCATGAACACCCAGATCTCCGCATTCCGGGCATCATCGTGTTTCTTGCCGCAGAAGGCATGATCTTTCTGGGTCTATTCATGGCTTATATCGCGTTTCGCGCCGTAACACCCGTTTGGCCCCCTGAAGGAACACCGAAGCTTGAACTATTACTGCCAGGAATTAACACGGCGATTCTGATTGGAAGTAGCTTTGTAATTCACAACGCGGATACTGCAATCAAGAAAAATGATGTGAAGGGATTGCGGCTATGGTTTGGAATCACCGCAGCAATGGGTTTGGTGTTCTTAGTCGGTCAGCTTTATGAGTACTTCCATTTGGAATTTGGGCTGAAGACAAACATTTTTGCCAGCACGTTTTATGTCCTGACGGGATTTCACGGGCTGCACGTTTGTTTCGGGTTGATTCTAATTTTGGCGGTACTTTGGCGATCGCTAAAACCCAATCACTACAACAGCGAAAAACATTTCGGAGTCGAAGCGGCTGAAATCTATTGGCACTTTGTCGATGTGATTTGGATTATTTTGTTTTTGCTGCTGTACATTTTGTAGATTTGATTAGCCTAAAAAACGGACAGGGTGATTGGTGTTGCCCCGTCCGTTTTTTATTTTTAAATTTGAGCAATCCAACGACTCGCGATCGGCATTCTCCATCCGGTTCCAAAAGCGCGATCTGTCACTTTTAATCCCGGTGGCGCTTGCTTGCGTTTGAATTCTGAAATCCGAACTAATTTGACGACTCGTTCGACGATCGCGGCTTCGTGTCCTGCCTTAACGATTTCTGCGGGAGATTGGTGCTGATGAATATAGCGATCGAGAATATCATCCAACACATCATATTCTGGCAGTGAGTCTTGATCTTTCTGACCCGGTTTTAGTTCTGCGCTTGGCGGTTTTACTAAAACATTCATGGGGATGATTTCTTGAGATCGATTAATCCATTCACAAAGTTTGTAGACTTTCGTTTTTGGGACATCTGCGATCGCGGCTAATCCACCATTCATGTCACCGTATAACGTGCAATATCCCACAGCGATTTCAGATTTGTTTCCAGTTGAGACTAAAAGATGTCCAAATTTATTCGACACTGCCATTAATAAAGTGCCACGAATCCGAGATTGTAAGTTCTCTTCTGCTAATCCAAATGGCGTTCCCGCAAACAATGGATTGAGTGTGTGATCAAAACATTCCATCACAGTTCCGATCGCTAACGTTTGCGTTTGAATTCCCACATTTCGAGCGAGATCTAGCGCGTCCTGAATCGAATGATCAGAACTATAAGGAGAAGGCATCAAGATACCGAGAACGTTCTCTTTTCCAACTGCTTCAGATGCGATCGCTGCAATCAAAGAGGAATCAATTCCCCCACTCAAGCCCAAGACAATCTTAGAGAATCCACATTTGCAGGCATAGTCTCGCACACCCAAAACCAATGCTGACCACAGTTCAGCTTCCTCACAATCGGGTGGAGCCACGATCGAGCTTTTCTCGAAGTCTTGTTTTTCACGGTTGTACTCAAGGACTAACCAATCTTCTTCAAAGCCAACTGCGCGCGCGATGAGTTCGCCTTTTTTGTCGATCGCAATACTTGTCCCATCAAAGACCAGATCATCATTGCCACCGACCTGATTCGCATAAATCAAAGGTTGATTAAATCGCAATGCTCCATGTCGCAACATGGCTTCTCTAAGTTTTTGCTTTCCAACCGTGTAAGGCGATGCTGAAAGATTGATCGTAAACTTCACGCCTGCTTGGGCTAAATCAGCGATTGGGTTCAACGTATAAGTCCGTTTTCCCCAAAATTCCTCATCGTTCCAAAGATCCTCACAGATTGTTACTCCAATGTGAACACCATCTAACTCGAACTGATTCGGCTGATTTCCGGGTTCAAAGTAGCGATCTTCGTCAAATACGTCGTAAGTTGGCAACAACCGCTTGTGAAAGACTTTCAGAATGTTGCTTTTCTCGATCAATGCCACGCTGTTAAACAACGGTTTTCCACCTGTAGAGATTGCTCCAGCATTTGGCTCAACTGTTCCAACTAACACTGCAACACCTTCAGGCAGCTTTGATGCAAGTTCTGAAAGTTGCTCTACCATTGTTGCAACAAAGTTCGGATCAATCAATAGATCACGAGGTGGATAACCACTGAGTGAAAGCTCCGGAGTGAGGAGCAAACGAACGCCTTCAGAAGCTGCACGATCAGCAGCTTTGAGAATTTTGTTAGCGTTACCTTGGATATCTCCGATCGTAGGATTGAGTTGTGCGATCGCAATTTTCATGATGGTGGTAAATTCAAAATTTGCAAGATTTCTAAGATTTGCGGCTTGATATTGGGTATCTCGATTTCAATAATTTCCCAAACAATGTTGAAATCAATTCTCAAATAGTCGTGAACCAGTACATCTCGAAATCCAGCCATCCGTCGCCAAGGAACGTCTGGGTAAGCTTGCTTGATTTCCGAAGAGAGATTCTTGGTTGCATCACCAATGACCTGAAAATTCCGAACGACAGCATCTTGAATCAACGTGGACGCTTCAAATGCTTCTCGTCCCTCGGAAGTGTATTCTTCAATTCGAGCAATGCACTCTGCAATACAGTTGATGTTCAATCCATCATCAATCATAGTGAAACTGCCTCTTTTAGAACGCGATCGCGGATTCTCTCATGTAGCATCTTCTCAGTTGCAACATCGACATCTCGTCCTAGCAGATCCTCAAGATCTTGGATGAGCCCAACAGGAAACCAAGAACTATGATTTGTACCCATCTCAACTAAGAAATCAATATCACTTTCACTGTTTGCTTCACAACGTGCCACTGAGCCAAAAACTCTAATGTTGTAAGCCCCGTGCTTTTTGGCGAGCGCTAAAATTTCTTCTCGCTTATCGGCTAATAGTTCCTCAATTCCAAGTCCCATAGTTTTGAACTCAAATGAACACTAAAGGCTTATCTTTTAATGGCGCAAATGCTTCTGCATCAAAGCGATATAAACTCGCAGGTCGCCCCGCACCCCTTGAAACTTTTACACCTGTATCTGAGAGAAAACCGAGCTTTAATAACCTCGATCGAAAATTAGAATAATCCGAGAAACTCTCACCTAAAACTGTTGTATAAAGCTGAAACAAATCACTCAATGTAAACAGTTCAGGCAACACATCAAACGCAACCGGGCTGTATTCTAATTTATTCCTTAAACGGCGATGACCATACTCTAAAATCTTGTTGTGATCAAATGCGAGTTGGGGCAATTGATCGACAGGATACCAAGCAATTCCGCTCACCCCATCTGCAATTAGTTCGGCCTCCGCAAATCGAACTAATGCGAAATAACTAACAGATAAATATCGCACTCCATAGCTATCTTCTGCCTCCCGCGGATCGCGATCGGGCCCTCCAAATGTATACAACTGCTCTAAATAAAGATTCCTTGCCCGAATCTTCTCTGACAAGATCCGATAGGCTGCATCTTCGAGTGATTCCCCTTGTCTCACCAATGTTCCAGGCAAACACCACTGCCCCAAAAACGGCTCCTCATGGCGCATCACTAGCAAAACCAGTAAGCGATTCTGCGCTGTATCTACGGAAAAAATTGCGTTATCGACTCCCACTCTGAAATCTGCAAGCTTCTCCCCCATTAATGAACTGGTTGTTTTTCTGTGTGTGCGTGGCATTGATAAAGTTGCTCCCGATCGATATAAGCCTGAATCGAAGCTGTTACCCCGGACAAGTCACAGCCTTCGCGATACGCGGTCGAAGACACATCAGGAACCGTCGCAGGCGCGATCGTCGTTTTTGCTCCCAGTGCTGCTAACCGATTTAAATCTTCTGTCTCAAATTGATAACGCGATCGTGGAATCACGAGAAGGTGAACTCGCTGCAATAGTTCTGCCACGCGATACCACTTCGATAATTGCCGCGCGACATCAAAACCCACAACTAGAGTTAATTCTGCATTCGGATAGCGCTCTTGAATACGATCGACCGTCACGATCGTTCTCGGATGGCTCAATTCTGGATGAACTTGCACGTTAGAACAATTCAACTCATCCACGAGAATCTTCAACATCGCTGTCCGTTGCGCTAACTCCGTTTGATGCGATTTAAACGGATTATCTGCTGCCCACACTGCAACGTGATCGAACTGTCCAGCCAGCCAGCGCAAAATCTCTAAATGTCCAGTCGTAGGCGGATCGGCACTGGTTCCGAATAGCGCAATTTTCATACAGACTGGCTCCTGTCTCGGCGACGAGTGCGATCGGTTAATTCAGAAAGCGCTTGGGATAGTTCTACCGGAATTGCGGTTGGATTTTCAAGCTGTCGTGCGGATTTTGGCAAATTCTCAACATTTGCTGTGGTGCGATCGCGAATTTGAGCGATCGTTTCTGGTTCAGCGATTCGCTGTCCCTGCTTGAAAACTAATTGTAGTAAAGGAACTTCCCCGTTTGGATCTTCGGTTACAAGTCCTAAACGATCGCGCATTCCCGTCTGCCGAAAAATTTGCTTGCGCCCTGGATAGGTCACTTTTCCGGTCGCCTCTTTCATCACCGGAATTCCATCAATTTCAGCGAGTTTGTACACTCCATTCACGGGCGCACCTGTCACCAGTTGAGTTCCCAAACCATAGCCGTCGATACAAGCTCCGTTTGCCTTCAAGTCCGCAATTCGATACTCATCGAGGTCACCACTGGCAAAGATCGAAACTCCAGGCAACAGCAATCGAACTTTTTTCGACAAATTCAACAAGTCGCCCGAATCAATCCGCACGCCGGAAAGCTGAATTTCTCCAGCTTTGAGTTGTTTTGAAAGAGTCTCCGCTGCCGCGATCGTATCGTAAGTATCAATCAATAAGGGCGCACCGGGAAAATAACGATGAAACGCGGTGAAAGCTTCGGATTCGGTTCCTTCGATCGCGCTCAATGCCATCACGAGGGAATGCGCCATCGTTCCAGTCGGTTTACGCCCCAGCTTCAAAGCCGCTAACACATTCGAGGTCGCGTCTAATCCGCCTGCTAACGCTGCACGAGCCGCCCAGATCGAACCCTGCGGGCTGAACGCGCGTCGAGTCCCAAACTCTAATAATGTGGCATTTTCGCCCGCGGCATCCCGCATCCGAGCTGCACGAGTCGCTACTAGGGTTTGGTAGTTCATCGTATTGAGCAAGTAAGTCTCCACTAACTGCGCTTGCCACAATGGAGCTTCAACCCGCAACAACGGTTCATTTGCAAACACCGCTGTCCCTTCTGGCACTGCCCAAACATCTCCTTCAAATCGAGATCCTTCTAGCAGTGTCCAAAACTGTTCTGGTGCATGGTCAAAAATGCCCGTTGCTTGTAATGCTAAAATTTGAGCTTCATTAAACCGAAAATTCTCTAAATATTTCAATGCTTGCGCCAGTCCCATCACGATTAAATAGCCAAATCCCTTCGGCAATCGGCGCACTGAAAGTTCAAAACTCGCACGTCTTTGGTCTAAGCTTTCCCCGACGTAACAAGCTGCCATTGTTAACTGATATAAATCGGTCAACAAACTGTAATCTTCTGGACGAATCACGAGTTCAAGATCTTCCACCCAAATCCTCCTTGGATTCAAAAGGGTTCTGAGAGTTAGGGGGCAGACTGAGATTGCTTCTTCTAAATTATAGTTGTTTTAACCAAAAGTCAAGCTTAAAAACTGGAGAATTTTTCGCGCAAGGCTTATGAAAACTGGAAAAATTATAGTGCATTTAACAAGAATAGTGTACCCGCTGACTTCGCTCTCAAAAATAGAGTGGCTCTGCTGATATTAAGAGAATGTTGCGATCGTGCAACTTCTACTCCGCTTTCATAATCTGATTCAAACAAAGAATACGAAGCCTAAAGAAAGACAAATTAACTCAACTTTCTTCTAAATAAATAATGCAATCCCTAGCTATCTTTTAAGGAATCCCTCATAATGAACTATTCGCAGATTCGTGAATGAATCATTCACCCAGATAGATTGTTTTGCTTGATCTAACGCAAACTTCAGAGGTGGTTTATTATGGCTATTCCGAAAGCAGTAGACGAATTGATGAACTATTTTTCAGGTGCAGTGACTCGCATCTTCGGCTTAAGTGACGATGCTTATCCAGGAACCGGACTTCAGCCCTTTAGCGGGGACGTTTATGACAAAAAGCACGTTAAAAAACACTTCGAGCGCTAACGCGACAACGTGCTTCAGGGTCTAGATTTGTAACATTCAGAATCGGTAGCAGTTTAATTACTTCTGCCGATTTTTTGTGTGCGATCGCATCTTTGATTAAATTCTTAAAATCCCTGAACACAACCAACACCAAAATGGTATAAGGACAGAATTGAATCTGTATCTGCTCGAAGGGAATGACTGAACTCGATTTTGTCTTACTTACGGTCTATTTTTTGTGTGTTACCTACGTTCTCTACCAGATGGTGACTTCGTTTAACGATGAATTTACTATTTGGCTCGATCAAGAGTATCTAAATCAGCAACTCACAGCCCTGAATCTAAAAGACAGCATTGGGATCAGCTTCAAATTCGAGAATCGTTACGAATTCGACAAGCTGAAGAAATTACAGATCCGCATCACCAATAAATCGAGCGAGCAAGCGCTCTATGTCGATTGGGACTACTGCGCCCTCACCGATCAGTATGAGCCATCTCGATCGCGGCGCGTGACCCGTTCCGTTTCTGGTTCGCCCACCGATGTATTTCAGCGCCAAGCCTTTAGCGCGATCGCACCCGGCAAAACGTTAATGGAAGACCTGTTTGCAGAAGATATGCTGACCCGCAAAGATGGCGGAGTCCCTCTGCAAGCCAGTGAAACCGTTCTAAGTTTCACGAAGCCCAATAAGAAAGCCTCCGCAGCGAAAAAGAAGCTTTTCCAAAAATTTATGTCCGGCGAGGAACTGTTCAAATTTGAGCTTTACTTAGTCCTAAGATTTGTCGGATTTGGCTCAACTCCAGGCGGCGATCGTGTTTCGATCGTCTGCCGCCTCAACGTTCGTAAACTCGACTGGACAGCCGGACTTCCCTGGAATCCCAAATTGCCCTAACCCGCATCGGCTAGACTGGAGATTAGAGAAGAGTTAGCGAGGTGGTTGCAGATTCGCTTGAATCTGAGGAAAGTCCGGACTCCCAAAAACCCAAACTTGCTGGGTAACGCCCAGTGCGCGTGAGCGTGAGGAGAGTGCCACAGAAAAATACCGCCCGCTCGTCGGGTAAGGGTGCAAAGGTGCGGTAAGAGCGCACCAGCAGTATCGAGAGGTGCTGGCTCGGTAAACCCCGGTGGGGAGCAAGGTCGGACGAAACAAGGGTTGGGTTTTTTCCTGTTTCGGTGGGTCGTCGAATTCCGCGTGAATTTGGGCGATCGAGAACCGCTTGAGGTTGGAGGTAACTCCAATCCCAGATAGATAACTGCCCTCTGCGTGGCCTAGCACAATGAGAACAGAATCCGGCTTATGTCTAACTCTTCTCAACTTTTTAACGAATACGGAGAAATGCTTAAATTGTTGCGGAAAACACGGAGCATTTCTCGCGATCGCAGCTTCAAGATTGCAAGAAATCTTCTCTGAACGTTATCACCTTAAGCCCAATTCTGGACATTGCTTTAAACTGCGTCTAGCAATATGTAGATTCAGCAAAGTCCGTATTCCTCAATTCATCCAACCCTGTCCTTCAGTCTAGGATGAAGATGTTAAGCGCCTGCGATGTCAGGCAACTTCTCACCTACAGCCGTGTAGGGCAAGTCTGTGAAAAGCCAAGCTTCCACTCTCGAACTTCCGCCCGCCTGTGAGATTCCCCTCTCACAAGAATCGCTCTTCGCTATCAGTGAACATAAGAAAAGTGGATTGATCCTTTGTAAGCAATATCACGCAGAATTCGCGGGCCCTGGGGCAGCGGTGAATTGCGCGGTTGAGCCTGCCTATCGCGCTGTGATTGCGATCGGATCTCCTGAACTCATCACGACAAAAACGTTTGAGGATCGCCGCAGAGCATACGGACGTAGAATTCAATGGGGGCGCTGGTTACAAAGAATTGTTGAACATCCCGATCCGATGATCCGCTCTGAGAAACTATTAGCCGGATTTGAAGAATTCTTTGGGCGGCAGGTGGTGGTCGGATTGCCGAGTGAGGTTTTAGCGCTGTTGGCGGGAGTCTTTCCAGGCGCGATCGAGCAGGTGAGATCGCAACACTGGCGTAGTAGCAAAATTGGCACGATGCCCTTTCTTCCAGGTTCCGACCAGCTTAAAGTCACAACAATCCCTCTGAACACCCAAGAAATCCCAGCCGTTCCGCTGTTAACGACTGCAACCGTCAGTGAAATCGAGCGCACTTATGCCGTTTTGAAATCAGCCTAATTTGTCTGAGAGCCGATTCACCCCCTACGATAGAATCAGCCTGATTTTTTATTGCACTGATGACTCTTGCCTATCCGCGCCGCCAGCAGGAACTTCGCGCCCTTGCTCAACGATTGGGAGTATCGCAACTCGACGCGATCGATTGGAATCTGATGGATTTGGCGCTAATTCACGTGACGTTTTCTGCAGATCGCAATTATGAACAATTAGAGTTCGTGGGCGATGCGGTCGTGAAATTGGCAGCAGCGGAATTTTTGCTCAAGGCTTATCCAGATCTGAAAGTCGGAGAATTTACAGCGCTGCGATCGGTGTTAGTCAGCGATCGTATTCTCGCCAAAATTGCGGATTCTTTTGGATTCGATCGTTATCTTCTCGTTGCTCCGAGCGCAAAATCTGACCCTGCCGGACGCGATTCTCGCCTTGCCGATTCGCTAGAAGCCGTTCTTGCCGCCCTCTATCTCAGCACCCATAATCTCAGCCTGATTCATTCCTGGCTCGATGAACAATTTCAGCCGCTTGCTGAGGAGATTCTTGCCGATCCTGCCCGTCAAAACTACAAAGCCGCACTGCAAAACTGGACGCAAGGACATCAAAAAACCCTGCCTGAATATCGCACTCAAGAAACCGGGAATACTCACAACGATCCCCAACGCTTTGTCTCAGAGGTCTGGATTCAAGGACGCTGCATGGGACAAGGCACAGGTCGATCGCGTAAAGCTGCCGAACAAGCAGCGGCACAAGAAGCGTTTTTAGTGCTGAGCCGTCAGGAGACTTAACCCCGACCTGCCAGCCGAACTTCTGGAGGAACGGGTATGTCAGAGCAGAGTACGATCGCGCTTTTCGGCGTTGGTCGATGGGGCGTTCATTTATTGCGAAATTTCTTACAGCACCCAAACGCGCGAGTGGTCGCGATAGTTGATCCTTGCTTGGAGCAGTTAGAAAGCATCGCACAGCGGTTTGAGTTGGATCAGCGCATTTTTTTCACGACGCAATGGCAAGATGCGCTGGAATTGAGCGGGTTGGATGCCGTTGCGATTACAACCCCGGCAACGACTCATCACGAGTTAATCACAGCGGCACTCAAGCAAAATCTTCATGTTCTCGCCGCGAAGCCACTCACTTTAAGCGCCGCTGAGTCGATTCAGCTTTGCCAACTCGCGGAACAGCAGCAGCGGCAGTTAGTCATTGATCACACTTATTTATTTCATCCTGCGGTGATTCGGGGGCGAGAATGGGTTCAATCCGGCAAACTTGGCAAACTGCGTTATGGGTACGCGACTCGATCTCACTTAAGCCCAGTTCGCACCGATGTCGATGCGCTGTGGGATTTGGCAATCCACGATATTGCAATTCTGAATTTTTGGCTAGGGGAAACGCCGTGTCAAGTTGAGGCGAAAGGATCGACCTGGTTACAAAAAGGTTTAGCGGATACGGTTTGGGCGACTTTGATTTATCCTTCTGGGTTTGAAGCGAGGCTGCATCTCAGTTGGCTCAATCCTGATAAACAACGTCGATCGTGCATCGTCGGCGAAAATGGCAGCTTGATTTTTGACGAACTCGCTCAGGAGCAATTAACGGTGCAGTGGGGAAGATTCGACGAGAAATTTAAACCGATCGAGCAAAGCCGCGAAATTCTTGAGTTGCCGAATCAAGAGCCGCTCTATCAAGTTTGCAGCCATTTTCTAGAGTGTGTGAAGCAGAATCGAACTTCAGAAATTTCGTCGGGCTGGCTCGGTGCGGAATTGGTGCAAACTTTGGTCGCGATGTCGGAATCGATGCGGGAAGGCGGAAAAGCGATCGAGATTCTGAAGCAGGAAATTTAGCTGGGGAGAACGGGGAGAACCAGAAATGATTTTTCCTCCCCGTCTCCCTTAGTCTTCACCTAACTAGCCCGGAGAAGTCGCATCAACCCGTATTTCTCATTCCCGCAGCAATGCCGTTGATTGTAAGCAATGCTCCGCGTAGCAGTTCACCTTTGCTGTAGCGCGATCGCACAACGCCCGAAGCCGCCAAAGTCTTGTGCTGACGCAACCGCTTCAACAACGACACCTGCAAGAATCCTAAAGGCACGATCGTACCGTTGCGTAACTGTACCGATCTCTGAAGTTCAGGGTCGCCATCGAGCAGGCGATTGTGTCCGGTAATCTTCAGCACTAACTCACGAGTCAAGAGATACTCATCGCGAATCTGCTCAAATACTGGAGCAAACCGCTCCCGGTCTTCTGGCTGTGTGAGTTCATCGACGTAGTGGCTTGCGATTTGTAGATCAACTTTAGAAAGCGTCATTTCAACTCTAGAAATTGCCATTTTGAAGAAAGGCCATTTGTAGTAGAAATGCCGTAAAAGCTGCATATGTTTCTCTGGTGCTTCATCGAGAAATCCTTGCAGCGCAGTCCCGACTCCGTACCAAGACGGCAGCAAAAATCGGCTTTGTGTCCAGCTAAAGACCCAAGGAATTGCCCGCAGACTCGCGAGATCTTTTTTGCCGCCGCGACGGGCTGGACGAGAGCTAATTTGAAGCTGACTGATTTCCTCGATCGGGGTGACTTGATGAAAGAAATCAATAAAATCGGGTTGCTCGTAGATCAGTCCGCGATAGTGAATTCTCGATCGAGCCGCCAACTCTTCCATCACTTGCTGCCACGGTTCAATTTCATCAAACTTATTCAGCAACAAGCTGCCTTGAATCACTGCGGTCGTAACAGTTTCTAGGTTGTAGAGTGCAAGTTCTGGCAGTGAATACTTCGAGGCAAGCACTTCACCTTGCTCTGTAATTTTGATTCGACCGTTTACACTATGTCCGGGTTGCGCCAGAATTGCTTCGTAAGCAGGGCCGCCGCCGCGACCGACAGAACCGCCGCGACCGTGAAAAATCCGCAGCACGACCCCATGTTCATCAGCAATGCTTTGGAGGGCTTGTTGAGCTTTATGAATTTCCCAATTACTGCTGAGGAATCCAGAGTCTTTATTGCTGTCAGAATAACCGAGCATGACTTCTTGGAGTGCGGTTTTAACCCCGATCGATTCAAATCCACCCGCTAATAGTGCTTTGTAGAAGGGCTGATCAAACACACCCTGCATTACGCTAGGCGCTTTCTGTAAGTCTTCCACAGTTTCAAACAGCGGCACGACTTGAATCGTTCCCAGCCCGGTTGCAGGGTCATAAAGTCCAGCTTCTTTGGCAAATAGCAACACTTCAAGCAAGTCACTAACATCGTGACTCATGCTGATAATGTAAGTGCGGCAGATATCAAGGCCGAATTCTTGTTGCAGCTTGCGAACCATGCGGAAGGTCGCGATCGCTTCACGAGTGCGATCGGAAAACGGCATCTCTGTGGGAATCAAGGGTCTACGAGTTTGTAGCTCGGTGATTAGCCATTCGCACCGTTCCGCTTCGGTCATGTCGTTGTAAGCTTTCGGCAAAACTTGCAGATATTCCACAATTTCATTCATCGTTTCTGAATGACGAGGGCTTTCTTGCCGAATGTCGAGATGCGCTAAGTTAAACCCGAAGATTTCAACTTGGCAGATGAGATGTTCCAGATCGCGACAGCTTAGACCTGTTGCCGCTAAGTTGCTTTGAATTAAACGGAGTTCTGCGAGGAAATCATCGCCCGATCGATAAATCGTAGCTTCGTCGTATTCGGGAATTTCTTGCTGTAGTCCGTCGCCGTTGTAGAGAATGTGATTGCGATCAAGCGTGTTCTCTAGCCGCTTGCGAATGTAAGCCAATTTGAGCCGATATGGTTCTTGGCGGTAGCGGATCGATAAGAGATCGTACACATCCGGCATTCGCTGCTGATCTTGTTCGAGCGATTCTAGCAGGTCGGGGAGAACATCGCTCCAGTGCAAAGACAGACTCAGCAAATCGGTTAATGTCTGGATCGATTGAACGTATCGTTCTAAGACTAAACGACGCTGATAACAGGCGGTTTGCCAGGTAACTTGGGGAGTGACTGAGGGATTACCATCTCGATCGGCTCCTACCCATGAACCAAACTGACAGAAATTGCGGCGCGGCATCTGCATTGTTGGAAATGAGCCATGAACCGCCTCTTCTAACCGCTGGTACAGATGGGGAATCGCATCGAAAATCACTTCGCGGAAATAGTGCAGCGCGTGATCGACCTCGTCTAAAACTGTTGGCTTGAATTGATGCAGTTCATCAGTGCGCCACCAGAGACGAATCTCTTCAGTCAACTGATCGCGCAGAGCATCAGCTTCCCAAGAAGAAGAAAGCCCGATCGCCTTTAAACTGTCTTCAATACTATCCAACTGGCGAAGAATTTTGGCAATTCGTCGCTGCTTATCTCGAATCGTGTGGCGAACAATCTCAGTCGGGTGAGCAGTAAAAACCAACCAGACATCTAACTGATTGATCAACCGTTCAATCTGTTGGGGTGGAACATTTAGCTGCTTTAACCGGGGAAACAGCCAATGAAAGGTGCCGATTTCGCGACGAGAAGCCGACTCATGCAAACTGCGCTCTAGAAAGTCGGCTTCAGGTCGTCCCGCATCTTCCTCGGTCGCATACGCTTGACGTTTATGTTTTGGATCAGGTTGAGCGTGTCCTTCTCGCGCCATCCGATACTGCAACTGCTGATCGCGCTGTTCGTAATGCTGCTCAACAATATTAATCAATTGAAAATAAAGCGCAAAGGCGCGGGCGGCCCGAATCGCTTCATTGAGATCGAGCTTTTCTACGACTTGCAGCACTTCCGACCCGGTAAACGTCGTCGCCTGCCCCTCTGGAGAACAAATCTGTCTCAGTTGATTCAGCAGATCAACCAATTCCTGCCCACATTCTTGGCGCAACACGGCTTCCCAGAGATCCTCAACGATTCTGAGCCGATGACGCAAAAATAAATCAGACATCAGTGCGGTGACATCTTCGGATGCCGTAGTGATGCTGGCAAAAGATTCGTCGGAAGAAGGGCGGGTCGAACTCATACAGTATTCCAGAGAGGTTCAACAATTTTAGGAGAGATGGGCGCGATTGGGGAGATGGCAAACGTTCGACTATGGATTCGGCGGAAAGTCTAAGCGCGGGAGGCGATCGCCTCTGAAAATTTCTTCGCTCATTGTGCCGAGTTCTTGCAGGGTTTGCACGATCGCATTCCCTCCAACCAAAGCGACCAAAACGGGAACCGTTGCTAAACTCAAAGCAACATCGGGATCGAGAAAGCCTAAAATGCGATCGGATTCAGATTTCATCAGATTGTAGGTTCCAACGGTAGAGTAATCCAGTGTCTAGCGTAACAGTCTAAATTGCACGTCTGTGCATCGTTTCTCTAGATGTATCTAAAGGGATGAGAAAGAAAAACGGAAAAATTTCGGGTTTAAAACCGAGGAAGCAATCGGCAAGCGGGGTAGCAGCACTCCGGAGTGATACATTAGACTCCGAAAAAGTTGTACCGATGGTGCGGTTTGTGCTTACCATAACTAAAAAAAGTGTATCAAAATCAAAAGTTAAGCTTAAATGCAGCAAGGTTGGAAAAATCACATTTTAAGGGCAAACGCCGCAGACCGTGAAGCGATCTCTGCCCAAGACTATTCCGACAAGACCATCACTCATCGTTGAACATCGCACAGGGAATCAAAATTCGGATGGGGAATCGATCGCCGTACACGCTCTCTTCGTCACCACAAGCTGTGGGATCACGGTTGCCATTGCTGCCGTGGCTCTACCGCGTTATCGGCATTCCTCACGTCAATCTCCAAGTGCGGCTGCGCGGAAATAATCTCTACCTCTTAGCGGAAGGGCGCGACTGCCCCAATCGATCGCTAATTTTTGAACAGTTGGTGAGATCGCTCTCGAAAACCCAAATCGAAACGCTGCTCCCGCCCTCACAGCCCAAAATTTATCAAGTAATTCTCTATGGTCGTCGCGTTGGGGAGCCACGTCCACAATGGGCGGAGGTGATTCATCTCGCGCAGATCGATCGCTATTTGGAAAACCTCGATGATCCGAAAACTGAGGCAGAAACGACGGTTGCGATCGAGCTTGCAAATTTGGGCATGGCAAGACGCGGAAGACCCGATGCGATCGCGCGTTACCTCAGTGAAGCGTTGACGGCGTTGGGAGTTGCGGTGCGGGCGAGTGTGAAATCAGCGGCACTACCCGAAGAAACGGGACTCCCTCAAACGGCGAATTTAGCTTCAGTATTTAGCAGTACGGCATCTCTCACGCCTCAAGCGTTGTTGAATCGGTTGTGGGTCGTGTGCGAATCGGCATACAGTCCAGACTCTACGCTGTTGACCGAAACGATCGCGCAAAACCTTCGCGATTTAGAACTCGACGGATTTCGAGATGCGATCGTGTTTAGCCGCGTTCGAGGTGAAACCGAGCCGGAATGGGTGTTGCGAGTTGATTTGACTCCGCCCCAGGAAATGCTGAAGGATTGGGCGCGTTGGGGAGATGTAGAAGCCCTGACGCGATTAATGAACAACGCAGTCCGGGATCAAGGAGTCGAGATTGCCGCGACGTTGATGGATATTACGCTGCACGTTACGGCTCAACGCACAGATGCCCCGGAGAAAGAACGGGTCTTCGCCGCGATCGCACCTCTAATCGATACGATCGCACCCCAAGGCATTCACGCAATGGCGGTTTACGGACTGAGCGGCACACCGAACCCGATGCCGCACTTATCGATCCCTGATGCTCCGGTTTGGGTGCAGTGGATGAATTTACCTGCCGCAGAACATCCCGCTTTATCTGAATCAACGCGGCAGTTAGCGCAGCAAGGGGATTTAAGTGCGATCGCGTTTCTGCTGACTCGCCAACTCAATCCCAATCTCGATACGCAGTTAGCCACGGGCGGAATTCGGCTTCAGGTGCGGCAGAAAGAAGATTTGCTGCACATCATGACCGATGCCCCGGTTTGTCCGCCTCAAAGTCAGGTGGGCACAAAAGTCGCGAAATATATCCGATCTCTGAATCTTCCCGATGTTCAAGGTGTTCGGATTTACGGGCGACGATCGGGACAAAAGCGTCCCTTATGGAGTTACGGCGTTGATTTTGCAACGCGCGATCATTTAATTCCCGAAGCAACTCCAGAATTTGCGGCATCGGATGCGTATGTGGGCGATCTTTTAACCAAAGAACCCGGAGCGCTGACCGTTCCAGAGTTTGAAGACACAGAACCAACGATCTGGGATCGACTGATCGAAGCGATTCAGGGCGGCATGGCACGGACTCGAATTTTTACGATCGCATCTGAAACCGCACCCAATACCGCACGCGCTACACACTCCGCCGCCCCAAACGAAGTAAAAGCTGCGATCGTCTGGGCAGTTCTCGGAATTTTGCTCACCGTTCAAGCGGATTGGCTACTTGGGCAATTTGTAAAGCCGTTAATTGCAGCGAAAGCGACCCCGACTGTTTCTCCTGCTCCCTTGCCCCCAGAACAGACCGCATTACCGCAACTCTCGCTACAAAAGACGGCAGGATTTGACGTGATCGGATCGGGATTCACGCAGTCGGGACAGACGCTAATGACACCGGGATCAGACTCGACGGCACTGCTCGCTTCACCGTTGAAACCCAAAGCCGCGATCGACACTTCTCGATCGCCTTATCCAACGTTTAACGCGCCTCAGTTGGATGAGAAATTCGTTTTGTATCGGCAGTACGTCGCTCAAAATGGTGTGCCAGATATTTTAGTAGTCGGTAGTTCCCGCGCGATGCGGGGCATTGATCCGGTGGTTCTAGAACAGACCCTAGCCACCCAGGGATATCCGGGAATGCGCGTGTTTAACTTCGGGGTCAACGGTGCAACGGTTCAAGTCGTGGATCTGATCGTGCGGCGCGTCTTGGCATCGGAAAAACAGCCGAAAATGATTTTATTTGCAGATGGATTGCGGGCGTACAACGATGGGCGACCCGATGCGACGTTTAACGCGATCGTCTCTTCTCCCGGATTCCGCAAGCTTCCCGAAATCGCAACTGAATCCGCTCCCAATCCGACTCAGGCATTTACCAAACCCTTAGAAACCATTGCTCGAACGAATACTACGGTTGTCGATCGCTATCAATCTTTCAACGATCAACTTCTACAGCAAGCAGGTCAACTTTCTACCGTTTGGAACGAGCGCGATAAGCTCCAAACTCTTCTCAAGCGCGGGTTATCTTTCAGCTTCGCGCCGACCGCAAGTTCTGAACCCGACGGCGAATCGACGATCGCACAAGACGGGCAGGGCTTGATCGATATCAATGGATTTTTGCCGATCTCGAATCGATTCAATCCGGTTACTTACTATCAGAAATATTCTAGAGTTGCTGGAGATAGTGATGCGGATTATGCGAATTTCAACTTAGACGGGGCGCAAACTCAGGCATTACGATCGCTGGCTCAATACACGAAATCGCAAGAGATTCCGCTAGTCGTACTCAATCTGCCGCTGACTGAAAACTATCTTGATCCGTACCGACGCGATCGCGAACAGCAGTTTCAGCAATACCTGATGCGACTGTCTGGAGAACTCGGTTTCACCTACCGCGACCTGCTCGAAAATTGGAAGAATACACCCGATTATTTCTCTGATCCAAGCCATCTAAACCGCTATGGCGCTCATGCTGTCTCGACTCACATTGCCAAAGATCCGCTGATTCCCTGGAGGAAGCGGTAATTCCTACAGGAATGTTGCATCAGAAACCTTGAATCGTAAAGGGCAAAGACATCAACAATGGAAAGCATCAAATTTTGTCAGCGCGTTGGACAAGATGGCGTTCTGCATCTAGAGATTCCTACTGGACTGACAGAGCGAGAAGTAGAAGTGATGGTCATCTATCAGCCCCTTCAATCCGATCACCGATCGCTTGAGCAACTCTACGGCGTTTGTGCCGATGATCCGATTACACTTGACGATCGTGGAATTTTAGAAAGCTCTGATGATGAGATGGTTGGAGCATTCGACTAGAAATGCGCTACCTGTTGGATACAAATGTCTGTGTCGTGTATTTGAATGGTCGTTCACGTTCAGTTTGCGATCAATTACTTTCAATTTCGACTGACGAAATTGCGGTTTGTTCGATCGTCAAAGCTGAATTATTTTATGGAGCGATGCGAAGCAATAATCCAACTCAAACATTGAATCGGCAACAACAGTTTCTTAGTCGATTTGTTTCACTTCCTTTTGACGACGAAGCCGCCCGAACTGGCGGGCAAATTCGGGCACAGCTTGCAATCGGAGGCAGTCCAATCGGGGCTTATGATCTTCAAATTGCTGCGATCGCGTTAGCAAATCATCTCACGCTAGTCACGCACAACACACGAGAGTTTGAGCGAGTTGAAGAGCTTCAAATTGAAGATTAGGAAATTTGAAATATGAGCAAGCTTGTAGATGTCAAGCGATTTGTTGCTCTTGAACTCAACACTATCGCTTTAAGCGTGGGGAGAGCGCTAAAAAGCCCTCAAACTGGACTTGATCGCTTGTAATCGTACTCGCACCGCTGATACTGCGAATACTGCCCAAGCTATCCTGCACCTGAGTCACAAACGGATTTCCCTGCATCGATCGACCCCCCAAAACGGGCAGCAAGCCGTTGTTTACAAATGACATAAACGCGCCTTGATTCACATAGAAATAGCCCAAATTTGCATTTGGGAAAGGCTCGATTGCAGATTTAAAATTCGGGGTTTGGGTGAGATTTCGCGTTGGTTTCGGATTAAATTCACTCAGCGATCCGCCCCCAAATAGCATTAACAGCGTGTTCTCATCTGTCCAACCGTGGCTAAAGAAATTCAGCGATCGACCGTTGTTTACGGCTCCGTAGTTGATGAAGGGCTGACCCGCGATCGTGCTTTGCTGAACGAGTGGCTTGCCTAAACGTGGTGTGACAAACGCTGTAAATTTGTTGAGCGCCGTTTCCGCCGCAGCGCGATCGTCGGTTTGCACCATCATGCCCAGCGCGATATCCATGTTTGAAGAGGTGGCGGGAATGAATCCTTTATTAGTGGGATAAGCGAATACCACATATTCCCCGTTCATCCAGGGGGCAAGATCGCGATCGTCAACGCCGAAAGCACTCTGCATCGACTGCCGCGCTTGTTCTAAGTACTTCTTCCAAGTCGGCTGAGAGTCTAACCCGACTGTCAAAACGCGCCAGTAAAGCGATAAATTCTGGCTGTTTGCGACCATGTAATTTACTTCGGGTAAGCGTTGTAGAATTTGGTTGCGAGTCGTGAGCGGAGTCAGCAAATTCTCTGGAACGGCTTGTTTAAGATTCACGCCGAATTGGGCGCGTAATCCCGTAGATTCAGCCCACACATAGCCTTCTGCGGTGTCGTAAAACTGCGCTAGCGGATCAATTAGGGTCGGATCAAGAGCAAAGTTTGGCAGGGCAGGAGCATTTGGAGCATTTTTCGTGATTTCTTCTAGCTGAACTTGCTGGATCTGATTGATCGCTTTCAAGGCTTCGATGTACTTGCCGTACAACATCGCGATCGATTGAGCCGATCGCGGATTCTGTTCGATTCGCTGAAACTTAGGATTTTCGGAAAGCTTGCTCTGGGCATCAAGCATTTCTTGGATGGCTTCAGCAGAATTTGCACTGACAAAATAACCGGGGAGAACTGCGATCGCGAGTTTTGGAACTGGAATCGATACTGCTCTAGGTTTAGGTTTAGGAGGTGTTACTGGCTTTTGGTCTTCCTCGATCGCGTAAAGCTCGGTTTCTACTCCACTCCGCTTTTCCGGTTGAAATTCTAAAATTGTTGCGCCTTTGTACTGAATTTCTTTTGGCGCTTTGCGAAAGGCTCGAATGGAATTGACATATTTATCCAGCGCTGTCTGATCCTTCACCGATGAAACCATCAAAATGCTTTTTGCCGACAGCAACGCAACTCCGAACTGATCACCCAACCAAGGCTGAATATCTTCCTCAAAACTGGTTTCCTGATTGGTCGGGTAAAAGATTCTTCCTGGAAACGTCAAATTGTTTGGAAACAGATTGAATTGGCTTAACGCTTTCCAGCGATCGTTCTGAGTGTTGATCATCACCACACCCAATGTTTCTGCGGGCAAGATTGAAGCCATGGAAGTCGATCGCGTGACAGGAGAAGTCACTGAGGCAGGTTGAGCCAGAACTTTTGGAGTCGCCAGCGTCAATTCTGGAACAGTAACCAGACTGAGCGCGGCAAGCGTTGTAAACAAAGAGCGTTTTAGCAACATGATTGAGGTGAATAGCGTGATAATTGAAATCCTGCTTGAAAGGATGAAGCTACCGAAATCGTTCAGTAATCTTTACACTAGGGTTCCCAAGAATCCGAATTGTGGCGTTGTAAATGCTAGGAGTGACCACTTTGACGGCTCTAGAAACATTTGAAATTGAAACCGCAGAAACTCTTGTTAGATTAGCAGTCTTGCTGATCTTCGTGCTAGCAGTTGCATTCTTCGTCGCAGTAGAACTTGCGATCGTCTCCTCATCCAAGGGCGAAATCGACTCACTCGCCCGCCAAGCCGATCGCCCCGGAACTCAGAAAGCAGCACAACGAGTTCAGCACGCCCAAAATAACTTGGGGCAGTATCTTTCTGTGACGCAAACTGGAACGACTGCCGGGAGCTTATTACTCGGATGGCTCGGAGAAGGCGCAACGGTGTATTGGATCGAACCTTGGATCATGCTGCTACCCATTCCGCATCTCCCCGTAATGATCACAGTCCATACGATTGCGACTGCGATCGCGTTTCTGATCGTAACGTATGTTGAAATCGTTCTAGGCGAACTGGTTCCGAAAGTGCTGGCGGCTCACGCTCCGGAAAAAACCGCAATGGCGTTGATTCGTCCGCTTCAGATTTGTTCTTATTTATTTTTTCCGGCTTTGGTGATTCTGAATGCAACTGTACGACTGTTAACAGGCTGGATTACGAATCGCGATCGCATTGCTGAAGATGAATTTATTCGGAAAGATGAGTATTCTGTTCTACTTGCTGGAACGGTTGATATTACAACTGTGAATCAACAATTAAATCTAAGCCTGCCTGCAAGTGATGCCTATCGAACCGCAGCAGGTTTTATGATTCACCACATGAATCGGGTTCCAGCAACGGGCGATCGATTGCAGTGGGGCGAATTGGAGTTTGAAGCAACGCGCGTGGTAGAAAATCAGATAGAAACGCTTTTGTTGCGTCAGGTGACTCGTCCGTTGCTTGAAGGCACACTCGAAAAAACTCTAACCGCCAGTTCTTATGATTGAAATTGTGAAATCCGGTGCAGCATTTTACGATCGCACTGCTTGGGGGCAAATCACGGTCACAGATGACGATCGCCTTAATTTTCTCCATAATCAAAGCACCAATACCTTTAAGCTCAGAAAGCCTGGTGAAGGGTGTGATACCGTTTTTCTTACTTCGACCGCAAGAACGATCGATCTGACCACTGCTTATGTTCTAGAAGATTCAGTTTTGCTGCTGGTTTCACCTGGAATCAGTGAAAAACTGATCGCATTTCTCGATCGCTATATCTTCTTCGCGGACAAGGTAAAGCTTACCGATGTGACTGAACAAACCGCAGCATTTAGCCTAATCGGTGCAAAGAGTCATGACATTGTTAAAGCGCTCGGCGCAGAGAGCTTAATCGATCAACCTTACGGAACTCATTGTCTGGTAGATCAGATTCGGATTGCGGTAGGTAGCGGATTAGCAACGGAAGGCTACACATTAATATGCGATCGCGCGATCGACCTCAAGCAGAAATTAATTGACCTCGGAGCGACCCAGATCGATGATCCGACTTGGGATGCACTCCGAATCGAACAAGGTCGCCCGATGCCCGGTTCTGAACTCACAGAAGACTACAATCCATTAGAAGCGGGACTGTGGCACACCATTTCTTTTAACAAAGGTTGCTATATCGGACAAGAAACGATCGCGCGGCTCGATACTTACAACGGCGTAAAACAACAGCTTTGGGGAATCAAGCTTAATCAACCTGCGGAACCGGGAACAATCGTCACGATCGACAGCGAAAAAGTAGGGCTAATCACCAGTGTTGCAGACTCGATCGGGCTTGCATACATCCGCACAAAAGCAGGCGGAGCAGGCTTAAAAGTTGATTTGGGCGAAATTGTTGACCTTCCATACTTGACTCGTGAGAAGCAGAATTAATCATTCTGTTTCTCACAGAATGATCAAGACTTTTTGATCCGAATTGCAACCACGCTACTTGCAAAGTTGTAAGTCGGGCCATCTAGCTCGATCGTGGTTCCCACCTTGACCTTCTCGCCCCCCAACACAGGCGTTCCATCCACGATCGGAACCTCATTCGCCAATGTCAGCATCATATCTGTCGTCAAAGCAAGCTCTGGACGCGGATCAGGAAACACTTTCAACGTTCCATCTGGTTGTGGAGCAGCAACGGTACGCGGCAAGAACTTAATCTCTTTCAGCTTCGCTGTTCCCGATGGCTGCTTCCGCACCAAAATATTAGTCGTATTGCCAGCTTTGACCACATCTTTTGGATTCGTCGCGCTCAGTCCACGTACTACCACATCCACCTCAACAGCTTGTCGCGTCCCCTGAGCCGATCCCGATGCTCCCGGAAAGATAAAAATCCCAAACACCACCAGCAGAATCACGAGTGCTGCACCCACATCTAGGATGCTGACTTTACCGAAGAGCCGACCTTGGGAATCCACAATAGCCATAGTGATACTTAATCTAGATGTCTTGTGCGTTGCCTTGCTTTATCGTCAATACTCAATCAACGCCAGTCAAGATTAGCATGAGTCTGGGAAGCGATCGAGCAAATTTCAAGTTCTGCCGCAACTAAATTAAGCCGAATTGCGTCTTGACCCCAAGCGCCTCACGCCTTTCTCTACTGTTCTATGATTACAAAAACTTTGCGTCGCCGTTGGCTGTATCCAGTTTTATCGATCGTAATGGTTGCCGGGATTTGTTTCGGTCAGCCGTTAGTCGCTCAAGCAATCTCTTGGGGCGATCTGATCCGGGGAGGAATCCAAATTGTTCAAGGCGTTCAGCTTTCTCGCTTGAATGATAGTCAAGAAGCGGATCTCGGTCGCCAAATTAATGATGAATTGACCAGTCGCCAAGTCCGAATTGTTCGCGATCCGGCTTTGATAGCTTATGTGAATGAAATTGGGCAGAGACTGGTTCCAAGTAGCGATCGCTCTAATATCCGCTATACCTTTCAAGTCGTCGATGACAAGAGCATCAACGCTTTTGCAACGATGGGCGGCTATGTCTACGTGAATCGAGGTTTGCTAACTGCGGCAGATAATGAAGCGCAAGTTGCAAGCGTAATCGGACATGAGATGGGACATATTTCCGGAAAACACGCCCTTAAACAAATGCGTCAAGCAGCAGTACAGCAGGGATTACTGGCAGCGGGTGGACTTGATCGCAGTACAGCGGTCAATCTCGGCGTTCAGCTTGCCTTGCGTTTACCGAATAGTCGCCGCGATGAGTATGAAGCCGACGAACGCGGATTACGCACCATGAGCCGTGCGGGATATGCTCAATCTGAAATGGTTGCCTTCATGCGAAAACTGCTGAGTTCGTCCTCTCCGCCCACGTTTCTCGCAAATCACCCAGCAACTTCCGATCGCATTGGGCGGCTCAATCAACTGATCAGCCAGAACCCGGCTCCCGGACGTGCTGGAATCGACACTACAAGTTATCGATCGCGACTCCGCTAAAAACAAAGAACTCCGAGCGTTTCATTTCACTCGGAGTTCTTCTGTTTGAACCTCTACATTCTCAGAGCTTGTCGCCGTCCACGTTTCCGAGGTTCCACTCGAATGGTCGCTTCGTCTAAGGTCAGCGTCCGCACCTGATTTGTATACACATTGACCTGATGAACCCGCTGGTTATCCACTTCTAGCGCAGTCAGCCACCCGCTTTTCGGATGATACGCTCCCGTATCAATGCCTAACCAACCCCGCCCCCGTGCGATCGCTCCCGGCGTAACACCTTGAAACGTAAAAGTGATCGTGTGTCCTGTGATGATCGTTTTATCGGCAAAATAGGGCTGCATCGAGCTGTGAAACTCATCGCGAATCCAGCAGAACTCAGCGTAGCCTTGTTGCTCGATCGGTAAGTGCGGATTCACACCCGCATGAACTAGCCAAATATCGCCCAAATCCAAATAAGTCGGCAGTGTGCGAATCCATTTTACGTGCTCAAGCAGCAACTCGATATCGGCATAGCTTGAAACCGTTGCCCGTCCGCCACTCTGTAGCCATGCCTGGAGTGCAGGGGGATGAACTTGCCCATTCGGAAAGGCTTCGAGCAACAGATGTTCGTGATTGCCGAGGAGCGAGCGATGTGGACTATTTTTGACAAACTCGATCACTTGGCAGCTTTGCGGGCCACGATCGATCAAATCGCCCAGAAAATAAACCTGATCCTCCGCTCCAGGCGAGATCGCGTTGAGCAAGTTCATCATCCCTTCGTAGTGACCATGCACATCACCAATCACAATTCGACGTGAGGGTTGCTGACTCATGCGATCGTCCTTCGGAAACAGTTAAGACTAGGAATTAGACACCAGAACACAGCAATAGGGATCTGAGCATATGCCACAATTATGCCCTGTCCACTCTCAAGATTTTACTGTAGTCACGAGATTCTCATCATTCCTGGGCCATTCCTTCATCTTCCCAAGGCTTTTAGAAATTGCTGGAATCCCGCGAAGAGTCCAGGTTTCGCCCCTTGCCCCAAAACCCCTGCGAAAATTTCGTCTAACTTTTCCGAATCGGGGCGGTCTTGTTCTTCAGCAATCAATTGATACTCATCGTCGGGTGCATACCAAACCTGCCACGGAGACGGGTAGCAGCGCAGAATCGCAGACTGATCATCGAGCGGACGCAAATAATAACAAGGCTCGATCGTATCTAAAAATCGCTGTCTCAACTGTCGTCCTGCGTAGCCAATCCCGATCGTTGCGACATCTTCCAATTTAGGATTGAGCAAAATGACAGGACGTTCGCCTGCGGCATTGCAAATCTGTTCAACCGGATTCACTTCGACCGAGCTTGGCGAGACAAAAACGTAGATTTCGTCGTCGGGGTCAACTTGTTCTTCAACCGGAGTCGTTTGGCGCGATCCAGCAACATCCAAGCTGCGAATTTGATGCGGAACGTCCTGCCAATCGCGTTTTGCTAGCGCTGCAATCCCGGAATCCGTAAAAAACAGTTTCAATCCTGACCCTCGATCGCGAAAAATCGAAATGAATTTTTCGGCGATCGGCAGCGATTTCAATTCTGGAAACACGAGTTCGACCTGCAAGCGGGTGTAACCTGCGGCAAGCGCGGCTTGAGTCGCGCTTTGAGCTTGAGCGATCGCGTCATCTAAAGTATTTGGCAGTTCAGGCATATCGTTTTATTTTAAACAGCAGTATCTCGGCAAAGCTTATCGTACAATGCGGTCTAGCCTTTATTTTAGAGGAGCGGCGCGATCGATGTTGACTTCCACACGCGAACTTTTGGAAACGGCGCGGCGACATATTTTCGCGATCGGGGCGTTCAATGTCTACAACCTCGAAGGAGTCAAAGCAGTCGTGAACGCAGCCGAGATCAGTCGCAGTCCCGCGATGCTGCAACTCCATCCCAGTGCATTGAAATACGGAAATTCTCCGCTCGTCGCGATGTGTCTCGAAGCAGCAGAAGCGGCAACCGTTCCGATTTCCGTTCACCTCGATCACAGCACTTCGGTAAAAGACATCGATCGCGTTTTACAAGAAGGCGTGCGATCGATTATGGCGGATGGTTCTCCAATGCCGTATGAGAAAAATCTAGAATTCACGCGCGATATGACACGATTGGCGCATTCATATCACGCGATCGTCGAAGCCGAAATCGGACGTATCAGCGGCACAGAAGATGGATTAACGATCGCAGAAAAAGAAGCGAAAATGACCGATCCTCAGCAAGCGGTTGAATTCGTTCAAGCAACTCGTGTCGATGCGTTGGCAGTCACGATCGGCAACGTTCACGGAGAATACAAAAGCCCACCTCGTCTCGATTTCCCACGTTTAGAAAAGATTCGCAATCTCTTAGAAATTCCACTCGTATTACATGGCGCATCGGGACTGCCTGCGGAAATGATTGCTCGATCGATTCAACTCGGCGTGTGCAAATTCAACGTCAACACCGAAGTTAGACAAGCGTATATGCAGGCGTTGAAAGATGAGATCTGCGGGCAGGAAGAGAAGGATTTATTGGACGTGACCGGAGAAGCGATCGCGGCAATGCAAGAGGTAATTATCGATAAACTAGAGCTATTCGGCTCAGTCGGCAAAGCTCATTTACACGAAACGCCTTACGCGACCACTTTAGCGGCAGCAGCTCACCGAAATTAGAGAATCTACTCAACAAAAAAGGAGCCGATCGACAAAGGCTCCTTTTTTATTCAGTTTCTAATTCGATTAAGGCTGTTTGCACGTTCTGAACTGATTCTGAAAGTTCTGCGGCCCTTTATAGCCAGAATTGTCTGCTAACTGCTGCAAGGTTTGCCGTCCGCTAAAAAACCGCCCATTAATCTGCCAAGTCGGAAATCCTGCTTTTTGCCCCAACTGCTTCTCAGCCTCTCCTAAAACTCTCTGACAAGTTTCGATTTGAGCATCTTTACCGCCTTCGGCGCACTCAATGTAAGGAAATTCTTTGTACGCCTCTTTACCAAACAGTTCTTTTTGTTCACAGCAGTGAGGACACCAATAAGCCCCATACATCACAGATCCAGTCTGCTTCAAATGCTGCGCTAACTGAGTCTCCGCATCTCCCGATGGATTATCAATCAGAAAATAAGGATTTCCCTGAGCATCTGAAATCGTTGCCGCATTCACGGGAACCTGTCCCACCGAAGCGCCCCAAGCGATCGACCCAATCAGCGTCACAATTCCAACGATCGAACCTAAAAACACCAACTGTCCACGATCGTTCCAATCGCGCCCAATCAATGTCAGTACAAACATCAGCGTCGCAAACGTCGCAGATGCGAGGCAGAAATAACAAATCCCATTCACCCCAAACTGCGACACAAATTTAGAGAACATGACGTACATCAAGTAGCCGCTAAATAGCAGCATCGCCGTTGCGCCCGCAAAGAGCAGCAACCAGGTCTGATTCTCCAGATTCGTTCGGACAGATTTCTTTTCCTCTGGATTCACAAGCAGCGGAACGAGCGCAAACGTTGCCATCGCCAGATATGCCAACAAACCATATAGCGACAGCGGTAGTCCAAATAGCACCGCATACGGGCTTTCTAGCACTCGTTCGCATCCCGATGTGGGACACGCCACAACGCTGCTGAACAACTTATTGAAGGTGATGTAGCCCGTATTGAGGATGCCAAGCACTGCGATCGCGCCGATGAGTAGGCGTGAGTTGCGGTAAATCCAGGGCGTAGAACGTCGGCGAGTCATAATGTGATTTCAACGGGAGTGGCTCTATACTCTATCAGCGTAACTGCTGCAACGGTTACTTGTGATCTGTTGTCTATTTTGGCTGACTTTGGGTCGATCGCGCCGTTTGTTTTAAAGACTGCGATCGTGCTTTCAGGTTTCCTTTAAAACTTGCTTGCAAAGTTGCGCTTCTTTTGTTACGTTAATTGAGCGCTAAAAAACGCGATCGCCGGGATAGCTCAGTTGGTAGAGCAGAGGACTGAAAATCCTCGTGTCACGAGTTCAAGTCTCGTTCCTGGCATTTAGATATATCAAACAAAAAGCCCAGAGGAAGCGCCTTCTGGGCTCTGTTTTTGGCAATTTCATCTCAAAGCCTGACTTTTCTGTTGGGTGTTTTTAGATGGGTTTAGGCACAAAATTGGGGGAAAATTGGGGGAAATTCCAAAGGAAGAAAAATAAGGGCGACGTAGACTAGAGGACATCTTCCCCCACAGGAGTTCCTATGTATTCATCACAGTCGCAGGGCAAAGGTGGCAAGGGTTCTGTCCAGTTCAAAAACACGAAAGGGCGCTTACAAATTGTCTTTTCTTATCCGGTTGAAGAAAATGGCGAGATTAAGCGAAAGCGATTTTATATTTCGACAGGCTATGACGACACGCCGCTCAATCGCCAACGTGTTGGCGGGATTGTCAGCCAACTTCAACGCGATATCGATTATGGCGAAGTAGATCTGAGTCTTCAGAAATATCAGCCGTTCGCTTCCCTCAGCACCGTTTCCCCCATTCCCCCAATTTCCCCCAATCCACCAGCGAAGACTCAACCTGATCTCAGTGAGTTGTGGGAGCGGTATTCACAATTTAAACGTCCGCAAGTTAGCCCAAGCACGTACACAAAGGATTTCAAGAAGCATCGTAATCACATTAATCGTTTTCCAAACCAGTCGCTAGAGAACGCATCGATGATTCGCGACCATTTACTGAAAACGCTTACCCCCGATGCCGCAAAACGCTGTCTGTCTCAATTGAAATCCTGCTGTGATTGGGCTACTGACGAAGGGCTGATCGAGGTAAATCCGTTTGCTTCGATGCGAATCAAAGCGCCAAAAGGACTCTCTGAAGATGAAGATGTGAATCCGTTTACAAAAGAGGAGCGGGACTTGATCATTCGGACGTTTGAAAGCGATCGCTACTATAAGTTCTATACTCCCTATGTTCGGTTTCTCTTCTTCACAGGCGCAAGACCTTCTGAAGTGATTGGATTGCAATGGAAACACATCACCGAGAGCGTGATTCAATTCCGTCAGTCGATCGTGGTTTCTGAAGATGGCTTAGTCCTGAAAGAAGGACTGAAAACTCAGCGCAAACGAGATTTTCCAATTACGGCTGAGGTGCAGGCAATCTTGGCAGATATGAGACCTGAGAAGGTGAATCCTGAAGAACTAATCTTCAAAAGCCCGAGAGGCAAGTTATTCGACCAACACAATTTTGCCAATCGTGCTTGGAAGTCAATTATGGCGAAATGTGGTGTTGCTTACCGAAAGAGCTATCAGTGCAGACATACCTTTATTAGCCTGTGTGTTGAGGAGCATATTAATAGCACAGCGATCGGGCGATGGACAGGAACCAGTGCAAAGATGATTGATAAGCACTACGGCGCAACGAATTTTACAAATTTGCGCCCCCCTGATCTCACATAGGAACTGCCTTTGATATGATTCTATCTTTGTTCGTGAATGCGATCGTAATCATGAACAAATTACAGTTTCAACTATAGCTGTAGCCAACTGAGACAGGACTTAAACTATAAGAATCCTGATTCTACCCATCGTGCTGCAATGGCAAAAGCTTACAGTGAGGACTTCCGCCGCAAAGTCATGCAAGCAATTGAGATGGACGGCTTGAAAAAGAGCGAAGCGAGTCAACTGTTCAACATCAGTCGCAACACGATCAACTTGTGGTGTCGGCGCAAAGCTGCAACCGGAGACATTTTGCCGAAGCCGCGACAAACACCACCCGTTCGTGGCAAAATCACGGATTGGGAGAAGTTTGGGTTGTGTCGCAAAAATGATAAGGTGAGGAGACTCAATTTTCTCTGACTTCACCCTAAATGGCATCCCAATCTCTGCTTAAGTGGCGGCACTTCTTACCCGCAATCATCTTGCTGAATGTGCGGTGGTATTGTTGCTACCCGTTGAGCTACCGGGATCTAGAGGAGATGATGGCAGAGCGAGGGGTCGAGGTGGATCATTCCACGATTCATCGGTGGGTGCTGAGCTACGCCCCAGAACTCGATCAACGGCTCCGTCCCCACCTGAACGAAACGAATGATTCGTGGCGGGTGGATGAAACTTACATCGAAGTGAAAGGAGTGTGGAAGTATCTTTACCGAGCGGTAGATTCAATGGGCAACACGCTCGACTTCATGTTGAGCGCAAAGCGGGACGGCAAGGCAGCCGCACGGTTTTTCCGCAAAGTGCTAAAGGCTGAACACACTCAAGCACCACGGGTGATTACCGTGGACAAGAATGCGGCTTATCCGGTGGCAGTCGAAGCCCTGAAAGCAGTCGAAACGCTGGCAGCAGAGACGGAATTGCGCCAGAGCAAGTACATGAATAACATGATTGAGCAGGATCATCGAAACATCAAGCGATTGACCAAGCCCATGATGGGATTCGGCTCATTCCACACAGCAAGACGAACCTTGAGCGGGATTGAGGCCATGAGTATGATTCGCAAAGGACAGGCGAAGGGAATCAGCAAAGCGATTATCTTGAATGTCAAGAATCAAACGTAAACTTGAGGAGTTAGGGAAATCAACGCTATAGAAAAAATCGAAGCACGATAAAGGAGCGACTCACACATCACTGTTGGAGCCACT
>JAHHHU010000013.1 GCA_019359175.1 Phormidium tanganyikae FI6-MK23
CTCAACTGCAAACGAAAGTGGACACGCTGATTGCCGATTTAACCGCAGAAACCGTTGCTTCTGTAACTGGCTTTAGCTTTATCGTAGATGCACTATCTGTCGCTGGTATTTTTTGATTTGGTATGACGCATGGCGAAACCTACGAAGAGGCTGCTAGACGAGGACAAGAAGTGATTGAGATGATCGTTGAAGACTATCGAGAAACTGGAAAGCCTTTGCCTGAACCTCAGCGCGTGGTTAGTGCTGCCTAGGGTGACATTCTTTTGTCATAATCCTTCTCCACAATAGGAACAGGTAGAAGAAACAGCCCTTTTCACTCTCTCGGAACTCTGCAAATGACTTCTAATCGCTTCCTAAAAACCTCGATCGCTTCATTATCTTTAGTCTCAATTGGTGCAATCAGTACACTAGTCGGCACTCAAATTCCAGCGGCTCAAACGCAACCCGCGATCGCACAACTTTCGACCAATGACGACAATTTCGTCTCCAATGCTGTTGATCGCACTGGTAAATCGGTGGTGCGAATCGATTCAACCCGTGAGCGTAGCACTGCCAGAGGTGAACAAGTCCAGCGCGGGACAGGTTCAGGATTCATTCTGCGATCGGATGGTTTAATCGTGACAAATGCTCACGTTGTCTCTGGCGCAAATCGTGTAAGCGTGACGCTGAAAAATGGACAAGAATACACCGGACGAGTGTTGGGTGCAGATCGCCAAAGTGATGTCGCGGTTGTGAAAATCGACGCAAATAATCTTCCCGCTGTTAGCTTAGGCAACTCTGATCAACTCAAACCCGGAGAATGGGCGATCGCCATTGGCAACCCGCTCGGACTTGATAACACCGTGACGGTTGGAATTATTAGCGGTACAGAGCGATCGGCAAGAGCCTTCGGTTTACGAAGTTCACAACCCTTTATCCAAACCGATGCCGCGATCAATCCCGGAAACTCTGGCGGGCCGTTATTAAACCAAAGCGGACAAGTGATCGGCATCAATACTGCCATTATTCAAGGCGCACAAGGAATCGGATTTGCCATTCCGATCAACCGAGCGCAACAAATCGCGAATCAACTGACCGCTCAGGCTGGCGTGTAACTGAAACTCACGAACACTCAATGCAGCGGGGCTATCGCACGCTAAAATATGGACGTTCTTTACAAGGATTCACTGTGGTAGAGCGACCTATCAAAAAGTCTGAGCGTCAAGCAAGTGAGGCATCAGACGCGACTTCAGCATCACCCCAAACCCAACCCTCAACTTCTGAGTCTGAGGGTTCCGCCGCTCTTCCAGACGGAATCAAGCCTTCCTCAAGCCCCCGTCCTGTGAAGAAAGGTGATGCGCCAAGATCCGATATGCCAAGATCCGAAGAAAAACGCGGTAAAAGAAACGATCGAGGCAACGATCGAGGAAGGAAATCGGAAAAATCGGATGCGCCTCCGATCAATCCTGCCTTGATGCGAGGCCCAAAACCGCCCAAAGCTTCGGCAGCAACGCCAGAAGTTGAAACTCCATCAGAAGAATCAGAATCGTCTGAAACTGCGATCGAGTCTTAAAGCGGATCTTGAGTCGGAATGCCGATCGCTCTTGGAAATTCCGCAGGGGTTGGCGCTGTTTTACGCAAATACAAACAGTGTCGAACCCCATGCGATAAAGGCGTTTCAAAGCGATCGCATTCTTCCACGACTCCGCCTAATTTTTCCACCGTTTGATCGAGCGCGATCGCTTCTTCTTCTGTCCATTGCCCTCGATACAAAACGGCTAATCCGCCGATCTTGAGCAACGGTAACGCATACTCCGCGCATACCGAAGCGGCAGCGACCGCGCGAATCGTCGCCAGATCGTAAAAGGCTCGATGCCCAGAAGCTTGTCCGATTTGCTCTACTCGATCGACGACCGATCGCACATTGCTTAATTTCAGCGCTTTCGTACTATCTTGTAAAAAATTAACTTTCTTCCGAGTGGAATCGAGCAGCGTAATTTTCCAATCGGGACGCGTGATCGCCATTGGAATTCCTGGAAATCCTGCCCCGGTTCCAATATCGATCGCGCTTAAATTCGCTTCGGTCACTTTTGGAAACACACCCCGCAGCGAATCCCACAAATGCTTTTCCCAGAAATCAACTGGCTCAACAATGCGCGTTAAATTCTGTTGCTGATTGCCTGTGAGAACCAATTCATAAAACCGCTGGAATCGCGATCGCTGTTCCTCGGTCGGACACCAATTTGTCGTCGATCGCCAAAGATCGCTCATTTCCGGTAGCGCTACTAACATCCAATGCGCTCCAACCGTTCAGGGGCAAGTTCTTCGGGTGTGACTTCTTTGAGTTCGCCGTGGCGGAGCGACCAACAGCGATCGGCAATTTCTAACATATCACCCGCATCGTGGGACACCACAAGCAAACTCCAATGGGTTTTCAGCTTGGCGAGCAATCGAACGAGCTGCCGCCGAATCGACCAATCTAACCCTGCGGTCGGTTCATCGAGTAGGAGAATACTCGGCTGCCGAATCAACTGAACCGCTAACGCCAATCGTCGCTGTTGCCCGCCACTGAGCGCATGAGGAGCCATCGACAGCGACAAATGATCCAAAGCCACTTCCCGCAGGGCTTCATGAATGCGATCGGAACTCAATTCTGGATGTCCCAAGCGCAACTCTTCTAAGATGGTGCCGCCGCAGAAATGCCGCTCTGGAAACTGAAACACCAGCCCGCACAACTGCTGCATATTGAGAAAATTCAATTCCTGTTCACGCCAGAGAATCTCGCCGCTCGTATGCTCTGCCAATCCCGCCAAAATTTCCAGTAGCGTACTTTTTCCAGAGCCACTCGGCCCGACCACTAAAGTTAGTTGCTGAGGAGCGACTTCTAGATTGATCGATTTCAGAATCGGTTCAGGCGTGGCAGTGGGATGGTAGGACAAATCGCGCAGATAAAGCATGAATTCAAACGTAGGGTTATCCTCAGCCTAGTTTACCTTGCGTTCATCCGGACGGGCTGATTTTGCGTGCGTCAAGAGATGAGAGAATCAAGCGGAACCTGCGATCGCGTAAAATCGTCTCTCAACTTCAATGCGTCAAAAAAATTCAACGTTATGGTGAAGTGGCTGTCCAGTAAGCTGGCTCAACAAGTGAGTGCAGCAGCGCTAATGGTGGGAATGCTGGCGAGTCCGTCGCTTGCAAAAGATCCGTTTAGAACAACAAATCCGCGTCCGATTAGCGATCGTACCGAAGCGGCATTTCGCGCGATTTTCGAGAAAGGCGACTATCGCAACATTCAGACTTTATTAAATCAGACTGATCCAAATGAGCCGCTCTCCTTTGCCCTCAAAGGTCTAGTTGCCTACACTAGCTTTCAAGGCGAATCTGATCCGCAACGCAAACAAGCCCTGCTCAACGATTTCAAAACCTACGCGACTCAAACCCGCACGACTGCAGAGCAGCTTGCCAAATCTGATCCCCTACGCGGCAATATCTATCAAGCAGCAGGCACAATTTTAGAAGGCGGCTACATTGCAGCGACACAAGGCACAGTGCGCGGTATTCCTCAGATTTTGGGCAATCTCCAGCAAGCGTTCCGATACTTAGATGCCGCAGAACGGGTCGATCCAAAAGATCCCGAACTCAATCTAATCAAAGGCTTAATCGATCTGACGCTTTCAGCCAATCTGAATCTGCCGCTATCGAGTCCGACTGATGCGATCGCAAGACTCGAACAAACTGCCCAACCGCGTTATCTTGCCGATCGTGGTTTAGCAGTAGGATACCGAGATCTCAAGCAGTTTGATAAAGCCTTACAAGCGGTTGATCGTGCTTTGAGTAAAACGCCTAGTAATCCTGAACTCAGCTATTTGAAAGCACAGATCCTGGTTCGGAGTCAGCGCGATCGCGATAGCATTCCACTGTTTGAAACGGCGCTCAGCAAGAAAGACCAGCTTCCAGCCGCTACCGTCCAACAAATCCAAAGAGAACTGCGAGGCGCACAACAACGCGCAGGCGGACGATAAAATAGAAGTCAGGCAACTTCTACAACCTGCCTGACTTCATCTTTATGCTTATTCAGTTTCGAGAATTTGACCCGTTTAACGTTTGGATTTGGATTGAGTTTAATACTGTGCCTTCTGAGATGGAGAAACAGTATGTCGAAGAAGTATTTAGCTCCTGGTTTTTCCTCGGTAAGCTGGGCGGCTTTAATGCGGAAAATCTGCAGGTGCAAGACATGGGGCTAGAGATTAGCCATATGCCTTATGACGAAAGTACCGCCGATGACAGCATGATGGCGGTGATGCACAACATGAGCGACTTTGAGTACGAAAGCAACTGGGGTCGCTGCTGGTTCGATTTGGGAACGAGTGATGCGATCGCGCTTGATGTTTTGGTCAATTCATTGCGCCAGTTGAGCAAAGATTTTGTAACGATCGACAGTGTGATCGTCGGCGGCGAAAATGAAGATTGGCGAGTTCCGGGCAGTAACGAACCCGGATTCGTTATGGACAATCAGCGAAACTAATTCACTACACCCGCTTTGAAGACGCGCCCGATCACTTCTTCGATCGGGGGATCAGTGACCGATAAATCTACGACTTGCAGTTCAGCGAGAATTTTCGCGATCGCGTGTGTCAATTTTTCTTGCTCGACCAACAACCGCACCGATTGCTTATCTACTTCCTGAACATCACCATAAGCGGATAATTCGGCTTCGGTGTAAGTTCGATTGAATTCGACTTTCACTTCGCGGTAAGGAGAGAAACGATCCACCAAGCCATCGAGACTACCATCATAAATAAGCTGCCCATGGTGGATCATCAGAACGCGCTCACACAATGCGGTGATATCTGCCATGTAATGACTGGTGAGTAGAACGGTGGCTTTATATCGATCGTTATATTCTTTCAAAAATTCTCGCACAGCCACTTGAGCATTGACATCAAGCCCCAAAGTCGGTTCATCGAGAAACAAAACCTGCGGCTGATGTAGCAAGGCGGCGAGGAGTTCGGCTTTCATCCGTTCACCGAGGGAGAGTTTCCGAACGGGCTGATTGAGCTTGCCTTCGAGCGAGAGCATTTCAGAAAGCTCCCCGACTCGTGTTTGTAAAGCCCGATCGCTAATTCCATACACTGCCGCATTAATCTTCAGCGAATCTGCCGCAGGCAAATCCCAGATCAACTGCTGCTTTTGTCCCATGACGAGCGTGATCTTTTTCAAAAACGCCGACCGACGCTCAAACGGAACTTGTCCCGCAACCGTGACTTTTCCAGATGACGGGTGAATCAATCCGGTGAGCATTTTCAGCGTCGTTGTCTTCCCCGCACCATTCGCGCCCAGAAATCCTACAACTTCCCCCGGCTCAATCCGAAAAGAGACATCTTGCACCGCCTTCACTTGTCGGTAAGTGCGCTTAAAGAAATGTGTTACAGTCCCTTTGAAGCCTGCTTCTTTAACGGCAACGGGGTAGGTTTTGGTGAGTCTATCGACGGTAATGGTAGACATGAGAATGAAGAATGAGGAGGCAGAATCTTAAGCGATCCTTCTCAAATTTAAAGGAGCATTGGAAACAACCTTATAAATAACCGTTTAACAATAGATTTTGTATCTATCTGAGGGGATCTCTTCAGTTTTGGGCATAGCGCAACTTTGAATTTAGCTGTACACAACTACGACATCGTGTCTTTTGACATCAAAGATCTTTCCGTCACATGATCAGGCGGAAATTACCGAAGTTGTTATACAGACGGAATTTAATAAGCAGCATAATGAGTAACAGCATTTATCGATCGAGCATTTCTTTTTTTGGCGTTGTATTTCTCTCTGCCACAGTATTTGCTGAACTCAGTCACAGTGCAGAGACCCAGACTCAATCTAATTCAATTAGCAATCAATCCACTGATTCAAGTAATTCGGTAACACAGTCCCCAACATTCTCTCCTCAAAATCTTCGAGATTTTCAAACGCCGCTCACCAAAGCTCAGTTTCTTCAACCAAAGCCTTCAGCGACTCGTGCAGAAGACACAGGAACCGTTGAACCCCTACTCAGTCAAGCCGAGCCTCCAGAAGAAGAGGAAGAGATCGTTTTTGAAGAAAAGCGCCAAAAGCCAAATTCAACTCCGGTATATACGATCGATGCTGATGAGATTCGCCGCGAGAGTGCAGATAGTCTAGCCGAACTGCTTCGGGGCTTGCCAGGATTTGCGATTAACGATGCTGGTTTTGGTGCAGATGTTCACACAGGAACGTTTTATCGTGGGGCTTCGATCAATCAATCAGTATTTTTGCTCAATGGCAGACCGATCGGGTCAAATATCAGCATCTATCACGGCGGAACTGATTTAAATTCAATTCCGACAGGCGCGATCGAGCAAGTTGAACTGTCGAGCGGAACGGCTGCTACGTTGTACGGTTCTGAGGCGTTTGGGGGCGTGGTTAATATCACCACAAAAAAAGGCGATGGTATCCCAAGGTTTAGTGGCTTTGCTCAAGTAGGATCGCTTAGTTCCTCAAATTACCGAGGCAATTACTCTGGTGAGATCGGAGCCGTAAATTATTTGTTGAGCTATCAACGATTCAAGGCTGACAATGACTACCGAGTTCCAGTTGGAGCGGCAAATCGTGGGCCAGATGGGCGATTGTTCAACGGAGATTCTACCCAAGATAACTACTATGGCAATTTGAATTTTGATCTCAACGATCGTAATTCCCTGAGCTTAGATGTCTCGACGGTCACGAGTCGGCGCGGACTGTTGTACTTTGGATTTCCCTTGCAGAGCGATCGATTGGATCACGATACCGTAAATGCAGGTTTAACGTGGAAGGCAATGCTGGGAAATCGTGATGATTCGACGCTGAATACAACGCTGTCGTTTAATCAAGACTATTTCAGCACTTACGGGCCGACACAAGCCACATTTTTCCGGCGGGGGGTCTTGAATTCTCGCGGCTTGAATGCCAGAGTCGAACACAATTGGCAAACGAGCAAAACGAATAATTTGCGTTGGGGCGTTGACCTGAAAAATTCGTGGTTGACTGGAGAAGCTTTTAGTACACTGCCTCGGTTGGCTCGATTTAATGGAGAGTTCGATCGCAATCGCTTTCAGGCTGCCTTATTTGCCTTAAATACCTGGCAAGTTACGAATAACTTTCAAGCCGAATTCGGTCTACGGCAAAACTTTACCAATGAATTTGGCAGTTATCTAAATCCGAGTGTGGGAGCGCGTTGGGCACTTTCACCGGGTGTTGCGCTGCGAGGCAGTTGGGTTTCGGTACATCGCAATCCAGGACTCGATCAACTCTACGCCTTTGACACGGTTCACAACTGGCTTCCGAATCCCGACCTTCAACCAGAAACCGGATCATCTTGGACGACTGGACTCGATTTTCAGCTATCAAAAAGTTTTGACGCGCAATTGACTTACTTTGGTAGCCGATTAAACGATCGAATTGGAATCCAATCTGGACAGTGGGCGAATATCGGTTTAGTCAATACCAACGGAATCGAGGCAGCACTACGTTGGCGGCTTTCTTCACAGTGGTCTACCTTCCTCAACTACACATACACTGATGCCAAAATTGGGAGTGGGGTTGAGCGAGGATTGCAACTCAGTACGGTTCCGTTTTCTGTAGCGCGGCTTGGAATTGGTTACGCCTCAAATGGCTGGGAAGTGAATCTCTACGCGAACTACTTTAGTGGGGCGCGACGAGCTTTGTTTACCCTTGCAGGTGATGATCCCCGCGAATTTTCACCGTCTTGGATCAATTTTGATTTGGGCTTGCGAATTCCAGTGACTCGTGGATTGGGAGTTACGGTGTTTCTTGAAAACCTTGGCGATCGCACTTATGAAAGAGTGAATCGAATCTATCAACCTGGCTTAACTTATCGAATTGGGGTGGTTTCAGATTTTTAGATGTGAAGCATTGCCTGAATTTTTTGCATTGCACTGCTGATTTTGAGGTATAAGATCCGACAGTGTTTACGCAAATCGCTTCAGGCAGTGTGTCCAATGTCTAAGTCAGTTCCAGGCTGGGTTTATCTGTCCGTTGTCACGAATGTCGTGTTGGGTGCAACGTTAGGATTGTGGTTTTTAGGCGATCGCTATTTCACCGAAGCACTCATTAACCCGCCTTCAAGACCTTCGATGGCTGCCAAAGCAGTCGAGAAACCCGAAATTGTCGCACAAGCCGCATCGATGTCACTGGGTCGATCGCTGACGTATCAAGATTGGGTCGATTTGCTCGGTAAAGAAGCGAAGGCGATGATCAAACGAAAGCCCGATCGTTTAATCGTGATGGCAGGCGATTCGCTCACGCTCTGGTTTCCTCAAGATCTTTTACCGACTGACCACACTTGGCTGAATCAAGGAATCTCTGGTGAGACAACGGTTGGATTGTCGAAGCGATTAAAGCTATTCGATCAAGCGAAACCACAAGCGGTCTTTGTCATGGTTGGGATCAATGACCTTCTTAGAGGTAGCTCAGATCAAGACGTTCTCAATGCTCAAGAAGACATGATTAATCAGCTAAAGAAGTCTCATCCGAAATCTACGATCGTGCTGCAATCGGTTCTGCCTCGTGCCAGAGAATCAATCACCACTGCCAATGCAACTCAAGTCGAGGCGCTTTCTAACGATCGTATCTATCAGTTCAATCGTCGCCTTGCTGCTTTAGCGGAGCAAACTGGAGTTGAATTTCTCAATTTGCAGCCGCTTTTTGCTGATAACGAGGGCTTTTTGCGATCGGAACTCACGACCGATGGACTGCATTTAAGTACGCAAGGATATTTAGTTTGGCGATCGGCAATTCAGACTTTCAATCAATTCGCCCTCCGCTCTAGTTTATGATCGATCCTGTAGGCGCGAGGAAGGCGGACATGGATACTAAGGCGTTTAAGCGATCGCTGAATAATTCTGAGAACTATCACCGCAAAGGTTTTGGACATGGTGCGGAAGTTGCAGACGCGATGCAGTCTGAATATCAAAGCAATTTGATTCAAGAGATTCGCGATCGAGCTTACACGCTACAACGCGGAGAAGTCACGATTCGACTGGCGCAAGCTTTCGGCTTTTGTTGGGGGGTCGAACGTGCGGTCGCAATGGCATACGAGACGCGCCAACATTTCCCGACCGAGCGGATTTGGATTACGAATGAAATTATTCACAATCCCTCGGTAAATCAGCGATTGCGCGAAATGAATGTTCTGTTTACACCTGTGATCGATGGGCAAAAGGATTTTTCTGGCGTAACGAAAGGCGACGTTGTGATTTTGCCTGCGTTTGGGGCGAGTGTTCAGGAAATGCAGTTTCTCAACGATCGCGGATGTACGATCGTCGATACGACTTGCCCCTGGGTTTCTAAAGTCTGGAACACGGTCGAGAAACATAAAAAAGGGGATTACACCTCGATTATTCACGGCAAATACAATCACGAGGAAACGCTTGCCACCAGTTCGTTTGCCGGAAAGTATTTGATTGTGCTAAATCTTGCAGAAGCGCAATACGTGGCGGACTATATTTTGAACGGTGACGATCCCAAAGAATTCCTTTCAAAGTTCAGCAAAGCGTGTTCGGTTGGATTTGATCCAGATCGAGATTTAGTTCAGATCGGCATCGCGAATCAAACCACAATGCTCAAAGGTGAAACCGAACAAATCGGTAAATTGTTTGAACACACAATGCTGAAAAAGTATCCGCCGAATGAATTGAATCAGCATTTTCTCAGCTTCAATACCATTTGTGATGCGACCCAAGAACGCCAGGACGCAATGTTCGATTTGGTGAAAGAAAAGCTCGATTTGATGATTGTGATTGGGGGTTACAATTCCTCAAACACAACGCACCTACAAGAAATCGCTATCGACTATAAAATCCCGTCGTATCACATCGATTGTGTTGAGCGGATTCAGTCTCGAAGCGCGATCGAACACAAACCGCTTCATCAAGATCTTGCGATCGCGGAGAACTGGCTTCCCGATGGCGAAATCGTTGTTGGGATCACGTCGGGCGCATCCACTCCCGATAAAGTAGTCGCGGACATCATTGAGCGAATCTTTGAACTCAAAGCGGCTGTGCCCGCATGAGAAGATTCGTTTGGGTTTTGGTTTGGATTTTGAGTTTTTGGTGTGCGAGTCCGGTTTGGGCGGGCGCATTGTCCGATCGCGTTTCTACCTTCCCCGATTGGCACAACAAACCACCCCTCGATCGAGCTTCTGACGATCTAATTTACCCAGACTGGATCGCGGGAAGCTGGCGCGTCAAAAGCACTTTGATCGATCTCGTTGCTCCTTTAGCTCCGCAAATCGTCACACCTGGATTCGGGAGCAACCGCGCTTATGTGAATCAGCCGATCGAATTCAATGTCCGATTTGCAGAACAGCAAACCAAACGGTTTAAAGGAGTCATCGCTGATCGCGCTTTCAACGGCTTAAACATTGCGCGAGCGTATTTAGGCGATCGTGCTGTTCTTTCTGTAAAAGTTGATCCCAGGTCTCCAAACAAGCAAATTACCCTTTTGAGAGACGATCGCATTTTGACCTCCACGATTACTGGAAGAGCAATCGAAACGCCTGCATCAAATCGATTCATTACTAGCGAAATCTTTCAGCAAGTCTTTCGCGGCGCGAATCAACCCTATCTCAATGAAGTTGAGACAACAACTGCGTATAAGTACTTAGCAGATCAAACTTCTGCGATCGAAGCCGAGCAAATCACCGCAATCTATCTTTCGCCGCAAGACCTGAACTACTTCAAAGCGGGAAATACGCCTGTTGCCTTATATCGCTACCGTTTAGAATTCTCACCTTTGATTGAATCGCTGAAAGTTGGTGAATGACTAAACTTAGATTGATCAGATTTTTGTTGCAAATATTACAGATAATTGCTGCGCTCTGCCAAAGTAAACTTTGATTTCTTAAGCTGGAAAGACAAGAGTAACTTTGTTATTCTCACGATAGAGCAATGGATGAGCTGTCAACCCTTGCAGCCACCAAAATCTTTCTAGCTCTTTTCCCAAAAAACTATTGCACGATCGTGAGTGCCGCTGAACCAATTGCAGCTCCCTCACCGTTTTAGAAATACCCGCTTTTGGCAAAGGTTGTTGGTTCTTGAGATCGACAACTCCTTTTCTGACCTCATTTTTAGAACCCACTCGATTTATTGACTAAGTATGAATCACTATTGCGAACAATGGATTGCGGATTGGTGTCAGACGAACGGCTGGACAGATTGGTTTCAAGAACGATCGGACTATTGGGCATTTCCGCCAAATTCCGTGATGCCTGTGCCGATTCCTTCGTCTGTCTTGATCTCGATCAAAGCCGAAAAGGGCTTAAGTAATCATGAGCGCATCTGGAGTCTGGGCGCGATCGCAGGAACCGGAATTGCTGCCGTTTGGGGCTATGCTGCCGCTTCTCCGATGCCTTTGATGCTGGCGTTTGTTGCTTGCGCGATCGTTTTTGCTCGATTGGATTCTGAAGAAATTTAGCACGTTACTCGATTCGATGAAAGCTGGAGGCAGTAAGCTTCCAGCTTTTTGCATGGTGAATTTTCAGATTGGCGATCGTAGTTCTTGAATGATCGAATGTAAACGAGATTGCTGAACGTTTAAGACTGTTGTGGAATGAAGATTCGCCTTGCACCTTGATAGGTATCAATATCAAGCACGATTTCAATTAGGCTCTCAACACATCGCCCCCGATATTCGGGGTCATTCAAAAGCCGATCAGGATTGCTCACAGTGATTACAGGCAAAGCTTCTGGAGTTTTTCTTCACGCATCACCTGCTCTAGTGAGTCTTTCCCTTTCACGCTGCGATTGGCAGTCAGCAAAATCATCTGATTCTTCTGAGCGAGTCGCCAAACCATCCTATCGTCGCTGTTAATTGACAAGTCCATTTCTACAAACGTGACAAACTGAATCGGAACAACATCAAGCCAGCCCTGACTTGCGATCACACCCAAGAAAACTAGGGCATGACCTTTGAGATTGTGATCGATCAGAAAAATCATACCTTGAACTTGCGATGTTCTTTAGCTGCTCGAAGCTTCTCCCAAGCAGCTTCAGTTCCAGGCTTGGGTAATTGCGCGGCACTTCGTGCAACTCGATCGCGATTTTGCTCTTCGTAGTATTGTCGAAGTTTTTCAGTCTCCTGGAGAACTTGCTGGTACTCAGCTTCCACATCTGAGCGATGAGCCTCAATATAAACCAAAGCGGTATTAACTTGCTCCTCGGTCAGATCAAATAATCCCTGAATAAACTTAGGCGGATATTGAGCCGTCACATAGTCCATCACGTCATAGAGGGTGATGCGTGTGCCTGCGATAGTTAATCCTCGTTCTGTGCGAACAATCGCGCTCCTTTCTTTGGATGCTGGACTCATATCGACCCTTCCTAAAGTCTGCCCTCATATTACCTCACAGAAGAAAGCATGATGAGTGATGTCCACCCCGAACCGAGTAACCGTACATTACGACCTGACGCGACTGTAACACGCAGTCATCGATCGAAGTTTTTCTGCAAGTTCATCTGTCAGTAGGTCAGAGCTTGTGTACCGCCAACGCCAATTTCCCGCGTATTGACTCGGATCATTCATTCGCGATCGACCATCCAGTCCAAGAATGTCTTGCAGCGCTGGAATCGCCCAAACTGATACCGATGCAAACGCCATTCGCACGAGTGCCCAATGAATGTTTGACTCGTTGGGAGTGTAGCCGATGTACTGGGCGAAGAATTCTTTCTCATGGGCTGATGCAGTGTTCCACCAACCGATCGCAGTATCGTTATCGTGGGTTCCAGGATAGACAATGCTGTTTTGAACAGAGTGATGCGGTAAATGAGTGTTGCTAGCATCATCACTAAAGGCGAACTGTAAGATCTTCATACCAGGAAAATTAAAGCGATCGCGTAGTTCTTCAACTTCGGGTGTAATGATCCCAAGGTCTTCCGCTAAGACTGGCAATTGACCTAAACGCTCTTCCAATGTTTCAAAGAATTCGGCTCCCGGAGCTTCGATCCATTCTCCATTGATCGCAGTTTCTTCGCCTGCTGGAACTTGCCAATACGCTTGGAATCCGCGAAAGTGATCGACTCGAACAACATCGACGTATTGCAATGTCGTTTGAAAGCGCTGAATCCACCATTCATAGTTACTTTTCTGAAGTTGATCCCAGTCGTACACAGGATTACCCCAAAGCTGTCCAGTGGCGCTGAAATAGTCGGGAGGAACGCCTGCGATAAAGGTCGGATCAAAGGTTTCTCGATCGAGCTTAAAGATCTCTGGATTTGCCCATACATCTGCACTGTTATGGCAAACATAGATTGAAATATCACCAATGATCTGAATGCTCTTAGAGTTTGCGTACTGGCGCAATTTCATCCATTGCTGAAAGAACTTGAATTGCAGAAATTGATGAAATTGAATTTCGGTCTTTAATGTTTGAGAAACAGCTTCAACTGCATCGGGATCACGTCTTGCGATATTTGAGTCCCATTGGTTCCAGTTCTTTCCGGGATTAGCTTCAAGCAGCGCCATGAACAATGCAAAATCATCGAGCCATTGTGTTTGTTCTTGGCAGAATTGATCAAAATCAGGCTCAGGTTGAAAGCGATCGAATGCTAATTTCAGCAGTTTCGTTTTGTAAGGGATTACTCGATCGAATTCCACTCGTTCTAGTCCGCCTTCCAATGGAATTAGTTCATCTGGCTTTAGCAATCCTTCTTCTGCAAGCTGTTCTAAGCTGATCATCAAAGGATTTCCAGCAAACACACTAAAATTCATCGTGTAGGGCGAATGTTCGTAGCCTGTCGGAGCTAATGGCAGAATTTGCCAAAGAGTTTGACCGCTTTTTGCTAGAAAATCGACAAATTCGTAAGCTGATCGTCCCAAGTCCCCGATTCCAAATTGGCTTGGTAAACTGGTCGGATGTAGAAGAATCCCGCTCGATCGCTGAAACATCACCCAAACTTCTCCACGCTTATCACCGCTGCACTCTACTTTAATTTGACAGTAACAGCATGAATCCAAAGACAGAATTTCAATCACAAACGCAAATTGTAAACAATCAGTCTTAGGATCATGACGAAAATAACCCAGATCAACTAGCGTAATACCGTAATTTCAGCAACTCAATCAGGACGATGATGCAATCCTCACCGCTCAACGCCGATCCCCAATGGTACAAAGATGCAATTATCTACGAAGTTCCAGTTCGTGCTTTTTCGGATAGTAACGGTGATGGGATTGGGGATTTTTGCGGCTTAACTGAGAAACTGGACTATCTGCAAAATTTAGGGGTAACGGCACTTTGGATACTGCCATTCTTCCCATCTCCGTTGCGTGATGATGGCTATGACATTTCAGACTATACGAGCGTCAATCCGATCTATGGTTCGATCGAGGATTTTCAAACCTTTCTAGAAGCCGCACACGCACGCGGAATTCGTGTGATTATCGAGCTAATCATCAATCATACTTCTGATCAACATCCTTGGTTCCAACGTGCTCGACGTGCCCCGGAAGGCTCAGTAGAACGGGAATTCTATGTTTGGAGCAACACCCCTGAAAAGTATCAAGAAGCGCGGATTATCTTTCAGGATTTTGAAGTCTCTAACTGGACGTGGGACGCGATCGCAAAATCTTATTTCTGGCATCGCTTCTACTCGCATCAGCCTGATCTAAACTACGACAATCTGGCGGTACAAGAGGCAGTGTTTGAGGTCTTAGATTTTTGGCTAAAAATGGGTGTCGATGGCTTGCGAATGGATGCAGTTCCTTACCTTTATGAGCGAGAAGGTACAAACTGTGAGAACTTACCGGAAACTCATGAGTTTTTGAAGAAACTGCGTCAGCGCGTCGAGGAGAACTATCCTGAATGTATGTTGCTAGCGGAAGCAAATCAGTGGCCCGAAGATGCTGTGGCTTACTATGGTGATGGCGATGAATGTCATATGAACTTTCACTTTCCATTGATGCCCCGATTGTTCATGTCGGTGCGAATGGAAGATAGTTTTCCAATTAGCGACATTCTGCAACAAACACCAACGATTCCAGAAAACTGTCAGTGGGGTATCTTCCTACGAAACCATGATGAATTGACGCTGGAAATGGTTACAGATGAAGACCGAGACTATATGTATCGGGTGTATGCTCAGGACAAGGATATGCGGGTGAATCTGGGCATTCGCCGACGATTAGCACCATTGCTCGGAAACGATCGACGACAAATCGAACTATTAAACAGCCTCTTACTTGCATTGCCCGGAACGCCAGTGTTGTATTACGGTGATGAGATTGGCATGGGTGATAATGTCTATGTGGGCGATCGTAATGGGGTGAGAACTCCGATGCAGTGGAGCGACGATCGCAATGCTGGATTTAGTCGCGCCAATCCCCAGAAGCTTTATCTACCGCTGATTGTAGATTCTGAGTACAACTATACAACGGTGAATATCGAAGCTCAACGATCGAATCCCAATTCACTGTTGAATGCAATGCGACGGTTGATTGCGACTCGAAAACGATTTCAAGCATTCGGACGGGGTGAGTTTCAGCTATTGCACCCAGAAAATCGTAAAGTTCTAGCATTCACGCGCGTCTACAAAGATGAATGTATTTTAGTCGTTGCGAATCTATCTCGATTTGTACAAACAGTTGAGTTGGATCTTTCTGCTTTTTCGGGTTCTGTTCCAGTTGAAATGTTTGGGCGAACCGAGTTTCCAGCGGTTCAAGATGCGCCTTATTTTCTCAGTTTAGGAGCTTATGCGTTCTACTGGTTTAGTCTAAAACCACAGGAAGTTGAAACAATTATAGAATCACAATTGCCAACAATCAAACTTGCAGGGGATTGGCAAACAGCATTTACTCGATCAGCAAACAAAGCAACATTAGAAACAATCCTCTCAAATCATTTGATGCGACACGGATGGTTCCGAGCAAGAACACGATCGATTCAATCCACTCAGATTGTTGAGTCGATCACCATCCCTTACCAAACCAATGAAGCTCAAATGGTATGGCTGCAAGTGAACTATCTTCAAGGACAGCCCGAAACTTACATTGTGATTGTGGCTCATGCAAATCGTGACAGTGATCTTCCGAATGAGTCTCTTATTGCTCAGATTGAAGGAGATGGAGTGTTATTTGAAGCCGTTGCTGATTCTGCATTTCTCGTTGGACTGCTTGAAAAATTCTCAAATGACGATCGCTATTCTGGACAATTCGGACAACTCATCGCGACCGCTATTGATCAATTCCCGTCGCTTGAAGCCAGCATTCTCAAAGGCGAACATAACAATACATCCATTCTCTACGGTGAGTCCGTTAAAACGAACGCCGAAGCAACTCTAATTCTCAAACTGCTCCGTATTGTTGAAGAAGGAATCAATCCAGAGCTTGAAATGCGGCAATTTCTACAATCACGATTCACACAAGTTCCTGCAATTGTGGGCACGATTAACTATCAAGTTCCTGGAAAACCACCTTCGACGATCGCAATTCTGCAAGAGTTCATTTCAGACGCGCGAAACACTTGGGAATATACGCTAGATAACCTTCGCACTTACTTTGATTCGGCGATGACCTCTGAAGCTGAAGTTCCTGCAACACAAGAAGACATTCCCAATTTTGCTCAAACTGCGCTCGGAACTTATCTTGTAAACATTCAACTGCTCGGACAACGAACTGCCGAATTGCATCTTGCATTGGCATCTGATCACGAGAATCCTGACTTCAAGCCAGAACCATTCACCTCTCTATATCAGCGATCGATTTACCAATACGCCCGCAATCTAACCGGGCAAGTCTTCCTTGCATTGCGAAACGAACTTCATCGAATTGATGATCCGCTACTCGCGCGAGAAGTTTTAGAGCGATACCAGCCTTGTTTAGATCGCTTCCGTGACATCGTCGATCACAAGATTACTGCGATGCGGACTCGATATCATGGAGACTATCATCTTGGGCAAGTGCTTTACACTGGAAAGGACTTTGTTCTGATTGATTTCGAGGGAAATGCTTCGCGCAGTTTAAGCGATCGACGAATGAAGCGTTCTCCGTTGCGCGATGTTGCCGGAATGCTGCAATCGTTTCATGATGCCAGTGCGATCGCATTAAACAATGAGATGAACAATGCAAAATTCGCACCAGAGCAATTAGAGAAAATGAAGCAGTGGGCACAGGTTTGGAAACATTGGGTCAGTACTGCGTTTTTGAATGCTTATCTTGAAGTGGCGCAGCAAGATGGCTTTTTGCCACAGAATGCTGAGGAGTTACAGCGATTGTTGGATCATTACTCATTAGAGAAAGCTGTCTTTGATCTAGGGAAGGCATTAAGCGATCGTTCTTCTAATCTTGAGATTGCCATGCTGAGAATCCTTGAACTCTGCTCTGGCGAGAACTTTCATTAAGCGCAATCGACAAAGAGAAGCGCGGCTGGAATGTCTTCGCGCTCTAAATCTTCATAGTCTGCCAAGATTTCTTCGATCGTCATCCCCGCGTTGAGCAGTTCTAGAAGAAACTCGACCGGGTAGCGCAAGCCCCGGAATGCGGGGCTTACTGTGGCAGATATTAATATCGTGGGTGATTCGTTGAAGTAAGTTCGTTTCCATAAGATCTACGATCGCATTTCTCCCATTATCCGCGCTCGCGCATTTTCCGTAGATTCGGATCGCGAGCGTTCAAGATTCAGATTCTTCAATGAGTAGAACGATGCGGTGACTTCCAGGAGTAATATCGGAAGGGAGTTGAATCGTGAGGGTGTGATCTTCGGATACGATCGAGGAAACTTCGATCGTTTTAATCTTGACTTCTCGACCCCGATTTTCAGTGTCGATCGTAACGCTCATATCTGTTCTTTGTTGCGAGGATTTCCGCCTGACTGCTTTGCTAAAGTTGTATTCATCTAGCATTTCTGTTTCTTCGACAGTCTCATGGTTGTAGTTGGGTTTAGAGTCCTGATTCATAAATTCGTCTCTCTTGTTTAGTTGCAGGTCGGGCACTGATAATACGGGTAGTGGTCTAGACCTGTGGATATCCTCGCTGCAATCCTCACTGCTGATGGGTTCCGTAAACCTGATCCACAGGTCTAGACCACTACCCTGTTTGCCTTTCAATTCAACGCCTGCCATGCCGCCAACAAATAATTTGTTATCCGACAACAACAACACTAATGAAAAAGCCCGATCGCCGAAACGATCGAGCCTTGGAGCTACTCTCTCTTAAACCTGATAAAACTTTTAGTGTCACACTCTCGGAGACTTATAGATCGCCGCCTCGAAGCGCTAACAAGAAAATTACAATCGGCCCTGCCAGCATAATCATGGCAATCATCGTCAATTGAACGAGCGCTTCAAAATTCACGTCGTTCAGAAAGCTCAAAAACTCCATCTGTCCTCCCCGTATGCTCTAAGCTCTATATCGATAATCGTGAAGCTTCGATACAGGTTATTTTATCGGTCGATCGCATCGTTCTTAAGGAACTTAACAAAACTAAATAGAACTCAAAATTGCCGTGACAAAAATTTGTAGTTTAATAGTTCAGTCATTGTGCAAGTTGTCAAATTGATCTACTCAGAGCTATACAAAGTGATAATGTCCTAGAACACCCGGCGATATGGAAATCTTGATTGTCGAAGACGAAGCCGAAATCGCTCAACTGATCCAACTTTACCTGGAAAAAGAAGGATTTTCCTGCCGTGCTTGTCGCGATGGAATCTCTGCTCTACAGGTTCTTCAGGAGCAAAAACCTGACCTGATCATTCTCGATCTGATGATTCCTGGACTAGATGGGCTAGAAGTCTGCGCTCGCGTTCGTCAAAAGCCCGGAACGAAAGATCCATTTATTTTGATGCTGACCGCGAAAGGTGAAGAAATCGATCGCATTATTGGGCTTTCGACTGGCGCAGATGACTACATGGTCAAGCCCTTTAGCCCCAAGGAATTAGTCGCACGAGTTCGAGCGCTCCTTCGTCGAACGATGCGCCAAGGGGGACAATCTCAAATTTATCGAACTCAGAATTTTGTTTTGGACGTGGATCAGCGATCGGCATCTCGCCAGAAAGACGATCGAGCTGAACCTTTAGATCTGACCACGCTCGAATTTGACTTGCTTTCTACCTTTATGAGCTATCCAGGGCGCGTCTGGAACCGAACGCAACTGATCGATAAGCTTTGGGGCAGCAACTTCTTCGGGGATGAACGAGTGGTCGATACCCACGTTGCACGACTGAGAAAAAAGATTGAACCTGATCCAGCAAACCCGACCTTTGTTAAAACAGTGATCGGAGTCGGCTACAAGTTTGAAGATATCGCCGCATGAGCAAACCCAACCTCCGCACCCGATTATTTCTGTCCCACATGATTGTCATGGTCGTCGGGATTAGCACCTTACTGACAGTCGGAAAGGTCTACACACCGCGATTGTTTCTGGTGCATTTGGAACAGTTGCAGGGAGTTGATTTTAATGTCGTTCGGGTAAAAGGCAAGCTGATTGATGGATTTGAATCGGCTTGGAGTCGGGGTGCGTTTTGGTCGGTGGTGGTTGGGGGAACAACTGCGATCGGGTTGAGCTATTGGGTGTCAAAACGAATCATGCAGCCCTTGGTTCAGATGGAGCAAATCACTCAGCGCTTTGCTTCTGGACATTTAGAAGAGCGAGTTCCCGAAAACGAAATTCCTGAACTCAATCAACTGGCGGAAAGCTTCAACCGGATGGCGCAAGATCTCGAAGGCGTAGAGCAGCGCAGACGCGACTTAATTGGCGATCTCACTCACGAACTTCGCACACCCTTAACTGTGATCGAAGGTTATTTAGAGGGTTTAGCGGACGGCACGATCGAGCCAACTTCGGACATTTATCAACGCCTTGCAAGAGAAACCGTTCGCTTACGCCGCTTAGTGAACGATTTGCAAGAACTCTCAAAAGCGGAAGCAGGCTATCTACCAATTCATCTCCAACCGCTCCAAATTCGTCCCTTGTTAGTCTCGATCGTGCAAAGATTTTCTGATCAACTGCTGGACGATAACCCCGCACTTAGCGTTGAGTGCCCACACTCTTTGCCTTCTGTGCTTGCAGATCCAGAACGAGTCGAGCAAGTGTTAATCAATCTTGTTGGCAATGCGCTCCGGTACACACCTGAAGGCAGGATTACGTTACGCGCTTGGACAGAACCAGAACGGCTGTGGATCGCAGTCGAAGACACGGGACAGGGCATTAAAGCTGAAGAGTTACCGCACGTATTTGAGAGATTTTGGAGATCGGATCGATCGCGCGATCGACATTCTGGCGGAACTGGGATCGGTCTTGCGATTTCTCGTCGCTTGGTCGAACTGCAAAAAGGCACGATCGAAGTCGAAAGCGAGGTTGGTAAAGGCAGTACATTTCGATTTTCACTGCCGATCGTCGTTGAGAAATCAAAGCTTCTGTCCTTGAGAGAATAAGCCGCTGTCATTTTGTTGTCATTACTTTGTGATAAGTCAGCCAAACGAGTTTTCTAGAATAACAGGGTCACAAATTCCCAATCCCTTGTTATGCTTCCTGTAGCTCTTGTCATATTAATTATTGGTGCAATTACATTTGGAGGGCTTGCCTCCATGCGCTATTTATTTCCACAGACCCAACGCTCCTACTCCAACCGCAAACCTTAGATGACGAGATCGACTGCCAGCCTGGACGGATCACCGATTAAGCTTGGCAAAGTAACCTTACAAGTTGCCCACTCTCCAGGGCAATCTCCCGCGATCGTCTTTGTTCACGGTGGGTTAGGCAGTCGATTGAATTGGTGCTTGCAGTGGGATTATTTTCGATCGCAGGGACAAGAGATTCTCACTTACGATCTGGCAGGACACGGACAATCTGGGCGGTATGAACGCTATTCAGTAGGGCGACATCGCCGGGATTTGACGCGACTGCTCCAGCATTTCAACATCGATCGCCCGATTTTGTGCTGTCATAGCTACGGCGTTCCGGTTGGATTAGAGTGGGCGAGACGACACGCGGCAACGGCGCTGATAGCGATCGGGGGTGGAACTCACAATCTCACGCCTTGGTGGGAAATTCCTTTGATTAAATTTTTCGCGATCGGGGGTCATCATCTCTATCGCTGGCAACTGGTGCAGGAATTACTGCGATCTCAGATGGCTTCTGATGCGAATAAACCTTTGTTAGAGTTTCACGATCGTAATACCGTTCCGACTGATGCTCATCCTTACGAAGCGATCGAGGCATTCTGGGGTTACAACACGGAACATCATCCGCTGAAGTGCCCCGTCACGGTGATTACAGGGGGCGACGATCCGATGTTTCCCCCTGCAATGGGACACGAATGGTTAGCCAATCTGCTTCACGATCAGCCTCAAAGCCAGCATATTACGGTTTCAAAGGTGGGACATTTGATTATGGCGGAAGCTCCAGAAGTTGTTCACCAAGCCATTTCAGATTGGATTACATAAAAAAGCCAAGGCTGAACCTTGGCAACAGTGACTAGAGGTAACTAGAGGAGAAATGATTAGTCGATCGCGCCTTCTACAGCGTTCTTAGCATCTTTCAGCGTTTTGCCTGCTTGCTTCGTTTTGTACTTAGTATCTTCGCCTGCACCCACAACGCTGTTATTCACATTGTCAGCCACGTTTTCTGCACCCTTACCGATCCGCTGACCGAGTTCTTTTGTTTTCTCGACAGCGCGTTCTCCAGACTTACTTATGCGCTCTCCGACTCTCTGTGCTTCTTCTGTGGCATTTTCTGCACGTTCAGTTACAGCGTTACCGAGCGTATCTTTGGTGCGCTCAACTCCATAACCAGGATTCTTGTAAAGCTTAGTGTTGCGCGGATCAGCATTGCGTGGGTCATCACTGGTTTCAATGTTGCGCTTTGCGTTATCTACCAGGGACTTTGCTTTATCAGTAGGGATTTGTCCAGGAGGCGTATCACTGAAATTATTCATGCCGCCTTCGTAAGGCTGATTTTGACCAACCGGATTCGGGCCGCCATCACCTTGAGTGGGCATTTTTGCTTGGGCTGCATTGTTACAAGCCGTATTCAGCAGCAAAATCACCCCTGAAAGAAATACGATCGCAATTTGCTTTAAGCGAGTTGCCTTAATAAAAGATGCAATTTTGTTCATAAGAATCTCCGTTGAAGTTAAAACATGAAAATTGAAATACTACTTTTCGATCGCTGGATTCATTTTGCTTTCAGGACGCTCATTCGCAGCTTTCACCGTATCTTTGAGAAACGAAGAAGCATCTTGAATCGATTGCCCCGCCCGCTCAAAAACTTTCGAGCTTGGGTCAGCTCGATCGATCATGGGTTGTCTCGAATTCGGCAGGGGCGGCAATGAAGTTTGCTGCAACGGGCCGACATCAGGATGATCGGTGTTAGATACATTTGAACCTGGATAAATCACGTCTGAAGCATTGCTTTTCACACCCAGATCAGCAATGAGCATATCTGTTGCACTCAAAAGTCCAGCACTCTGAACACTGCTCGTGAAAGATGGGTTCAGTAGAAGGACAATCCCGATCGCAAGCGTTGCTAAAAGCTGTCTAATGAGTTTCATACTGCGCTCCTTATATTGATGCGTTTCAAACATACATAGATGAGTTGAATTCCGACCTCTAACGCAAGTCACATTCCTACTGATGTGCCGCTCCATTTCTTTCTGCCCTGAGAAGGATTACGCTAGAAACGACGATCGCTCAAAGAACTCATGCCCCGCTCTCGACCCAAATTTTCTAAATCTGCACTCCGCTGGCTGATTCTGACAACGGTTGTTTTTTTCCTATTCCAGTCGCTCCAGAAACACTGGCAAGAAGTGACGAAACTGCGGATTGATGCAGCGGGCGTTGCTTGTTTGGCGATCGCGATCGGGGTCACGCTTTTCGCTCATATTTTTGCGGGTTTCGTCTGGAGCTGGATTCTGCGATTTTTGTCTTACCGAGTTTCCGGCAGTTGGGGCGCACAAACGTATCTCAAAACCAACATTGCAAAATATCTTCCGGGAAATGTTTGGCATTTCTACGGGCGCATTCGTGCAGCAAAACAAATTGGAATTCCGATCGCGCCTGCAACGTTGAGCATCCTACTTGAATCGCTGTTGATGGCGGGAGCCGCTTGCCTGTTTGCGATCGCTGGATTTCATACTTGGCTGCAAGGCGCGATCGCGATCGGCATTCTGATTGCCATTCACCCGATCTTTCTCAATCTGCTGCTCAAGCAAGTCGGCAAACTCAAGCAATCCACTCCGATTCGACTCGAACGATATCCGTTATTGCCGCTTCTCGGTGAGATTGGATTTTTAGGATTGAGATCGATCGGGTTTGTTCTGACGTTTCTGACGCTGCGTCCGATTTCTGGTGCAGAGTTGCCGCTATTAATCAGCGGGTTTGCTTGGGCGTGGTTGCTTGGGTTTTTGATTCCAGGGTTGCCGGGAGGAGTGGGCGTATTTGAAGCGATCTCAGTTGCGCTCTTGGGTCAAGCCTTTCCAAGCGGTCAGGTGCTTGGAGCCGTTGTGCTGTATCGATTCGTGAATACGCTAGCTGAAGGAATCGGGGCAGGACTCGCCGCGATCGACGTTCAAGAGGGATCAGGTTGAATCGGTGGCTTCGGACGAATAATCGGCTTCATCTGTGAAAAGATTCGATAATGGTCTAGGCTCGTTTTCGCTTGCGGAGTTGCTTCCTGCTCCTGCTGCATTTTTACGAGGTTGTACTGTACGTTTTCCGCATGAATCGCGAAAACTACGTTGAAAATCTCTAGGAAATTGACCACCCAATTGCAATCTTGCTCTGGAAACTGCTCGTAATATCGAATCAAAACAGCAATTTGTGCTTCGAGATGAGATCGTGATGCGTTGCAAATCAGAACTAGTTTGAGCAAGACAATCACTAAGGTCATCGGATTGCCTTGAGACAATAACGTCACAAAAAGCAACGAAGGATCTTTACGATTTTCAGTGGTTAGTGTCTCGATTAAGCGATTACAGGTTCTCAAAATCAGCGCGTCGTTTAAAGGAACCGAATTGTAATCCAAATAAAGCGAGTCTAATCTTTCCGCTAATCTAGATTGAAGCGCGATCGCAAAATTGCTGTGTTGCTCGACTGAGAAGATGAGATACTTCTGAAGGCTTGGTTTGAATTCTCCATAAGTTAAAGTCTGAATTTGATTGATGAAAATATTTGCTAAATTTGCATAGCTAAATTGTCCTCGTTTTGCAACGATCGCTTTAATCAACATCAAAACGTTATCACCTAAAATGGTCGGATTCCTTGGCAGCTTTTCAGGTGAAGTTGCAGATTGAGATTTCGCAATATACATCGCCAAATCAAACTTAAACCGATCTTTTAACTGTCTGGACAATGCGCGTGCAGCTTCTCGTTGCTCGATCGGATTTTTGAAATTGACATACTGTGGAACCAGCAGATAAGAGGTATAACGGCTAATCCATTTCTCTTTTTGTGGTTGTGACTCTTCATACCGAGCGATGAAAAGTTTTAGTTCGTCATAGTCCTTGCTATTTCTAAAATTTTCAATCCAGCTTTTTAATTGCTTCAGACTTGGGGAGATCGTCTGAGTCTCGATCGCGAAATCCTGAAATGCTAGAACTAAATCCTGGATTGCTTTATATTGCCGCGCCGCATCCCAGTTGTTTACCAGAATATAACAGCAGCGCTTCAACGCATTTCTAAACTCAATTTCGTCATTTTGTAAAACGAGTTGATGGACAGCGTGAACTGCTCCAGAACTCGTTACCTCAATTTGCTCAATTTGATAGAAGAATAACCGCTTAAATTCTAATAAAACTTCTTCTGGAGGCCACTGCTTCACAATCTCTAAAAGAAACTGATAAAGCGTTTGTTGAGCCTGGTAGATTTCTGGAACTCCAGACGATCGATAAACTTGAATGCCAGAATCTAGCTCATCGATCGAAAACTCGATCGACGGCTGATCTTCCGCGTTCGATTGCAGATCTTGAGGTTGTCTACCTGATGTCGTACTCATAACTCCAGAACCATAACAAACGAGGCGGGTTCGCGCGAACTCAGGTAGAACCTGTTTCAGTGATACTACGGACGCAACCACTCTGCTTCATTGTGCCCACTCCCCATAACCGAACAAACAGCCAATCTTAGACCTAAAATTGTGCGCTCCTAGACCTAAGTATTAAAGCTGACCTTCGACTTTATGTTTCGGCTGAATGCTGTTGGTTTCGACACAAATTAGATAGAAAGCGATCGCAGACTCAAACCGATTGGCGATTGCAACTCGAATGTCACAAGCGCCCAAATCGGTGCTAATATTTCCGAGAATTGTTTAACAAAATAGTTCCAAACATTGAACGCTTGTAAATTGCTTGCTGCGGAAACTAATCCGCGATCGTTCAGGTCACACAGATAGAGAGATAAAACCGATTCGATGCAACGATTGAATCTATTCGTTTGCAGTCGCATCGAACGGGACAGTAAACGCCTCGGATTTCGGTTATCGTTTTTGAAGCCAGGAGCAAACATGAAGTCATTGGTTCGTTGGAGTACAACTGCTGCGCTAGTCGGTGGAACCCTGCTAGCAGGGCTGCAAGCGCTCGCCCTCACTCCAGAGCAAATCACCCAAAAGCTACGGGCTGTTCCCGTGTTTACGATCGCCAATAATCAAGGTGCGCCACTGGTCGCTCAACCGCCAAACGGTCAGAAAGGAAATCCGGTGGCAGGGGTGTTCATTAGCCAAAAAGATGCCAATACGTTTTTGGCTAATCTGAAAACAAAAAATCCAGCGCTGGCAAAGGATGTCAAGGTTGTGCCTGTGTCGCTGGCAGAAGTGTACCAACTCAATCAGGGCAGCCAAGGCAAGCCCGATAAGCTCGATTTTGCCTACGTGCCGACGAAACAACAGCTTGATTCTGCGATCGCAATTCTCAAATCTGGCGGTCAGCAGGTGAGTCAGTTCAACGGAACGCCGCTCTTTGTCGCGCGTGCTGGCAAAGATAAAGGATTCTTGACAATTCAAGAAGGCAATCAATCTGTGATCCCAATGTTCTTCAACAAAGAGGACTTGCAGCCGTTGCTCGATCGCTTTAAGCAACAAAAGCCAGATCTCGCTTCTACAGTTGATATTCAGGTCTTCCCGCTCGAAGGCGTGATGCAGGCGATGCAGAAAGAAAAAGATCCGCAGCTCGATAAAATCGTGCTGATTCCGCCAAGAGAAACATTGGAATTTGTGCGATCGCAACAACCCCAACAGCAGCAAAGACAGCCCCAACAAGCTGCGCCCAAACGCTAGAAAGAGTACCGGATGAAGGATTTGCTCTTGATTCCTGGGATTCAACTTTGGCAATGGAGATCGACGGCGAAAAGTCAGTCGATCTCCCACGGCATTTCCCCAGATGAAGTCGATTGGCTCTTGCAAGAATTGGCAGGAGTGAATCGACTTTTTTTACGCTTGCAGCCGGATCAAGCGATCGGGTCAAAAGTGTCACTGTCTGATCTCGATCGAGCTTGGCAAAAACGGATCGCAGAACGAACGCCAATTCAATATCTAGCAGGAATTACTCCGTGGCGAAGTTTTGAGTTAAAGGTTGCGCCCGGTGTTTTGATCCCGCGACCAGAAACAGAATTATTAATCGATTTCGCCATTGCTCAAGATCCAAGTTTAAAAGCTGGACAGTGGGCAGATTTGGGAACAGGAAGCGGTGCGATCGCGATCGGATTAGCGTTATCGCTGCCTGATGCGATCGTGTCTGCCGTCGATCGAAGCGAAGAAGCGTTGGCGATCGCAAAATTCAATGCAAAGACCCTTGGCGCGAAAGTTCAGTTTTATCAAGGAGATTGGTTTGAACCGATCGCGCATTTGAAACGTTCGCTCAGCGGGGTTGTCTCCAATCCGCCCTACATCCCGACTGCGATCGTTTCAGAACTTCAGCCAGAAGTCCGACTGCACGAACCTCATTTAGCTTTAGACGGCGGATCAGACGGTTTAGAAAGCATTCGGCATTTGATTCAGGTGGCACCCGATTATCTAACTTCGGGCGGCGTTTGGATGGTGGAAATGATGTCGGGACAGGCAGACGCGATCGCTGCATTACTTTCGGCTCAAGGAAGCTACGATCACATTACAATCCACAAAGATCTCGCTGGAATTGAACGATTCGCGATCGCTTACCGAAGATAAAATCTATGTGCCCTACTCCAATTCAGCCACAACCCGGACAGGAATCTGTGTGGGATTATCCGCGTCCTCCCCGCTTAGAACCCGTGAATAAGCGAATTCAAATTATTTTCAACGAAATCACGATCGTCGATACAGAGAAAGCGATGCGCGTTCTCGAAACCAGTCACCCACCGACTTACTACATTCCGCCCGAAGACATTCAGCAGCAGTATCTAATTTCGTCAGATCGATCGACGTTTTGCGAATGGAAAGGTCACGGGAGATACTACAGCCTTCAAGTCGGCGAGAAAACTGCGATCGATGTGGCTTGGTATTACAGCGATCCCACCCCGAACTTTAGTGACATCCAAAACTACGTCGCTTTTTATCCTGCACCGATGGATGCTTGCTACGTCGATGGAGAAGAAGTTACACCCCAACCGGGACAATTCTACGGGGGTTGGATCACGAGCGATGTCGTCGGCCCGTTCAAAGGCGAACTGGGATCTTGGGGTTGGTAAAACGTTATTAATTCAACCAGCGGAGCTGCGCGTACCTTCTATACTGACGAAGAAGTATCGACAATAGCAAGCTCATGGAACCCAATGCAGAAGCGGATTCACTCAAGCGCGTATTTGGATTACCTACACTGGTGATTTATGGCATAGGAGACATTCTTGGGGCTGGAATTTATGCAGTAGTTGGAAGAATTGCAGGAATTTCAGGTGCTTTAGTTTGGGCTTCATTTGTGGTTGCGATGGTGGTTGCAGCGTTTACAGCATTGAGTTACGCAGAAATGGGAAGTCGATTTCCTAAAAGTGGCGGGGTTGCTTACTTTGTTCATCGAGCGTTTCGGACAGATTGGCTGTCTACGCTGGTGGGCTGGTTGATGTTTTGCACCTGCGTGATTTCGATGGCAACGATCTCTAGAGCTTTCGCGGGCTACGTGATCGCGGTTGCTTCAGGAATTCCAGATTGGTCGATCGTTTTGGCCCTATTTGCAGGTCTGACCTTTGTGAATTTTCGAGGCATGAAAGAATCTTCAGCCTTGAATATCTTCTGCACAACGCTTGAAGTCTCAGGGCTGATTACCGTTATTCTGGTTTCGTCGTTCTTTTTGTTCGGAGGGAATGCGGGAACTTTGGCTGCAAGTTCAGTCGCAGCGCAACAGGCGATCGGTTGGAAGTCAGTAGTTGAAGGAGCCGCGCTTGCGTTCTATGCGTTCATTGGGTTTGAGGATTTGGTGAACGTGGCGGAAGAAGTGAAAAATCCTGAACGCAATGTGCCGCGTGCGATCATCATTGCCTTAAGTGTTGCGGGTGTGATTTACATTCTCGTTTCGTGGCTTTCGGTTCAGGTTCTCGACCCCGCAATGCTTGCCGCCTCGAAAGCACCTTTGTTAGATGTAGTCCGCCGCGCACAGCCTAATTTTCCACCCGTCATTTTCACGATCATTGCTGCGTTTGCCGTACTCAACACAGCGTTATTGAACTTTGTGACCGCATCGCGATTGATTTATGGAATGTCTCGCGAAGGCTTGCTGCCTGCTTGGTTTAGCAAACTGCATCCACAGCGATCGACTCCTTACCGCACCTTTTTAGTGATTGTGCCGCTTGCGATCGCATTAGCGGTTTCAGGCACGATTCAACTTTTGGCGGGAGCGACCGCAACGTTGATTCTCGTCATGTTCTGTCTGGTTAATCTTTCCCTGATCGTAATCAAACGCCGAACGCCTCAACCTAGTGCGTTTCACGTTCCGATTGGTGTTCCAGTTCTGGCGCTGTTGCTTAATGCAGCACTGATTGCCTTCGCTTCAAACGAAAGCCGATTGTTGGGACTCGCGTTCCTAGTGGTTGGTGCGCTCTTGATTGTGCTGCGGAACGCTTTGATGAAAAATTCTCTCCCAAATTCTGGTGAATAGAGTCGCGATCGCGGTTTAATGACTCTTTCTGTAGAAAACCAGTCTTACGATCGCGATCTTCTAGCATAGATAAGGAAAGATTTGACCGAGTGTAGCTTTATGCCGAAATGGACTTTAACGACTGAATTTACGTTTAGCGCGGCTCATTGGATTCGCGATTACAACGGGCCGTGTGGACGAATGCACGGTCACACCTACACGGTGAAAATTAGCGCAATCGCCGCTCAACTTCACGCTTCGGAATATTGTCCACATCCCGTGATGGTGGCAGATTTCAGAACGTTGCGATGGGCAAAAAAAGACGTATTCAAAGGCGGACTCGATCACTGTGTCTTAAACGAGGTTTTGCCAGAAGGATATGAAACCACCGCAGAAATGATCGCGAAATACATTTACGACAAAACCAAGAAAGAGCTTCCCGCAGATATCAAACTCAAAGTCGCGGTTTCAGAAACTCCAAATGCTTGGGCAGAGTACGAGGACGACTAGAAATGCCAGAAATGCTAAAAAAGATAGTGCAGCAAACATTTCCGATCGTAGAAACATTCCATTCCGTCCAAGGCGAAGGAGCTTGGACAGGAACGAGTGCGTTTTTTATCCGGTTAGCGCTTTGTGATGTGGGCTGCTGGTTCTGCGACACAAAAGAATCCTGGAGCGCAAAACGCCATCCTCAGCAATCGATCGATGAATTAGTTCAAGGGTCGATCGCCGCGAATCCCTCGATCGTTGTCATTACCGGCGGCGAACCGTTAATGCACGATCTGACTCAATTCACAAAAGCACTCCACCAAGCTGGATTACGCTTGCATCTAGAGACATCTGGCGCACATCCGTTGAGCGGTGAGTTTGATTGGGTTACACTGTCCCCGAAGCTGTTTAAGCCCCCGCATGAAAGTGTTTATCCTCATGCCAGCGAGTTGAAAATTGTGATTTCTCAAGCTGCGGATTTTGAGTGGGCAGAGCAGCAATCGCAGAAAGTTAGCGATCTAGCCTTGCGCTATTTGCAGCCGGAATGGAGCCAGCCGGAAAGTGTGGATCTCATTTTCGAGTATGTCAAACAGCATCCAGAATGGCGGCTCAGTTTGCAAACCCATAAATTATTAGGAGTTCGATAATAGAAGAATTCACCCCAAGGAGATTAAAGGGATGCTCTATCTTGATGAGCGTCGATGAATTGCTCGATCGTTAAACTCAGATTCTTCACGGTGTCTCCAGAATCCAGAATCTGAATTTCGAGCGCTGAGAGTAATAAAGTTGCAGTCTGTAACTGGGTGAGCGCTCGTTCGATGTTGCTGCGAGTTTGGCTCTCAAACTCTTGTAAGTTCATAAATTTAGCTGACAAGTCTAGTACTGATATTCAGCACTATAATCACTGAGGTTCGGTGATCGTCACCCTTGTCAGCCAGGATTGATTTAAAATTTAAATATCGGTCTTTTACATAAAGTTTTAAGTGACTGCTTCTCCCCAAACTCTGTCGCTGATCGACGATCCGGAGCGTTTAGAAGCTCGGCTCAAGGAAATTCCCCAAGAGCCAGGGGTTTACTATATGCGCGATCATACCGATCAAATTCTCTACATTGGCAAGTCGAAACGCTTACGATCGCGGTTACGCTCTTATTTCAACGGGCATGATACCCGACCCCGAATCGCATTGATGATGCGTCAGGTGGTCGAAATTGAGGTGATTGTTACCGATACCGAAGCAGAAGCGCTGGCGCTAGAGGCGAATCTGATTCGGCAGCATCAGCCGCACTTTAATGTGTTGCTGAAAGACGATAAGAAGTATCCATATCTCTGTATTACTTGGTCAGAGCCGTATCCTCGGATTTTCATCACGCGCAAGCGGCGGATGGCGAAAGAACGAGATCGTTATTATGGCCCGTATGTGGATAGCCGCACACTTCGCACGACGCTTCACCTCGTCAAACGCATTTTTCCCCTACGCCAACGTCCGCAGCCGTTATTCAAAGATCGCCCTTGTCTGAATTATGATATCGGTCGTTGTCCGGGTGTGTGTCAGGCGATGATTACGTCTGAAGATTACCGTAAGACTGTACAGAAAGTGGCGATGATTTTTCAGGGACGAACGCGCGAATTGGAAGAATCGTTAGCGGCTCAAATGGAAAAAGCGGCTGAAGATCTCAATTTTGAATATGCCGCTCGGTTGCGCGATCAGATTGCCGGATTGAAAAGTCTCAGCGCGGATCAAAAGGTGGCATTGCCCGACGATACGGTTTCGCGAGATGCGATCGCGCTTGCTGCCGATGATCAACACGCTTGCGTCCAGTTGTTTCAAATCCGAGCAGGTCGCTTAGTTGGACGCTTAGGATTTATCGCCGATTCCCAATCGGGTGAATACGGTGCCATTCTTCAGCGCGTTTTAGAAGAGCATTATCAAACCGTTGATCCAGTTGAGATTCCAGCGGAAATTTTAGTTCAGCATGAATTACCCGATAGTGAAATGCTAGCGGAATTTCTGAGCCAATCGAAAGGGCGAAAAGTCTCGATCGTGGCTCCCCAACGTCAGACCAAAGCGGAACTAATCGAAATGGTCGAACGCAATGCGGGCTTTGAACTCGCGCGGACTCAGAAATTTGCCGATCGTAATGCTCAAGCGATGCAAGATCTCGCGGAAGTTCTCGACTTACCAGAGTTGCCGCGTCGAATCGAAGGCTACGACATTTCGCATATTCAAGGCTCGGATGCGGTGGCTTCTCAAGTCGTGTTTGTCGATGGCTTGCCCGCAAAACAGCATTACCGACATTACAAGATTAAAAATCCAGAAGTGCGATCGGGTCGATCGGATGACTTTGCAAGCATGGCAGAAGTAATTTCGCGTCGATTCCGCAAGTACGCAACGGCGAAAGCGAAGGGCGAAACGCTGATTCCTGAGAAGCAGGACTCGACTCTTAGATCTCATACTCTCTCAGATTTTCCCGACGTGGTGATGATCGATGGTGGTAAAGGTCAACTTTCTGCCGTGGTCAATGTTCTACGTGAGATGAACTTGCTGGAAGATATCAAGGTTGTGAGCTTGGCAAAACAGCGCGAAGAGATCTTTTTACCGGGTGAGTCTTTCCCGCTGGAAACGGATGCCGAACAGCCTGGCGTTCAACTTTTACGACGTTTGCGCGACGAAGCACACCGATTTGCTGTGAGCTTCCACCGTCAGCAAAGAACAACCCGAATGCGTCGATCGAGCTTAGACGAAATTCCCGGTTTAGGACTTCATCGCCAGAAGCTATTGCTGGCTGAATTTCGGTCAGTCGATTACATCCGCGAAGCCAGCCCGGAGCAGCTAGCCACGGTTCCCGGTATTGGAATTCAAATCGCAAAACAGGTCTATCGCTACTTTCATCCGAGCGATGAAGCGATCGAGGAAACAACTGATGTAACGAGCATTGAGGCGACTTCTTAAGAAAGATTGCTGTCAATCTATCGATCGAAAGAGAAGCGGAGTGCTGACTGAGACTTGAATTAAGATTTGTTTGAAAATCTTAACTTAGATTACTTTTCAACTCGAATCTGAGAGAGGCTGATACTGTTAAGGAACTAATTAAGACAAAGGAAAGATCAATATGCAAGCCTCTAAAAAGCATTTGGGTGAGTCGTTCGCGATGGTTCTTTTACTTGCGACAGCCTGCGCTGGACTCGTTACACTAATGGCGCAGATGGGTTAGTTTGCTGAAGGCGATCGACACTTTGGCAGACTGTAAGACTTCGGATCTCTCAATTTCTAAATGAGACGGCTTAACCTTAATTTATAAATAACTGGGCAGAAGCATTTTCGAGTTGCTTCTGCCCTTCGCTTTTTCTAGGTGACGGAAGCTTGAGTTCAACACCGGATCTTTATAATGAAGTGAAGTTTGAAGGTGTTGACTCAAGATGGACAAACCACTCGACGCAGAACAATCGATCGATATCGCAACTCGCATCAAAAGCAAAGCAAAAGACAGTTTTCAAAACGCAGCAAAAGCGATCGCAATCGTCGAAGGGGCGCTTTACGTTCAAGGCTTTATTGCATTCAGCGGCTCACCTCACAAACCTATCGAACATAGCTGGTTAGAGCTAGACGATCGTATTCTTGACCCCACGCTTCCCCACTTAAAGCGCAAACCTGATCAACTCCACTACTACTCAGCGCAGAAACTAACTGCAAAACAGCTTAAAAAAGCGATCGAAGAAGCGATTGAAGACTATCCCGAAGATGATCCCTTACCAATCTACGGATCAACACCCTATGAATACTATGGGGATGTCATGCTGGGCGGTAAAGAGTACATGCAAGCTTATGAAACCGCAAATGCGAAGTGCATCGAATTGAATCCACCTAAGAACCGCAATCAGCAGAACTAAAGTGAACGTATTCGCGAATCTAGATCCGGCGTTACGAAATGCGATCGCAATCAGTCTGGGCGCGATTCCTGGTGCTTTGAGCCGTTACTATCTTGCACTTCTGTTTACTCAATGGTTTGGTACACGATTCCCTCACGGTACTTTTTTCATCAATATCACTGGCGCAATGATCATGGGGTTCTTTGTTACCTTCTTTTTAGAACGCGGTATCGATGCGCCAGAACTGCGGTTATTTTTTGCGGTCGGATTTCTCGGTTCTTACACCACTTTTTCGACTTACGCGCTTGAGACTTCTATCTTGGTGAAATCGGGAAATCACAGTTTAGCGCTTCTGTATTGGCTAGGAAGTGCCGCGATCGGATATTTAGGTTTAGAACTCGGCAGTTTCCTCGCCCGAAAATTAAACTAGGCTCGGATGGAAATCCCGCAGCATTTTCTTCAGTTCCATTCCATGCAGTTCTTCCTGCCCGATCATGCCCCGCGTAAACTCTTCGAGGTAGATACTGGCATCTTCCACAATTTCTAACAACTGTTTATAAAGATTCAGTGCAGCAGTTTCGTGGTTCAGGCTTTCGAGCAAGATATCGTACACCGAATGTTTATCAGTTTCTTCGATCGGCGCAATCCTCAAGCTCGGATGTCCTTCAAGTCCGGTGAGAATTTCTCCAACCTGTTGAGCGTGTAGCAGCGATTCGCTCGCTTGTGCTTTGAGAAATTGTACGATTGGGATGCGATTCGGCCCCGTCACCATTAGTGAATAGTGCGTATATCGCACTACACCCGCTAACTCAGCTTCCATGATGGTGTTGAGCAAATAGGTTGTTTTTTCTAGGTTGAGATCCCGCATGATTGACTCACTTATGACAGAGAACTAGATTCTCACAAACTGCGATCGCTTTAGCATTCGATAACTTCTATCAATTATGATGCAAAGCTGAAGCGCTAGTCAGTCCAGTTTTTTAGGATAACGGTTTCATTACAAATTGGCAAATATTCTCATTAGCTAGCGCAAACAAAAAAGCTGCCCTCTCCAAGAAGACAGCTTTAATGAATCTGATCGATTAAGCATTCTGAGTGTCGTTTGTCCATTCGCGATTAGCTGCAAACTCTTGCCGGAAGTGATCGCCAAACTGCTCTCCCGCACCCGTCGCGCTCTCAATGCCACGGCGCAACGTCCATTCCGTCACCATCCGCAAGCAGCGAATTCGCTCACTCATCGGCAACGGTAAGCCCAAGATCGCCGTGATGTACGCCTGCATTTTGACAACCCCAGTAAGCCGCCACATTTCTTTGCTCACCTTGGGATCAAAAAATGCCAGCTTTGCCGCTGTGTCTTCTAATCGGCAGTAGCAACCCGGATGATCCCGGCGCGAGAACAGGTACTCTTCCACGTAGCCGACATCGCCTTGCAGCACCATTTCTGCGGCAAAGTTACGATCGCTCCCGGCAAAGCTTTGTTCTAAGCGGGTGTTTTCTACTATGCTAGAGCGCAGCAAGCCGAAAATCTCGGTAAAGTATCCTGCCCAGAGCGATCGCCAAAATCGTTCTGAAGGTGTTTTTCCAGTCAGCCGAATCTCGTGATCAAAGGTGTTGATTCGGGTTCCGTGTTCATTGATCGTATAAGCGCGACAGTTTGCGATCGCCAAACTCGGATCAGCATCCAGCACCGCAACACAACGCTCTAAAAACTCTGGTGCAATCAGGTCGTCATGTGCCTGCCATTTGAAGTAAGGCGAGTTTCTGCCGTACTTCTCGAATAGAAAGTTGTAATTCGGCGCACATCCGATATTTTCTGGTTGACGGTAATATATGACACGGCTATCGTGCTTTACATATTCTTGGCAAATCGCTTCTGTTTCATCGGTCGAGGCGTTGTCGCTAATGACGAGATGAAAATCTGTAAAGGTCTGAGCCAGCACTGACTCGATCGCTTCTCTTAAGAAGTTTTGTCCGTTGTACACTGGTAAGCCAACGATAACGCGCGGAGTTCCGTTCATATCTACCTGGAAAGTCTTCTGTACGTCAATGAATGCCAAATTTAAACTTTGAAGGTTTATCGATAAACCAAAACTCAATCATTGAGCTAGCTCGATAAATCTACTGAGTACTACAAACTTTCTACCTGGAAATGAGGCAAAGCTCCACAGGATCTACGTAATCTTCACGGAAACTCTATGTCGCTTCCCAAAATGATGAACCCTAACTTTACGTATTCCTACAGATGGCAAGTAGCGAATATGATTGCAAAACAACTACAAAATTGGCGAATCAGTTAGGGTGAATTTTTGAGGTGTCTCTTCCCGCCCAAGTTGCCGCGAGACACTGCTAAAGCAGAGAGTTGAACTAGGAATTTAGCGCGAGAGAAGGTATGGTGCGAGTATTAATGTTGGCAGAAGATTGCAATCCAGATTGGCCCTCACTACCAGTCGTAGGATACAAGTTTGCCAGAGAAATTTCTAAGCATGCAGATGTAACGCTTGTGACTCAGATTCGGAACCAGCCGAACCTCGATCGCGAGGGCTGCGGGAATGCCGAGCTAGTGTACATTGACACCGAAGAATTTGCGGCTCCTTTGCATAAACTCATCAATTTCCTGCGAGGCGGGCAGCAAGACACGGGTTGGACATTCAGCACTGGATTGAGCTATCTTCACTCACTTTATTATGAGTGGAAAATTTGGCGGCGATATCGATCAGCGTTGCGCTCAGGAAAGTTTGACATTGTGCATCGCCTCACGCCGATGACACCAACGCACCCAAGTTTGATGGCGTTGTTCAGCCCGATCCCGTTTGTATTGGGCCCGCTGAATGGTGGATTGCCTTGGCCGAAAGCATTTCAAGCAGAACTCAAGCGCGAACGGGAATGGCTCAGCTATTTTCGCAATCTCTACAAATTTTTACCCTTTATCAAATCGACTTACACCAAGTCAGATGCGATTCTAGCTGCGTTTGCTCATACGATCGCGGATCTACCCGTTGAAGCGCGATCGAAAATGATCAACTATCCAGAAGTGGGCATTGATCCCGCTTTGTTTTCTGCGCCTGTTCGATCGCCGAAAGAACGCATGACCATTCTGTATGCTGGAAGACTGGTTCCCTACAAACTCCCTGAAGTGGTCGTTCGCACGTTTGCGGCGAGTCCGATTTTACGGCAGCATCGCTTAGTGGTGGTTGGAGAAGGCCCGGAACGAGAGCGACTAGAAGCGATCGTCGCTGAACATGGGTTAGAAGCATCGGTCGAAATTGTAGGGCGAAAATCTCAGGCTGAAGTCGGGAAACTAATGCGGGAAGCAGAGATTTTTGCGTTTCCTTCGATTCGCGAATTGGGCGCGGGTGTGGTGATTGAAGCGATGGCGTGTGGGATGGCTCCGGTGGTCGTCGATTACGGTGGGCCTGCGGATTTGGTGCAGCCAGGATGCGGCGTAAAAGTGCCAATGGGAAACTTAGACCAATTGGTTCAGCGGTTTACGGGTGAGCTTGAACAGTTAGTTCAACAGCCCGATCGAGTTGCAGGCTATGGAAAAACGGCACATGATCATGCCATGCGCTACTATGCGTGGGATGCAAAAGCGAAGCAAACATTGGAGATTTATCAGCAGTTGATAAGCGATCGATGTCTTGCACCTGAGCTTTTGGACTTGCCGATTTCAACTGCAAGCAAAGTCCCCGCGATGGCTGGAAGGCGCTAGATCGATAAAAAGCCCCTATGCACAATGCACAGGGGCAGACTACAAAGCCTTCAGAAAAGTTCTACACTCGACCGCGCAGCATTTGAGCCATCTCGTTTTGCTTCGGTGACATTTCGAGCGCCACTTCCTCCGTAACTTGTCCTTGCTCGTAGAGTTTGTAAAGCGACTGGTTCATCGTACACATTCCATCAAATCCACAGCGAGGAATGATTGCTTCAATTTCATCCAGTTCGCCTTTACGGATGTAATCGCGAATCGCATCAGTATTGATCAGGATGTCGTGGAAGGCAGCCCGTTTACCGTCGGTTGTACGACATAAACCTTGTGCGACCACTGCCACTAAAGATTCTGCTAAAGCAACCCGCATCGTTGGCTGTTCATTCGGCTGATACAGGCTGAGAACCCGTTCGATCGTTTTCACAGCGCTGTTAGTGTGCAAGGTTCCCATGACCAAGTGACCCGTTTGAGCCGCTTTCAGTGCTGTGTTTACGGTTTCTTTGTCCCGCATTTCACCGACGAGAATGATATCTGGATCTTCCCGGAGTGCGGCTTTGAGGGCATTGTCAAACTTGCGAGTGTGCATTCCGACTTCGCGGTGTTTGATCAGCGACTTGCGGCTTTTGTGGATAAATTCGATCGGGTCTTCGATCGTAATAATATTCTTCGGCATTTCCTTGTTGATGTAATCGATCATCGCCGCCATCGTGGTCGATTTACCTGATCCGGTTGGGCCTGTAATCAGAATCAGTCCTTTGTGATAGTGACAGATGTCTTTGAAAACCGCAGGCAGGTTCAACTGCTCCATCGTCAAGATTTTCAGCGGAATCAACCGGAGAACCATTGCAGGCCCGTACAGCGACTCAAAGATATTGATTCGTACCCGTGCAAATTCGTACTGAGTTGCACCGTCGAAATCTAGAGTCTCTTCAAACTGGCTAATTTCCTCTTCGCTGAGAACTTCTCTGAGCCAACTCATAAACGTCGCCCGATCGGTTTCGCTCCATTCGGTCGTTTCGATTTCGCCTCGGTTCCGAAAACGCGGGGTTTCGCCCACACCCAAGTGAACATCAGAAAATCCTTTATCAAACGCGGTACGGATGATTTGCTCCAACGTCGGTGAACCGCTAGGGCGACGGGACACATTCGGAGTGGTGGGCGGTGTCGTGGGGCGGTGTCCCATCGTGGGCGGAGGAGTGGCTCCGGTTAGGGTTCCCGAAGCAGCAGAAGGCGAACTCGCTGGGATTGGGGTCGCAGGAGCAGCAGGAGGACGACTTGCAGGCATGGCGAAGGTTTCCGTGGCAGCAGCGGTATTGACTCTTGATGCTGGCTCAGTCATCTCAGTCGCCGGATTTGGCATCATCCGCATAGCAGGTGGAGGCGCAGGAGGAGTTCTCGGAGCGGGCGGCGGAGTGACTTCGCGATTGGGGGCAGTGCCGGTGTACTGCGCGATCGATGAACGCTGTGTTTCTGGTGTCATATCCCTACGTTGATAAAATCCCTGAGCGGTGAAATGGGTTGGATCAATGGATTTGGTGGGGGCGATGGGGCGAATGAGTGCGCGATCGTAAAATCTTTACGGTTTTAACCTTTTCACGGTGATGCCAGACCCCTAACATGAATTAAGCTTTCCCAGATGTCACTAGTGAGTATCAAGAGGGATGTGGGCTATGAGTGGGTCTGAGCGTTGGTATGTGGTGAAGCGACCAAATGCCCAATGTCAAATTCTGACCGAGGACGAATTAGAAGTGAATCAAACGACAAATCCCTCTGAGATGGTGGAGCATTGGGGCCCATTTACCTCAGAGGGAGAAGCGATCGCGCGTCGGGTTGGGTTGATTCGATCTGGAAAGTGTCAGCCGAGTTAGTTTTTGGCGCGGCTGCCTTGTTTAGCGCTGATGGACTGATTGAGTACCTGCATGGCTTTAACGTACTGCGGATCGTTTGCAGTACCGATCTTGTCTCGGTCTTTCACCAAGGCTTGACGCTGCTGTTCACTCAGTTCAACGACGACATCGGGATTGATCCCGTGCTTATTAATATCGCGACCGTTCGGAGTGAGATATTTTGCGATCGTCACTGCCATTCCAGACCCGTCACCGAGGCTACGAACCGATTGAACTAATCCTTTGCCGAAAGTTTTCGTTCCGACGATCGTGCCGCGTTTGTTGTCTTGCAGCGCTCCTGAGAGAATTTCACTTGCACTTGCTGAACCGCCATCGACAAGAACGACGAGCGGTTTATCCGTTAAGGCGCGGCGGTTGGCATCTTCTTTGTCGGAAACGCCTTGTCGATCGACAGTTGAAACGATGCCGCCCTGTTGAATCCACATCCGAGCAATGTCAACGCTCGCGTAGAGGAGTCCACCGGGGTTCGATCTCAAATCGAGAATGTAACCTGTGACGTTATCTTTTTCGAGTTTTTGAATCGCCTCGCGCATTTCTGGAGCAGCATTAGCGCTGAACTGAACGAGTCGGATATATCCGACTTTTCCGGTAGGAGTTTGCTGTGTGCTGGCACGGACGGGGTGGATTTCAATCTTGGCGCGCTTGAGGTTGAAGTCTAGCTGCTGAGTGCCGCGTAGGACGGTGAGTTTCACTTGGGTGTTGACGGGCCCGCGAATCAGCGTGACGGCTTTGTTCACGTCCATGCCTTCGGTGCTTTTGCCGTCGATCTGGGTGATGATGTCTTTGGCTGCGATCCCAGCGGTCGAGGCGGGACTTCCTTCGATCGGGGAAATGACCGTTAACTTTTTCGTTTTCTCATCGGCTGCAAGTTGAATTCCCACGCCTGTTAGTTCACCAGACGTATCGATCTGCATATTGCGGAACTCGTCCGGATCCATGAAGCGTGTGTAGGGATCACCTAAACGCTTCAGCATTTCACGAATCGATTTGTATGCTTCCGCCTTGTCTTTGTAGCTACGGTTGAGATACTGAGTGCGAATCGCTTTCCAATCGACTTGGTTGAAGGTGGCATCGACGTAATTGCGATCGATGACTTGCCAGACTTCATCCACGAGTTCTTTCGGGCTGTCTCGAAAGAACGCTTGCCCTTTATTTAGATGAATCCCGGCTCCGGTGACGGTCACTGCGGTTACGGCGGCAGCCGTTGCACCTAAGACAAGCGCGCGTTTCGTCATGACTATACCTGCTTAAATTCTGGAGAAGTGACAAAAAGGTTATGCTCAATTTAACACAGGCATTTAAGGGCAATCCGTAATAATTGCCCAGTTTTGCCGATGAAGTTTTGCAAGGGTGGGGAGTCGGGAGAGAAAGAAGGACGATCGACAAAAGATTCGGTTTTCTTTCTCTCGCTACCTTTAATTTGGCTCAATCCATTTGCCGTCGGATTTGATCAAGTTGACCAGTTCTACAACGCCTTGATCCTCTGGGACTTTTTTGATCTCGTCGCGTCCTCGATACAGGGAAATGAGTCCCGCTTGTTTGCCGACGTAGCCATAATCGGCATCTGCCATTTCACCGGGCCCGTTGACGATACAGCCCATCACGGCGATGTTTAATCCGGTGAGATGATTCGTCGCTTCTCGCACTTTCTGTAAAACTTCTTCGAGATTAAATAAAGTGCGACCACAGGACGGACAGGCGACGTATTCCACCATTGTTCGCCGCAATCCTAATGCTTGTAAGATGCCGTAGCATACCGGAATTTCTTTTTCGGGTGCTTCGGTGAGGGAAACGCGGATCGTGTCGCCAATGCCCTCAGCTAAGAGAGTTCCGATTCCAGCCGTGGATTTGATCCGACCATATTCGCCATCTCCCGCCTCAGTTACACCGAGATGAAGGGGATAAGCCATTTCGAGTTCGTTCATGCGTTTTACCATGAGACGATTCGCGGCTAACATAACGGGGACTTTCGAGGCTTTGAGCGAGAGTTCAATATTGTAGAAGTTGAGCGATTCACAAATCCGAATAAATTCGAGTGCGGATTCGACCATGCCTGCGGGAGTGTCGCCGTAGGTGAAAAGCATTCGTTCTGCGAGTGAGCCGTGATTTACCCCAATCCGCATGGATTTATTCTGATCCCGGAGGGAAATGACGAGCGGTGCGAGAGTTTCTCGAATTTTTTCACCGATCGCATTAATCTCAGCCTGCGTGTAGTCGGTGGTTTTCGGCTTTTCAAAAACATACAAGCCCGGATTGATCCGCACATTATCGACATAATTTGCCACTTCTAGGGCGATCTTCATGCCATTGTGGTGGACATCTGCAACTAGGGGAACGGGCTCATAAGTTTTGTGCAAGCGATCGCGGATTTCTTCCATCGCTTTCGCGTGCGCCAGACTTGGCACTGTGACTCGGACAATTTCGCAGCCGATTTCATGAAGGCGACGAATGGCAGCGACTGAGCCTTCAATGTCGAGCGTATCTTCGTTGATCATTGACTGAACAGCGACAGGATGATCACTTCCGATCGAGATGCTACCCACGGGAACGGAACGAGTTTTGCGACGATGAATCGTGGTGTCAGTTGAGTACTGAGGAGTCGCCGATGCGATCGGTGTAGGCAGAGTTTGCATAACGCGGTGGTAATAGCTCGATAGCAAAAAAGACAGAACCCTACAAGCAAGAGTTTCTGTCTTTCAGATTGCCATAGAAACGAGCCATTTGACCGGATTTTCGGCTTAACCGCGACACAATCGAGATTCTTGTTTTACAGAACCCGCCATTGCCGCATTTTGCAGCACCATAAAGGCGCAGAAGTCTTCACGATCGTATTTTGATGCCAAAAGCATCCGCAGTTGATTTTCGGCTTCGATCGAGAGAAGTCCGGTCGTCAGTGCTTGTTGAACAACTTCGCGAATTTGTGCCATAGCAACACCCCAACAGCCACAGAAGAATAAGTTTAGGTAGGAACGAAATAAGAGCGTTTATGCAATTGTTGAAAATTGCGTTTTCGGTCTACGACTTGCAGATCCAAATAGAAGCCAATGAATGAAATCTTAGAGGAATTCCTTTGAAAAAAACGGTATCGCTACGGACAAGTTTTGAATTTGTTTGATCGCTCTAGCCCAGACTAGAAAAGAACTTCGGGCAAGATGACGAATGGAAAACTAGAATGTTCCTACGATCGAGAAAACGAATTTTTACTGCAATACTGGTTTCAATTGATATTCTGTAAATCCGGAAAGGTAGAACAAAATGCCAATTATTAAGGAGTCACACAGCCTCCTTAATTAAACTGATGTGTCGTAATTTACACTCATTTGATTGGGGGTAATTCTAGTGCGATCGCGCCTAAATTTCCTTTACGAAAATCGGTGAGAATTTGTCGCGCAGTGCGTTCTGTATCGCCTTTGTATTTTAATTCTGACAAAGTTTTGAGATAGCTTTCTCCGGTGAGATCGTCGATCGCGAGTCCATAGCGTGATTCCAACGCTGCTGAGGACGACTGCAACAGGTCCACAAGTGATGCTGCAACACGCTGATTATCGTAAGCTGCTTCGCCAATATCATCACAGATCGCCAATTTGATCGCGGCTTGCTGATTCGTCAATTTATTCGGCAGAACGCCTGGCGCATCAAGCAATTCAATCTGATCAGAAATTCTCACCCATCTGAGTTGTCGCGTCACCCCTGCACGACGGGCACTTTCGACGACTCGCTTCCCAAGTAAGCGATTGATCAAAGCAGACTTTCCAACATTCGGAAAGCCAATCACAACCGCACGAACCGGACGAATCAGCATTCCGCGATCGAGCCGTCTTTGATTCATCTGTATGCCTGCGACCTGGGTGGCTTTCGCGATTGCTTCAATTCCCTTGCCGTGTTGAGCATCGGTAAACAGCGGTTCTTCCCCCCGGTCTTGAAACCACTGAGTCCACTGCTCTTTTGCTCTCGATGGAATCATATCCATTCGATTCATCACTAAGATTCGCCCTTTCTCCCCGATCCACTGATCGACCTGCGGATGATAGGTCGATAATGGAATTCGCGCATCCCGAACTTCTAACACGACATCGACGCGCTTGAGTTGTTCTAGGAGCGCTCTTTCTGCTTTAGCAATGTGACCGGGATACCACTGGATCGGGGGCGAAGACATGAATTTAATTCTCGAAAAGTTGGGCGGGAGTGAGTTGGAGTTGGGGATACTGAGGAGAAATAATTGTGCGATCGCCCCCAAACGATCCCACTTCAGCATATCGATCGCCTTCAAGCGTGAGAACTGTAACAGAGCAATTTTCAGGATCAATTAGCCAGTATTCAGGAATTCCCCGTCTAGCGTATTGAGCGCGTTTTCGGATGAGATCACGCTCTCGATTCGTCTTCCCAGGACTGAGAACCTCACCAACCATTATTGGAGGTGGCATATCCAACTTGATCGTAAATCGCTTTCGAGTCAGGCTAAGGTGTACTTCATCCAGAATCAGAAAATCAGGATAACAATTTGCAGCATCTCCTTTCTGTAACACTGGAACCTGGAGTTCGCACTTTCCAGGACGAACCAAGCGGTATGGCAACCCGGCCTCGACTAGCTTCAGAAAAAGATAATTTGCAATAGAATCATTCGGTTCGGATTCTGGTGGCAATTCTACTAACACTCCATCGATCAGTTCATAGCGATTGTCTGTACCGTCGTCAAACTCTAGGTACTCTTCAAACGTGGCAAATCTGGGTTTTGCTTGAGTCATGGCTAGGGAACCACAAGGACGGGACAAGGAGAAAGGCTAATCACTCGATTGGTGACGCTATCCGAAGCGCCTTCGGTCGTAAGTCCAAGACCCCGACATCCCATAATAATCAAATCCGCTTGCACCTCGTCGGCAACATCGCAGATCGTAAAAGCAGGCTTACCTTCACGCTCGATCGCATCCGCAGTAATCCCTTGCTCTGAAAAGAGCGATCGCGCACTTTCGAGCAAATTCGCAACCGCATCCGGAGAAGCCATCGCGTCCGGTTGCTCGGCCATCGACTCGACCACCGACAGCAGCACCAAACGACTCTGGTGAATTTTTACTAGAGCCGCTACAGTTTCCACGGCTTGACGAGACTCGCGGCTGGCATCGATCGGAAACAACACAGTTTTAAACATGATTCAATGTCCGGACTTTCTGAACTTATCTACCAGCATTGCAGAAACTTCGATCGTAGGTGTCACGATTAATGGAAAAATAAGAAATAGGTAGAAAGACTCATTTAGGAGCCAGGATCGTGCCGAAGAAGACTGTTAATGATTTATCGTCCGCCGAGTTACAAGGAAAGCGTGTTTTAGTACGAGCAGATTTTAACGTGCCCGTCGATGAACAAGGAAAAATTACCGATGACACGAGAATCCGAGCAGCACTGCCCACGATCGAAGCGCTCACCTCGAAAGGCGCAAAAGTGATTTTGTCGAGTCACTTCGGTCGTCCCAAAAATGGCCCTGAAGACAAATATCGCTTAACTCCGGTTGGGACAAGACTTTCAGAACTACTCGGTAAGCCCGTCGTCAAAACCGATGATTGTATCGGGGATGAAGTCAAATCGGCAGTCGATGCGATGCAGCCCGGTGATGTTTTACTTTTGGAAAACGTTCGCTTCTACAAAGAAGAAGAAAAGAACGATCCCGCATTCGCTGAGAAATTGGCATCGATCGCAGATTTGTACGTCAATGATGCGTTCGGAACCGCTCACCGCGCCCATGCCTCAACGGAAGGTGTGACCAAATTTCTCAAGCCTTCGGTTGCCGGATTGCTGATCGAGAAAGAACTGCAATATCTGCAAAGCGCGATCGAGAATCCTCAGCGTCCGTTAGCAGCGATCGTCGGTGGCTCGAAAGTCTCCAGCAAAATCGGCGTGATCGAAACGCTGCTCGATAAAGTAGACAAGTTGCTAATCGGCGGCGGCATGGTGTTCACGTTCTACAAAGCGCGAGGTTTGGCAGTCGGTAAATCTTTGGTCGAAGAAGATAAATTGGAACTTGCGAAAACGCTAGAAGCCAAAGCCAAAGAGAAAGGCGTTGATCTGTTACTCCCAACCGATGTGGTGGTGGCAGACAACTTTGCGCCCGATGCCAATACGCAAACCGTCAGCGTCGAAAATATTCCTGATGGCTGGATGGGACTCGATATCGGCCCGGATTCGATTAAGACTTTCCAAGAAGCTTTGTCTCAGTGCAAGAGCGTGATTTGGAATGGGCCAATGGGCGTGTTTGAAATGGACAAATTCGCCAAAGGAACCGAAGCGATCGCGCGCACCTTGGCAGAATTGACTCCGAAAGGAACCACGACGATCATCGGGGGTGGTGATTCGGTTGCCGCTGTTGAGAAAGTCGGGGTTGCTGAACAAATGAGCCACATTTCAACAGGCGGTGGAGCGAGTTTGGAACTGCTTGAGGGCAAAGAGCTTCCGGGAATTGCGGCATTAGACGAAGCGTAAATTCTTACTAAAACTAATCCCTGTCAAATTCGATCTGACAGGGATTGTTTTTTACTGTTTAGCGGGGGAAACTTTACCGATCGTTTTCAATTTTCCATCCGGTTCGACCGTCCAGACATCGTAACTTCCAACAACATCGCCCGCAGCATCAATATCGACATCGCCACTTGCACCTTGATAGTTAATGTCTTTCCCTTGGCGCAGAAGTTCTAAGCCTTTACAAACATCGGTCACTTCTTCCCCTGGGGCATTCGTCACCTCGCGCAGTTTATCCTTCATCGCCTCACCGCTATTCGACTTCGCCGCTTGCGCCGCCAAAGCTAGAATCGCTGCTGCATCCCAAGCATGAGCCGCATACGCTACAAGAGGACGCTTCTGCTTTTCTTCCCACAGTTTTGTGAAGGCTGCTAGACTCTTGCCGCTGGCTCCGGGAACTGTTCCCAACGCACCCGCGAGAATCGATTGCCCATTTTGTCCTTTGCCAACCTTATCGACAAAATCCTGAGAGTAAACGCCATCGGTCAGTAAGAACTGAGTGTTCTGACTTTTTCCTTGCTCATAAGCAGACTTGACAATCAAGCTTCCCGTGTCGGCGTACAACACTGCCGCTACTGCTTTTGGACTGCCTGAGAAAGCTGCTGCTGCTTCGGTTTCAACCGTTGACGCTTTGGGATCGTAACGAGTGGGTTTCCCCTCGTTTGTGACTTTGCCACCGAGCGCGTCGAATGCTTTGACAAATTCGCGCTCGAAACCAACCCCATAATCGTTGTTGATCACAAGCGTACTAGCGGTGGTCAGTTTCCGCTCAGTTGCCAATTTCGCGAGTGCCTGAGCCTGATAGGTATCTGGTGGCGCAGTTCTCGCCCAATAGCCTTGATATTTGCCGTCTTTCGCTTGCTGGGTGAATACCGGACTCGTGCTTCCAGGCGAAATCAGAACCACTTTGTTGCGAACCGCGATCGGTAATGCGGCGGTCGAAACACTACTCGCAAACGATCCGACAACTCCCGCCACTTTTTCCCGTTCTGCCAGTCGCGTCATTCCTTCTGCACCTGCGGCGGGGTCGGTCTGATCATCAACGCTGACCAGGGCAACGGGTTCACCATTTACACCGCCACATTGATTTACTGTCTCGACCAGCATGGGAACCGCATTCACCATTTGCTGTCCGACTGAGGCAAGATCGCCCGTCGAGGGCAGGAGCGAACCAATCTTTAAGCCTTTAGCAGCAACGGGACTAGCGGAGCCAGCCGGAGAAGCGGTTCCTCCTTGTGCGGTGGGTGGGGCGGCTTCTTGACAAGCGGCAGCCAGCAATCCAACCGTGAGAGTCAGGGCAGCAAGAGATAGAGCGCGTCCGAGCTTGGGACGATTTGGGGAAGCCAGGTTACTCATTAAAGATTCAACTCCTTGGTTCGATCGAGAAATCTGAGTGATGTTAAGTGTGAAGCCGATTGTAAACCCAAGATCTCCGATTTTTTGCATTATTTAGTAAAGTTCGTAGACTGATCGAGCAACCACCAGAGTTCGCCCTGCGGTTTGATCAAACGCGAGGGGTAAGTGGTTTCGTCTGCCTCGTCTGCAAAGATTTGGGTGAGCGCGTTGTATTTGTTCGCGCCTGCCACCATGAAGATCACGGTATGAGCGGCATTGATCAACGGGGCGGTGAAGGTAATTCGGGGATTTCCGTCTTTGTTGCCGATCGTGATTAAGCGATCGCGCACTTGTAGCGCTGGCGTGTGAGGAAACAGGGATGCGGTATGAGCATCATCGCCAATGCCGAGCAAAATCACATCGAAGGCGGGAAATTCTCCGGGTTTTGAGTTGAAGAACGCTTGTAAATCGGCTTCGTGTTTTTGGGCTGCGATCGCAGGATCAGCGTCATCAGTGGGCATCGGATGAATATTTTCAGCAGGAATCGGGACTTTATCGAGCCAAGCGAGACGCGCCATTCGCTGGTTACTGTCGGGATGCTCGGGCGCGACATAGCGTTCATCGCCCCAAAAAATGTGGAGTTTGTCCCAGGGGAGATTTTGCTGTGCGAGTTTTTCGTAGAGCGGTTTCGGGGTGCTACCGCCAGCGAGGGCGATCGTGGCGATATTGTGAGTTGAGATCGCGCTTTGGAGTTTTTCGAGAACGAGTTCGAGGGCGCGATCTACGAGGGCTGGCAGGTCAGCGAGGATTTCGACTTGTGGATTCATGAGAGCAATTTTGCCAATTCTTCACCGTCAGGATAAGGGAAGAATGTTGAGTTCTCTGCCGTCTTTAGATCGATGTAAGAAATTCAGTCGAAGATCCTACTTCTCGCCATGTCTAAAAATGCTTCCGCCTGTTGAATTTGCTCTTGCGCGTCTGCCTCATTTAGTGCTGTATCCGGGTCGTAGTCTCCGCTCAATCGTTCTCGTTCCGCTTTAATCAAGGCACGATGATAGTCTTTTGAAACTTGACCAGAACGAACAAACTGCTGTCCAAAAGCCGCCAACACTCCAGAATGGCTAGAGAAAGAAAGTCCTTCTCCAAGCAACATCGCTTGAGCAGCATAGAACATTGTGTAGTAGGCGCGTGCAACAGAAAATTCGTATAACTTCCTCTTCCCAAAGAACTCTCGAAGCCTCCAGACTACGCTGGGCTTTGTCAAGCAGCTTTTGTTGTTCAGGTGTCATATAGAATACCTTCGCGCCGGACGTTGAGAAAAAAGGGAGAATTTTCTTGCTTAAATCGCTCTCGACTCGCAAACATTAGGGAAACGAGAACAGCGTGGTCTAGACACAGATCAGAGACAAAGTCGTTTGTTCGTTTGACCTCCTGAACGAAATCAAAGGAGTCATTTAGTACGGCTAAAACGTCAATATCAGATTGATCCGTTGCAGTGTTTCGAGCTTGTGATCCGAACAAAACGAGGTGAGTTAATCGATCGCCATATTCCTGCTGTAAATACTGTCGAAGTTGCGACAAGATTTCTGGCAAATCGGGGTGAGTCATGGAAAATACGATCAAAGACTGCATCTCGATTCTAAGGCGTAAGATTGAAAGAGCGTTCTTCCTTTACAAAATGCCGATTCTTGCTCCTGAAAGTTCTTACAGTTTCTCCAATTACTTCGAGCAGAATATCGATGCGATCGACTTAAGACTTAATTGAGTATTTCGGCTATCAGTTGCGTCGGTCTCGCTTGGAGCTACCGCAGTCAGGTAAAGTAATCGCTCGACTCCCACAATTGATTGAGGACTGATTGAGGACATTTCGGAAAGTTTGATGTTTCTTGTTTCATCGAATGAGCAAGCAAAGCGGGAGATGTATGTTGCACCAATCATAAAAGAGGTGGCACGGCAGACAAAAGCACTGATTCGGATCGAATACCCTGTCAAAGCGAGTTCCCAGCTTCAGGGGAGTTTAAATTATCTATTGTCGATCGGGAACTTGAAGAATTTGTTAGTTCTAGAGGCAAAGCGAGATGATTTAGATTATGGATTTACTCAGCTAAGTGCAGAACTTATTGCTTTGGATCAATGGGAGCGCTCTCCATCGATCAAGGAGCAGCCCACAATGCTAGGAGCAGTGACAACGGGAATTATTTGGCAGTTCGGCTTGCTTGATCGATCGACGAAGCAAATTCACCAAGATTTGCGATCGTATAATTCGCCGGATCAGGTTGAAGCGCGAATTTTTATCCAACTTCTGATCTGGTGATTGCAACTAACCGAGAGTAACTAGAATGGGATAATTTTAAGGCAGTTCCAATAACTCAGAATTGATTGCTTCCGGTACACAGGTGGGTACACTTCGCACAACTGTCACCCGTCTCAAGATATGAATCGATCACTTTCCGAGCAACCAATTTATATTTTAGGTGCAGGGCCTGCGGGACTAGCTGCGGCTCATCACTTAACTCAGCAAGGATATCCTGTCGTTGTGGTTGAGCGCGAAGGACGGGTCGGAGGCTTCTCCAAAAGTATCGAGTACCAAGGCTTCATTCTGGATTATGGACCTCATCGGTTCTACACCAAATTAGAGCCTGTCTTGAAACTGTGGAATCAAGTCTTGGGAAATGAGCAAGTGACTGTCGATCGCTTGACCCGCATCTACTACGGCAAAAAATACTTCAACTATCCCTTAAAAGCGGCTGAAACGCTTTCTGCGTTGGGCATCATTGAAAGCTTGAAAATTATTACTTCTTATTTTCAATCCCGTTTATTCCCGATTCAACACCCCAAAAACTTTGCTCAGTGGGTTACGGCTCGGTTTGGTCAACGGTTGTTTGAAATTTTTTTTGAAGCCTATACCGAAAAGCTTTGGGGCATTCCTTGTACCGAAATTAGTGCAGACTGGGCAGCACAGCGAATCAAAGGACTATCACTGCTCAAAGCAATTCGCAACGCTGTCTTAGGCAGTGATGGCAAAGTGAAAACGCTGATTGATCAATTCCAATTTCCCCGCCTTGGATCTGGGCAACTCTATGAGAAAATTGCGGATCATCTTCAGGCTCACAATCAGTCGTTATTACTCAATACTGAAGTGGTGCAATTGCATCACAGCGGCGATCAGGTGGCTCAAATTACCTTGAGAGACTGTAAGACTCAGGAAGAATTCACTGTAGATTGTGGTGGCGTGATTTCTTCGGTTCCGATCAGCTTCTTGATTGGAAAAATGATCAGTCCACAGCCGAATCAGCAAGTAATTTCTGCGGCTCGATCGCTAAAATTCCGCAATACAGTCTTGGTCTACTTAATTGTTGAAGGAAACAACCTTTTCCCAGATAACTGGCTATACATCAACGAACCCTCGGTAGAAGTGGGGCGCGTGACAAACTTCGCGAACTGGTCGCCAGAGATGTTACCTAACCCGCATCAAACGCCATTGTGCTGTGAATATTGGTGCAACACTGATGATCCAATGTGGCAAGAACCCGAAGCGAACTTAGTTCAACTGGCAGAGAATGAGCTAAAACGAATCGGGCTATTGCATTACGAGAAGGTTTCTAGTGGGTTCGTGATTCGATTGCCGCGCACTTATCCAGTGTATACCGGAGACTATCAAGCAGCACTAGCTGAAATTCAAGGCTATCTACACAACTTCCAGAATTTGCAATTGGTGGGACGCTACGGGGCGTTCAAGTACAATAATCAAGACCATAGCTTGCTGATGGGAATTTTGGCGGCAGAAAACGTGATTCAACCTGGTAAGCATGACTTGTGGGCAGTAAACTCAGACAGTGAGTACGTCGAAGAAGCGAAGGCGGATGTCGAGACAACAGCAGCTAGATCGCGTCGTTCATCACGTCGTAGACAAGTTGCAACGACCTTACAACAGTTTGGTAGTTACCTATTAACGGGCGGATTTGCAACTGCGATCGATGTCAGTGTTTTTTCGCTCCTCACTCAAGTCGGGCTTTGGTATGTTTGGGCATTGGGATTCAGCTACTTCTTGGGACTGACCACCAACTTCCTCCTGAGTCGTCGTTATGTGTTCGGAGTCTACTGGAACAACTGGCTCACTCAGTATGCGGTGTTTGCGGCAGTCGCACTCAATAGCCTATTAGCAAATTTAGGATTGCTGCAACTATTGATCAAAGATCTTGGCTGGAGTGCCATTTCAGCGCGTCTGGTCAGCGCGGCGTGTGTTGCATTACTAAGCTACGCGGGACACAAACTCTACTCGTTTGCTCAATCCCAACCTGCCCGTCCTATCGTTCGATAATTGTTTCATTCATCTAGGTTAGCCCCACCGAGCTATGAAAATCCGTCATTGGTTGAGAAAGCATTCTCTCGCGATTGAATGCTTTCTCGTTTTTGCAACCTGCGTCTATGTATATTTAGCGAATGATAGAACGATCACGACTCACGATCCAATTCCGAATACACTACTTGCGTTTAACTGGATCTTCAATCATCAACTCAATTTTGATAACTTTAGAGGGAATTACTTCTTCAATGCGGCAGTGTGGTTCTTCACAGAATCTCCTACTGGTCATCTAACTTCTGCATATCCAATTGGGACAGCGATCGTTACATTTCCGTTCTATCTCATTTTTTCGGGGGTGATGTGGTTCAATCACACCTTCCAAGATCCCGCTCTGCGATCGAGTTTATATTCGCTTGACATCCATCGCGCTTTTTTTGAGACCGATCGCCTTTTCTATGAAAAACTTGCTGCAACTTTAACCACTTCCACCGCAGTTGTTATTTTCTACCTTGCAACAAGCCTCAAATTCAAGAAATCGATTTGCCTAATTTTGACCTTTCTCTACGCGTTTGCAACTCAAAATTGGGTTACAAATTCCCAATCATTGTTGCAGCATACAGCAGCAAATTTAGTAATCTGTAGTCTCTTGCTCTGTTTATTGAAGGCGAACCGGAGACAAGGAAGAAGTAGAAATTTCCTCTTGTTAGTTGCGGGAATCCTGGCTGGGTTGCTTCCTGGAATTCGACCGACTGACGCAGTTTTCACAGTTGCAGCAATTGTTTACGTAATTTTTGTCTATCGCCGTGATTGTGTTTATCTGTGCCTGGGATTATGTTCATCTCTGATTAGTATTAGCTGGAATTTTTACTATTTTGGCACTCTACTTTTGGGCGGATATGCAAGCCAAACAGACTTATATTCCTTTTCATTGAATCAGTTTGTCCGATCGTTTCTAGGTTTACTTTTTAGCCCTTCTCGCGGTTTATTCTTTTTCTCGCCAGTTTTATTATTGATGATTCCTGGTGCTTTTCAAGTATTCAGGCTGAGAAGTAAGCGCGATGAACAATTACTAATCTGCTTATGCGGTGCTGGAGTTGCACTTTTTGTTAATTACTGCTTTTTCTCGGTTTGGTGGGGTGCTTGGGGCTACGGTTATCGATTTCTTGCTGAAGCTTTGCCAATCTTTTGCTTTTTAATCGGCTATCCACTCGTCAACCTTGCTGAGTCGAATAAGAAAAAAAGATTGAACTATAAGCTATGTTGTTTTGTTACGTTACTAATCATTTCCACGTCCGTTCAGGCTGTAGGCGCATTTACCTTAGAGTTTGGTAAAGCCACTTGGGATTTGATTCCAGCAGAGATCAGTACAAAGGCAGCGGTTGGAATGGGTAGACTATGGAGTTTCTCAGATAGCCCGATCGAACGTAGCGCTAGGCTTCTCTTTCATGAAGTAACCGGATTGCCCAAACTTTCACAAACCTATCTTGACGGGCTTAAGGGCGAAATCAAGCAAGCTCAAATTCTAGATACGCCCATCAAAGACGGTATGAACTTGGGTACACCTGGCTCGTTTGCACTGCTACAAGTAGACCTCCTCAATACGGGTCGCTCGGAATGGTACGGCTATGATAGCGGGGTGAAAAATGGCTCGATCGCAGTAAAAGCACAGTTTTACGATCAAAACAACGAAAGCGTTACGTTTAGCAGATTTTATATTCCTGGGATGACTCGTCCTGGTCAAAGAACTCGCGCAACGACATTCATCGAACTGCCAGCCAACTTCGGAACTTATCGCTTGGTCTTGAGCTTGACAACATCTCAAGAGTTGTTGAACCAGAAAGAGAACCAATACGAGCTAAAAGTTAAGATTGACCCGAAGCAACAGATTTTTGATCAATCATTCAAGAAAGTTCAAGTTTCAAGAGAGATTCCAGCCGGGACAGAAGCTAAGTTATTTACACTTGTTGAAAGTCGTAGTAACTTTGTCTGGGCAAGTAAAGTTCGGGACGCAAAAAACAACATCAAGAATCCTGTCAAGCTTGCGTACTATTGGATTGATACCAACGGCAGAACCTTGGAAGATGGAACTGCGCCGCTTCCGTGGAAGGTTGTCTATGAGCAAGATTTCTTCTTTAACATTGCTCATACCATTGGTATCAACACAACGATCAAAGTACCTGATCGTCCAGGAAACTATACGCTTCGACTCACAATGGCTCAGGACGGTGTAGGGCGGTTTGACGAAAATGGTGCTAAACCGAAGGATATTCCAATCACAGTTACAGCAAGTTAGCTGCTAAATTTAGTCGATCGCTGTAGTCTCTATGCTTAGATTGAACAACAGCGATCTCGTTAGATGTCATTCGTTTTGAAAGCTCACAGAATAAACTGAGGTTTGAGCTTCAGATAGGTAACCCAACTGTAAGCGAAATGCTCTTCGCGATCGAGATGGTTTAACCACGTTGGGATCTCGCTCCACAAAGGTTCAAGGGGACATCCTTCCATCACAGGGGATATGAGCGGTGGGAAAAGATAGTACTCGTCGATCCAACTAAAGAGATCAAGCAATATTGGATCATTGCGTTTGATCAGATGAGTAATGCTGAGATGATAAGTGTCCTCATACTGATTGTCATCCAGCAAAACGTGCTGAATTCCATATCTAAGGCTCTGTTCAATTCGAGGTGCAACGTTTTGATGGTCATCGAAGATGGCACAGTTTTGAGCCGATGGATCAAGCTCAAAACTGAAGCAGGAAAAATCTTGGGTACTATAGCCAGCACGCGGAGATCGATAGCACGATGGAAAATTAAACGGCATCATTAGAACTGGATCAAGACAGTACAGTTCGGCATCTGGCAGGATCGAATCGACCAACCAAGTTGAAAAGCCGCGCCAGAATCCAGACTCGATCACAACATCTGGCATGATGCGTTTGAGAAAATAGTAATAAGCAAAGGCAGAATCGAATCGAATTCCACCTGTGTTATCGAACGGGCGTTGATTGTAGAGATCGGCGAACTGTTCTAGCTGCTCAGATAACGTTGCACGATCGCTAAACAAATCCACAACTTCAACATCAATGCCGGGAATCTGTAAGGGAAGATTAGTTTTAACCATGACAATTTTTTAGATTAGATAGCAACAAGTTCAAACAGAATGCTTTCTAGTTTTGCAAGCGCTTTCATTTGAGTGAATTCGGTCATGGCTTTGCGCTGTCCCTTGTAAGCAAGTTGTTCCCAAGCTTCAGGATTTGCCGCGAGAGTTGACAGCGCATCTGCCAGCGCTAGAGGGTTTTCGGATTCAAATATCAATCCATCTTCTTCATGGAAAACGATCTCGCCTGCGCCTCCCGTACCACTTGTAACTAGCGTCAGTCCAGCTGCCATTGCCTCGATTTGACTAATTCCAAACGGCTCTTGGAACCGAGAAGGAAAGACAAGAACATTATGGGATTGATAGAGTTCTCGAAGCTGTTGGCGAGAGAGAACACCCGGAAATTCAACTTGATCGCTTAATCCCTGAGAAGTCACAAACGATTTCAAGGCTTCGACAAACTCAGGTAAGAATGTCCCGCCTGCGATCGTGGCACTAAAATCAATTCCGCTGGCATTCAGAATCGCCAATGCTTCGATCAGCACATCCGCACCCTTGTAGGGTGCGACTAGGCTGGCATAGGCAATTTTGAGTTGATCGCGTTTCGGTAGCTCTGGTTGATAGAAGGTTTCGACATCCGCACCAGGATAAATCGTTTGAGCATTCGCAATCGGATAACCTTGTGCTGCCAAGCTATGAATGATCCAATTGCTGCAAGTAATGTATCGGTAGATTGATCGTCTCGGTGCAAGCTCGGCCCCATAGCCTGGATTAGCATTCATGACGTAATGCGCGATCGGAATCCTTCTCAAGAGTGCATCAATCAGTTCAACTCCCGCTTCGAGAAAATCTAAGTTTCCAGCGAAGCAGACATCGGGCTGAAACGCATCAATTTGTTGATTCAGAACTTGAACATTGTGCTGTGAGCGATCGTGAATTGTTGCTTGATCAAAATGTCTCGCTCCCTCAGATGACCATTCACCTAATAGCAAAAAGGTACGATCGACCAGAGGTTCTGCATAGCGACTCTCATGAACGGCGAACAGTCCGGGCGCATCGCTAGTGAGAACTAAAACTTGGTGTCCGCGATGCTGTAGCAGTCTGGCGAAATCCGCGATCGAGCGTTCATATCCACCTAGAACTTGCGGTGGATAGAGATTCGTCAGAATGAGAATTCTCAGTGAGTTTGTACGATCAGCGGAAACAACGCGATCGGGAATGACTGAAGCAGTCAAAGCAACCTCCAGGTATCAATACAGGTCAAGAACAATCACTTAGCTTTCTAGATAAGTCGCCCACATTTGTTGATAAGCTTGTTCCATTTCACGGGCGAACTGTTTGCCGTTCCACAAAGGAGACGATCGCTTCGATTGATGTAGCTTAGAAATGACGCTTTGCCGGAGCGCTGCATCAGTTCCTAACCGTACACCCCATTCAATATACTCGCGGTCGCTAGAAGCGATCCCTTCAGTTACACTCGCATTCATCATCATCGTGTAACTGTTGCGTGCGGCAAACTGTTCACCGACACGAGTGACGATAGGGACTTCCATCCAGAGTGTTTCAAGCGTTGTAGTTGCGCCGTTGTAGGGAAAAGTGTCGAGAACCACATCGGCAATTTGTAAGTTGGCGCGATGTGTTTGGCATGAAGGATCGCCCTTGAGGAATCGGAGCCGATCGCTCGATACGCCTTCTTCTTCAGCCAGTTTGAGAAAGAACTCTTGAACAGATTTGGCATCCGCGAGTCCTTTGATTAGAAAGTAACTATTTGGGACTTGATTGATGATTTTTAGTTGGGATCTAACGTGATCCTGATGGCGTTTGTAGCCCCGTTGTGCGCTGAGAAATACGATCGCATCGTCAGGAATTTCTAAATCTTCGCGGCGTAACGTTGGTGGATCGACTTCAAATCCGTCTACAGCAATGTAAGTCTGAGGTAAGCGCCAAATCTTTTCGTGATAGTAGCTCTGGGCATCATCAGGAAGTACGTAAGGATCAGCGATAAAGTAGTCGATCGTAGGTAAGCCAGACGCATCCCAACCGAGCCAAGTAGCTTGAATCGGGGCAGGTTTGAGCGAGAGAATCTGACAGCTTACGTCCAGCGTAATACTGTCTAGATCAATCAGAATATCAATCTCATCTTGATAAATTTGATCCGCAATTTCTAAATAAGTTGCCTCTGCGTATGTGGTGAACTTGTGAGCATATTCAACAGTGTCCACATACCAGGCTTGCAGCGGATCATAAGCCTCTCGATAGCCGAGGAAATAACCATGAAGCTCGATCTGGTCTCGATCGTGGTGCTGAAGTAACCATCGGGCTAACCAACCGACTGAATGCGTTGCCATGCAGTAAGACAGATAGCCGACCTTGAGCCGTTGACCTGTACGATCGCGCTTTTGATGAATGTAGTGTTTACCGATCGCGACTGCATGATTCTGAAATCCAGATTGAGCCAGCTTGATCACTTGGTTTTCTAGCGTTCTCCATTGTTTTGGTTGATCCTGGAGATAGGCAAGATGATAACTTGAATTGAACAGTCGCGTCAGTTGGGATAGTCTCACATCTGTCGGAGATTGCTCGACAAGCCGTTCTAGTAAGGTTCGATGATGGTCTGCTGTTTCGACTGATTCTTTCCAAAGTCCACCGGAGCCAAGCAATCCACGGAGGATTAAACCGTTTGAGAAGATTTTTTCAATTAGAGATTCAGAATGCTGGTAACGAAACTGGGCAACTTCAACGGCTTTAAGGTGATTGTCTAAATTGTGATGCAGGGCTGCCAGCAAGCCTAAAATGTCGGTCTGAACTGGGTTAATATTGAGCGCACATTCGGCAAGCTGAATCGCAAATTCTTCCTCAAACGCTGTAAATCCAAATCGCAGGAGTCCAGAGATCAGCGAGTTTGCTGCTTCATCCAGATATTGCAAATGCTCGGTCGCAACTTTGACAAAGGCAAGCAATGAATCGGAAGCGGGAGCGGTTTTTAACAGTCGATCGAATACACTCCAGAGATGTTCGAGAGAAACTGGTGCGTTCGGTTGTGCAAGCTGCTGAACCAGCCCGATCTCTTCGAGCAGTGAATCGGTTAGGAGATTGAGATCGATCGAGAGTGTGGCGATTTGCAGTAAGTTCTCGATATTATCGGGGCACAGTTCTCGGAGGTGCTGTCGAATTGCCCAAGCAGTCGTCTGATCTTGTTTCGCGGTGCGTCGTTCTGCTGCTGTATGCAAGATTTGACTGAGTTCAGCAACGGCGGCATCAATTCGATCGGCATCAATTTCTGATAGCGCAAATAACCAAGTCGTTTGGGCTTCTTCTTCTTGTCCTTGAAGGAGGAGCAGTAATCCTAAATGCCAGTAGTGTGAATACTCAGAAGGGTCTGTCTCAATCGCCTGCTCGTACAGGGCTGCGGCTTGAGCAAATCTGTTCTGCCCAGTGTAGAGGGCGGCTTGCTGTTGCCAATTGATTGACAAACTAGAGGGGGGCACGGAAGTGGTCATACGAAATCTGATGCGGTTTCGGTCATGGTAGATGAGAAAAAGAAAAGTGAGTAGAGAGAATCTACTCACTTTCTGATTTAGCAGTTTGAGCTTTAGGCTAAATTACTGAACTTGAGTGGAACTAGCGCCACAGGAAAGAGCGGTACCAGCGACAGTACCAACAACAACTGCTGTCGTTCCTGGAGCATTCCTTTCGCACAGAATTCCAGTCGTGTTTGTCTCACTCGTGGTTCCGTTGGTTGTCAGGATAACAGTTCCGCCGTAGGAGCGAAGTGCAGTCACTTTCGATGTTCCGAGAGTCAAGCTATGAGTTGCGGTAGCACTGGGGCTGGTGGTGGAGTAGTCATAGTTTGCAGTCGTGTCAGCAACAGGCTGAGACATATCAGCCAAGCTGGTCGCAAAGCGTCCTTTTTCCATGTAGAACGCTTGCTGAGTCCGAAGCACTGTACCGACGTACTGCTTTGCTTCAGATTGCTTACCTTTGTTCGCTTGGTTAAGGAACGAAGGAAGCGCGATCGCGGACAGAATACCGATGATGATGATGACAACGAGCAATTCAATCAGGGTGAAGCCACCTTCTTTCTTTTTCGACAGCAGATGATTGAGAAATTTTACCTTCAGTTCAGATTTCATGAGAAACGTTTCTCCTTTAAGGTGCGGTTTGTTTGAACTTCTAACGCCTGAATCTAATCTGCCCAGCGTGATTCAGTTTCATATCACCGCACTCCAAAAAGTTGAGATCAGGCTGTCCGCGATCGCTCATAGAAGAACTAGCACTTTTATACTAGGATGAAGGAAATCGCGTTGCACGGAGATTCGATCGATGGTCACTCAGCAGCAGACATCCAGCGAGATTATCTACCCGGAAAGTGACGGCAAACCAATGGCGGACAATACGAAACAATTTCGCTGGATTGTGGTGATTGAGCAGAATCTAGAGTGGTTGTTTGCTGATCGTACTGATGTATTTGTCGCAGGAGATTTGCTTTGGTATCCGGTCGAGGGCAACAATCGGCTGAGTACTGCGCCCGACACGATGGTGGTGTTTGGTAGACCGAAGGGCGATCGAGGCTCTTATCAACAATGGCGAGAAGAAAATATTCCACCTCAAGTCGTATTCGAGATTTTGTCACCAAGCAATACTCCGCGAGAAATGAGTCGTAAGCTGCTGTTCTACAGTACTTATGGAGTCGAGGAGTACTATCTTTACGATCCAGATGGCAATCAGTTATCGGGATGGTGTCGATCGGAAGATCCTTGGTTAGACCAAATCGACTCAATGAACGGATGGATCAGTCCCCGATTGGGAATTCGGTTTGAGCTAGGAGAAGAATTGCAACTGTATCGACCGGACGGAGTGCCCTTTTTCTCGTTCGCTGCAATCAATCAAATGCTGGATCAAGAGCGCCAACGCGCCGAACACGCTGAACAACGCGCCGAACAAGAACGCCAACGCGCAGACGAAATGGAAGTCTTGCTGCAACAATATCGCGATCGATTTGGAGAAATAGAGCCGTAGCAGCATTTTTCGAGTTTGCAACCCACGAATCTAACATCCAACAAAATCCCGTGGCATAATGATGTGTCTGGAACATCTAGGGGACTTGATAGCACTCCCAAAACTAATCTATTAAGGAGAAAAAATGGCACGAGTGATGGTTGTTGGAGCGGGTGGGGTGAGCCGCGTTGTTACCCACAAACTTGCTGCACTGGAAGAGTTTGATGAAATCCTACTCGCCAGCCGAACTCTAGAACGATGTAATCAGATCGCTCAGAGTATTTCTACAAAATCCATTCAGACCGCACAACTCGATGCGGATGACGTGCCCCAAACCTTGAAGCTGCTCAAAGCGTTTCGCCCCGATATTCTGATCAACGTGGCTTTGCCCTATCAAGATCTCGCGCTGATGGATGCGTGCCTCGAAGCAGGCGTGCATTATCTCGATACGGCAAATTATGAGCCTCCCGATGATCCGAAGTTTGAATATCACTGGCAGTGGGCCTATCACGAACGCTTTTTTGAGGCGGGATTGACGGCAATTCTCGGCTGTGGGTTTGATCCCGGCATGACGGGTATTTTCACGGCTTACGCGCTGAAACATCACTTTGATGAGATTCACGAACTCGATATCGTCGATTGCAATGCGGGAAGTCACGGGCGGGCATTTGCCACGAACTTTAACCCGGAAATCAATATTCGCGAGATTACGCAACCGGGGCGCTACTACGAAAAAGGCGAATGGGTGACAGTTCCCCCGCTTTCGGTGCATCAATCGATCGAGTATCCCGAAATTGGCGATCGTGAATCTTATTTGCTCTATCACGAAGAACTCGAATCGTTGGTCAAACATATCCCGACTTTGCAGCGAGCGCGATTCTGGATGACGTTTTCGGAGAGCTATCTGACTTACTTGCAAGTGCTGCAAAATTTGGGCTTGACCCGGATCGATTCGGTGGATTACGAAGGAACGCCTGTGATTCCGCTAAAGTTTTTGAAAACGCTATTGCCTGATCCGTCTTCGCTGGCAGCCACTTACACCGGACAAACCTCGATCGGGTGTCATCTACGCGGCATTAAAAACGGCAGACCGCAGCAGTATTACATTTACAACAATTGCGATCACGCCAAAGCTTACCAAGAAGTGGGAGCGCAAGCGATTTCGTATACAACGGGTGTGCCTGCCGCACTGGGTGCATTGATGGTGGCGAATGGAACTTGGCAAAAACCAGGAGTTTTTAATGTCGAACAGCTTGACCCTGATCCTTTTATGCAGCGCATTGGATCGCTTGGTCTGCCGTGGCATGAAGTGATTGATCAGTCTTCCCCGTTCGCGGAGGTTTAGGAAATGATCAATGATGCAGTATTGGCGACGATTCCATCGCCCTGTTTCGTGCTGGATGAAGTGCGGCTTGAGCGGAATTTGCAAGTGTTCGATCGAGTTCAGCGATCGGCTCCGGTTCGCGTTCTGTTGGCGCTGAAGGGATTTGCACTGTTTCACAGTTTCCCGATGATTCGGCAGAGTTTAGTCGGAGCTTCGGCGAGTTCGCTTTGGGAAGCGAGGCTGGCGGCAGAAGAATTTGGGGGTACATTGCACGTCTATTCGCCTGCTTATCGAGATCAGGATTTGTCGGAGTTGCTCGATCGAGCTTCTCATCTAACCTTCAATTCCTTGAGTCAGTGGGAACGAACACGCTCGCGTGAGCCGAAGGCACCGCCAAAAGGATCAACCTCGATCGGGCTGCGGATCAATCCGCTCTATTCCCCGGTTAAAACCGCGCTCTATAATCCTTGCCAACCCGGATCACGACTCGGTGTTCTGCCGGAACAATTGGGCGATCGCTTACCCGACGGAATCAATGGTTTTCTCTCTCATAATCTTTGTGAAAGTGATTCTTTTGCTTTGGAAAAGACGCTTCAGCAGATTGAGCAACACTATGGCCATTTGTTGCCTCAGATTCAATGGTTGAACCTTGGCGGCGGGCATTTAATGACGCATGAAACCTATGATGTCGATCACGCGATCGCGGTTCTTTGTGCATTTCACGATCGTTATCCGCATTTGCAGTTATTTCTAGAACCCGGTTCCGCGATCGTTTGGCAAACGGGATTTTTGCTGAGTACGGTTCTCGATTTGATCCCAACACTCGATCTCACTCATGCGATGCTGGATGTCTCTTTCACGGCACATATGCCCGATTGTTTAGAGATGCCATATCACCCTGAGATTGTTGGGGCTACTGTGTCTGAAAATGGATATCGCTTAGGGGGAGCAAGCTGTTTAGCGGGTGATTTCCTGGGTGATTATCAGTTCGATCAACCTTTATCTGTGGGTGATCGCGTTGTGTTTGAGGACATGATGCACTACACGATGGTGAAAACCACCATGTTCAATGGTGTCGCTCATCCGGCGATCGGCTGTCTCAAAAAAGATGGCTCATTTGAACTATGGCGGGAATTTGGCTACGAGGATTATCGATCGAGAATTGGATAAAGATTACGGAAATCACGATCGCGATCCGCATGATTTACCATGAGGTTTAACGCGATCGTGGATTTATCTATGGGCAAGCGCAAAAAAGGTAAGCCAGAGTGGATCAAGGAAACGCTGCAAATCAGCGACAATCACGGCTGGGACTCAAAACCAGGCTATAAAATCTTTGTAGCGGGAAGGGGTGCGGTGCGGTTTGATATTCCGCAAGATTGGCACTTTGAACCGGATGAAAAGTCTTTTCGATTTCACGATGCTGTGCCGCCGAATGATGATTGTCGGCTGGAGGTGTCTTACAATCATTTGCCTGAAAACGATTGGAACTTATTCCCGCTGGCGCATACGGTGAAAAAAGTTGCGATCGGCGATCGACGCGATGTGATCGAACAAGGAGAGGTGACCATGGTGAAGCGCCAAACGGCTCGGATTGCGTGGATACAAATCAAGTTCTTGGATTCACAGGAAAATCGTGAAGCGTATTCTCGCATCTGTGTGGGACTTGGCTCGAATATTCAATGTTTAATCACGTTTGATTATTGGGTAGATCAAGCGGAAAAGCTAACTCCGGTTTGGGATGAAGTGATCAATTCGTTGGTGTTGGGATTGTATATTCGCGATCCGAGGACTGGCTTTGCGATGCCGGATTAATCAGACCTTTGCCCGGGTTGCAGATGCCCGTCGAATGGAATTCGGGCGGTGCATTTTATTCAGAATCTCGATCACACAGATTCGATTTCGGCTCCGGTGATTTTGATTTTCCCGAATACCGTTCGATTAATGTGTTAAAAACACTATCTACAAAGCGATCGCTAAAGCCAATTAAAAACGATAATACAAGAATTACCTTGTCTTTAATTAAAGATTGACTATCGCCGCTAGAAGGTAGAAACAATCCCGAAGTCAAAATCAAATAAAATGCAGAGCTTAGAACAATGCCTTGAACATGACGAGTAATCATCCATTTAATCGCGTCATCAAAATAGTAAACAGACCTGCGATTAAATCGATGAATCGTGGCGGCAAAACTACCGATAAAGCTCCAAATAATCACCGCAGCGGGAATTCCTAGAAGATGAATGGGTTGGCTCGACAAAGATTCAGTTGAGTTTACAACGTTAAAACCCTTAATAAATCCAAGAAAGGAAATATCAGAAACTTTTGGAAAAATTGTTGTAAGCAACGGCAGGATGATAATACAAATCGCAATCACAAGAATATAGGTAGAGACCAGTAAAAGAGTCTTATTACGGCGTTTCCGATCTTTTCTAACTAATTGCTCAACGTGTAATCGACGAAGCTCGATCGCAATCATCGCCCCAACCACTGCACTAGCTCTATCTCCATCTTTTAGTACATTCAGTTGTAACAACTTATTTGTAGAAATTGTTGTTGAATCTCCAGGAGGACATTCGGCAGTCTCTAGAATTTGACTAATTGATTCAAGTAGCATATTAATGATTTCGTAGTTACTTTCTGCTTCTTTTCTGAACTCTAAATGACCAATTCTAGAAACATACATTTTAATAACATTTCCTCTAATTGAGATTGGTCCGATCGAGTCATTGAGAAGACTATTTAATCTTTGATCAATTAAATCAACCTTGTTTTTGATGTCTGCTAATTGCTTTCTTACCCTAGTAATCTCAATATTAGGAGTAGACCAAAGATCATCCAATTGCTTGCTGTATTCCTCTAAGCAGACGGAATTTACAGAAGCTGCTAAATTCAACAGAGGCTGATAAGCAGCTTCATTATCCGACTTAATGTAAGTGGAATGGGATGTAGTTTTTGATTCTCGATCGGACTCACTTGGCGTTCCGATCGAGACGCGCATCGGACCCAAACGTATCTGCCATCTGATGAACTTGCGATCGGGCTTACCTGGCGTTCCGATCGAAACTGCACGCAGCTTAATTAGCCGCACTAGAGTATCCGAAACGGGAATCAGCTTATTAATTTCTTTCTGCAAGCTATTAATTTCTTTCTGCAAGCGCTCAATTTCATCATGAGGTGCAGAGTTCTCAGGATGCGTAAAGTCTAATTTGGACAGTGTATTTCCGTTCATGTCTAACACCTCAAAAGCTTAAGTGAAATCAGTTAATGTAATGGTTTGCTCAAGAGCAGTGCGATCGTTGATGTTGAATTGGCGATCGCACTTTCTAGCCTCTTTGTCACCCCGTGACTAAATGACCTTTCTGGCTTTCCCGTAGTATTCTTTGCGATCGTCTAAACCGTTGTCACCCCCATTCACATAGAGAGTTACATCCTCAACGGTTGCCCCTTGGTCACACAACGCATTTATCTGATTGTTGTGCCACCAAAATCCAGCACTAGAGAAAGGATAAATTTTTGCAACATACTCACAGCCTTCCATGACTTTAGGATCACTGATCGCCTGCGCGAAAGCAGCATAGTTCGCTCGTCCAGTGAGCTGAATTGCGCCTGCTCCTTTGTACTTCGGACCGTCTCCCGGATGCACGTTGCCCAAGTCCTCGCGGAATTCATAGGCAGTTCCATCGGCAAGTTCCTTTAACCAGCGCAGCCCACCAGACTCATGAGCAATCTGGCTGAGAAAGTGACGCATTCTTACGGGAGTGTTAATCTCATACCGTGCTAAACAAGCATTCAAATCCCGAAATTCTTGGTCATGGATTGGATTGCCAAAAATTGCTTCTGCTTGCGCTTTGGTGATCAGAGCGGCGGCTGTAGAAGCAATGAACGGCTGCACTGCGCTGTTGCTTAATCCTTCCCAGTGCTCGTTAAATACATAGAATGTTCCGCTGTTAGCTGCAAGCGTCACTTTGAAGTGTCCATCTTCAGCAGTTTCAAAGCTGACAATTCCGTAGGATTTGCCCGCAGGAACGATTACAACTTCATGCGGTTGGAGTTGCGATGAATCCAGCAGCTTTTTCTTTAGCTTAGTCTCAGCCTTAGCAACAATTGTGTGCATTGTTTTTGCTTAAATTTCCAATGAGTTTTCAGTAGACAAATGTGAGCAGCTTCAGAGCCGCTGGATGTCGATCGAGGACTCGATCTCACTCTTGTACCAATTCCTTGCTCGGTGTAGTAACTTCCAAATCTTCCCCTCGCTGCTTAACCGAGAAATCAGAGTCGCTTTTACCGGACTGAGCGAGACCCGCAGCACCTGCGATCGCGGTTCCTGCTAAACCAAACGCAGCCGTTGCTTTTTGTTCTGTGACATCCTTATTCACGACAACCAAAACTCCAATCGCGGCTCCGACTCCTGCTAAAACGAGGGGTGTTGTAGATCGAATAACTTCTGGATTCCAGAATTTCATAACTTGTTGCTCCTTTATGATTGCTGTGGTTCTTGAGCAGATGCAACCCTAAATTCCTTCAAAGAGAGTCTAGTTTTTTAGTTCTTGATGATGTGAAACCAAGCATTTTGCTCAGTTGAGAGCAATGTCTTGCGGCGGTAAATTTCATCTGCGTCACCATAGCCACTCGCCGCAACGCAGTAAGCATAGATGCCGTAGCTGGAGTAGCGTACATTATTGCCAGATTTAGATGTGTCATACTGACCACTAGAAAAATCAAACTCTCCATACGGATCATCAACGATGAAACGGTAAGAAAGTGTATTTGGGTCGGCTTCATACCCAACTAGGCAAATGACGTGACCCGAATGGCTGAACCAGCCGTGAGTGATTACGACACAGCCATCATCAAGGGCAGCCTTGGCATCGTTCAACGATCCCGTCAGAAGGAACTTGTAAGACTTGACACGCGGACGAAGATATTCACCCATCACAGCGGGATCGCCAGCAACGCCGATCGCTTCCAAATCTGCGCGAATTCCATAAACGTCATCAGTCCCTAAAACTTTAGCAATACAAGCACTTTGGCAAGTATTCACATCGGGTTGTGCAACAAACTCTAGAACCTTGGACATGAAAGCAACTCCTATAAACCTGGGGGGTTTTTAATTACAGATGAACCGTAACGTAATCTGTCTTGACCAACTATTCGTAAATCTTAAGTTTCTTATAAACGGTTTGACGGTCGGAAAAAGTCAGAATATAGTCAGACGAAAGCCAGACAAAAGTCAGAAGAAATACCGAAGCAAGTCAAGTTTTCGTTGAACTCAGCAGATTGAATTTGTCAGAGCAAGGGATTCGCAGAAAGGCGTAGCTATCCACAAAATAACCAAGTAGCAAGGTGAAGTTTCATCTTGGCTACTTCTTGATGAAGGATAAAGAAAATGACTACTGAGGAAGCATTAAAGACGATCGAACACGCTTTAGACCGGGGATATCTCAATCAAGTTGAAGAAATTGTATTTCGTGCAGTTTGGGAAGGTCGATCGTATCTTCAAATTGCCCAAGCATCGGGTTACGATTACGGTTACATCAAGGACACAGGCTATAAACTTTGGAGATTGCTTTCAGACGCTTGCGGCGAAAAAATCACTAAATACAACGTTAAAGGGATTGTACAGCGAGGTTTAAGGAAACCACTGCGAAGATCACAATCTAAATCGCAGCGAGCAATAGATTTTTTACCTCCCCTCAATCAGAATTGGGAATGTTCAAATACTTCGTGGGGCGATGCGATCGATGTATCAACCTTCTACGATCGCGCTCAAGAATTAACCAAACTGCAACAGTGGATCGTGTGCGATCTCTGTCGACTCGTAACGCTACTCGGTGAAAGCGGGATCGGCAAAACAGCGTTATCGGTGAAATTAGCTCAGCTTGTAAAACCTGAATTTAAGTTTGTGATCTGGCGGAGTTTGCGTGATGCACCCGCACTGACTGAGTTATTAACAGACTTAATTCAATTGCTTGCGCCCAACACTGATATTCCGGCAACTGTTGGAGGTCAACTTTCCCGATTAATTCACTGCTTGCGCGAGTCGCGATGTTTAGTCGTTCTTGATCACTTCGATATGCTCCTAACTAATCGATCGCAATCAAATAAATATCAATTAGGCTATGAAGCCTACGGGGAGCTTTTGCGCCGCGTTGCAGAAATTCCTCATCAAAGTTGTGTTGTGCTGACGAGTCGAGCAAAGCCTGCCGAAGTTGTTGCGTTTGAAGGCGAAAAATTAGCAGTTCGATCGCTGTCCGTTGCTGGATTAACGCCAGCAGCAGCAGAACAGATTCTAGCTGCAAAAGGTTTACAGGGAACTCCTGCGGAAATTGCAGCGATCGTGGCTCATTATGAAGGCAATCCTCTAGCGTTAAAGATTGCTGCAAGCTCAGTTCTCGATTCGTCTAACGGTAGCATTGAAAACTATTTGGGCGAACAAACACTCAATTTTCAGACTGCTTAAATAAACCTCTTACGTAAATCAAGAACTAAGCGCAAGTTCAAGATTGACAGTGCCTTCTCGCGAAGCGAGTCCGCGTTGGAGGGCTTTGTTTGTATAGTCGCGAATTGATTCATTCACATATCTTGATAGGATAGTCAAGCGGTTTACAGAGTTCGGGCTAATGGTTCAAACGGTTGTGGTTAAAATCGGGACTTCTAGCCTGACGCAGCCCGATTCAGGACACCTTGCGCTTTCGACGATCGCGGCTTTGGTTGAAGTGCTTAGTCAGTTGCGCCGACAAGGACATCGCGTGGTGTTAGTGTCGTCGGGCGCAGTCGGAGTCGGATGTGCGCGATTGGGCTTGGTGGAACGTCCGAGATCGATAGCACTCAAACAAGCGGTTGCCGCTGTGGGTCAAGGGCGCTTGATGCGGATTTATGACGATTTTTTCACCGCTTTACAACAACCGATCGCGCAAGTTCTTCTCACTCGCGGAGATTTAGTTCAGCGAAGTCGATATATCAATGTTCTTCGTACCTTTCAAGAACTCCTGAATCTGAATGTGATTCCGATCGTGAATGAGAACGATACGGTTTCGATCGATGAATTGAAGTTTGGCGATAATGATACGCTATCGGCACTGGTTGCAAGTGTAGTCGATGCCGATTGGTTATTTTTGCTTACCGATGTCGATCGCTTATATTCTGCTGATCCACGCAGCAATCCAAATGCTCAACCCATTTCGATCGTGAAGCACATTGATGAACTGTCAGAAGTTCAAACTGGAAGCTCTGGAACGCAATGGGGCACAGGCGGCATGGTGACAAAGATTCAAGCGGCTCGAATTGCGACCGGAGCAGGGGTAAGAACTGTGATCACACAAGGTCGATCGCCGCAAAATTTGATCAAAATCCTATCCGGTGAATTGATCGGAACTCAATTTGAGCCGCAACCCCGACCGTTTAACGCGCGGCAACGTTGGATTGCCCATGGTTTAGTCCCCGTGGGACAGTTGTATCTCGATGATGGCGCGGTCAGGGCAATTCGGAAATCTGGACGATCGCTGTTAGCCGCTGGAATTGTGCAAGTTGAGGGCGAATTTGACAGTCAGAACGCGGTGAAACTCTGCGATCGTAAAGGCGAAGAAATTGCACGCGGCATTGTCAACTACAACAGCGAAGAACTAGAAAAAATTCGAGGTCGCCAATCTGAGGAAATTCCAAAAATTCTCGGATACGAAGGAGAAGAAACCGTCGTGCATCGCGATAATCTTGTCCTTTCGTGATCCCCCCTGCTACAATTCAATCCCGAACAACCTCTGCCGAGGAAGCTTGTGACTCACGTTCCTTTTTCCGAATCCTTGCAGCCCTTTCCGGTGTTAGGGCTACTCATGCACCTGGTAAACGATTACGATCGCTGGCTGGCTCACCGCATCGAACAGCACCTCGGTTGCCATGTGATCACGCTAAATGCGGAGATGACGATGCAAGCAGAGCAAAACCCAGCACTGGCAAATATTATTCATCAAGCTGAACTGGTGATTCCTGACGGCTCAGGCATTGTGCTGTATATGCGGCTCCACGGCAAGCGCGTGAAACGAACGCCAGGGATTGAACTAGCCCAAACGTTGTTAGAGCGCTCGACCCAATTTAGTGAACCTTGGTCAATCTTTTTCTTTGGAGGTGCGCCGGGTGTCGCGGAAATTGCGGCGCAAAATTGGCGGCAGCAAGTACCAGGAATCTCGATCGTCGATGTTCAAAACGGCTATCTCAAACCCGAAGACGAACCCGATTTTTTGCAAAAACTGAAGACACTCCAACCCCGCTTAATTTATGTGGGCTTGGGTGTGCCTCGACAAGAGTTATGGATCGCGCAGCACCGTCATGTTTGCCCAAATTCTGTGTGGATCGGTGTGGGTGGGAGTTTCGATGTCTGGGCAGGCACAAAAGATCGCGCCCCGAAATGGTTTTGTGACAATCACCTCGAATGGTTGTATCGACTGTACCAAGAACCTTGGCGATGGAAGCGCATGATGGCATTACCAAAATTTGCGCTGAGAGCGATCGTCTATCGTCTAACAAAACGCAATCCAATCAGAGATCGTTCTTAGGATGAAATAATCAGGTGGGAAAAATTATGGCGATCGCGGATTATTCTGAACCTTTGACTCAACTGCTTGCTCTAGGTGAATGCTCATTAGAAGGTGTCCGAGGTTGGATCAACTATCTAGCATTGAGGCTCACAGAGAAGGACATTCCTAATCTGATTCGGATGGCAACTGATTCTGAACTGTACGATCTTGATGCTGAAGTGACGGAGGGCTGGTCGCCTATTCACGCTTGGCGGGCGCTGGGACAGTTGCGGGCGAAAGCGGCAGTGTTGCCTCTGTTGCACAAGATGTCTGAGGAGGAGGAGTTTGAGGGTTGGTGTGACTGGATGAGTACAGACTTGCCAGCCGTGTTTGGGCTAGTGGGTGCGCCTGCGATTCCAGTCCTTGCAGAGTTTCTGCGCGATCGTACTCAAGTGGGTTGGGCGCGGATGACTGCGGTGGATGGGTTGGAAGCGATCGCAAAACAACAGCCTGAAGTCGCGGCGCAATGTCTTGAGGTTGTGCAAGAGCAATTGACTCATTTTGCGGAGAATGAGCCTGACTTCAATGGATGCTTAATCGGGGTCTTAGTTGAATTTCGAGTGATGGAAGCGGTTCCCTTAATTGAGCGGGCGTTTGCGGCTAGAAAGGTGGACGAAATGTTTAATGGGGATTGGAATGAGGTGCAGGTGAGTTTGGGGCTGAAATCGAGAGATGAAGTTCCTCGCCGTCGGTTTGAGCTTCGTCCAACGCCTTTAGAGGATGTAATGCCAAGTTCTTCTACGGGATCTAGTCCGGCAAGTTCTCAAAAGCAGAAATCTAAAAGTAAGGCGAAGCGGAAACAACAATCTGATGCGCGACGTAAGAATTGCAAGAAGAAGTGAGTTTTTTAGCGATTTGCATTTTGGCTAGCTGCGGTCTGATTGAGATGCAAGATGAATCGTAGCGACTGGATTACAATGGAAAAAATGATTTGTAGAGCAAGGGCTGATGTCTCAAACTATCTCTCGTTATGTTGTTCGGGATGTGGAAACGCTGCTTAAAGAACCGACAATCATAGGAACTCAGGTAACGGTGCGAGACATTGTGGAACTTTGGCAATCGGGGGTTGCGCCTGAAGAGATTTCAGCAGAGTTATTCGATTTAGTGTCTGCGGCTCCAGTGTTCGATGCGCTAAGTTTTTATCTCGATAATCAGTCTGAAATTGATGGTTACATTGAGTGGTATCGCGATCGTCCGCCGCTGAATGTTCCTGCAAAGTTAAGGTTAAATCCGTTGCGAGATGAGGTGAATCAAGCAATTGAGGCGGCTCGATAGGGTGAGAATGTTTAAGCACTAATGAGTTTATCTTCTAAAATTGGGGTGGATGCCAGCCTGCTGAGATCCAATAGCTTCGGACGGTCAACACATCAGAATCATCATTGAGCCGCAGCGCCAAAATGGTTGCTCGCCCCCCATGTGGGATCAGTCCTTAAATTTTCAATCCATTCTCAATCCACTCAGAAGGTCGCTGAGTTGCGTTTGCTCTTGTAGAGATAATTCTGAATCGCAGAGTAACAACACTTGATCATCAGACAGAAAAGAGATTTCAGGCTCCGTCCTGCCGCGAGATGGCCATTCTAAGAGGACTTCTTCCGGTGAGCGTTGGGTTAGGTTCGCGACTTCATGAACCTGCTGCGCCAATGCGTCTGGAAGGGTTAGCGTGACTTGCTCTGCCATGATGCTGTGTAAGTTCGGTTTCTCTATTGTACGGTTATTTTTTCAAGCCGCGAGGCTGAGGGGCTGACCGTTGAAGGGGATTGGGCAAGAAGTACGATCGCTGAATTTTGCTTGATTTCGCGATCGCAGGTCTGAGTTTGGTACGATCGCGCTTTCCAAAAAAGAAGCCCGACCTTATCGATCGAGCTAAGAAATCTAGTTTTCAACAAATCCGATCACATCTGATCGGCAACCAATCTTGGGAACCGGCGAACTGAGCAAGTGTTTTGGTTTCCAACAAATCCGATCGCATCTGATCGGCAACCCCGCCTTTGTAGAAGCATTACGCAGAGCGGGTTTCAGAAGGCAAAAATGTGGGGGTCATTTTCATCGTCAATAGTAGCCCCATTTATTGAAAATAGCTCAAGATTTTAAGCCGCGAAACGCCTGCTTGCGCCCCCTCAATTTAAGTAACACTGAACGAAAAAATACAAGTATCATGACAAGACCAATCCGGATTCTCGACCCATAAAAGCGAATCCCTAAAGGATAGTCAGCCCCCGCCTCCGCGATCTCATAAGCATCCCAACCGACACCATTTATACCGCCATCACCTTCGCCCCCGTCCAAGGCTTCATCGAAAAATCCCGCAAACTCCGCGACCTTTACGGAAGCTCCTTCATCCTCTCCTACCTCGCCAACGCCCTCTGCAAAGCTAACCCTCCCCCTATCCCGTCATCTCCCCCGCCCTCATCGATGTCACCCAAGGCACACCCAACCTCATCCTAATCGCCGGACACTTCCCCGAAAAACGTGCCAAAGAAGAATTCGACGAAGCCTGGACAGCGATCGCGAAAACCTGCCGAGCTGCGATCGAACAGCGCTTAAATCACTTCGACTATCGCTACTGGAAACGCGAATGGTCACTCTGGGAAAGCCACGCCTGGGAATTTTTCCACGCCACCGGAACCAGTCCCGAAACTGTTCGCACCAACCTATTTGAAATCAAGCGATCGCGCAATTGGACAGGCATCAACTGGAGTGGCGAAAGCTCAACCTTATCGGGAGCAGATACGATCGCGTATCCCGGCATGAACGAAATCAGCAATCCCAAACAGCGCAACAGTCGAGAAATTGACGACAAGATCAAACAGTTTTATCAACCGTTAAGTCAATGCTGGGGAGAATCAATCATTGATGAGCGCGAACAACTAAGCGTTCCAGAATTGATCAAACGCTTAGTCACGATCGAAGAAATCACAGGCAAACTTCCCAACATCGAAATCCCTGGCTCTTTTCAACGGCTCAATCGCTGGAAAGATCAAACGCCTGGAGAAGTCGATCGAGCAGATGCAAAACGCTGGACAGGATGGTTTCTCGGAGATGGCGATCGAGCGAGTGACTATTTGCGATCGCTAAGTGATGCGGAACTGCATGAGTTTAGTGCAGCGATGCGAACTTGGGGAAACTCGCTGAAAGATCACTTGCCTCACTCTCGAATTCAGGATGGTCGGATTATCTATGCAGGAGGCGATGATTTTTTGGGTGTGTTGTATCGCAATGCCCCTGGTCTAGCTCTGACCGCTTGGGATTGTTTGCAATGGCTCTACAAATTTCCCAGCATTTGGAACAATCATCGTCAACCGATTACGGTTAGTGTTGGTTTTGTGTGGACGGCTCCGAATGTGCCACAGCGAGATGTCTTACAGCACTGCCGGGAAGCTGAGAAATCTGCAAAACAGAACGGACGCGATCGCATTGCACTCCGCATTCTGTTTAACAGTGGAACTTACTTAGAGTGGGTTTGCCCGTGGTGGTTATTGCAGCCATTGTTAACCGGATATCGCGATCGCAATGACATCCAAGGCAGACAAGCGAATTGGACACATCTCTACAACGGCAGTGCCGCATTAGAATCTCGTCATGCGTTTGAGAAAGATCAAACTGATGTCGTATTTGCATTGTTATCGGTTTACTTCCCGAAGGATTTAGTTGAAAAACTTACGAATTGGCAAAACATCACGGGCAACTCAGATTTCAACACTTGGGTCATTAACCTTGCGAAAGTAGGATTTCACCTGTGCAACAGTTGAGCCATCCGAAGACTTTACCGCCCTTGAAATACCTAATTGCGATCGAGCCGTTAGGCTTTCTCTATGGCAGTACAGGTCGGTTTCTCTCACCCGAAAAGTTCAGGAACCCAGTTCCCACCGAGTACGGCAACACTCTCAGGATTGTTCGCTGCACACTACACAGAGACTCCCGAACAACTTCGAGATCTCCAACTTGCAGGAGCATTCTGGGCATGGAGTGAAAATCTTCAAAACTTCTATGTTCCAACGCCGTTTAACTATGTGGTGACTGAGGGAGCAATTGTCGATCGCATTGTTCGCAAACAGGATCAATGGCATTCAGAAACAACGGTGAGCAAAGTCGATGGCAATCCAAGTATTGCCATTCAAGATTGGTCAAATCCGACAACAGCACATCAAAGTCCTTGGGAATATTTGCTGCATCTCCATCCCCGATTGCGCCAAGATGAAAGGCGGGTCGCAGTCGATGAAGAACAGGGGAGCTTGTTTCTGGAAAATGCGATTCAAATGCACCCTGAAGTTTGTTTGGTGTATTTGTCGAATACTGCGATCGCAGAAGGTCGGTATCGATTTGGTGGAGAAGGACATTTAGCATCTGTGAAATGTCTGGAGATCGCTTCTGAAACGCTTGACTTACTTCGTCAGCCTGTTGGCTCAAGCTTTGCCTTAATCACGCCTGCCGTCTGGGGATCGAATCGATTATCGTACCGACATCCGCTCTCACAGCAAAACAAAGATGAGACGGTTTGGAACATTGAAGCCTTGCTGACTGAGCGCCCGACACCTTTTCGATATCGCTTTGGCAATCGCAAAGATGAACACGATCTCGATATCCATCAACCGCATCAACCCAAGCTTCTATCTCGCGGACGGTATGCGGTTCCGGCGGGAAGTGTCTATGTCTTATCGCATGATCTTCCAGCTTGGCAAGACTGGGATCTCGATTGGTCTCCCAAAGAAGGTGTTTCCCTCAAACGCTGGGGATGCGGCTTATCGCTACCTTTGTCGATCGTATAACTACACGGATTTATCAATGCTTAGATCTTCGCGCCCTCATCCCCTAACCCCTTCTCCCAATCTGGGAGAAGGGGAACCGGACTCTAGCTCCCCTCTCCCAATCTGGGAGAGCAGGGTGGTTTCATTGTGGGAGTAAGAAAATGAGGATGGACTGAAATCACTAACATAACCATCAGTCCAGGACCCTCATAGAACAATTAAAGACGATAAAAGACCCGCGTAAACCGCGAGGACAACGCTATGCGCTGTGGCTTGTGATGTTTCTGGCGTTGTTGGGGAGTCTGTGTGGCTATTCTGGGTATCGCCCCTTGGCAAACTTTGTGCAGAAGCATCACCGGCTGATTTGCAGATTAGTGGAATTAGAATCAAATACGAAGCTGATGCCATCGTCCTCCACGTTTCGACGCATCTTGCAACAAGTTGATGCCTAGGGTTGGGTCGATAGCTTTAACGTCTGGGTGTTGACTCATGCGCCCGACCTGGCGGGGCAACTGTTGTCGTTGCCTTCGACTATCGAGAATCACGGCACTCGGCTGCGCGTTGCGTCCTGCTAGAAGCCGCAACAATTCACATAGGTCATGCACCATCGCTTCAAACACTCCTGCTTTCATCCAGCGCATCGTTTGTTGATACACTGCTGCCCACCGCGGTAGGTCATGCGGCATCAGTCGCCATGCTCCTCCGCTTCTCGCAACGTATCGCAACCCGTTGAACACTTCTCTCAAACTGTGTTCGCGTTACGGTGCATCTTCAGTCATTAACGTTAAAGACGCTGCGACAAATCCTCATTCTTCATCACTTACATCTGTCGGATAAGGCTTTCTACTCATGCCTCCAGTTTAACAAAAGTGCATAACACCCTCTAGTATTTCACTAAAAAGTAGAATAGACAACGCTTCTCCAACTAATGGGCAACAACACGATTAAGCCAACTGTAACCCTTTATCATGCAGACGATGCTCGATCTGCTGCATCTCTTCTAGCGTTGCTCCTGTGACAATGCCATAAATCTCGGTGTGGATTTTGCCATATTTCACTTTTTCTAGCGCTGAGAGAATCAGAAAGTCTTTCCGCTCTAGCTCCGGCTTCAAGCTTGTCAAAATAGTATCGATCGTTCCCTCCATGCGGTAATCGCTGGAGTACTTTGCGCTCGCTTTATTGAGCTTCAGCAATTCGTGGCGCTGAAGACACAAGGGAGTAGAGCCGTTGATGCGAAAATTGGCATCGATCGCGTACAGTTGCCCATCTCTGTTTTCCAATACATCCAAGCCAATCACCCCAAAGTACCCTTGTTGATGTGCATATTGCCCCACGATCTCAATCATTTGGGAGAACTGGTTTAGATCATCGGTGTAGTTAATTAAACCTCCTAAATAGTTGCCTGCAGAACTCACAAGCTGCTGAGTTACGCCAATTAACGAAATACGACCTTGTTTGTTGACATAAAACTGGACACAGTAGTTGTGTACTTCATGCTGAACAAACTCTGAGATGATGATAGTTTCTAGTAAGTTGATTTTTAGGTACTTCCTCAGTTCTTCCAGGCAATAGTTAAGATCGCTCTCATTGCGAATGATGTAGGTTCCCTCGCCCGAAAGACCGTGCGACGTTTTGATCAAGTAGGGAAATTGTGGCGGAAGCGGAATCTGATCCAGGCTGGTTTGAGCTAAATGATAAGTTTGATAGCCTGGACAAGACACGCCCAATTCAACAAGCGTAGCTTTACTCAACAAGTGGTAGTGCATGTCCGGGTTGATGGCATGTTTTTCGGGCAGCAATCGGTCAAAGGGAAACAAGGTGATCACGCGATCGGGGCTTTCGTTTAGATCGTCCAAATAGGTCGAACAATCCAGCATTTCTAAATGGCTGTTGTGAAAGCCAAAATGCTCACGCCAGTATTGAACTAGCAAAAGTTGTGGCGGAACAATGACGACCGCCGATAGCGTGTCACCCAACACGGCTAGATTTTTCCAGGGTTCTTTCTGACAAATTTTGTCAAACGAAGTTTTTGTCGCTTCACTGCTGCCGTCCTGCAAAAAGTATTTCTGAGTGTTCGGATAAGCTGCCCAACTTGCCGTAGCAGGATAGTTCAAAATCAGCGTATGGCGATCTGCCTGAATGTCCTGAGCAAACAAATCAGAAAGCGAATTTCCTTGAAAGAATGGAAAGGGGTTTTCACAAGACATAACATCAGAAGACATAACAAGAGCTTTAGGCGATCGTTGCCAGCGTTTGATCTTTGCAGGTAAAAACGGCAGGCTGCTCTAAATCCTCGTGCATATAGGCAACAGCCATATCCTGTGAGTTATGTGCCCAACCGATGCGTCCTTGATGATCGATCAAAATACATCCCGCTTCTCCTTCTATACGCTCAATAAAGGTCTTGATCGCCCATTCAGCCGCCTCGTCTGGATGCTTGTCTTTCAGCGCATCGATCGCGGTCTTCGCTAGCACCACGGGAACAATTGATTCGCCATCTCCGGTCGTTGAGCAAGCCCCTGATTGATTGTCTGCATACAGCCCGCACCCCACTAATGCTGAATCTCCTACGCGACCTTGAGGCTGTCCAGTTGTCCCGCCAGTGGACGTACCAGCGGCCAAATTTCCGTCTGCATCGAGCGCTACACACCCAACCGTATTGGGACGATCGACCACTTCCGCCTCTTCTTTCCACTCTTGGTACTGTTCTTCGCTCACGAGTGCTTCTTTAGCGCATACCTCTAATCCATGTTTGATGGCAAAGCGTTCTCCACTTCGAGCAACCAGCAATCGCGGTTTCTCTTCCATCAGTTTGCGGGCAGCCGAGATCGGATGGCGGACACCCTGTACGGCGGCGACGGCTCCCCAACCCAAAGTTGCCCCCTCCATCATCGCCGCATCTACTTCCACCTCACCCTCGCGATTTAAGGTCGAGCCAAACCCTGCATTAAACGTCTGGTCGGATTCCAGTACGCGAATCGCGGCTTCGACCGCTGCTGCTGCACTGCCACCTTGATGCAGCACTGCCCAACCTGCTTCTGCTGCCGATCGACATCCCGCCTGATTGGCTGCCACTTTGTCCTCTGAAATCGTTTTTGCTCCTCCATGAACAACGATCACGGGCTTTACAGTCTTCATATTCTCTCTATCCCAATGCTTTTTAATAGACTAAATGAATTCACATTTCAGTTATTTTGTTACCAATAGTATAACCAGTACCTTGAAGCTGTACCTCTACCGCAGGAACAACATTTAGGTTGCTTTAAAGTTTGAGGTTTATCGTTAGGTCGCTTTAATTAAAAGCTGGGCAGCACTCATCACACCAGTCAGCACATACTGCACTGCCAAAGCTGATAGGAGTACTCCTAAAACTCGTGTCACCACATTAATACCCGTCTGTCCAAAAGCAGAAGCTAATCGTTTCGATAGCCGAAACACGATATAAGCAATTCCTAGTACAACCACGACGACCGATAGTAGGATCACCATCCCGAAGGAACGACCATTTACTTCCGTCGTCAAAATAAGAAGACTGGCGAGGGTTCCAGGTCCCGCAATCAAAGGAATTGCAAGGGGGAAAACGCTAATGTCGTCGCGCAAATAAGCTTCTTGTTCTTCCTCAGCGGTCTCTCGCTCTCGTTGTGCAAAAACCATATCCACAGCAATCTTCAACAACAATAGCCCTGCGGCAATTTGAAATGCCTCAATACTGATTCCTAGATACCGTAGAAGCCCATTCCCAATCAAGGCAAAAACGACCAGAATACCTCCCGCGACAATAACGGCTCGTTGAGCAATCCGATCCTGTTGAGCGGGTGTATATTTGCCCGTCAGCGTCATAAAGATTGGCATCAACCCAACTGGGTCAATGACCACCAATAGCGTTAGAAAAGCTCTAGCAACAAAAGGCATCACAGGAACACGACTTAATTCATGACGATCGAACGGGAGTTTATAACAATCAGCACGAGCGCAACTTCAAAGGATTGGCTCTGCGGAGTTTCGGAGAAAATTGTATTCTCTACTTGTTTAAGTTTACTTTAGAAAACATTGGTGACGGGTTTATCCCTCAATAGTTAGAGGAGCGTTGACCCCTTACTTTTTAGAATGAGAACGAACTAAACGCAACCTATGCCATCGCATTCCTGTTGTTATTGAAACTAAAATTTATTCCGAATTGTTCTACACCAAACGCATTGGTCAAGTTCAACTGGTGAACGCCCGAAGTATTTTGAGGAAACTGATGTTATGCCAGAAGCAACTACCACACCGCTTATTGAATCGATTTGTTCGGCTGCCCATCAGTTAACTGGTAAAGCAGAAAATTACAATTCACTCATGGATTTAATTGGTGATGCCCGTTTTGTGTTGATTGGGGAAGCTTCCCACGGAACTCACGAGTTTTATCAGCAGCGAGCAGAAATTACAAAACAATTGATTCAAAACAAAGGCTTTAGCGCGATCGCCATTGAAGCCGACTTTCCAGATGCTGACCGAGTCAACCGCTATGTGCGAGGAATCAGTTCTGATCCGACCCCTGAAGCAGCCTTACAAGAATTTCAGCAATTTCCTACCTGGATGTGGCGCAACGTTGATGTTGTTACTTTTGTTGCTTGGTTGCGCCAGTACAACGATGCCCTTCCTCCAAACCGAACTAAGGTCGGTTTTCATGGGCTAGATTTGTACAGTTTATACCGTTCGATTGCAGCCGTGCTGGATTATCTCGATCGCGTTGATCCAGAAGCGGCGAAGCACGCCCGCGATCGCTATGCTTGTTTGGAACACTTTGAGGAAGATGCCCAGAGCTACGGCTATGCTGCCACCTCTGGGCTAAGTGAATCCTGTCAAGCGGAAGCCGTGGATCAGCTAAAGGAGCTGCAACAACGAGCAGCGGAGTATACCCAACAAGATGGTCAGGTTGCAGAAGATGAATTCTTTTATGCACAACAAAACGCCCGTTTAGTGAAAGATGCCGAAGCATACTACCGATCGATGTTTCAGGAGCGGGTATCGTCTTGGAATTTGCGCGATCGACACATGGCAGACAGCTTAGATGAATTAGTGAATTATCTCGATCGACAGGGACAACAAACTAAAATTGTCGTTTGGGCGCACAATTCCCACTTGGGAGATGCACGAGCAACCGATTTGGGTAAATCTGGACAGTGGAATCTAGGTCAACTCGTGCGGGAGAAATATGGACAAGAGGCAATCCTAATCGGATTTAGCACCTATACCGGAACTGTAACAGCCACCTCTAACTGGAATGAACCGCCACAGATGAAGCGGGTTCGTCCTGGTTTACCTGACAGCTACGAAGCACTATTTCACGCCACTGGGCTGCCTCAATTTTGGCTGAATCTGCAAGCTGACAATTTAGCGATCACAGGATTGCGAGAGCGACGATTAGAGCGGGCGATCGGTGTTATTTATCGCCCTGAAACGGAACGCAGTAGCCACTACTTCTATGCCTCGCTGCCCCAACAATTCGATGCCATTATTCACATCGATGACACTCGCGCCGTTGAACCACTCGATCGTACTGTTGAACCAATCATTGACGAAGTACCAGAAACCTTTCCCTCTGCCCTTTAACTGGCATGAATTGAATTCAGCGTGTGATTTGCTCAAGCAATGTTAGACCTCATTGACCATCAAGTATCTGAAAACGGAGTTGAACAATGACTGAGAAAAAATTAGCGACTGAAGTTGCAATTGTCACAGGTTCCGATTCTGGAATTGGTCAGGCAACCGCCATTGCCTTTGCTCGTGAGGGTGCAGATGTTGCGGTAACGTATTTCGAGGATCAGCAAGGAGCCGAGCATACCGTGCAACGAATTGAGGAAGCTGGACAAAAAGCAGTGCTGGTGCAACTCGATCAAAGTAAGCCGGAGAGTGTAAATCAGCTATTCCAAACCGTGAAAGACAAGTTAGGCACCCCAACCGTTCTCGTGAATAATGCTGCCGCCTCGTCTGCAAACACGCCCGTAAAGGAAATGTCGTTGGAAGCTTGGGATCACGCGATTAAGACGAATTTGTATGGTCCCTTCCTGTGCTGTCAGCAGTTTATTCGTGCGATCGAGGGGTCTGATAAGCGGGGTGTGATTATTAATATCTCCAGCGTACATGAAGAAATCCCCAATCCTGGAACCGCAGATTACTGTGCTGCCAAAGGCGGCTTGCGGAATCTCACACGAGTTCTGGCTTTGGAATTGGCAGGCCAGCCGATCAATGTGAACAATATTGCGCCTGGAATGATTTTGACTCCGATGAATCAATCAGCACTTGATGACCCCGAAACCTGGAAGCAACAGGTGCAGCATATTCCATTGAAACGGGCAGGAGAACCTCAAGAAATTGCTCACGCTGCCGTATTTCTGGCATCGAAAGACGGGAGATACATTCACGGAACAACGTTGTTTATCGATGGTGGATTGATGCAGAACATGGGTCAGGGCGCGTGAATGCACACGAAGTTCGGCTTGATCAAATTTAGAGTCACTGATCAAGTCGACCTCCTATGCTACCGCACTGGGACAACGAGCGATTGGGGCGACGCGATCGCTTGTTCAACCACGTTGGCTGCACGCTGCACACCTCCGGCTTGAGCAATTGCTTGTTGCAGGTGCTGCGCGTTCTTCCGGTAAGATTCCTGAGTCAAAACCTGTATGATTGCAGTCCGGAGGCGATCGACCGTCAACTGCTGAAGCGGCACAGCTTTCCCCACGCCTGTCCATTCAATCCGTGCGCCATTTCCAGGCTGCTCATAGGTGATAGGGATTGCAACTAAGGGAACCCCGTGGGTCAGCGAATCTAGAATCGTGTTCAGCCCACCGTGGGTAATCGTTAAACTTGCCCGTGATAGCACCTCTAGTTGTGGAGCCGATTGGACGACCAGCGGAGAACCGGGCAGATCTGCCCTTGTTTCAGCAGTCCTGCTACCGCCCAACGTAATCACCAGTTGCACATCCAGCCCCATGCAGGCAGATGCAATCTGATCGAATAGTTCGCACTTGGTATTTTGCAGCGTTCCCAGGGAAGCATAGACGAGCGGTTGCCCCGTGAGTTGGTCGTAGGGAAATTCAATCGCTGGTTGTGCAGGGCTACGAAGCGGTCCGACAAAATGCCAATTCTGAGGTAAGCGAGTCCAGGGAAAATCAAATTCAAGCGGCTGTTGGATGATTTGGGCAAGGCGCAATCTCGAAGGCTGTAGCGTATATAGGCTGTGCTGAAGCGGTAAGTTCCACTGCTTGCGGTAAGTGTTGAGAACTTGTAGCATCGATCGACTCTCGCGATCTAAAATGGCATAGGTGATCCTGTTGCGAAGTTTTGCCCAGCTAGCCGTTTGATAACGCCAGCCCATAAAATACGGCGGAATTTCTGCTTCGCGTCGAATGATTTGACTACAACAAACCCCAATAAACGGTAACCCTAGCCATTGGGCGACATTCTCTCCGGCAGGTTCTAGTTGATCAACGAGCAGAATATCAATTCCAGCTTCTTGAATCGCACTTGGGGCATCTTGACAGACGATCTCAGCAAGGTGTTGACAGAACCCAGCCGAGTACTGAAGTGCAGCAATTCCACTGAATTGACCGAGTTGCGCGATCGTGGCAGCGAGAGAGCCAGGAACATAGGACTCTAAGCCGATCGGGTAGAATTCTAATCCTGTGGACTGAACGGTAAGTTCGACATCTGGAATTTGTAAAAACGTCACGCGATGTCCTCGCGATCGCAGTTCTCGTCCCAATGCTGCAAAACAATGAAGATGACTAAAAAATGGAGGGCAAATAATTCCAAAATGTACCATATGCCATTGAAGTGTTGCTCTGGACAACAACGATAGAGAATTCCTACACCCAGCAAGTAAACGGCTCAACGAACTGTTTTCACTATGAATCTTTCTGGGAGTTGATTCCTCACTCTTGTAGCCTATGCCCATACGGTCAAAGGATAGAACATCGTATGCGTGATTCGGTGATAGGAATAACTATCGCTATTTACGATGAGGGAAACTGCTCAATTCGGGTTGTGGCATGTAACGACAATTTGCCTGCTGTTGCTCGAAGCTGCTGAATTTGCAAAGACATTCCCTGGCGGGCAAACTCCCGTAGATTCAGAACCTCGCTGACTTGGGCAACGAAAGCATTGATAAACTCTAATGGAAGATTTTGATCGGGCGATCGTAAACTGTGCAACTCAATTACTTGTCGATCGACACTGATTACCGGAACTGTTATGAAGTTAAAACTAGACTGGTTAAAGTCATCAAATTGAAAAACAATGCTGTCCTGGGAGACGATAGAACATCGCACTTGTCTCGGCTTGATCGCTTTTTCAGCTTCGGACGGCAATCTTTGGTGAAGCCGTTCGCGAAAGGGTGCAGAGTTGATTGCATCGGTGAGGGCATCCTGATCAATCGTGAGTTGTAAGCTGCCTTCTGAAGGCTGCACCAGATGAATTTTGCCCCAGAGGGCGCTCAACGGTTTGACGACCACTAGACCGATCTGAAGTTGCAGTAATTCTACCCGCAGCATTTGATGCAGGAGGAGATTCTGAAGCGCGATCGCGATCGACTCCACCTCGCCACGAGCCAGACGATTCAAATCGGTCTTCACACGAACCCGGATCTGTTCGACATCCTTCAACCGTTGAGACAGCGCTGCTTCTGCAATTTTGTTAATTGCCTGTTCTCCGAATTTCGTTTTTTCCTGCGCCATGAGTATCTACCTTTAGACATCAAACATAGACATCAAACAATGGTGGAGCTGAGGGTTTTCTATCCCCACCAATTTCCGCCTATCGTGTACACACAAGTCGTTGATCACTTCGTTTCAGTCGGCTTCAGCCCCGTAAATCCCGCAAATTTGGACTTTGAAAGCGAGCAATTTCTTGCAGTTTCGGATATTTCTTCCGCTCAAAGTCCCCCAGAATGGGGGATTTAGGGGGCGAAGATCTCGGCAATCACCGATCAAGGGACTTGTGTGTACACGGTAGACTTTCAATCAAGGATGAGGCAGCGCTAATTGCTGCTGGAATGAGTGGTCAAAAAATTTAAACCACTATCTGGCTTTATCAAATCTTAGGCTTGAGACCCGTAAATGTTGTTCCTCCGATAGAGATATCGCTCTCAGGTAGTCGTTATGCTAATTGACGTTTGATTACACGCACATAGTTCTCAAATTATGCAGAGGACTGAGGGGATGATGTTGATATATTCGACCCATTCCACAACCTTTCCGCTAACCTATGTGCATACACTATCGTGGCTCATAGCTTAATGCCATCATGTTTGATGCTCAATTCGGGTCGCTTGCTGCGGACTGGCAAGCCCTAACGCAACAGATCCCCCTGACATTCATCGCCAAAGCCTTTCTAACTCTGTTTGTGATCGTCGATCCGATTGGGTTAGTCCCCCTGTTTATCTCACTGGTGGACGGGCGATCGCCCGAAGAACAGTCTCGCATTGCCCGACGCGCCATTGTCGTCTCAGCCGGAATTCTCGCCACCTTCGCCCTCTGCGGAGCTTTTGTCCTCCGCTATCTCGACATCAGCATGGAGGCGTTTCAGGTGACAGCCGGAATTTTGCTGTTCAAAATTGGCATTGATATGGTGTTCGCCCACCGAGAGCGAGAAACCCAGGAAGAGGAACAAGAAGCGCTCATGCGTCAGGATGTGAGCATCTTTCCGCTGGCAATTCCCTTAATTGCGGGACCTGGCACGCTCGCAACGATGCTGATTTTGATCCAGGAAGCAGATAGCCATACGCTGGGAGAAGTCATCGTCCTAACGGATGCCGCGATCGTACTTGCGATCGCTTACGTCCTTTTAATGCTGGCAAAGTATTTAGCCGAATTGCTGGGTCGGACGGGGGTGAACGTAGTGACTCGGATTTTAGGAGTTTTGCTGGCAGCGCTGGCAGTGCAATATATCGCGGATGGCACGATGGCTTTGTTACAAACGGGCGTGATTCACGTTTTGCAGCAGTACCAAGCTGGGTGAATTTTGTTGATCCCCACGAGATTCGGATCGTGTTCTAGACCTGTGGATGCGATCGCCTACCTTAAAGAAGAGGACTGCTGAAGTTGGGTTACTTATATTTGCAGTAGCGATGAAGTTAGTATGCGGGGTAAGGAAGCAATGCAACTTAAACGTGTTTCAACTTGGTTGAACACAGCTTCTGTGGCAAAATGGGGCGCGATCGCGGCTTTAGGCGTACTTGCGTTGTCGGTTCTCGCCAACCCTCCGATTGGAGGCAAATAAAATATGACAACGTTGCTAGAGGATACGAAGCGGATCGCGATCGCAAGACAGTTAGCAGAAATGAAAGCACTTCAGACTCTGCTAATTGCGAACGATCGCGTCCTAATCAATGGGATTAGTGATGACGAAATTCGTCAGCGACTCCAGAAAATGCTGGAACAGGATGAAAAAAACCTGGGCGTTCTTGAGACGGTCATGGTTCAATATGGTGTTAAGGGCGAGATCCAGAAAAGCGTTGAGCAGGGACTAGCAGCAATCCAAAACCAGATGGAGAGTTCTAGGCTAACCCTGTTTGAAAAAGCCTTTCAGCAGGAATTGCTTAAGCATCAGCAAACAATGACTGGCATCACGGTTCACAAAGCAGCTCAGGTAGTGGGTGCTGATGTTGAAGCGGCAATTGCGCCGTTGCATACGATTAATTTTGAAAGCCGCGCCCATCAAGAGCAATTCAAAGGCATCCTAGAAATTTTGGGTGTGCTTGAATTGACGGGACAAGAACCAGATCAAGGACTCTGGGCGCGAGTTGAGGATGCAGTTGCAGCACTGACGGGTGTTGTCGGCAGTGTTGTCACCCGCACCGATGATGAGATGATTATCCGTGATGTTCTGCTGATGGATCATACTAAATCGGATATTCTGATTGCTGAAATCTTACAAAGTGATGATCCTGAGAAAGTTCAAGAGTATTTTGGGCAACTCTACAAGGATGTTAGCATTCATGGTCTGGCTGAAGAACAAGTCGTCTACCCTGCCCTGCGTCCTTATTACTCACACACCGAAGAAATTGTCGATCAAACTGATGGTGTGATTGCCCTGCTGGATGAGTTAAAGGCTGCCGATCCGACTGCGCCTGACTTCAAAGCTCAAATAAAACGATTTAGAAGCGCCCTACGAGAGCATATTAATCAAGAAGAACGCGATGCGTTTCCAATTTTGAGGAACAACTTGAGTCACGAGCAACAAAAGCAAATGGCGAGCGACTTCAAGGCAGCGAAGGGGAGGATACAAGACCCAAAAGAAGCTCTCAATCTACAGGATCTCGTGAGCCAACGCAGCAGTAACGATAGATATAAAGGTGGATTTAATCCAATGAACCATGCAACTTTTTGGGAACGAGTTTTTCAAACGAAAGCGATGATTAACTGGGTTGAGGCAATCGTCTTTTTGGTTGGCGATCGCTTCATTCGTGATGCACTCCAAACAGAACCGTTAATGAATCCTGAGTATTCCCAACTATTCTATGGATTGGTGTTTATCATTGGGATTGCCTATTGGTGGGTCAGTCAGGATATCACTCGAAATCACGATATTGTTCGGTTTGGAATTCTCGCTCAGAGTAGTGTGTTTGCGGTTCTGGCTTACCACACCTTGCTAGGCAGTCTTCATCCGTTGTATTTGCTTTCCGGTGTGCTGGATCTGACCTTTGCTATTTTGTTTATTCGGTTCCTCAGTGCCAATGCTAGCAGTCCTATACTAGGCAAAAAATCATAGTCTGTTTATACTCATCTAGATTAATCAGAGTACTACTATAGCTTGCTTTGCAGTGTCAAGAATCGCTCTGCCCATTCGATTTGTTGTTGAGCCATTTCAGCAGAAACTTCATCTTCTGCATCATAATCTCCTTGCAACCGAACTCGTTCAGCAGCAATCAGAGCGCGGTGATAATCCGCAGAAATTTCTTGGGATTTGATAAAGTGCAAGCCAAAGGCATTGATTACGCCAGAATGAGTTGAGAAAGTAAGTTGCTTGCCAAGTAGAAGTGCTTGCGCTACATAAAACATGGCGTAGTAGGCACGGGAAGCGGAGAAATCATAATTCTCTTCCTGAGCTAACAACTTTGCAACTTTTAAGCTGCGTTGCGCTTTGGTGATGAGGGCTTGTTGCTCAGGAGTCATGCTGGAATGCCCTCACGACGGAGATTAATAAAGAAGGGCATTTGCGTTTGCTGGAGTTTTCGATCGGGTACGATGTTGACAGAAATGAGAACTTCCCATTTGAGGCAGAGGTCTGCAATAAAGGGCGTGGTGCAATTGATTTCTGTTAAGGAGTCGAACGAGCCATGCAAGGTGACGAGGATATCAATGTCAGACTCAGGAGTTGCATCGCCTCGCGCTTGAGAACCGTAGAGGAGAATCCCTGCCAGTCGATCATCGTAGAGTGTTTCAAGATGCTGGCGGACTTCGATCAGAATTTCATTCAGATGGGGGTGACGCATGGCGGAAAGACTGAACGGTGCGCTGCCTTGATTATGGCACGATCGCTGATTGAGGAATCGCGGAACTTGCCATACCCGTGGAATTCGCAGGAAGCAGGTTATTTATTGGAGGGGGTGCGATCTCCAGAAAATATAGGTAACGTTGCCCATCATCCACTGCTAGCTATCTTGAACTCTAACAAATAACCTCTCGGCGATCGGGTGCATAGGCGCAGTCGAACAACGCCCATGATCGGAACTTGCGTACTTTTATGTTATGGTACAATGCAGCCAATGCCAAGGCTTGTTATAAGCTCAAGTATGTAGTCATCGCTCAAAAATTAGTTATGCTTCTGTCTACAACTGTTCCCAATCACAAATTTAAGCAATCCTGTCCACCTTAGTTGTGGAACTGCTCTTCAATGGATGCTTAGAGTAAGCTTTTTGGCGCACATTGGTGCATGACTCAAATTATTTGAGTAAAAAAATTCGCACTACTTTTGTCTAATCGTGCTTCTGATCGGTTTATCGGTCAGATATAGCGACTTTCAGTCGAGTAAGTGCCAACACAATCACTGAAAGCATTTCATAGCGAGATCCCTACTATGGGCTATCCATGACAGAACCGCTGTCTATGGTTATAAACTTTTGCATTGTACAACTGGAGACACCTTGAATCTTAAGACACTTAAACGGGAATGGCTCTCAAACATTCGCGCAGACCTTCTAGCGGGAACAGTGGTTGCACTTGCCTTGATTCCAGAAGCGATCGCCTTTTCGATTATTGCGGGCGTTGATCCCAAAGTCGGACTCTATGCCTCCTTCATCATTGCGATGGTGACAGCGATTTGTGGTGGACGACCTGGACTTATTTCAGCCGCTACAGGTTCGATGGCTCTGTTGATGATTCATCTGGTCAAAGATCACGGCTTGCAGTATCTCTTTGCCGCTGGCATTTTGACTGGGATATTGCAAATTCTGTTTGGCTGGCTGAAGCTGGGACGACAGATGAAGTACGTCCCCCGTGCCGTCATGATTGGCTTTGTCAATGCGTTGGCAATTTTAATTTTTCTGGCGCAATTACCGCAACTGACCAATGTGCCGATAGCAGTGTATGTCATGACCGCAGCCGCATTGGCGATTATCTATCTGTTGCCACGAATGACAACTGTTCTCCCATCGCCACTAGTGGCAATCGTCACGATTACAGCCATTTCTATCTTTGCAGGCATCAAAGTGCCGACAGTGGGAGACATGGGATCACTGCCGAGTACGTTCCCGCCATTTTTACTGCCGCAGGTGCCACTGAATTTAGAAACACTCAACATCATCTTTCCCTATGCAATCATGCTAGCGATCGTCGGCTTGTTGGAATCGTTACTAACTGCTTCTTTGCTGGATGAATTAACCAATACACCCAGTGATAAAAATCAGGAAGCAACCGGACAGGGCATTGCCAACATTGTCAGCAACTTCTTTGGAGGGATGGCAGGCTGCGCCATGATTGGACAGTCGGTGATCAATATTCAATCGGGCGGACGCGGACGTTTATCTACGTTTAGTGCTGGGGTGTTTCTACTCTTTTTTATGCTGGCGCTCGGCAGTTGGGTAGAGCGGATTCCGATGGCGGCATTGGTAGCTGTGATGATCATGGTGTCGATTGGTACATTTAATTGGTCATCACTCATACATTTCCGCAAAGTGCCTCGTAGCGAAACAGCAGCGATGGTGACGACTGTACTGATTACGGTATTGAGCCATAACTTAGCGATTGGTGTCGTCGTGGGTGTAGCGCTCAGTACTGTGTTTTTCTCGCGGAAAATTGCCAAAGTGGTCTTTGTCGATAAAGTTTTGAGTGCTGACGGCACCCACCGCACCTATAGCGTTGCAGGACAGATCTTCTTTGTCTCGGTTGATGACTTTTTGGAGAATTTTGATTTCTATGAAGAACTTGAAAAAGTGACACTGAACTTTAGCCATGCTCATATTTGGGATCAGTCGGCAGTGGCGGCGATCGATCAAGTTGTGCTTAAGTTTCGTCGCCGTGGGGCGGATGTGGAACTGTTGGGACTCAATGAAGCTAGTGCGACCTTGGTCGAAAAACTAGCCATTCATAATGATCCTGATGCACTGGAAAAAATGACGAGTCACTAGAGGGCACCTCGAAAAATTAGATTAAGCCGAGAAGCAACAACGAGAAAAGGTGTCACGCTAACCCTCATTTGTCACTCTCGCTGAAGCGAATTCTGAAACTCAGCCACAGCGCGTGTCTCCTATTTTGACGGCTCAAAAATGACAAAAGAGCAAAACGCAGGTACAGTAAGGCTTTCAGTTTTTGCTCCTGCCAAGGTGACAAATAGGGTTAATCGTCATTCTAGTGTTGGTTACTCTTTGATTTCGGGCTTTTCGTCGTCCTTTTGCTTGGGCTTGCGGGCGAAGCGTTGCGCCATCTCTGCCATCATCGATTCTAGGCTTGCTCCTTGTCCACTGGCTTTGGCATGACGATAGGCAGTTAATGCATTCTCGTAGGCTTCAGTACCGATCGCGATCGTAGTTGCATCGACTAAATCCCGGAGTTGATTGAGTGCCATCAGGATTGTCGATAAGCGATCGAAGGTTGCTAAGTCCTGTTGAAATTTCTCGGTATCGAAGGAGCGGGGTAGGAAGTCGGATTTCTGTTGGATGACTTCTAGGACTTTGCCAGCAAAGATACGGTTTTTGTTGCCCATGCCTAACATTGATTTCCGTTCTTCTGCGCTGAGATCACGTAGGAAGGGAAGGAAATCGTTGATCTGAGTGATCAAGTTGAGGATGTTGTCGCGATCGCTTTGGCTCAAATGTTCAGCACTTGTGGAGCTAGAAGCATCAGAGGAGAAAGAAGGCAGAATGGTCTGAGAGGTACTATTGCCGTTGCTCGTGCCATTGCCGTTTGTTGTTGATTTATTCATAGAGGATCGATGCACACTGTTGCATCTAGTAAACGTGTTCCTAGCGTTCCCGTGTTGAAGGGTGGGATTCGCAGGAAGCAGGTTGTTTATTGGAGGAGGGGGTGCGATCTCTAGAAAATATAAGTAACGTTGCCCATCACCCGCCGCAGATCACCCTTGTAGCATACCGATCAACCTCAACGGTCGGTATGCACGGGCGTTGTTAGTCACCGAGACCGGACGATGAAAGTGGGCAGACTTCCATGGCTTGAATCAAGCCATGCTCAATGGTGAAACGGTGACCGACGTGCTCATCAGCAAGCACAGCTCCAGCCAGATCGCGCACGACCTGATGCACCTCGACCAAGACCTGCCCACCATCCTCCGGGTGAAAGGCAACCGGCCCGACGTGTCCATCGATCTCGCTCCACTGCTCCGTCCAGTAGGCGCGGATTTCTTCAGGTCCACGGACAAAACCGCCTTTGAACGCCCTCGGCCAGAACACATCGGGAGTCATGAGGGCGAGAGCGGCATCAATGTCGCGCGCGTTGAAGGCTGCATACGCTGCGCGGAGCAGTTCGATTTCTGGTGCAGGTTGAGTTGGCATAAGAGGTAGGTGAAAGAGATGGGGCATTGTTTAACTTGTCTATTGGGCGAATTTTCTCCCTTCTATTGGGATGCTCACTACTATCGCCTTTCGTGGACACCCCTACAATAGTCTTAGCCGTAACGTGCCGTCTCATCCAATTCTGCTAAAATTATCCCAATCCTGCTTGGGATATGAAATCTTGACTGGGTTAAAGCCGATGGTGAATCATGCAACCTCCACACTTGATTTTACAAACCAACAAGAAGCAGCGCGAGTGCTTCCACAAAAACCCCTAGTAGCTAGCTATCATACGGGATGGAAAGGGTTAACCTTCACCCACTACTGCCATCCTCCCCATAAAACGGTGGAGCATTGCCTTCTACAACATTCACTGGTAATCACAGGCTCCAAAAGTTGCTTTCAGGCAGAGCGTCGTTTGGAGGGCAAATTTAAACACTATGCCCACGGCAACGGTCGCGTCGATGTTATCCCAGCGTTTCTAAGTCATTGGACAAACTGGGATCGGGAAGTCGAATTTTCGGTGATTGCGATTTGTCCAACATTGCTGAATCAAACTACTCAGGAATTGATGCAGCGTGAAATAGAACTGATTCCACAGTTTTCGATCGATGATCCGGTAATCCAACAATTAGCCCGCGCGCTCAAGATAGAAATCCAAACGGGTTGTATGTCTGGCAGGTTGTATGGCGAGTTATTGGGAACAGCACTTGCTGGTCGTTTGGTGCAGAACTATGCAGTCAGCAAACCTTCGCTTGAGTTCAAAGCCAACGGTTTACCCCAGTCACAGTTGGAGCGAGTTATTGATTACATGAAGGCGAATTTGACACAAGATTTATCGATTTTGGATTTGGCTACCCTGACCAGCATGAGCGAATCCCACTTTAGCCGATCCTTCAAGCAATCAGTGGGAATTGCACCTTATCAGTATTTGATGCAACAACGTGTGGAACGAGCCAAGCAATTACTGGAAAAGCAATCGATTGCAATTAGCACCATTGCCCTAGATTGCGGCTTTGCAAATCAAACTCATCTAACAAAAGTCTTCCGTCAGATGACAGGGATGACACCCAAAGCTTATCAAAAGCGATGATCCAAAGTGGATTTTGCGGTCACAGATCTACGCACTGCAAGATGTAAGCCTAACGTCCCCGTTCACCCGTCGCTAGCAACCTTTCGGACTTAACCGGAAAGACTCTGTACGGTCGGTGTGCAACGGCATTGTTAGACCACGCCGTTAGCGTGAAGAATTGATAAACTAATGAAAATACCACTTGAGGAACGAGGACTTATGCCTATTGACACTCCAATCATCAGCGTGTCTCCTGAAGTTATGGGCGGTACTCCAGTTTTTGCTGGGACTAGGGTTCCTATTCAGACACTTCTAGACTATCTCAAGGCAGGAGAGTCGATCGACGATTTCTTGGATGGGTTTCCAACTGTGAACAGAGAGCAAGTCGTCGCTTTTTTAGAAGAAGCGGGAAAACAACTTGTCAGCACAGTGGCATAGCGTGAAGATTTTGTTGGACGAGCATTGATCGCAGATTGGCAAGAGAGTTTGTTGACTACGAGGTGAAAACAGTTCCTCAAATGGGATGGGCAGGGATAAAAAATGGTCAACTTCTTGCCGTTGCAGAAACAGAGTTTGATGTCTTTATCACAGTCGATCGCAACCTGTCGTTTCAGCAAAACCTTCCACAATTCAATATTGCGGTGATTGTTCTGCAAGCATCATCCAATCGTTTAATAGATCTAAAGCCTTTAGCACCAGAAGTTTTAGCGCTTCTACCGACGGCAGTTAAAGGACGAGCTACAGTCGTTGGTGGATAGCATTCACCATACACTATTCACTCTACTAGCTTTCCTCTCTACTTCTCCGTGGCTCAATTCCGTTGCAAAACGTCTTTGTCACCACTTTGGCTCAAAAGTTTAGCACCCGTGGAGCTAGAAGCATCGGAGAACAAGGAGAGCAGAATGGTCTGAGGGGCACTATTGCCGTTTGTTGTTGATTTATTCATAGAGGATCAATGCAGACTGTTGCATCTACTAAACATGATCCTAGCGTTCGCGCTTGTGGAGGTGCCGTCTTGGGCGTAGGTGACGGAAACGGCAGGAATGGCGTTCGGGTTACTCATAAGAATTTCTTTAAACATTTTTCTGCTAAATCTGGTTCAACAGTTCTTTGGGGGAGTAAATGGGGAGGCTGCTGCCGATGAAGTCTTTTTGATCGCGGGTGACGATCGCATCGAGTTGACTGAGGGTCGCGCAGGCAAGTTGGATGCTGTCTTCAAAGTCTTTTAGACCAAAGCTGAGAGCAGTTTCAACGGTCTGGCGATCAACGGCACAAAATCGGAGACCAATCAGTAGCCGATGAATGGCGGCAAGGGCGACTTCACGACCTTCGGTTTTGCGGATGATGTAGAAAATATTGGTGATGGTGGTGGCGGCGATAGAGCCTTCCAACTTGCCCTGCTCAATTTGCTCGAAGAGGGCGATCGCAGTTTCGACAAAGGGTTCTCTCTCTAGGAGGAGATCGAGGACGACGTTGGTATCAATGAGGATTTTCACGGGGCTGCTTATTGATATTTCTGGGTGAGATAGTCGGTATATTCTGCTTGTAGTTCAAGATCGCTAGGAGCTGACCCAGTACGTTTGGCGATGCCCCGGAGTCCGGTGAGGGTGCCGGGGGGGAGAGGCTGAGGGGGGGAGAGTTGTTTTTGGTAGAGACATTCGGCGAAGTGGAGGACTTCGTTGATTTGGTTTTCCGGGAGGGTTTGGATGAGCTGGTAGAGTTTTTCGGCGGCTGTCATGATTTTTTGGGGATGAATGGGTTTGTGCTTTTATTATGGCTGAAGGGTCTATAGCTTAGCTTTTCGTTTGGCAGAATTTTTTGAGGGTGCTTGCTTGGTGGTGATTTTGGTATATGGCTCGAAGCGTTTTTCGAGGCGTTCGGTGTTGTTGTTGAAGCGGCGACCAATGTAGATGCGATCGAGAATTTCGTCGTTGCGATCGTGGGCTTCTCTGACCAATAGAAACTCGCTGTCCATGTTGCGATCGGTGCGGGTGGGGACGGGAAAGGTGTTCCAGCCGAGGGTGTTGGAGGCGGGAGGCGATCAGTGCTATGTTCCACTACTCGGTTCTGCGGGCAAGAAGGCGATCGCGCAAGCCTTTCGGGTCAAATCTTGCTTGATTCATTTCCCGAATTTCTTGCGATCGCTGCTGTCGCTGTTGCAAGTAAGCTTCTACTTCCGATTGGTGCTTAAGATAGAAAGCGATCGTGGCATAAACGTCAGCTAGATTCAGCGACGGATATTGATAAGCAATTTCTTCTGCTGTTGCACCCTGATTAAAGACAGCAACTACAGTATCTAAGGTTACGCGAGTTTTTCCGACAAGAATTACACCGTCTTCGATTGCTTGCAGAGGAACAGCTTCAGCCACAATTGCTAATGTCATAAGCACTTCCAAGTTTAATGCTTTGCTGGTAGCAGAATCTCGTCTGCTTCAGAGTAGATTGGTAGACCTAGAGACTTTGATGATATCGACAACAATCAATCTCAGCGCCAAGAATGAAATACCACAATATCGATTACAAACTGTATGAGCTTTTCCAATTCGCTTGAACGAGTTTGCACTGTCGTTTCCATATCGCTAGTACTCAATGTTGCATCTAATAAACGTGATCCTAGCGTTCCCGTGTTGAAGGGTGGGATTTGCAGGGAGAGGGGGGTGCGATCGCCAGATCTGGGCAAGACTGGCACATTATTATCGCGAGTCGAAACTTTCTCAGAGTTGAAGAAGCTGTTCGTAACTTGATGGCTGAAACTGGATATTCCTACATTGAGGGTATAGCTCTCGATTCAAAGACTTTGCAACATCACAAGCGGATTGACCGAATCCGTTGCACCGCAATTGTTAGCCTGAACCTCGTCAGAAAATGTACTTAGCTACGAACTTAAGTGAGGAAGATACAACCAAACTGAATAACACCCAGAGGAAACGAACTAGAATTTGATTCGTCAACTTCTTATTTGTACTCTCAAATTCCAAAGCAGCTTTTTTATCACCCCTCGTAATAGAAAATCTTGGATATTCTTCAAATTTGCCAATTCGCTCATCTATGAATCTTTCAAACTTGAAACCCAGAAAGATTCCAGTCATAAATATAGCTGCAAATACGATTAGCAATGCTTCCAGGCTTTTAGAAGACATCTGCTCTTCTATCCCAACTAAAGGCATAAAATAGTCATAATACTGATGAAAAATTATCAGTAGGATAATAGGTGAAGAATATCGAGCTATTTCACTTAATAACCTACCTCTCTTGACAAGAAAGCTGTTTAGAGGATTAGTTTCTGGCAAATCTCGCAATCCTTCATGCCAGTTAACTACAATGCTCATTAACTCAGCAGCAAGAATGTCATTCACAAAATCAACTTTACATATGCTTGGTGTTCGCGCCTCCATTAGCTCTGTGATGTCATCGCTTGTAAAAATTAGTTGAAAAATATCTTTAGGTGGAATTTCAGTTCCAATTCTTATCTTTAAGGAATGTCTTTGCGGTAATCTATACTGAGGCAACTTAATCGCAACATCCCACTTAATAGTAAGTGTGCGGACTTTTTCATTGACTGTATCCCAATTCTCTCTCTCAAATTCAGCCCAAGTAGCGTAGTCCTTAATTTTTCTTTTTGAGAGAACAAAATTAATTGATGCAATGTCTGCAATAAGATCGTGGTTGCGAAGCTTAGCTGATATTCTTTCGTTAATGCTTCTGATATCCGCCAACTCCAAATTTTTCTTGCCACGCAGTAACTGAATCTCGGTATCTGGCTTTGCATTAAGTTGATAGAAGAGTGACTTAAACTCATCAAGAGGTACAAGCTGCCCCGACTGCTGGGGAACAATGCTGGAATCTTCAGGAGTTTGAAAGTCACTCATATCAGTAAGAACACAAAAATCATGTCTAAGTTATAACATTCCTATTTTCCAGTGGCATCAGTGCAGGCTAACTCATTTTTAAGGATCATCTATAAAGATCTATTTTGTGTGCTGATTCATTCAAGTCGATCGCGCTCCCTCCACGATCGCACTCCCTCCATGATCGCACTTCCTCCAACTTCCCAAAGCTCACCCCTGACCCTCCAAAGCTAACGCACGAGCTTCCAGCACTCACCCCTTGAGCTTCCGAAGCTGACGCAAGAGCTTCCAGAGCTAACCCGCGAACTTCCAGAGCTAACCCGCGAACCTCAGAAGCCGACGCATGAGCCTCCGAAGTTCACCCCTTGAGCTTCCAGAGCCGATCGTTGAGCTTCCCAAGCTGATGCACGGGCTTCCAACACTCACCGCACGAGCCTCAGAAGCTGACACGCGAACCTCAGAAGCCGACGCATGAGCTTCCAAAGCTCGATCGAGGAAAAATAGTGTTCGAGCAGATCCTCCATTCGATACAAGCATGGTGTCGGATGGCTTGCCAAGATCAAGCTGTGTTCCGTGGGAAGGTGATGCAATGGCTCAGATCGAGGTCTTAAAGCAAGTTTCTGAGGTGATTTGGGAAATTCCTACATCCTACAAAGCGGGGATGCGGGTGCCTGCGCGACTTTATGGCACAGAAAAGCTGATTCGAGAACTCGATGATGCCGTTTATGACCAAATTACGAATGTGGCAACGCTGCCCGGAATTACAAAATACGCGCTGTGTATGCCCGATGGTCACTTTGGCTATGGCTTTCCAATCGGGGGCGTTGCCGCAATGGACATCGAGCAAGGGGGAGTCATTTCTCCGGGCGGCATCGGGTTTGATATCAATTGTGGAATGCGGCTGGTGACGACGAACTTAACGTATAAAGACGTGAAGCCCCATCTGAAGGAACTTGTCGATAAGCTGTACAATCGCGTTCCGGCTGGGGTCGGTAGCACTGGTTTTGTAAAACTCTCTCGCAACGACTTTCGCAAGGTGGTAGAGCAAGGAGCGCAATGGTGCATCAACAATGGTTATGGATGGGAAGACGACCTGGAATTCATGGAAGAACAGGGGTGTATCAAGGGAGCCGATGCCAGCAAAATCAGTGAGAAAGCGATCGATCGCGGGGTTCATCAAATCGGCACGTTGGGATCAGGCAATCACTATCTAGAAATTCAAGTTGCCAAGCGAGAAAACATTTTTGACAATGTGTTGGCAAAGCAGATGGGAATTACCAAACCGGATCAAGTGGTGATCATGTTCCACTGTGGAAGTCGAGGCTTTGGGCATCAAGTTGCAACTGATTACCTGCTGCGATTTCTTAAAGTCATGGATAGCAAGTATGGGATTAAGATTCTCGATCGAGAACTCGCTTGTGCCCCCTTTGATTCTCCCGAAGGGCAAGCCTATTTTGCAGCGATGAAGTGTGGCATCAATATGTCGTTTGCCAATCGCCAGGTCATTTTGCATCGAATTCGAGAAGTGTTTTCTCAAGTGTTTGGGCAATCGGCAGAAGATCTGGGAATGCAGCTTATTTATGATGTGTCGCACAACACTGCGAAGTTAGAAAAGCATTTCGTAGATGGCAAGGAGCGATCGCTGCTGGTTCACCGCAAAGGAGCCACTCGCGCATTTGCTCCTGAAATGGCTGATCTCCCAGAACGCTACAAAGAAACAGGACAACCCGTCATCATTGGTGGCAGCATGGAAACGGGATCATACTTGCTCACGGGAGTTGCGACTGGCGATCAAACTTTCTATAGCACGGCTCACGGGAGCGGACGCAACATGAGTCGAACGAAAGCCCGGAAAATGTGGCGCGGAGATGTGCTACAAAAGCAAATGCAGCAACGGGGCATCTATGTTCGCAGTACATCTTACTCAGGACTAGCAGAGGAAGCAGGCGGTGCTTACAAAGACGTAGATGAAGTGATCGAAGCGGCAGAACTGGCAGGCATTAGTCAACGAGTCGCAAAGCTAACGCCGATCGGCAATATTAAGGGGTGAACTATGTCAGCACGCACCCCATTAACCGTTGTGACAGGACCCCTCGGAAGCGGCAAAACAACACTACTGCGCCACATTCTAAGCATGATGCCTCGCAAGCTGGCGATTCTGATGAATGAGTTTGGCGAGATCGCGATCGATACTAAAATTCTTCAAGGCAAGAATGTCGAAATGGCAGACTTGGGCGGCGGTTGCGTCTGTTGTTCCCTGTTGGGTGAATTTGAAGCAGCGGTGGACGAAATTATTGCAACCGTCAATCCGGATCAGATCATTGTGGAAACAACGGGCGTCGCGGAACCGGATGCTTTAGTATTTGATATTCAAGAAAGCTTGCCTCAAGTACGGCTAGATGGGGTTGTCACCGTGATTGATGCAGATGGACTAGTCGCGTATCCCCAAATTGGGCACACAACCCGGATTCAAGTTGAATCGGCTGACCTCATTCTGTTGAACAAAGTTGATTTGGTAGCTGAGTTAGAAACAGTCATTCATAAACTTCAGTCATTCAATGAAGTGGCAATCATTGTCCGCACCGAACGGTGCCAAGTTGATCTGGATCTCTTGTTTGGCATTGGTCGAGAACGCTTACAACCTGCTCCGCATCATCAACATCAGATAGAGTTTGAATCGTTTAGCTACACCTCTCAATCGGTTTACGATCGCGCTTGTTTTGAAACCTTTGCGGATTCGCTTTCTTCTGATGTCTATCGAGCAAAAGGATTCATTCAATTTCCGGAGGGTACGCATCTCTTCAATTTTGTGGCGGGGCGCTGGGATTTAGAGTCGTTTGATGCTCCTGCGACAGAACTGGTCTTTATTGGCAAACAAGTGAGCCAGTCTAAATCTGATATTTGCGATCGTCTGCAAGCTTGTGAACGATCGTCAGGAGAATAGCCCTATGCCTTACGAATTTCTAGAGGAAATTGCAACGGCAGATATTGCCTTCCATGCCTGGGGAACCGATCTAGAGGAAGTGTTCAAAGCAGCTGGGGATGCAGTAATGAACACGATGATTGAAAATCTCGACGCGATCGCACCCTCCCAAACGCGCACGTTCAATCTAGAGGATGATGCCCTCGATTTATTGTTATTCAACTTCTTACAAGAGTTTGTCTACTACAAAGACAGCGAACTACTTTTACTAAGGGCACAACAGGTTCAGATCGAAGAACAGGCATCAATTTATCATCTAAGCGCAACCACGCAAGGCGAACGATTGGATCGCGATCGACATCACCAGCGAGTGGATGTCAAAGCGGTAACACTGCATCAATTTGAACTGAAAAAGACCGACACAGGTTGGTCAGCACAAGTCATTCTAGATATTTAACATGCTACAAATTGATGGTTCCTATGGAGAAGGTGGCGGTCAAATCCTGCGAACAAGCCTCAGTTTAGCGGCGATTACAGGACAACCGATTCGGATCGATCGCGTTCGCGCACGACGGGCAAAGCCGGGACTTGCAATCCAACATCTCACCGCAGTCAGAGCGGCAGCAGTACTCTGTCGGGCAGAACTTACCGGTGACACGGTTGGTTCGACTCAACTAGAGTTTATTCCGACACAACCAGTCCAAGCCGGAGACTATACCTTTGATGTGGCTGAAACCCTGGGAACTGGATCAGCCGGAGCCGTAACGCTCATTCTTCAAACTGTTTTACTCCCCCTAGCGCTGACTACAGGCAACTCAACCGTAACGTTAAGAGGCGGGACATTCATTCCCTTCAGTCCACCTGCTTCGTATATTGAGCAAGTGTATTTGCCCACCTTGCAGCGCATGGGAGTTCAGGCAGAGGTCGAAATCCTGGCTTGGGGCTGGTATCCACGCGGAGGCGGTGAAATCCAACTCCGCGTGAGCGGAAATGGGGGTAGTGTTGGTTCTCTCAACCCGATTCAATCACTAGAGCGTGGATCTCTACAACAGATTGAAGGATTAGCGATCGCTACCGAGCTCCCGTCTCACATTCCCCAGCGAATGGTACGTCGTGCAGAAAACCTGTTAGCGGAAGCCCAACTCAAAGCACAGGTGAAAGCACGACGATTAAAGGGTGTGGGTGCGGGAGCAGGCATTTTTCTAACAGCAGAATATGAGCAAACAAGAACAGGTTTTGGAGCCATTGGAAAACTTGGATTACCTGCCGAAGAAGTGGCAGCGATCGCAGTTCAAGAATTTCTAGACTTTCACAAGACTGGAATGCCCGTTGATCTTCATCTAGCTGATCAATTACTCTTACCTGCGTCGTTGGCGTCAGGTTCTAGCCAGTATCGAGCTGCCCAAATCAGTTTGCATCTATCAACAAATGCTTGGTCGATCGAGCAATTTGGTCTAGCAAAAATCTCGATCGACCAAGCAAATCACCAAATTACTGTCATCCCTTCAATTCACAAAAGAACTAGCGAAATTGCTGGGTCAAGGCAATGACGATCGCGACGAGTAGGAACCGAGCATTGGTAATGACTCGATTGCAAAACTACGGGTTGTGTCGCAGAGATGGTAGGGTGGAAGACTTAACTTCCTCTGACCTCAATCTAAAAAGATTTGCACACATAGCTCTATCTAGTTGGATCTATCTAATGAATGACGATTAAGCGTGATAAAGCGGATTAAAACTGGAAGCAAAGGTAGGATACCGATTTATCCATACTTAGCAACACTTACACTTCCCTAGCAATAACTAGGGAAAATAGCATCCACAGGAGAACAACCGTGCAGATTGACAAGCAGCAGATCATAAGTATGATTCGCTCTCAGGTGCAGTCGGGGAATCAAGACCAGTCTGGACAAGCTGAGCAGGAGCTACCCCAGCAGGTAGACACCGATAATCAGCAGCATCAACAACTACTACAGAAGTTCGGCATCAACCCACAAGATTTAATCGCGCGATTCACTGGCGGTGGTATTCCAGGAATGTAGCTGCTTGTGAGCTGACAATCGAAGTAGGGAAACTGCTGTGTTGCAAAAAAATTGAGAAGCACTATCTACAAGGTTGTAGTATAAAATTACAGTTTTAGGCGTAGCTTCAAGAAAATCTTTGCAACACACCGCTCTACATTTCAGTAGCGTTTTTACTACTCTGGCCTACCATACGCTGTTGAGCAACCTTCATCCGTTTTATTTGATTTCAGGCGTTCTTGATCTGACGTTTGCTATTCTCTTTATTCGGTTTCTCTACGTCTATGCTCAAAGGAAATTGCTCAACCTAAATAGACGATAAACTCGCTGTCTGTTTCAATGATCGATCGTTCAACCTTGCAGCAAGTAGCTTGTTGAGTATGTTGCAAATTGGCACAAGTGGATGGGTGTACAAGCACTGGATGAAGCGATTTTATCCGGCTAGATTGTTGGGGGAACAGCAGTTAGCATTCTATGCTCAACACTTCTCAACCGTCGAGGTGAATTTCTCCTTTTATCGGTTGCCGCCTCGATCGACCTTCGCCACTTGGTACGACCAAACGCCAGACAATTTTTTGTTTGCCGTCAAAGCGAGCCGTTATCTAACGCACCTCAAAAAGCTGAAAGACCCTCAAGAGCCGCTTGCACGATTAATCGAGGCGGCTTGTGGCTTGCAGGAAAAGCTAGCGGTGATTCTGTTTCAATTTCCTCCTAACTGGCACCTTGATCTCGATCGACTAGAAGCGTTTCTAGAGGTTTTGCAATCCTATCCGAATTGCCGCTATGTAATGGAATTTCGCCATCCAAGCTGGTTGACTGCTCCAATGTATCAGCAACTAGAGCGATCGAATGTTGCCCTCTGTTTGCCAATTAGCCCGACCGTTCCGATCGATGTGCGGTTAACAACTGCTTGGACGTATTTGCGGTTTCATCAGGGGAGATATGGAATTGCTTACGATCAGTCCGAGCTGATGGATTGGGCAAAACAAATTCAATCTTTTCTTGATCAAAAGATTGATGTCTATGCTTACTTCAACAATGATGCTGAAGGTTATGCGATTCAAAATGCGAATGAGTTGAAGCAGTTAATGAAACTCGATCTCGATCGTCTGATAGTGGGATGATCACCTTCGCTTTAACTTCGGAGCTTGTAAAGATAGACTTTGTTGTGATGGGCTAGAAACCATAGATTTCTCCGCTAAGTGTGCGAAGAATTTAGTTTGTTACAGGATCAAAGCGTTTCAGGGTAGGCTGATGCCCGCGATCGCAAAACCACGGGCAATGTTCTGATCACTGATGCTCCTCAGAAAGAATTGTCCCTTCTAAATTCGCGCCCTCCAGCAGAGTATCTGTAAGGTCAGCATTCGTAAAATTCGCGCCGCTCAAATCCGTGTAGTCGAGTTCCGCTTGGCTGAGATTTGCCTCTCGGAAATCGACGGCATCGAGTTCGGCGCGACTTAAATCTGCCGCTTGCAAATTTGCCTGACGCAGATCGGCTTCGCTCAAATCGGCATCCTCTAAATCCGCACCGACCAAACTGGCAGCCATTAAATCTGCCTCTTCGAGAATTGCCGCTTCTAGATTTGCGTTTTCTAGAATGGCATGGTTAAGCATCGCGTCTCGGAGGTCTGCACCGGACAAATCTGCGCCACTCAAATCCGCGTAGTTTAGTGCTGCTCCACTTAAATCTGCTCCGCTTAAGTTCGCTCCCCGCAGATTGGCACCATCTAAGATTGCACCATGCAGAACGCTCTCCCGTAAATCAGTGCCTTCGAGCGATGCCTCTCGTAAATCCGCCACGCTAAAATCTCGTTCCCCTGCGCGATATCGATCGAGTAATTCCTGTCGATTCATGATGACTCCACTCGGTGCTGAATCTATTGTGCTGATTTGAGCATAAGCAAGTTCAGTGAGGCTCAACGCCTGTCGATCGGCACAACTTAATTTTTGTGCGATCGTGGGTACGATCGTCTTCTTGGTTGTTGATCGTTTGATAGTACGATGATCGTCTCCGCTGATTGACAGATGTTCGCCTCCATACAACCTGCCACGATCGTGAACAAACCAATCAAAATATCAGTAGACGAAAGCAATGAGCCTACTCATGATCGACCTAGATGGGACGCTGCGGGAGTCCCATAGCGGACAACTCTACTTTCAGAATCCTCAAGATCAACAGATTATTGCAGGAGCAGACATTGCCTTGAACACTTATCAAGAGAATTGGACGATCGTCGGCATCACCAACCAAGGTGGCGTAGCTGCGGGTCATAAAACTATTCAAACCTGTATTCAGGAACAGCAATACACGCTCCAACTGGTTTCTCTGCTTAAAGAAATCTACTTCTGTCCAGACTTTGAGGGCAAAAAATGCTTTCGTGTGACCCGTCACAATGCTCATAACCATAGCCAAACCAAATGGTCTGGGCAATATCGTAAACCTCAAGCCGGAATGCTTAAGCTAGCGATGGTTCGGTACAATCATTCCCCTGAAGACTGTGTTTATGTTGGCGATCGACCCGAAGACGAAGAAGCGGCTCGACGGGCAGGCGTGGCTTTTGAGTGGGCAGAAGACTGGATTACTCGACATCAAACCATAACGACACCAATTTGAGGAGCAAACCCTGACGAATATCAGCGATCTCTGCGACGATTACGCCAATCAAGGGCAGCAGGGCGATTATTTTGAGCAAGACCTATTGAGGAGCAATTACCCCGTAGAGGAAACTGCTTCACAACGCACCCAATCTTAAATTCATCAACAGGAGAGTTTCAGTGGAGCGAGTTGTTAGCGATCGAGACGGCATCACTTGGACTTGCATTCAGGCATTCACGGGATTGTCTGACTCAGCAAAGCATGCCGAAGCCGCTCAGGTTAAGGGAAAAGAAGATAGTTACTGGGTGGTGTGTACGCCTAATGGTGGGGCACAATCAGTCCGACTCGAACTGTCCGGTGATTGGGAAACGGCTTACTCGGACGAGGCACTGCTGCGTGAGATTGAAGGACAATCCCGGTAACTTCTTAGCTTATCGGATAGCCGCACTCTGATAGTACGGTTCCCGTCCCACACACCCGCTCCCGCATCGCTATAGTGGGGAAGTGTTGAGCGATGCCCTCCTGATTAGGAGCCTTGACCTGAAACCACCCTTTGAAGTCGAGTAAACACTCCTGATCAGGTACGGTTTCGCCCCCTTCTCTCGCCTGAGTCATTCAGTATAGTAGGGAAGTGTCAAGGAAAACGTTACGCTCTTTGCACCTGGTAGACAACCGACAACATAGAGTGATGAAACTACCCTTTGTTTGTACGGTTTGCTCACCCGACAAGTGAGAACTGCCAGGATATAGTAGAGAGGTGTGGCGGAGGAATCCAAGACACCTTGAACCAAGACAAATCAATAGTTTGAAAGCCAAACAATTATCCAACCCTCGTTAAAATATTTGAGTTTTGGGCGAGACCCAAGACGAATGAACAATTAGAGGATCCGGAACAGCAAACAAGTATTGTTTCGGAGCCAAAGCCATCAAACTCCAAATGGAGAGTTTGATCCTGGCTCAGGATAAACGCTGGCGGTCTGCGTAACACATGCAAGTCGAACGAAGCTTGAAAAAGCTGAGTGGCGGACGGGTGAGTAACGCGTGAGGATCTGCCTTTAGGACTGGGACAACGATTGGAAACGATCGCTAATTCCAGATATGCAGTGAGTGAAATGGAGCAATCCGCCTAAAGATGAACTCGCGTCCGATTAGCTAGTTGGTAGTGTAATGGACTACCAAGGCGATGATCGGTAGCTGGTCTGAGAGGACAATCAGCCACACTGGAACTGAGATACGGTCCAGACTCCTACGGGAGGCAGCAGTGAGGAATTTTCCGCAATGGGCGAAAGCCTGACGGAGCAAGACCGCGTGCGGGAGGAAAGTTTTAGGACTGTAAACCGCTTTTGTCAGGGAAGAATCAATGACGGTACCTGACGAATCAGCCTCGGCTAACTCTGTGCCAGCAGCCGCGGTAAGACAGAGGAGGCAAGCGTTATCCGGAATGATTGGGCGTAAAGGGTGCGTAGGTGGTTTGGGAAGTCTATGGTGAAAGCCCGAAGCTTAACTTCGGAACCGCCACAGAAACTATCAAGCTGGAGCACAGTAGGGGCAACGGGAATTCCCAAAGGAGCGGTGAAATGCGTAGATATTGGGAAGAACACCGATGGCGAAAGCACGTTGCTGGGCTGTGGCTGACACTGAGGCACGAAAGCTAGGGGAGCAAACAGGATTAGATACCCTGGTAGTCCTAGCCGTAAACGATGAACACTCGACGTTGTGTGGATCGACCCATGCAGTGTCCAAGCTAACGCGATAAGTGTTCCGCCTGGGGAGTACGTCCGCAAGGATGAAACTCAAAGGAATTGACGGGGACCCGCACAAGCGGTGGAGGATGTGGTTTAATTCGATGCAACGCGAAGAACCTTACCAGGACTTGACATGCCGCGAATCTCTTGGAAACGAGAGAGTGCCTTCGGGAGCGCGGACACAGGTGGTGCATGGCTGTCGTCAGCTCGTGTCGTGAGATGTTGGGTTAAGTCCCGCAACGAGCGAAACCCTCGTGCTGAGTTGCCATCAGGTAATGCTGGGCACTCTCAGCAGACTGCCGCCGACAAGGTGGAGGAAGGCGAGGATGACGTCAAGTCAGCATGCCCCTTACGTCCTGGGCTACACACGTCCTACAATGCTGCGGACAACGGGCAGCAAGCCGGCAACGGCAAGCAAATCCCTTAAACCGTGGCTCAGTTCAGATCGTAGGCTGCAACTCGCCTACGTGAAGACGGAATCGCTAGTAATCGCAGGTCAGCACTACTGCGGTGAATACGTTCCCGGGTCTTGTACACACCGCCCGTCACACCATGGAAGTTGGTCACGCCCGAAGTCGTTACTCCAACCCCTTGTGGGAGGAGGATGCCGAAGGTGGGGTTGATGACTGGGGTGAAGTCGTAACAAGGTAGCCGTACCGGAAGGTGCGGCTGGACAACCTCCTTATAGGGAGACCTTCGGACAAAGACCGGACGCGAGAGATTATCTCTGATGTTATGTCCGCTTTGATCCGACATCCCAAGGTCGATACGAGCTTGGATAAAGGCTTTCAAACTCACTTGGTTCACGCTCTGAGTCAGTAGAACCGAACTTAAACCTTCGGTTCTACTGACTGAGGTTCTTAAATCCATTGCGTACAGTAGTAAGAGTGAGTGTTGGACAAGTTGAGACAAAGACCTCAACGAAGACAACGGGAAACCAAACTAAACAGGTTCGGTTCCTGCCCAACACAGTTCAATTGGATTCGTTATAGTAGTAAGAGTGATAAGCAGTTAGCCAGCCCAGCGAGTGGATTGATACTAACAGCAAAGATTTCAACCAGATTCAATCGAAATAACTTCAGCAACTCATTTAGTGATAGATTTACTAAACTAAAGAGCCTGCTGGATTTAATGCCAGCTAGAACCTTGAAAATTGCATAGTAACTTGTCAGGTAGATACCATCGTTTGTAGTTTATTCATCGTTTCAAGACATGAATAAAACCAAACGACAGATATCACAGACACCAATGTAAGTTCGTGGTCAAGCTACAAAGGGCTTACGGTGAATACCTTGGCACACAGAGGCGACGAAGGACGTAGCAATCGACGAAACGCTTCGGGGAGCTGACAGCAAGCTTTGATCCGAAGATCTCCGAATGGGGCAACCCCCTGGACTGCCACCTGAATCTATAGGGTGGTCAGAGCAAACCTGGTGAACTGAAACATCTTAGTAACCAGAGGAAGAGAAAGAAATTCGATTCCCTTAGTAGCGGCGAGCGAAGCGGGAACAGCCTAAACCAGTCGATTTATCGATTGGGGTTGTGGGACAGCAACACGGAATTGAGCAGCTAGACGAAGTAGTGAGAAGCTACACCAGAGACGGTGAAAGTCCGGTAGTCGAAAGTTTAACAATACAAGCTGAATCCCAAGTAGCACGGCAGAAACGCCGTGTGAATCCACGAGAACCATCTCGTAAGGCTAAATACTCCTGTGTGACCGATAGTGAACTAGTACCGCGAGGGAACGGTGAAAAGAACCCCGGAAGGCGAGTGAAATAGAACATGAAACCGTAAGCCTACAAGCAGTGGGAGGGCGATTTAACGCCTGACCGCGTGCCTGTTGAAGAATGAGCCGGCGACTTGCAGGCAGTGGCAGACTAAGGCGAAAATGCCGAAATCAAAGCGAAAGCGAGTCTTAATAGGGCGAAATTAAGTCACTGTTTGCAGACCCGAACCCGGGTGATCTAACCATGTCCAGGATGAAGCTTGGGTAACACCAAGTGGAGGTCCGAACCGACTGATGTTGAAAAATCAGCGGATGAGGTGTGGTTAGGGGTGAAATGCCAATCGAACCCGGAGTTAGCTGGTTCTCCCCGAAATGTATTGAGGTACAGCGGTTGTGATTATAGGTTGGGGGTAAAGCACTGATTCGGTGCGGGCTGCGAGAGCGGTACCAAATCGAGTCAAACTCTGAATACCAACTGCACACACAGCCAGTGAGACAGTGAGGGATAAGCTTCATTGTCGAAAGGGAAACAGCCCAGACCATCCGCTAAGGTCCCTAAATTGTCACTCAGTGATAAAGGAGGTGGAATTGCAAAGACAACCAGGAGGTTTGCCTAGAAGCAGCCATCCTTGAAAGAGTGCGTAATAGCTCACTGGTCAAGCGATTCTGCGCCGAAAATGAACGGGGCTAAGTGACATACCGAAGCGATGGAAATGGTTAAATTACTACCATTTGGTAGGGGAGCGTTCTGTTGTAGTGTGAAGCATCAGCGTGAGCAGATGTGGACGAAGCAGAAGTGAGAATGTCGGCTTGAGTAGCGCAAACATTGGTGAGAATCCAGTGCCCTGAAATCCCAAGGGTTCCTCCGGAAGGCTCGTCCGCGGAGGGTGAGTCGGGACCTAAGGCGAGGTCGAAAGACGTAGTCGATGGACGATCGGTTAAAATTCCGATACCGATTTGAAGTAGTGCAGAGGGACGGAGAAGGCTAGCACAGCCGCACGTTGGTTAGCGGTTCAAGTGTCCGAGGCGTTGAGGAGTGGCGAAACCATTCCGAGCTGAGGCATGAGTACGAGCGTCTACGGACGCGAAGTGTGTGACGTCAGGCTTCCCAGAAAAGCTCTAAACACGTTAACTTCAAATTGCCCGTACCCGAAACCGACACAGGTGGGATGGTTGAGAAAACTAAAGGGCGCGAGATAACTCTCTCTAAGGAACTCGGCAAAATTGCCCCGTAACTTCGGAAGAAGGGGTGCCACTGAAAGGGGGTCGCAGTGAAGAGATCCAGGCGACTGTTTACCAAAAACACAGGTCTCCGCTAAGTTGCAAAACGATGTATGGGGGCTGACGCCTGCCCAGTGCCGGAAGGTTAAAGAAGTTGGTCAGGGCTAACGCCTAAAGCTAGCGACTGAAGCCCCGGTGAACGGCGGCCGTAACTATAACGGTCCTAAGGTAGCGAAATTCCTTGTCGGGTAAGTTCCGACCCGCACGAAAGGCGTAACGATCTGGATGCTGTCTCAGAGAGAGACTCGGCGAAATAGAATTGTCTGTGAAGATGCGGACTACCTACACCCGGACAGAAAGACCCTATGAAGCTTTACTGTAGCCTGAAATTGGCGATTGATTCTGATTACGCAGCATAGGTGGGAGGCTGTGAAACAATTCTTGTGGGGATTGTGGAGCCAATAGTGAGATACCACTTTGTCAGAATTGAGCGTCTAACCTGTTGCCGTCATCCGGCATGGGAACCGTTTCAGGTGGGCAGTTTGACTGGGGCGGTCGCCTCCTAAAGTGTAACGGAGGCACGCAAAGGTTCCCTCAGACTGGTTGGAAATCAGTCGCAGAGCGTAAAAGCACAAGGGAGCTTGACTGTGAGACAAACAAGTCGAGCAGGGACGAAAGTCGGCTTTAGTGATCCGACGGTTGAGAATGGAATCGCCGTCGCTCAATGGATAAAAGTTACTCTAGGGATAACAGGCTGATCTCCGCCAAGAGTTCACATCGACGCGGAGGTTTGGCACCTCGATGTCGGCTCATCGCAACCTGGGGCGGTAGTACGTCCCAAGGGTTGGGCTGTTCGCCCATTAAAGCGGTACGTGAGCTGGGTTCAGAACGTCGTGAGACAGTTCGGTCCATATCCGGTGTAGGCGCAAGAGTATTGAGAGGAGTCTTCCTTAGTACGAGAGGACCGGGAAGAACGCACCGCTGGTGTACTGGTTATCGTGCCAACGGTAAACGCCAGGTAGCTAAGTGTGGAGTGGATAACCGCTGAAAGCATCTAAGTGGGAAGCCCACCTCAAGATGAGTACTCTCATGGAGTTAATCCAGTAAGGTCACCCAGAGAACATGGGTTGATAGGCGGTAGGTGGAAGCGTAGTAATATGTGCAGCCGAGCCGTACTAATAGACCGAGGGCTTGACCGCAAACCTTCATTGGTGTTTGACAAGTTGCAATGTGATTTTTAAGGATTTGTCAGGAAGCTGATGCAAATCAGCAAAAAGTTTATCGATCAATATTTATCAAGCCTCCAGTTCACAAACTGGAGGCTTTTCTTTTAGGTTGCCATTCAGTGAATCGCAATTCAGTTTTCCACCTAATCTGGAAGATTAGTTTCAGAATTGTTTGGTAGTTCAAGAGAATCGGCATCAGGCAAGTTCTGAACTCGATCGCTAGGGACATCAAGGTTGTTTTGAAAATTGACAAAGCCCTTATCTGAGGATTGTTCACCTGTAGAAGAGTCTCTTACATCAGAACCTCCAGCAGCTCGAGCATCGCCTGCATCAGTCGCTCCTGGAAAATTGGTTGCGATAGGAGCAGAGATTGGTTCTCCTTCTGGATGAACCTCTCCCGCCGCTGTTTGAGCATCCAGCATAGCGCTGCCCGCAACATTCGCGGGTACCTGAGGTTGGGCTTGCTGAGATGCAACAACTGATTGATCTGGATTAGTAGCTGGATCTGACAGTGATGGATCGCTCATGGTTTTTATTCTTGATATGAAGTTGATGTTTGTAGTTGCCGAATAGAATTTGCAGCTAGACAGACAAAGTGCACTTTGTACCTAAAGCGAGTAAAGCCCTACTCGCTTGCCGGAGAGGAGACGCTCTCAGAACTCTGCTGCTCGGTTGAGTCGGCAGAAGTTGTCGCAACTCCTGCATCATTCACATCAGGGTTAGATGCTTGAATGTCCTCGTCACCGGGGGAAGCACTTAACTCGTCTTCAGGAAGTTGTTCAACTCCAAGTGACTCATCATCAGGTTGATTGGGCTGTGCGTGTGTCATTGTTCTACTCCAAAATTCTATTAACAAGAAAAGTGCAACGTTGAGATCGCTTTGCCTTCAGGTTGTCACCCAATGCATTCCTTCACGAGCGATCTCAACGGGAACAGTATGAGAACCATCAAATTCTCGATAAAGTACGTCATAGCCTGTTTGTTGTAGTCGTGGAACGATGCGACGACTGCATTGATCAATTGGTAATACCGTATCGCGCTTGCCGTGGGAAATAAAGCACCGAGGTTGACCGACTCGATTGGCAGGTGCGGTGAATCCGGGTGAAAAAGCCAGCAGGTGAGTGAATAAATCACCATTCATCATGCCAACTGAAAGGGCGTAGGAAGCTCCATCTGAAAAGCCTGCGATCGCGATGTGATTCGGATGAATTGCATAACGAGCGAAGGTTTGTTCTAATGCTTGATCAATACAGGCAATATCGGGACCGTAGTCACTCACAATCATGTCCCAAGTTTGCCAGTGTGAGTTTACAGCTAGAACGATCGTTGTAAAGGTATCTGCCCATTCCTGAATGATGCTTAACCCATCTTTCGCATTGCCTCCTGCGCCGTGTAGCATGAGAACCAGAGGAGCAGGCTGATCGGCTCGATAAGTAGTTGGCACGTAGATCAACCCGTTACGCTCACCCTCCAAGCTGAGGGAGTACAGTCCAGGCGCTCCAGCCTCTGTTGGTTGCATCGGACGAGCGTGTAATCGTCCTGTTGCAGATGACCTTATTCGTTTCAGAGTTGGCATTATTAAGTAAGTCCTTTTTTACACAACTGAGCATCGAAAAAACTACGACCACCAAAACAACCCCAAATTAAAGAACAGAAGTCCTTATCCAAGAGAACTGAAATAAACTCACTTTTTTAAAGCTGCAATTTTGATGCTCCTAATAGTTGAATTCAATCATTAAAGAGATACATTCAAGCTAGAGCATTAGATGGTTGAGTACATGACTCTTTAGTAAGATTCAAATGAATGCGACAATTAACACTTCAAGCGATAAGAATTACATTGCCAGATGATAAAGAAATAACTGCGATGTAGAAGAAATAGCGCATTCTTTTGGGCTAGACAAGGGAAAATACTTGAGCCTACTATTTACTTCTGAATATGAAAACCCGTACTCAAAACATCAGGTTTCACGCTGTATTCCTAAACGCGAACTTGTTAGATTTAAAGGGCGTTGTTCACTTAGTCGCTGTTCACTTACTAGGTCAAAAACTGCTCACTTTTTGCTGAATTTCGGATGACTTTCGCAGCCGCAGTATTCTAAGAATTTAATCCAGAACAATTTGAAGTTGTAAAGTGCATCCGATTTGAAATGGCATCCGTACTAGATCTGTTCAAGTTAACTGAATGACCATAAAACTAATGATTTACCACCAGAATTCACCTCACTCGATGGTGAAACGGGGCACACCCCTGCGTTCACTTTGTCAAGTGCAGCAAAATTCAATAACTTTTTTCCCAGATAAATGTTTTCGGTGAGCATTGATGTCAAAGTAAGGATTGGAAAACGAATAAGCTTCTCAAGCCTGATCCGCATCATGTCTGAACAGCCTAGCGACCTAGAAAAACTTCCCCCTAGTCAGACAGATGCAGAGCTATATCGAGCATTACGAGCAGGTCAGACAGAGGGTCTTGGCGTTCTTTACGATCGTCATTCTGGATTAGTCTACGGTATAGCCCTTAAAACGTTAGGCAGTCCGCAGGAAGCTGAAGACCTCACCCAAGACATTTTTCTCAATCTCGCGAGATCGACTGCCTTCGATCCGCGTCGAGGTTCTCTCAGAACATTTCTGGCAATTTTGACTCGATCGCGCTCCATTGATCGGGTACGATCGCGCAGTACAGCCCGCTCTTTCCTGGAACGATTTCGCTCTAACAACAACCCTGAACCTACCTCCCAATCTCCCTTTGAGCAGGTGTTTCAAAACGAACAATCTCAGGAAGTTCAAACCGCCCTCGCTCAATTACCAGAGAGTGAACAGCAAATTCTCCGTATGGCTTATTACGAGGGTCTCAGTCAATCAGAAATTTCCGAACGATTAAATATTCCGCTCGGTACCGTGAAAACGAAAACGCGGCGGAGTCTGCTCAAGTTGCGTCAAACCCTTACCGATTACCTGGAATAATTCACTTATGACTTGGTCGATGGCTTCAGAACACTTACAATTCCTGATCGCAGGGTATGTCTTAGGGAATCTCGACCCGGATGAGGCAGCGGAATTTGAGCAGCTTTTGATCGATCAGCCCGCGATCGCAACGGAAGTTGATCGGATGCAGAAAGCCCTAGAACTGTCCTCCGCATCACCCGAAATTCCTCCACCAGCCCATCTTCGCTCAGCGATTTTAGCTGCTCAGACTCCGCACACTGCTTCAGCACCGAGAAGCAGTGTGCGTCGTTCATTTGGCTGGAATCGAGCGATGAATGTCGCGGCAGCAGTTGCGATCGTAGCCTTGGGAATCAATAACTATCGATTGCGGCAAGCACTACAGGTTTCCCAAACTGAGACTCGACGATTGGCAACGCTCGTTTACGCGCTCCAGGCGACTCAATCGGGAAACGCGGCTTCTGCGACCGTCGAAATCGATCCGAATCGCTTAGAAGCGGTTCTGACGGTTCAGAATTTGCCGCCATTACCCCCTGGGAAAGTCTATGCGTTATGGACAGTCGTGAAGCAGTATGCCCCGGTCACCAGGGATACCAAGAATGCAATTCTGACAGAGGTATTTAACGTCGATGCTCAGGGCACGATTACGCAATCGATCGCAGTGCCGAGCGTGTATCGTTCTGCGAATTTGGTGTCTAACGTGGCGGTGACGATCGAAGATGCAGCAGCGCCACAGAACCATCAAGGAAAGCCCGTGATGCTTGCGAATTTGTAAGAGCGAGCCTACGGCTTTGTCGTACAGAACACGAACATTAGATGTTGAGTCAAGCGTAATCTGTTCCATCGGGCATCACTGAACCTTTCAAGAACGCATCACTCAAATCAGCATCGGTCAGATCGGCTTCAAACAGAAAAGCATTAGAGCTGTTGGGGAATAACTTAGGCTCAAAGTAGAATTTGACTATTTCTGCGTCCTGTAACCACAATCAAGCTGCTATCAAGTAGAAGTTCCATAATCCGGCAGCAGTCAGCATCAAATGATCATCAAAGTCCTTCGGTTGCGATAAATCGCACTCACTGCCCCATCGCGTTTGATGCCTGCAAAGGCATTTTCACAGCGAACGCGCGATTGGCTTAGGGCACGATTTTCCTGCTTTTGTAACTCACTCAACTCCCCGCCTTTTGGCTTCTTGTGCAGCGACGACATTACTGGCTGAGTCTGAGTTAGCCGTCCAAAGCTGATTACGAATCTGCTCGGTGCTGACGATTTGATTAGCGTGTTTCATCAAATACTCTAGCAGTTGAAATTCCTTTGCGGTGAGGATTGCTTTCGTGTCTGAATCTTGAAGTACGAGGCAAGATGAACCATAGTCAAGCATGAGAGAGCCAATTTGAAAGTTTTGCGGTTGAAACTGGGGCGATCGACGTTGCAGCGCTCTCAGTCGAGCAAGTAGCTCTGCCATGCCAAAGGGTTTCACTAGATAGTCATCGGCTCCGGCATCAAGTCCGGTAACGCGATCGTTAATGCTATCTCGCGCGGTTAACATCAGCACTGGAAGCGGATTCTGTCTGGTGCGGAGGCGTTTGCATAGCTCAATGCCTGTTAGTCCCGGCAGCATCCAATCGATCACTGCCATTGTGTACTGCGTATGAGATTGCGTCAGATAATTCCAGGCTTCAGTCCCGTCTTGTGTCCAATCGACAATATAGCGATTGCGGGTCAAGGTTTTCTCGATCGCTGCGCCTAAATCTGGTTCATCTTCCACCAGCAGAACCCGCATGGTTAGCTCCTTTTGCTTATAAGTCTGAATCCGTGCCGTCTCCAGAGGAATCTTTTGATTGTAGATACGGAACCACGATGAAATTAGCAATTGAGTCTACTGCTTAAAGGTATACCGAGCGTTCACTTTCTCGCTACCCATTTCAGTCTGAACTGCCACCTTATACTCTCCTGCCGCAGTCGTTGGCAATTTGGCAATAATACTTGCCAGCGGCATCATAAGCCATATTTACCGATTTTTGGCTGCCATCGGGAAGCTGTACTTGTGCCGTTACTTTTGCATTTGGGATTGTCTCATGGTTATCTCCCTTCTGCAAAAACAACTCCAAGTGAGTGAACTCAAATTTAGTCGCAGATCAAAACAAGTTGATAGTATTGCTATTCAGTGCCCTTCTGGAATCAGATTTGGAATAAATCCAATTTGTCGTTAACTAAAATAGCAACTACAAGGTTCTACCAGACCAAACTGACAGAACCTTGTAGTTGCCATAATGGTAAGCTAAATTACCTGTTCAGTATGCCAACGAATGTGAAATGGGCATGAAACGATTTATTGGTTGTACCACGCTTTGCGCCACTGTTTCATCTGATCGATCTCTGCTTGCTGTGAGGATACGATCGCTTTTGAGAGCTTTTGAATCTCAGGACGCTTCGATTTTTGTAGGGCATCGTTTGCCATGACGATCGCGCTTTCGTGGTGCGGAATCATCGCATTGATAAACCGCAAATCGAACTGATCATCGGCTGCCCCCAAATCCACGTTCATCATCATGCCGTTCATCTGATCCTGCGTCATGGGCATCATACTTTTTGTGCCACTGTTCCACGCCATCGGAGTCGCGGCGGCACTCGCATACCAAGTTTTGCGCCATTGCTGCATTTGGCCAATTTCTTTGTCTTGGTCAGCAATAATCGACTGCGCTAATTTTTTGATCTCTGATCGCTTCGATTTTTGCAGCGCTTCTTGCGCCATTTTTACGGCTCCTTGATGATGTGGAACCATTGCATCAACGAACCGCAGATCGAACTGCTCGTCAGCGGAACCGAGATCCATGTTGCCGTGGTTCATCTTGCCGTGGTTCATCTTGCCGTGGTTCATCTTGCCGTGATCCATCGTGCTGTGATCCATTCCCGGCATTCCTGCCATTGGGGAACTTGAAGCAGCAGGACTTTGATTCGAGCTTGAGGTTTGAGCAGAGTTCGAGCAAGCGGTGAGTCCACTGATTGCGATCGCGCTTGTGATCGAGAGTCCAAGCAGCGCTTTTTTGAAAATTGAGCAACTCATATTTGCTTAACCTGAAGTTTATTACTATCTCTACATTTTGAACAATCCAGCTAGGTGGAGAGTCAATGGTAGAAGCACTTTTTGACCCATTTTTTCACTTTGATGCAGTACGAACTGTCTCTTTAGCTAGGAAATCACACAGAAATGAAATCGGGATGAAAAACTGCTGCAACCCGTGTTAAAGCTTCAACAATCTCTATCAGAGAGAAATTGCTTGCCTAATCTCTATCCAAATTGCGTTGACATTGACGTGCCAATGTAAAACGGACCAAACTAGATAGAACTGCCAGCGCATCCGTATCGCTACCACAGATCTATGAAATTGGCACAAAATCTAAGTGTGAAAAACTGAAACTTTTTTTTTCACGTTCTTGGAGTGTAGTTGTAGTGAAGATTGCACCAATCACTAGAGTATTCACTGACTTTTCTATTACAAAGTTTCCAGGACTCAGTGAATTCTCTGAGACAGCGCGATTTCTTCTTTAAGCACGATGCAGCTTTAACGGCAGAATCGCTTTCAACAAGAAATTTGATGCTTTTAGGCTCAAGCGCCCTCCTGGTCTACAGAAGCTGTCGAGTGAATATGAACAGAACTCCCCGCGTCGTCATTGGATTACCGGTATACAACGGTCAGAATTATTTAAGAGAAGCGATCGAGTCGGTATTGGCTCAGACGTTTACGGATTTTCAGCTTGTAATTAGCGACAACGCTTCGACAGATGCAACCGAGGCGATTGGACGAGAATACGCAGTACGAGATCATCGAGTCATCTACTATCGACATTCAGAGAATATTGGTTGCGCTCCCAATTTTAATTTCGTCTTTGAGCAGTACGGCAAGAATGCGCCTTATTTCAAGTGGCAGGCACACGATGATTTGATCGCGCCTGAGTTTTTAGAGCGCTGTGTTGCTCTACTAGATGCGGAACCAAATTTGGTGATTGCGAATTGTCGATCGCTTGCCATCAATGAGCAAGGAACGCAAATTGGCACATTTGATCATGAGATTCGATTGAGTGACAAGTCTGCGTCTGATCGATTTTGGCGATCTCTGTGGGCGGGATACTTTACCGAGCATTTTGGATTACAGCGATCGAGCGCAATGCAACAAACGCAGCTATTTGGCAGCTTTACCGGATCAGATCGAAACTATGCGGTGACGATGATTCTGCAAGGCAACGTCGGCTATGTCGAAGAGTATTTATTTTCGCGCCGTGACCATCCAGATTGCTACTGTCGCATCAAGAACGCGTCGGATCGATTGACATTTTTTGATCCCAAAGTGCGACGAGAACTGTGGCGATTCATGGGAATGGTGAAAATGCAAGCCTATCTGACTGCAATTGTGCGATCGTCATTGTCTACGAGCGAAAAGATTCGCTGCTTACGAATGCTGATGGAATGGACGCTGCGCCGTGGCATTGAGAGCGTGACGGGAGCGGGTGAGCAATTCGGAGAACAATTCAGACGTGAATTCGCTGCGAATCGTGAGTGGTTGGACAGAATGCAGCAGGCGTAAAGATGCCTGGGCAGTCTCGCTAGCACACCTTCGCTCGTGGTTCAACCTTCTGATGGCAGGGGTTTAATCGCTTTTTTTGGCAGCATTTAACTTGTGTGAAGAAATCACTTCTAATTGCGCTTTGACTTGGAAGCGCGATTGGAAGCGCGATCGTAACTTCTGATGGTGCTGCTAGCGACTGACGGAGAAAATTTACTTCTTGAGATTTGAACGCTTGAGAATTTGCTTTATCAAGGCTTCTGTTTGCACAATGCAGTCTTCCGGCAGAGGCAGATTTACTTAAATTTCATTCTAATTTCATTTCCCCCCTTTATGCTGAAAGTAAAGCCCCGCACTGAGAGATACCTCCTTCGCTCTGGAACAGAAGCATCGCTTCTTTCAGTTCGCCGCTTTATTCACTAGCACTTAAAAATACGGTCTCCTCTAAGTCTCTCGTATGTATTCTTCTCTATCATTTGATCATCAAAAAATTTTAGTGACAGGTGCATCTGGCTTCATTGGACATCATCTCTGCCAGCGTCTTCTTCGCTCTAGAGCAGATGTTTATGGTGTATCTCGACTCCAGCGATCGTCAAATGATTCTTCAATACAGTGGCTACAGGGCGATGTAAGGAATCTAAAGGAGATGCGACAAGTGATGGTGAGCATCAAGCCTGATGTCATCTTTCATCTAGCAGGCTATGTTTCGGGATCGCGGAGTCTTGATACCATCCAAGCAACACTGGAAAACATTCTAGTGAGTACGGTAAATTTGCTTACGCTGATGGCTGAATTAGGAGGGCGGAGAATCATCCTGGCGGGATCACTAGAGGAGCCAGATGCAGGGGATGTTCCTTCTTCGCCCTACGCTGCTGCTAAAGGAGCGAGTAGTGCTTATGCACAAATGTTCCATCAGCTTTACCAAGTTCCGATCGTCACAGCGCGTCTCTTTTTGGTATACGGTTCAGCCCAGAAGGATGTCAAAAAGCTGATTCCTCATGTGACGCTCTCTCTACTGAATCGAGAAGCTCCAAAACTGAGCAGTGGTCAGCGTCAGATTGATTGGATTTATATTGATGACGTAGTGGATGGCTTGATTGCTGCTGCTCAAGCGCCGAATGTAGAAGGATGTACTTTCGAGCTAGGGTCGGGTACGTTGACCCCAATTTCATCGATCGTACAGCAACTCACTCAATTGATTGATCCGAGCATTCAACCTTTGTTTGGAGCATTACCAGAGCGCTCGATGGAACAAGTTCGTGCGGCAAACATTGCGGATTCAATATCAAAGCTAGGCTGGAAGCCTAAGACCACTTTACAACAGGGATTATTGCAAACCGTGAAGTGGTATTCTGCTCATCGAGATCTATACCTGCCGTAACTTTTTCACGACATTCGAGTGTTTAGCAGATGGAAATGAAATCACAAAGCGACGGTTCGCGCATCTCATGGCGATCTTTTTGCACATGAAGCGAAGACTGCCGTGCTTCTGTCCAAAGATGTAATCTTTGCGAAATTGCTTGACTCTCTAGTTGACCGGAGGGTTCAAGATATCAATATTCATTCAATTCAGGACTCTGACCGATGGCACTACAATTTACCGTTCCGAACATGGCTTGCTCTGCTTGCAGCGATACGATTATCCAAGCGGTGAAAGCCATTGATCCTAATGCCCAAGTGAAAGCTGATCCCAAAACAAAATTAGTCGATATCGAAACGCAAGCAGCGGAAGCCGATGTGAAACAAGCGATTACGATCGCAGGCTATACCGTTGCGTGATTTCCCCTTCATTGGTCTAGAATCATGGAAACTCAGACGTTAAAGCTGCGGGGTATGAGTTGTGCCTCCTGCGCTCGTAGCGTGGAAGACGCAATTCGATCGGTTCCCGGTGTCGCTGAAGTTAATGTGAACTTCGGAGCCGAACAAGCCAGCCTTCAATACGACCCTAAACGCACGAACTTAGAGCAGATTCAGCAAGCGATTGTCGATGCTGGGTATGGCTCTGATTCGCTGCAAGATCAAGCATTCATTACGGGCGAAGATGAGACGGAGAAAACGGCTCGACTGCGAGAATTTCGTCACCTCAAAACGAAAGTTATTGTTGCAGGGGTGATCAGCACAATCTTAGTGATTGGCTCTTTACCGATGATGCTCGGATTGCCCATTCCATTAATTCCGGGGTGGCTGCACAATTCCTGGTTACAACTTGTTCTCTCAACGCCTGTATTGTTTTGGGCAGGTCGAGAGTTCTTCGTCAATGCCTGGAAAGCCTTGAAGCGCCATACTGCGACGATGGATACGCTGGTTGCTTTGGGGACGGGATCCGCTTATCTCTATTCCCTTGTAGCAACTGTATTTCCAGGCTTCTTTATTGCTCAAGGATTGAATCCTGATGTGTACTATGAAGCCGCAAACGTCATCATCACGTTAATTTTGCTGGGTCGCTTGCTCGAAATGCGGGCACGGGGACAAACTTCCGATGCGATTCGGAAACTGATTGGCTTACAAGCTCGTGATGCTCGAATTGTTCGCAATGGGCGGGAGATGGAAGTGCCGATTCAGGAAGTCCAGATCGATGACATTGTGATCGTGCGTCCGGGTGAGAAAATTCCCGTTGATGGCGAGATTGTCGAGGGCAGTTCTCAAATCGATGAATCGATGGTAACAGGTGAAAGTGTTCCGGCCAAAAAACAACCGGGTGATGAAGTGATTGGAGCGACGATCAATAAAACCGGGAGCTTTCGATTTCGAGCGACACGAGTTGGGAAAGACACGGTTCTGGCTCAGATTGTTCAACTAGTGCAGCAAGCCCAAGGATCAAAAGCACCGATTCAGCGATTAGCCGATCAGGTAACGGGCTGGTTTGTGCCTGTGGTAATCGCGATCGCGATTACCACTTTCCTAATCTGGTTCAACCTGATGGGAAATGTGACATTAGCTTTGATCACCACAGTCGGTGTTCTCATCATTGCTTGCCCTTGTGCGCTCGGACTTGCGACTCCCACATCTGTTATGGTCGGCACTGGAAAAGGAGCCGAGAACGGCATTTTGATCAAAGGAGCCGAAAGCTTAGAACTTGCACATCAGATTCAAACGATCGTGTTAGATAAAACTGGAACGATTACGGAGGGCAAACCAACCGTGACAGATTTTGTCACCGATGTTGGGTCTGCAAATGAATTAAAGCTCCTAGAGTTAGCCGCATCAGTCGAGCGCAATTCTGAGCATCCGTTAGCTGAAGCAGTCGTGCGATATGCTCAATCCCAAGAGATTTCCTTAGACGGCGTGCGAGATTTTGAAGCCATTGCAGGAAGCGGTGTTCAAGGTACAGTTTCAGATCGACTCGTACAGATTGGGACTCAACGTTGGCTCACTGAGTTAGGAATCGAGACCCGAACCATCCAAGCTGAAAAAGATAGATTAGAAGCGCTCGGAAAGACCGTTATTCTGATTGCAGTAGACGGTCAACTTCAAGGCTTGATGGGCATTTCTGATGCACTTAAACCTTCTTCGGTTCAAGCAGTACGATCGCTACAACGCTTAGGACTCGAAGTAGTGATGCTAACCGGAGATAACCAGCAAACGGCAAATGCGATCGCGCATGAAGTTGGGATTCAAACCGTAATTGCAGAAGTTCGCCCGGATCAAAAAGCAGCCGTGATCGAATCGATTCAGAGCGGCAAGTTTGGCAAACAATCCTTTACGCGAACCCAATTCCGTCGTCGCCCAAAATCGAAAATTGTCGCAATGGTAGGTGATGGTATTAACGATGCGCCTGCTTTGGCTCAAGCGGACGTAGGAATCGCAATCGGAACCGGAACTGATGTTGCGATCGCAGCGAGTGACATTACTTTAATTTCTGGAGATCTTCAAAGCATTGTGACGGCAATTCAACTCAGTCGCGCCACCATTCGCAACATTCGGCAGAATCTATTCTTTGCCTTCATCTACAACACTTTGGGAATTCCGATCGCGGCTGGCATTCTATTTCCCATCTTTGGTTGGTTGCTCAATCCGATTATTGCAGGTGGCGCAATGGCATTTAGCTCAGTCTCAGTTCTTACGAATGCGCTGAGATTACGAAACTTCAAACCCAAAGCGATGTAGGAGAAGTCACCATGAAAAACTGGATCATTGGAAGTATTGCGAGTATTGGGTTGATGTTTGGGATCTCCAATCAAGCGATCGCACAAATGCCACATGAGATGCAGATGAATGAGACTGAGCAATCGAACGGTTTTCGCCGCATTGATCAACCGTTATGGCTTAAGCGAGTAGTCACCGCAGGGGGAATCGGATTGATTGGTGTCGAACTCTGGTGGTTTTTATTCAGCAAATCGAAGTCTCGCAAAGCTGATACGAGTCAAGGAATTCAAGAAGCCACAATTACCGTCGATGGAGGTTATGAACCGAATCGAGTCGTTGTCGCCGCGGGGCAACCTGTACGATTGAGCTTCGATCGACGCGATCCGTCTAGCTGTTTAGAAGCGGTGCGAATTCCTGACTTTCACATTGCGAAAGACTTACCACTACATCAAGTTACCCCGATCGAGTTCACTCCGACTCAGCCTGGAACGTATGAGTTCACTTGCGGCATGAATATGTTTCGGGGTGTAATTGAAGTGCAAGGAAGCACGCCTCCAGAAACGACCAGTCAAACGCTCACCCAGGCACTTGAGAGCAAATCGACAGCACAACGAATCTTTGTCGTTTTTCCTAATTGGGGACACTGAGCAACAAAGCTGAGATCGACCTAGTGGGTCATTCGTCTCGAAAGCAGCCATTACCAAAACGCCAAGTACTGGCATCAACCAAGCATTTGGCGCTTTTAGAGATGGCGATGTTCATGCCAAATGACTCGCTAGCTCTCGAATCGCCACAGTTGACGTATTCGCATCAATTTCATGAATCGCACGTTATCGATCTGCTCCAAAATTGGCAAGGTACGAAAAGTGTCCATCCACGCCATGCCATCAACTGATGTAATCCTCACTCCAGTCCAAGAACGGAGAAAATCTGTAACCAGCCTTCTAACCGTTCAATGTGGCGATCTCTTGAACCAACGGTAGCGGTGGAGGATCGTAGCATCGGAAGTTTAACGGAAACACAACTGCTTTCGGCTCAATTTGTTTTGAAGTAACAAATGAGGGACGGTTCAGTCTGGTGCAACTCTAAGCGAATCTGAAACTGTCACCCTTCAAGTTGCAATTGATTAGCCATTTCTCAATCTGCAACATTCGTGGACGGCTTCTTGCAACCCGCGCTTAGAAGTACAATGGCTAATCTAAGAACTTCTATTGTCCTGCCCATTCATGCAGCCACGTCAAACGATCGCAGAATTATTTTCTACATTTGTAGAGTTCATGGATGATCACTTTCATCGATGGGTGAGCGATCGCGTTCTTCGGCAAACGATGCTGAACAATTTAGCCGAGCAACCCGATGCTTCAGAAATCTATTGGATGCTCTACTGGCATCAGCAGTGGCATCAGTCAAAACAGCGTGCAGAGGCACACCTTTGCGCGTATGTGCAGGAACCCTGCTACTGGGTGGCGCGGCGCATGGGGGGGGAGCAGACGGGAGTACAATACCGCGTGTCCGATTGTTTTCAACTCGCGCTCGCAGCCTTCCCCAAAATTCTCACCGATTACCAGCCGTCTCAAGCAGCTAGTCTCAAAACCTATGCCAGCTTGTGTTTTGGCAATACGATTCGCGATACGCTGCGTCAACAGCGCGAGGCAGACCAACGCACGGATTGGGGCTTGTTGCGGAAACTGAGCCAGAAACAGTTGGTTGAATCGCTTCAGATGGCAGGGTTTTCTGCGGATGCGATCGCGCAAGCCCGTTTAGCTTGGACGTGTTTTAAGACCTACTGTGCGCCGGATAAAACACCGACCACTCGGCGCTTGCCGCAGCCGGATTGGGGGGAGATTGCGAAGCTTTATAACACGCAATGTTCGCAGAAAGCTACACCAGAAGAGTTAGAGGCTAGGTTGAAACGGTGTGCAAAGCAGGCACGGGCATATTTGTATCCTGCGATCGCATCGCTAAATGTAAGCCGAGAAAATGCGACTGGAGAACTTCAGGATGATTTGCCCGATGAAACTAGAGCGACACCGTTCGCGCTGTTAATCAGCCAAGAAGAACTGGAGGAGCGGCAGTCCCGATGGATGCAGATCCAGTCGGTCTTAACAACGGCACTGGAGAGCCTTGATCCTAAAATTCAGCAATTGTTGGTGCTGTATTGTCGAGATGGGCTAACTCAGCAGCAAATTGCAAAACAGCTTGAGATGAAGCAATACACGGTTTCTCGCCGATTGAGCAGTGCGAAAGAAACGTTGCTGCTGGCTTTGGCACGCTGGAGCCGGGACAAGTTGCATATTTCGCTGACCTCGCCCGCACTGAAAGATATGAGTGTTGTTTTAGAGGAATGGTTACAGATTTACTATCGGAACTCAGATCGCGAACTGGAGAAAGCCCCCAATGATGCTTGCATTTGAAACATCAACACAAATTTTAGAGATTCCGGAGACGATTCAGCAGGAAGCTTGGCAGCAGAGCCGGACTGTTAGCCCGCTGGGTCATCGTTGGCAAGCTTACTTGAATCACGTTTGTCTGCAAACTGTTCTACTGTGGCTACGGGAAAAGACGGGACGTGAACCCTTGATTCACTTGGGAAGTCATGCTGCTTTTTGGGAAATGGTAAACGGTAGTGCGGTAACGCTCGGTGACGATTCTCCCAACGTGGGAAGCGCTTCGCAACGGATTGTTTTGATTCCGATCGAGACGTGCGATCGCACTGAATTTCACGTTCCCCAGGAATGGGTTGATATTCCCGATTGGGTTGGAGATTACTATCTGGCGATCGAGGTAGATGCAGATGAACAACTGCTCTACGTTTGGGGATATACCACGCATCAAACCTTGAAATCTCAGGGGCGATATGATGCAGATGACCGGAGTTATAGCCTGACTAGCACCGATCTGATTCAAGATATGACCGTGTTCTGGACTATGCAGCAACTTGAGCCAGAACCCACTCGTGCTTTGGTGACACCTTTACCTGAATTGTCAGCAGCGCAAGCCGAGAACCTGATTCAGCGATTAGGCAGCCCGGTGATTCCGCGTTTGGAAGTGCCGTTTGAGCGATGGGGGGCGTTGCTTCAGCAGGATTGGCAGCGTTTATCTGAGCAGCGACAGGCGACTCGCACACCTTTGGCAAATTTGAGCCAATGGTTAAACGATCGGTTTGAAGCGGCATGGCAGACGATCGAAGTGCTATTGAGTTCTGAACCTGATCTAGGCTTTAGTTTTCGACGCGATGATTCCTCTGAATCCGCAATTCGACGAGTAAAGCGGCTGCAACTCGGCTCGGTGGTAGATGTGCTGCTTGTCGTGGTGCTAGAGGTGGAAGCGGATGAGCGACGACGAATTTGGGTGCAGCTTCTACCGCAAGCACCAGAAACAGTGCTACCTGAAAATGTGCAACTCTCATTAATTTCGGCAACTGGAGAAGTGTTGCAATCGGCGCGATCGAGAAGCGCAAGTAACTACATTCAACTGCGACGGTTTAGATGTGCGATCGCCACGCCGTTTCAGCTAGAGATAACGGTGGCGGATGTGCGTGTGGTGGAAGCGTTTGTGAGTTAAACAATGACCCAACTCGTTGTTCTAAATTTGAGCGGAGATTGGCAACAGGGCTGTGCGATCACGGCTCAATGGTGGGTTGCCGATAGTGCTACTCCAATGCAAGTGACTGGAAAGTTGCCGCCTGCCCCTGAGTTAGATGTTCTGTATCAGCGATGGCAACGATTGTATCAAGCAGTGTCGGTGCATCGGACTTGGCGACGATTGCGATCCAATGAATTTGAGATTGAAGAGGATGAGGCTTACCCAACTGATGTTTCTGAATCAGAGTTCAAACGGCTTTGTCAAGAATTGCCGCAACGCCTGAATGAGTGGTTGCGGGTGGATTCTTTTGCCAAGATCGATCGTCAACTTCGCACACATTTAAGCCGAACCGATGAAATTCGCCTGATTATTGCGGCTGAAAATCGATCGCTACTGCGGTTTCCTTGGCATCTCTGGCAATTTTTTGAAGATTATCCTAAAGCAGAGTTAGCGTTAAGCTTGCCAGAATATACGCGATCGATTCAAACGAATCCTGAGCCAAATGAGAGGGTTAAGATTCTGGCAATTCTCGGTAACAGTCAAGGAATTAATATCACTAAAGATCAACAATTACTAGAACAGTTACCAAATACCGAACTTAAGTTACTCGTTGAGCCAGATTTAGAGACACTAAATCAGCAGCTTTGGGAAACGAACTGGGATATTTTATTTTTTGCTGGGCATAGTTCGAGTCATACCACTGGAACAATTAAAATTAATCGAACTGATACATTAACGATCGATCAGTTACGGTATGGATTGAGAAAAGCGATCGAGCGTGGCTTAAAGCTGGCGATTTTTAACTCTTGTGATGGATTAGGTTTGGCTTGGGATTTAGCCGATCTGCACATCCCGCAAGTGATTGTCATGCGTGAACCTGTTCCCGATCGCGTCGCTCAAGCATTTCTCAAGCATTTTCTATTTGCATTCTCTAACGGTGCGTCGTTCTACCTTGCAGTACGAGCAGCCAGAGAGCAACTTCAGGCACTAGAATCCGAGTTTTTTTGTGCAACCTGGCTACCTGTGATTTGCCAAAATCCAGCCGAACAGCCTCCCACTTGGCAACAATGGAGAAAGGAACAAGAACACCAACTCGCACAATCTAAAATCCAAACTCTAAAATCTAAAATCACCAGACTGTTGCTGAGTAGTGTAGCGGTCACTGGCGTTGTATTGGGTGTACGATCGCTCGGTATGCTGCAACCGATTGAACTTTGGGCATACGATCGCACTCTACAGTTAAGACCGACTGAAGCTCAAGACTCGCGGCTTCTGATTGTGACGATCGATGAGTCAGAAATTCAGGCACAAAACCCAGATAAACGCCGGGGATCGCTTACAGATCAAACGCTCAATCGACTACTACAAACTTTAGAGGGCGCGAATCCGCGCGTGATTGGATTAGATATTTATCGAGACTTTCCAACCGAGAAGCAGTATCCAAAGCTAATTCAGCAACTCCGTCAGAATAAACGCTTAGTTGCAATCTGTAAAAGTAGTGATGCTAAATATGATCCGACTGGTATCGCTCCTCCACCTGAAATGCCGATTCAACAAATTGGATTTAGTGATTTTTTAGCAGATTCCGATGGCGTTTTGCGAAGACAAATTTTGTTTCAAGATGCTGATCCGACTTCCCCTTGTTTAGCATCCTATGCAATGAGTACAAAGCTTGCGTTTCGTTACTTAGCAGCGAATAAGATTACACCAGAATTTACACCAGAAGGCAACTTAAAATTAGGCAAGACGGTATTTCATCGATTGAACGATCGTGCGAGTGGCTATCAAAGCATTGATGCTGGCGGAAATCAAATTCTGCTGAATTACCGATCGCGATCGCAATTTCAAACCATTGCACCTCAAGTTACACTCTCTCAAGTTCTAAGCGGCAAAGTACGTCCCGAAGCCATCAAAGATCGGATTGTGTTGATTGGTGTGATTGCTAATAGTGGTGGGGATTTTTGGGTTACGCCGAAGGGGGCTGGAGTAGATGATCGTGTGCCTGGAGTGTTTGTGCAGGCGCATATGACGAGTCAGATTGTGAGTGCGGTGTTAGATGGGCGATCGCTGATTTGGGTTTGGCAAGGTTGGACAGAAGGACTCTGGATTTTTGGATGGGCGATCGTCGGTGGTTTAATCGGTTGGAACTTTAGACGAATTGTTCAGTCGATTAGCATAGGTGCAATTGCGATCATTGGATTAACAGGAATCAGCGTAATTTTTATAACGATCGGGGGCTGGGTTCCACTGGTTCCGGCTAGTATTGCAATAGTTGTAACCGGTAGCTGTGTTTACGGACTGAATCGAAAATGGAAGGTATGAATCGAATTTGTCTAGCAATGATCAGTCTGAGCGTTCTAGCATTGGCTCAAACTGGAGTCGCACAGTTACCTAAGAATCCGATTCAATTAGGTCAAATCGTATTTAATGACCCAACACCGCCAAGCCAAGGTTCTCCAGGGGGACGGCAGCAGGGTGGCGCGAGTCGAGGGGATTGTCGAGTGTTTGAATCGCTGACCGCTTTAGTTCCGGTAACTCAAGGCAAAGTTTGGGGGCAAACGATTAGCGATCGTCCAACCTTTTGGTTTTACTTGCCGAGTGAGTTAACGGATAAAACACCGATAGAATTCACGCTGCAAGATCCAAACGACCAATATATTTACAATACTCGATTTAATGCTGCGAAGACGAAATCTGGATTGGTTCGGTTAACAGTTCCAGCAACAGCAAAGCCGCTAGAAGTAGGCAAGTCTTATACTTGGACATTCTCGGTGTACTGCGATCCAGCAAAGCCATCAAGTGCGGTATTTGTGCAGGGGACGATTCGGCGGGTGGCGTTGGATCAGCAATTAAAAAGTCGTTTGGGAAATCAGATGACGATCGACCAAGTGAAACTTTATGCGGCGAATGGGATTTGGTTTGAGGCATTTGATGGGTTGGCGGAGTTGTATCGGCGCGATGCGAAGAATCGTCCTGTTACTTCTGCTTGGGGGAGCTTGCTGCAGCAGGTGAAACTCGATCGACTTAAAACGGTTCCAATGACGGATTGCTGTAAGCTTTAGAGTAGTCAATAAAGGTAATGCACATCAGGATTTTGAATGCTTTCAACCTCATTGTCTCCGTACTGTGGAGACAATCTGTTCGTTGGAAGAGCCTGGAGCAAATATGACCATCTACTCATTGCAACTTTCTTAAATTGCAAATTGCGATCGCAGGTTACTTGTCATTGGATTCCAAGCTTATGAGATCCTTTTAAATAGTTGCTCTAGTAGAGTGAAGTAATTGGTCTAGAGTGAGGGGCGTAATCCTTCTTGTTAGTTGGAACTTGTTAGTTGGAAAGAGTCTTAGCATTCACAAATGCAGCCTATCATATGGCTTGCATTACATAAGCTCAAGCGTCGATGATATCTAAAATTGCAACTGATTTATAGAAATACGAGATACCAGAATGCGAGTTATTTGATGCCTTGAGATGTCCAGCATTTATTCCAATCAGTAATAACCGACGGAAACCAGGAAAGCTGATCCCTACACCTGGCTCAGGTCCTTTCTGAACAGCAAAAATTGGACTGCCGGATGAGCCACTGTATGAAAAAGCTTCATAGGCGACACAACTTCCTCCAACTGATTCACCATATGAATAGTCGAATCTAGGATCGCTACAAATTGTTCCTGTTCTCAGAATTGGGCGATTTCCGCGTTTATCGTGCCACTCTGGAAATCCAGGAAATGCTAAGAAGTCACAGACTGTAAGGTTAAGTTGAAAATCTGACTCACTAGCAAGAAATGAGTAAGGAATCCAGTAATCAAGGCGGACATTAACGCCAGACAATAAACTTAATTCAGTTATACAGGCAACATCATTCTGATAATCTGTAGAAACTTCGATATTAGGATCCACTTCAAAAGATAGATCGCTTTCAGGAAAATTGTCTCCAATACGTGCAGATTTCCCAGATATTTTAATCTCTCGTATAGAATACTTCGAGAGCGATGCATCATCTTTCTTGTACGAAAGATCCACAACGTGTCTGTTAGTAATCAGGCAGAAATTGCCACTCTTGTTCTTCACGAAGAAGCATGTGCCAGTACCCGATTTTACGTTCCCAATGTCATCAGCAAAAGTAGCGGTTATTTTATATGCTGAGTAAAGAAACTGGTTGTCTAGACCGTGGAACATAGCTCTTAATTTGTGTTGGAATAAGTCTACTCCGTTCTTGCCTACTCATTGCCTCTGAGGTGAAAATCAAACAGGAGCCAAATAGTAATTTTAACCGGAGTAATATTTAAGTTATCATTTATAGCAAGTTTCAGAGTAGGAAAACAGGCAAAAATCCGTTTTACGTTTGCGGGGATGCATGTTATCCAAATAATTTCCCCTGCGAAATTATTTTTATTTCTTTCTGTTAACTTACCTGACGCGATTGCTCGAAAGCTCTTAACAAGTGAATTGCTCAAAATCTCTACAGAGCAGAACTCTCTAAATCGCGATCGCACCCCAACCAAATCTGTTCTCAAACGACCCTCCAAAGCTCATGCACAGGCTCTAAATACTCATGCATGAGCCTTCAGAGCTTGCACGCGAACTAAAAACACTCATCCCACAGCTTCCGAAGCTGACGCACGAGCTTCCGCAACTGGCGCACGAGCTAAAAACACTATCTCACGAGCTTCTGAAATTCATGCACGAGCTTTCGGAGCTTGCACACGAGCTTTTATTGCTGACGCATGAGCTTCCGAAGCTGGCGCACGAACTATTTTTGCTTGCGTCTAAACCATCCGGATTTGTACGGTGGCAGTGCTGGTTTCGCCTTTCCCATCGCTAATCGTATAGGTGAAGAAATCATTCAGGAAGGGAAATCTGGACTCATAGGTGAAGGTTCCATCGGCATTGCGGGTGAGTCTGCCCCCGCTCGGATTGCTATAACTCACGATCGTAAAGCGATCGCCATCAGAATCAAAATCATTCGCCAAGACCGGAATCGTAACGCTGCTTCCTCGTCGCACCGTTGCACTATCGGAACGAGCGATCGCAGGCGCATTCTCATAGGCTCCAATATCGGGACGGTTCCCCCGATCGATGCCACGCTGATCAATTTGGGGGCGATCGTAAGGATTTGCCGCATTCAGCGCTGAGCTGCCAGCCAGTAATGCACGAGTCCAAGTCGAACCGTCATTATCTTTCAGTTCGCCCAGCTTCGGATCGATCGGTGCTGTCTCTGTGCCGACTTGATCTCCGTTTCGCCCATGAGTAAAGCCGCGCGCATACCCAACATTGCCAATCAGGTTATACCCTTCGCTGATAAACTTACCACTCAGATCAAGTGCGCTGTTAGCAATGATGCTGTTCTTAATCTTCGTGACACCTATAACGCCGAAGAACTCCCCATTGTAAACACCTATGCCTCTAAAAGTACGTAATCTAGTAACTTCATTACCCCTGAAGTACATAGTGTCAGCAATGGTACTCGCGTTAATGGTGAGAGTGCCATTATTGAATACACTCACCCAACTTGGGTTGTGGCTAATCGTGCTGTTTTCAATGGTCATCGTACCGAGATTCGTAATGGCTGCATCACTATATAAGCTGTAAGTGAGAATGCCAGACTGATTGGTTTTGTTGCTGTAAATGGTGCTGTTGTAGAGGTTGAGCATTGCGTTTTGATCATTCGCGATCGCGCTGCTTCCCTGCCCCCCATTATCATGAATCATCAGGTTTGATAGGGTGAGATTGCCCGCGTTATAAATGCCTCCTCCTACAGCGGCATAGCCATGAGCGATCGTCAATCCACTCAAGTCAACCGTGGTGTTACTTGCGATCGAGAATACTCTAAATCGATCATTGCCACTGATGGTTAAATCTTTTGCACCAGACCCCTTAATCGTCAGATTGTGATTGACAAACAGTTCACCCAAATCGAGTGCGATCGTTCCCCGCAGATTAGACGCAAAATTGATCGTGCTTCCCTCTGCACTGTAGCGGATAGCTTCTCGCAAAGACACATCCCCCGCACTCACGTTGCCATCATCTTCATCGGCTAATAAATCAACGGTGAGATTGAAGGGCAGCGCTTCGTAGGCACCAATGTCTGCGATAGTGCGGCGAATGCCTCGCTGATCAGTAGTCGGTGCTGTGTTTGTGTTTCCCGCATTGAGCGCGGGGCTATCTGACAATAAAGCATGGGTTGAAGTGAATCCACCGCTGTTGCGGAGCGGTGCTAGACGAGGATCAATCCGGTGATCGGCAGTGCCGACGCGCGATCTCACCGTCCAACCTGTACTTCCTGTCCGATCTCCAATTAAGTTGTAGCCCAAATCTGTAAAGCTACCTGATACATCCACCTGACGAAAACTACTGCCATTCTTCGGCGTAAAGTTGTAGCCAATAATCGTGTTTTGAACCGCGATCGTCCCCGAATTGTTCCGAATGCCGCCCCCCTTACCAACGTAATCATTGTCACTGTCAGCCAAGTTGAGGGTAAAAGTGCTGCTCTGAATCTCAACTGAACCGCGATCGCTATACAAACCACCGCCATCGTTCGATGCAGTATTGCCGCTGATCGTACTATTGCTAATATTGAGATAGCCTACATTGGTAATTCCACCCCCGTTAATCGCCCGATTGTTGTTGATCGTCACATTCATTAAGTAAGCATTTCCCACATTCGCCAATGCACCCCCGAGGGTTGAACTGTTGTCGCTGAGGGTGACATCGACCAGGTTGATCGTTCCACCATTCGAGATCGCACCGCCACCCGTGAATGCAGCCCCATTCACTAAGTTGAGCTTCGATAGGGTAGCGCTGGCATTACTGCCAATGTCAAGAATTCGCGATCGTCCGTTACCATTGATCGTCAGGCTGCCTGTTCCGTTGATGATCAGAGGGTCTAGAATGTTAAGCTGTCCACCTGTCAGTGTGATTGTTTGCGCCCCGGTTCCTAAGGCAAAGTTGATGATTGCCGAACCAGGCGTTGCATTGGCAAGATCGATCGCTTCTCGCAGCGTGAGTACCCCGTCGTTTGGATTCACAGTGTCGGCGGTACTGTTCACGGTCAGCACTTGCTGAGAAGCACTGGCAGAGAGAGGAGCTAGATTCAGGCTGAACTCGAAGCGTGGATTCGTCGCCTTAACCGAGAGTGGATTGGATTCTAAAGTGAACGATTTCATGGCAGTTTCTCCAGGAATTGAGAAGCGATCGATGAGAAATTCATCGTCTATTTCCTTCTGCGGGCAACGATCGCGGATTATGCAATTGCTCCCATTTAAGCTGAAGAGAGTTAGCCGATGCGATCGCTCATAAGTAAAGACGAGACAGCTTTCGTTATCTCGCCTCATTTCAAAATGTCCTGAAAGCCTTGATCAAACGGCTTATTTGAAGACTTGATAATACAAGCTCATGTACTGCACAATGTCAGGCTTGGCAGAAGACAGTTCAGGCAGATAACGATCGATAGCTTGCTCCACGGCTACTTTCAGTTCAGCATAGCTGCGCGTTTTAGACTGAACGTAGGGTTCTAGGCGTTTTACCAATTCCCAGTTGCTCGCAATATTGGCAGCACGTAGTGTTTCATCGGTTGAGCCGGCCGGAGCCGTGCCAATTTCGGGCAAGACGCGACTGATGTAAGTGACCCGATGCAGAATCCGCCAGGGAACACCACTCTTCGTCTCGATCGCTTTTCTAAGAGCAGCAGCGTTAGGATCATTGCTTTGTTCTAACCAGGCACGATCGACGATTTTGTTAGAAAAGTCGTTGAAGTGTTCTTTATCGGGTTCCAGGTAGAAGGTCATAAAGCGATAGCCATCAACCTTACCTGGACACTTAACGCGATCGCCATTGGCATCGTGCAGTGATCGGACACCGACGCGATCTGCTTGTTCTGCGTCGCGCACCCGGATATCCCGTTCTACATCAAGCGTGACATCCACACCAAACGAGGAGGAAGCTTCAGCCGTTTTGCTGGTGGTCAGGTTGAGGTGTCCACCCATCAGGGCTTCTAACTCAAACCCAACAGCAACTTTGGCGATCGAGGTATTCACACTGGCAAACAAACCTGCCATTCCCGAAAGCGAGAAGGAACCTGCTGTAACATCCTGCTGCACGGTTGAGAACTGCTGTGTTTCGGCAAACAAGCCGCCATCAGCCGTCCAGACGTAGGTGTTGAATAAGTTCATTTTTGACAGGCTGGGCAGTTTCGATTTTTGATTGAAGGCAATTCCGCCCCCGATCGCAGAACCGACACTGGCTCCCACCAATGCACCCATTGCACCGATACCGCCGCCCAGTATACCTGCGCCAGCGCCAATCTTCATCCCCTTGATTCCGGCTGGATCGGTGGCAAAGGTTTGATAGTCAGCCTCCAATTCTTTCTGCTCCTGCTCAATGCGGTGCTTGAGGTGGTAGGCTTCGATCGGTTTGAAGTAGCTGCGATCGGAACTATACTCCATTGCGTTGGGGTAATCTTTCCGGTCGGGGTCGAGTCCGATCTTGCCGTCGAGGGTTCCCTGCTTGATGTAGCGGGGATTAATCGGAAACATGATGATGTTCCAGTCGCGCGGAATATCGGGGTTTGGACGCATTTTGAGCGCAACGGTAATGCGTTTATCCGGGTCACGATGCTTGAGGCGCAGCGCAAACACATCGGCGGTTGCCGACTCAACCAGCGCAAAGCCAGTATTTTTAGGAATGTAGCGTTTGCCGATTTTTTGATTGGCGGGCGTTCCTTCTTCCCAAGCGCCCTGCGAGTCAATCCGGCTCAAGCGACTCGTAGCTTTACCAAAGCCCACAGTTTGATCAGACAGCCAACTATTCGAGGTTTCCATGTTGCCGCGAATGCCGAACATGATATTCGTGGCTTCGACTTCGGTTGTCATTCCGAAACCCGCATCTGATTTCGATTGGATGCCCATGCCTGCCTGTAGTCTGAGTGCATTGTCAATTCCGTTTTCTTTAGACGTGGAGTAGGTGTAAAACACACTATCTGCCGACGTGAGTTGCACCGAGCTAGATTCGTTATACACTTCGCCCTGATTGGCATCGCGGATCGTCAGGTTTTCGCTGGGTACGGGTGGCGCTCCTTCGATGAAGCCTTTTAACTGAGGATCGTATTGAGCTTGCCCGATCCATTCCAGTTCTAAATCGCCCACTTTGAACCCGGTGATCAATTGCCATTTGCGATCTTTGATGTAGGCGTAGCAGCGCTTCATCACTGCTGTTAGATTGCCATCGCTGTCAGTTTGCATATCGCCATATTCCTGAACGGCGGGAGCGGATGCGATCGCTTCGTGGAAGGTCGTTTTCACGCCGGATAATGCGCTGCGAACGGGTGCGGCTTCGTTACTGATCGGTGCAGTCGATAGCACTGACAACATGGGCGCACCAAACACCTTGAGGTGAAGCTGCTGCCCGGACTGGTCTAGGAGGCTGTCCACTTGGCGATCGCAGTCGTAGTACGCGATCAATTGATCAAAGTCGCTCATCAGAGGGCGGAACAGGTTGTCTTGGATTTGCTGTTCGGTGCGAACGACTTTCCAGATGCGGATTTCGTCGATCTGTCCCCGAAAATACTCGGCTGACTGGTAAGCATTGGTGTTTGGGTCAATCCCGGTTACTCGTGATCCCAGGGTGAATTGGGGATGCTGATACAGTACGGGCGATCGCGATTCAGTCCGTTGCTTTTCACCATTGCGGTAGATGAACAGTTCTGAACCATCGGGATCAGGCGATTTAATCCAGGTAGCCCCGAAGCGAGTGCCGTGGTTATTACTCTTAGAGTCGTAGGCTAGATTGCCCTCGTTTTCTTCAAACCGCCACCAGGAAACTAATCCTTTCTCACTGCCCAGAATCCGGGTAAACAGGTCTTTCTCAGAACGAGCAGCACTCCAAACCCGCACTTCAGCGATGTCACCCTGGAAGTTTGTGCCTTCGTCGTTGATTTTCTCTGCGATCGCGCAGGTCAAGCTGCTGCTGCGCGGACTGGCATCTTCATAAGTTGAGGAGCTAATCAATCCTATGCCCTGGATGTAGAACTTGACTAGATAAGATTGCTTGGTGCTGAACTTCGGAAGTTTTGCTGGACTGTTTGAATCACCGGAATCATCGGGAACGGTCGGTTTGACGCGCTCACGGGTCACAGCAACCTTGTAAAATCGATTTGGTGTAAGTGTAGCTGTGGTAGCCGTGGTCGTAAAGGTTTGGAGGGTGCTGTTTTCATCCTCAAAGGCGAACTGTAATTGACCGAAGTTAAGGGAGAGGGCGTAGGGCATACCATCACCAAGTTTGCCTTTGCGTAAGATCCCCTGTCGCCGAGATAGATCAGCCGCACAGATAAAGGCTTCGATCGTCAAATCGCCCGTAATATCTAAGGTCACATCACTGCCACAATCAACCCAATCCGCACGACCATTGAATCGTAGGGCATAGGACTGATTGAACACAGCCGCTAAATGCACCCATTCATCCTGAGTCTGTTTAAAGGAAGCGATCGCGCTCACCGTTTGCACAGTCTTTCCACCCACAGCCGCAAACACTTTGTATCGCCCACCAACTTTTTCCAATCCCAGCGTGTAGTTGCTTGCTGTTTTAGCGGCATCAATAACGTGGTGAGTGATGATTCGAGCCGTGTTTCCAGTAGGCTCACTGGGATTCACCCAAGCTTCCAGGGTCAAATCGCTGCCGGGAGCAAAGCGAGCTAGCAGTGCATCTCGACCACTAAAGAACTCGGCTGTCTTCACCAGATTGGTAGTGCCGTCCAGATTGAGCGCGCTCCCTTGCGAATCCGCAAACCACTGTGCAGAAAGCGCAGGTTCGCCGATTTGCGCCGTACCATCTTGGATCTCGCCCACCGCTTGATTCGGCTCTACCGTGACTAGCAAAGAGCCAGTATCAAGCGATCGCATTACGATCGGCGCTGTAACTTGTGCTTGGGTGGCATAGTCGTAGGGCAGAAGATAAACTGGCTCCCCAATTGCGATCGTGGGTAGTGATGGCATTGGTTCGATCGAAAGGGTTGTGGTCGGTGCATTCGCCTCAACTTCGGGAACTTCGCTAACAGTCACTTTGATCGAGTCTTTACCAACCAAGAGGATGGCTTTAGAAGCAACGGCATAGTTTAACCGTCCTTTGATCACCAATTCCTGAGCGCCCTTGCTTGCAGACTCCGCTAATGCACCAATGAAGGTCGGTTGCGCCATACCATTCAACACAGTAGTAAATGCTTGGACTTCACGCGGCACCTGTCGCCAAGTTTCGGTCACTCCCATTGTGGTGTTCGTGAGGGTAACGGTGCAGGTTTTGGGATCGATAGGTTCGGAGGGCGCAATCGCGATCGTCGTGTCTGCCAACACCTTTCCTGCGGTACGAGCAATGAATCGAATCGCTCCGCCTTCAACCAGTTTGGTCTCGTTGCCAGTTCCAACTTGAGTTTTCGTCAGTACCGTAAAGCTGGCTCTACCCACCACCACATTGTAGTAAGCGGCAAAAAACTCATTCGTGTCCTGTCCTTTGAAGTAGAGGCTGAGGCGACCATTCACACTTTCAAATAAAAGCGGAGCGCGATCAGTCCAAGCAAATCCCAGCAGTGCGCCCATTACCGTTAGCCCCTCGGGATCAACTTGCAAGAAGGGCATCGTTAACTTGACTTCCTGCACCTGCACCAATCCTTCTTTCAAGCTAGCAAGCTGAGATTGCTTCTCTGTCAGTCGCTTTTGCAAATCAGCAGATGCTTGAGGAATGGAGGCAGCTTGTCTCACCGTCAAGCGCTTGACCACGCCTCTCCAAGCCCCAACACCCATGACCTGACCCGGATAGAAGGTTGTTCCTCCTGCAATCACATCAGTCCGGGCTGGAATGCTGCTCCAGGGGACGACGGGTTGCCAATCCAGGATGACTTCTAGAGAAGGCGGAACGGTGATCTCAAACTCCAGGCTGGCTTGGGGATAAACATCTTCATAAGTGCCCATCGCCAAGGAGCGCGGCACAAAAATAGTGGTATCAATCACGCCTTTGGGGGTGTAGGTCACTCTGGCTTGGCTGATATCGCGAATTGCCGTTTGCAATTGCAGGATTTCAGCCTCTAGTTGCTGAATTTGGTCTAAGTTCGGGTTGATCGTTGTGGACTTGTCAATCAGTGGAAGCGCTATGGTGTCAGCGACCTGCGCTAAACTACCTGCGCGAGAAACAGCGAAGTCAAGCACCGCAATCTGATTTTTGGCTGGATTGGTTGGATCTTGAGTGGGGTTTTGGGCAGCCGTTGCTACCGCGAACATGACACGAGCATTGCGTTTAATTGGCTTTTTCTCGATCGCGTTGTAGCCCGTTTCAGCTTGTTCTTGCTGATAGTAAAGTAAGGCGGTACAGCCAGCCGCGATCGTTCGACCCGCAATGCTGAAGCTAGAACGGCGAATTCCTGGATGTTCTCCCACAGGTGCTGTCGATTGTACCCACAAAGGTTTAGCTGCCGTCGCTTGTTTCAGCTTGAGTTCTTGCTGCTGCCGTTGCAACTGTTCTAGCTGAAGTTGCTTCTCCTGGAGCAACGCGCTTTGCATCACAAGTTCCTTTCGTAATTCTGGCTTGACTAGTGCCTGCTGCTTGAATTCAACGGCTCGCTGCTTTATTTGCTGCACTTCCAGATTTAAGCGTTGAATGTCTGATTCGGTTTTAATCAGGGTGACAGTCTTGAGCGCGAATAGTTGCCCATGATTTGCTGCATCGGTTTGATCCGAAATCACAGCGCCAGCACCCTCATCCATCCGCCAGTAGCCAACCAGATCCAATTCGTTGCCCACCAAGCGATAGCACATCTCTTCGACGAGTTCTTCCTGAGATCGCGCTCGGCTCCAAATCCGAACTTCATCCATCTGTCCTGAGAAGAATCGCCACTGTCCATTTTGGCTCGCTAGAAAGAGAGGTGCGCTTGTTTGGGTATTGCCAGTGCAGGTGTCGTTTGTTTTGCCAGCTTCTTCTCCATCAATGTACAGTACCAATTCAGCGCCCTGCTTGACAAAGGCACAGTGGTGAAATTTTCCGTCGTTAATCGATCGCTTAGAGACGATCGTAGATGTTTTGGAGCCGTCCGATCGCGCGACTTGCACCTTCCTCGCATCTGCACCTGCATTGATGTAGCGAATTGCATAAGGAAATGCACCTGTTCCAGTACCCTTTTCCAAGACGCTGCACATATCGGTCTGCGTCGGAACAGATGCGGCTTTCAGCCATACTTCGATCGTAAAGTCTTGATTGGTCGCGAAATTGAAGCGATCGGAGTGCGGAATTCGCCCACAATCATCCACTCCATCAAACTGCAATGCGGACTCTGCAAACCCTGACTCACTCACCAATGGAATCAATGCCTTATTTGTAAATGGGCAAGTGCCGGGATTGCGTTCGTACACATCTTGTTGATACTCCGGTTCGGGGCTGGTGTAGTAGCGGGTTCCTTTCGTGTTGAACAATCCATCTGTCGATCGCTCGATATTAAATGAATCCATCCTCTGAGTTGCACTGTTGTAAGCGAAAATCTGCCACCGTTGCACATCGGGCAGATGGGTTGGTACTAACAATGAGCTAAACTTGCCATTCTCCAAATTGCGAATAAAATCTAGCTCTTGCGTCGGCTCGTAAAAGGGTTTCTTCTCCAAATCTTCATAGCCCAACGCATCTTTACGGTTTGCTGGAATGTCTTTTTTGCGGCTGCGCTGATATCGCACTTCCAGCTTCGGGTTCAGCTTTCCATTGTTATACACAAAGCGATCGAGCAACAGCGTGTTATGCACAATCGCTACATCTTGTTGTTGAGCATTCTTGACAGTCACCCTTCTTAGATCACTGTTAGCGATCGATTGGCGAAATACATACACATGCTTCTCATCGGACAAGACTTGAAAGGGAGCGTTCGCCGTCAACCGAGCCGTGGAAGACAGAAAAGCATCCGTTTCTACTAGAGGCATCCGGTGAACCCCTGCCGCTCCATAGCCAATTTGAGCAATTTCGTTGGGAAACGGCAGTCGCTGCGGTTCAATATTCCAACATTCTGAATCGATGGTATCAATTGCCTTTGCCTGCTCCATGTCCAGCACGGTGTAGTAGATCTGCTGTTGGTTATCCATTGCAAAGGCAATCACCGTACCTTGGTGCCGCACCATCGTTGTGTGGCTAAATTCCCGATCGGTTGCAGAAAGGTCGTAGGTTTTCGTAAATTTGCGATCGAGGGCTTGCATTGTAAGAACTCCTTATAGATAGAAGTGCGGCTGGACAAGGACTGTTTTGTCTCTAAACCTTTCTGCGGGCATCTCCAGAGACTTATGCAGTCAAATCACCAAATAGATTTAAAGTCTTGGCGATTAGCTTGTAGTAGGGAAAATTTTATGTAATCAAGGCTGTGTGGTGAGTTTATACAACAAAGAAAATATTGCTCTTTAGAAGACCGTTTCTAAAGAGCAATGTTTTGAGAATGAATTGGAGGAGAATGCGATCGGACTATCTTGTAACATCAAGACTCCATTAACTGCTCAAACACCCGCTTTGACGGAAGTGCGAGTGCTTAAGGCATAAAATCGAGAAGTCCAGGCTTTCCCTTCCGCTTCACCGGACACAAGTAGGTGGCTAAAACCTTGTTGTCGTAGCTCCAAGACTTGACCAAATACGGCGGATTATCGGAACCATACTTCTGTTTGGAATCAAAACTGGGATTTTTGTCAATCGTCCAATAACCCCCTGCCTGAATCTTGGCTTCTATATTACTGCCATGAACAGCGCTATAGGTTTCGACACCGCACGTGACGGAATCCGCGTACGTCAAACGCTCTTTCAGAATCACACGAATCGCTGCGACATCGAGCATACGACCGCGCGCCTTACTCGGGTTACAATCCTTGTTTCTCCAGTTGCAGCAGCTATTATCCCTGGCGTTAATTCCAGTCGCCATGCCTTTCCACTCAGACTGTTGAAAATAGATTTTTTTGTCGGTGCCATTGTAGACACAAAAGGCATCGGCGCGGGTACCCATGACTCCAAATGCTCCAAGCAGGGTCGTTACTGTCGAAAGAGAGAGAATCAGTGCGATCGTAGGTTTCATGAATTTACTCCTAAAGTGGCTCAGTCATCACGGCATAGAACCCATTTCAAATGGGTTTTGCTTTAATCTGGTGTGCGAAAAATCTTGAGGTGGATCATTCGAGGCAAGAAAACCGGGGCATTTCACCCGATCCCATCATTTTCCTGTCACAAGACCCGCTTGCGGACGTGTTGCTGGTTGCTGGAATACGATCGATTCTCCATTGAACAAGCCCGATACTGTTTGATTCGGATAGGTTCTCTTGTTCCAGCGCAGGTTGTCGATCGCTTGTTGCTTTGTCCAATTGGGTTCAAATCCCACCCGTACCCCGTTCCAAAACAACTCATAGCCGACTTTTTGCCCGTTTAGCACTCCTTCAACTCGCTTGTTAGAATAAGCTTTCTTGTTTTGTTGCAGATTATTGATCGCTTGCTGCATTGTCCAACTCGGTTCAAACCCGACTCGAACGCCATCCCAGAACAATTCATAGCCGATTTTCTGACCCTCGAAATAGCCTTCGACTTTTTGATTTGGGTACGTTTTCTTCGCCATCTCCAGATGAGCGATCGCATCTTGGCGCGACCAATTCGGGGAGTTTGCAATTCTGACCCCATCCAAATAATAGGTGTAGCCTTTTTCCGCCAGATGACCATCATTGCTGAGAAAATAACCTTTGGGTAAGGTCAGGCTAAATGCTTGTCGTTGAGCTGTGCCCACTTGTTGCACTGCACCTTGTAGCTTCGGCGTTGCGCCTGGCTCAAAACAACCTTCAACCCGAAAACGACCACTCGCAGTGTTGATCGCAACCACCGGACACCCTCCTTCGGGGGGCAGCAGCGTTTTCTGACTGGTGACGCTTTGCGATCGAGCGTAGAGTTCGTAGCCAGTCGGCTGTAAATTCGCACAAACATTGATGCCAAGTGCTTGGGTGCATTGAGCTTCAGGTGCATCTGCTTTTGCCGAGGAAGGGAAAACAACGCTGCCCGCAACAATCGAGGTTAAAGCCAAAATGAGAAAGGCTGAGTGAGTCATAATCAGAATCTCCAGTGAAGAGTTGGTGACGGCAGGCAATTGATTTAGGAAATTTGCCGCTTACTCATTCCTGCGGGCTACCAGAACGGTCTATGCAACTCAGAGCGGAAAGATGACAATTTTGTTACACAATCTTTCCGCGTCGAGTTCCTGTAGCATAGACAACGAACATTCTGATGAGGCTCCGATGACTGAACTTGCCCATCCTTCCCGATTGAAACAGTTAATCAGCCTGATACTGATGAGTCTCTGCGCTCAAGGTTGCTGGATTGAAACTGCATTGTCTCAGATTGTGCCGGATGCTTCGCTGGGGACAGAATCATCGCTCTCAACTGGCAATGTGATCACGGGTGGATCACAGCGAGGGGCAAATCTATTCCATAGCTTCGCGCAATTTAATATTGGCGATCGACAACGCATTGACTTTGCCAATCCTGCGGGAGCCGATCGCATTTTCGCGCGGGTCACAGGAAACACTCGCTCTGAAATTTTGGGTACCTTGGGCATATTAGGCAATGCTGATTTATTCTTGCTCAATCCCAATGGCATTACTTTTGGAGCGAATGCCGCATTAGATGTGCGAGGTTCATTCGTTGCGAGTACAGCGAATAGTCTGATCTTTGATAATGGATTTTCCTTTAGTACAGTCACTCCGCAAACTCCACCACTGCTGACCATTAGCGCTCCGCTAGGACTGCAATACCCAAGCAACCTCAGTTCTATTCAGTTACAAAGAGCAAGTCTCCAGGTTTCCGATGGCAAAAGGTTAGCGCTTTTGGGCGGAGATGTAAGTTTGGAAGGCTCAACATTACTCGCGCCGAGTGGACAAGTCGAGCTAGGAGAACCCCAAGGAAATGTTTCTCTCTCCGCTGGAACTTCTGTAGATGTCAGTGGGACAGGGAGCGGTAACATTGCTATCAATGCTCGTAATATTACGATTTCTGAGGGAAGCCGATTATTTGCAGGCATCGCATCCAATACGATCGGCGATGCTAAGCTAGCTGGAGGCATCCGTCTCAATGCGATCGAAGCCATCAACCTAAACGATAGTGAAATTCTAATCTTTGTATTGCCCGGAGCAGTGGGAAACAGCGGCAATGTCGATATTAGTACAAATTCGCTGCTCATCAACAATGGAGGTCAAATTAACATCACTACAGCGGGACAAGGCAATGCAGGCAATGTAAATATTAACGTGGTCAATTCAGTCAGATTGAGTCAGCTTAGCCCGGCTGGATTTCAGAGCGCAATTTTCTCGATCGCAGGTAACAATGCTCAGGGAAATGCGGGCAACATTAACATTTCTGCTGGTGAACTTTACCTAAATGATTATTCAGGACTTTCGACTGTGCTAAGAGAAGGGGCGATCGGTAAAGCAGGAGATATCAATATTACAACAGGACAGTTAACCTTTGCAGATTTCAGCGTTCTGAATGCCGCTACCTTTGGACAAGGAGATTCGGGCAACATTTCGGTTAAAGTAAATGGTGCAATTTCTCTAACCAATGGCAGCGCGATCGCCAACCAAGTGTTTCCAGACGCGATCGGGAACGTTGGTAATATCACGATCGAAGGACATTCTCTATCCTTAACCAGTGGCTCAGAAATTCTTGCAAATGGCGCACCTAGAGAAAGAGCGGGTAATATTATCGTCAATGCTAGAGACTCTATTAGTCTAATTGGAATCGGAACCGAGGGAATCGCTCAAGGAGTCTCTAGTGGATTATTCAGTGATACTACGAGTGACAGCTTTGCTATAGGGGGATCAATCCAAGTCAACGCACCAAGCTTAATGATTGCAGATGGAGCCGTGATTGATGCAGGCAGTCGCAATGCTGCGAGAGGTGGCGATATTGCAATCAATGTCGATCGACTGAGAATCACTGGAGGCGGGCAAATTCTGACGACTGCTAAAAGTAGTGGACAAGCTGGAGATATTGCAGTTCAAGCCGCTTCAGACATTTTCTTGTCAGGTCGTGATCCAGGATTTGAGACTCGTCTCGCTCAGTTTGGAGCGGAAGTCGTTGACCAAATTGATGCCGCTAGTGGCATTTTTGCAAACACACTCGCTGGCTCTAGTGGCACTGGTGGTAATATTTCCGTCCGTTCTCGTGCAGTGCGAGTTCAAGAGGATGCTCGAGTTGCAGTCGATAGCCAAGGTGTAGGTGCAGGCGGCAGCGTTCAGGTACAAACAAACTTACTCACACTCAGCGATCATGCAGCAATCTCGGCAGAAACACAAAGCAATACAGGCGGAAACATTACTTTAAGTGTGCCAGATTTATTACTATTGCGGCGTGGTAGTTCAATTTCTACCACTGCTGGTATTGCTCAGGGAAACGGTGATGGTGGCAACATTAATCTTACGTCGGGTTTTATTGTAGCCATTCCGAATGAAAATAGCGATATTACTGCCAATGCGTTTAGCGGGCGAGGCGGCAATATTACCATCACCACTCAGGGAATTTTTGGAACTGATTTTCGCGATCGCCAGACAGCCTTGAGCGATATCACAGCAAGTTCCCAATTCGGCATTAATGGAGTCGTGACCATTAATACCCTGGCACTTGATCCCCTTCAAGGCACGAGCGAACTTCCCACCCGCTTCAGTTCTCCTTCGATTGCTCAAGGGTGTCAAGCAAGCAGTCGCACCAGTCGCTTTGTCAATCAAGGTCGAGGTGGGGTGTCTATTAGTCCTGCCGATCCACTTGTTGCAGAGATGATCTGGCAAGATTGGGAACTGATTGATCATAGTCAAGCGAGCCACAACCCTAAAGAGATTACCGAAGCACAAGGTTGGGTCAAACAATCCGATGGAACAGTGGCGTTGGTTGCTAACCCCGATCGCGCGATGAATGATTGCCCCACCTCACAACCAATTCCCTAGTAAGACATAAGGTGCCCAATACCTAGGATGGCGGAAATTCGGATCATGGAGCAAGGTCAACTGTGCTTGTCTTAACGCTTCTGCCTTCGAGACGTCGCCTTTGGCTAATTGGCGATAAAACTGACCCACAAACAGCGCCCCCGATTGATCATCTAAGCTCCACAGCGATGCTAAAGTACTTCTTGCTCCAGCTTGCACTGCCACACCTGCCAATCCTAGGGCGGCTCGTTTATCACCTTCAGCCGTTTCACACGCACTCAGAACTAATAGCTCGATCGCTTGTGTTTGCAAGTCGTCGCGATCGCGCAATAGCTGACTCAATTCATTCACCTTAATCGGCTTATCCCACGCCAACACAAACGTTTCGTCGGCATTCGAGCTAAATTGTCCGTGCGTTGCCAAATGCACGATCGGAAATGGTAAGGCTTGTATCTGTTCCCGCAGCTTTGAACTTGTAAACGTCTGATTGAGTAGAACCTGACTCGTTACTTCAGTTTGAATTTCTTTTAGTTCTGAGCCAACATTCGTTAATGCACTGAATCCGTGACGTTCTTCGGTTAATCCAGCCGCGATCGCCTTCAGCGCCCGATTCTGTAATGACTGAGGATTCAGCAATTGCAACCCAGGTGACAATGCAATACTGTAGCGCTCGATCAAGTAGCGTTGTCCATCATAAAGTGTGGAGATCGGTACATTGCGTAATGCACCATCTAAAACGAATACCAATGTCTCTGTTTTCTGCTGATCTAACTCGGCTGAAATGGGCTGAATCATCCAGTCATACAATTTCTTTCCAAGTTGTTTTCCTTCTGGTGTTGTAATTGGTTTTTCTAAATTCTGTCGAAGTTCATCTAAGGTTGTTTCTAGTTCAGATTGCGCGATCGCAGTCGTATAGTGTCGTAGAGATTGACCCGGAATGCTGAGAATAATCTCTAAGCGATCGCGCAAAATAATCGGATAAACAATGGCTGATTTAGTTTGGGTTTGGGTAAGTGCATCGATCTCCACAAGTTTTCCTTCTAAACAAGCGGTGCGGAAGAAGTTATTTAATTCAGCAATTCGCAGCGATTCAATCACCTCGCGGGCTTGTTTGAGATTCACTTGCGATGGATTGGGGGAACTTAGCAACACTTCCACATATTCCCGATACACTGGCTCAACTCGCTCTCGAAAAGAGAACTGTAAATCGGGACTCGTCGCCGCCAAATCTGTCCGAATCGATTGCAAGGCTTGAAACGCCGCCCCGTAGCTCTGTGTTGCCGCTTGAAGTTGCCCCTGTGCCCGTAGAAGCCGTCCTAATTGCCATTGCCATTGATATGAAATTTCTGGTGATTGCATTGTTTGAGCAATAATTAGCGCTTGTTCTGTAAGCTTCTGCGCTTCAGATCGCTGTTGTGTTTGCTCATACACTTGACCGAGATATCCTAGCGCATAAGTTTCCGCCCGTCGATCGCCCAATTGCCTCGACTCTTGTAGCGCAATTCCCAGCATTCGAGCCGTGGCTAACTTGTCTAATTTAATCAGACTTTGAGCAAAGTTAATTCGGGCATAAACCGTCGATCGACTCAAAGGTAATGTTGCTAATCGTGATTGAATTTCAGGAATCAGCGATCTTGCTTTTTCCCATTGCCCCACCTCGACTAGCAAACTAAATTGATTCAGTAACGCTTGAGGTTGGTTTGCAGCGATCGCTTGTTGATAGAAATTTAATGCTGCTTCTGTGTCTTTCTGTGATCGCGCTACATTTCCCAAGCTCAGTAATGTCGCTCCAGCTTCCTGAGCATCTGCAATCTTCAAACTTTGTTCTAGAACCTGACGCGAGCGCGCCGCATCCCCTACTGATAGCCAACTATTACCCAAACTTCTTAGAGCGATCGCTTTAAGCCGCAAATCAGGCTGGCGTTGAAGTGATCGTTCAACCTCAGTTAACGTTTTCCTGGCTTGAATCATCAATCCTAACGCCTGCTGCGCCTGAACTTGATTGAGCAAGCTCCCAATTCTAGGCGTTTCCTCACCGATGCGCGTATACAGCACGGTTGCTCGTTGCCAAGTGACTAACGCCGTTTCAATCTGTCCCTGAGCAAACTGAATCCCACCTTGAGTATTCAAAACTTGAGCCAGAATTCGAGAGTTGTTCTGCGATGTTCCCTCTAGCAAGACCAAGCTTTTAGTAATAAACTGAGACGCTTCTGAGAGTGACCCAATTTGCTGCTGTGCCAAAGCTAGATAGCTCAGAACCAGGGCATGATTTAAGAGATCGCTTTGAGCTTGATAACGAGTCGCTGCTTGCTGCCAGACTGCGATCGCTTGGGCATATTGCTCGGTTTGATAATAAATTCGTCCTTGCTGCACCAGTTGAGTAGCGGCTAGCCTATCCATTGCCACCGTTTGTGCAGATAATGAAGCTGCACGTTGGATATACTGCGGATTGGAAGTTGCGCTGTGAGGGACAGAGAAGGCAAATGCTGCTTCTCCCAATTCTGTTCCCGCCAGTAAAAATAGACCGACCACGATTACGATTTGCGAAGAAGCTGCTTGCCCACCCACTATTCTTTTTTTCTCATCAAATTGGTACAACACAATATTTCTTCCTTCTACACATATTGCATTAAACAATACTTTGGGTGCAATTCGTAAGTGATGAAATGCGGTACTGAGTCCGGCAGTGAACAACATCAGCGCACCCGCATCGTTTGCAACAGCAATCCGTTCAGGAAGTCAGACAAACTGTGTGGTCGCCTGCGTTGGACGCAACGGCTGCATCACAGACGCGCACCGTCTTCCTCTAGCTTAATTCTCTGACTCAATCGCTTTTGAAGCTCCTTGAACTTCGCAGCCGACAGCGCGCACTAAAACACACTGTATTGCACCCGTTGCCCATATCCTTTCAACAACTCCGCCACCTTTTTCCGCCGTTTGTCGCAGGGAATATCATAGGTCACAACATAAATCAGCATCGCTTAACGAATCAAATAAGGCGAATACATTCGGCTCGGATCATATACGAATCGTTTGTAAGCTATCACTTGCTGTGATAGCAGATTCCGACACGGCTGATTTTCTACAGATTCCTCCATCCACTGCAAAAATGCCTGCAAAAACTTCCGTCGCCCTGATTGATTCAAATAACATCCACCATCGTGATACTCAAAATCATCGACTACACTCACCAACTCTCGATTTGCCAGAGATGACACTAGCGAATCCACGATCGATGCTCGAAATTCTTCAATCAAATCGGAGGCTAATGCTGCATGATGCTCATGCCCCTGATGCAGACACCCATAGTAGGGATCTAACCCTTGAAGCTCAATTAATGTTAGTAAATGATTCCACAACACCTGATAGCCAAAGCTCAGCATGGCATTGATCGGATTTCCAGGGGGACGACGCGATCGCGCTAAAAATACAAATCCCTCTCCGGTCAAACATTCGCCAAACGCCGCAAAATAACTTGCTGCTCCTGCTTCTTCGAGTCCCATTAATCGCGCGATCGATCCTGCTTCTCCTGCCTGTTGGACTAAATATGCTAAGGATCATGAATTAAATAAGATGTAATTCTGGTTTAGCCGTATAGTTCCATTGGGGTAAGTGTTGTTCAAAGACGATTTTCATCGTCGATTTGAAGTTCTCAGCCACTTTGCGACCCGTTTGATAGGGCTTATCGAGAATCGTTGTAAAGACTTTTAATCCTGTCCGAGTTGTGGTCTTTGCAATCAGGTCTTGGAGCAATTGCACACTATGAAGAATGACACCCTGACAAGCACGAGTGACGTGGGGAAACAGGCGATGTTCAATCGGATTGTATTTCGATAAATAGGGCGGATAGTGAGCGATGCGAATTTCAATGCCCAACTCATTGACTAACGCTTGGAGGTCTTGCTTGAAGATGTAGTAACGAGAGCTATTGCTCCCACCCCCATCACACAATAACAGAATCGAGTTCGCTAAGGGATAGCGTTGCTTGCCGTAAGTTTGCCACCAGTAGCGAATCGAGTCACAAGCAAACTTGCTCGTATCATGACTGGTGCCAATCTGGATATAGCCCACATTGTCGGTCATGTCGTACAATCCACGCGGAATGGCGATGCCCGTCGCTAACGAAGAAAAGTCATGGTCGCAGACTTCAATCGGTTCTGTGGTGTACAATTGCCCCTCCCGGTACAAGTTGCCGATTAGTTCTCTTTTTTTGTATCCATGCTGATGACCGGATTGCCTGCGGCCTGGTAGGTTTGTTTTAAGGTTGCAATTGTCTCAAATTGTTCATTGCGCTGTTCACTCTCGCCCGCACTCAAAGTCTTGACCGCTTTGCGCTTACGGAACTGGTGCTTCTTTAACAATTGGTCTACCACTGTGACGCTGATGCAGATGCCCTCATGCTGCTGGAGCAACTCGGAAATTTGTCGTCGCGTCAAGTTCGTCCACTTTACTGCCTTGCTCATCGGAGAACCTGCGGTATTCAGACAACGACTGATAGTATCGCTGCATTTGAATCTCAATCTCTGCGGGATAGAATTTCATCTGAAGCTTGAGCGACTGAGCAATTCATTTAGCTTAGGACAATTCTCAGAAGCCTTCCACTTTATTTAATTTACGTTCCTCAACAGTATGTCGGCAAAGGGCAAAGCGAAAAAACGGTGGGTAGCGCGAAATTTACTGTCCGTAGTTTACGGTGATTTAAAGTCCGTAGACCACAGACTTTAAGTTTTATGGCGTCAAACACTTGACATTCAATGCAGTATCTTTCCTGGCAGAACTCATTTTTGCTATCAATAGTATAATAGCAAAAAGATGGCTATTTCATACATTATTGTCTCTTGTAAGTGTGCCAAAACTACTTTCTTGATTTTATCACACTTGTAGAGATGAATTAATAATTGAAGTACCTTGTATACCTATTTATCTCGGACAATCTAGAGAGTTCACTAATACATTCTTCGGTGAGAAACGACGGTATTAGACTCATAAAATAGTTATATGGATTGAATTAAACCTTTTATTGGTTGGGAAATTTCTGACGCTGAATATGTATCTCTTCTTACAGATGAGAGCCTGTGAGAATTATTAAATGAGGACACAAAACTGAAATAGGAATGGATTCTCGTTATGAAAATGCGGCGAATGTATCGTGAGAGACTGACATTTTGCTTACTGATGGTTTCTTTAGTTTTTACAAGTGCCTGCTCTGGTGGAACTTCAGCAAACACCGAGGGTAATAGCGCTGGCAAAAAAGTCATTCGGATCTCCATTGGCACTCAGGATCAAACCATTAATACTGCAACAGGTGGCTCAGTCATTCGAGAAGAAAAGCTGCTCGAAAAGTATTTACCTAAAACTGGAAAGTACGCGAATGTTGAATACAAGATTGAGTGGTCGAGCTATACCTCTGGTCCACCCATTACAAACAAAATGCTGGCAAATCAGATTGACATTGGAATGATGGGTGACTTTCCTTCCACTATCAACATGACAACCTTTCAAGCCAAAGGAAATGGGGTCAAAACGCTTTACATTGCCAGTCTAGGCTCTAGTTCAACAGGAGCAGGAAATGCAGTTTTAGTTCCCAAAGACAGTCCCGCTAGAACCTTGGCAGACCTGAGAGGCAAGGAAATCTCTGTTCCATTTGGTTCAGCAGCGCATGGAATGCTACTCAAGGCGCTGAAGAGTGAGGGACTTGATCCAGAAAAGGATGTATCGCTGGTCAGTCAAGCCCCGGAGGTTGGCGGGAGCAATTTGAAAACTGGACAGATTGCTGCTCATGCTAACTTTGTCCCTTTTGGTGAGTTGTTTGCTTATCGAGGCTTTGCAAGAAAGATTTTTGACGGAGCGCAGATCGGAACTCCCACATTTCATGGTGTTCTAGTTCGATCAGATTTTGCCAAGGAAAATCCAGAGGTTGTTGTTGCTTATCTCAAGGCGCTTTTGGAAGCTAACAAGATGTTTCGTGAACAGCCAGAAGCGATCGCAACAAAGGTAGAGCAATGGTCTGGCGTTGAGCGGGAGGTGGTTTATATGTTTCTTGGTCCTTCTGGGCTGCAAAAACTCAATCCAACGATCGGGCAAGTCAATTTTGATGCACTCAAAAACAGTGTCGTGACATTGAAACAGTTAGGGAAGATGGATGCGAGTGTGAATCCAGACGACGTGACGAAGTGGGCAGATGATAGCTATTTGCGGCAAGCCATGAAAGAGATGGGCTTGAACTATGATGAGGTTGCTAAAGCGGAAGGGTTTACGATCGCGGGCGAAGATGCTCAGACCAAAGAACCGATCAACAATCCGAAAATGGCGGCTCAAATCTGGGTCAAGGGCGAAGATAAAGTGATAAATTTTGCGTCGATCACGAATATGTTCACGATGCTGAAATCTTTGAAAGCAGATGGAAAAAAAGCGGTTGGAGCAATGTTTGTTCACGATCAAACCACGGGCTGGAAACTGTTTGCTGAAAATTCTTTCTATGTCCAGAACGGGAAGGAGGTTGCAGCCTTTTTGACCGAGAAGGAGGCACAGGCATTTGCTGAAAAATCAGGTGCGAAAGTTGCGAGTTTTCAGTCGCTTCAGCAATCGATCGCTCAAGCTAATCCAGCTTCTATCCTGGTTGGCACTAGATAATCTGTAGCACTGCATAGAGCCATCTTCTACGCAGTGCTAATGTCCAACTCTTCATGTTTGAGGTGCTTGATGTCTAGCTCATCTTCCAAGCCATCCCTTCTCACTCGATGTCATTTGTCGATCGCGCATTGCTTTAAGTCGATCCGAGGACGCTCTGTTATTGACCAGAAGCGGTTAAATGCACAGGGACTTCGCCGAATTTTATCTCTGGTTTTGTTTTTTGGAATTTGGCAACTCCTGTGTGTCAATCGATTCAACTTTTTTATCAATTTTGAGAATGTACCTTCGCCGCTAGAAGTTGCTAGTGCAACAGTGCGCTTCGTTACTGGTAACCCAATGAAGCACATTCAAGCGAGTGCCATTCGGGTATTGTCAGGATTTACGATCGCATCGGTGCTAGGCATTAGTTTAGGTATTTTGATTGGTTGGTTTAAACAAATCGAGGATCTGATCTTTCTGCCGCTGGAACTGCTGCGACCAATTCCTGCGGTGGCTTGGATTCCGCTGGCAATTCTGATGTTTCCGAATTCTGAATCGGGGATGATCTATCTCACCTTCATTGGTGCATTTTTTCCGATTCTGATCAGTACCATTCGAGGGGTTGAGAGTACGGATTTATTGCTGCTGCGAGTTGGGCAATGTTTGGGCGCAAAGCAATGGCATATCTTCAAGGATATCGTCGTTCCTGGAGCATTGCCGAGCATTGCAAGTGGACTGGTGATTGGGATGGGTAATTCTTGGTTCTGTTTAGTCACGGCTGAGATTTTGGCAGGTCGGTATGGGGTGGGCTACATCACCTGGGAGTCTTATGTGACCTCCAACTATCCGCCGATCGTGATGGGGATGTTGTTGATCGGGTTGATGGGTGCGTTTAGTGCTTATGCAGTCGATCGAGCCACTTGTATGTTGATGCCTTGGCGAATTACGAAGAAGAGAAGTGCATAGCGATCGGTAAGTCTTTGGGAGGTTAGGAGATTGTGGCGACACTTGTGGGCAAGAACCTGGAACAACACATTAAAGGGTTTGTAGAAGTTGAAAATCTATCAGTTTCCTTTAAGCGAAAAGGGCAAACAGTTCGCGTTTTAGAATCGGTCAATTTTAAGATTGAGCCGGGTGAGTTTATCTGTTTGCTAGGACCGTCAGGGTGCGGAAAATCAACCATTCTCAACGTGATTGCTGGGTTTTTTCAGCCTAGTAGTGGGTTTGTTTTTGTCGATAAGCGTCATGTCGATTCTCCTGGCGCAGATCGGGGCTTCGTGTTTCAGCAGTATTCGCTGTTGCCTTGGAAAACGACGTACCAGAATGTCGAGTTTGGTTTGAAGATTCGGGGAGTTCCGAAAGGAGAGCGATCGGAGTTAGTCAACTACTATTTGAATCGAGTCGGTTTATTTAAGCATCGTCATTCCTATCCCCATCAGCTTTCGGGTGGAATGCAGCAACGAGCCAGCATTATTCGAGCGTTGGTGAATTCTCCTTCTGTTTTGTTGATGGATGAGCCATTCGCTGCTTTAGATGCTCAAACCAGGCATATGATGCAAGAACTGTTGCTAACGATTTGGAGCGACCTAAAAACAACGGTTATTTTTGTGACCCATGACATTGAGGAAGCCTTGTTCTTAGGTGACAAAATCTTTGTGATGGGGGTCAATCCAGGCAGAATCAAGGAGAACATCGAGGTCGAGCTACCGCGTCCTCGTCATGTTGATAGCATTCTTTCACCAGAGTTTGTATCACTCAATCGTCAGGTGTTTGAACTGATTCGTGAAGAAACGCTTAAAAGTATGGAAATGGAGTGATCAAGCGTGTGCAGATTGTAAAAATTCGGGCTGAATCCAGCGATCGAGGTTGATGTTTTGCACCATCTCATTTCCTGGAATTTGCCCCAGTTGGTGAATATGTTGCTCAATCCAGTCAGGGCGAATCATCACCTCAGAAAAGAAGCGTCCTGGCTGACTAGAGCCACAACTGCTTAGAATTCGTGAAACAATCTCAGGATCTAAATCTGTCCACTGGCTGATCAAAGAAAGCGCAGAGGGAGCTGTTGCGTACCAATACTGTGCAGCAGTTAAAGCTTTCAAGTAGGCAATGACCACCTCTGGGTATTGCTCTGCTAAAGTTGCACTAACTACAACACCGTGAAAAGCAGGCAAGATATTCTCATCGCCCTCTAGGTATCGAAATCTTCCCTGGCGGTAAGCAATTTCGTGAAAGGGCGCAAAATGAGCATATCCATCTGCTGCGATCGGATAGTCCAGAATGCCTGAAGTTTCTAATGAGGTCAGTTGAACTTGATCGAGTAAATTAGCGGAATAGAGCGATCGTATGACCATTCCATGCGCTGAAGAACTGAAAGGAACCGCGATCACTCTCCCTCGCAGGTCTTCAATACTTTGAATATTCGATTGGTTGGGCACAATCACCGCATTACACGAACCATCAGGATTCGTTGAAACAAAGCTGACTAGGCGAGTGTGCTTCGCATTTTGATGCTGAACTGCACTGAGCAACAAAGGATAATCGCCTAAAATTCCGATGTCGAGTTGCCCAGAGTGTAATCCTTGAATAATTGGTGCTCCAGTCGGAAAGTCGCACCATTGAATTTGATATTGAGTTGCGCCATAGCGCCCGTCTTTGGGTAAGAAGTGTTCTAGTAATCTTAGCCGTTGGATGACTAAACCAGCCGTGACTGTTGGGATCGTACCGTTTTGAATCCCGATCGATAAAGTCAATGTTTCAGGCCGCTGAGAGGAGCGAACGACTAAACTCGGCGATCGTAAATGAACGGGCGATCGAGGTTCTCGTCGCTCTTTCAGTTCTTGAACGATCGCAGTAAATTTCTGAATTGGGCTTGAGCTTCGAGATTTCCGTCGTTGCTGCTGTGAATCATTCAAACGGCAAGGTGAGAGTAGAAAAACGTTCCCGTCTAGCGCAAATTCTTGAAGTGGAACTAAAGACAATGTTTCTGATTGATAGTCTGATTTGAACTCAAACTCAGATGCAAATCCCAGGTAATTTCCTTGCATCATGAAAGCTCGCATTAAGCTGAGCGTATTTACGATTTCAACATTTGGAAAGTCAGAGAGCGTTAGTCCTAATTCTTGCAAGCGGGCTTCAAATACCATGCGGCTGGGTGATCCGGATGGAAGCAACACCCATGACTCTTTTCGTAGATCTTTCAGGCTTAACCAGTTCTCTCGTGCTAAAGCGTGAGTCGAAGCGACGACTAGAGAATAGTGGAGCGAGTCGATCGCGATCGCAGAAATCTCATCAAACTCTTCAAAACTAATATCAGAAATTCCTAAATCAACTTGATGAGTGGTGACGGCTCGATACAGAGATTCAGCAGATTCAAAGACAATACATTGAGTCTGAATTCCAGGATACTTTTGACGATATCGAAAAATCACTTCAGGAAGCCATCCGTCAGAAATTGCCGATGTACATCCCACTTTAAGATGTCCAAATTTACCTTTTTTGATCTCTTCAATTTTAGAGACTAATTGGCTTTCAATTTCAACCAATCGGGGTGCTTCTTCATATAAAAAACTACCGACTTCTGTAAGCTGAATTTTTCGTCCTAACCGATAGAAAAGTGAGGTTCCTAATTCAGATTCTAGAGATTTTATCTTGGCACTAACCGCAGGCTGAGTCAAATTCAAAGCGTCCCCAGCTTCTGTAAAACTCAGATATCTAGCGACTTCCAAGAACACTTTGATTTGATAAATTTCCATCACTTTCCTCGTTTATTAAATGATTTATCGCAGAGAAAATCGGGCATTTAAGTGTTTTATGGAATTATAAAAGATATGAATCCATAAAGAGTAATACTTGTTACAAAACGGTTTGTGTTCACTTTAATTCTTCCTTATGATGAAGAAGTCAAAAAACATTCTGAAAGATGTTTTGTATGGCATCTCTAAAAGTTTTAAGCACTCTAAGAGGGGACTGAATGGAAACTCAATGGATGAAGACGGATGTTCTGATCATTGGTGGTGGAACAGCCGGAACAATGGCAGCCATTAAAGCAAAGCAAGCAAATCCTGAAGGCGATGTCCTGATTTTAGAGAAAGCGAACATCCGTCGGAGTGGCGCGATCGCGATGGGAATGGATGGGGTCAATACTGCTGTGATTCCTGGTAATTCTACTCCAGAGCAATATGTGCGAGAAATTACGATTTCTAACGATGGGATTCTTGACCAAAAAGCCGTTTATCAAACGGGAAAGCTCGGCTTTAGCGTGATTCAAGAGCTTGAAAGTTGGGGAGTAAAATTTCAGAAAGATGCCCAGGGTGACTACGACCTTAAGCAAGTGCATCGCGTGGGTAAGTATGTGCTGCCGATGCCTGAAGGAAAAGACCTCAAGCAGATTCTCACTCGGCAAGTGAAGCGTCACAAAGCAAGAGTCACAAATCGAGTGATGGCGACTCGCGTACTGGTCAAGGATGGAAGAGCGATCGGGGCAGTTGGATTTGATGTGCGGAACGGCGATTTTATCGTGATTCAAGCAAAGGCTGTCGTCCTCTGTACAGGCGCATCTGGACGGCTGGGGCTACCTGCTTCAGGCTACCTTTACGGCACTTACGAAAATCCGACAAATGCTGGGGATGGTTACTCAATGGCGTACCATGCTGGCGCAGAACTCAGCAACATTGAATGCTTCCAAATTAATCCTTTAATCAAGGACTATAACGGACCTGCCTGTGCTTATGTTGCTAGTCCGTTCGGGGCTTACACTGCAAACGCTGAAGGAAATCGCTTTATTAGCTGCGACTACTGGAGCGGTCAGATGATGCTGGAAGTTTGGAAAGAACTGAACTCTGGTAAAGGTCCGGTTCAACTGAAAATGACGCATTTGGATGAAGATACGATCGCAGAAATCGAAACCATTCTCTGGGCGAATGAGCGTCCCAGTCGAGGCAGATTCCACGAAGGTAGAGGCGAGAACTATCGGACTCATGGCGTTGAGATGAATATCTCTGAAATCGGTCTATGTAGCGGTCATAGTGCTTCTGGGGTCTGGGTGAATGAGAAAGCTGAAACAACTGTGCCAGGGCTGTACGCGGCAGGAGATATGGCGAGCGTTCCGCACAACTACATGATCGGCGCGTTTGTCTTTGGAATGCTAGCAGGAACGAACGCCGTTGAATACAGTGCTGAGTTAGAGCATATTGATCCGGATACTGAATTTCTAGAAGCTGAGAAAGCTAGAATCTATGCGCCATTAGACCGTGCTAATGGGGTTCCTCACACTCAAGTTGAGTACAAACTGCGTCGATTAGTCAATGACTATCTTCAACCTCCAAAAGTCGATCACAAAATGGAGATTGGGCTGAAGAACTTTGTTCGCTATCACGAAACCTTAGATCTCATGGGCGCACGCGATCCGCATGAACTCATGCGCTGTATGGAAGTTCACTTTATTCGCGATTGTGCTGAAATGGCTGCTCGTGCTTCACTCTATCGACGAGAAAGCCGTTGGGGACTCTATCACTACCGCGTGGACTACCCAGACAAGAACAATGATGAATGGTTCTGCCATGTGAACCTGAAAAAAGATGACGCTGGTGAAATGATGTTGTTCAAGCGTCCAGTTGAGCCTTACATCGTTGAGGTTGATCTTGAAAGAGAAGTCTATGATGTCGCAGTGCGTTAGTTAGATCAAGATTGAATGGAGAAATTTAGAGCTTATGGCATTAGCAATTCAGCGCGTTGATGTTCCAGTGATTGTAGATGAATCGAAATGTCTAGAAAAATGTACAGCCTGTATTGAAGTCTGTCCTCTAGATGTGTTGGCAAAGAATCCTGAGACGGGCAAAGCCTACATGAAATACGACGAATGTTGGTTCTGCTTACCGTGTGAAAAAGAATGTCCAACGAATGCGATCACGGTTCAAATTCCATTTTTGTTGCGGTAGAGGAACGAAGATGTTTGCAGATACTGATTCTGAATTAACTCAATGGCTAGAAATGTTGCGATCGACCGAGTTAAATGATCGCTTAGTTGCCGTCAAAGCCCTACAACATTTAGGTGATGAAGAAGCCCTAGAGCCTTTGATCATTGCACTTGAAGATGAGAGCCTCACAGTGCAGAAACTGGCTGTGACCGCACTCTGGGAACTTGCGAATCCGAAAGCCGTTCCTGCTTTGCTCGAATGTCTGATGTCAAGCGACGAAGAAATCCGAGAAGAAGCATTATCAGCACTGGGCGAATTGATTTCGCCTGATCATTTGCTGCAACTGCTGGATATGCTACATCGCGACGATATCAATATGCAGATTAGCGTTTTGATTTTGCTGCGGAAGATTCATGATGCTCAATCTTTGCCGTATGTTCTCCCATTCTTTGACTCAGATCGGGCTGAACTGCGTGAGGCAGCCGTCACAACGTTGCGATATCTCAATCAAGTCGAGCGGTGTCAACCTGCGATCGCGCTTCTCTCTGATGCGGAAGAGACGGTTCGCCGTGCGACTGCGCTCACGTTAGGACACTTAGCCGATGCGGAAGTCGTTCCATCTCTTTGTCAAGCACTAACCTCTGATGCGGATTGGCAGGTGCGACGCAATGCAGCAAAATCGCTTGCGCTCCATTCTAACTCTGAAGCCGTTCCCGCTTTGGAAACTGCACTATCAGATCAACATTGGCAAGTCAGGAAATTTACGCTTCAAGCGTTGCAGAAAACGCCAGACGATCGAACATTACCTGCCTTGATCAAAGCTTTAGCGGATGAATACTCCGATGTTCGTCGAGACGCAGCGATCGCGCTTGGCAAACTAAAAAATCCTGTTGCGCTCAATGCTCTACAGCAGTCGCTAGATGACCCGGATAGAGATGTGTGTATCTTCACACAGCGAGCCATTCAATCGATTCAAGAGTCCACTCCAGAGACATCCAATGCCTAGTCATTCCTCTCCTTTTCGACAATCTTTACCAAAAGAAAGCCCTGCACCTGCCGATCCGATTACCGAAGCTCGTCTACAAGAGGTGATTCACTGCCTCAAGCAAGTGATTGAACCAACGCTCAACTCTGATATCGTCCGTTTAGGAATGGTCAGAAATCTCCGAGTTGTGGATGATTATGTCTATCTGCGTTTGTACATTGGTCAGCATCAAGCCACCCTACAAACTGAGGTAAACACGATTCTCTCGACGCTTGCCTGGTGCAAGAAAGCCTATGTGCAGCCCTGCACGATTCCAGGAGTCAAGATTACTTTAGCAATTTCAAGTGGTAAGGGAGGAGTCGGCAAGTCTACTACCTCTGTGAATCTAGCAATCGCTTTGAGCTTACAAGGTGCAAAAGTGGGTCTATTAGATGCGGATGTGTATGGTCCGAACATCCCGCAAATGATGGGACTAGGACAGGCAGATGTCAAAGCGATCGACACTCCTCAAGGTCAAAAATTTCTTCCACTAGAAGCCCACGGAATTAAGGTTATGTCTGTCGGCTTGCTTGCAGAACCCGATCATCCTCTAGCTTGGCGCGGTCCAGTTCTTCACAAGATTGTGACTCAGTTTATTCATGACGTAGAGTGGGGAGAATTGGATTACTTGCTGATTGATCTGCCTCCAGGAACGGGCGATGCTCAGATTACGATCGTGCAAGAAAGCCCAATCTGTGGAGTCTTGCTCGTGACCACTCCGCAGCAAGTTGCGATCGCGGATGTTCGTCGGAGTATTCATATGTTTCGGCGCGTCGGAATTCCAGTTCTAGGCGTGATTGAAAATATGAGCTATCTTCTCTGTGGACATTGTGGTGAACCGATTCCCATCTTTGGAAGTGGCGGAGGTCAACAACTTTCAGACGAACTTCAAGCGCCTTTACTCGGTCAGGTTCCAATCGAGCCTCAAATCTGTAGTGGAGGAGACACTGGACAACCGATTACGCTTGAAGATTCAAGCTCGATTGTCAGCCAGGTTTTTGTCCAAATTGCGACTTCGATTGATGCTACTTTTCGCCCAGCACCGCGTCTTGAGCGACAACTGGAAACTGCTCTTACCGCTTAACTTAGAATGCCATCTCCCACGTTGACGATCGCGACCGTTTTGATCTTATTTTTCTGTACGTTGATCCGTTCAGCAGTGGGATTCGGAGATGCGCTCCTAGCAATGCCCTTACTCGCACTGGTGATTAGCTTAAAAGTTGCATCTCCGATCGTTGCATTTTCGGGTTTCGTCATTAGTCTAATCATTCTATTGTTTGATCGAAATGCGATCGACTTTAAATCTGCTTGGCGACTCATTCTGGCAACAATCGCAGGAATCCCTTTCGGCTTGTGGTTATTAAATCACGTTCCTGAGCAGATTGTGAAATCAATTCTCGGAGTTACGCTAATTGCTTACGGAAGTATCAATCTGTTTGTCCAGAAGTACCCGCATTTGCAGCATGAACGATATGCGTTTCCTTTTGGTTTTGTGGCAGGGATTCTTGCAGGCGCATATAACACGAATGGACCTCCGATCGCGATTTATGGAATCCTACGCCGATGGTCTCCTGAAGATTTTCGAGCAACGATGCAGTGCTATTTTTTCTTCTCTGGAATGATCACGATCGTTGGACATGGCTTAACAGGACTGTGGACTCCGCTCGTTTGGCATTTATCTTTGTGGTCACTACCTGGAATTGGACTCGGAGTCTATTTAGGCGGAAAGCTCAATCGACTGATCCCTCAACCGATGTTTAGTCAAATCATTTTCGGATTACTGATCGTCGTGGGTTGCCTATTTCTGATGTAAAGGCTGTAGTTTAGGAAGCCATGATATGAAGCTTTGCATCTCACTTGTCTTTTTGAGTTTAGCAGGATATTGTTTAACCGATTGGGTTTCTCCTGCCGCAGCATTAACACTTGGAATTCTTTTCGCAATTCTATTAGAGAACCCTTTCCCAGCGACGAGCAGAATCGTTGCAAAATACCTGCTTCAGACTTGTGTTGCACTGCTTGGATTCAGTATGAATTTTGCAATTCTATTCCAAGCGAGTAGTCAAGGTGCATTGTTTGCGGCTGCAAGTATTGGAGCAACATTTTGGCTCGGCAATCATCTGAGAAGGTGGCTCAAGATCCCAGTTCAAACCTCTTTGCTGATTTCCGCTGGAACGGCAATCTGTGGCGGGTCAGCGATCGCAGCAGTGAGTTCCGTAATCAATGCTGCTGAGAGTGAAATCTCGATCGCAATGGGAACCGTTTTTGTATTGAATGCGATCGCGCTCTATATATTTCCTATCCTGGGTCATGCGCTTCACCTGACTCCAACCCAATTTGGCACTTGGGCAGGAATCTCGATCCATGATATTTCTAGTGTGATCGGTGCAGCTTCGCAATTTGGGCTGAGTGCATTAGATACCGCAACCGCAGTTAAGTTGTCGCGTTCACTCTGGATTATCCCGATTTGTCTTCTCACATTTAAGATCCTTCAGCCTTTACCCTACAGGGAACAGCGAAGCTCAGTTCAAATTCCTTGGTTCATCGGACTCTTCTTTTTAGCCTCCTTTCTGCGAACCGTTCTGCCTGGAATCGCGATCGTGATTCCAGTAATCAGCTATCTCTCAAAGGTTGGACTGTCTCTAGTTTTGTTTCTAGTTGGAGCAAATCTATCGCGCCAAACTTTGAAAGCAGTTGGCTTGAAACCAATGCTTCAAGGAGTGTTGTTGTGGGTATTCATTAGTGTAAGTTCTCTATGCTTAACTATAAAACTTATCCCTTGACTTCCGCGTGTTTTCACAGCGTCGAGTTCTCGTAAAATGTTCACTCTACAATCTGAAGGCATTAAGTGCGGTGGAAAAATGCCCACTAGCAACTCATAGCAAAAATTTCTTCAGCGGTTACGGAAATATCTGACAACAGCCTAGATTCAATTCGTTCTTGTCCTCGAAATACCTTTCCAGGCAAATATTCACCATTTTCAAGTAGGTAACCTGAGTTCGGGTTAAGCCGGAAGCAGCAGATTGTGGTCAAGGTCAATGGAGGGCTTCTTTGGCTGATGGCAGTAGGCAATCAATCCACCCAGAATACTGACAAAGCAATTGACCGAAGAACGATGGCGCGAATGCTCAATCTGCGAAATGTTTTTCAACGGGTCGATGATCGTTTCGATGATGGCACGCTTGCGGAGCAGCAAACGATCGTTGAGCGGCATCAAACGCTGTTTCATGTTGCGCTTGAGTTTGGTGATGAGTTGGATGCCTGCTGCAACAACTGTGGAACGGGGGTGCGGTCATCGGTGTTGTCCAAAGAACCAATCGACCGAAGTCTTACCGCGTGCGGCTAAGTTCTCAAACACTTTGTGTGGTCGAATGCGGCGGTTGTGACAAACTTTGAGCGAAGTGGAATCCATGAAACTGATGCCGCTACATCTGCCAAAACACGCACAGCTTCGCTGCGCCGTAGGCTTCGCAGATAGGCACACATCGGCACTAATCAGTTCGACGAGTTTTTTCGCTTCGTTGCAAGCGGCTTCTGCCCCCTAAATCCCCCATTCTGGGGGACTTCAAGCCAAAGCTTCCGGTTCTAAATCCCCCATTCTGGGGGATTTAGGGGGCTTCCTGGATTCCCAAACGGAGCAAGCCACTTCTGTCGAACTGACGTTAAGGTACTCGGAACCCAGTCGATGAAGCGCTGGTAACTGACTAATTCTGGAAATGCTTCCGCCCACTCCGCTTGCACTTTCTCTTGATAATAGGTTTTGAAGTTGCGGTAACACGACTGATGAAAGCCAATCGGTTATGTCGCAAAGACTTTAAAGTGACAAACAAACTGGTCTCGTTCGTATTTCTTAAGCAGTAACTCCAAAGATCTCATTGATGAATGCTGCTTGAGATACACTGTCCCCTCGACTAATTCCCTT
>JAHHHU010000014.1 GCA_019359175.1 Phormidium tanganyikae FI6-MK23
AGCTTCGCGCTGCTGAAGACCCAGAATTTGAAACGTTCTACACCAAGAACATTTTGCTGAACGAGGGCATCCGCGCCTGGATGGCATCTCAGGATCAGCCGCATGAACACTTTGTATTCCCTGAAGAGGTTCTCCCCCGTGGTAACGCTCTCTAATCCTTCATTCGCAGGCAACCGCGACCAAGAATCATCTGGATTTGCTTGGTGGGCTGGTAATGCTCGTTTAATCAATCTCTCTGGTAAATTACTGGGTGCTCACGTCGCCCACTCAGGTCTGATCGTTTTCTGGGCAGGTGCAATGACCTTGTTTGAGGTCGCTCACTTTATCCCTGAAAAACCGATGTACGAGCAAGGTCTGATCTTGCTGCCTCACATGGCTTCCCAAGGTTGGGGTGTTGGACCAGGTGGCGAAGTGATTGACACCTTCCCGTACTTTGTCGTTGGCGTTCTGCACTTGATCTCGTCGGCTGTTCTCGGCTTGGGCGGTATCTATCACGCAGTTCGTGGACCTGAAACGCTTGAAGAGTACTCGTCTTTCTTCGGTTACGACTGGAAAGACAAGAACCAAATGACCAACATCATCGGCTACCACTTGATCCTTCTCGGTGCAGGTGCGCTGTTGTTGGTTGCAAAAGCAATGTTCTTTGGCGGTCTGTATGACACTTGGGCACCCGGTGGTGGTGATGTCCGATTAGTCACGAATCCGACTTTGAACCCTGCTACGATTTTTGGCTACATCCTCAAGTCTCCGTTTGGTGGCGACGGCTGGATCGTCAGCGTAGACAACCTCGAAGACATTGTTGGTGGACACATTTGGGTCGGATTCATCTGCATCGCAGGCGGTATCTGGCACATTCTCACCAAGCCGTTCGGTTGGGCACGTCGCGCTTTGGTTTGGTCGGGTGAAGCTTACCTCTCCTACAGCTTGGGTGCATTGTCCTTGATGGGCTTTATTGCATCCACGATGGTTTGGTACAACAACACCGCTTACCCTAGCGAATTCTATGGTCCGACTGGCCCTGAAGCGTCTCAAGCGCAAGCGATGACCTTCTTGATCCGTGACCAAAAGCTGGGTGCAAACGTGGGTTCTGCTCAAGGTCCGACAGGTCTTGGTAAGTACCTGATGCGCTCTCCGACGGGTGAAATCATCTTCGGTGGTGAAACCATGCGTTTCTGGGATTTCCGTGGTCCCTGGCTGGAGCCGCTTCGCGGGCCGAACGGCCTGGACTTGGGCAAAATCAAAAATGATATTCAGCCTTGGCAAGTGCGCCGCGCAGCTGAGTACATGACTCATGCTCCGTTGGGTTCGATCAACTCGGTGGGTGGTGTTGCAACGGAAATCAACTCCTTTAACTACGTGAACCCCCGCGCTTGGTTAGCAAGCTTCCACTTCATCGTGGGCTTCTTCTTCTTGATCGGTCACTTGTGGCACGCAGGTCGCGCACGCGCGGCTGTTGCAGGCTTCGAGAGAGGGATCGATCGTGAAACTGAACCCGTGTTGTCGATGCCGAACCTTGACTAACTTTTAGTCAAATCATCTCTAAGCCCCTGCCTCGTGCGGGGGCTTTTTGCATGGAAAAAGTCTTCATCAAGTCAGATGTCTTGCAGAGATAATTTGCAGTCCAATAGAAATATTCAATTTGAAGCGCAAAGAAGAATGACTATTGCACTATTCCTGACCTTAATTGCTGCGATCGTAGGCGCAATCAGCGCAGCCTCACGCACTTTCACAAAATTAAAACCACAGCCGAATTCTTATCCCAACGCAGTTCAAGAAGCGAAGACTGAAGAAGCAGGTCAAACAAGACTGCAACCAGATTTGGATTCTGAGCGCTCCGAACCTGTTGAAGTTCCTAATTTGCCTTCGGTTCAATCAAAGCATTCTGAAGGTTTGACGATCGCAATTTCTCCAATGATGCCAATCGCTGAAGCAGAGATTCCCTTAGCGACTTCACTGAGAATTTCGGATGTGGTTGATTCGGATTTGTCGATCGAGTCTAAGCCAGAAGCGCATCACGCTTATTCAGTTTTAGAGGAAGTTGATCAGCTTGAACATATTGACGAGAAATTAAGCAACCTGGAACGTCAAGCGACTGATTCCGATCACTTGATGAGAATGGCGGCTGCGATCGAATTGGGGGAACTAGCGAAACAGGGCCAAGAAATCGATCGAGTTGTCGCTCTATTGAATCAATTAACCCAGGATGCAGATCTAGAAGTTCAAGTGCAGGCAGGTGCATCGATCGCAATGATTCAAGTTGAAACGGTAACGGATTAATAGCAAGACAATCGATTGTTCGACCTTATTACGATCTCGCCCGTGAAAGGAATCCACGGGCGAGATCGTAATAAGAGTGAAAAATGGTCGAGTTCGCGTTTTTTAGCGCTGTGCGACTCCATCTTCTCTGGCGGCTCGTTGGACTGCTGCCGAAACAACGATCGCCACTCGCTCATCGAACACAGAGGGAATGATGTGTTCTCGATCGAGATCTTCCGCTCTAATCAAAGACGCGATCGCTAACGCCGCTTGTAAATACATATTGGTTGTAAACGTCGAAGCTCGACAATCAAGCGCACCTCGGAACACACCCGGAAACGCCAGCACATTATTAATTTGATTCGGGTAGTCGCTGCGTCCGGTCGCCATCACTGCAACATCGTTTGTCACCAATTCGGGCTGGATTTCGGGAATCGGGTTTGCCATTGCGAAGACGATCCGATCGGTTGCCATCGATTTCACCATTTCTGGGGTGACAACTCCGGGCGCACTCACGCCTAAGAACACATCCGCGTCCTTCATCGCGTCGGCAAGTTTTCCAGGTTGTTCGACTGCAAAGGCGCGTTTTTGATTATTTAAGTCGGTGCGATCGCTCGAAAGAATGCCTTTTGAGTCACACATGACAATTTCCGATGCGCCGCTTTTTTGTAAAAGGGTTGCGATCGCGACTCCGGCTGCTCCCGCACCGTTAATCACAATCCGAATTTCTGACATCGTTTTTTTCACCAGCTTAAGAGCATTGGTCAACGCGGCGAGAGTGACGATCGCCGTTCCATGCTGATCATCGTGAAATACTGGAATATTTAGCTCTCGCTGGAGTCGCGCTTCAATCTCAAAACAGCGAGGAGCAGCAATATCTTCTAAATTCACGCCTCCGAATACCGGAGCGATGCGCTTCACAGTTTCAACGATTTCATCGGTGTCTTGAGTTGCTAAACAGATCGGAAACGCATCCAGTCCGCCGAACTCTTTGAATAACATTGCTTTGCCTTCCATCACAGGCATTGAAGCTTCAGGTCCTAGATTTCCTAAACCTAAAACAGCGCTGCCGTCGGTGACGATCGCCACCATATTTTGCTTGATCGTCAGTTCGTAGACTCGTTTTGGATCTTCAGCGATCGCAGTACAAATTCTGCCAACCCCAGGAGTATATGCCATCGCGAGATCTGCCTGCCCTCTGAGGGGAATCTTACTGACAACGCTGATCTTGCCGCTGCGGTGAAGCGTGAAGGTACGATCGTACACATCCAGCACTTTGATATGAGGTAAATCTTTCACCGCTTGCACGATCGTTTCTGCGTGTTCGGTACTGGCAGCATCGACGGTGATATCGCGCATCGAAATATCGCGCGTTTGCTCGATGAGATCAATCTGTCCCATGCTGCCGCCGAGTGTGGAAATCGCCTTGGTGACGCTGGCAAGCATTCCCGGACGATTGGGAACCTGAAAGCGAATCGTCAAGCTAAAACTGGAATTGGGAGTAAGAAGGTCTGACATGAGTGAAGTGTGCGTGATTTGCGACTCGGCAAATCTTACCGCAATTGAGGGTCAAGAATTGTAAATTGCGAACGACTAGGGATATTATCAAATGCCAAGTTTATATACAGAAATAGAAATTAGCGCGGCGCGATCGCAGGTGTGGCAAATTCTTGTCGCCAAAGAACGCTGGAAATATTGGAATACTTTTTTATACGATTGCGATCCGACGCTTTCATTTATTCAAGGTCACGATGTAGCGCTCTCATTATTGCGCGTACCGGGAGAGGAAGAAGTTCAGTTTCGCCCGATCGTGACGCTGGTGCAACCGAATTATTGTTTGAAATGGCTTTCAACGATTCCGGGTTTGCAAAATGAGCATACTTTGGAACTTCAGGATATAGGTGTGAATCAGACCCGATTTTCATATCGGCAAAACTTCTCTGGAACGCTTGCCCGATTTCTGCTGCCGTTTATTCGGCGAGATGAGCGCAAGGGAATTCAACGCATGGCATGGGAACTAAAGCAATATGCAGAACATCAGAGCAAATCTGTAAAGCTTAATCGCTGAGGTTTGCGAGATGATCACGGCGAGTTTTCGCGTCTAGGAAGTTTGGATTTAGACCGATCGCTTTATCAAATGATGCGATCGCGTCTTGATGATCTCCAATCCGACCCAAAGCGACACCGCGACTGTACCAAACCTTATTGCTTTCAGGATTGAGACTGAGCGCCCGATTGTAGCTCTCGATCGCAGCTTTACTATTTCCTAAGTGATCCAAAGCTCTACCGCGTCGATACCAGCTTTCATCGGCATCTGAATTAATTTCTAGAGCTTGATCAAACGATGCGATCGCGTCTTCGTAACGACTAATTTTTCTCAAAGCAATGCCGCGACTACTCCACGCTTCATAAAAATCGAAATTCGCTTTAATCGCTTGATCGTAATGTGCGATCGCGTCTTCATACCGTCCGAGCTTCTGAAATGCACCGCCCAAGTTATACCAAGCTTCATAGAATTCGGGATTGAGTCGTGTGGCGCGTTGGTAAGCTTCGATCGCGCGTTCATACTGGCACAGCGCATCAAGGGTATTCGCGCAGTTGTACCAAGCCTCGATCGCATCGGGTTTGAGAGAAAGTGATCGCTCGTAGCTCTCGATCGCGCGTTCATGCAGTCCCAATCGATGAAGTGCGTTTGCTTGGTTGTACCAAACCTCATATAAATCCGGGCGGATTTCTAAAACTTGCTGATAGCTTTTTAGAGCTTCTTCGTAACGTCCCAAGCGATAAAACAGATTGCCTTGATTGTAGTGAGCGGCAGAAAAATGGGGGCGAGCGGTTAGGGCGTGATTGTAGCTCTCGATCGCGTTCTCAAACCGTTTAAGCTGCGTTAGAACAATGCCTCGGTTGTACCAAGCTTTCGTGTAGTTGGGTTTGAGTTTCAGGGTTTCTTCATAGCTGTGAAGCGCTTCATAGCTTGATCCGAGTTTTAGTAAAGCATTGGCGCGATTGTACCAAGCTTTGTAATTGGTCGGGCAGAGTTTGATCGATTTATCATAACTAGCGATCGCTTCAGCATGACGATCGAGTCGAGAAAGCGCCATTCCTTGTAGATTCCAGGCAGGTTCGTATTCAGCTTTGAGCAAAATCGATTCTTTGAAGCTCTCGATCGCGCTGTCGTATTTTTGGAGTCCGTAGAAAGCTTTTCCGCGCTCAAACCAGGCAATATAAGAACTCGGTTGACGCTGCAATAGTTTATCGAGTGACGCGATCGCATCGTCGTAGATTCCTGCTCGGCTCAATTGTTGAGCCTGTCTGAGATAAAATTCGACCTGAGAATCGACGGTATCGCGCATGATTGAATCTACTAAATCGAGTTGAATGCAATGCCGTTTTCAGTATGGACAGCAAAGGCAATCAAACCCGCCTATTTGACCAAATAAAAGCAGATGAGTAAAGTCCCATCTGCTTAACGATTAGAAATTCAACCGTTCTACACTTTGAGCGGTTCTTCTTGGCGCGGTCGTACAGGCGGCGTTTCAACGGATGCTGCAACTGTACCTGTAATAATCCGTGCCCCACGCGCACGAGTGATGTAACTCCAAACCCACTGAATCATCACCACCAGTTTGTTATTGAACTCGATCAAGAAATAGATGTGAGCCACAATCCAGATAAACCAAGCAATGAAGCCAGATAAGTGAACGCCACCGAGATTTGCAACGGCTGCATTTTTTCCAATCACTGCAAGGCTACCAAACTCCTTATAAGTAAAGGCAGGCAGCGATCGATTTTCCATTCTCGCTTTGACCAACTTGGCAACATATTTCCCTTCCTGCATCGCCACAGGTGCAACACCGGGATAAGGTTTGCCCGTGGGATCAGCACAGTGCGCCAAGTCACCAATCACGAAAATATTCGGATGACCCGGTACGCTCAGATCTGCATCGACCATGACGCGACCAACTCGATCGAGGGATGCGCCAGTGCGATCGGAAATGACGCGACCCGCACCCGATGCTTTCACACCCGCTGCCCACAGAATCGTTTTTGCTGAGATCGTTTCGCTTTCGTCGTTGTATTCCAGCGTCACCGTTTCGCCATCAATTTGTGTCACTTTGGTCTGTGTCCGCACCGTAACACCCAATTTCGTCAGGGATTCAGCCGCTTTCACGGATAAATTAGCTGGATAAGGGGGCAACACGCGATCCAACCCTTCAACCAGTAAAATCTGGGCTTCAGTCGTATCGATACTGCGGAAGTCGTGCTTCAGCGTATTGTTTGCGAGTTCTGCGATCGCGCCCGCTAGCTCAACACCCGTCGGGCCTCCACCCACCACCACAAAGGTGAGTAACGCTTTGCGCTTTTCGGGATCGGTTTCTTTTTCGGCTGCCTCAAATGCGAGAAAAATTCGGCGGCGCATCTCGATCGCATCTTCTACCGTTTTTAAGCCAGGTGCGGTGTCTTTCCACTGGTCGTTACCGAAGTAGTGATGGCTCACACCCGTTGCGACGATCAGCGTGTCGTAGGGAATTTCGCCACGGCTCGTAATCACGTGCTGCGCTTGGGGATCAATGTCAGTCACTTCCTCCATCAGCACTCTGGCATTTTTCTGGCGGCTGAGAATCGATCGTAATGGCGAGGAAATGTCCGCTGGGGAAAGGGTTCCAGTTGCAACTTGATAGAGGAGCGGTTGGAACAGATGAAAATTGCGTTTATCAATCAAGGTCACATCAACATCAGCGCGGCCGAGGCTTTGAGCAGCATATAAGCCACCAAATCCACCACCAACAATGACCACACGATGCTTGGGCGGTTGCGTCACAGGTTCCATAGGTTGTCAACAATGCTTATGTGGGCAGGCGGAGCTAGAAAAGCGCACTCTGAACAGGTGGAACAGTCCGAAGAGCCAAATGATTTAGGGATAACGTTCAACTCATCAACCTCGGTTCCTCGCTCCTCGTTCAAAAATGCCCGGTCTCTACTCAAGTGTAATTAGCCCGTTCGTAAATTTGTGACAAATTGTAACCGAAATTGGAATATTTTACTATTCCGTCACAGTTCGATGATATTCGAGTCGTTTCCTTCATCTTCTACGCGCTTTTTCAGAAAGAAACAGGACGAATTTGAGAGTGTCTATGTCTAATCTTACGCACCCAAAGTAAAAGTTATGGTCTATTTATCAACTTTGTTCCTAATTCCGGGAGATCATTATGCAGAAATTCGACGCTTCGGCTCAAGCCCATAGTAGCGCATGGGTTTTTCAAGCGTGGGCATCGTTCGCGATTTCGGTAACGGCAACAACGATCGGGATTTGCTATCTACCTGTAGACGGTTGGGTGAAAGGGTATGTCGGCATGGGGACGATTTTTACGGTGGCATCGACGTTTAGTGTGGCGAAAACGACGCGAGATATGCACGAATCGAAGCGGATTATTTCACGTGTGGATGAAGCAAAATTAGAGCGGATGTTGGCGGAACACGATCCCTTCAATAAGTAGTAACTGTAGGGGGATCGAGCGTAACAATTCTCGCTGTCCCCCGCATTTGTCTAGAATATTCGCAGTCCCTCGATCGCTTTTCGCATGACTCAACCGCCCCTGCCCCCTCGTCGATCGCAAACCGTACTCGGTAATCTCACTCAAGCAGTGAAAACGACATTTACTCGGATCAATTTCTCGAAGCTGAAATTGAAACCGAATGCCCGTGTCCCGGAATTGTTAGTGCAAGATGCCGATGCCCCGAAAGCGCAGGTTTTTCCGCTATTGGGCGATCGCTATTCGGTGGGACGCAGTTCTAAATCCTGCGATATTGTGGTTCGCAATCCGGTTGTGAGTCAGGTTCATGCAGTGATCAAGCGCGATCGTAAGCGCAAGTTTTTGGGAGTGCCGACGAGATCGAGGTTTATGATTCGCGATGAAGGTTCGACGAATGGGCTGTATCGCGGCAAGCGCAAGCTGAAATCAAAGATTCTCTATGATGGCGATATGATCACTTTGGGCCCGCCTGAACTCGCAGCATCGGTGCAGGTGCAATACAAAGATCCGCTGCCGTGGTATCTCAAAGCGGTTCGATACGGATTGTTTGGAATCAGCGGTGTGACAGCTTTAACGGCAGCGGTAATTGGGTTGGAGTGGCAGCGGTTTTCGGTTTATCCATTGCCAGAGACGGTTCAAGGACCAGTGGTTGTGAATTCACGCGATGGTGAGCCACTGCGAATACCGAGAACAGATCGACATATCGAAGTTGAGAACCTTTCCGACTTTTCGCCTTACTTGCCAAATGCAGTAATGGCTTCTGAAGATTCGCGTTATTTCTGGCATTTAGGAGTTGATCCGATTGGAACCGCCCGCGCTCTAGTCGCGAACGTTCGAGGCGGCGAGATTCGAGAAGGAGGAAGTACGATCACGCAGCAACTTTCGAGAAGCATTTTGCCGGATTACGTCGGGCGGCAAGATTCCGCAGGGCGGAAAATTCGAGAAGCGATCGTGTCACTCAAACTTGAAACCGTCTACAGCAAAAACTTTCTGCTGCGGATGTACCTGAATCGCGTGTATCTCGGCAGCGGGATTTATGGATTTGAAGATGCTTCACAGTTCTACTTTGGGAAATCAGCGAAAGATGTCAGTCTGTCCGAAGCGGCGACTTTAGTGGGAATTTTGCCTGCGCCGAATAGCTTTAATCCGGTGACGAACTACAAGGCGGCAGTTGAATACCGCGATCGTGTTCTCGAACGTATGGCACAGCAAGGCATGGTGTCACAAGAGGAAGCCGATCGCGCTCGTCGATCGCGCATTGAGATCAGTCCCAGAGCGCGGCAAGAATTACAAAGCGCGATCGCGCCTTATTTCTACAGCGCTGTGTTTGATGAACTCGAATCGTTACTCGGCGGCAGTCTTGCGAGTGAAGGAAATTTTATTGTCGAAACTGGACTCGATAAGCGAATGCAGTCCAGAGCCGAAACGAGCTTGAAAAATAGTGTCGCGACCAGTGGCGCGAGTGCGGGCTATTCTCAAGGCGCAGTGGTGACATTGAATGCGAAATCGGGCGAAATTCTAGCATTAGTCGGTGGCGTTGATTATCAAGAAAGCCAGTTCAATCGGGCGACTCAGGCACTCCGACAGCCGGGATCAACGTTCAAGATCTTTGCTTACACTGCCGCGATCGAACAAGGCATTTCTCCTGGAACGAGTTATTCCTGTGCGCCGCTCAACTGGGGCGGACAGACGTATGCAGGCTGCGGAGGTGGAGCCGCTGATCTTTACACCGGGGTGGCTCAATCCTTGAACGCGATCGCGCTTAGGGTTGCTCAGGATGTGGGTTTAGATAAGGTCGTCCAAACGGCACAGCGAATGGGCGTGAAATCGAATCTAAAAGCAGTTCCGGGGCTAGTTTTGGGACAAAGCGAAGTGACTCCGTTAGAAATGACGAGCGCTTTCGGAGTTCTGGCAAATCAAGGGGTTCGGAATCGTCCCCACACGATCAAGCGGATTCTCGACAGTGGAGATTGCAAAAATCGTCAAGACATCAATACTTGTCGCGTGATTTACCAAGCCGATCAAGATGGCGAGAATAATCAAAAGGTAATTCAGCCCGAAGTTGCCCAAACGATGACGACTTTGCTTCAAGGAGTTGTGCGATCGGGAACCGGACGTGCAGCCGCGATCGGACTGGGTGAAGCAGGAAAAACCGGAACGACTAACGACAATAAGGATCTCTGGTTTATCGGCTATGTCCCAAGCCAGACGATCGTGACGGGCGTTTGGCTAGGAAATGACAACAATGCACCGACCGACGGCAATAGTGGACTGGCTGCAAAACTTTGGGGCGATTATATGCGTCAGGTCGTGCGGTAGAACTGCGATCGCGAAGTGCTCTGTGATTCTACGGGGCATCAAGCTGGATTTTCTAGGCATCGAGTGCGGTCAATCTGCGATTCAGAAGAATTTATGGATTGATTATTCTTACCCAAATTGGAATTTGCTAAATTGAGAAGCACACAGTTTCGGCTAAAAGCTACCAGATTTAAGTCTTTTTCCCTAGTTATACGGCAAATCTTGACTTCTCTCCAAAGGTGGATTGTCTAAAATCTTTGCAAAACCTTTAATAATCTCAAGGATCTGAAAATCCTTCTTTACTGGTTTGGCAAACTTAGATGACAGAGACAAGGGTGCATTTACGAGAGTTTCCTTCTACCGCGCCGAAATCTGCGAAGTGTGGTTCCCTCTTTGATTCTCACACCATGACATACTCCCTTTTGAATACGATTCCGCCGGAGCGGGTCGGTCTGAATGGCGAATATGACCATAGCGGTTTGGCAAAGCGAGTGTTGCAGGCTTTCCAGGCTGATTTTTCGACTCAAGATCTCGAAGCGCTAAGAGTGACGCAGCGCGGAAAAGTGGTCGTTCTGATGGGTAGCGTTCCGACTGCGGAAGTGTTGGAGCAGTTGATCTCGATCGCGCTCAAAGTCGAAGGCGCGATCGGGGTCGAAACAACCGGAATCCGATTTAGATAATCTCAAATTCGATGGCATACGTCGATCGCAGATCACAAGTGTCGTGATCGACGATGTTGGTGTCGCTGAGTTCAAGATTGTAAAAATCAACGACATCGCCATCGAAATAGGGTCCAGCGTGCCAAGTGCCAATATCGAGTTTGATAAAGCAGTTTCCAGGAATGCGGAAGGCGGTCAAATCTGCGATCGCTGGACTTTCGTTATTATCGGGAGGCGCAACGACGATCAGCCATTCTTTGCCTTCGAGTGAGCCGAGACATTGAGTGCATTGCTGATGTCGCGTGATTTTGTGAAATTTTCGTCCGCGATGCTTAAGGCGCATGATGTAGAAGTGAGGAATGCCGTTCTCTAGGTGGAGTTGGGCATCTTCTCGATCGAAGCTTTTGCCATCAGAAGACGCTTGAATGACTTGCCCAAACGGGCGGAACGTTTCAGCGGTGATCAGATTCGCTTGGATCTGTTGAATTGTTGAGGGCTGCATTTAAATCTGTCCCGTGGTTTATGGTGAACCTTTCTTGGGGTTGACGATCAATCTTCAAATTCTTTCTAGGATGCGTGAGTTACTTATTTGAGGATATGACTCATGAATACATTAAAACGAATTCGTCAAGTAGTATTGATGCTTTTATTGATGGCTGTGGTGTTGATTGCTCCGATGCAAGCGGCTTTTGCAGCAGCAGACCCTTCTTATTCTTCAGGTGCGCCTGATAGTCCGAATGCCAAGCAACAAACGGTGTATGAAGGTCGCCGCGTGATGAGCGCAGGAGAACAACCGGGCGGTAAGGAATTGATGGGTAAGATTCGGCAAGATTTGCAGAACGACACGAGCGATCGTCCCAAAACGACTGGAGAATGGAATCGCGAGGCGCGTGAAACCGTAGGCGAACCGGGTAAGCGCGTTGGTCGGATTGCAAAAGAAACGGGTGAAGCGGTGAAGGATTTCGGTCAAATGTACCCGGATACCGCAGAGCGTAGCGGTGATGCACTGAAAGAAAGCTTGGATCGATCGAACTAATCGCTGCGTTGAGGAAGCTTCTGCCCCCTAAGTCCCCCAGAATGGGGGACTTAGGGGGCAGAAGCTTCGGCTGGATGTTGACCATAGTAGGGGAGTGCTTCCGACCAATCGGGGCGCTCCCCTTTTTGCCAGCGTTGAAATGCGATCGCTAACACTCTCTCAACAAACTGACCTTGATTTGAATCGGCTTCAATTCGATGATCGATCGTTTGCTGTTCTAAACTCTGCACCCATTGAGCTTCTGACATGACCGCATCCGGTTGAAGCACAGTTCCGTCTTGATAGATTCCCGTGTAGAGTTCGCCGCGTTGGGCAGGCATTTGAACGGAGATCGTTCCAGAATATTGATGGGCGATCGCGGCTAAACTCGAAACTCCGAACAATGGGATTTCTAACTGTTGCGCTAAAGTTCGTGCTGCAACTACACCGATGCGAGTTCCAGTAAATCCGCCAGGCCCGATCGCGACTGCAAGAAAAGCGAGATCTTTCCAGGATTGAGGCTTGAGAAATTCTATAAGATGAACGTGCAGCGAACTGGATAAGTCGCGACCTAGATTTAGAACAGTCGATCGATGATTTCCCTCAAAGTCAGAAATTGCTAATCCTAAATCCGGGCTACTGGTGTGAATTGCTAGAGCAAACATCGTCACTTTCTCTTGATCTGTACCGAATAACATAAACGATCGCCGCGTGAGATTGACTTGCCATGTACGATCGCACAATTTCCATCTGTATACGCCGTATGTTGATAAACAATCAGCGGATGTCCGAGCGGGACTTCTAGATGTTCGCTGGTTTCATCATCAGCTTGTGTGCATTCAATAATGGCATCAATCTTATCGGTGTGAATGCCATGTTTCTCAAGTGCGGTTAGGCTCAGTTGTTTCTTGAGATCTTTCGCATACGCTTTTCCCAATTCTGGAACAATGTACGTGATATCTACGCAACCGGGAACGCCGTTAAACAACAATACTTTTTTCTGAAAATACGCGATCGATACGGATAAAATCTCTTCAACTTCCGGCGGAACTGTCACCAACTCAAAAACTAGGGTTCGGACAGTAATCGTAACATCCTGCTGCGCCATATCTGCTTCTAGTAGTAATGGACTAGAGAGCGTATGAATCACTTTCTGCTGATCTGCAACGAACGCCCCTTTTCCTTGCTGTACAACAACTAATCCCTGCTGCATCAAATTTGCGATCGCGCGTCTTGCTGTGATTCGACTCACTTCAAACTCTGACATTAATTGATGTTCGCTCGGTAGCTGATCTCCGGGTTTGTACTGTCCGCTAATCATACGATCGCGCAGTTGTTTGGAAATCATGCTGTGCAAGGGAATTGGCATAAATTCGTAGCGTCAAATACAGAGTTTTGGTGATATATTGCTATCCTTGCTTGTTATAACAAGTCCAGCTTCTTAGGAAATAAAGACGATGAGTTCATCTGTTTCTGAGTCTAACTTGATTGAATCCGAGTCGAAGCGTTGCTCACCATTAAGTAACGACGCTTTGAAGAATCTGAATACTCGATCGACGCTAAAAGGATTGTTCCAACTTTCAGCACACTTTGCAATTCTGGGCATCAGTGGCTATCTTTGGGGCACGAATTTAGGACACAATTGGTTGATTGCAATCCCCGCTGTGATTGTTTACGGGTTTGGTTTTGCTGCAATGTTTGCTCCGATGCACGAATCCTCGCACCGGACAGCATTCGAGAACAATCTACTGAATGATTCGGTTTGCTGGCTTGCGGGTGTGCTGTCTTTCTATAATGGTGCGTTCTATCGCCGCTATCACAAATGGCATCATCGCTACGCTCAAGACTTTGACAATGATCCAGAACTGAGTGATCCGCTTCCGCAAACGTTAGTGGGCTATCTGATCATGCTGAGTGGTATGACTTGGTGGTGGGGCAAGCTGAAAACTCACTTCCGCGTTGCGACTGGACAGCTAGAAGACTATCCGTACATTTCAGAAGAGGCGCGGGATGGCGTAATTTTTGCAGTTCGATCACAGTTAGCCCTCTATGGAATTGCGATCGCAGTTTCAATCATTGCTCACCAACCTTGGTTTATCACCTACTGGGTTTTTCCACTGATGGTTGGTCAGCCAATTCTGCGGATGATTCTGCTGTCGGAACACACCGGATGTACGCATGATACCAATCCGTTGACGAATACTCGATCGACGAAAACCCTGTTCCCGCTTCAGTTCTTGATGTGGAATATGCCGTTTCATGCAGAACATCATCTGTATCCTTCGATTCCGTTCCATCAACTGCCAGCAGCACACCAACAATTGAGAGAACATTTCACCTACAAAGATCAAGGCTATGTTGCAGTAAACTACGACTTTGCTAAAAATCTCGTATGAGTTGTTTCATTCTGAAAGACTTTCCGCTGCACTGCGGCGCAACATTGCCTGAAGCGCAGATCGTGTATCAAACCTACGGGACATTGAACCGCGATCGAACGAATGCCATTCTCTACCCAACCTCATACGGGGCACAGCATACCGATATCGATTGGTTGATTCGCCCCGACGGAATCTTAGATCCATCCGAATGGTTTATCGTGATTCCGAATATGTTTGGCAATGGTCTATCGACTTCGCCGAGCAATAGCAATTGTGGACTCGAAGAGCAAGGCTTTTGGTTTAGTCACTTCGACAATGTTCGCGCACAACAACAGCTACTTGAGGAAGTCTTTCAGATTGAACAGCTTGCACTGATCTATGGATGGTCAATGGGCGCACAGCAGGCTTATCACTGGGGTGCGCTTTATCCCGATCGCGTCTTAAGAATTGCTGCACTCTGCGGCACGGCTCGAACCACCGATCACAATCGCATCTTTCTCCAAAGCTTACGAACCGCGCTCACGGCTGATCCAGCTTGGACAGGAACACGCTTTGAACGATTGCCCGATCGAGGATTTCGAGCCTTTGCCCACATCTATGCAAGTTGGGCAGCTTCCCAAGCCTTTTACCGTGAAGGTATCTACTATCAACTCGGCTACAGTTCACTCGATGAATACATCGCCCAATTTTGGGAAATGAACTATCGCAAACGCGATCCGCATAATCTTTTAGCCATGATAGATACCTGGTTACACTGCGATATCAGCGACAATCCGGTCTATCAAGGAAACTATATTGCTGCGATGAATGCGATACAAGCCAAAACATTTGTAATGCCTGCAACAACAGATTTGTACTTTACACCGGAAGATTGTGCAGCAGAAGCCGCTTTGATCCCGAATGCAGAGTATCATCCGATCGATTCAATCTGGGGACATCGAGCAGGCAATCCGTATCAACATCCACCCGATGCCGCGTTTATTCGATCGCAGATTCAAACCCTACTCCAACAACCATTATGACGACGCTTTCCCAAACTGCCCAAGCTCAAGGAATTCGCTACTTTCTGATTTCGTTCACCGACTTGTTTGGAGTGGCTCGATCGAAGTTAGTTCCAGCAGAAAGCATTGATCAAATGGCAACGAGTGGAGCCGGATTTGCGGGGTTTGCAGCTTGGTTGGATATGACTCCGGCTGATCCAGATATTTTGGCGATTCCTGATGTAGAAAGCTTGATCCAGCTTCCCTGGCAGCCTGATGTAGCTTGGTTAGCGGCGGATTTGCACACCATCACCGGAGAGCCGTTAGAACAAGCACCGAGAGTCGTTCTAAAGCGAGTCTTACAACAAGCTCAAGAACTTGGATATCGAGCGCGAACAGGTGTGGAATGTGAGTATTTTTTACTGAGCATGGATGGTGAACAGATTTCGGATTTGCGCGATCGACAATCCAAACCCTGTTACGATCAACAATCTCTGATGCGCCGATACGACGTGATTCGTGAAATCTGTGATGCGATGTTAAAGCTAGGATGGGGCGCATATCAGAACGATCACGAAGACGGAAACGGACAGTTCGAGATGAATTGGATGTATGCCGATGCGCTGATTACTGCCGATCGACAAGCCTTTTTCAAATACATGGTGAAATCGATCGCAGAAAAGCATGGACTCCGCGCCACATTCATGCCCAAACCCTTTGCTCATCTGACCGGAAACGGTTGTCATACGCATCTTTCACTCTGGGATAACGCAGGGCAAGAGAATCTTTTCTATGACCCACAAGGAGAGCTAGGACTATCCCAACTCGGTTATCAATTCATTGCGGGTGTGTTGCATTCGGCTGAAGCGCTTTGTGCGATCGTCAATCCAACCGTCAACTCCTACAAACGCATTAATGCACCAGCAACATTATCGGGTGCAACTTGGTCGCCTAACACAGCAAGCTACAGTGGGAACAATCGAACTCATACAATTCGTATTCCTGAAGCTGGACGATTCGAGTTTCGTTTAGCAGATGGAGCTGCAAACCCTTATCTATTACCTGCTACATTGATTGCTGCTGGACTCGATGGCATTGTTCAAAAACGCGATCCGGGAGTTCGACGAGACAACAATACTTACACTGATCCATTACCTGCGAGTGAAGTAAAAGCTTTACCGAAGAATTTACTGGATGCGTTGCGATGTTTAGAATCGAATGAGGTGATTTCTCGATCGCTCGGTGAGCCTTTCACAACTGCCTATCTCAAGCTCAAACACCAAGAATGGAATCAATTTATGAGCTGTGTGACACCTTGGGAAGTGGAGAACACTTTGGATTGTTAGCGCTCTAATAGGTATCATAAGAACTATAAGGAATCAAACAATCTCTGACCTTAGAGATACTTCATCCTCAGTTTGACTCCCTAAACTGTACATAACTAAGTCGATAAAAACTGACTTAGATTGTTGATATCTGGAGGTTAATCCATGAATCAGACATTAAGACGCGCTATTGCTCCCGGACTGATGGCAACAAGCTTAGTCGGAGCTACTTTTCTCCCGATGAAGCCTGCTTCAGCCGACCAAAACATCTGGCGGGACATTGGAATCGGAGCCGCAACCGGGGTTGTCTCCAGCGTGGTCACAGGTCACAAAGTTGTACCGAACATCGTTAATGGTGCAGCAGCGGGTGCAGCCGTAAACCAATCGCGCGACTTGTTAACTCGGAAGGGTCAGCGTCCTGACCTGCTTAAAGATGCAGCGGTTGGAGCGGGTACAAGTGCAGCGACCGGAAGCGTCATGAATCGTCGTCACGCGGGACGGAATGCGGCGAATGGTGCAGCAGTCGGTGCTGTAATCAACGTTCTCACGCCGAAGGCTCGTCGATAGTTAGAAGTCGAGTTCGACAAAAACAGTTTGCTTCGCTTGTGAATCCGGGAAGCCCCCCTAAATCCCCATTCTGGGGGACTTTGAGAAAAGAGGCTTCCAAAGTTCCAAGAAGTTTCTCGGTTTCAAAGTCCCCCAAATTTGGGGAATTTAGGGGGCTGAAGCCGACCAAAACGAAGCGCAAAGCCTTGCCGAACAGAAGCTCGATCGTAGAGATTCAAGGGGTTAGATCTTCTCTGACCCCTTATTTAGTATCTTTAAATCCTCAATGAAATTGGTAAAAAATCGAGTAGCATCGACCTGAGTTGCGATCCAGGCGTTTGCGGGTTGTTTTGCGAGATTACGATCGTCAATCAAGGTCTGCCCCCGCGTCCATTCCCCTCGCGTTTCGATCTGCACCTTCGCGCGCTTCCATAATATTGTTTCTGGGTAAAACAAATATCCCAATGTTGCTGCATCATGTACGAGAAATCCTGAAGCTCCATCTGTTTCTCGATACGTTAAAGCAGTACTAATCATAAACTCACAGAGCTTGATCAAAAATTGAGCGAGTTTGCTTTGCGGATTTGTTTGAGCGATCGACTGTGCCATCTCCCGCGTGAAAATCAACTGTCGCGTAATATCGAGCGAAGTCATCACCAAATCACAGCGGCTATTCAAAACAATCTCTGCCGCTTCTGGATCAAACCAGAGATTAAATTCTGCATGAGGCGTAATGTTACCTGGGCAATTAAGCGCACCGCCCATAATAATAATTTCCTTTGCTTTTCTGAGAATGCCAGGATGTTTCTTCTCTGCGGCTGCAAGATTGGTGAGCGGCGCGATCGCAATTACAGTAATTTCTCCCGGTATCGCATTCAATCGATCAATCAGAATGTCATCCGAGAACCGAGCCGTTTCGTAGTTGTGTATCGGATCAGGAAGCTGTGAGGAGAGATTGCCCATGCCATCAGAACCGTGAATGTGCGAGGCATCATCGGGAGATTGTGCGATCGCAACTCCCCGCCCCACTTCCACATCCGGCAAACCTCCCAAACTAAGAATCCGACTCGCACTAGAAAACGTTTTCTCAGTCGAAACATTCCCACCTACCGTCGTCACAGCAATCAGTTCTGCAAATCTTTGTTTCACCAAACTTTGCAGCCAAAATAGCGCAAAAATATCATCACCACCCGGATCGGTATCAAGAATAATTTTAGGAACCCTGAAAGCTGGCAGCATGATAATTACCTTTTAACTTCTCAAAGTCCCCCAGAATGGGGGATTTAGGGGGCACAAGCCCCTTTCAACGAAGCAAGCCCCCTCCCTCAACGCTCCGAATGTTAAGAATCTTGAGAACCACAAAACCGTGTCCCCCTTCACAGGTACATTCACAAATGGAATCATCTAACGAATAGGAAACTTTTCTTATGACAGGTTCATACGCAGCTTCATATCTGCCCTGGATTCTCATCCCCGTCGTGACCTGGTTAGTTCCCACGGTCGTCTTCGCTCTGCTGTTCTTGTACATCGAACGTGAAGATCCAGGTGGCATCTAGCCCTTAGTTCCAAACGCATTAGCATATTAAAAACCGCCTAACTCTACGTTAAGCGGTTTTTCTTTTGTAGAGCTTCGATCGCAATTTACATCGACGAACCCACGCTCGTATAAGAACCGTAAAAGAACAGTCCCAATACACCAATTGCACCCAAGCCTGCGACGGTTGCCACTAGCCACAAAGGAATTCTTCCACCAGTCTGCACGGTTCTATCCTCCTAAATACGCAAATTAAAAACTCGAAATTTAGTTGAAGAAGTAGCTAGAGAACAAAATCCCCAGCGTAAAAATCATCAAAAGACCCAGATAAAGCGAAGTCCGGTTAAGTTCAACGGGCTGCTTGTTTGGGTTTGAACTGCCTTTGATTCCTGCCACGGTTCAAGCTCCTATCGTTGAATAAATTGCATGGATGCGATCGCGCCAATGAAGAAGATCGCCGGAACTGCCAAAGTATGAACAGCGATCCAGCGAACCGTAAAAATCGGATATGAAATGGGTTCGTTCGGGGTGTTGCTTGTCATTGTTTTTTAACCTCGTTAGACACTAAAAACTACTTACCAACCTGCGAGGTAAACTTATCCACCTGCTGTTTCGCTTCAGAACGGTTGCTCACGATCGGCAATTGCTCTTGACGCGCAGTGGGATAGTATTCATTCGGGCGAGGCGTTCCGAATACGTCGTAAGCCAAACCAGTGCTGACGAACAACCAACCTGCAATGAACAATGCAGGAATCGTGATGCTGTGAATAATCCAATAGCGAATGCTCGTAACAATGTCCCCAAAGGGGCGCTCACCAGTAGTACCTGCCATGTGCTTGCTCTCTCCAGAAGTCCACGAACAAAAGCTTTATCTATATCATACGGGACGGGAGATACGCCTACAAGTGAATCCTTGAAAATTGATCCCCCGTCCGATTGAGATATCCACAATTACGCAGTTCGCGCTGTTGGTTCATACTTCAATAAAGTCCCGCGCTGACCCATGATGAACCCGGTCTTTGAGTCAAGAAAAACAATCTTGTAGAGATTCGCTGGAATGTTTTCGACATCGCGATCCTTCTGCCAAGTTTTGCCTCCATCAAAGCTCGCCAAAAGATTGCCACTTCCGCCAACAACCCAGAGTTCTTCCGGAGTGCGATACGCCAGATCCAAAAGCCCCCAACTCGTTGAAAACTCAGGATTCTGAGCCTCTAACCAATCTTCTGGACTGTTTGAAGCCGTAAACTGAATTTGTCCGCCTCTCGCCAACATCCACAAATGACCATCAGGAGAAAATCCCATGTTTTGCAGCTTGCGTGAACTGTTGCGGTTGAACGGTTTCCAGATGTCTTCACCGGGTTGCCAAGTGGAGAAGAAGTTTCCGGTTGAAGAAACTGCGATGTATTTACCATCGGGAGTGCGATCGATACTCCGCATCACCCCAAACGCCTCAGACACTAGCGCTTTCCAATTCTTTCCACCGTCAGTTGTGCGATAGATTGCACCCACATCGGTCGTCATCTCAGCTTGGTTATCCCCGATCGCCACAATCTTCTCAGGAGAGCCAGGAAGCTTAGTACTCAAAGGCAAACGGTTCCAAGATGTACCACCATCATCAGTGTGAAGCAGAATCGAGGGCTGTCCCGCAATCCAACCATCATTGCCTGAGAAGTTTACTGAAGTGAGACGGTACTTCTGTTCACCCAAGTCCAAAACTTTCTGCTGCCAAGTCTTACCACCATTTGTGGTTTCAAGCAGTGCCGAATTTGTTCCGACCATCCAGCCATGCTGCTTATCAGCAAATCCGACATCGAGTATGTTTTCTTCGATCGGTAGCTCAACCAACTGCCACGGGTTGTTCACAACAGCGGGCAAAAACCCTTTACAGCCAGTCGCCAGGAAGACAACCGCTAACAAAATCACAAACTGTTTCCAGGCTCTCAAAATCCGATACATCGCTCTTGATCTCAGTAAATAAAGGGTTCAATTCCGTTGCACTACTGCAAACCGTAAAGACTTAAAAAGAAAATAAATCCTATAATCAGTCCGCCAAAAATCAGAAGGTTCTTTTGCCCTGGTGTCAAGGTATTCACCCCAAACCCGTAGCTCAAATTCTGCTTAAATCCAGACGGCGCGTTTAGCGGCCCCACATTCTGAAAGCGTTTGGGCGGCGCACTGCAAACCGGACATTTCCAGGTCAGCGGCAAATCTTCAAACGCGACTCCAACAGGGATGCCGCTCCGATCGTCGCCTTTGGTTGGCTCGTAGGTATACCCACAAGCGGCGCACTCATGACGATCAAGATCTTTCGGTTCAAGCGGCTTAATCTCAGTGTCTACGGCAGTTTCTTGAGGATCGACAGCTTCGGTACTCATGGCAAAATGTCAGGGAGTGACCCAAACCTTAAAGTGTTCGTTAAATATTATGACATTATGAGATCCCTATCAAACGTCGATTCTTCAAAACCGCATCTCGAATAAGTTTCCCGATCGACATATACTTTTTTCAGAACTGACCGAAATATCGATAGACTTCAGTTGATAGCTTCGATACGGAAGCGATCGGGTTGGGAATCTTGATTTGGTAAGTATTTCAGCGCACCATGGTAAATCGCAACACACTATAATAATTGAGTGTGAAGTGCGTAAACCAGTCCATTTTTGTAGAACGAGAGGCGGCGAATACCTGTGTATGTCCTAAGCGGCTATGAATATCTTTTAGGCTTCCTGCTAATTTGCAGTTTGGTTCCGGTTCTGGCTCTCCTGGCTTCTAAGCTAGTTCGCCCTAGCCGTCGAGGACCTGAACGCCGCACCACATACGAATCGGGGATGGAACCGATCGGGGGTGCATGGATTCAGTTCAACATCCGTTACTATATGTTCGCCTTGGTCTTCGTGATCTTCGACGTGGAAACGGTGTTTCTGTACCCTTGGGCAGTCGCTTTCAATCGCCTCGGATTGTTGGCGTTTATTGAAGCCTTGGTCTTTATTGGAATTCTCATTGTCGGTCTGGTCTACGCTTGGCGGAAAGGAGCATTGGAATGGTCATGAATCCAGAAGCGACTGCGCTTGCGAGCGAGTCGATCATCAATCCTATTGAGCGTCCCAATGTGACGCAAGAATTATCCGAAAACGTCATTTTGACGACGGTAGACGATTTGTACAACTGGGCTAGATTATCGAGCTTGTGGCCCCTTTTGTTTGGAACGGCTTGTTGCTTTATCGAATTTGCGGCGTTGATTGGTTCACGGTTTGACTTCGATCGATTTGGACTCGTTCCTCGATCGACTCCCCGCCAAGCCGATCTTCTGATCACCGCAGGCACGATCACGATGAAGATGGCTCCGGCGTTAGTGCGTCTCTACGAGCAAATGCCCGAACCGAAATACGTAATCGCGATGGGCGCTTGCACGATCACAGGCGGAATGTTCAGCGTTGACTCCCCAACTGCGGTTCGTGGTGTGGACAAACTGATTCCGGTCGATATCTATTTGCCGGGATGTCCTCCGCGACCAGAAGCGATCATCGATGCAATCATCAAACTCCGCAAGAAGGTTTCCAACGAATCGATCCAGGAACGGGGCGAACTGCTGCAAACTCATCGCTACTACAGCACAACTCATACTATGCAGTTTGCTGAACTGATTCACGATGGTAAGTATCTGCAAGCGAATACCCGAATTGCACCGCCGCGTGAATTGGCAGAAGCAATGGGTCTAGAAGTTTCAGCGGTTTTGGAAGCGGAGAAGGAGAGCGTCGATCGTGGCTGAAGAAAAACAAGCGACAGAATCCCCGATCGTTGAAGCGGGTAAAACCTCGAAGTGGCTGACTCAAAACGGCTTTGATCACGAGTTCATCGGACTCGATGCCAGTGGTGTCGAGATCATCAAAGTCGAACCTGAGTTGCTAATTCCCTTCTCTACTGCGCTGTACGCAAATGGCTTTAACTGCCTTCAGTGTCAGGGTGGGTATGATTTAGGGGCTGGCGATCAGTTGGTGAGTTTCTATCACCTGATCAAAGTGTCTGATAATGCCGATCGACCGGATGAGGTTCGCCTCAAAGTGTTCTTACCGCGTGAAGATCCGAGAGTGTCTTCGGTGTTCTGGATTTGGAAAGGTGCGGACTGGCAGGAGCGAGAAACGTTTGATATGTACGGGATCGTCTACGAAGGACACCCGAACTTGAAGCGATTGCTGATGCCGGAAGACTGGGTAGGGTATCCGCTCCGAAAGGATTACATCTCCCACGATTTCTACGAACTGCAAGACGCTTACTAAAGTGAAAGTCTTGTTAATTTTGAAAGCTCTCTTGGAATCCCAGGAGAGCTTTGTGCTTGTAAATATGTCGCACTTAAGCGCTCATTCTTCCAGCGGCTTCAAGGCCTTCAACAATAAACTTTTTACTGCCCTTCTCCCAGTAAGGAACTTGAATCAACGTAACGCCGTGTCTTTGACATAAATCTTTCTTCAATTTATCCGTTTGCTGAATCTCCTCAAGCGTTCTGCTTTGTTGGTGAATTGGAACTTCCATGTAATGATACTCGCCTTGATATTCAAAAGCGATTTTCAGGTCTTGGTTATATCCATCTAATTCCAAGGATGTTCCCTTGTTAGATTTCAACCAGTTTGGATGCGACTTGGGAAACTTAGCGTTGAAGAGTTCTTCAAAAATACGACGAGTTTCAGCCTCAGATTTCCAAACACCTTCATTAGAAATTGGCGCGATCAAGAACTGAGTAATGTAATATTCAAGGTGATTTACGTACCAATCATGAAACAGCGAGCAGTAGTCATGTTGAATCGGCAGTTTTGGATCAGAGCCTAAGCGAGTAAGAACATCAAACAGCGGAAACGCGGCAGCGGCTGAGACGGTTAGCCAAGCATAGTCTGCGGATGTAGCTTCTAGTGGATTGATTGGGTTAAGAAAAGTCCATGCTCTATCAGCATAAAATGCTTCCTCGATAGAATCGCCAGTCACAAAGAAATCTACTGAGAAATCATTGCAATAATCAATTAAAAGGTCAAAAAGAGCCGATTCTTCCGCTTTACTTACAAAAAGATTTCTAACATCCTGGGTATATCGATAAAAGACGTAGGGCATTAGCATTGCACCAACCAAAATGCCATCATTAAAGTCACCCAGGTATGCACCAAAGATACCAAAATGCTGTTTTGCGAAGCCGCCTCTTGCTTTTGGTGCTGCATTGCCACTTCCGCGTAGAACAACACAAGAAGCGTTAGGGACGTTCTTAGAAGAGTTGTATGGTCTGTCTGAGCGCCGTTTATCTCCTGTGTACCCACCAGAATTTTGAGAAGAGGTTGGCAAAGAAGAGGTTTTATATCTTCGATGAACCTCAACACCGTAGACCTGCCGAATTAACTCGCTGATTTTGAATTGAATTGCAGCAAGTTTCGGGTGAAAAACTTCCCCTAAAGTATCGTTGCGCTCCCATCCCAGAGGCATCTCGAAAACCTTTAAATCATCTGCGCTAAACATTTCTCAGAGCCTTCCTTTAGTTCTGAAAATAGTGTTCCGCAGAGGAACCAAGAGTACCATACGAACCGCTCTATCAGCTCTCCATAAATAATCTGCTAAGACAGCACCCAGTTTTCTCGGCTATTGATTGATAAGCGATAATTAGAGTTGCCGCCGCTAAAGAAGTGAATTTTTATAATGACTGAGCGACTTGAGAAGGCGATCGCGAAATTAAAAGCCTTGCCAACAGACGAGCAGGAATAGATCACGACTCGATCAATTTAATGAAGCTCTTTCCTAATCACGATCTCTACACACTCCAACGCAAATTAACCGTTAGCAACCAAGGTCATATGCCACTCACTCTCAAAGACCTAGAAGTCTATCAAGCGCTCAACCCTGACAACCAGATCGAGTTAGTCAATGGAGAAATCATCATCATGAGTCCATCGGGCTATGAGTCAGAAGAAGTCGCCAGTCGGATGCTCGGAAAGCTGTTTCCTCACGTTGAGCAAAATCGACTCGGACGGGTGACAGGTTCATCTGCGGGCTTCATTCTGCCGAACTCTGACACCCGCGCTCCTGATGTCTCATTTGTTTTGGCAGAGCGAATGCGTCGAACTTCTCGCAAGTTTGCAGAACTCACTCCTGACTTAATGGTAGAAGTCAAATCACCAAACGATAGCCTAACCAAACTACGAGAGAAAATTGACTCATTTCTCAGTCAGGGAACCCAGATCGGAATTCTCATCAATCCAGAAGAACGATGGATCGAAATCAAGCGCTCTGCCGATGAAGCTTTCTCCACCAGACTTGTAGATGGAGACACGCTCAAAATCCCCGATTTGTTTCCCGGATGGGAAGTGCCTGTGACAGAGTTGTGGTCACCAGAATTTTAACTTGACTATTTCTCACTGAACCTCGTCAATCGAGAAAGTGGTTGATAGTGAAGCTGTAGCACCTGATTTGAACTCAAAGTTTCAAGTGCATAAGTTTTTCCTTGAGAATCAACGAATTCAACTTCAAAGGTATCAGAATCATAAACCTCAACAATTGCCCAACTTGTCCTTTGTAGAGGTTTTGTTCCGGTAAATCTTTTGTTAGTGCGACAGCATCTAAAAGTTTCATGATTGCGATCGTTATTTTACGTAGCCCGTCTCTTTCAGGAATTTCCGTAGACTGCCGAAGAACTCTTCTCGATCGCTTTCTTGATAAACCTTTCTCAACTGATTCCAGCCATCTTCTTGCTGACCGAGCAGATATTTATCCGCCAAATACGCCGCCAAAGCTCCCTTCGCCTCTCCATCTCCAGCCTTCAGTCTCTGATAAAACCGCCACAGTTGATAAGCATCGCTGTAAACTTCTTTCGGATACTGCCTCGTCACATCCACCATTTTCCCATCTTCAAATCGGAGAACTTGGATCGGAAAGGCAGAAGCAGCATAGCTTGTAAATGCGTAGGCGAAGCGATCGTCAGCACTGTAAAACTCAGTTTTGCCATCACGATCGAGATCTCGCAGTTGATAGCCCAAATTTCCCCAATTTGCACGCGATTCGACATACTGTTTTTGATCGCGATCGTACTGATAAATCAATGAATATCGGCAGCAATGCGCTCCACCTGTGAACATATCCGCGATCACTTCTGAATCTTGATCACCGTTGAGATCGCGAACGAGAAAACCGCGATCGTTCTTATCATCTCCGAGAAATTCAACCATTGGGCGATCGAACTCATTGACCGTCGGGGCTTGATCAAACGCAGATTGTCCGGCTCTTTGAATCTTCAACCACACATTTCTCGTTTGTGGAATTCCATCTGTTGCAACTTTCTCATACGACAATTCAGCTTTCACAGTTCCTTGCTGTGCCGTCTTTGTCACTTGCTCGGCTCGAACTGGCAGCGCCACAACCCCCAACACTCCTAAACTCACCAAAGAGATCGCCCGAATGCCAAACATAGCTGTTATCCATCACTGGATTTAACTACGCATCAGGAGTTCGGAATTACGAAATTCTGTTGGTTCCGTTTCGGGCGAAATTTCCAGTAGTTGGATAGCGCAAGATGTACGGGTTTCAACAGTGCATACAGCACCGTGAGAATGATGAATGTGAGCGCGATCGTCATTAATGGATCTTTGCCGAGCAGCGCATCGAACACACTTCCCGCAACATCATTCCAGTGTGTTAGGAGGTTCCAGCTGTTGAAGCGCAGAAATCGACCGAGATAAATCCCGATCGCGCTCAGCCCATGAAACGTCAGTTCAGACGCAAAAATATATCGTAACCCTCGCTGCTTCAGGTAATACCGCACATTCAGCAACGACATTACATAAGCTTCAAATCCAGCAAAGAGAAACAGAAAAAACAGTGGAACATAAACGAGCGCTACCGTCCAAGCGGATGCCCCCTCCCGAACCCATCTCACAAAATGAATGATATCCGTGAGAATGTAAGGCGCATTTGGCAGAAAGGCAACGAAGACCGCAACACCGAACCACCAGAGCGGAGAACGATGACGATGTTCAATGCTTGGTAAAGTCAATGTCGAATTGCCAAACTGCAAGCGGCGAAACAGAAACACGCTCAGCACCAGAGGAACGATCGCGAGAAACAAATTCCAGCCCATCCAATCGGCATTGTGATACACGGTACGAAGCCCCTCGGCAATCAGAGATCTGAGCGAAAGATCCACCATTTGAGTTTACTCCTCGATCGATTTATGAGTACTTTCCTGCAAATCTACTCGTTCCGTTTGTCATCTGTATGACAATGCCGTCAAAAAAATAGCCCCGGAAAGTAATTTCTGGGGCAGATCGCAAGCTGACTTGCAAAATTAAAGGTTCAGTTGATTTCCGCGGCGGTATTGGGTGTAAGCGGCAACAAACAGACCTGCTAAGGTAACGGGCACAAGTCCCAAGACGATGCCGAGCAAAATTGGCTCAACCATATTTGAATCTCCTTGGTTTGTAAGATTTTGAAACTTAAATCATGAAGGTATCGTTATCTTATATCTTAGCCGTTCTTGTCCGCTCAAACCAGAACAAGGCTGATGAGCCAATGAATTCCGAGATTTTTTTGGCAAGATTACAGATTTTGCTTCGGCAGGAGTTCCCGAAATTTGTTAAAGTTTGTTTAGTATATGAACGAACAAATTTTATAGTCCTTTCATAGAATCCTCTTTTGAACCAGCAGCTTGTCAAATCTGAAGGGTCGCCCCAGAAAATTCTCACGATCGCGCTTGTAGTCTGTTTGTCGATCGTGCTGTCAATTTTGGGTGTGAATCAGTTTCATCGCGCTGATCCCTATGTGCAAGAGGTCCTGTCGCTTCCAGGGAACTCAGTGCAGGGTCATGCAATTTTTCAGATTAACTGTGCAGGTTGTCATGGAATCATGGCAGATGGAAAAGTGGGACCCAGTTTGAAGAATGTGTCTAATCGGAAATCGCGCGTTCGGCTGATCGAGCAGGTGATCAGCGGACAAACACCCCCGATGCCCAAATTCCAACCGAGTCCCCAAGAAATGTCAGACTTGTTGGAATATCTAGAGAGTTTGTAGTTATCCTCCGGGTCTGCGGGCTTCGGCATCGATTCGACTCCGAACTTCTAAGTTTGCAATGCCATCGACTCGTAAACCATAACGAGATTGAAACTGGCGGATTGCGGATTGGGTAGCAGCATCGTAGTATTGTGCGATCGCAAAGTTACTTCTCAAAATTACTTTCAGATTGTTCCGCAGATTTCGCATGACGCTAGAGAACTTTTCTTCGGTTTCACGGTCGATCGCTCCCGATTCAGAGAGTCCATAGATCCGCTGAAGATCTCGAATTGCTCTAGCAGTGGGCAGATCGCTGAGAGCAGCTTGTTGATTGATGTCGTAGCCAAACCCGCTCAAGATTGCTTTGATCTCGGCTTCGGTGTAGATGCTTAATTGCGATCGTGCAGGCGGATTAGAAGCAACAGGGGGATTTGTGGGATTGGACGGGATTCGAGGATCGGAATCACTGCTAATTTGATCTAATCGCTGTCGAGTTTCTAGCGTTACAATTCCTGTCACAGGCAGGCGATTTTGTTGCTGAAATTGTTTCACCGCTGCTTCGGTTTGCTTGCCGTAAAACTGACTCACCGGAAGTTGAGGAGACGGTTTTACAGTGCGATTGAGAGCAGATTGCAGGGATTGGACAATATTTGCTGCTTGGTCTTGGGTTGGATTATTCAGGGTGCCATCTACAGGCAAGCGAAACTGAATTTGAAAATCTCGAATCGCTTGCTGAACACGCGGATCAGTAATCGGAGCATCCAGCGGTACAGCATAGCCCAAACCGTTGAGAACAGAAATGAACTGTGCGGATGAATAGTCTTGCGATCGCGCTGCATTCACTGATTGACTACAAACGATGACCGCCACACTTCCCCACACCACACCAGACATCAACCTTGCGTTCCACATACCTTCTTGCCTTTTTATCTGAAAAGATTATCGCTTGTTCTGCACTGTCACGTTGCATTTGCTAGAAGGGATTAATTGAGAAACAATGACATTCCGCTGCTTTATGACTTACTCGCTTCGCATTGCTGATCTGCCTGAAAGTGAACGCCCCCGCGAACGTCTCATCGCTCAAGGTGCAAGAACGCTCTCTACCGCAGAGCTTATCGCCATTCTACTCAGCACTGGGTCAGGCAAGCTTTCTGCGGTTGGATTGGGGCAGTACATTTTACAGGAATTGAGTCAGCATCAGCGTGATCCTTTAAGCGCATTGCGAGAAGTCAACATTGCAGAACTGACGAAAGCTCCGGGAGTGGGAACGGCGAAAGCGACGACGATTTTAGCTGCGATCGAGCTTGGCAAACGAGTCTACCAATCCCGCCCACCAGAAAAGACGATTATTGATGATCCGAATGTTGCCGCTGCTGCGTTAAGTCATGAATTGATGTGGCAATCGACCGAACGATTTGCAGTGTTGATTTTGGATGTGAAAAATCGGTTAATTGCAACGCAGGTGATTACGATCGGGACTGCAACCGAAACGCTGGCACACCCACGCGAGATTTTTCGGGAAATTATTCGGCAAGGTGGAACAAGAGCGATCGTGGCTACGATAGACAATCACCCTATCAGCTAATATATAAAAATACTTTTTAATGAAATAAGTTGGTAAGGTTGGTAAGTAATAAATACAAACCATATATATCAACACTTTCAGCTATTACCAACCTCCAATTAAGTCGGTAATAGGTTGGTAAGCCGAAAGAACACATACTTTCTCAAAACCTTACATATCAGGACTTTTAGCTGTTACCAACCTCATGACCAGACCGATCGATACTGATGGATATGCGAGAGTTTCGACTCAAAGACAGGTGGATCGAGGTCACGGACTGGAGCGATACATCGAAGATCTGGAGGCTTACGGCATTCCACGCGATCGCATTTTCTGGGATGTCGAATCGGGTGCAAGCGATGAGCGAAAAGGTTACAACACCGTCCTAGAGCGAGTACGCAACGGAACTACAAAGAAGGTCGTAGTTCCATGTTTCGATCGCTTCACTCGCTCAAACCTGGCTTTAGAGCAGATGTTAGAAGAATTTCCGGCGTTTGGTGCTGAGTTAGCTTACGTGACTGGCGGAGTAATGGACTTCATCACACCAGAAGGAAGGAAGCAAGCGCGTGATCAGGCTACAACAGCAGCCTATTGGAGAGAGAAGAATCAATACGCCGCAGTAAAAGGATGGGAACGCCGCCGCCGCCTAAAGAAAGCCAGTAATCCGCCTTTTGGGTATGTGGTGGTTGAAGATTCTTATGTGATTAATCGAAACCCTTATTCGCCTTGCCCAGAAAAAACCTGTTTTGACATTGCTCAAGAATTAATCAACACGTATTTATCGATCGGCACGATTCGCGGAACCATTCAGGAAATGTGCCAGCGATACGGATCTGTGCATCAAGGGCAAAAAAACGAGGACTTCCCGCGAGACAGAAAAAACCTTAAGGCATGGTTTCAGAACCCTGTCCTACGAGGTCATCTCGCGTATTTTGGTAATCGTGGAAAACCTCGCGTGATTGCGGCATTTGCCAACCATGAGCCGCTGATTAACCCAACGAACGCAGCGCAGGTCGATCACTTTCTAAAAATGCGAGAGCGCGACATTAGCCCATCAGTCGGGGTTAAATATCCTCTGTCTGGGTTGGTCTTCTGTGATTGCGGTGCGAAGTCTGTCATCTCAGGAGGCCGTAAGCGCCGATACTACTGCGGCGATCTTTACGATGCGCTTGGTACTCGCACTTGCCTTAATCGAGGCGGTTTACTCCCCTCCGACGCTGAAAGCTTCGCTGTTGCTGCAATTTGCGATCGCGCTTCAACCGAGATTGTTCGCAAAATGGAAGAATCCGCATTGCGTGAAATTGACCAGCCGGAGCCATCAGAATTAATTGAACTGCGTTTGAAATTGGAACGGATGCGACTCGATCCGGATTTTGCCGCCGCAATCCCTACGGTGCAACAAAAGATCGTGGATATGGAGAAATCTTTAAGAAGTTCACATGAACAGCAAGCAGTTTCAAATGAAGCGCTGCTAGAGGTTTCGCGCGATCCTGAATTTTTCGCGAGCCTGGAGGTTTTAGAGCGCAGATTTGTCTATACGCAATTAATCGATCGACTCGTTCAGATTGCTGGCAGAGTCGATCGAGTTGAGTTTTTAGGAGGCTTGGGAATCGTTCGATTTAACGAGGGCGATCAATCTTAGAACTTCTCGCGATGAGACGATCGGGTGCTTCTGTGCAAGTGCCTCAAGTTCGCTAAACACCTGCTCTCGCACCTGCTTTGCTTTGTAGTACGCGATCGCTTTTTGGTGGATCGCCGCCCATGAGTTTTCAGAACTCATAAAACCGAATCAGGTACGATAAACGGTCTGCACACCGCTAGTAGATGCTGATCGCCTGTAGGGTCGATCAAGACCACGCCGCTAGATGTTTTGTCGATCGATACGATCTTGATCGGACTGTTGCAGCCGTTTAAGAAATATCCTCCAACCGTGGCCCATTCCGGCAGATTTTCCGGTGTGGCGATCTCCTCGACAACTTGCCCTTGTGCCTTGGTTGGTGATTTGGGTTCAATGCTTTCGGACTTCAAATCTGTGCCTACCCAGCACCGCTTACCGTCAATCCGTCCCGTGTTTCTCCAGCCAAGCCGCCTGAGAATGTCGGCAACTCGCATCTGTTCAGGTCTGCCGTGATCCTTAAGTTCCCGTCCCAGTGCATTGCTCAGGATCTCAGAAACAGTAACGCGATCGTGGCTTTCCAAATACCCTGAGATCTCAAGCTCCCAGGAGTCGGCAGATTGAAACTGCTTTGCGATCGCCGCCGCCTGAACTTCCTCTAAGTCGGTTAAATGCCACTGCTCCCCCTTCTTATAAAGGGCGTAAGCTGCCGCCCATAGTTGATCTCGCTCTTTCTTCAGTAACTCAATATCAATTTTGCCGTGAGATTTTGGGATTGGAATCACCCAGTACCGACGCGCTCCGGTTGGATCGTTCAGAAAGTCATCCTGGTTTGTCGATCCGACAATGATCGACGGTCTAGGAAGTTCAAGTGTCGATCTGCCGTAAGGCAGGCGGATATTGTCTTGACGGCACGTTAGAAACCCCTTGACCGCAGAGATATCCCTCTTACGAAAAATCGACTCAATTTCACCCCATTCAATAAACCAGAATTGATGTAGCTTTGCGCGTTCGTCTCTGTCTGTCCCTGATAGGGTGTCGTCAAAGTTCTCTGCTCCGCCTGCTAGATCAGAAAGAAACGTAGACTTCCTCACTCCTTGCGCTCCCTGCAAAATCAGAGCAGTGTCCATTTTGCAGCCTGGTTGATAAAGACGCGCGATCGCGCCGATCATCGTCCGCACAAGCATCGCACTGTAAATCTGATCTGACTGCCCAAAGTAGCGATCTGCGACGTTCTCCAGAATTTTTGCATCATCGCCATACTGTTGAGAGACGCGCTCAATATAGGATTTGATCGGGTGATATCTGTATCGCTGTGAGGTTTTGACAACAACATCGGGGAAGTCTTCCTTGCCACTGCGAACGCTAAACGAATGGTCGATGCTCATCGCTACTTTTATCCCATCCAGAGATAAAGTCTCCCCGTCAAGCTCTACCCGCTTTTTGAGTTCGTTAAATCTGAGCCTGTCACCAAACTTTTCGATAAGCCTCAAGTAATCCCAAAAGCTGTGATCTCTATAAGTTACTGCTCGGATGTAGCCACCTTGGAGCGATGCAAGTTCCTCGATTTTGTCTTGATCGCGCAGTTCTCCGACGATGTTTTTCGCGATCGTCAAAGCGCTGTATTCAACCGGATCAAGGTTCATTAAGTCGATCAACTTATCAGTGTCGTCCTTTGAGAAGTGGCGAACAATTAGCTTAAACCAGGCTTTGCAGCATTGATCAAACTTCTCTCGACTCAACCCAATCCAATATTGGGGAAGTGTCGAGAGAAAGTCTTTAGGATCTAGCGCAGAATTAATCAGTCCTTTATAGTCTTCTGCCGTGTGTCCAGCGCGAAAGTACTCACACAGACCAGCTTTAGGCTGATCGGAAATTTCAGGCACTAGCTGAATCTTTCCGCCCGTCCAAAGCGCTGCGTTAAACAGGTTTAGAAATACGCTCGGATTTGTCCGACCGTCCGCATCAAACAAAATCGTTAGCCTAGAACCTTTCGCGAGAGCTTTTCGATAGTGGCTTACACCCGCGATCGCGCCTGTCGGAATGCCACCGATCAGAGTTCCCGCAGCAGCATCTTTAAAGCCCTCGGTGACAACCTGAACCCCTTCCGGTAGCCAAGCCCTAGATATTTTTTTGCAGGGGGTCAGATACTTCGCAGGCTTGCCCTGCCGAATTGGAGGACTGTCACAACGAAGTTGTCCGAATTCCCCGTTAAAAGGGAAGTAGATCCCGCTACTCGATCGATATTCGCCCGAATCGTCTCGGCAAATAATATTGAGCGATCGCGCTTCGGATTCGCTAATTGACTGGACTCCAATCGATTCGAGATAGTCGATTTGGCGATTGGAGAAACCCTCGCTCAGAAGGTGTTTTCGGTGCTGCGTTTCGAGCTTTAGAACTGAAAAGAAGGAATGCTTCATTGCAATTTTCCTCTCTTCAGCTCTAAAACGCGGTCATTGAGCGAGATCGCCAAATCTAAATCGAGCGATTTTTTTTGTGTCCAAAAAGACATTTGAAACGCTTTATTAGAGCGTTTTCTAGCGATTTTCTTTCGGAAATTCGTGAAACGAGATAAGATCAGCATATAAGTCTGCCCGCCGCCATGCGGGTTTTAATTTCGCGATCATTTTTTAGAGGCAGTCGTTTGTTGTTCGGAAGCGATCTCTCGTTCCAGGAGTCGATCGCTTTTTGCTGCGCTGTTTTCTTCGATTTCGGGAGCGGAATTGATTTTGAGCCAACGCGCCCAGAAATCTTGGTTGATTTCGAGTCTTTCTTTCTCGAAATCGAAGCTAATTTTTGCAGCACACATAGTCTTTTTCCCCGACGACTCCCCTAAGATATTGCGGCGGATTTTCCGCGCCAAGCGCTCGGACGTTACTTTACAAAAGTTAATAATTCAGTTTTCCAAATCCGATATTTCTTCCCCGTTTGTTGTTTGCAGCCGCAAACGTCACTCTTTCTTTGGCATCGAGAAAAATAGCCTTCATGGTAGTGCTGTCCCTAATTTCAGACATGCATCGGGAGCGTACTTTGAGATACGGTCTATAGTATTTCTCTCGAAATCGGATATCAGCTTCAGCCAAGTCAATAATCGTTGCGCTGACAGTCTTAGATAGAGAGATCTGCTCGTCGCAAAACCAGTCAAGACTCAAGCCCGATTCTGAGTTTGATAGATCGCCCATCAGGAATTTCAACTCCTCTCGTTGCGCGATCGCCCACGCTTTCTTGCCAGGAAAGGATGTGGACTGAGCTTTCAGTAGTCCAATTTGTTGTAAAGCTGCATACTCGTTTTCAAAAAGAGTACAAAACCATAGATGCAGGGCAGAGCCAAAAGATCTCATCCATTGAGCCTCAGAGCGTAGGCGCACTTCGGTAAGAAGGTCGAGCCATGCCCTATCTTGTTCAGCATAAGCTTTGATTCCTCGCTCATTCTCTAATCGCGCTGGTGGCTCTGTACGCATTTGCAATAAATACGCCAGCCACTCAGAAACAGCGGTGAACATAACTTCTCGCAGTAAAAAGAGCTTTCTTTCGGATTCCTTGCGGAAAACTTTGCTGGAGTCTTCCAGGACTAGACTAGGTAGTACTGAATAGCAGTTCAAATAAAACGCCAACTTCTCTTCAAATACGTCGCTCATTTTGATACCTGAGATTTTGAATGTTTTTCGTTCTCTTCTCGATTGCTCCTTTGCAGCAGTAGCAGCGCGATCGTCTACCTGTAATTTGCAAATTTGCAAACGCGATCGCTAATCTTCCGTGTCCTGTGGCAGTGCCCAAGGATCGATCCCGTTATCGCGTAGAACCTGCATCAGGTAATCGTTTTCGTTCCTCAGAACCGATTCGACGCTTAATGCTTCCCCGATCGTGTATTCGAGTCAGGCTCAATCTCAAAAATCGCGGGCGTATAACCCTCCCCCGGTCAAGACTTGAGTGCTTTCGACTGCAAAAATTCGCGGGCGTTTCTCTCTGTTAATCCGACACATTCCGCCGCTTGAGTTTGGCTCATCCGGTAACTGCCGTCGATCATCAAACTCCCGATCGTCACGGTGGCGCGTGTGGCTCTGGCTGAATCAGTCATTCGTCAGCTTCTCTTTTCTCGGAAGATGAGAGATCGTCGTTCTCTGTTAGTTCTGTATTACTAGGTTTTCTGCCTGCATTCGGACGCTTCCCCCCACGCTTTTCTACACGAGCGATCGGAACTTTCAGATCCCCAGTCGCAATCAGCGCTTGTTCAATAATCACGGATATCTGATTGCTCATGGAACGTCTACTGCGTGAACTGTAAGCCTGTAGAGCTTCATAAAGCTCTGGCTCCAAAGCAATAGTGATCCGGTTCAACTTCGTAGGCACAAACTCCGATCCTGCAACTGCGTACATTTTGGGTGAACTCCTATTAATTAAAGCCTAAGACATAAGCCTAACATCACTCTGATATCAAAGTGCAGAACTTTGATAGGTGTATCTGATGCGTTAGATACATACCAATAAAGCATTCTAATGCAAACAAAGTTCATCACTATGATTATTGAGCTATAGTAAGGTTAATCAAAGTTCAGAACCTAGAAAACATCATAGCCGCTATCTGGGAAGGAGACCGATCGGGGGACTCCAGTAGGGCAAACAAAGATGTCACCGGATCGCGCTTCTGCAATAGAAGTCGATCCGGTGACATCTTCACCCATCAAAAAGGCGCGATCGCCCTGGTAAGCAAAATCGCGCCTCTAACCCCAACTACGAGGTATTTGAACATGGTAACGCTTTCGCTTCCAACTCCAATCAAAACAGAGCCAACTTGCTCACAGTGCAAGCAATACGATCGCGGGATTTGTCGCCTTAAAGCTGAGGCGGATTGGGGCGATTCTGCCAAAACTTCACCGAAACGAAAAGCTTGCTACTTTGCGGACTTACTTCCGTTCTAAATTCCCGCCAGTGGTTGCAGTAGGCATCCGTTGCCTATTGCAGCTAGTGGTACTAAAACGCTTGAAAACCTCACACTACAAAGGATTGAGCCGATTTTTATGATTTCACAAAACACGGACGCATCTAAACCACTTGCTGCGATTGACTACGATAGCCTACTGCAACCAATGGGAGCCGATATTGGGAATGGACAGTTAAAGCTTGTCTCTGCGATGTGTGAAACTCGCACAGAGAGCTACATCTACGAACTCGATGAACGTTCCCCCGATGGTGTGAAAGGGTACGTCGAGTACCTCAAGGGCGATCGTGCTGATTTGATTAGCAAGCAGTGGATCGGCGGAATCAATGCCTATTACAACGGCTTGAATTCCATTCGACGGGTAACAGACGACAAGCAGGGTAAACCTAATTTGGGACTGCAATTGTTCCTTTCTGCCTTGTCAGAGTACGCCCACCGCGATCGATGGAACATTGCCCTAGCAGTTTCGGTACACGACTCCAAGACACTCGGAGGCGCATTAAAACGAGCGCTTGAAGGTTCACATCATGTCCGATTTCGCAATAAAGAATCGATCGTTTCAATCAAAGTTGTTGCTGGACTAGAAGAAGGGACGGGCGCGATCATCACCTATCAGAAGCAAGCCGATATCACCAACGCGATCCTTTACGACTTAGGCAACGGAACGCTGATCGTGAGTAGCTTCAACGGCTTGAAGATGACCGATCGCAGCTATTCGCAGAATGGAGGCGTGGAGAAGCTGATCGACCAGATTGCGACTCATGATGCGATTCGAGAGCGTTTACTCAAAGAGGGCGATCGACATTTGATTCGCAAGGGTATCGAGGCTCAGACATTCACCTACGGCACACAGCACCCAGACTGGAATTTTGAATCGGTCTATCGTGAAGAGTTGCCGAAGTGGGTTAAAGCTGTATTGGCTCCCACGGTGCGACCGTGGGAAGATCGGCGCGATTCTGCTACCGCTCTGATTGCGGTTGGAGGTGGGGCACAACTACCAGGTATTGAACCCCTGCTAAATAAAAAGACTATCAAAGTGCTGTCTGATCCACTGTGGGCGAATGCGCGAGGATTGTACACGCTAGCGACTCGCAAGGTGGCGCAACTGGAGGCGAAATGAAGCAGGTCAGAGCTTCAATCCCGTCACATCTTCACAATGCTTTTTTCGAGGTGGGACAGCAGTTAAATACTACTGATCCAAGCATCATCAACACTCATATCCTGAGTTGCTATTTCACCGGAGATCGTTCTGATAGTCCGAAGCAACCTATAGCCAAAAGTGTTGATAGTTTCGAGTTTGACGACTTGAACGACTGGACAGAGCAAGAAGAACCATGTTAATTGACCACCGCTTGAAAATCAAACCGCGATCGTATTCCCCGCTGACTCAAATTCGCATCTTGCACAATCCAATGCTATTGGCGAAATACGATCGCGCTTCCCAACAAGCTTTACTCAGATCGACCAATAATCACCTACTACAACGCACACCGACAAGGAGCTTGAACGATGTCTAAAGGCTTTCAATCGACCGATGAAACGAAGATTCAGATCGCACTCAAGCGAATCACACCCGCAGCAAAACGAGCAGATATTGATGCTTTTGCGGATGGGCTTCGAGCAGCGCAACGCCGCTACGGTACAGACGTTGCTGAGGAGGCAAGGCAACGAGCGCTTGATCAATTTCCCGAACTTGCGAGGAAAGCGATCGAGTTCTTGCCTGAAGAGGCGAAGTCGCAGTTGCGTGTGTCGGCTTACTCGATCATTGCTGATGTTATCGGCGAAGCTGGACTGCGAATCGAAAACCATTTCCGAGTTTGTGATCGCGGCGTTGCCTTAACCCACGCAGCACTCAAAGCGATTGCAGACACAGGATTTCCCGAAATGGCGAAACTTGGCAAAGGCAGTGAATCGCTGCAAGGATTTGGTGTCGATCGAGCCAACGGGTTTTACCACCCTTTAGGCGAAACGTTTCAGCACCAGGGCGAAGACTGCATTAACTCTTGGGGCGTTGCCTCGATGCTTGTTAGCAGTGCTGCTGGATGGATCGAAGATTGCGATTCAGAGCAAGGATTTAAATCGCTCCAAATGTTCGTTTCGCAAGTTGCACCAACTGTTGATGTGCAAGAAATGTTGCGTCAATCGCGGTATGACGATCGCTCTTTGCTGAGACTTGTGCAGCTTGCTAGTGACGGAATGACGGCAAAGGCACAACAAAGCCATGAACAACGATAAGTTTTGCCCGCATCAGATACGAAACCCGAATCACTGGAGAAATGACCCATGACACAAACGTTTGACGCAATCAAGCAGTTCTATCGATCTCACTGGGATAAGCTTTCAATCTTCGACTTGAGTTTTCTAGCGAGTAGTTGTGCGAGATCCATTCCGACCGGAAACGCGATCGAGCTTTCATTTTTCGATGGGTACATGAACAAACGCGTTTCGATCAAACCCGTTGATCGCACTGATGCAGCCGAAACTCTGCAATTAATCTCTCAGTTTTTAACCGATCGATTAAAAGCGATGACCCCGGCAGAGTTGGAAGAGTTCGATCGTGTGCAACGAATCATCAGCGGTGGATCTGAACTTCCAAAACGTCTAGAAAACTCAGACTTGTGAGCAACGATGACATTCGCGCTCTATGTGACTGGTTTCTAACGTGCGATCGCTCCGTCTTTCCCAAATTTCCATTCGAGCTAACGGCTTATCAACTGATCACCGGACAATTGTTTTTTGATATGTTGATTCGCGAGACAGTAGACACGATCGACTATCTCGACGGCAATCGAGCAGATCCCCCAGTGCGACTGGCATCATTGCTCAAGGACTTGCAAGCCTTGAAAACACTAAGCTTTACTCAGATTGACGATGACGACGACTGGTAGGATTGTTCCCCAAAATACTCAGCTAGACGAGTCAAAACCCCGTAAACGTTTTGGCACTTCTCACCCATGAAATTCGACTCCATTGAAGCCCTCTATCTCAGCAACGGCGCGATCGTCATTCTCCCCAAAGGGAAAGACCCCGGAAGGGTTTGTCAACAACTGCCGCAGATTATCCGCTCTGTTCAGCGGAGCAATCCAGCCGCTCGGAAATGCGATCGCATATTTCTTCTCGTGAACGGCGAGTACATCGAAATGCAAATCGCGTTCATTCTAAATTTCGTGACCTAAACGCTCAAAAGCCGATCGCTAAACTTTGGACGGCAAAGCGATCGGCTTCATCTCCCATCACAGAAGATTCAAAAATTATGTCTCATAAACGTTACTGGATCAGCATTTCGCTGGTCTTTTTTATTGCGATCGTCGCTGCTGTTCACTTGCCCGCGATTGCTGACAGCTTCGACCCATCTCCCAACGACCCGCCACGCCGCACCGGGGGCAGTGGAACGCGCTAAAGATTTTGCAATCGCACATCACAACATTCTGAGGAATTGAACGATGACGAAGCCCGTTGGCTATTTCACCGAATGCACCGAATCGCATCATCTGATGCAAGTCTTTGGAGACTTGCTCGAACAACTCACAAGCAATGAAAAGCTTGGATTGATTGCCGCCTTAAGTCTCTGGCTATCGATGGACGATCCAGAAGATGCTCACTGGACAATTCCCGCGATCGCCCATACCAATCTGTTTCCTAGCTCTAAGGGACTGAGCAGAGCGGCAGTAATCATCGAAGAAATGTCGCCCGATGATGCACTCCCATTGATTGCGGCATTGCTTGAGCAATTGCGAGATGGAGCGTTCGCAGCATGAGCGACTACACAAGACGAATGATTCGGACTTGGTTTGCTGGGCTGATTGGAGGCGCGATCGGTCTAACGTTACTAGCGACTTTCTCCCCCGTCGAAACCGGAAGCGCGATCGACAACATCAGGAACCGTGTTCAGGAGTTGCAACGGTGAAACCTTTCGTGATTAACAAACGATTTGCTGTACGGATGTCGTTTGTATTCCTACTGCTCATCGGAACAACAGTGCATCAAACCTCTTTGCAGCGCTGGCAGAGTGACCTTGCCGCATCACAACAGAAGGCAAATCGTTCCAAGACCGATGAACAGGATTCGAGAGAGCGCATCAAATCCCTTAGCTCCGATTCCACGATCGCACTAGAGCGCGTCAAAGCTGGATGTCAGCCGATCGTCCAGACGCTTAATAACCGTCCGAGCAGGTTCCAAGCAGATATGCGCGTGTTTGATGCTCAGACTTTCCCCGCAAATCCTAAGACTCCCAGATTCGACCAATCAGGCAATCCAATCAACGGAGTGCGACCACTCCCGGAAGGACTGATTATCTGTAACGAGTTTGGCGATACCGCGATTGTTGGTTTCGACGGTGCGATCAGCGACATCAAACGGGTGCAGCCTTCACAGCTATCCGAATTCTTAACCCACTACAACCGCAAACAACAGGAGAAATCGAACTAATGGGACTTCATAACTCATCGAATCAATCGAAACAACCGAACTGGACGCAGCCCAATCAGACAACCGGAACGCGCAGCATGAAGGCTTCTAACTGGCGTTACCTCAAATGGTTCATCTACTTTGTCTGCGGCATTCTGATCGCTTATTCGGTTGTACCGTGGCAAGCTGCCGGGAATGCCATCGGGAGCGCGATCGTTTCTCTGCCACTGGTTCGACAGCTTCAAACCGTCCCTCTGTTGGGATTGTTCATTAGCCTAGTCGTTTGGATTCTGCCGAATCTGATGTCTGTTTTGCTCTGGGCACTCACGCAGCTAATTGAAATCACGCCCGTCCTTCTGCATGACCCAGAAATCTACAACGCGACGATCAAGCAGTTGCGAACTCATGAGGCATCGCAACCGAGCGATCATCCGACTGTTGAGAAGTTCCAAAAGAAAGTCAGTCACTACCTGATCGATATCTTCAAAAACATCGGCACCTATGCAGCGCTGGCGTATCTGGCAGAGTTGACGGTGAATCTCTGGTACTACTTGCCGTATGGCGATGGCTGGAATGATTTCGTCCGTGATTTCGGGGTGTGGGATGCGTCCCTGATCAAGTGGAGCGATTTCTTTCTGATGATTGGCTCGATCGCGGTTGTCGAAGTCTTAGTTCTCTTCATGCTGAACGTGCATCGACTGTTCAAAGCAATCACGCCGCGAACCGAACGCAGAATCTAACAAACTAGGAGCCTCGATCGCGCTCTGAACTGCGATCGAGGTTTTTTTCAGTCCCTACCAAGAACAAGGTCGAACTATGAGCAAGCTTATCAAATCTGTCAGTCCTGAAACATTGCAAGCCTGGGGAGTCGATCCAGCCGCACAGATTGAATATTACGACGGGACGATTTTAGTGATTGACGATGCAGAACCAGAAGGTGGAATCGGCTTGATGGTGAAAGCAGGAACCGCCGCACTGTTTGGCGTTGCAGTTTTCAGCAACGCGCCTTTAGTGGGTACAACGATGTTCCTTTACGCAGGATACAAAGTGATGGCTACGGTGAAATCGCTGTATGGCGGGAGCAATAGCCTGACGAGTCGCATCGAAGCTGATTTGAGTGCCGAATCTGTACCCGATGGTTGGGTTCCAATGCCGCAGCTACCAGAAGAATCGCGCTATCAGCCAAGTCCACAAACACAATTAGGCGCGATCGAGGTTCCCGCTTCACCCGCTCAATCTTTCACAGTTCCCGTGAGTTCCCCAGAGTCCAACCTGTTCGACTGGAACCAGTTAAACAGCGCTTACGATGACTTTCCCCATTTACTGCTACTTGGCAAAACGGGGGCGGGGAAGTCGTTTCTAGCGGAGAGAATGGGGCGGTTCTTGAATGGCGTAACCCTTGTGATTACTCCAAAAAAGAAGCCGAAAGACTTTATCGGAATGCAGGTGATCGGAGTGCCTTACGACTTCCACACGATCGCGGCAAATATCACCGGACTGAGCGAGATTGTCAAACAGCGCGAAGCCGAAATGAACCAAACCGGGAAAGATGACTTTTCCCCGGTGAACGTGATTCTAGATGAGGTTCCAACCTTTGTTGCTGGATGCAAAGACGCGGGCTTCGATGTGGTCAAGGGTCTAAAGTTCATCATTCGCGCAGGCAGAACCAGTAAAGTCCGGCTGATTCTGTTAGCCCAAGGGCAAGAAGTCAAGACACTTGGAATTGAGGGCGAAGGTAGTTTGCGAGACAACCTCAGCTACATTTACCTGAAAGGTTTTGCCGAGCCTGAAGCGCAACGGCTGAGGCTGGATGTCTCCAAGTTCGATCGCCCGTGTTTGATTGATGGCAAAGTTGCAGACATCGCGGCGCTCGTTGCCTTGTCTCCTGATCCAACGCCTCAACAGGTGGTTGGATCAGGAGACAAGGCAACGCCGGAAGACCTCGATCGACTGTTCAATATGCCATCGGCAGAGCATGAGGTGGAAGAATCGGTCAACGAGGCAGCTTCGAGCCGTCCACAAATTAAGCAAGCGTTCCCAAATTGGGGTGATAAGTCGATCGAGGTGGCAGCTGCAATTGTCGATTACATGATCGCTAGACCCGATAAAGACTTTACGGCAGGCACGATCAAACAATCCGTTAACCGCCGCATCAAAGAAGATGAAGCGCTCCCAACCGACAAGATTAAAAGCTTGCTCGATCGCTTAGTGAGCGCTCAACTATTGACCGAAAACAACGGCAAATATTCAGCGATCAAACCGCCAGCCGTTACCAATGATTACGATTTTTAGGGAGCAGTTATGGACTTTCAAGACGTAGTGCAGGCGACGCAAACTGGGCGATCGTTCAAGATTAAACAACCTCGATTCTGGGTGCTGTGTTCGCTCTATTTGCCGGATGAGATAGCGGAAAAGCTACCCGCGATCGAGGTTGCTAAAGTGCGAGGGCAGTACCTTTTAGGTTTCAACTTCAAACCCGTTAAAGGCGAATACTTTCCCTACGGCGGGCACATCTGGAAGGTATCAAACAACCCGATACAGTTTCCCGCACGATACAAGACAACGGGGCGTAAAGATTCACCTTTTATTCTGGCTAAATTTGAATCAACCTACGAGAGCGAGGCGGAAATGTTTGCGACGATGTTGCAGCTTTCTATTGATAGTAATTGACACCCCGCTAGGCGCTAGACGGGAAATCGAGAGGTTAGCGAAACTACTGGTAGACGGAGCATCTAGCCGTCTACGGAGCGTCTATGGCTCCCGTCTAGCGATTCCGTCTAGCGCGTCTAGCAAAATAGAGCGATCGACAAGTCATCAATCAAACTGTTAGGAAATACCCATGTTTTACGCTTCCATCCCTAACGAATTAATCCTGATCGCTGCTTAGTTGGGTTTAGAATTGTTGTCTTACTTCGTGCGATCGCCCCTTCCCCAAAGCTGAGGAGGGGGCGATTTTTTTTGTGTGCCGTTTTTTGATTCCCTGTGGTTGTATTTAGGAAGTATGTCGATCGTGTATTGCTTATGCCTAATAGAAAATTGTGGAAGCTTTCCAGCTGGATCATTCCGATCCTTACCTTAGCTGCTGTTGGGGGAATTGTTGCATTCCCGCCCAAATGGGAATGGTTGGGAGTTGGCGAGAATCAGGAAATTTCGCAGGTGACTACAGAGACGATCGATCCGCAGAGCAAGCAGAAGACGGTTACTACCATCAAACATGAACAAGCAAAAAATCTTTGGGATTGGTTCAGTTTGCTGGGGGTTCCAATATCAGTAGCGTTTCTAGGGTGGTGGCTTCAGTATTTGCAGCAAAAGCGAATTGAGGATCAAGCAAAGTACGAGAAAGAAATTGCAGAAGAAAAGGCAAAGAACGAGAAAGAAATTGCAGAAGAAAATCAGCGAGAAGAAGTTTTGCAAGCCTATTTCGATCGCATCTCAGCACTTCTAATCGATAAAAACGTGCTGGCAATCTCAACTAATCTCAACGGTGGAACTGGATTTGAAGATGGACGAAGAAGTGAAGAAAAGGAATTACTTGACGCGGCAGCAGCTGTTGTTCGAACCAGAACTTTATCAATACTGCGGCGATTAGAAAACGATCCAGTTCGTAAAGGCAGCGTCCTCCTATTTCTTAGCGAAGCTGAGGTCATTAGAAAATTAAATGTAAATCTCGAAGGCGCAAACCTCGAAGGTGCAAACCTTGGAGGTGCAAACCTTGAAGGTGCAAAGCTCATAGGTGCAAAGCTTCAAGGCGCAAGCCTCATAGCCACAAAACTCAGCAGCATAAATCTCAGATTCGCAAATCTCAAAGACGCAAGGCTCAAGAACGCAAACCTTGAAGGTGCAGACCTTAGATGGGCAAACCTCGAAGGTGCAATTCTTGAAGGCGCAGACCTTAGATGGGCAAACCTCGAAGGTGCAATTCTTGAAGGCGCAAAGCTCGAAGGTGCAAAGAATATAACCCCAAACCAAATTCAACAAGCCGCAGACTACGATTGGGACTTCCGCGAGAAGCTAGAGCTGCCATAGATCGAATTACTTTCTGTTTGACCAGGTTTTGCAGATCGCTTGTCAATCGTTCAGTAATGGCGCAATTTCGCGGTGAGAGCATCGGACTTAGCTGATAGATTTAGGCTCAAAAGCGTTTTTAGGCAAAATTGATAGAGGTTATTTTTAGGTAGTCATGAGAACGAACCAGCACCCAGCAGAACACAAATATTTTGCAAAAGAATTTGCAAGCTTGCTTGCGAATCGACGTTATAAGGCTGCACACCGTTTGCTTGTGGAGGAACTTCGAGAGCGAATTACTTCTGATGATTTGTGTAATCGATTTGAGCAGGAATTTCCTGAAACTCCTCGCAATTCTGACGAGATTGAGGTTTTTGAGTTCGAGCACAGAGTTAATGAACAATCTGGATATCCTGACACTATCCAGATCTCGCTCGATCATTCTCGCTTGAAAAATCTCTATGTAGAGGTTGTCGAAGGTGCAGACAACCTCTACATACAAGCATTTGAGTTTAAACAAACCTAACTGGCTTAGGGTATCGATTCTAACCAACAAAGAGCAATCGACCGTTCCGAAATTTGGAGCAGTCGATCGCTTTTTGTTTCTCTAATCTTGCTGCTTGACTACTACCGTATCGTGTCTTACTTCTGCATTAGCAGTTTTACTTCCTGCGCAATCCGCTCTCCCTTTTCTTCTAAATCTTTGGTAACAACGACAGCAGCACCACCAGCGACAGCAGCAGTTGCTCCTGTGACGGCTCCTTCGGTAGTTCTGCCAAGCAACCAAAGTCCTCCACCAAAAATACCAATGCCTAATGATGCCAGCATCGAGATCGCAGACAGGTTGAACGTTTGTCGAAATTGGCGCAAAGATTCCTCAAAGTATTGAGTTAAAACAAATAGTCTCAGTTCCTCATCAGAGGTAATGCGATCAATTTGGGATTTTTGAGAATTTGACATAGGATCATTGATAGAGGGGTGAACAATCTTGGATTCCATCAGTTGTTTTCTCCTTGAATTTCAGAAGCGCCTGTCTGGAAGGTGAAAGAGTCAGGCATGGCGCTTATTCTCAACAAAAAATTATTCGCAACTTAGTTAGAGATGCGGATTGGTGGAATGAGTTGCTGCATTTTTGAGACGATCGGTGTCCAAATTGCGGCAACGAACCAGAAGCAGAGCAGTTTGAAATGAATAGCGTGACGTGATTGCCCTGCTTCAATCATTTTGTTTCGACGATCAAGGTAATGCGCTTGGTATTCTTCAGGAAGAGTTTTGAAACACAATTCGCTACTGAGCCAAGACATACTCCGCCAAGAACTAATAAGGAAAAACGTGAGTAGTATTCCAACGAAAGATTTGCTCGAAATGGTGAAAGATATTCCCATCTGGTCGATAAATACCTCGCTCTCATTGTCGATAGATACATCGCCCTGATTGTCAATAGACACATCTCTCTGAAAATCAGGTACTCGAAACTTAACACCCTGCGCCTTAATTTCTTCAGGCGAGAGCGCCGTCGCCCGCTCATTAATTTCGCGAAAAGCATTGTCTATTTCTATCCATGCTGTGGAATTTTTTGACGCTGATTCTTTCCGCCGCAGCTTAAATACCTTTTTCATAGCCATTATGCTCCTTGCACTGATAATTGACCTTTCAGTGCGAGGTGGAATCGCTCGGAAGCTTCAAGCGCTCTCTTTCCTTCAGCCGAGATGCTGTAGTAACGTCTCCGTGCGCCACCGGATTCTTCGCCGGGGACTTCCTCTCCCCAACGCCCGGAAATTAATCCCTGTTGCTCCATGCGTTTCAGCGCAGGATACAAACTTCCAACGCCAATTGCTTTTCTGCCAACCTCTTCAGCAGCAGTATTAAACCGATTGAGGATATCCAAGCCATAGATACCCTGTGGACTATCCATTAGAAGTGTCAAAATACCCTGCTCTAGCAACGATGGCACTATTACCTTGTCATTTTGTTTCTTTGCCATACCCACATTTGCCTATCTACTGTGAACTGCAAGTGTTTCTACTATAGCAACTATATTTCAAACTAGAAAGACTTCGATTCACAAGATTCTTGCAAGTTTGATAAATGCGATTAGAATTCTGCCCTACAGCTTGTCAGTTTGAGAAAGCGCGATCGACCTCACCCAAAACCGGAGAAGCCGATCGCGCTTTCTATCTACATTTGGTCAGGCGGCAACAACGGCTTGGGAGGCAATGACGGCAGACGGGTATCAGGGCGACCATCGATAGTGATCTGACCACCATTCGAGCCAAAATTGAACCGGATATCGATCAGACCTTTGTAGCCAGTAGCTACAGCGCCCCCAGCGATCATGATTGAGCCTGCCACAGCGATCGAGCCAAAGATACACAAAGCGTTCGGTTTCTGGTTTTTAACCATACATAAGTCCTCAATAAATTTGTAAAGTCAGCTATTCATCCACGTCAAATGGTGCAGTAGCAGCAATAGCTGTTGGTGTGCACTTTCGTTAGCACCCCCGCGCAAAATATAAAAAAGCGCCCAACTTCGTCGAATGGTTGAAGTTGGGCGCTTTTTTTGTGTGTGGTCAGATCGCGAGAGTGTCAACCAGCTTTAATAACTTACTGAAGTAAGTATTCTTAACCGACGACTCAAAGCGCTCACGATTGAGCATAAAGAGCGGTGCTGGATGACGATCGACGCGATCAACTGCGTTTACAGAGTCGAGAAGCTTGATAAATCGAGATACGGTATTAGGCGATACGCTAGCCGTTGCTGCAATAGCTGCAACCGTAAACCATTCACTATCTCTAATTGCTGCAAACACACGGCTTTGTTGCTCAGAGGGATGCTTCATAACATCTCCTTTACTTTTACCCAAACACTCAGCGCACCTTCGAGCCATCCTTCCAGGTAGGCATCAACATCGGGATTTTCGAGATATTGAACATAACGAACGTTGACCCAATCCTTTAAATCACCCGTAAGACCTTCAGACTCAAGCAGCTTAAAATCGTCGTAAGACAACTCGGCAGCGCCTTCCTGTCCATCAATCACACCCGTTGTTTTCCAGCTATCTTCAGATTTTTGCTTCTCAATTTTCAAGCGTTCAACCAACTTATCCATGACAGGTACATCCTTCAATTTGATTTCTTCGATCGTGACGGCTGTTTCAATAGCTGTTTGGCAGATTTGCGAAACCTTGATGCTGTCTCTCACTGCCTGGAGCCTTTCATATAAGGCATCCGAAAGACTAACGTTAATCCTTTGGCTCAATTTGTGTATCTCTCAGCTCTATACACAAGTATAGCGCATAATCAATTTTGTGTGTATTAAAAGCGATAATTAAGAACTATACCCCGTCTAGTAAGCGATCTAGAACTTCCGAGGCAGCGCGTTGGCGCACATTGATTGCATTTTCGTACCGGATCAACGTTTCGGACGGGGGCTGGAGATTGGCACTCTCACTGGCGTAATGCACATTGAAATAAGGATTCAGAGTTTTGATAAGCCAGGGTTCTACAAACTCAAAGAGAGCAATCCATTTGTCCCGCCATCCTTGCAACTGGTTTTCAGCGAAATAGAAAGGCGGGCGATCTGATTGAAGTTTCTCAACAACGTCCGCCATCGACCAAAAATCAATAACCCAGCGTTGCGAGTCGGGCAGACAGCCACAATATGCCCGACCTACTTGAGAGGCGCACATTTCCGCACGTCTCTCGTTTCCCGCAACAGCCTGAGCCAAAAAGATCGGTTCTTGCCCAAGCACATTGACTCAGAAGAAATTATCTCAGCCATTCTCAATCTGGTTTGGCTGAAGGTCAGATGTCTCGATCGGGACGGCTGGCAACGTGATGATGAAGCTTGTCCCCTTGCCCTCTGCACTTTCAACCTCAATTGTCCCTTGATGCATTTCAGTCAAGCTCTTCGCCAAGAATAAGCCTAAGCCCCATCCTTCCTGCTCTCCAGCAGTCTTAGTACGACGAAATTGTTGAAAAAGAATGGATCGCGCCTCTGAAGAAATGGGCTGACCTTCGTTATGAATAGTGATGTGGATTGTCGTTGCAGTGTGTTGCAGGGTGAGGGTGATTGGCGTATCAGGAGCACCATATTTCACCGCATTCGTCGCAATGTTTTCAATGACCCGCCGCAAGGACTTGCGATGGCAACGGGTTTCAACCGCATCAGCAGAAACCAGCACAAAGCGTTCTTCATAAGCGAAGTTCAAATCCTCCACAACCTCTTGAAGTAGCTGCTCTAAATCGCAATTCTCAAACGTTAAACTCAAGCCCTGCCCTGCCCGTAACCGACTGGTATCGAGCAAATTTTGAATCATCCCATCCAGGCGCTCGATCGCACCGATCATTCGAGCTGTGACATCATAGTGGCGATCACCCCGTTCAAATCGGCGTAAAACCAGGTGTGTGCCCATTTTTATAATATTCAGGGGATTTTTCAGGTCATGGGTCAGTGTCACCATAAACAACTCCTGAATCTCGCTCAACGTTTGTGAGAACTGCGTTGCTGCATCATTAACGGCTTGCTCAATGGAACTGATGATAATGTCTCGTTCCCGCGTAGTTAACGGCGCTTCTTCCTCTAGCACCTGACAAACCACCTGGCGGAGAATCTGATACTCCAGGATCAGTTGAGTAATTGAGTAATCAGCATATCCCGCACGTTCCCGTCCATGCTTCCTGCCAATTCGATCGCTTTCCACTTTATCAGCGTTGATACGGGTAGAGGTGCGTGCAATGGCGGTTGATAATTCAGTGACGAGGAAATCTAAGTACTGCGGTAGCGAATCCTGCAAGATCAGCGAGTTTTGATGCAGGGAGGCACTGATTTCAGCGCGTGCCCGCTCCTCCCACAGTCGCATGATTCGCTCTGCATGTTGCTGAAGCCGCTCGGATGCCCGATTAATCATCAAATTTGCCTTTTATCGTTTTATCTAAGTGCCCAGGATATTTAGCTCTTATATTAAGCAGAGTAAAAACTCGCTTTTCTAGTTGTCGGTCAACTTCATCCCTACGTCATGAGAAATATTTTTTGTACTATTTCAAAACAACCCTTAGATCCAGACATGACGGTAAGAGAAGCGCGATCGACCATAGAAAAAACCGCCCAACTTTAACCATTTGGCTAGAGTTGGGCGGTTTTTGATTCTGATGCGAATAGCAGGCGGGCTAGATGTTAGGTGCAACTTCGCGATAGTAAGTCGATCGCGGGACTCCGATAATTTTGCAGATTTCCACGATCGTAATGCCTGGATTCTTTGCAAGCTCACGCGCTCGTTTGATTTGCGCCTCGGTGACTTTCTTCGGTCGTCCACCGCTGCGCCCTCGCGCTCTGGCAGCCGCTAGACCCGCTAGGGTGCGTTCTCGAATCAAATCTTTCTCAAATTCCGCCATACTCGCCATGATGTTGAAAAATAGGCGACCCATAGCGGTAGTCGTATCGATCGCATCCTGAATCGAAACAAATTCAATCCCGCGTTTCTGCAAGTCAAACACGGTAGAGCGCAGATGATCGATCGACCGCCCTAATCGGTCAAGTTTCCACACGACGAGGGTATCACCGGGGCGTAAGTCTGCCAGCGCTGCATTCAATTGAGGTCGATCGCTTTTCGATCCGCTAATTCCCTCATCCTGATGAATTTTCTCGCAACCGTATTTATTCAGCGCGTCTAGTTGCAGGTCTAGACTTTGATCGATCGTGCTAACGCGAGCGTACCCGATCTTCATAGTGTCCCAAAACTCATTAAGGCTTACTAATTATGATACATAGTTTTTGAGACGGATTACGGGACAGATCGAAGAACGATTTTATTGATTTTCGGCATGATAAAGACAGCTAGAATAAACCGACCCATAAACGCTCGTTTATAGGACAGTCCAGAATGACCAAAATGAATCCTTCTCCGCAACTTTCCGCCGCGCAAAAAATGATGATCGATATTGAGATCGAATCACTCGAATTCTTGAAGCAGGTTTCCGCTGCAACCAATAATGAGATCGTTGCACTCACCCGCATCGACCTAGAACAATTTATCAGACATGAAACCAGTACAAAAAAGCGCTGCCTAGCGAAAGACGGGACGGTAAGTTTTTTAGAAAACTGAATTATTTATAGAGTTTTCGGATGACTCGCGGCACTTGGAGCCTTATCAGATTTCTTAGCGCCCGTCTGAGGGGACAACTTGTATAACATACACAGATTGGTACCTAATGAATCAGTGGCTTTGGTAAGCTATGACTTCTTTCCAAAAAATTCATCCAAAGTTTGTGTGCAACCACATTCGCGTAAGGCATCAGGCAAATCGCGTCGCTTAACAATTTGACTTATTGCACTGACAATCGCATTAGCTTTCTCAGATGCTACCTTCTTTCTTTTCGCTGTTGCTATTAGCTTTTCATATTCCTGCGTTAGGCTGTCACGGGTACTGCTCTTTAACGAGTCATCAAGAGCAGCGTTTGACTTAACATAATGGGTTAAAAAATCGATCGCTAGTTGAAAGTTGGTGCTACTGTTACTAAATTCAGTTTTTAGCCTCAACCAAAAAATAGCTGTGCGGCTCGTTTCTTTAGAAAGGATTTTATCAATTGAAATTCCGATAATAAGATCATAGAAAGGCTTGATATCAAACTTAATTGGACCTATTTGTGTTGAGTTGTTAATGAATGTATTGAAGCCAATACCAAACAGTCCAGCTTTAATATAAAGTGCGGGGTCAATTGACGGCTTCTTGTCAATTGAAAAGAATAGCCAAAATGCAAATGCAGGTAGCAGTAATTGCACAAGGCAAAAAGTCCAAAAACCCAAACATAAGTATGGGTTAAAGAAAGGTAATCGATTGCTTTTTCGTTGCAGGTCTTGAACAGCAATCACCATGTTGAGCAGCGATGGAGTTGAAGTAAGTAGAATCCAGGCTGCCCAATCAGTTGTTAGATTTATCAACGCAGATAGCACATCAATTTTTAATTGTAATAATAGGATTTAGCTTGAAGTACCCTTTCGATGTCAATGTAAAGTGAATGCTGGGATCTTTGATTGCAGTTACATAACGCTGCTTAACTGCAATGAACGGAAAGAGCTTTCGTAAGAAATTTCCACCCACTTTATCAATGAAGCCACGATTAAAAAGTTTTCTAACAAGTGGATAAACATCTTTAACCGAGACGTTAAAGCTATCAGCAAGATTTTGTAGGGTCATGGGCTGTCGCTCAATTAGTCGCAAGATTTCGACTGTATTAATCGTGATCGCGTCGGAATGTGACAATTGTTCCTGCATAATCAGGTTGATTGCATCTGTTAATACAAACAATTTTTGTCTTAGTTGCATCTCTAGGGGTGAATAGGACAAACCTCGCGCCAACTCCTTGTGGAAAAATTCATGATAAGCACGTAGTCTTGAATCCCGCTCACGCTCTTCGTCGTCACTTCGCTTTAATCTATAAAACAACTGATTATTCTCAAGATTCGCAACAATTGAATTAATTGATTCAGATATAGAGCCTGAATTTGCTGAGTTTTCTGCTATCTGCTTTAGAATTTTGAGGCTAGCATCAGTCGTAGAGCTGCTAGTTGGCTCTGGGCGCAATTTTGGAAGCAGGATATGTGTTGTTTTACTTTTCTTCGGATGCAGTTTTTTCTCAATATTCGCAACAACTAAACTTTCCCCCGTTCGCCCACTCGACAACTGCGCGATTTCCGATTTAGCTAAGATATCTTCTTTATAAGCCATAATCTATTTACTGTTTCCTCGCATCTTCCGCTTGTACTTGTCAGTGATGCTTGCTAGAAACTCTAGCTGAATTTCATGATGAAGATCGTTTAGAACTGCTTCCAGCTTCTCAGACTCCACATATTGCTCCTTGTAAGCATCAATATCTAGAACATAGAAACTTTCTTGATCTTCGTCTGTCTCATCTCGCTGATAGTAGACAGTGCGACTGCTCAAGAAGCAAGTTGGCTTCTCAAATAGAGCTTCTGCCACGAATCTTTTTGGTTGCGCTGTTTGTAAGCGTTCAGGATTAATCAGGGGTTTGACAAACTTCCTGAGCCACGCTGCATCATTAGCCTCATCTAAAAGAGTAAACAAGTTGACATACCGAAGCCCAATCCTCGTCAATGCTTTGATCGAAGAAGAGTGAAAAACCAACTCGGTACACTTCAGTATCTCATCAAGGAAGTACTCGAAGCTTTTGTAATATTCAAAAGAAATGATGAGGGCATCCTCGCTGACTTTAACCTGCTGGCTTTCCTCCTGGTTTGTGAAGACGTACAGGTTTTTTGAGTCATCTTCATCTGCTTCTAGCCTTTTTCGGCTTACCAATGGGTAATCTTTCTCAAGCGCCGACTGAATGTCATAGATTGCTCGATTTACATGCAAATTGAACGGAAAACGGATCTCAAAAGTAACCTCTCGAAGTGGATTACTTGGAAATACTTCATCAACTGCTGCTTGATCAATACTCAATCAAACCTCCTGTCGTTCAATCCGTTACAAACAAGCCTAAAATTCTACTTCGATAATTAAATCACTCGAAGTATACATCTTGAATACCCATCCAGTCTGACCATGATAACTAATCTACAAAGTCTTCAAGATTGGTAGCGAATTACACGGGCATTAACATAAGCGCCCCCGCACAATTGCCCGCCGCGCAGAATTCCCCAAGTTCTCAAAATCACCCCGCAAGAATGCCCGTGAAGGTGGCTCCGAGAAAGTCCCGGTACAATTCCGAAACATACGACAAAGCGCCCTGCCCAGCGTGTGATCTGAAACTCACGCGACGAGAGGGTTACGGTAAGGTTTTCAAGTCGGGCGAATTTGCAGGGCGGCGCAAACAGCGTTGGGAGCGCTTAAATTCAGAGTGCGATCGCTTTGAGAAGAATTTTCTTTATGGTTGGGCAGATTAGCTACGAAAAAACCGTCCATCTCTGGACGGCAAAAACAGACGGAGAGAATTTATATCTATAGTAGAATTATCCCTTCAAAAAGTTGCAATTGGGTTTCTCTAGCTTCGTCAGCAATGTACTCAAGAAAGCAGTTTGCTATATATTCAGCAAGTTTTACAGGAACAGCATTTCCAATTAACTGTTCAACTGTGGTCTTTGTGCCAACCCACTTAAAATCTTCCGGGAAGGTTTGAATACAGCTTCGCTCCAGAGTAGTTAAAGGACGTACCAGCTTGGGATCACAAAGATCGCCTTTGTGCTTTTTGTAGTTTTCAGGAACAGGGCGGTTGACCCCTCTAATAGTTGCGCTTGGCTCATATATGGTGAAGATGCCCCTACGAGCATAACTACGTGGATGCCGATAGTAGAACTGAATATCCAGCTTATCGCCCATGTAGTCGTGGACTGTTATTCGTTTCTTAGATTGATTCTGCCTCAGATACCTGTCGAGAAATCCATCTTTAGAGTGCAAATGTCCAGCAAGAATAAACCTTTTACGAATTTGAGGAACACCACAATAAGAAGCATCTAAAACGGTAGACGAAATACCATAGCCACTCGCTTTAAGTATTGAAATTGCCTCCTGTAACACCTGGCTTTTTTTAATGCGCTCTACATTTTCCATTAAGAACCATTCCGGCTTAACAGCAGCAATAATCTTGGCATAAGTGATGGTTAGGTCTGCACGTCCCTGGCTTTCATCTCTTTTCCCCGCACTTGAAAAGTCTTGGCATGGTGGTCCACCCAAGATTATTTCAGGCTTCCACTCCTTAAAAAAACTTGTGTCTTCAATAAGAGATAGATCTACCTCAAAGATAGGATGCTTAAAGTTGATTGCGTAGACACCACAGGCTTCCTTCCAATTATCAAAAGCGGCTACCACATCAAAACCAGAGTTTTGAAAACCCCGTGAAAGACCACCACAACCTGCAAATAAATCTATAGCTCGCATACTTAATCAAAAAGACCCGGTGAATTGAAAATAATTGCATCAAACCGTCTTTCAGGACTCAATAAACTTTGACCACCACCAAGAATAATTTCTTTTATCTTCGTCTTTGCAATTCTTGGCTTTGTCAAAATATCGCCTTTCATGTATGGATGAGTCACTCTTCCACTTACTGCAAAAGCTTTATCATTCTTTGTGTCATACAACAATCTGTCAATAATTTCACGATGGGTTATTTGACCGTTGATACTGAAATCATAGAGCATTTTGAAAAGCCAAACTACTGTTCTAACTTGTCGTGTAATTACTCTCAATCCAACAAGCTCACGACGGGCAACGTTAAGAAATAGCTGAGCAAAAGCTAAGTTACTCCACACAAAAACATCCAGGCAGTTGTTAGCGAGTTTTGGGCTTTTACCCTCAGTTTTCCATACTGGCTGCATGACCAGGGGTTCTTGTGTGTCCAAAATAGAAAGAGCTATCCGATCAATAGCAGCGCACATTTCTGACACTGAAGCAAGAATATTTACTCCCTCTCTCCAGTCCTTAATTGCTTCAAATCCATCACCAATTAAAACGGTTAAATCACTCAACCTACCTTGAAAGTGAGTAGCAATACTACAAGCTAAATACACGATTGTGTCTGGTCTAACTACTAGCTCACATCCAAACTGAGTATCTGTAAAATTACAAGTTGTGTTGTCGGGTAGAGCCGTTAACTTGATTTCTAGACCTTTCAACGGAGAGCCGTTTTTTCGATCTAGTGTCACCAGATCAGTTCTTGGAAAGTCCCCAACAACCAAAGGCTGAAAAGGCAGATATTGACTTTCAAATGCATAGAAAAGATTATCAGAAGTAGGGATGTCGCCATAAAGAGCGGCTGTACTAATACTGCTGTGATAAGTAGTTAAATCTTCCGCAAGTTTTATGTATACACACTCGAACCCCTGAGTTTCGAGGAATGCAGCCAATGAAGCCGGGAATGATGAGTTAAACTGATTCTTTCCCCAATTGTCCTTCTGGGCAAAATTACGATTAGAGTGCTTGATTCCAAATAGGCTAGGCGTTTGATTAGCAGTCATTGAGTTTTTGAGCACGGTGCAACTTTACAGATTTAACCACGGTTTCCCTATAGGGTGTTATGCACTTTTGCAGAACCTAAGCTAGATTGGACTTCCAGCCTTTGTTGATGTTTTTGGGAAATGGCTGAAACTGGCTCAGAGAACGGCTCGCCTTTAAAGTTCATAACACCCTATAGGGAGTGAAGCGTGGGGTTGTTATCTCGTGAAACGGTGTTGCGGTGCAGTTCCCGGAAATGGTGGAGCGCTTGAAGCAGGCGGAACAGGTGGGATCGGGGGTTGAGTTGATCCGGGAGGAGGCGGAGCGATCGGCGGTTGTACCGTAGTCGGTTGCCCCATCCCCATCTGGTTCATGCGTTCAACGCCTTGCGCCATGAGCGCTTCTGCTTGAGACAATCCCTGCTTTAGCGCTTCGGTATCAAGGGAAAGACTGAACTCTAATTCTTCGTTGTTGGGCATCTGAGTTAATTTTGGATGATGAAAAAACTATCAAGACTATGCAAAAAACCGCCCGGAGCAATGTCCGAAGCGGCTTAAGAAGTTGAGACTAGTATCTCTTACTTTATTTTCAAGTGAGAATTTTGGATTTGCAAGCGATCAAAGCTGGGACTTATCAAGGTTGGATGAAGTGAATTGAACAGCGCTTTAGAAATGACTAACGTATGTAAGAAATACTACACACATACCAGTATGAAACTTAGCTTGCTTGGCGCTCTCGCTGCAATTTTGGCAATTATTCCTCAATTCCCAGCCCATGCCCGTAGTTGGGCAATGCTTGTAGAGTGCCACTTTATCAGCGCTAATGGAAACGAACAGATTGACGATACCTGCCGAGTCGAAGGAAGTAGCGGTCAGGGAATGACATCTTTCAACATCATCTGGAAGGATGGGGTGCAGACCAGCGTAAGCGGAAACTTTGCCACTGGACAAGGGTATACCGTCGATCAGCGACCCGCAGTAATGAAGGAAATTAACGACGTGACGATTCTACGTACCAATAGCGGGAATATTATTATTTTTCGGAGGCTTCGAGACTTGAATTAACCAATTGGCTGTTTTAGCTAATCAGATATGACAAGTTAGATATGCGATCGTGCAAATCATAAAAGTCTGATCACGTCGTTTGTCGAGGCTGTTCAAAGGATAGCCGTTTTACCACGATCGTTATGCAGCAAGTTTTTCCACATCGACGTGGAAAAAGATCGACAGATCAGCCAATGTAGTGCGAAACATTGGTGATATCCCGATGACCGCTAATCTGCGCGATTTCGTGTGGTGCATATCCCTGCTTGTGCAGATTGGTGATGCCAGAGCGACGAAACGAATGAGTAGACGCGCCATCAATCCCAATGAGATCGCAAGCCTCCCTTAGAATTTCATCCGCCATCCGCGCCGTTAAATGCCCGGTCTTACTGCCCCGTCTGCCGGGAAAGAGGTAGGGAGAATTCACAGAGCCGCGTTCGTTCAGCCAGTCATCGAGAAACGGTTTCAGATTCGCATCGATCGCAATTTGGCGAGTCGCGCCTTTCCCCTTCGTTGTGGACTTCCGAAACGTGATCACGCCGTTCTGAACGTCACTGAGTTGCAACTGGACGCATTCACTGATCCGGCAAGTGGTGAAGTAGCAGATTGCAAAAATGCAGCGATCGCGATCCGTTGCTAGACCTTCTGAGAACAGTTTGGGCAATTCCTCAGCATTGAGGATTTTCGCCTTGCCATGTCGATTCACTTTTCTCGCAACTTGGGGCTGAAAATTTAGATTGAAGTTCATCTGTTCTGTCGCAAAAATCCCCCTTTATCTTACTTCCGAAAATGCTATTTTCGGAAATAGAGGCATCAAACCCGCATTCTCTCGTTACCGAATCCCAGAATCGCGGGAAAACAAGGCAGCGATAAGTTACTGCTATCAATCAAACGACCCAAAAACCGCTGAAACAGCGTGATTGATAAGTTTCGCTGATGAGCTAGGCTGATATCAAACGATCGGGCGACTCTCGAATGAAAAGCAAATCGAGCGACATGATCAGAGTAATCAATCCGCTGATTCCTGACATTAAGCACTTAAACAATTTGTATCGAAACGGATTTCAAACCGAAGTTGAACAAGGTCTGAAGATTTTGATTCGCGCGATCGAGCGGGGCGAGTCGATCGGGGACTCTGCAATATTGCAACGGCTCGATCAAATCAATGCCATCGTAGAGAAGATTTCTTCAACCGTGATGAATTCCAGCAGAACTGGCAAGGTCGATCGACCCAACGCCGAGACACTGAATGAGGCGGAACTCTGCCAGCGATTTAACATCTCTCCGAATTGGCGATCGTTCGTTCCTCACGGATGGGTAGCAGAGCATTGGCTCAGTCGGAAAACTGAAACCGAGTATTTGGGGAACGATCTGTATTTGCTGTAATTGGGTGAAGCGCTTGATCTGGGATACCATCCTTAGAAAAACAGCCTAGATCCGCAGGCGTAAACTCTTTCACCATAAGCGTTTGAGCCAGTTTAGAAGGGTCTAACTCCGCACTTTTCAAGTGAAAGCGGATTGCTTTTTCATCAACTCCACAAATCCGAGCCAAACCTCGAATAAGTGAAACGCTTTAGTTCACCACTCTTACACCCTTGCGCTATAAGCATTTGAGCCAATTTAGAGCTAACCAGTTCACCAGTCTGAAAGTGCCACATCAAACTAGCGTGATCAACCCCGCAAATTCGAGGCGCGCCCCAAACAGTCGATCGCCCAACTCCATCAGGTTGAACAGACAATTCAATAATGATTGCGAGCGCTTGATTTGGGATGCCATCCTCAACGAAACGCCTTACTTCCCCACCGTCAAACCCTTGATTCACAAGCATTTGAGCCAACTTAGAAGGAGTTTCTTCCCCAGCACTTTTGAGGCTGTAACTGATTGCTTTTTCATCAACTCCACAAATCCGAGCAGCACCTCGAATAGTCGATCGCCCAACTCCATCAGACTGAACAGACAGTTCAGAAGCGATCGAGGTAGATGGCTGAGTTTCTTCGATCGAATACAAAAATCCCGCCACAGGGGACGGGATACCTACAAAAAAATGGATGCCTGAAGTGTTCCCAAATTCGTCAAACCGCGATCGCTCTCGTGACTGAGTTTTCCCAGACCCACTTGGATTGGGGCTTGAGTGCGATCAGCATCCAAGAACATCGATCGAGGTTTCGCCCGTTGATTAGCAGCACTTCCGATTCGGGACTGTATTTGCAAATCGTCTCACTGAATCGGTTTGGAATGCGTTGCAGGTCAGAAATTGGGAAATACTTGATCGCTTTCCCGTCGAGCAAAGTGAAGCCTCTGCCGTGTTGTGCCGCAAGCTGAGGAACGATCCCTAACTTCTCCAGTATTTCGGGAGAAACGATCGTGCCGGGATATCCATTCTTAGGCATTTTCTCGATAGCCTCCCGCGACCTTGGCAAAGATTGCATTGCTCGGAGCCACAACCTTTAAGCCAGTTCGTTCGACTGCCGCGATCGCGCGATTGATATCGATGTAATCCATCGACAAAACAAGCCGCTCCCCTTTGACGCAGCGATCAAGGACGATCGAGCAGGTATTGATATCGTCAATGCTGATCTGTTTTAGTTTTTCGTCTTGCGCTTGTTCAATCTCCTCAACGGGCATTCCCATTGATCGGCGCAAATCCTCTTCAACTTTGAGCTTTTCAAATTGTTGCTGAATCAATTTCACTCTCAGTTCGGCTGTCTTGCGGCAAATTTGATAGCAGTGTAAATGCTCAGTAGTCAGTGTGGCCCACTGCTCAGACAGATCCTCGCTGACTTTATCGATCGCCTTGAGTTCAGTTTGCTGATACAACTCATCTTGAAATTCTTTGCGCTTCTTGACCCATTTGTTGGTTGATCGCCAGTGTTTCAACGTGGTAAACGGAACGCGGGACAGCTTCGATAATTCGTTCAAACTGCCTTTCTGATTTTGCACAAACCATCGCTGACATTCGGCTTCGCTCCATCGTCGCTCCATAAAACCCCCTTTTTTGGCGCAAATTTAGGACATGAAAGGCAGAATTCCACACGGTGTGGAATTAAAAAGAAATCGCCCGTAACATCGAGCGGGCGCAGATGGACACAACTTAGTGACGCGGTTTCGGACGCAAGAAGATCGAAGTATGCGATTTTGACTGCACCTTGATCACCCCGATCGCCTTATCGAGCGACTTCTGCACCTTCTGTTCGGTCATGCAGGCTCATCGTAATCTCCAGTGATTCAATTGTGGGAATTCTGATTTACAAAATTTGTAAATTTGCTGATCGATCGCTCGTTCTCTTTATTTTAGGTGATCGCTTTTCGGATGGCAGTGCAACCGTACTGTTTTTCGCCACAGGTTGAACGATTCGATTAGGCATCCAAAGCATTGCCCCGTCATCGAACTGGATGAGGACGATCGGGCAATGTCCCCCCAACGAAACGATCGCCCCCTGCCGCCCAGAGGGAACACAAACACGACTGCCGACTTTCATAGGTCATTTGGAAAATCTCGTTAGTGCAATCGTACTGTTTTACAGGGAGAGCCGGAAAGCATGAAAGCAGTTAAGCTATCCCACGAGTAGTTTTAGTCTGCTCAAACGCGTGGGTGAGCAACTACTTGGGCACTTATGTAAAACGTAAATAAAGTTCTTTACCAAAATCGGGTACAGCCTTTATTTTTCTGTATTTGCTTCAAAAGCATGAAAAAATAAAGTCCTATATTCTCAAAGTTTTAGTCCAGATAAATTATCAGCGAATTCAACGACTCATCTCCCGTACTGTTGGTAATGGTTTTCAGAAAAAATCTTATTTCTCATTGATTCAAACTCCTTTAAACTATTCTCGAAAGTTACACCGTTATGAGTGATCTATGTTCGGAATTTCTGAAAAAGGCTAAAGAGATCTTCCCGAAAGCTCGTTTGAAGGCAGCTACAGACACAGAGCAACAGGCTCAGCAAGCTCAGCAGGGACGTGAGTCACGGAACGGGGTCTGGACTGTCGTGATTGTTGTTGCTGTTATCGTTGGTGGTCGCTTCCTCCTCTTTAAGGTTGAGGGTAACCCGTTTCAACTGCCAATGAATGCGCGGGATTGGACTGGCTTTGGCGAAAGCTACAACAACAATATTTCTGAGGTGGTGGAGAAAGGAACCGAAACGGACGGCAAGATCACAAAAAAAACTGAAAAGATAACTACGACAGAGAAAAAGCTGCAACCTGCAAAGACGCTGTGGGATTGGATGGTCTTATTGCTTGCACCTGCCACGTTAGCAAGTTTTGGCTTTTTGTTTCAGTCCTCCCAGGAGCGAGCTAAGCGAGATAAAGAGGAGGCTGATAAAAAGCGCGATGCGGACCAGCAGCGGGAGCAAGCGTTGCAAACTTACTTTGATCAGTTATCAGAACTTTTAGTGGACAAACAATTATTGAAGAAAAGTACTAATTCCGAAACAGAAGCCGCTCCGGACAAACCAGCGTCAAGAATCGATGCTGATGCTGCATTAGGTGTTGTGAAAGCCAAAACCCTAACGCTATTCAGGTTGTTTGATAATGCAGTTCCCACCGACATACCACGTAAATCCAGTGTTCTAGCCTTTTTGGGCGATACCGAGCTTTTAAACGTTCTGGACTTAGACCTGCAATTCTCTCATTGGGAAAATGCCAACCTCAGGCGCGCTAACCTCAGCGGTGCCGACCTCAGCGGTGCCGACCTCAGCGATGCCGACCTCAGCTTTGCCAAACTCGGAGGTGCCAAACTCGAACGTGCTAACCTCACCAACGCCAACCTTACCAATGCCGACCTCAGCTTTGCCAAACTTGAACGCGCTAACCTCAGCGGTGCCGACCTCAGCGGTGCCGACCTCAGCGATGCCAAACTCAGCTTTGCCAAACTCGGAGGTGCCAAACTCGGAGGTGCCAAACTCGAACGTGCTGACCTCACCAACGCCAACCTCAACAACGGCAAACTCCGAGGTGCTGACCTCAGGCATGCCATCCTCACCAACGGTAAACTCCGAGGTGCTGACCTCAGCGATGCCGACCTCAGCAATGCCGACCTCAGCAATGCCAACCTCAGCAATGCCAACCTCGGAGGTGCGATCCTCATCAATGCTAACCTCCGCGTAGTAGGACTTATCCAGGAACAACTAGAGGGAGAAGCGCAACCGTTCTTGTGTAAGGTCGAATTGCCCAAAGAGGTTAAAATTAACCCTGATCGTGACTGCGAGAAGTTACCAGAGATATTGTCAAAGCAAAGATTTAGGCAGCTGGTCCGAGCTGTTCGGAAATATCAAAGATAAGGAGTCAAAGTCCTAAACGCTTGGTTCTATGTGATATACAACTTTACTTGCTAGTAAAGAACTTTATTCGCAGCGAACAACTTAGACTGCAACCGATGTTTTGGAACGTGATCGGCGCAGTTTGGAGATGCCAGAACTGATCGGGGCTGGGATAATTGCGACGATCGAGTTGATAGGCAAAAGGGCGAACTGAAGACAGAATGATAGAGAACCATTCCACAGGCTTTGGGAAGCTTTAGAGACCCAAAGCTTGATAAATAAATTGCTTGTAATGCTAAAAATTGTTTACAGATTCTTTACTAGACATAGTTCGATATGCCTGGTCTGGTCGATTCGGCTTGTCTGGGTACCGAAGTTCAAGTAATTTCTCTCGAACCATAGGACTAAGAAAACGACTGCGTAAACTTTTAGGATTGCGACCCATTAGCTCTGCTAAATGGGTAGTCGTTAGAAACATAGTCTTGCAAAGCAACAAGATGATTTCCCTTGTATCCTTTTCTGGGAGCCATTCAGAAGAATAGGCGGGGAGAGCAATTATTTTCATTGCTTTTAATTCCTCTGACGGGATAGCATCCAAACTTTGTGAGGAGTCCAAACTTTGTGAGGAAGGCAGACCTGATAAGGAACCTAGCCTTTGTGAGGAGTCCAAACTTTGTGAGGAGTCCAAACTTTGTGAGGAGTCCAAACTTTGTGAGGAGTCCAAACTTTGTGAGGAAGGCAGACCTGATAAGGAACCTAGCCTTTGTGAGGAGTCCAAACTTTGTGAGGAGTCCAAACTTTGTGAGGAGTCCAAACTTTGTGAGGAGTCCTGATTTAGGGAAGTTGTGCCATTCAGATGCTCGATCCCAAGATGAATTTGACCTTCCCTACCAGGTAGGGTGTAACGGGTTCCTCGACCTTGCCCCACAGACGATAGAAATTGGCGGCGTACTAATCCTTGTAAGATTTTAGTCAAATCAGAGGGATGATGATTGCAAATTTCCTGCATCCGTCCGTTGGTCACTTCGCCTTCAAGCTCTGCGGTTACAAGTGCCTGAACTTCGTGTTGATTTAAACCATCAATTGAACCGAATTGCTGTCTCAGGCTATTAAGTGAATTTTCAGGTAGCATACTGACCATTGGCAACACTAGTCGCACCCGATCAGGTCGTACTTGTTCTTGGATACTAGGAGACCTCCAATGTTGAGATGCCCATCCCTGGCGAATCTTGTCAATTCCAGACCCTGCTTTTTCACCACCTCCGATCATCTGAAACATTAGCTGTAGAGACTTATTACGACATTCACTAACGCCCCCTTGAAGTAACTGAGTGATAGAAAGAAGAAGACTTCCTGGGTTGGAAAACTCTAAGCGATCAGGATACTTTTCAATAACAATCCCGCCCTGTCCTCGGTAGTCTGCGTGAATTAACGAATTTACAAGAGCCTCACGGATTGCTTGATGGACATCTGTTTCATCTCTACGAATCAAATCTTGTCCCATCTGAAAAGGCATTTTCAGATCTGCCGACAGCTTTTGAATAACTCGCTGATAAAACTGAAAAATGTTGCCTGCCCAAGTTCCATCAAGGGTAAGACGGTCTGTCCATCTTGTCGCGGAGGAATCAACAGGCTTTTCCCGATAATCAAGGTGAAAAACTGGGATAGCTTCTGGATCTTGAATAGTTTCCATTCTGCCAAACATGATTAAACCTGCAACGGTCAATCCTTCTCGGTTAGTAAAGCGATCACGTCGCCATCCACCCAGCTTTGCTAAAAAACCCCGATTGTCCTCGTTAAGCCAGGGATGATCTGGTGTGCGAGAGGCGAAACGTTGCCGATATTGCTTGAGGCTAGTCTCATCAAGATCGTCTAGACCAAAATCAAGGATACGGCTATCAGCAGGTTCTTCAGACTGATCTGCCAACATTCGTCCTACTTCATCTTGAGTGCAATGATAGTCCCCTTCATAATTGCGTCGGTACGTACCAGTTAGGGGATTTTGCCCCACAAAGACAGGTCTCTGCCTTCTGGTTGCACGAGGAACCCGAAACGTAATAATACTTTTTTCACCTATTTTAATAGCTTGCAAATCATTTTCAGCTAAAAGGTTAATACTGACTTTCCCTCGATTGTTGAGAGCGTCCCATAGTTCTTTACGGACTTTATTGGGATCACTTATCCCATCAACGCAGAAATTGGCATCCTTCTGGCTAACTCCAAGAACTATTGTTCCTCCATTTGTGTTCGCCATCGCACTGTAAGTTTCCCAAAGAGCGCTAGGTACCCCACCTCTGGCGGACTTAAATTCCCAGTCCCAGTCTTCTCCAATATTAATAGCGTTAAGAAGATCCTGACTCTGCATGTCTATCTATTTCTATCCCCAAAGGGTAAAGGTAAAATTTGCATCTACAGAAGATTCTATTCCTAATTTCAGAAGACAGAATTCAACTGAGCTATTTCCCAGTTGCAACTCCTAGAAGTATTCAGAAGAGCGGGACAATTATTTTCTCAAATCGCGCCGCTCTGCCCAAAATCCCCAAGCCACTAGCCCAAACATCAGCAGCAGGATAAGCCAAGCCTCGATCGTCATGGGAGGGATTGGAGGATCGGAATTTATCAACAAGTCGATCGCGCTTTCTTGCATGAGGGTAAGACCGTTAAGGTTGGATCTAGAGTGCCCTAATTAGGTTGGTAATCGCATGAAAGCGTGATGTGTAAAGGGTTTCGGCTCAGATTGATTTATTTCCTACTTGCCAACCCCTGACAGGATGGTAGGGGGGTTGGCAAGGTTGGAAGCACTGCTACGCAAGGGTTTAGTGTGCTGTCTTCCAACCTTGCCAACCTCCAACCCCAACACTTTCGGCAGTGGCGCAAATCCCTACGTCTGATCTGATTGTCTGAAGTTTTGTCAAGCGCGATCGTGGCTCACAATCATCCATCTGGAAACACCGAACCTAGCGCTGAAGATATCACCCTCACTCGTCAATTGCTGGAGGGCGCTCGGTTTCTCGGAATCCCAATCTTAGATCATCTGATTCTAGGCAATGGCACACACTTAAGTTTGAGACAAACCACGTCGACTTGGAACGAAGTTCCCCAAGGTGTATGAACCGTGTATACACAATTACTGTGCATACACGGTGAGTTCTTATTACAAAACTCCAGCGTTACTCAGTCCGAGAATGACACCTGCACCGAGAACGTGACCGAAGCTCATCGTTCCAAGCAGTTCGGGAACTCCAAATCCTTCAAACAACGCGGGAGATTCTAGCGGTAATTTCGGCCCGACTCCACGGTTTTTGATGGCAAAACGTCCGATCGCGACTGAAAACAAACAGCACAGCGTCATGGTCAATCCCACTGCTGGCGACCATTCGATCGTGCGAGGCGTAATGGCAAGTAATGTTGAGTAAAGCAAATTTTTTCTCCTGAATCTTGCTAAATCGAAACAATCCACAAGATCCATAGATACCCGTTCGTTGAATCCTCTGATCAAGAATGTTGAAAGAGTTAACGATCGACTCAACGATCGTTAACCGGAGCCGCAACAATCCCCTGTGCCTCCAACTCTGCCGCAACCCGCAACACCAGCGCTTCTTGATACGGAGCTGCAATCACTTGAACACCGATCGGCAATTGTCCCGATCGCTTAACCGGAACTGAAATGATCGGCAATCCAATAAACGATAACGGCTGTGTAAAAACTCCCAAGTTCGGACGCACTAGCATTTCTCGCCCATCTAACGTCATCATCTGCTGTCCAATTCGAGGGGCAACACAAGGCGTAGACGGAGCCAGAATCACATCGACTTCTTGAAAAACTTCACGGACTCGATTGCGAAACCATTGTCGAAATCGCTGAGCTTGTAAGTACCAATGTCCCGGCACTAATGCACCTGCAAGCAGTCGATCGCGCACTGCAAAATCAAAATCTTGCGGTCGGGTACGTAACTCCTCAAAATGCAAATTCGCGCCTTCTGTGGCAGTAATCACAAATGCCGCTGCTCGCGCTCGTCCTGCTGCTGGTAACGTCACACGCTGAGATACGCCTAACGCTTGTGCTATCTGTTCAACTGCGGCAAACACCTCTGGATCAGCACCCTGAGCAAAATATTCATCAGCGATCGCAATTCTCAATCCCTCACTGCCCTTAGAAAGTTCCGGCAAGCAGAATTCTGGCGATCGCTGAGTACAAACTGGATCGCTCGGATCATATCCCTGCATCAAGTCGAACAGTAGAGCAATATCGCGCGTTGATCGAGCAAACGGACCCACATGATCCAGGCTGCTGACAAACGGATATGCACCCGATCGCGATAACCTTCCATACGTGGGTTTCAGCCCGAAGATTCCACACAACGAAGACGGTACACGAATCGATCCATTCGTATCAGAACCTAAGCTAAAGGGGACTAATCCGGCTGCGATCGCTGCTGCCGATCCGCCTGATGATCCGCCTGCAACGCGATCGAGATCATGAGGATTGCGAGTGGCTCCATAGTGCGCGTTCTCAGTCGTGAAACCGTAAGCGAATTCATCCATGTTGAGCGCCCCAACCAAAATCGCTCCCGCTTGCTTCAATCGTTTGATCAGAGTTGCATCTTGGGTCGCAGGAGGTTTCTCGGCGTTAATTTTAGAGCCTGCTAAGGTTGGAATTCCAGCGACATCGAATAGATCTTTTACGGCAAAAGGAACGCCTGCTAATGCTCCTGGATCTTCACCTGTGGCAATTTTTTGATCAATGCGATCTGCATCTTCTAGCGCCGACTCGGATAAAACTGTGGTGAAACAGTTGTAAGTCTGGTTCTGTTCTGCAATTCGAGCTAGAGTTGCCGCTGTCACCGATTTGGCGGTAACTTCTCGGTTTCGGACTGCGATCGCAATTTGAGTAGCATCAGGAATCGTCATGGTTCAAACACCGGAGCGGCTTCAATCTCTTCAGGCAAGGGAAACTCTAGAACGGACTGTGCGACCGTTTGGATTCGCTCCACATTTGTGACCACGCTCTCGCGATACTCTGCTGGAATCGGCAATCCCACAACCTCAGACATGACTTCGACAAATTCGCTTGTATTCATTCACTTGCCCTCGATATAAGCTCTCCAGCCGCCATACTGAGTAATTTCGACCTGTCCTTCGCACAGAAAAGGCTCACCCAGCACCCCTAAAACTTCTTCCCCGTCAGCCAGTCGAACTTTTCCAATACTTAATCCAGGTGGCTCTTGGATCAGAAGGGTGGCTAATCCACTCGCCGGAACCGCCCACACCTCGACCGAGATCGCAACTCCTCCTTCTTTCACCTTCAGCATCGCAGGATGTCGATCGCCAATCGACCAAATCCGGTAGCTCGGTTCCGTCTGAGCTTCGCGCAAAAACTGAGCCTCGATCGCCAATAAATTCTGATTCAATTCTAAGCCGCGCATCAAAGTACCATTGACCGCTAACTGTACCGCACCTTCCATAGAGCCACGTTAAGTTTGACTCAAATAGTGTACAAGTGCGTGCAGCCCTAAACGGTAGCTCTCGGCTCCAAATCCACAAATTTGTCCGATCGCGACAGGCGCAATGTAAGAATGATGCCGAAATGCTTCTCGCTTGTGAATGTTGCTGAGGTGTACCTCAACTGTAGGGAGATTCACTGCCGCGATCGCATCTCGAATCGCTACACTCGTATGCGTGTACGCGCCTGGATTAATTAAAATTCCTTGATGCTTGCCCATCGCCTCTTGAATTGCATCAACCAGAACTCCTTCGTGGTTCGATTGCAATACTGCAAGTTCAAATTTTAGCGATCGAGCTTCCTGCTCTAAGCGCTGATTAATTTCTTCCAGCGTGACCACTCCGTAAACTCCAGGTTCTCGTTTACCCAGGAGATTAAGGTTTGGCCCGTGGAGAACCAAAATACTGCTCAATCCGTTTGCTCCGCAGATGATTGATTAGCGGCGACGATCGCGAACTGGAATCGGGATGAGTTCCGGTTCTGGCTCTTCTTCAGGACCCAATAAAGTCTCGATCACGCGGCGTGCCCAATCCTTGAGCTTTTCCAATACCTTTTCAATGTAATCCATCGGTCAGACGGCTCCTTTGATAGGGTCTAAACTATACTAGACTTCTTGATTCTAGCAGGGAGTCTTTTTAAAACCAATGATCCCCAGGGTTGGGAAATCAGTACTTACTCATCATACCGAAAGATAGATTAAAATCAAGTCACAAAACTTAAGCGTTGCTTAACAATTTTCGTCGAAGCCGATCAAGGGCGCTACAGGCACTCACTTGACGAACCCAGTCTCGTCCTCGATCACCAAACCGATAGCGCTGACTTACTGCGCCTTCTGCATTCGCGAGTCCAATGTAGACAAGTCCGACAGGTTTTTCCTCCGTGCCGCCTCCAGGGCCTGCAACGCCTGTGATACTAATGCCCCAAGTCGTATTTAAGCGCGATCGCACTCCCATCGCCATTTGTTCTGCGACGATCGCGCTAACGGCTCCTTGGGTTGCGATCGCAGTCGGATCAACGCCCAAAAGATTCTCTTTCACCGAATTGTCATAAGAGATAATTCCGCCCCAAAAGTATTCTGAGCTTCCAGAAACGCGCGTCAGCATTTGACCCAATCCGCCCCCAGTGCAGGATTCCGCTACGCTTAGCGTGGATCGATGCCCTTTTAGAAGTTCTCCCACAACTGAAGCAAGCGAATCTTCGTCGGCTCCATAATAGTCAATGCCTGCAATTTCTCTTAATTGCTGTTCGACAGGCGCAATCAAATCTTGAGCCGCTGGCTCTGAAGACGATTTTGCTGAAATTCTGAGCTTCACTTCTCCATAATTTGCATAAGGCGCAACGGTCGGGTTTTGCGAATCGAAGAACGTTCCAACCTTTTCAGCCAGAGCCGATTCTGAGATTCCCCAAAACCGGAGAGTGCGACTCACGATGATTTCTTTGCCCCAACCTTGCTGTCTGAGATAAGGCACAGCAACTTCGTGCCACATATATTTCATCTCAGTCGGAACGCCCGGAAACGTGAGAATCGTCAAATCCGATCGCGGCTGCCAAATCATGCCGGGAGCGCTCCCGATCGCGTTATACAAAATCTCCGCACCTTCGGGAATTAGCGCTTGCTTGTGATTGTTATCGGTCATTTTGCGCCCGCGTTGAGCAAACTTTGCGGCGATGTCTTCAACAACCTCGGCTTTTTCGATCAAAGGAGTCGAGAAAAAATCTGCGATCGTTTCCGTCGTCAAATCATCTGGAGTCGGGCCCAATCCGCCCGTGAACACGATCAAATTTGCGCGATCGCTTGCAATCCTGATGGCTTGCTTTAAGCGATCAGGATTATCGCCCACAACTGTTTGAAAATAATGCGGAATCCCCAATTCAGCAAACTGCTGTGCGAGAAACTGAGCATTCGAGTTAAGAATATTCCCTAATAAAAGTTCAGTCCCGACGCTAATAATTTCCGCATTCATCTTGCTGTCCGCCACACTTGCCAACTGGTCACACTCAAGATGATTGTAGCGGCGATCGCATATCCAACTCCACTCGGCATTCCCGACACTGCCATCGCTAAACTTCCCGCCCACAGCGTCAGTGAATAAATAAATAGCACTGCCAATCGTTGAGAAAGTCCGGCTTTGAGCAATCGATGATGCAAATGGCGCTTATCTGCCACAAACGGTGATTTTCCACGACGTAAGCGATCGACAATCACCGCCGACATATCCAAAATCGGAACTGCCAAAATTACGTAAGGCAACAAGACCGCAACAGTTGTGACGCTTTTTACCAAGCCAATCACACCCACACCCGCCAGCGTAAACCCGATGAAATACGCTCCTCCGTCGCCCATAAAGATCTGAGCCGGATTGAAGTTGTAGCGCAAAAATCCGAAGGTCGCTCCCGCGAGTGCTGCCGCAAATAACGCCGCCTGTGGTTGCTGCATAAACAAACAAGTCCAGAACATCACAAACGCCGCAATTCCCGAAACGCCTGCTGCGAGTCCATCGAGTCCATCGATCCAGTTAATCGCATTCGCCATCCCGACGAGCCAAATCACGGTGATCGGCAAACTTGCCCATTCTGGTAGCGAGAACAATCCCGCAATCGGGTTCGTCAAAAAGTCAATCTGAACACCTGATTGCCAAGCCAAACCCGCAACCACGGTCTGCAAAATCAACCGAGTCTTAGGCGAGAGATTAAATAAATCGTCTGCAAGACCAATGAGGAAAAAGGCAATTCCCCCGATCGCGACACCCCAAACTTCCAATTCTTTTCCGGGTTTGAGCGACCCAAATCCGCCTGCCCACCAAACAATCAATAGAGCAACAACGACACCTACAAACATCGCCACGCCGCCGAGCCGAACCATCGGGCGCTTATGGACTTTGCGGTGATTTGGTTTATCCACCAGCCCGACACGCTGACCGAGACGGTTTACGATCGGAGTTGCGGCGAGAACAACCAGAAATGAAATCAGAAATGCGGCAAAAAACGGCATCAGAAATCGCAGGTAGGAAGGACAAAAGCTTCAGGCAGAGTGTACTACAGATTCGAGAATCCTTAGCAAAGAATTATGAATGATATTTCCTGTTTCATTCAGAAATTTACTGTGTCGATCGTCATCTGTCCAAAGTTAGCTTTTTAATGGACTTCTAAAAAGAAAGGCATCCATTTCAGGATGCCCTCGTAATGATTATTCGGTTGTCTCCGTCTGAACCGGGATAAATGCTGAGAATTTATACCAATGCCGGAACCTGGGCACTGAGATGGGGATAAAGCGGGAAGCGATCGCACAGTGCCGCAACGCGACGACGGCAATCTTGAGCCACGCTTTCATCTTCAGGACTGAGTAAGCGATCGGCAATGATATTCGCGATTTCGGTGAATTCTACTGCTCCCATACCGCGCGTGGTCATTGCAGGCGATCCGAGTCTCAGACCGCTCGTGACAAACGGAGATGCCGGATCAAACGGAACTGTGTTTTTGTTCGCGGTAATGTTGACTCCGCTAACAAGTTGATCCGCGACTTTTCCGGTCATGCTGATTGATCGCAAGTCCACTAACATCAAGTGATTGTCTGTTCCGTCAGAAACCAGCTTGAAGCCGCGATTTTGCAGTTGAGATGCCATTGTTCTTGCATTTTCGATCACTTGACCTGAATAAGTTTTAAACTCAGGTTTCAGCGCTTCTCCAAATGCCGCTGCTTTTCCAGCGATGACGTGCTCCAAAGGACCACCTTGGCTTCCTGGGAATACCGCTTTATCCAACTGCTTTCCGAGTTCAGCATCACGAGTGAGGATCAAGCCGCCTCTTGGCCCGCGTAGCGTTTTGTGAGTCGTGGTCGTAACCACATCACAGTAAGGGATTGGATTCGGATGATGCCCAGATGCCACTAATCCCGCAATGTGAGCGATGTCTGCTAGCAAGTACGCGCCGACTTCATCCGCGATCGCTCTAAATTTCTCAAAATCGATCACGCGCGGATAAGCAGAGTAGCCACAAATCAAAAGCTTTGGACGATGTTCAAGCGCCAGATCGCGAATTTGATCAAAGTCTAAGCGCTCGGTCGTTTGATTCACGCCGTAGTGCTGCACCTTAAACCATTTGCCGGAGACGTTTACAGGCGATCCGTGGGTCAGGTGTCCACCGTGAGACAAATCCATCCCCATGATCGTGTCACCGGGCTGGAGCAGCGATAGAAACACAGCAAAGTTTGCTTGTGCGCCAGAGTGGGGCTGCACGTTGGCGTGTGCGGCTCCGAAGAGTTCTTTTGCTCGATCAATAGCGAGTTGCTCCACGCGATCAACAAATTCACAGCCGCCGTAATAGCGTTTGGTCGGTAAACCTTCGGCATATTTGTTGGTCAGAACTGATCCTTGAGCTTCCATGACCGCAGGAGAGGTGAAGTTCTCACTGGCAATGAGTTCAAGGTGATCTCGCTGGCGTTGCAGTTCTTGCTGCATCATTTCGGCGAGAGCGGGATCGGACTTGGCGAGAAAATCAGAATGCGTCACAGTGCTTTTTCCTTTAGTTCATCGATCGGAGTTTCGTAATTTTGAGCGAGATTGAGCAAAGACGAGAACGCAATCAAGGGTACAGCACTTTAAGACGACTCAACCACGAATTACGAATGGGGTATCCGGGATTTCTGATCATAACGCTCTTCGATCGAGACTTGAATTCAATGCGTAATTTTTTGCTGAAACTTTGAAAACATCAAAGCCATTGTGCTGTTACGTCCGATTGAAGATTAAAAATCTCCGGTGGAATGCGGTTAGGAGATGAAGGATGAAACCGACTCACGGTATACTCCCTCTCGTATTGAGCAATGAAAAACCTATGGTAGCGGTGGCAATTCTGGCGGCAGGTCGTGGAACGCGGATGAAATCGGATTTACCCAAGGTGCTGCACCGTTTGGGCAGTCGATCGCTGATTGATCGAGTCTTAGGCAGCACAAGAGCGATCGCACCGTCGCGCCGATTGGTGATTGTGGGCTATCAGTCGGAGTTAGTGCGGGAGTCGTTGGCAAAGTATCCAGAGGCGATCGAGTTTGTCGAACAAGCCGAGCAACTGGGGACAGGACACGCGATTCAGCAATTAATCCCATTTCTCGAAGGGTTTGACGAGGATCTGATCGTGCTAAACGGCGATTTACCGCTATTGCGTCCTGAAACGCTGTCTTTGCTGTTAGAGACGCATCGGTCAAAAGGAAATGCCGCGACGCTTCTCACAGCTCATATGCCTGATCCAACGGGCTACGGGCGCGTATTTTGTGATGAAAATCAGGTTTTGACCGCAATTGTTGAGGATCGTGATTGCACAATTGAACAAAAACAAAATCGTCGCATCAACGCAGGGGCATACTGTTTTCGCTGGAAAGATTTAGTTCAAGTGCTACCCAAACTGACCCCAAATAACAAACAGAAAGAGTATTACGTTACCGATGCTGTGAATTATTTTGATGCGGTTACGGTGGTTGATGTGCCCGATTATCAAGAAGTTTTGGGGATTAACGATCGCGCTCAACTCGCCCAAGCCTATTCAATTTTGCAAAGTCGGATTCGCGATCGCTGGATGAAAGAAGGCGTGACGATTATCGATCCTGTCAGTGTGACGATCGATGACACCGTGGAACTTGAACCGAATGTGACGATCGAGCCACAAACTCATTTGCGCGGAAATACGGTGATTCGAGCGGGAAGCCGAATTGGTCCTGGAAGCCTGATCGAAAATAGTCAAATCGGGGAAAATGTCACGGTTCTGTTTTCGGTTGTCACAGGCAGCGTAATTCACTCGAATGCTCAAATTGGCCCATATTCTCATCTGCGAGAACCCGTCGAGATTGGTCAAGGTTGCCGAGTCGGGAATTTTGTCGAACTGAAAAACTCGAAGCTCGGCGAACGAACGAACGCGGCTCACTTGTCGTACTTAGGAAATGCCACGATCGGGAATCGCGTCAATATCGGAGCGGGAACGATCACGGTGAATTATGACGGGGTGAAAAAACATCCAACTACGATCGGCGATCGCACAAAAATTGGCTCAAACAATTGCTTGGTTGCACCGATTACAATTGGGGAAGATGTCACGACTGCCGCTGGATCGACCATTACCGAAGACTTACCGAATGATTGTTTAGCGATCGCGCGTGCCCGTCAGGTGATCAAACCCGGCTGGCGTAGAAAGGAACAGCCGGAAGCCTAAAGTCATCCATTTCTGACAATTCGCGATCGTAGTTCCAAAAATGCACCGATTTCCCTGAAAATAGTATTCGTAAATACAGTTTTTTGAAGGGGGATCGAGATGCGTTTACTACATTTGCCCTCATTGATGTTGAGTCTTGCCCTTGTGGGAAGTCCAAACGCGATCGCGACTCAACCCGATCAGAGCGTCCAACATTTGACTTGTACAAAAGATCCACAAGGGCTGATGTGTACGATCGACGAAACTCAGAAAACTGTTTCGATCAACGCTCCCACCTCCGCTCAGCTCGAACAGCTTTCCAATGAGCTAATTGCGGTGATGTTCATCGGATTACCGATCGCGTTAGTTCTTGTGGTGATTCTGCATGATAAGCAAGATATCGATCGAAAAAAGCGGCGAGAACAATTAGAGAAAATTTGGCAACAAAGCTAAACAAAAGCGCTACAGTCGCATTCTTTTCCTGCTACCGTAGCGCTTTTAAAATTCGCCCAAATCCAAAATCGCTTTACTTCATCTTCTGTTTCACAAAATTCAGGAGCTGACCCATTTGCTTCTTCAAGCCATCAATTTCAGCCTGCATTTTCGCGATTTTCTGATTTAACGCCTCGATCTCACCCGCATCCGCCGAACTTGTCGTAACAGGAGCCGGAGTCGCGATCGCAGCAGGTCGTCGCTTCGCCTTCGTCATTGCCAATTTGATCGCATCGATCAAACCCTTTTGATCAAACGGCTTCTGCACAAACTCAAAATACTCAAACGGCTCTTGTAACTTCTCTGCCACTTCTTCCTTACGCCCTGACATCAGCACCAAAGGAATCGTTTGCAGTTCGGCATTGCTTTGAATCTGCTGATACACTTCCCAACCGCTCATCCGGGGAAGCAAGAAATCTAGCATAATCAGCGTCGGACGCTCCTGCCGAATCAAATTGATTCCTTGCAACCCATCCTTCGCTTCCAACACTTCAAAATTACCTTTCGGCAACATATCGCGCACCATGTTCCGAATCACGGCGCTATCATCGATAACTATGACTTTGTGACTTGCCACAACTGAACTCCTCTAGGGTGATCTGGAAAATCGCAATTGAATCGGTTAGGACTCGCCGGAAAACGATGCGACAGAAAAACTGCACTCCTGACTGAACCATTCAACAGGAACAAGGATTCCGCGACGTACATCCGTGCTAAATGTTACTCAATTCAGCGAAATACGGACGACGTTAGCGTTCAACTCCAGTCGGTTTCTCCCCTTATAATGATGAATGGGTAAAGAAACTTCATACTTTCTGCTTCCGGCTTGCGACAATCTTCATCGAACTGACCCCTAGCATTCCCTCGTTTATGTCATCCCAAACGAATCGATCTGTAATTTCTGAGCGTCGCGCGATCGTATCTGCCATGCCCGACTGGTTACGCCGCTCGATCGGAAACGCCAGCGAGATTTCGACGGTGCAGCAAATCATTAAGCAGCGGCAGATTCACACGATTTGCGAAGAAGGACGCTGCCCAAATCGCGGAGAATGCTACGCCCAGAAAACGGCGACTTTTTTACTCATGGGCCCGACTTGTACGCGATCGTGTGCCTTCTGCCAAGTGGATAAAGGACACGCACCCATGCCGCTCGATGCCGATGAGCCGCAAAAAGTCGCTGAATCGGTGAAGCTTTTGGGATTGCGTTACGTGGTACTGACCTCGGTGGCGCGGGATGATTTGGCAGATCAGGGAGCAGGTTGGTTTGCGGAAACGATGCGGCAGATTCGCGCGTTAAAGCCAGAAACTCAGATCGAAGTGTTGACCCCGGATTTTTGGGGTGGGCGGCAAGACGGCATTTCACCCGAAACTTTACAGCAGCAGCGAATCGCAACGATCGTCTCTGAAAGCCCCGCTTGCTACAATCACAACATTGAGACGGTGAAGCGGTTACAGGCTCCGGTACGACGCGGCGCGAAGTACGATCGAACCCTCCAAGTTCTACAAACCGTTAAAGATCTAAACTCGACGATTCCGACGAAATCCGGCTTGATGTTGGGACACGGCGAAACAGAAGCCGAAGTGATTGAAACCTTAAAAGATTTGAGAGCGGTAAACTGCGATCGCGTTACTCTCGGTCAATATATGCGCCCGTCGTTAGAGCATCTTCCCGTACAGAAATATTGGCATCCCGATGAATTTGAGCAGTTGGGAACGATCGCGAAAGAGCTTGGATTTTCTCATGTGCGATCGGCTCCCTTGGTACGCAGTTCATATCACGCAGGTGAAGAATCGTAGACAACTGAACGAATCCCTACCATTTGGTAGATGTGGTAGACCGTAAGCGATTTTAGGCTGGTTAATAGCTGTACGATCGCTCTAGATTGTCGCTCCCCAGCAAAGCTCTACTTGCCGCAAAGATTCAGGGTGTCTTAGTAGGTTTTGCATCGCTCGTAGAATGGGGAAGCTGCAAATAGGCGAGCGCGTTCAAGCGGTACACCGCATAATGGTATTTCCACCCGCCCTATTGTGTGCGGGGTGCGATTTGACTACTCAGATTTGACTTGTATAGTTCCAACGACATAACTTCTGTTAGTGTTTTGATCCTTCGCAGGATCGATGCTAGTTTTGCATTAAAATTTTTACACTGAGCGGAAAGTAAAAGTCTCGCTCCTCATGGCTCCCTTGGCAGACTTAGTTTGCGGCAAGATCGCAGTGAGTGCGCCAGGGCGTTGCATACAGTCCTTTCACAGAGTCAGCTTTAGATGGTGCCAGAAGAAAGTCCTACTTCAAGGAAGTGTGTGAGGAGACAGCCTACATCCTGCTGTACTCCAACGGAGAACCTGAAACAATCCCGGCGTGATCATCGTTTTTCAGCGATCGCATTCACCCTCTCGATCGGTTGGTTGACGAGTAGTTTAGCGCTACCTGCACGAGCGGCAGATTTATCGATCGGAAACGAAGGCATTCGGGTCAACCGAGAGGCAACCTTGGAATCCGAGTTTGTTGAATCCCACGGGGCATACCAATCGACCTTTGGGGTGGTCAATCTGACCACCAAGGAGAGAACGCCCCTCCTGGTGGAAACTAAGCCGTCGGACAGCCCAAACACAATTTTTCGTCCCTCGACCAAAATTGATGATGCTGGTACTCCGCTGGACTTTCCAGGCAGTCCTGGAAATGCAGTTCCCCAACCCACAGGTCAGTATAAGTTTCAGCCAAATAACGATTATGTCTTCTATCTAGAGTCTTCCTTTAACGGAAGACCGACTGGCATCCTGTACTCCACCGATCGCTTAAATCCGAATGCGGAACAGCACGTTAAGTTCACGGGCAACATTAATAGCTTGTGCCAAACGGGTGGGATGCAGATCGGATGGGATGATACTGGGTCGAGAATTGTGCGCGATCGTCCAGCGCAAGACCGCGACTTCGATGATTTTATTGTGCGGCTTCGAGATACTGCCTGCCCTGTTGGAGGAACAGGTGAACCCCCACCTGTCGTTTCGCCTGTTTCGCCGGGAACTCCGGTCGGTCAATTACCCCCTACTGCCCCTCCTGGTGGCGGTGGATCGTTCCTGTTTCCTGCGTTGCTGGGTGCAGGTGCGATCGCAGGATTAGCGTTTGGGCTAAGTGGTAATGGAGACGATAGCGGCGGTGGTTCTGCGATCGGTGGTGGAACAGGTGGTGGAACAGGTGGTGGAACAGGTGGTGGCGGTGGCGGTGGTGCGCCAGAGCCAATTCCCGAACCCCTGACGATTCTTGGGTCTAGTGCAGCAGTTGGATTTGCGGCACTGATGCAGCGTCGTCGATCGAAGAAAAAGAAGAAAGATTAACGATAAGCTCAATTGCAGATGCCTCTTCTAGTTCAGAAGAGGCATTTTTTTCATGCCGGAACCTCGATCGCCCAATATCATGTCCAAGATAGAAGAAAAGAAGAGCCAAACCTGAATAGCTTATTTCAGGAGCGAGTTTTGATTTTAGCGATCGTAGGTTAAATAGAATGTTTTGGGTTGAAATGGTGTTGGTGATCCTGGTTTTGGGGTCGATTGTGTTTTACTGCGCTTGTGCTTGGTTTACTTACCAATTCTTTTCGACAACTTCATCTCAGGAAACTTCTAGCAAGGAGCCTGTATCGGTTTTGGTGCCGATTTGCGGACTGGATGAAGGCGCGATCGAAAACTGGTCTTCGCTCTGTACTCAGGACTATCCCTGTTACGAAGTTCTATTTGGTGTAGTTGATCAAAACGATCCTGCGGTTCCGGTTTTACACGAACTGCAAGCGCGATTTCTCGATCGAGTTCAAGTTTTCGTCGGGCTTCCGCCGCGTGGAATTAACCATAAAGACAGCACTCTCAGCTACCTGCTAGAAAAAACGAAGTACGAGATTTTAATTTTTGCAGATAGCGATATTCGAGTCTCACCGAACTATATTCAAACTGTGACCGCACCGCTCGATCGTGTAGATGTGATTACCTGCGCCTATATTGCTCATGATCCGCACTTCTTCGCCTCGGCTGTCGCTTCATTAGGACGATGCTGCGATTTTATTCCGAGTGCTTTGATTGCGCGGGCGCTCGATCGAGGGTTACAGTTTGCGATCGGAGTGACGATCGCGGTTCGCAAAACAACTTTGATGAGTTTCGGTGGGCTACATCTCAATCGAATCGGCTCTGACCACAATCTGGGAAAACGCGCTGCAAAGGCGGGATACCGAGTTGAGCTTTCTCAGCTTGTTTTAGAGTCCGATACAGGCAGAGAAACGATTCGTGATTTGTTTCAGCGAGAATTGCGATGGTCGAGAACAATTCGATTTAATAAAGGTGCTATTTACTACAGCATGATCTTTTGCTACGGAACAGTGTTTTGTCTTCCATTGCTTTTGATTTCTAATTTCTCTATTTGGGCGATCGCGCTTTCAGTTCTAACTTATGTGATTCGCTATACACAATCCTCGATCGCGATATTCAGCATGAATAGTCCTAACCTATTGCGTTGGCTGTGGGCATTACCGTTTCGAGATGGATTGAGCTTTGTGATTTGGGTGCTTGGCGGTGTTGGGCGAGAAGCCTACTGGCGCGGGCGACGACTGCGGATCGAAGGAGATGGACTGATTCGGCAAGTTGATACACCCGATCACCTTTGAAGCTTTCATCAAGAACGGGGAATTTTGATCGATTCCACGATCGCTCTGTGTTAGAAATTAAGCCATATCTCAGCTAGGAAATGTGCAATGTTTGGCTTAACGAAGTCGCGATCGATCATTTTTGGAGTATCTGGAATCGTTTTGACAGGCGCATTTATCACGCTTGCAAATCAAGCAAAGGCACAACGCCTGATCGCTCAAGCCCCTCCTGCGCCACCGATTACTCCCGCTGTTCCGATCCCACCCCTGTTGCCTGATGTATTCAACACCCCCAGCCAGATTGGGATTCCCGCCATGCCCTCGGTAGTGACTCCGAGAGCGCCGCGCCCAGTTCGACCGACTCGCCGCATTCCGATCGAGCCTGTGCCGATGCCCGGAGAGTTCCGCCCCCCGCTTCCCCCACTACAAGCAACACCAGATCTCCGCACGATGCCTGGGTCTGAAGCAAGTATCTTGAGCGGCATTTCGGGCATCGTGATGTTTACCCCCATCTGTTCTGTTACGGCTCCTGCTAGCACCTGCGTGGCTCGTCCGTATGTTGGAACGCTAAAGATTTCAACCGCCGCCCGCGATCGAGTTATTCGACTCAATGCAGACGAGCAAGGATCTTTCCGACTGCGCTTGGCTCCAGGAATGTACGTCGTTGAACCGGATGCGCCTAATTTCCCGATTGGGACAGGTCAATCGGTTAGCGTCGTGAGCAGCGTCATGCGACAGATGGAATTTAATTTCCAGGGAACAGCTCCACGTTAGGGGTTCACCTCTTCGATCTTCCAAGTATCTTCCTCTAGATGATACTGATGGCGATTTTGAGGTTCGCCGCGTAGCTCCAGGTGATCCACTTCGACCGGATCGAGTAGAAGTAAACAAAACTGCTCAAGTGGATCACTCTGGCTCGGTGCTGGAGGTGAAAAGGTTTCAGATGCAGCGCGAGGTTGTCCCGGGTGTGCCCAAGCAAACTGAGTTCTGGCACTTTCAGATAATTCTTGCCATATCAGTTTTCGTGCTTTTTGTAGAGACTCATCTGGATTTGTACGATCGATTAAACTCAACTTCCCCGCAATCCGAAACTGTTCGTGCGTATTCGGAAAGTACCAGCAGACCTCCGCCCAAGGACAGTATTCAATTTGCTTTGGTTTTTCACTCCGATTGTCGCTGACAAATTTAAGCTGATTCATGTCATTGAGAAAACCACGAAACACGATCGTGCGATTTGCAGGTTTTCCATTCGGGCGGACGGTTGCAAGCTGAACATATCGTGCGTAGGGCAGAGAGCGATTGCGATGAAGGGCACGAGCGAGAATAGAACGCCAAGGAGCTAGGGACATAAGAGGCAAAGTTCGACCGATAAAATGCTTTAAGATCCTACATGAACCGTTTCTTTTCTTTGCATTATGGCGCTGCCGACTGTAATTTTGCCAGGGTATCTTGCAAGTGCGATCGACTATCGCGAGATGCAGCAAACCTTGATCGATTTCGGAATTCCAGCGGTGACAGTTCCACTCGTAAAGCGTGATTGGCTCCCAACATTGGGCGGTCGATCGGTATTGCCTATTTTAGAAGCGCTCGATCGAACCGTTCAACAGGTTCGGCAAACTTACGATACCGAGAAAATTAATCTTGTCGGGCACTCAGCAGGCGGATGGATCTCGCGAATCTATTTAGGTGAAAAAGCTTATGACGTGCATGGTGTGATCAGCGATCGGACTTACGTTTGGCAAGCGCATCAATTTGTTTCAGCTTTGATCACACTAGGAACACCGCAAACGAGCTACGAGCGCTGGACATTAAAGAATTTGAACTTCGTAAATTTTACTTATCCCGGTGCGTTTTATCCGGAGGTGAAATATGTGTGTGTGGCGGGAAAATCGATTTTTGGGGCGCGCCGGATTGGGAACTGGTTGGCGTATAGCAGCTATCAGCTTACAGGGGGGCGGGGTGATGCTTGGGGTGATGGCATTACGCCGATTGAAGCCGCTCACCTAGAAGGGGCAGAAAATCTGGTTTATGAAGGAGTGAGTCATTCTCCTCGATCGACGGGGAAATGGTACGGTTCCGCTGAAGTTGTCAAACAGTGGGCAACGCATCTAGAATGAGCTAAACAAAAAAGAGGAATGTGTCGAACGCATCCCTCTTTTTTGTTTAGCTCATTCTACCAAAGTGCGCGAACGCCGCCAGAGTTCCCACCATCATCTGTGCTTGAAGGCGTGGATTCTGGTGTAGTCGTCGATGGAACTGTGTTTTGGTCAGGTGTGGTTGAAGGCGTTGACGAATCAGGGGTTGTCGAGGGAGTCGTCGAAGGCGTTGACGAATCGGGAATTGTACTAGGTGAAGTTTGCGAGGGTGTGGACGAGTCAGGTGTTGTACTCGGCGTGCTGCTCGGTGAACTTGGAGTCGATTGTGAAGGTTCGGTTGGAACAACCACATCGCCTGAAGGACTCGAAGGAGTGCTGCTCGGTGAGGTCGGGCTAGTCGTTTCTGGAGTGACCTGACCGGGGGTTTGAGTTGTGCCTGGAGTAATGGTTGAAGGGGTGCTTTGAGAAGAGGATGGAGTTGAGCTACCCGATCCACTAGGGCTAGCCTCAGTCGGAGACGATTGAATCGATCCAGGCGACGTGGTTTGCTGCGCGGTCGAACCTTCTGAAGTCGAGCCGCTACCTGGAGTCATTGCACTTCCCGGAGTCATCGGACTGCTCGGTGTCGCGCTGCTCGGAGACAAGAGCGGAGAGGACTCGACCGAAGAAGCCCGATTGTACGGCGCTTCATTGAAGATGCTAGGATTCGGGTTGACTTTTGCCAGAGACGGTGTGGAGTTTCGCGGCGTGTTGCTCGTTGGAGTACTCATCGGCATCGTGCTATCTGGAGTCGCTTGAGCTAGCGTTCTCGCGTAGGGCGCTTCGCTGAAAATGCTTGGATTTGGATTTAGGGGCGACTGTGCCATTGCGGGCAGCGAGAGCAAAGAACCAAAACTCGCAACGCCGATCGTACCTGCTAATTTTTTGAGCGTACTTCTATTCTTTCCGTTCATCGGTATCTCCTTATGCTTGACGATTTACAAGCCTGATGGCTTCCGGTTTGCAGATTGAAACCCACCGAATGGGCGGAAGCGAGAATCCGAATTTGGACTCACCACCACAGGTTGAAGTGTAGAGATTGTCGATCGCGAACAGTCTCTTCCTATGGTTCGATTTGTTTGTAGGCGAAATTTCCTATTGCGTTCAATTTTTCACGACAACTTCTGTCCCTAGACTGACTTTGCCAAAGAGTTCTTCAACATCGCGGTTGTACATCCGAATGCAGCCGTGAGAAGCCGCAGTGCCGACTGATTCTGGATTTGGGGTTCCATGAAATCCGATCCAGTTTTTCCCATCTGTCCAAAAACCAATCCAGTACCGTCCTAACGGATTCTCAGGATCGCCCCCCGGAACTTTCTCGCCATTTAAGGGATGAATCCATTCTGGATTGCGAATTTTTTGCTTAATGGTGTAATTGCCGATCGGGGTTTCCCATCCAGGTTTACCGACTGCGATCGCGTAACTTTTCACTTTGCGATCGCCCTGATAAACATTCACCCGCCGCTGTTTTAACCGAATCTCCAATCTCAGCGGTTGCGTGATGGGCTGTGATTCTGGAACAGGTTCGGGTGTGGGCGCTGAGAGACTAGGTTGTGGGCTGAATAGCGTTGCACAAGTGAGCAAGATTCCTACACACCAGACTGTTTTTGGCTGCATCGGTTGTTAGGACAAAACTACACTCAAGACGAAACCAGATTGCGAAAGACAGGTTCATCTGTCAAAAGTGAGAGATTTATTTCTACTCTACCTGTCGCTTTCTCCAATAATCAGGCTTGCGCTTTCCATGTGAGATCGCTTCACTATGAAGGATGACAGGCTTCACGAGTACTTCTCTCTCAAATCAGGGAAAACTTGATTTGAAGGCTTACCGGAAGCAGTCCCGTTGTCGATCTGATCTCCTGCACTCTTCGCATCAGCTCATTATTCCAAGTACTTTCCACGTCGGAATCGGCTTCCTCATCAAGAGAATGAATCAGGAAATAAGCAGGCTCTGCACGCTCCTTTACCGAGAGTTGAGAAAGCCCAATCTTCAGTTTTTCTGCCGTTTCAGTCATTCCTGTGCCTCCTGACAATTTGCCTAGCTTTCTCAGTGGGCTTGTACTATCACCGACTCTAGCAGATTGGATTGCGATATTATCGGGATCAGTGCATGGGAGAGAAGTTATGTCTGAATCCGTTAGTGAAGCTTTTTCGCCTGCGGTGAGCGATCGCATTTGCAATCACATGAACAAAGACCATAGTGATTCGGTGCTGGTTTACGCGCAGTATTTTGGCAAGGTAAAGGATGCGACTGCTGCCGAAATGAAGTCGATCGATGCAAAAGGCATGGATTTGCTGGCACAGGTGAATGCAGAAACGGTTCCGGTGCGAGTCAGATTCGATCGCACTTTGAAAGATGCAAAAGAGGCGCACATTATTTTGGTGGAAATGCTGAAGCGCGTTCGACCGAGCGATTGAGAAATGCTCTGGTTTCTAAACTTGTGCGATCGCTCATTCAATTTGGGCATTTAAAGGGAGGGTAATCTGATGCTCTTCTGGGCGGACTGCGGTTCGCCCTTTTTCCTGACTTATGTCTCTAAATCATCACGTTTTCGTTTTCCTTGAAGTCTTCTCTTGTGAAGGCGGGATTCAGTCTTACGTCAAAGACATTTTGCAGGCTTATTCGCAACTTGATACGGTTGCTGATGTGTTTCTGCTGCGCGATGCTGCAACTGTTGAAAATCCGTTTGCATCAGAGCGGTTGCGGTTTCACTACTGCAAAGCAAAATCGCCAACGGTGGGACGCGCAAAGTTAGCGATCGCCCTTTTCACTCACCTTCTAACGCATCGCCCAGCGCGAGTTTTCTGCGGCCACATTCTCCTCGCTCCACTGATCGAAACGCTCTGCAAACCGTTGGGAATTCCTTGTACAGTGCTGACTTACGGCAAAGAAGTTTGGGAGCCGTTGGTCGATCGTAAACAGCGGGCATTGCAAAACGCCGATCGGATTTGGGCGATTAGTCGGTATTCGCGCGATCGAGCTTGTGCAGCAAATGGAATTGATCCCGATCGGGTCGATTTGCTGTTCTGTGCGGTAGATGGTGCGGCTTTTCAACCTCAAGCGAAAGACCCCACACTTCTACAGAAGTATCAGCTTGGGGATTGTAAAGTTTTAATGACGGTAGCGCGGCTGTGGTCAGGCGATCCGTATAAAGGCGTAGATGTCACGATTCGCGCCCTACCGCAAATTCTGCAAATTTTCCCGGATGTGAAGTATTTAGTAATTGGGCGAGGGGACGATCAGCCCCGACTAGCAAGGCTTGCGGAAGAATTGGGAATCAACGATCGCGTCATTTTTGCCGGATTCGTTGCGACTGAGGAATTACCGAAACACTACTGTCTCGCGGATGCGTACATCATGCCGTCGCAAGAGGGATTCGGGATTGTGTACCTAGAAGCGATGGCGTGCGGCGTTCCGGTGCTGTCGGGAAATACGGACGGCTCATCAGATCCGTTACAGGACGGGCGTTTGGGCTGGCAAGTTCCCCACCGTGATCCGGATGAAGTTGCGATCGCCTGCATCGAAATGCTGAAGGGAGATGACCAACGCTGCGTCGGGCAGTGGTTACGGCAAGAGAGCCTCGCGATCTTTGGTAAGCCTGCGTTTGTTCAGCACTTAAAAGAACTTTTGTGAAGTGTAAGAAGTTCGTGAAGATAGCCGCTGAAATCGTGTAAACACGGAGATATTGACTAAAGTTACCCGTATGCCTTTCCTCAGGTCGATTCGATAGAAGTCGCCCCTTCTTGCTATTCGGTTCGATTTCTGGTGTTTGCTATCCCAAACTCTCTTGGTTCAATTCTACTTTCTCCAACGCTGTAAGAAAGTTTGGCATAGCCTGAAACCCTAACCTTTGCACTGTTTTGGATGCTGGTGCATCTTAACAAAACCACATCCTCAGCTCATTCACCTTATTAGTTCTTCACCCGTCCAGCAATGGACTTAATTTTATTGTTCTCTCTGTCAGGAGACACATGATTGACTTTACTGTAGCCATTCGCACCTACAATGGTGCGTCTAATTTGCCATCGCTATTGGATCATCTTCAAACCCAGATGAAAACGAACGGGGTTTGTTGGGAGGTGTTGATTGTTGATAACAACAGTACAGACAGCACCGCTGAGATCATTCAGCAATACCAGCGACACTGGCAAGGAGAAGCTCCCCTCCGGGCTGTGCTGGAACGAAAACAAGGAGCCGCGATCGCACGTCGTCGCGCGATCGAAGAAGCCCAGGGCAAATGGGTTGGCTTTATTGATGATGATGCGGTTCCGACTCCGACCTGGGTACAAGATGCGTTTGATTTTGCAGAGTCGCGTCCGAAGATTGGGGCGTTTAGCGGTCAGATTATTCCAGAGTACGAAAGCGAGCCGCTGCCTTCGTTCGATCGCATTGCCTATCATATGCCCGTGATGATGTTGCCGGAGCAGTTTTGCTATCGACAGTATCCGAAACGCGGTTATCCCGAAGGCGTGGGTTTAGTGATTCGGCGCGATGTTTGGTTGGAGTATGTGCCTGAGCGGCAAATGATTCAAGGCCCGGTGAAGTCTGGGTTTGCGCTTAAAGGTGAGGAAGTGGAATCGCTGTCGCACATTCGCCGTACCGAGTGGGAGATTTGGTACAACGGCAAAATGGCAGTGATTCACCGAATTCCGACTCGAAGACTGGAGCGCGGCTATTTGCTCAATTTCTTCCGCATTATTGGGCTGAGTCAACATCGCTTTCGGATGTTGCGCCTGAAGCCTTGGGAACGTCCGCTGTTTTTCCCACTGTTTATTGCCAATGATGTGCGGCGGATTGTGCAACATTATGTGAAATATCGCAGCGTGTTAGGAACAGACATTGCAGCAGATTGTGAATGGCGATTGGCGCTGTATCGGTTGATGAGTCCGGTTTATATCTGGTCGAACTTGCTGAAAAATCGCGAGGTTGCACCAGATAGTGGCGATCGTCATATCAATGCAACATAAGCGATCTCAACATTAGAAAACTGATTCAATGAAAAAGTTCCACAGAGTAAAGAGTCTTTGGCGGAATTTTTTCGTTGAGTCTGTAAATTTGCTTTAACGATCAATTTTTATTCGTATCACAACGCACGAATCGCCCTCAAAAAAGTGTGATAAAGCTGACACACAAACAGTCTTGAGGGCAGAATTATGAGCGGACTTGGTGGATTAAACAAAGCTCCAAACGGTGTTGTTTTGGGACTGGTGCAGCTACAGCTTCCGACTGTGGTCACACCCGATGATCTGGCGGCTCAGATCGATCGCATTTGTCAAATGGTCGGCAAAGCTCGGCGAAATATGCCCACGATGGATCTGGTGGTGTTTCCAGAGTATTCGCTGCATGGATTGTCGATGGATACGAATCCGGCTATCATGTGCCGCTTGGAAGGCAAAGAAGTACAAGCATTTCAGAAAGCCTGTCGGGAGCATCGGATTTGGGGATGCTTCTCGATTATGGAATACAATCCCCACGGCAATCCTTACAACAGCGGCATCATCATCGACGATACGGGCGAACTGAAACTGTATTATCGCAAGCTGCATCCTTGGGTTCCGGTCGAACCTTGGGAGCCTGGAAATCTGGGGATTCCGGTGTGTGAAGGGCCGAATGGCAGCACGATCGCATTAATTATTTGTCACGATGGGATGTTCCCCGAAATGGCACGCGAATGCGCTTATAAAGGGGCAGAAATTATGATTCGCACTGCTGGGTATACCGCACCGATCCGTCATTCTTGGCAAGTCACCAATCAAACGAATGCGTTTTGCAATCTGATGTACACTGCTTCGGTGTGTATGTGTGGCACAGATGGCACGTTCGATTCGATGGGTGAGGGGATGTTTGTGAACTTTGACGGAACGCCTTTGGTGATGGGCAGTCATCGTCCGGATGAGATTATTACGGCAGAGATGCGACCGGATTTGGTGCGCGAAGCTCGCAAACATTGGAGCGTAGAAAACAATATCTATCAGTTTGGGCATCGTGGCTATGTAGCGGTGAAAGGTGGAGCGCAAGATTGTCCTTACACTTATATGAAAGATTTGGTGAATGGCAGTTACCGCTTGCCCTGGGAAGATGAAGTGATTCACACCGATGGAACCTCTTGTGGGTTTGCTGTACCAACTCGATCATATCGGGGTGAAGAACTCCCAACTTCGGTAACAGGAGGCTAATTAATGTTCGTTAAAGCTGATCCGTATCTTTATCCGTTCAATGGCGATCTGCGTCCTGAAAATACCGCGCTGATCGTAATTGATATGCAAACGGATTTTTGCGGGAAAGGCGGATATGTAGACAAAATGGGCTATGACTTGTCTTTGACCCGCGCTCCGATCGAGCCAATCCGAACTCTTTTGACGGTCATGCGATCGCTCAATTACACCATTCTTCACACGCGCGAAGGACATCGCCCCGACTTATCCGATTTGCCAGAAAATAAAAGATGGCGATCGCAGCAAATCGGAGCGGGAATCGGTGATCCAGGGCCTTGTGGGCGAATTCTGGTGCGGGGTGAACCGGGATGGGAAATCATTCCCGAACTTGCACCGCTACCCGGAGAAGTGATCATCGACAAACCTGGAAAAGGATCATTTTACGCAACAGATCTGGATCTGATTCTGCAACGTAAAGGAATTCAGAATTTAATCCTAACGGGAATCACAACTGATGTTTGTGTGCATACAACGATGAGAGATGCCAACGATCGAGGATATGAATGTTTGCTGCTATCGGATTGCACCGGAGCGACTGATTATGGAAACCATCTTGCAGCGATCAAAATGATTAAGATGCAGGGCGGTGTTTTTGGAACAGTGAGCGACTCGATCGAGCTAATTACTGCTCTAAAAGCGGGATTGTGATAGACAATACAATTTAATCGAAGGAAACAGACTTAAATCGATCTCATTTAATTCAATATCCAGAAAAAGGAACCAGCGATGAGTAAGAATGACGCAGGCAGTTCACGAGTGTCCCGCCGCCAAGTGATTCGGGGGCTTCTTGCAACCGGAGCTTTTGGCGCAACCTCGAAACTCTGGACAGGATGCACACCCGCCAACAACACTACGACTACAGGCGCAAGTCCAGCGGCAAGCCCGGTATCTGCGAAAGAGCTTGTCATGGGATTCATTTACGTCGGGTCAAAAGATGACTTTGGCTACAATCAAGCGCACTTTCTGGGTAAAGAAGGCTTGAAGAGTCTTAACGTCAAAACGGTTGATCAAGCCAGCGTGCCTGAAACTACTGAAGTCCAGGAAGCAATGCGGAACATGATCGAGCAAGATAAAGCAACTGTCTTGTTTCCAACTTCTTTCGGCTACTTTGATCCCCACATTCTCAAACTCGCGAAAGACTATCCCGACGTGCAGTTCTTTCACTGTGGCGGAATGTATGATGCCGCAAAGCACCCCAAAAACGTCGGCAGTTACTTTGGGTACATTGACGAAGCTCAGTACGTTGCAGGCGTAGTTGCAGGGCACATGAGCAAATCCGGTAAGCTTGGTTTCGTCGCAGCAAAACCGATTCCCCAAGTTCTTCGCAACATTAACAGCTTTATGTTAGGCGCACGCAGCATCAAGCCGAACATTACAACGCAGGTGATCTTTACGGGAGATTGGTCGCTTCCGGTCAAAGAAGCAGAAGCCACAAACAGTCTGGTCGATCAAGGCGCAGATGTCATTACTTGCCATGTGGACAGCCCAAAAGTGGTGATGGAAACCGCAGAAAAGCGGGGTGTGTTTACGTCGGGCTACCACGCAAATCAGGCATCGCTTGCACCGAAAGGTTATCTGACTGGAGCAGAGTGGAATTGGACGAAGGTTTATACCGATTATGCCAAGATGATTCAAGAAGGCAAAACGCTGATGAATGGCGGTATTCCGCATTTGCTCAGAGGCGGATACAAGGATGGATTCGTGAAGATTTCGCCGTTCGGCCCTGCGGTTTCGGCTGAGGCGAAAAAGGATGCAGATACGATCGTTGCAAAAATGCAGACGGGTTCACTGGTGGTCTACAAAGGCGGACTAAAAGACAATACTGGAAAAACGGTGGTTCCTGAAGGGAAAGACCTTGGAGCAACCGCGATCGAGCTTGAATCAATGAACTGGCTGGTTGAAGGTGTGGTGGGCAAAACCGCCTAGAAATTCATTGCCACCGCTAAACTCATAGACGTGGTTAGCGGTGGCGAGCATGAATTTAGTGTATTTAATTACTGGGCTGACTATCGGGTTCGTCGGTGGATGGTTTGCGAATCGAAAAGCTCCAGAAGACAATTCACAGCTTGAATTGGCGTACCGATCGCTACTCGAACTGAGTCAATTCAAAGCGGGATTCTTGGCGCGGACTTCTCACGAATTGCGGTCGCCATTAAACGGAATGATCGGCGCACATCAGTTGATCCTTGCGGACTTGTGTGAATCGCCAGAAGAAGAACATGAATTTATTGCACAGGCGAATGAGTCTGCATTAAAGCTGGTGAAGTTGCTTGATGAGGTGATTAATGTTTCTAAAACTGAATACGGAACGGGGCGATTAGCGTTGGAGTTTGTATCGATTTCTGATGTGTTTGATAATGTGTTTTCTTTGACGCATTTGTTGGCAGAGAATCGCAATTTACGATTTCAGATTGTGCTACCAGAACCGGATCTCGATGTATTGGTCGATCGCAAATCGATCGAGCAAGTTTTAACCAGTTTGATCAGTAGCGCGATCTCAACAATGCAGGAAGGAACCTTGAAACTTTCTGCACACGCTGATCCGAATTTTGTGTACATCGATCTAGAAGATGAACGCCCGATCGAGGTTTGGCGAGAAGCGATCGATTTACTGAGACAAGAAGCGCCACCCGATTTAGAGCCGCCGTCATTAGGTTTTAGCTTATTGCTGAATCAAAGCTTGATGGAGTTGATGAATGGTCAGTTAGAATTCGTGAAGATGCCGATCGGATCAGATGAAACTGTCACACAAATCCGATGCACTCTTCCCCGAAACGCAGTTCAATCATAGGCATGGATTCCCTCATCGGTAAAACGCTCTCAAACGGCAAGTACACCCTGCAATCAGAAATCGGTCAGGGCGGATTTGGTGTCACTTATAAAGCGATCCATCACTTTCTCGATCAAACGGTGGTGATCAAAACGCTGAATGAATCTTTGCGATCGGAACGCAATTTTCCTGATCTTCAGCGCAAATTCCAAGATGAAGCTCGTCGTCTTGCTTCGTGTGTGCATCCAAATATTGTGCGCGTCAGTGACTTTTTCATCGAAGACGATCGCGCTTACATGGTGATGGATTACATTCCAGGGAAAACGCTCGATGATCTCGTATTCCCGGATCGACCATTACCGGAAGCGATCGCGATTCATCATATTCGGCAAATCGGTTCAGCGCTGCAAGTGGTGCATTGCAATGGATTACTGCATCGTGATATCAAACCGCAAAACATTATTCTGCATGAGAAAACGCAAGAAGCAATTCTAATTGATTTTGGAATTGCACGAGAATTTACACCAAATTCAACGCAGACGCATACACAAATGATGTCGGTCGGATATGCGCCGATCGAACAGTATTTTTCTCAAGAAAAACGCAGTCCCGCAAGCGATGTCTACGGTTTAGCGGCAACACTATACGCATTAGTAACGGCAACGGTTCCAACTGCGTCAATCTTACGCGATCACGAACGAATGCCGGAACCGCGAGAACTTCAGTCTTCACTCAGTCCGGGTGTGAATCAGGCAATTTTACGCGGGATGGCGATGAATGCGATCGCTCGTCCTTCCTCGATCGAAGAATGGCTCTCTCTCTTGCCGCAAGGTTCAGCTTCATTTCAAGCCACGCAACCCCCAAAAGCTGCTTCTGCAACTGCTGCAACCGTTGCCTTTGTACCAAAACGTGAACCAACTGTCACCGCGAAACCAGGATTGCGCGTGATTTGGTTATTAGCAGGACTATCGGGATTAACGTTAACCGGAGTTGCGATCGGTATTCTCTGGCTGCAATCTCGTCAAACTCCGAATCCAGTAGTCACACTAAATTCTCCCAGTCCACTGCCTTCGATTTCGCCCACGCCTTCCCCGTCCGTTTCACCGAGTCCCGCTCCAATTCAAAGCGATTCTCCGCGCCCAAAACCGAGTGCTTCTGTCGCTCCATCTCCCTCCCCTCAGCCGATTCAAATCGATCCGTCTCTGCCCGCTGCCGAAATGCCAAAAGTTCAATCTCCTGGTCGCGTTCCTGGATTTGCAGTCGGTACACCGGAACAAGAAGTGCGATCGACACTCGGAGAACCTGCCCAAATAAAACCGGGCTATTGGCAAAATACTCGCAGCGTTTTGTATGAAGTCGTGCCCGAGCGCATTTCGCTCGGATACCTCTACGACCAATCAACGAACCAAATTCGACAAACTGAAGCGTCCTTTGCCCAATCCGTTGATGATTTAACGCTGCAAGTGACGGTGAATGGAATGATGGGCAGTCGCTCAACGCCGGAAGTGATTGATGCGTTGAAACAAGTTTATCGACGACAACGCGATCGCTACAGTTTTCAGCAAGGCAACCTCAAAGGCGTGATCGAGCGCAACGATCGCGATCGGATATACATTGGAGTTTGGGACGCAAGCTTACATGATTAAAACTCAATCTTCTAACACTGCTATGACTGAACTAAAACTCGTCTCTCAGCATCCAGGTTTGAAGTCGTTGATCAAGGCTCAGCTTGCTACGGAAGAGTTTCTTAGACGCTATGAACATGATGAGTTTCAAGAAACGCTTGAGCTTGATGAATGGACTGGCGAATCGCGAATACTCAAACGACTACAAGAGAAAGCAACTCGACTAAGAGAGATTGAATTTGCAGATTGAACTCTATTTTGAACAGATAACTTCCTAATAGTAAAAAACGGCACGAAAGCCTCATTGACTTTCATGCCGTTCACTTTTCATACTAATTTAGCTTAGTAGCGATCGCGGGTTCCGGTTCCCGAAACATCTGCCGGATCGCGATATGCAGTTGCGCCAGTGGAGGACTGCTCATCGCGCTTGCTCTTGCGGCCCATCAAACCAAACAAACCCAGCAATCCTAACAATCCCCAATAGCCATTTCTTCCTTCGTTGTTGTAGTCCCGATTGTCCGTCGTGGTGGTGGTGGTTCCGGTTCCCGTAGTTCCAGTTCCAGTTCCCGGTGTAGTTTGGCTCATTGCAGGCAGTGACATCGGAGCCAAAATCAAAGCAGATGCGATCGCAATTTTTGCAGCAAATTTAGACATTGTTTTATCCTCTTTTCAACCGTAGACTCAAATCTGAACGATTTCAGCATACAAATTCCAAACCGCAATTTAATCCGACTAAAGCTTGAGAAGTGTCTCTGTTGTTAGGGTCATTCCGTAGTTACGGACATAACCGCTAGATAGAGAGAATATTTCAAAACCGTTACATTGACTGGGTTTGCGACCGACCGAGATCCCCTAGAGTGATAGGCTAAGAAACGTAGAAAACAAAAGGTTTTATTAAGAGGCTTCTTCATGACGGGTTCTTCGCAACTTCCACTTTTGTTACGGGCCGCACGGGGCGAGGCGTTGGATCGTCCTCCAGTTTGGATGATGCGACAGGCGGGTCGCTACATGAAAGCCTATCGAGACTTGCGCGATCGCTATCCGTCGTTTCGCGAACGTTCTGAGATTCCAGAAGTCGCGATCGAAGTGTCGCTGCAACCCTGGCGGGCATTTAAACCAGACGGCGTGATTCTGTTTTCTGACATTGTGACTCCGCTCCCTGGTTTGGGGATCGAGATGGATATCGCGGAAGGTAAGGGGCCGATTATTGCCGATCCGATTCGATCGCAGGCGCAAATTGATCAACTGCATCCGCTGGTTCCCGAAGAAACGATGCCGTTTATCAAAACGATTTTGAACTCACTGCGTGAAGAAGTTAAAAATGAAGCGACGGTTCTAGGATTCGTGGGTGCGCCTTGGACATTAGCGGCTTACGCGGTCGAAGGAAAAGGATCAAAAACCTATTCGATCATCAAGAACATGGCGTTTTCTGATCCGGCGATTTTGCATCAGTTGTTGTCGAAGTTGGCAGACGCGATCGCAACTTACGCTTGTTATCAAATCGATTGCGGCGCACAAGTGATCCAAATGTTCGATTCTTGGGCGGGACAACTGAGTCCGCAGGATTACGATACGTTTGCGCTCCCCTATCAGCAGCAGGTATTCCGCAAAATCAAACAGGTGCATCCCGAAACGCCGTTGATTCTCTTGGTAACAGGAAGTGCGGGCTTGCTGGAACGGATGTCGAAAGCAGGGGCGGACATTTTGACGATCGATTGGACGGTCGATATGGCGGATGCTCGCGCTCGGCTCGGCAAAGACGTGAAAGTGCAAGGCAACCTTGATCCGGGTGTGCTGTTTGGATCGAAGGAATTTATCCGCGATCGGATTCTCGACACGATTCGCAAAGCAGGCAACCGAGGTCACATTTTGAACCTGGGTCATGGCATTCTCCCCACGACCCCGGAGGAAAATGCGGCTTACTTCTTCGAGACTGCAAAGCAAGTCGATCAGCTCCTCGCCGCCACTCGTTGATAAAGATTGAAGGATGAAAGGCATTTGTCGAGATCAGAATTGGGCGAATCCGTTTATTCTGTTAATTCATAGGGATTTCCTCACACACATCATGTCCTTCATCCTTCACTTCCTCAATGACCAAGCGAATTTTTGTGACAGGTGCTAGTGGTTGCATTGGTCACTATCTTGTCGAAGCGCTCATTCAAGAGACTCAGTATGAATTGTTTTTGCTCGTTCGAGATGCAAACAAGCTAAAGATTGATGTGACTGTGCGATCGAATATTACAGTGATTCAATCGGATATGTGCGACATTGAGCAGCATCGAGAACTCTTGAAAACGATCGATTGCGTGGTGTTGGCAGCAACGGCTTGGGGCGGGGAAAGTGTTCAAGCAGTCAATATTTCTAAGAATTTAGCACTGCTCTCGATGCTGGATACGGATCGAATCGAGCAGGTCATTTATTTTTCAACTGCCAGCATTCTTGATCGCCAAAATCAACTGCTACCTGAAGCAATGGCAATCGGGAATGACTATCTAAAATCGAAGTATGTTTGCTATGAGAAATTGGCGGGTTTAGCGATCGCGCCGAAGATTACAAAGCTGTTTCCAACTTTAGTGATTGGAGGAGGAGAGCGCTATCCGTATTCTCATCTCACAGCGGGAGTTCCAGAGGTTGCAAAGTGGGCGAAACTGATTCGCTTTTTTCGTGCAGACGGAAGCTTCCACTTTATTCACGGGCATGACATTGCTCAAGTGGTGCGGCAGTTCATTGATCATCCGCCTGCTGAAAAGAGCATTGTTTTGGGGAATGAGAAGATTACGGTGAATCAAGCGATCGACGAAATGTGTGAGTATTTGGGATCAAAGCCGATTCTAGGGATTCCGCTGCTGTGGCTGGCAGATGTAATTATCTTTTTGTTTCGGATTCAAGTCGGTGAATGGGATCGATTTGCACTGCGGTATCGTCACTTTACGCACCAAAATCCGGTTAGTCCAGCCACGTTTGGGATGGAGAACTATTGTTCGACGATGGAAGATGTGTTGAAACTGAGCGGTGTGCGGAAGAAGACATCATCTTCGATTTGAGAAAATGAAACGCAGATAGGTTTCGGAAAATTTCATTCGTACAACTTTAAACAGAACGCTGTATGATGTGCCAGATAATCGGGTAGCGATTTTGACAGATCATGGGAGGCGCGAATGACTTATACGATCGCAATGACGAACATGAAAGGCGGAGTCGGTAAAACCACCCTGTCGGTAAATCTGGCGACTTGTCTAGCAAAGTTTCACCAAAAGCGCGTTCTCTTAGTCGATTTAGATACTCAGATTAGCGCAACGCTCTCGTTGATGCCTCCTGCGGATTTCGCCAAGCTTCGGAACGATAAGCGGACGTTGCGGCACTTGATCCGGAGTGCGATTGCGTCTGATCCAAAACTGCCGCAGATTGTCCCGGATGCGATTCATAAATACGTTTGCCAGGTGAAAGGCTTTGATCTGCTGCCGGGTGATATTGATTTGTATGACGAATTTTTGGTTTCGCAACTGTTGCACAAAACGGCGCTGCAAAAGAGTGAAACCGACTTTGAACAAGTTTGGAATACGTTTGAGAAAAATCTGATTCAGAAGGTTTTAGACCCGATCGCGAAAGATTACGATCTGATTGTGCTCGATTGCGCTCCGGGCTATAACTTGATTACTCGAAGTGCATTACTCGCGAGTAATTTCTATCTAATTCCGGCAAAACCTGAGCCTCTCTCACTAATCGGAATTCAGCTTTTAGAGCGCAGAATCAACAAGCTGAAGGAAACCCACAAAACAGATACGACTCAAGTGGAATTAGAGTTATTGGGAATTGCGTTTTCGCTGTCTGGGAATCTGTTGACGAGTCGTTATCACGGGCAGGTGATGAAGCGATTAAACGAAGATTTTAGCGAAGCAAAACTATTCAAAACACGGATTCCGTCAGATGTGAATGTGTCAAAAGCGATTGATAGTTTTAGCCCTGTTGTACTGAATAATCCGGGGACTGCGGGATCGAGAGCGTTTGCAATGATGGCTCAAGAAATTCTCCAAAAGCTATCAGTCTTGACTCGGACGAATCAAACCCTGCACAAGAAGATGACGCTGGCAGCTTTGGATTGAGTCACACGAGAAGCACTGATCGAGTCCTTCATCTACTGCGGGAGGCGCACCGTATAATCGACGCGCCATGCGGTAAATCACTTCTTCCGGGACAGAGCGCGATCGCAGTCGATTTCGCTCTAAACAAACCTCGATCGACGGATTGATCCAAAGTCCCGTAATCTGCGTGAAACCAGATTTTCGGGCAAGTGCGATCGCGGCTCTTCTTTGCTTTCTCACCGCATTCGTCGCATCGTAAACCGCGCATTCGATTTCACCGGATGCGATCGCGTCCACGGCTTGCTGAAACTGCGATCGAACTTCTAGCCAAATTCGTAACCAACTGCCTTGAATTGCTTCTTCTCCGAACAGTTGAGCGCGAATGGCATCCGTTGAAATGATGCGCGAATTGAGAGAGTGGGCAAAGGTTGATTTGCCACTCCCTGGTAATCCGATCAATAGGATTAAGCGAACCTTAGATGATGGTTCCGTCGGGAATCACCGCACCTTTCAGCGTTACAACAATTCCGCTACGAATGTAGAAACCGAGACTTTCTCGATCGGCTTCCTGAACGCGATCCTTATTCACGATTTGCACGTTGCAGCCGATATGGGCGTTTTTGTCGATAATTGCACGACGAATGATCGTATCAGAACCGATACCGAGCGGCACTTTTGGCGTGTTGCAATCGGTTCCTGATTTACGTTCAGCCTGACCCTCGTAGAAGTCGGCCCCCATGACTAGCGCGTCTTCGATTACTGAATTGGCTTCGATTCTAGATCGAACACCTAAAACGGAATGATGCACGCGACAGTTTTTTAGAATGCAGCCTTCACCAATGATCGCTTCTGTAATGTGCGAATCGAGGAACTTGCTCGGCGGTAAAAAGCGCTGACGAGTGTAGATCGGTGCTCGCTCATCGTAGAAACTAAACGGCGGGTAAGGCTGTTGAGTCAGGGCGAGATTTGAATCGTAAAAAGCTTCGATCGTTCCAATATCTTCCCAATAATCATTAAACAGATAGGCTTGAACGTTGTAATCACTAGAAGAATTTGGAATAATTTCTTTGCCAAAATCTGTCTGGCTTGGCGCTTCTTTTAGCAGTTTTTCGAGGGCTTGTTTTTTGAAGACATAGATTCCCATGGATGCGATGTAGGGACTCCGAAGCGCTTCCTCAGCCGTTAAGCCGAGAACGGTCGTATCTACCTGCATTCCCTTGAGGGCATCGCCTTTCGGTTTTTCGCTGAAATCTACCACTCGTCCAGCCTGATCGATCTTCATCAAGCCGAAATCCGACGCGCGGGATTCATCCATCGGCACAACAGAGAGCGTGATATCGGCTCCGGTGTCGCGATGGCGCTGCACAAACTCGCGGTAGTCCATCCGGTACAAATGATCACCCGACAAAATCAAATATTCATCAATGTCCCATTCTTGAAACAGCCAAATGTATTGTCGAACAGCATCAGCAGTTCCTTGAAACCAGTTCGGATTTTCAGCAGTTTGCTGCGCGGCTAAAACTTCGACAAATCCTTCATTGAATCCAGAAAAGTTGTAAGCGCGGCCCAAGTGGCGGTTGAGAGAAGCCGAATTAAACTGAGTCAGAACGTAGATCTTAAAAATCTCGGAATTGATGCAGTTACTCACTGGAATATCAATGAGCCGATACTTTCCGGCTAGTGGCACGGCTGGTTTTGCCCGCTGTTTCGTCAACGGATATAAACGGGTTCCAGCACCGCCTCCCAGGATTATTGCTAATACCTTTTTCACAAAATAACCTCGCACTTCCACTTCGTCTCCCATCACTAGTTTCTGCTTGGATGGCAAAGTTGACAAGGGGTTTGGGGCAGAGAATTGAAATTGGGGATCGATTCAGGGAAAATCTGCGTGGGTTTGCAATCTAGAATACATGGCAAATCGAAAATCGAGAGTAGTGGTAATTTGAGAGTGATGTTATTGCGCTTGTAAATTCTCGTGAGTCAGCCTTTGAATTCTCTGCGTCGCACACCGTTGTATGAGTTAGCGATCGAGCTGAATGCTCGCATGACTGGATTTTCGGGTTGGGAAATGCCGGTGCAGTTTGGCGGCATCACCCAGGAGCATCATGCAGTGCGATCGGATGCGGGAATGTTCGACATTTCGCACATGGGCAAATTTACGCTCGTCGGGAAGGAAGTGCTGCCCCAAATCCAGCGACTTGTGCCTTCAGATTTGAGTCGCCTTCAGCCAGGACAAGCTCAATATACGGTGCTGATGAATTCGCAGGGCGGGATGATTGATGATTTGATCTTCTACTTCCAAGGCGACGATCGATGGGTGGTGATCGTGAATGCGGCGACAACTCAGAAGGATCGCGATTGGATGTTAGCGAATCTGGACATGAGCGCGATCGAGTTTACAGACCTTTCGGATGCTCAAGCGCTGATTGCGGTGCAGGGCAAAAAAGCGGTTGAACATCTGAGCGAGATTGTCGATCGAGATCTTTCTGGCATTAAACCGTTCGGACACTTAGAAGCAACAATTCTCGGTCATGCTGCATTTATCGCGCGGACGGGATACACGGGAGAAGACGGATTCGAGGTGATGCTTGATCCGGCGGGGGCAATCGAACTTTGGCGATCGCTGCTTAAATCGGGTGTGACTCCTTGCGGACTGGGTGCGCGGGACACCTTGCGATTAGAGGCGGCAATGGCGCTTTATGGGCAGGATATCAACGATTCGACTACCCCTTTGGAAGCGGGGTTAGGTTGGCTCGTGCATCTCGATACGAAGGGTGATTTTATCGGTCGATCGATGCTCGAAGCGCAAAAGCAAAACGGTGTGAAAAAGCGGCTCGTCGGTTTACAAATGCAGGGACGCAATATCGCGCGGCATGACTACCCGATTTTTTCCGATGGGGCAGAAGTGGGAATCGTCACCAGTGGGACACTAGCGCCAACCGTGGGACAAGCGATCGCGCTTGGGTATGTGCCGACTGAATTATCGAAGCCGGGGCAGCAGGTCGAAATCGGCATTCGGGGAAAAAACTATTCTGCGATCGTCGTGAAGCGTCCGTTCTACCGCGCAACGAAATAGAATGGAAGATGCAATTTGACCCCAAGCCCGCTCATGGCATTTGAATACCCAGATACGCTGAAATATACGGACTCCCACGAATACGCCAAACTCGATGGCGATACTGCCACGATCGGCATTACTGCATTCGCGATCGATCAGCTTGGTGACATTGTGTTTTTGGAACTCCCGGAGCCAGGTGCGACGGTGCAAAAAGGCGAGAATTTTGGCACTGTGGAATCGGTGAAAGCGGTTGAAGATCTGAAGTCTCCGGTTAGCGGGACGGTGCTGGAAGCGAATACGGAAATGGTGGATGCACCAGAGAACTTGGTGGATGATCCTTATACGTCGGGATGGTTGATTAAGGTGCAGGTGAGCGATCCTTCTGAGCTTGATAGTACGATGTCAGCCGATACGTATCGCGGCATGGTTGAAGGCGGTTGATGGGATTGTCGTCTCCACCGGGGAGATCTAGAAAGCGATCTCCCTGGTGGAGACGACACCAGAACGAGGTAAGTTTTGGACGACGTTGCGGAGAAAATCCTAGCTTTGCAAAGACGAGGGCAGATTCAACATATCTTTTACTGCTGCCAAGGAAACGGCAGGTTCGTCTTTCTCGTCTGCTTTTGCTTGTCTGAGATCTTGCAAATCTTCTAGGTCAGCGAGGAGTTCCTGTACAAGTAGAAATTCCTCATACGGCAGCACGACAAACTCTGGTTCACCGTTTTTCTTCAGAAATTCAGGATTGAGTTGAATCATGAGGGTGTCTCTTCTAGGAGTACGCTTTACTACGATGTTTGATCCAATAAATGACGATCGCTTCTTCTTCTAGCTCAAATAGAATGCGGTAGTCTCCGACCCTTAGGCGATATTCTGGGGTGAAGTTGGTCAGGTGCTTTACATCTCCCTGTAAGTTATCTTGCATCAGTTCTACTTTTTCAAGAATGCGAGTTTGTGTCGTGGGTTCCAGTTTCTTTAAGTCTTTAATTGCTTTTGGTTTTAGGACAACTTCATATCTCAAAGGGTAATCCGTTGGCTATATGCTGGGGCTGCGTGCGTTTCTGAGAGCATTGTAGCGCGATCTCTGTATCTCTCTAGCGATCGCAGATTTCCATCTATTTCCGTAGCTGTGTGAAGGACGATTGCTAGAAAACTTGATAGGCTTTTAGCTTTGCTTCTAAAATGGAGCGATGTTAACGGGCGAACTGAGTGATGGAAGTGCTGAAATTCACGACAACGATCGATGATTCTGGTCGCTTGCATCTGGATATCCCAACAGACTTATCATCTGTGCAAGTAGACATCGTGGTGATTCTGAATCCAAGTCCATCTGATTCGGTTCGGGAAGCTTCCTATGATTTTTCGGATTTGGCAGGGCAATTAGAATGGCAGGGAGATGCGGTGTCCATGCAGAGGACGCTGCGGGATGAGTGGTAATCGCTATTTGCTCGATACGAATGCAGTATCGGCACTGCTCAAGGGTGAGATTCAACTGGTTCAACTGTTGCAAGGTGAAGGATTTGACGATCGTGAATGGGTAGCGATCGTCATTCCTGTTTTGTATTTCCGTAGCTGTGTGAAGCACGATCGCGGTTTGAAGAAGTCAGTTCAGTCAGGGCGATCGTCTGTAAATCGATTGATGGCTTCAACGATTCCTGCTGAGTAGGGTTCTAGGACTGTAGCAGCAACATGGAGGTCAGCGAGGGCTTGGCTGAATTCCTCTGAGTTTGGATCTGTGGTTTCGAGTTGTTTGATGGCTGCGATCGCGGTTTCGAGTTGAGGTTGGTATTCGCTGATGTGGCGTTTCAAACTGATGAGGGATTTTTCTAGAGCGGTGGTCATCATGGTTTGAGTCTCCTTTCTAGTTTGGCGATTTGCTGACGACAGTTTGTGACGGTCTTTTCCCAGTGAATGATGAGTCCTTGATCTTGCGCGTCTAATGGCTTTTTCTGCTCGGTTTCAATCTTCTCTAGGTGTTCTGCTAGTGCCCGACGTTGCCCTTCAAGCTGCTTACGATAGTCTTTATTCTTGGTCATATTGTTACGATATCGCTGTAAGCTCTCATTCTTGGTTCAGGGTCGGCGGGGTTGAGGAAGCTGTCTAGGATATCGTCGGGTAGTGGATCGTTGAAGTTGTCTGGAATGGTGAGCTTGTCTGCATGTTGTCCAGGGGTGCGGGGTGTTCGATCGCGGTTTGTGGAAGGGATGTGATCGATCGCTTGTCCGTCTTGGGAGATGACGATTTCTTCGCCTTCACACGATCGAGGAGTTGGGTGATTTTGGTGGTGGCTTCGGGAAGGGTGACGTAGGTGATCATTGGGAAGGTGATAGGCGCAGATGATGCCTGCATTATATGCGGGATAAAAACGCGATCGCACGCTTAACCAAGAGATACTGGGCGATCGACATTCCCGTTTCTCCATCTATTTCCGTAGCCATGCGATGAGAAGAACGATCGAGCTTCCAACGCAGACCCAGAGAACCCAATTGATTTTGCGTTTTGATGTGGCGCGAACTTTGGCTTTAGCAGGAATTGCAGGGGCAGATTGGGGTTGTTTGGTGGCGATGATTTGGTTGAAGGCGTAGATAGTTGCGTCGCACTCCGCGACCCTGTAATCGAGTTTTAACTCTGCATAAATTTCGCGGGCTTGCTGCAGTGTGGCGAGGGCTTCAAAGCGTCGAGGTTCGTATTTAGCGAGTGCTAGAGCTTTGCGATGTAAAGAAATTGCTTCGCCATGGCGATCGCCAATTTCACGCCCAATCCCCAAGGACTGTTGGTGAAAGTCGATCGCTCTTTGGTACTGTCCTAATGAATTGTAGGCACTGCCTAGACCACCGAGGGAAAATGCTTCGCCACGGCGATCGCCAATCTCGCGCTTAATCTCTAAGGACTGTTGATGAAAGTCGATCGCTCTTTGGTACTGTCCTAATGAATTGTAGGCACTGCCTAGACCTACTAAAGAGTTAGACTCAAAATCTCGATTACCAACCTCGCGTTGGACTACTAAAGCTTGCTGGTAGTACTCAATTGCCCGTTGATATTGTCCTAACAAATTGTAGGCACTGCCTAGATTACAGAGACTACCACCCTCGCCATTGCGATCGCCAATCTCGCGCTTAATCTCTAAGGACTGTTGATGAAAGTCGATCGCTCTTTGGTACTGTCCTAACGAACTGTAGGCATCGCCCAGACTGCGGAGCGAATTCGCTTCGCCACGTCGATCGCCAATTTCACGGGCGATCGTAAGAGACTGTTGGTAAGCCGCGATCGCATCCTCATAGCAAGATTGACCACACAGAAAGTTACCAAACCTTACAAACACACCTACAAGATCAGATTGATTGTTTAGTGTTTCATACCGATGAATAGCATTCTGAAACGCATTGATCGATCGTTGCCGTTCTTGCTCTAAATTCTTTGCTTCGCCGTTTGCAATCCGATTCGCGTAAACCTGCCCTAATTTGTCATACAGCGTTGCTAAATTTGCTGACTCTGGCGAGGTTGACTCTAGTTGCTCAATCTCTGAAAGCAACTCTTCTAGTGGAGGCAAAAACTCCTGATCCGGCTGAGTTTGGAACTGTTGCCGAATCGTATCATCCCGAACCGGAACTTCTTCTACTTCCTCCGAAGCAAACCGCAACACTGCTTTACGCCAACTCCAAAAATCCGGTGCTTTGCGGCTCATCTCTCGCAAAATTCGATGCGTCACCCAAAGCACGATCGGATAATGAAACTCCCGCAACCCCTCCCGCGTCCACTGCAAATAGCCAAAAAACTTATCCAGATCGCTCTGCGCTTCCTCCTCCCGCATCTTCACCCGCAGCAACCACTCCGCCCCCGTCACCGTCACCACCGCTCGATCTCCTGATTGCAGATTCAGCTTCGCCAACCCCGATCGCAAACTCGGTTCCGTTCCCAACATAACCCGACTCGATCGAATCTTTGCCGATCGCGCCTCTGCCTCATAGCGCTCAACTACTCGCTGCCGCAGTCGCAAATCATCACACGCCACCACAATCAGCGACAACCGATCCTGAGTGTTTTCAATCAGCGAGATCAGGCTGTCATAGGTTGCTTCATTCTCTGACGTAAACCGCTCAAGCGATCGCGACATCGATCACCCCCTCCTGCACTAGCAAATCGTACACAATCGGATTCAAGTCATACCAGAGCAGCGCATTGCGATACTCCAACACATACAATCCATGCAGCAAATCCAAAAACCGCTGACTCTCCGTATCTTGAGGCTTAAACTGCTCATAAATCAGCTTCAACGCCTCAAAATCAACCTGCCCCAGCACTTCCGCATACTCAATCTGCAACTCCTCGACTACGGCTTGGAGAATCTGACGATCGACGATTACTTCAGGCTGATCCAACTGCTGCCGCCGCATCTGTCCGCGAATGTTCTGCATTGCTTTATCACAACAGCGATCGCTAATCCGAATCAACTCCCGCAACACGCCTCCGCTCAACAAAATAATCTGCCGCTTTACTTCCGGTTCCATCAAGCCTGAAGGCAAGCGTCGATCGAGAATCTGGGCAAACACCTGCACACAAGACTCATCTGGGGTGCGATTCGGCTTTCTGACGATCGCTTTGCTAAAAAACTTCGCCACCCGCATCGTATGAATCTTGTTGACATAGGTAGTGATGCTTGTCTTGAGCGAAACCTCACGCAGCGTCGCGATCGGAACTGTGTAGAGAATCCGACAGTTTGGATCGAGCAGTGATTGAATGTTCTTGCTAAAAAGCGTCTCCGTCACACTCAAGTCCAGCTTGTCCAAGTCATCAATAATCACCAAGACTTGCTGATTTGTGGCAAGCTCGATCGAGGCTTGAAGATGATTAATTTGAGCAACCAAATCGGAAGTCCGCCGCGCAAACTCGATCGAAATCTCCTGACGAATCACCGAATTGATTTTTAGCTTTGATTTGATCTTGGCTAAAAACTCCAGAATCACCGGAATCCCACCTTTTACCGTCCCTTCTACATTCGTCTCAATTTCTGCTTCGACCGCTTTCGATTCAGTCTGAGTATGCTTACCCAACCAGCGATAAAACTCTTTTTTGGTTCCCGGTTTCAACTTAATCGATCGCTGTTCCGCCGCTTCAAGTAACTGCAACGCCATCGAAAACAGAATGTTGACGTGATCCACCGCCGAGCGCTCGATCGTATCTGCGATTGAAAACATCACCATAAAATACCGATTCGTTCCTCTCAGACGAAACCCCAACTCTGCCAACAACGTCGATTTGCCGCAGCCCCGATGCCCCGTAAAAACCAGCTTATTATCCCGCGACGCACAATCTTCGATCGCTTGCTCCAATTCATCCACCAGCGATGCTTGATCCGTTAGTGACTTCCCAACCGCTCCAGCGCTTCGGAAGTCACTAACGGATCAAGCTGGAGATTGCGCCCTGCTTCTCGAAAGAGTTCTAGACGGTGTTGTAGAGCTTCTAAACTCGGCATACGATCGCGTTTCCATTCATTAGCTTTCCTATTGTATTCGGTTGGAAAGCGCCTGAGACTTCATGGAGCGAGAGAATCTACTTTGAACATACGGCGAACATTAGCGAGTTCGCGCTATCGATTCTCTCTGTCGTCACGAAGCTCATCCCCGATACCGTGAAGCTCACCATCGATACCGTGAGGGTCGCTGCTGTCATCGATACGATGACGACCTTCTTCGTGAAAACCGCAACCGATACCGCGAACGTCGCAACATTCGCCGCGAACATTGCGATTTTTTCAGTGAAGCTACGAATTACAGTCAAACCCCTGCGGAAAATCAGGAGACGCGATCGCCAATCTTCTCGAAAACAACACACGCTTTTGCGCGAATCACTCAACTCATTTGCAAGTCAAACAAGACAAACTAGCACTGTCAACCCACTACAAGGGAGCATCCAAAAAATGCCACGCGCCCAAAGAACATCCCGTATTCTCGATAAAGGACAACTGCGGATTCTGAAGCTCAAAGCGATTGATCCTTACATGAGCTTCGGCAACGATCGCAATCTCTCAACTCTGAGCACGCAGATCGAGGAGCTACACACCAAATTGAATGAATACAACACCACGATCGCCGCGCTCGATGTGGCAAAACAAGAGCTTGATCAGATGGAACGCAGCATGGGCGATTTGCTCGATCAACTACTCAACGGCGTGAGTGCAAAATATGGCAACGATAGCCGTGAATACGAGATGGCAGGCGGAACTCGCAAAAGCGATCGCGTTCGCAAAAGTGCCCAAACGCGCAGGAGAAGCGGTGCAACGAAGAAGACGATCGCGGCGAACAATTAGCGATCAAATTAGGAAGATAGGGAACTACTCCCTATCTTCACTCCGGAAGAAATTTGAACTAGATAAAGTGTGGGAAAGTTTGCCAGATTGATATCACGGTAACAATACGTCGAGAAGAACGAACCCGCGTACAGTTGAGAGTAGCGCCGTTTTCAGATTTTATGCTGAACATCCCAATTTCAGATCAATTGTTACCGTTTATCGAAGAGCAAGCAGCAAGGGCAGGCTTCACAACGATCAGTGACTACATTCAGGATTTGATTTTGCAAGAGCAGAAGCGGGTAGAGTCATCACAGAGCAGAAAAATAAACGATCGCGCGGCTGTGTTCTCCACTGACCCAATTGAATTAATGCAGTTGTCGCTGGAAGAACGTCGGAAAGCATTAGAGATCCAAGCAGCAGTGGATGGTTCAGCATTACGAGCAAGACGAAGAGTGGAGAGCCTTTACGGCAGGAGATATCGTTGAGTACCAACCCTAGCTTACTCAGATCGTAGGCTCGATTATTCGATTGCTGCTAAATTCCAATCTTCTCCGCTCTGTTGTGCCAAGCTCCAAGTCTGAGTTTTACCCTCAGTTTTGTGTTGTAGATATACATCGAAGGCATTATCGACTTGTTTGTCTTGGCGCTTCGATAGCTTGAGCGTAAAATCATACACACCCTTAACGTGATAGCTATCAATGCCCTCGATTTTGAGCGGACTTTGCTCGGTGACTTTGACGCGATCGACAATCACTTTCGGAGCCGAGGCTAACTTAATCTGCTGACTAATTTCTTGCTGAGTTTGATCGACCGAAATTGCGATCGCTTTTTTCAACACTGCTCCCGGAACCGAGTATCGCCCACCACACGCAACTAAGCCAATTGCCAGGACAATCGATAGGATAATCTGTATCGGTCGTTTCATGGTCTTAGCTCCTATGTTTAAGCAAGCGTTTGGTGTCGATGAGTCTCTCTACCGCTATATTCTCTCAAACTCAGGGCAAGAATCCGACATTCTCGCCCAACTTCGCGAAGAAACTGCACAAATGTCTCAAGCTCGAATGCAGATTTCGCCCGATCAAGGTCAATTTATGGCGCTGTTGGTGCGATTGATGCAGGCGAAAAAAGCGCTGGAAGTTGGAGTCTTCACGGGATACAGTTCGTTGTCTGTAGCGATGGCACTGCCGCCCGATGGAAAGCTGATCGCGTGTGATGTGAGTGAAGAATATACTGCGATCGCGCGTCGGTACTGGGCAATGGCGAATGTTGCAGACAAGATCGATTTGCATATTGCACCTGCAATCGACACGCTCGATCGCTTACTCCAAGACCAAGCCGGAACCTTCGATTTTGCCTTCATCGATGCGGATAAAGGGAACTATGCGAACTACTACGATCGAGCCATTCAACTGGTGCGATCAGGTGGACTGATTGTGATCGATAACGTTCTCTGGTCAGGGCGAGTTGCAGATGAAACCGATCACGATAAGATTACCAACACGATTCGCGCGTTCAACACCAAAGTCGCGCAAGACGATCGCGTATTTGTGAGTGTGTTACCGATCGCGGATGGATTAACGTTAGCGCTGAAGCAATGATTCAGATTGCGATCGTGACAGATCTGTAGACTCTGTGCGCGTGTCATCTCGCGATCTGAGCAGCGAAATTCCATACCAACACAACCCACTCATAAACACCATCTCTCCACCGTCCTCTAGGATTTCTAATGGCAGTGATAGCCCATCAATTCCCCCAACGATAACGTGAAGTGCGTCTAGCACAACTCCGCAGAATGCAAGCCCGCCTACTAATACCAATACTCGCTTACAAATGTGCTGAAATGTCTTACCTCCAAACCAGTATGAGCATCCAACCGCAACGATAAAGAAGATTCCCGCGATCGCGCTAACCAGTAATTCACCAAAGTCGATTGGGTTCAATTGAAACATCGGTTGGAAATTCAACGTGGTCGCGATCGCGTTTCCTACATTTTCATGAATCGCAAACAAATCATCTGCAAGCAAATAGCAGAAAAGTAAGGACAGAGATAGATACGACTTGTTAGAGCGGAGTCTAACTAAGACTGCAAAGGAGAATACTAACCATAGTTCTTTGATGTACTGAAACGATTCACCTAAGCCCCGTTCCGATGCCATTGACCAATACGAACCTCCTCCAATTGAGAAGTGAGCAACAATGTGAATTGCGACCATGAAAAGATCAGTTAGTAGCAGCAACAATAGAATTTCAGATGAGTTTTTTTTTGGTACATTTATCATGCCTCGCAGATCCTCCTCGGCTCATACAGTTGTGATGAATTACACCTGCTTCTAAATTGGAATTAAGAAGAGAAATACACAACTTAATTTATTCTTATCCTGCGGTTAACCTTACCATCACATACAAGACGTTTGGGCTCTCCCCCTAGCAAGAGAATATGCAGCTCATTGACAAGCACATACAGTAATTCTGAGTTGATCTAAGGGTTTTACCCTACTTGACCCCTAGTATGTGGGAAAAAAGTATGTGGGAAAAAGGTTAAGGTATCAAGACAAACCAGGAATACGATCGTTGCTGTAATTAAATTCACACCTGCATGAAATCTGGTTACACCTTGCCTGTGTTCGCCTGTGCTTCTGCGATCGCCGCACTGCAACATCTTCGACACGGAACCGCGATCGATCACGTCGAACTCGATTTGATCAACCCGGTTCAAGTGGTTGAAATCTCGATCGAGCAAGTCGCCAAGCTCACCGCAAATTCCGCACTCGCCATTACTCGAAGCGATCCGGGTGATAATCTCGATCTCACTCGCAATACACCGATTTGGGCAATGGTCGAATTGAGTGCGGATGATGCTAACGCTGCGATTGAAGCGGTTGAAAGCCCCCTAAATCCCCCATTCTGGGAGACTTTGAGATCAAACACTTTCAGACTCCAAAACGACTCTCAGCTTTCTAAGTCCCCCATTCATGGGGGACTTAGGGGGCAGAAGCCGCCTGAAACGCAGCGACCATTAACCGAGAGAATCACCATCATCGGCGGCGAAGGAATCGGAATACGATCGGATCAGCAATCCGCCATATACGCCTACGCCCAACAACTTCTTCTAGCCAACCTAGAACGGCTCCTACACCCTGGTGAATCCCTCCGCGTCACGCTCATCCTGCCCGAAGGTCGGCAACTGGCAAAACGCACCTCAAACGAAGCTTTCGGAGTCGTTGAAGGTTTATCGCTGCTTGGAACCTCTGGCATCGCTCATCCGCTCAGCGCACCCGACCAACTCGAACTCTTTCGCGCAGAGCTTCAGCAAAAATCCAAGCAGTTTGACACGATCGTATTTTGCATCGGTGAGAACGGTTTGGATCTCGCCGCAAAGATGGGCATCGATCGCGATCGCACGCTCAAAACCGCCAACTGGATTGGTTCGCTCCTTGTCGAAGCCGGAATGCAGCACGTCAAATCGATTCTTCTCTTCGGCTATCACGGCAAACTGATCAAACTCGCAGGTGGCATCTTTCACACCCATCACCACGTTGCCGATGCTCGCCAGGAAATTCTCACCGCTCACGCCGCAAAAGTTGGAATGTCCACACCCGACCTGCAAGCGATTTTGACCAGTGCCACCGCTGAAGACGGACTGAAATACTTAAGAAATTTGGGAAGCGCGATCGCCGTTTACAATTCCATCGCCCAAACGATCGACGATCGCGCCCAACACTACATCTACACGCATAGCGAAGCTACCGTCGAGATCGGGACGATCTTGTTCGATCGATCCCGCCAGATTCTTGTGAAAAGCAAAAAAGCAACTCAACTGCTTGAGTCCATTTGCTAATGTGATTAGAATAGCCAGAATATCTAAAAACGCGCTGATTCTATACCGCCCTTCAAAACGTTCGTTCATACCCGGTTTGATTCATTCTATTTCATCAGGAAACCTCCCGTGACTCCACACATTGAACCGTCCGTATTGGATGCCCCGACTGCATCTACTTCCGAGGATCTTGATGCACTCGATCGTCAGATGATTGTGATTCTCGATTTCGGGTCGCAATACTCAGAACTGATCGCTCGTCGCATCCGCGAAACCCAGGTCTACTCAGAAGTCCTGTCCTATCGCACCACGATCGAACAACTCCGCCAACTCAATCCCAAAGGCATCATTCTCTCCGGCGGTCCAAACTCGGTCTACGACAACGGCGCACCGCACTGTGACCCGGACATTTGGAAGCTTGGCGTTCCTGTTCTTGGTGTCTGCTATGGGATGCAACTGATGGTGCAGCAACTTGGCGGAACGGTCGAACGCAGCGATCGCGGCGAATATGGCAAAGCGAATATTGCGATCGATGACCCTACCGATCTGCTCACCAACGTCGAAGATGGCTCAACCATGTGGATGAGTCACGGTGATTCAGTCACGCAACTTCCCGAAGGCTTCGAGCTTCTAGCGCACACGGCAAACACGCCTTGTGCCGCTATCGCAGAACACGATCGCAAACTTTACGGCGTACAGTTCCACCCAGAAGTGGTACATTCCCAATTTGGACAAGCGTTAATTCGCAATTTCGTTTATCACATTTGCGAGTGTGAGCCGACTTGGACGACCGATGCGTTTGTCGAAGAATCCGTTCGAGAGATTCGTGCTAGAGTCGGCGATCGACGAGTTCTCTTGGCGCTTTCGGGTGGAGTTGATTCCTCGACGCTGGCATTTTTGCTGCATCGTGCGATCGGGGATCAACTGACTTGTATGTTCATCGACCAAGGCTTCATGCGGAAGTTAGAGCCAGAACGCTTGGTCAAACTGTTTCATGAGCAGTTCCACATCGATGTGGCATATGTGAATGCCCGCGATCGCTTTATCTCAGCGGTCAAAGGCATCACCGATCCCGAAGAAAAACGCAAACGCATCGGGCACGAATTTATCCGCGTGTTTGAGGAAGAATCGAAGCGGTTGGGGCCCTTTGACTACCTCGCTCAAGGCACGTTGTATCCCGATGTGATCGAATCGGCAGATACCAACGTTGATCCGCAAACCGGAGAACGAGTCGCTGTCAAAATCAAGAGCCATCACAACGTCGGCGGACTCCCGAAAGATCTGCGGTTCAAGCTGATCGAACCGCTGCGAAAACTGTTCAAAGACGAAGTGAGAAAAGTCGGTCGATCGATTGGTTTACCGGAAGAAATTGTCAATCGTCAGCCGTTCCCCGGCCCCGGTTTGGCGATTCGGATCTTAGGTGAGGTAAACGACGAGAAGCTGAACATCTTGCGCGATGCCGATCTAATCGTGCGTCAAGAAATCAATCGCGCGGGAATCTATCACGATGTTTGGCAGGCTTTCGCGGTCTTGCTGCCTGTTCGGAGCGTTGGTGTGATGGGCGATCAGCGCACGTATGCTTATCCGATCGTACTCCGCTGCGTCAAGAGCGAGGACGGCATGACGGCAGACTGGGCACGCATTCCCTACGACTTACTCGAAATCATCTCGAATCGAATCGTCAACGAAGTGAAAGGAGTCAATCGCGTCGTTTACGACATCACCTCGAAGCCACCTGGCACGATCGAGTGGGAATAAGTTCTCACGTAGAGACATTTCGCTGAGATGTCTCTACGAAATCGCGGCGTTGGTTGTGGAAAACGGCGGTTTGTTTGTGGAAAACTTGACGGGGTTGTGGAAAAGTTGCGTTTTAGCGACTCTAATTTGGGCGATCGGTGCAAATATTGCGATCGCATCAGTTCATACTTATTCGGATTCAACTAGCATGTTGTATCGCTCTTTATCGAAGCTGCAAGACGATTCCGATCGCGCTTGGCAAGTCGTCTTTTACAAACGATTTCCGCTTGGACAATCCGACTCGATCCATCTGCGATTAGTCGGATTCCCTGGTCTTGTCACATTGGATCATAACCAACCGCTAGAAATCGAAGCGAATCGATCGCTGTTTCCTGCTGAAGATGTCACCCCGAAAGATTTCTCGATCGCTCATGTGGGCGAATACGATTTCAAACCCCTCCTCAACCGATTAGATACCGATACCAAGCTCACCCTGATTTTGCATCTCGATTCTGGCGAAACTCGGTTAGAGATTCCTACAGAAACCACCCTAGAATGGTGGCGCGTGGCAAGTTGGCAGCCCGATCGCTAAAGTGAAGATACCCTTGGCAGGATCAATCGAATGTCTGCACCCGACCTTTACGACGCTGATTTTCATGCTTGGACACAGCAACAAGCAACCCTGCTGCGTGAAAAACACTGGGGCAAAATCGACTTACCCAACTTAATCGAGGAAATCGAATCCTTGGGCAGACAACAACGCCAAGAACTTCGTAACCGTCTCGCAATCTTGATCGGATACTTGCTGAAATGGGAATATCAGCCCCAAGCCCGCAGTCGAAGCTGGCTGGCAACCCTGAGAGTCCAACGCCGCGATATCTCACGATTGCTCAAAGAAAATCCAAGCCTCCAGCCTTATCTTGATACCGCTCTACAAGAAGCCTTTGAAAACGCTCGTGATCTGGCAATGGGAGAAACGGAGTTACCCGACGAAACATTTCCCCTCGATCGACCCTACAGCTTGAGCGAAATTTTAGACGATCGGTTTTACCCTGGCGAACCTTCTACACTCCAAAACTAATGTGATCTTCTTGATAAGACGGTGGCTCAACGTGAATTATCACCCGCACCGGACTGTATCGCTCAATCAACCGCGTTTCTACTTCTTCGGTAATTTGGTGCGCCGTTTCGACATCTTTTGCATTCACAATCAAGTGCATTTCAATAAAACTCTGTCGTCCTACCACTCCACGCGATGCAATATCGTGACAGTTCATCACCCCCGGAACCGAAAGCGCGATCGTATGAATTGCTTCTGGCGCGATCGCAATTTCATCCACCAGCCACGGTAGATTCTGTTTCAGCACTCCCCACCCGCTATAAAACACCATAACCGCCACCGGAAACGCGAGCGCCATATCCAGCCATTGCCAGTCGAACACCCAAATCCCAATCAATCCCGCCAACACGCTAATCGTGACCCAAACATCACTCATCGTATGTTGAGCATCTGCGATCAAAATCGGACTATTCACGCGCATTCCCTCACGCCGCTCATAGAACGTGACAAACAGATTCACGCCCAACACCAGCAGCAATAACCAAAGTTCAGTTCCAGAGATTTTCACAGGCTCACTGGTTTTTGTGATGCGCTCGATCGCGCTTTGCAAAATCTCAAAGCAAGCAATCCCTAAGAAAGCCGCGACTCCCAATGCTCCGATCGCTTCGTATTTCTGATGTCCATAGGGATGGTCTCGATCGGGTTGCGGCGACGAAAACCGACTCGAAACCAATCCCAGAATGTTACTCGCGCTGTCGGTTAAACTATGCAGCGCATCGGCAATTAAACTAAGCGATCCGGTCAGCCATCCGACAAACGCTTTGAGCAATAAAACAAAAATGTTTAAGAATAAAGTAATCAGTAAGACTTTGCGAACCGTCGATCGATTATCCAGCACAATTTCTCCCCTCAACTGCGATGATTTCAGTGTAGATCAGTGTCGAAAAAATGCTCGAAAGCTTTATCGCTAAAGGCTTTTAGTTATTTATAATGACGCAAGCTTTTTGACAAAATTCTCAAAGCCGAACCGCGATCGCGGTTCGTTCATAACTAATTTCTAATTCACTTTTAGAGTCTGTTGTGAAAGATTGTCAGATAATAACAAAGGGAAAATTTAAAATACGATCGATGACACAATTGACTCTGAATTTAGAGACTGGCTCGGTGATGTTTCGCTTCACGCCCGAAGCCGCACAGGAACTCAAAGCCGCGCTCAACGAACTCATGGGACGCTTGAAAACGACAGCAACCAAGACCACGCCAGGGAGTAAAGCCGCACCCCAGCCTTCGATGGAATATCGTTACACTGGCGATATCTTCTTAGAGCTTTTCTGCAATCCGAACATTTGGCCATCTCCGTTTGCGGCGAGAGTGTTAGTCACCTTGCGCGACGATCGCATCCGACTGAACACCGAAGCCGAACTGAGCCGCCTGATCGAAGACCTCAATCAATTCCTTGAACAGTCTTAAACAGATAGACATGAAGCGCACGATCGTTTGGTTTCGCCGGGATTTACGCATCAGTGACCACGCTCCTTTGCATCGGGCGGTATCGCGTGGAGCAGTGATTCCGGTGTTTATCTTCGATCGTGCTTTGCTCCATCATCCCGAAACCGGATCGGCGCGGGTAGCGTTCATGTTGGATTGTTTGCGATCGCTGGATGAAGCATTGCGCGATCGTGGCGGTCGCTTAATTCTGCGATTCGGTGATCCGGTTGAAATCTTACCCAAGCTGATTCGAGAAACCGAATCGGACGGCATCTATGCTTACATCGACTATGAGCGCATCTATGGACGAGTGAGAGATGCTCGGCTCAATCGCGCTTTGGAAGAACAAGACTTCAAAATTCGCTGGTTTGAACCGACTGCCGCTGCCCCCGAATTGATGCCTGACAGCGATTACCGTAAGTTTTGGTATCGCGAAATGAGTTCAGACCTGTTGCCCACCCCACTCAACATTCCGACTCCTGATGATGTGTTCAGCGAATCGATTCCTACCCTGACAGAGTTAGGACTGCTTCCTGACAGTAAAACGATTCCACCTGCGGGAACCCATGCTGCAAGAAAGCTACTTCAAGAATTTATTACTGAGAAAGTCGATCGATATTATTGGCAGTTGTCTTATCCCGGTGCAGAAATCACATCAGGATTAAGTCCACACATCAAGTTTGGAGCAATTTCAATCCGCGAATGTTATCAAACTACACAAGGCGCACTGAAATACGAAAGCGATCTGAAAATACAACGCAGCCGCAAACAGTTTATTTCACGATTGCGATGGGGAAGCGGATTCGCTCAACGATTTCGATATCTGCCTCAGTTAGAACTACGATCGCTTTATTCAGTCTTCGATCAAGACGGTTGGAACTTCGACGAAACTCTTTACGAAGCTTGGAAAACCGGACAAACCGGATTTCCGATCGTGGATGCTGCCGCTCGATGTCTCGAAGCCACAGGCGGATGGATGGCGATGAACTTTCGATCGCGTGCTTTGTATTCCAGCTTTCTCAGCAACTTACTCGGCATGGATTGGCGTTACGGTGCGCTTCATTTCATGCGGCATCTAATTGATGGTGATTGTCCGATCGATCACTATCAATGGGCAATGCAAGCAGGGGTCACACATTGTTTAGATAAAAGCTGGACACGCATCTATAACCCTGAACAAGCAGCAGTCGATCGCTGTGATCCAAATGGTGAATTTATCAAAAAATGGGTTCCAGAGCTTGCGAATGTTCCCGCAGTTCAATTAGGTCTACCGCCGCGTGTGAAGGGCTATCCTGCGCCAATTTTGAACTATCGAGAAGCTCGTTATCAGCGAGTCCAGCAACTTGAAAAACAGCGATCGAACTTCCGCCAAAGCTCCAATGTTTTACCTTACCTCGCCCGAATGCCCGAATCAGTGCTGCCTTTCGGGCACGATCACTTTGAAAGCGAAATTCAATGGGCACAGCTACCCTCACCAGACTTATTTCCCGCTGCACTAGATTTAGACAATTTAGACTTAGAGCGATCAGCTTGGCTTCGGAGTTGGCTCGTCGCTCACGTAGAAATCAAACCGCACAAAACCACATCCCGCCGCAAACAGCCCAAAGTCAATCCGAACATCATTCAACTAAGCTTGCTCGATTGACGGTCGAAGATTTAACTCCAGCAGAATGAGCTATTACCAATTCAGCCCATCACCAGGATCACCGTGAAACTCTGCCATCTGAAAATCTTCCTCATTCGTCTTAATTTCGCCAGGGAACATCCCGCGTTTGACCAGCTGTGGAGCATTTGGAGCAGTCTTCTCTGCCAGAAATGTCACAATCACTCGACTTTCTGCCACTCCTTCAGGCGTTTCGCAAAGTTGAATCATCCCGTTTTTATAAACCCCTTCAACCGCTTTTAGCATTTGCTTGACCTCCAGACGATCGCACTTTCAAGACAATGATAATTGATGCTTTTGCCAATACACTCGCTCCACATCAACCCGTCGATAAAAGGGAGTCCCCGTCCGCTGAGAAATGCACGGTTCAACACCCGCTGCATCTAATCGATCGCGTGCTGCTTTCTGCGAACCGCCAATAATTTTCGCTGCATCACTGACCGAAAGCAACTGTTGCCCAATCCTAGCTAACACTGCCTCATCGTCTTCATTCGCAATCTCTTTCAACAGCATCTCCGCCAAGAGCCAGCACGCCATCGTATCTGCTTCTGCCCGATGCGACTCTCCCACCGGAAACTGAAAATGCTTCACCAAATTTGGTAAGCTCCGTGATGGCAACTCCGACAACATCAACCGCGCTAGCTTCACCGTACAAAACTGCTCCGACTTCGATCGATAAAACGAAATCCCCAGCCGTGCATACTCCGATCGAATAAACGGATAGTCAAACCCAACATTATGAGCCGTCAAAACGCCTTGCTCTAACAACGGTAAACACCTTAACCAAACTTCTTCAGGCGGAAGACCGTCCTCAACCATTTCCTGAGTGATCCCTGTGATTTGAGTAATCATGTAGGGCAGCGAAACACCCGGATTAATTAGATAGGTTTCCTGATTCAGAATGCCGTCTTTCAAGCTTGCGTTTAACACAGAAACTTCGATCGCTCGACTGCGTGGCGGCTTGTGACCTGAAGTTTCAAGGTCAACCACAGTCAGCGGACGCGAACAAATATCACGATAAAACGCAAGCAGATCGGTAGAGAGAACTCGCATAACGATAAGTCCAGAAGCTTGAAAACTCCGACCTCTATAAAGAAGCCGGAGTTCTGATCATACAAGAGAGATGGAAGTTACTTCGATCGAGCAGGTTGACGACGCTGACCTGATCCCGATGGACCCGAAGGTCTCGATCGCTTCACAGGCTTCTGCTTCGCTCCACCCGAACCCGAACGTCCACCATTCTCCTCTTCAGGAGTCGGATCAGTCCCCATCGTGATCCAAGCAGGACGAGTGCGGTCGTAAATCATTTGCAGTGCAGCCGCCGCGATCGTATGCGGTTCGTAGTCTTCTGCGAGCTGAGACACGATCGGTAAGAACGATGCCACGCGCTCACCTGCCAAAGCCTCGCGCACTTGAGACTGCAATTTGTCTAAATAGCGTGCTTCGACTTCTGCACGAGTCGGGATTGACTTGATCTCCAAACGCTGACGCACATGGTTCTCGATGTCGCGCAGCTTGCGTCGATCGAGCGGATGCACGATCGAAATCGCTGTACCTTCCTTGCCCGCGCGACCTGTCCGACCGATCCGGTGAACGTAGCTTTCGACGCTATCCGGCATATCGTAGTTGATCACATGAGTCAAGTCGTCCACGTGGATTCCTCGTGCTGCAATGTCAGTTGCAACGACCCATTTGATCTGTTGCTGACGGAACCGAACCAATAAACGCTCCCGCTGACTCTGGCTCAAATCACCGTGGTATTCATCCACGCTATGTCCAGCAGCTTGCAGTTGGCTTGTCAGTTCTGCGGCAGCGCGACGAGTCCGCACAAAAATGAGCGCTGCTTCAGGATCTTCGAGTTCAAGAATCGGCAGAATTGCCCGCGCTTTTGTCCATCCGCGAGGAATCATGTAAGCGACTTGGTTAATCCGCGAAGGTGCGGCTTTCGGTTGCTCGATCGTCACCGTAACGGGCGATTTCAAGAACTTATTCACCAGCTTACGGATCGATGGCTCCATCGTGGCTGAGAAGAAGGTCGTCTGACGTTCAGCGGGTGCTTGGCTCAGAATCTTCTCGACATCTTGAATAAAGCCCATGTTCAACATCTCATCGGCTTCGTCTAGCACGAGCCAGTCAAGTTGAGCAAGCTTCAGATCACCACGACTGAGTAAATCAATCACTCGTCCCGGTGTTCCGACGACGATTTGAGCGCCGCGACGTAGGCGATCAATTTGCAAATCGATCGATTGTCCACCGTAGATCGTTACGACTTTAACTCGTCGATCGTCGGTAAAGGTGCGAATTGCTTGGCAGACCTGCATTGCCAACTCACGAGTCGGAGTTAGAATCAACGCTTGGACTACGGGAGATTTGGGATCAATGCGCTCAAGAATCGGAAGACCAAACGCCGCAGTTTTTCCGGTTCCGGTTTGCGCTTGACCCACGACATCGCGCCCAGCGAGTAGATGAGGAATGGCTTGGGCTTGAATTTCAGTGGGAGCGGTAAATCCGAGTTCTTCCAGATGGCGAATCCGATCTTCAGACAGTCCGAGGCTTTGAAAAGAAAGGGTCATTGAGTCTCCTAGTAAAAGTAATAGTCATGCGCCAATCAGGGCGACAATCTCGAACTCAGGGACGGTCTTTCTTGAATCAAGCCAAACCGTCTGAATCGGGGCAGATCGTGGTCGATCGCTCTACAAAATTGCCAACTTAGGGCGCGGGAAAGGGAAAGAAATTTAGCAGCGGGAAAGGTTTAACATTTGCAGGTCAAACAGGGGCATCGTCATTTCAACACAGCACTGGAATGCACGGCGGTTGCTGGGACTCGGATCAAATCCGCAGCGGTGGCAACTTGTCCGTAGAGGTCGTATACATCGGCATCAACGATCGTCACAGGTACAATTGACCCTAACGCGGCATCGCCTTCGACGTATACTAGCCCGTCCACATCTGGAGAAAATCGGCTCGATCGTCCGATGCGCTCTCCAGTTTGAGGATTCTCTTGCTCGATCAGCACGTCTACAACTTTGCCGATCTGAGCGCGATTGTTTTTCAGCGAAATCGATTGTTGAAGCTGCATCAAGGCATCTCGACGCGCATCCATCACCGATTGCGGCAGTTGATTCGCCAGAGTGTAAGCAGGGGTTCCTTCTTCGGCTGAGAAAGTAAACACTCCAACGTGGTCAAACTCATGGCGCTCGATGAACTGCTTGAGATGCTCAAAATGTTCATCCGTTTCACCCGGAAATCCAACAATCAGCGTCGTTCTCAATACCGCATTGGGAATCTCAGCTTTGAGCCGTTCGATAATGCCATCGTTTACCTGACCCTGCCAAGGACGATTCATCGATCTCAGGACTTCCGGATGGGAATGCTGGAGCGGTAAATCGAGATAAGGTAAAACGTTCGGCGTTTCACGAATCGCTTCGATCACTTTGGGGGTCAGTCCGGTTGGATAGGCGTAGTGCATCCGAATCCAAGGGACATCCACTTGACCCAAAGCGCGTAGAAGTTCTGCAAGCTTGGGTTCTCCGTAGAGGTCAAGCCCATAGTTGGTCGTAATCTGTGAGATTAGAATAATCTCTTTTACGCCTTCTGAAGCAAGATGTTTCGCTTCTTGAACGATCGATTCGATTGTGCGCGATCGTTGGTTTCCTCGCAAGTGCGGGATAATACAAAACGCGCAACGGTAATCACAACCTTCTGAGATTCGCAGATAAGCAACGCCTTCAGTCGTGGTGCGATATCGAGGAGTCGTCTCGTCCGCAATATAGGTCGGCTCTTGGGAAACTTCCTTGACGCGCTCTCCAGATTCCGCCCGTGCAATCACGTCCACAATCTTATGATAGTCGCCTGTGCCAACGAGCGCCACTGCTTCCGGCAATTCGTCCAAAAGCTGCTCTTGAAAGTGCTGCGCCATGCAGCCTGTGATCACAATCTTTTTGTCAGCTTCCGCCAACTCAACCAGTGTCCGCACCGATTCTTCCCGTGCGGCTTGAATAAAACTGCAAGTATTTACAATAACATAATCTGCGAGTTCTTCGTCAGCATCGACTTGATATCCTGCTTGAACCAATAGACCGAGCATATGTTCGGTGTCAATTCGGTTTTTTTCGCAGCCCAAATGAGAGAAAGCGATTGTTGGCTTGTTGCCCATGTAAAACTTCGGAGGTGTAAGTAAAGGAAATCGAACAGGAATCTTCGGTCGCAGCGATAGCTTGAAAAATATTTAGCTCGATCGCTCCCGGAGTTTCCTCACTTTACTCCCCACTCGAAGATGCAGTGGAGTTGGTCAGACGCAATCGTTTCGCTATACTATGGTCTATCATAGCGCAGTTCTGGAATATTACGTTCTGTTAAATCAGAAATTTTTCAAACGCGATCGAGTGTTTTAGATTACTCGATCGCGTTTGCTCTATCGCACCGAGAACGCTTCGTTGAATCGCTTTGTAATTGGCTCGGTCAAGAACGACAGAATCGATTTCTTGCGCGTCACGATGTCAGCCGTTCCTGCCATCCCTGGGGAAAGTTCGACTTCGCGACCCCGAACGGCAACCGCTTTACGATCTAGCCTCACTTTTGCCAAGAAGACCGATCCCATGTTGCGCCCGTTTTCATCTTTCTCCTCGACCGCATTCGGGCTCACAGAAACGACTTCGCCTTCAATGATTCCAAATTCTTGATAAGGGAAAGTTGCTAGTTTCACTTTCGCTTTCATTCCTGGACTTACAAAGCCTTTATCCTGATTCAGGATTTTGACTTCCAGCACCAAATCACGATCTTCTGGTAACAGCGAGAGCAGTTCTTCACCCTGCTGAACTAAACCTTCCGTTGCTTTTAGGTTATAGACTGTTCCTGCAAAAGGAGCCGTGATCGATTCACGCTCTTTGCGCTGCTGAGTTGCGATTGCAATTTCACCTTGTTTCTTGGTTAACTCTTCCCGACGCTGTTTCAACTGAGTCAGAATCTCTGACTGACGCTGAGGAGTTAAGCCGATCGCTGTACTTTTTGCCGACTCAAACGCTTGCTGGGCTTGGCGAATCCGCTCTTGCTGGGCATCAATTTGCTTCTCCAGAGTATCGATTTGGCCCTCTGCATCATTGATTTGATTGATTGCAGTCGTTAACTGTTGGCTTGCTTGGGTCACTTGAGTCTGGGCGTTGAGAATCTCCAAGTGAGGGACAGCTCCGGTGTTTTCTAGGCTTTGAAGGCGTTTGCGGCGTTCCTGAGCGATTCTTAGCCCTTCACGTGCATCAACTTTACTGGCGTTCGCGTTCGTTACTGTGGTTCGGGCAGTCATCAGATTGACTTGAAGGCGTTCTAAGGTGGATTGGGCTTCTCCGATCGAGGCACTTTGCCGATTCGCGTCTGCAACTGCCGCATTTTGCTTGTCGCTGAATTCTTTCTGACGTGATGCAATCAACTGATCCTGAAGTGTATCGCCCGTCGTCCCCTTCCCTCGACTCTCGGCTTCCAAACGGCGAACGTCTTCTTGGATCTTCTTCGCGTCGTTTTGTAAACTAGCAACATTCGTTTCCGTTGCGCCTGGATCAATTTCCATTAGGGTTTGCCCTTTCTGGACAGTCATCCCTGGCTTAATGTTAATCTTTGTAATCGTACCGACGCTGGGAGCGCGAAACGGTCGAACTTCGGTCGAAGGAATGATCTTGCCGTTAGCGTTTGCAACTTCTTCGACTTCGCTAAAGTGTGCCCATCCAACCGTACCCAGCACGAGGACGCTGATACTGCCTGCCATCAATCGCGTGTATATCGGCGGCAGTTCTTGTACTGCCTGACCCAATTCATAAGAGAGCGAGTCTTCAGGATTGGCAAGCTGGTGGCGGGTTTGCTGGGATTGAGCGGGACTTGAAGCCAGGGAAACTTTCATGATCGTGTTTGTAAGTGGGCAATCGCAATCGAGTAAATAACCCTTAAGTCCGGAGTCAGATGCCAGGGGGTCTACTATTTTTTAACCTAAATTACCCACAACGATCTGGTTGATTTCGAGAGATGTTCTTTAAAGTTTTGGCGCATTTGGTTCACTCGCTTCATCCTGTCCTGGTTCCGATTTGCTTTGTGACGGCTTGGGCGTTGATTTTGATGACGGTCTGGCGAATATATGAAGCGACGCGCGATACAGTGAAGCAGGCAAAGCAAATGCACCAAATTCCCTGCCCAAACTGCCAGTTTTTCACGGGAGACTACAATCTCAAGTGTCCAGTGCATCCGATGAGCGCACTCTCTGAGGATGCGATCGAGTGCCCCGATTATTTCTCTAAAGGATAGTTCAGCGAAAAAAAGCGGATTAAAAAAGGAAGGGTACAAGTTGCCCTTCCTTTTCTAGTGTCAATTTTCTTAGTCTTCGCGTTTATCAAACGGATTTGAAATCTGTTCTGCTTCGGGGCAATCATCTGAGACGAGTGGATCGACACATCCTTTCGGCACAGATGCCAGCTTTTGAGTCACAGCCCCAATACTTTCGAGCCGAACCATTTCTTCCCAAGAGCAATTTTCGTCTTCTTCATCGGTTTCGTAGCGCAGCGTCACCAAATCTCCTTCAATATCAAGAATTTTGGCGCGTTCGATCCAGCGCTGTTGATCCCGCAAGAAGATCCAGACTTCGCGACCATCACAACAGAGTTGATAGATCTTGCGGTGTAGCATTATGCTTCTCCTGAGCGAATTACTCGATATCACTAAATTAGACCGCAGCTTGAATCTTGCCACAGTCTTCCATCAAACAGAATCGATCGCAATTTCACGGAATCGAGGAAGGGCGATCGCGGAACGGTTTTTCTGATCCAGAGGCAGATCGTTCATGGGATCAAGGTTAGCGTTGGATCAGGCAAAAACTCTCTCACCAAGGACGGGATCTGAAGCGCAACACGGTCGCAGCTTGGGAGTCGGGACTGGGGAGGCACTCTTAAAGTCATTTTTGAGGCTGTAAAGGGACTTGGCGCAAAGCTTGAATGGAGGCGAATCCGATTCAAGTCGGTAGAGAACACTGAAAGTTCGGCAGGGATTAAAGTCAATCTAACGGACTGAGCGTTCCAGTAGGGCAGTGAACCATTCAGGTATTTGATTCTACTCTTATTTTAGCGAACCCACCGCCAATTGAATAGAACAAATATACTATATTTAGAGACTTTTGCGCGTTCCTAATCAACAAAGTAAAAGGATGTAGCTGAAACGTCACATCCTTTAATAAAACTTAATTTTTGTAGCGAGGAACTACGACTTCGGAGGCCCAGCGGTGACGATGATCAGCTGTTCGGGTCGAAGCAGTTCTTGGGCTGCTTGATTCACTTGAGCTTGAGATACTGCGTCGATTTGGTTTGGATATTGACGCAGTTCGGCAGGGTTTAGCCCATACAGTTCGTTCATCAATACGACGCTGGCGAGCTGGGCGGGGTTTGCTAAATCAACGGGATAGCCGCTGGTAATTGATCGCTGTGCTGTGAGTACTTCAGTCGTACTTACGCCTTTGACGCGAACTTGATCCAATAAATTCACGGTGCTAGCGATCGCTTTATCCGCGTCTTCAGGAGCCGTTTGCATCGAAATTATGAACGGGCCGGGACGGTTGCCTGCTTGAAAGTAGCTGTAGATTCCGTAGGTCAACCCTTGTCGATCGCGCACTTCTGCACCCAATCGACTCGATAAGGTGTCACCGCCGAGAATCTGATTCATCACCGAAGCATTATAAAAGCGCGGGTCACGTCGATCGATGCCTGCTGATCCAATCAGCGTCACCGATTGAGTTTTGCCAGGAATCGCCGCATAACGGCGAACCGTTGAGCTTGGAGTTGTGATCGGCGGGAAGGTCAGAGAGGGAGCTTGTCCACCCGATTTCCATCCGCCCAGTTCTTTTTCGATCAGCGCTTTGACTTGAGTTGAATCGAAATCGCCTACAAGAGAAACGATCGTCGTATCGGGTCGGTAGTGCGATCGATAGAAATTCACCAAATCCTGACGCTGAATTGCTTTCAAGCTTGCCTCAGTGGGGAAGCTGTAGAACGGGTGATTTTCGGGATAGACCGTTTGCTGGAAGACGCGACGAGCGAGAACCGCAGGATTATCGAGTTGAACTTTCAGCGAAGTGAGCGATCGAGCACGGGACAATTCCAGTTCTCGATCGGGAAACGCTGCATTTTGCGCCACGTCTGCGAGAGTTTGAAGCAATACTGGAAGATGTTCAGAAAGCGCGTTGGCATTGACTAAAACACTTTCACGATTGGTATCGATGCCAAAATTGATACCGCGATCTTCAAGCGTTTTCGCCAGAGTCAGCGCATCTTTCGTCTTCGTGCCGTTCGTTAAGTTATCTGCCGTCAGCTTTGCGATTCCAGCTTTCGCGTTTGAATCGAATTCTGAACCTGCTTGCATCGTGGCGTTGAGCGAAACCGTTGGTGTGCTGGTATCGCGCATCAGTAGAACTCTCAAACCATTTGGCAGTACATACCGTTCAGGTAAAGCCTGTGTAGTTCGATCGCTTTTGTCCACCGCAGGCAGATATCTTGCAACTTGAGCCGGATCAACGGGAGCGCCTGCACTGAATTTCTCGCTGGTTTGACCTGCACTTACAGACCCGCCAGATTTTCCGTCGATCGTCGTGGGTTGGAAAAAGCCGATCGTAGCTTTATCAGGGGCGAAGTAAGTTTTAGCGGCTCGTTGCAGATCGGCGGAAGTCACTCGATCGACATTTGTCAAAAAGCGATCAGTATACTTGTAATCGCCTGTGGTGGTTTGATCGTCTCCAAGTTGAAAGGCTTGGCTCGTGATATCTCGATTTCTCAAGAGAACCGAAGATTTAAGTTGTGTTTTGGCGCGAGTGAGTTCTTCTGGTGTGACACCCTTCGATCGAACATCCGCGAATACGGCTTGAATCGCTTCATTCACTTTGCTCAAGTCGTGATTTGGGGCAGCGGTTGCAGAAAGGTCATACCATCCGCCTGAAATCATGTTTGCCGGATAGCCACTAAATCCGCTGACTAATCCCGTTTCGACTAATGCTTGATACAAACGAGAACTCCGCCCTTCAGTAAGAACGAGGTCTAAAACGTGCAGCGCTGGAACATCTCGATCGATTGCTTTTGGCAACGGATACACGGCATTCAACAGCGGAGCGCTACCGGGTTCGCGCAATACGATCGGCTGAGTCTGCTTGGCGGGTTTTGCAGTGGGTGAAGTCGGTTTTTCAGCGATCGATTTCGCTTTTTTGGGAACTTTGCCGAACAGTTCTTTCACCGTTTGCAACGTCGGTTCTGTTTTAAAGTCGCCAACCAAGATCAACGTGGCATTGTCTGGACTGTAATAGTTGCTGTAATAGTTGCGGACTTGCTCGACTTCAAACTTTTGTACATCCGCTTTTGTCCCACCAACGGGCAATCCATAGGGTGAATTTGGAAACGCTGCTTTCATCACAGCGCGATCGAGTCGGTAGTCTGGACTATTTTCATATCCTTGCAATTCTGAAATCACAACGCGCTTTTCGCTCGTGAGTGAATCCGGATTGATCAACGCATTCTGCATTCGATCGGCTTCGAGAGCAAGCAATGCTTGAAGCTTCTCTCGTCCGACCGTTCCGAAATAAGCGGTCTGATCGTAGCTCGTGAACGCATTCGATTGACTGCCCAACGCATTAAACAAGCGACCGAATTGAATCGGTCGATCGCTGGTTCCTTTGAACATTAAATGCTCTAATTGATGCGCGATACCGTTGACTCCTGTAGCTTCGTCGCGCGATCCAATGCGATACCAAACCTGCACGGTGACAACGGGAGCCGTCGGAACTTCTTTGGTTAGAACGGTCAGTCCGTTACCGAGAACTGTTTTGCGAACAGATTCTGTCGTAGTTACAGCAGTCGGAACGGCAGCAGATGCCGATCGCAGAAACGGTACTGAATTAGATAGCAGTACCGTACTAAGACAGAGCGTAAAGAGAACACTGGCAAAGCGATGTTGCCGAAGAAATTTCAGAAAAAGCATAGAAATATGTAAAGCGCCTATGAAAGAAAATAATCGGTCTGTGGAGTGTAGACCTCAACATTTCGGGTAGGTTCCACTCTAGCGTTTGAAGGTGAGATCGAGCGGAAATTGCTGAACTCCTTATCGATCGAACTACCGACCCAACTCAGTAAAGAAATGTAAAGCAGTAGTAAACTGAGAGGAGTAGTTTCACATCAATGCTCATGACTACGCAAACATCGCCATCTATCTACGACTTTTCGGCAAATAGTATCGAAGGTCAGCCCGTTTCGCTCAATACCTACAAAGATAAAGTGCTGCTGATCGTGAATACTGCAAGCCAGTGTGGTTTTACGCCACAGTATCAAGGATTGCAATCGGTTTATAACAAGTTTGAGAATCAAGGATTTGCAATTTTGGGATTTCCTTGTAATCAATTTGGGCAACAAGAGCCGGGAAGCGCAGACGAAATTCAGTCGTTCTGTGAAACACGGTTTGGGGTGACGTTTCCACTGTTTCAAAAAGTGGATGTCAATGGAGAAAATGCACACCCGTTATTTAAGTTCCTGACCAAAGCTGTACCTGGAATTTTTGGTACAGAGGGGATCAAGTGGAACTTTACCAAGTTTTTAGTCGATCGCTCTGGCAAAGTGGTCAAACGCTATCCTTCCACAGCCAAACCTGAAGATATCGAAAAAGACATTCAGGCATTGTTGTAGGCATCTTCAATCTGACAGTAAGGGCGACTGTAGCTTAAAGGTGGCTCTAATGCGTGTTCGGTTAATAATTCTGGATCGCTCATAATTCTCTCTGTTGCACCATCGAATGCGATTTGCCCTTTGCTTAGAACAATGGTTCGATCGCACAATTCCAAAGCCAAATCCAGATCATGCGTTGCAATCAATTGAGTGAGAGGCAACGTATCTAAAAGTTCAATCAACTGACGACGCGATCGCGGATCAAGCTGTGCAGAGGGTTCATCTAATACGAGAACTTGAGGCTGCATTGCGAGAACTCCCGCGATCGCGACTCTTTTTTTCTCTCCACCTGATAAACCGTTTGCACTTCGAGATCCATATGCTTCAGGATCAAGTCCAACACAGTGCATTGCATGAACCGATCGATCAGTTAGTGCTTGTCCAGTCACTCCTTGATTCAACGGGCCAAAAGTAATGTCTTCCCAGACCGTAGGCATGAACAATTGATCATCAGGATTTTGAAAAACTAAACCCACAAAGTTACGAATCTGTTTGAGGTTTTGGGTTTCGACTGGAAGTTCACCCGCAATCACCTGACCGACCTGCGGTGTAATCAAGCCATTAAAGTGCATCAGCAGTGTAGATTTTCCAGAGCCGTTCGCGCCGACTAAAGCGACTCGTTCAGCCGCGCGAATTGAGACAGTCACGCCATTCAGCGCTTGAGTCCCATCTGGGTAAGCATAAGAGAGATTGTAAATCTCGATCGGATTATGGTGCATGAAATAAATAAAATGCCTGACCGAACAATGAAACTGCGATCGTAAAAGTCAACGCTAGAATATCGCGTCGTCCCCCTTTCTGAACCTCTGCAATTGGAGGTAAACCTTGATACCCTCTTGCTAACATGGCTTGATGCACTCGTTCGCCGCGCTCATATGTGCGAATAAACAACGAACCAAACATATTGCCAACAATAATGCGCTGACGTTTGGGATTGCTCAATAGATTCCGCGATCGAGCCGCTCTCTGCATTGCGCTAAACTCATCACTCAACACAGAGATATACCGATACATTGAAGAGAGAATTGCAACGAGCAAGGGTGGCATCTTCAGAGCAGCCAGCGCATGAAGTAACGCTGGAACTGAAGTCGTTAAAACTAAAGTATTCAGAATCAATAATGACAAGAGCGCTTTAAGTGAAACGCTTCCTAAAACGGTTAAGCCTTCAGTTGTGATTTGTATCCAACCCCATTGGAATAAAACATGACCGCCCCCTCGAAACAACGTTCCGAGAATCACAACACCAATAAAAACAAACTCAACTGCAACTCGTTTGAATAACACAGACAATTGAACGCGACTCGCCAGAATGATGAGCGCGATCGCAGTTCCATAAATCGCCCAAGTCCACCATCGACCATTCGGAGTCAAGGCGATCGCAAATACTAATAACAACACGCACAACACCCGCGATCGTGGGGTTAACCGATGCCAAGGAGTTTTCTTTTCCTCAGCATCGGCAAGATGAAGCGCGCCAATGTGCAACAAAATCATCGAGTCTAAATTAATAAATTGAATCATTACGACTTTAGAGTTCGCTCCCTAAATCCCTAACATGAGGGATTTAGGAACAGCTATCCGTTTAGAATGGAGCGAATTCCAAATCTTTATTCTTGAGAATCACGATTCCGAACAAGAATTTTTCCAGATCCCCAAGCTAAACCGAAGGTCACTAACGTTCCAATCAAACCTGCTGCGGGAGTCGCAATCTGCTCAGGAACACCCCGCAACTGATATTCCTCAAATACCTGATAAAACGGCAACTTGTGCGCGATCGGTTCTTCTGCCGCTCTCTTTTCAAAATCATGATCTTGAGCAGCGCGATCGAGTCCATCAGGATTAGAACTGGCAAACGGAGAAAGAAATACTGCAATTAATAAAGCAATTCCTAAACCGGAGATCACGAAGGCGCGGTTTCGAGTTTGTTGAGCTTGAGTCATGACAACAATCCTTAGCGTGAAGAGTAGGAGCGAGGAAGATCTGCGGTCGCTGAACGAGGCGATCGATAAATCATATCGGGGCGAGTTTTGTAGATGTAACTTAACGCCACCACCGTAATAATGGCTTCACCGATTCCGATCATGACGTGCCAAAACGCCATTGAAGTCAGTGCCACCGGGAGCGGGACTGTGCCAGATAAAGCAAGCTGAAAAGCAACCACAACCGAAGCAACGACCACACTTGTCCAAGCTGCGATCGCGGCTCCAGTTGCCACACCTTGAAACGAATCGCGTCCCACTGCATTGCGAATCGCTCGATATACGTAGTAACCGCCAAACGTTCCAATCAATCCCATATTAAAAACATTGGCTCCAAGTGCAGTTAGACCACCATCTTGGAACAGAAAAGCTTGAACAATAAACACAACGGTCATAACAAGCGATCCAGCCCAAGGACCTAACAACACACCTGCCAAAGTTCCACCGAGCAGGTGTCCCGAAGTTCCACCCGGAATCGGGAAGTTAATCATCTGAGCCGCGAAGATAAACGCCGCACAAACGCCCATCAGCGGAACAGCGCGTTCTTGATATTCGGCTTGAACCCGGTTAAGACTGATGGCGATGAGCGCGATCGCAAATACCCAAGTAATTAACGTTACGGGCAAATTCAAGAAACCATCCGGAACGTGCAGCGCTAAATGATGCGGAAAAAATGATGCAGAGAGCATGAACCTATCCCCAATAAGACATTCTTGTGAGAATTAGAAAGTTGTAATGAGTTCTAAACGTTTAGTTTAGTAGAGTTGATCTGTCTCTAAGAATTCAATCCTGGATAGGGGGATATCGCATTGAATTTAAGCCAGACTTAAGATTCGACTTGTCTACGCAAAAGATTCTTTAGAGATGCTATAGACGAAGTGACGGTTCATGCGCTACGATACACGATTGTGAGTTTTAACGCCTTTTATGAAAGCGCAAGAAATAATCCGCTCAATCGAAGCGGAACAACTGAAAGACAATATCCCCACGATCTATATCGGGGATACAGTTCGTGTCGGCGTGATCATTCAAGAGGGTGACAAGGAACGGACACAGCCCTATGAAGGCGTTGTGATTGCGAAAGGCAGTGCTGGCATTACGCAAAACATCACCGTTCGTCGAGTCTTTCAAGGCGTAGGCGTGGAGCGAGTTTTTCTCCTTCATTCACCGCGAATTGAAAGCGTCAAGATCCTGCGTCGGGCAAAAGTGCGTCGAGCAAAGCTGTACTACTTACGCGATCGCGTGGGCAAGGCAACTCGCTTGAAACAGCGTTTCGATCGCCCTTTAAACTAGTTTGTCCAATTGCTGGTAAACTAGATACAGAACGAAATCAGAGTCGTTCAGCATATGCGCTCTTAGTTCAGTTGGTAGAACGCAGGTCTCCAAAACCTGATGTCGGGGGTTCAAGTCCTCCAGGGCGCGCTGAATTACTCTGATTTTCTATGAGAACCGATTTGCTCGAATCGTGTGCCGTGATCGAGAAAAGCCCTTATCATAGAAAGTCGATCGAGCGCTAATGAATGGAGCGGAGCGGTGGCAAAGACAGAAGAAGCCCAAAAGTCAGGATTTAACCCCAACGAGTTCGCGAAGGAAACAAAAGAAGAACTCGACAAAGTTGTATGGCCCAGCCGACAGCAATTAATCGGTGAATCTGTGTCAGTAATTTTGATGGTAACGCTCTCCGCAACCACGATCTACTTCGTTGATCAACTATTTCATTGGGCACAAGTGAAGGTGTTCGGATGACCTATACCTCAGACGAAACGCAAAACGATCGCACCGATGACAATGCCCAACAAGAAGAGGCACTGTTGAAAAATGCGCGCTGGTATGCTGTCCAGGTCGCGTCGGGCTGTGAAAAGCGCGTGAAGATGAACCTAGAGCAGCGAATCGGAACGCTTGATGTCGCCAACCGAATTTTGGAAGTTCAGATTCCTGAAACGCCGATTCTTAGACATCAGAAAGATGGGAAAGCTAAGGAAGCCGCTGAGAAAGTTTTCCCTGGCTATGTCCTCGTCAAAATGCTGATGGACGACGAAACGTGGCAGGTCATTAAGAACACTCCCAACGTGATCAACTTCGTCGGAGCCGAACAAAAGCGGCGATACGGTCGGGGGCGCGGTCACGTTAAACCAATGCCATTGGGACATGGAGAAGTGGAACGCATCTTCAAGCAGTCCCAAGAGCAGGAGCCAGTCAGAAAAATTGACATGGCATCAGGCGACAAGATTACCGTGCTTTCAGGCCCATTTAAGGACTTTGAAGGTGAAGTAATCGAAGTTAGCCCAGAGCGGAACAAGCTCAAAGCACTTCTTTCAATCTTTGGGCGAGAAACCCCGGTTGAACTCGAAGTAAACCAAGTAGAGAAAATTTAACCGACTTTCAGTAAAGTCAAGAATCGATGGCAAAAAAAATTACCGCAGTGATCAAGCTGGCAATTAATGCTGGCAAGGCGAACCCTGCGCCGCCGATCGGGCCTGCGCTCGGTCAGCACGGGGTTAATATTATGATGTTCTGCAAGGAATACAACGCTAGAACCGCAGACCAAGCGGGCATGGTGGTTCCTGTAGAAATTTCAGTCTACGAAGATCGCAGTTTCACGTTTGTTCTCAAAACCCCGCCTGCATCAAAACTGATTGCAAAAGCGGCTGGAGTTGAAACAGGTTCTGGCGAACCGAACAAAAAGAAAGTGGGCAAAATCTCCCGCGCTCAGTTGGAAGACATCGCTAAAACCAAAATGCCTGACCTTAACGCGAATGACGTTGAAGCGGCAATGAAGATCATTGAAGGAACCGCCCGCAACATGGGCATCACGATCGCAGATTAACCTTAATTCGGGGGAGAGATTTTCTCGCCATTACCCCAGGAGACACATGGTAAAAAAACTATCGAAGCGCACGAGAGAACTGCGTGCCAAAGTTCAAGAGAAGGCTTACACGCCGCTAGAAGCTTTAGAACTGCTGAAAGAGACTGCAACGGCGAAATTTGCTGAATCCGCAGAAGCTCACATTCGTCTCGGTATTGATCCCAAGTACAGCGACCAACAGTTAAGAACCACGGTTGCACTACCGAAGGGAACCGGACAGGAGGTTCGAGTTGCGGTAATTGCACGAGGCGAGAACGTTGCGGCAGCAACAAATGCGGGTGCTGACATTGCAGGTTCGGAGGAACTAATTGATGAGATCCAAAAAGGACGGATGGACTTTGATTTGTTGATTGCAACTCCTGATGTGATGCCGCAAGTGGCAAAACTGGGTCGTGTTTTGGGTCCACGTGGTTTGATGCCTTCGCCCAAAGGTGGCACAGTCACGTTTGATTTGGCGCAAGCGATCGCTGAATTCAAAGCAGGTAAACTTGAATTCCGAGCAGATAGAACCGGAATCGTTCACGTTCTATTCGGTAAGGCAACCTTCTCGACCGAAGATTTGCTCACCAACTTGAAAGCGCTGCAAGAAACGATCGACAGAAATCGCCCTTCCGGTGCAAAAGGACGGTATTGGCGTACAATGTATGTGTCGTCAACGATGGGCCCTTCGATCGAGGTCGATATCAACAGCTTGCGCGACCTCAAAATGGGAGATGCCGCTTAGGCAAAAGTTTTTCAACTGAATATCCAAACCAAAGACAGCGGGTGTGAGTTATTCACTTAATGTCCTGCCGAGGTTTGATTTTTCGAGACACATTCCCTGTGTTCTAAAGAAATCATGCAAACTCGGCTTTTACCAAGTCGAGTTTTTTGTTTTTGGATATTCTCAACATCCCAAAACCAGGAGGTGAGAAAGAGTGGGAAGAACGTTAGCAAGCAAGAAAGAGATCGTTGCTGATCTGAAAGAAACGCTGAGCGAAACACAGTTGATGTTCATCATCAACTACAGTGGTTTGTCCGTGGGGGAGATCTCAGATTTGAGAAATCGCTTGCGTCCCAAAGGTGCGACTTGCCAAGTGGCAAAAAACACCTTTATGGCGAAAGCAACCGAGGGCGACGATCGTTGGGAAGCGGTGAGCGAATTGCTGAAAGGTGATTCCGCGTTTGTCATGGTCAAAGACGATCTCGGTGGTGCAATCAAGGCATACCAAGAGTTCCAAAAGGCATCTAAAAAGACCGAGATGCGTGGCGGTGTGATGGATGGCAGAGTTCTGAGAGAAGCTGATTTAAAGGCGATCGCAGATCTACCGTCTAAGGAACAACTGATTGCACAAATTGCAGGCGCAATCAATGGAGTTGCAACCCAACTAGCAGTCGGTATCAACGAAGTACCGTCTGGATTGGCAAGAGCGCTCAAACAACTGTCCGAAAAAGAAGACGCTGCCTAACTGCGTCTGTAAAAATTTCAATTGATTAGGAGTAATTCCATGTCTGCTGTAACCGATGAAATTGTTGAAAAGTTGAAGGGTTTGACCCTGCTCGAAGCTTCTGAACTTGTGAAGCAAATCGAAGAAGCGTTTGGTGTCAGTGCTGCGGCTCCAGTTGGTGGCATGATGATGGCGGCTCCAGGTGCTGCGGCTCCGGCTGAAGAAGTCGAAGAGAAGACCGAATTCGATGCAGTCTTGGAAGAAGTTCCGGCTGATAAGAAAATTGCAGTTCTGAAAGTTGTTCGTGGTATCACAGGCTTAGGTCTGAAAGAAGCGAAAGACCTCGTAGAAGCTGCGCCGAAAGCGGTCAAAGAAGGTGTCGCGAAGGCTGAAGCTGAAGACATTAAGAAACAGATCGAAGAAGCTGGCGGTAAGGTTTCGGTCAAGTAGTTTTTGCTTGATTCTGATGATGTTAGGAGTCTCTATTCGAGGCTCCTTTTTTGTTGGGTTGGGATGTTTGGAGTAGTGTTGATCTGGCTCACCAGCAGATATTGGCAATAGTTCAGCCGAGTCATAACGCCTTTCATCTTTTGACTCTAGCGAATCAATCTCAATCTGAGGAGAAGACATTTTCCCTCTGCATAAGTCCTACTTAAAAGAAGCCAGGGTAAGGCTACCCAAAATTAATCCACAGTATAATGTAACTCAGTCAAGTACGTACTCATTGGTCGTTAGAAGAAACGAAAATTCTATGCCTATTGAAACAGATATGTTGCTAGCTTGAAGCAGCAGGTAAAAGAGGCACAGCAGGAGTCTCAGAACGAGATTAGTCGTAAGTCTCCGATGCGATCGCGTGTTTCAGACAAGCATTATATTGAACGGGATGAAGCGAAGAAAGTATTAGAACGCCTTAAAGTAGCAATCCAACAACCGGGGGATCATCCCTTACTGTTCAATATTTGCGGAATTGGTGGGGTCGGCAAAACGACGCTACTGAGTCGATTGCGGGATGCTCATGCAGGCGAGGTTGATTTTCTAGAAGTTTGTTTTGCAAAAACGGCTGGTATTGAACTGCCACTAAAGCTGATGCGGAGATTGCATCAACAGGCAAGAGAACATTTAGGCATCCAAGCAGACACTGATGTATTTACACAAAGAGAACAGCAGTTTGAAAAAGCGCTTTTTGAGTTAAGCCATCGATCAGTGGATGGTAAAGAAGCGAGTAGTGAAGATGCAAGAAAGATTACAAGCTGGTTTGAACGATTCATATGGTTGGGCGCGGCAAATTTTGCATCTACCTTAAGTAAGTCAAAATCTTACGAAGCTTTTGATTCAGGGAGTTCGACTTTTGCTGCGATCGGTGAAGATGCCGAGGGATTGCAGGAATGGGTACAACAACGAGTACGGAATCACCCTGCGACTAAAGATCAAGCTGAACTACAAGCTCTAATGCTGGAGCCTGTTCCCAAACTGACACGGGCATTTGCTGAGAGCTTAATGCAAATGGCTCAAAGCAGGGGGCGAGCGATCGTGCTGATTCTGGACACCTATGAGAAAGCACAAGCTTACCTCAATCAATGGTTGTGGCAGTATTTGGTTGAAGATACTACGCTTTATTCTGCGCCAGTGCGATTGGTGGTGGTTGGGCGGCGATCTCTGCAAGCCGATGAAGGGTGGCGAAAGCTCAATCAGGATCGAAAGTTACTTCATGAAACACAGCTTCAGAGATTTAGCAAAAAGGATACAGAGGAATATCTCAAGCAAATTGGGGTTGAAAATGGCGGTACACGTGCCAAGATTTACAAGGCAACACAGGGCTTACCCTACTATCTAGATTGGGTTAGGAAACAACGAGAGGAAGGTCAAGAGCCTGACTTCTCCAAAGGTAATCAGGCGATCGCTGAGTTACTTTTGCAGGGAATTGATTCTTCCCAGAAACGGAAGATTTTGCAAATCGTGGCTTGTTGTCGATGGTTTGACCTGGCAATGCTGCGATATTTGTTGGAGCGCAGTTCTTTAGGCTCGCAACAGGGCACTGATAGTGCAGAAAGCTATTTTGAATGGCTGAAACACTCAGATTTTGTAGAGTTTACTAAAGGGCACTTTCGGCTGGATGATGTCGCGCGGGATGTTTTTCGGCAATCTTATTTTCAGGATGATCAGAATCAGTTCCGTAAAACCAATGCTTTACTTGCTGACTATTTTAAGCAACAGGCGGATGAGATTTTTGAACCCCAAAGTCTCCTACCTGATCCGTATAAGGACGAGGATTGGCGACAATTGATTGCTGAGTTTCTTTATTACGGTCTTTTTGGTAAAGGGAGAGAAGGACTCCAGCAATACATCGAGCAAGTTTTTGTTTCAACCTATCTGCGCGAACCAGATGTATTTTTCACACCTTTTATCTGTATTCGTGCAGAGATAAATGAAGAGAATCAGAATCTGCTTTCTAATGCGGCAGGAAAATTTTTAAGGATTCAGCAATTACACTCGGATTCGGTTGGTTTTTTCTAGATAAACCTCCAAAAAGCTACGAAATTGAATTTGAAGGCGAGGATGATTTAGCAGAAGATGTTATTGAATCAAGCTTGAAGATTCTTTGCAAGCCCTGCTGGAATATGTAGAGAACTTACAGGATGGCTTTGGTAAGTGTGTGGGACTGATGTATAAGTCCTTACGTTGCAGTAAGTTTAGACAGAGAACTGACTTACTTGTGCAGGCGAAAAGTCAGACAGAACAGCTATCGACTCACTGTCGTCCAAAACTACTGCATAGTCTCTTTGTAAATCTTGGTCACTTGTTAAACAATGTAGGTCGCCACCAAGATTCGCTGGACTGCTGTGATCAAGCACTGAAGCTATGGCAAGGTAATGCACGCGCTTTTCTTTGGCAAGGTAATGCGCTCCATAATTTACGGCGGTATGAGGAAGCATTAGAAAGTTCTCAAAAAGCACTTGACCTCAACCCTAAATTCGCTAATGCTTTTCTTTGGCAAGGTAATGCGCTCCATAATTTACGGCGGTATGAGGAAGCACTAGAAAGTTTTCAAAAAGTGCTTGAGTTTGATTCTAAAGCTTCTAATGCGTGGGCATACCGAGGAATTGCACTCAATAATAGACCTGTTGGGATTTAACAGAAAAAATCGCTGAAAGCCTTGTCAGGATTAAGTTTCAGTCGTTTTAGTCAGAAATCGCTGAAAAGCGCACTGGAACTAGATTTCAGGGTTTTTTGAGCTTATAACCCAACAACTCTAATTTAGAACGGTATGAGGAAGCATTAGAAAGTTTTCAAAAAGCACTTGACTTCGACCCTAAATTCGCTGATGCCTGGGAAGGTCGGGGAAGTGTGCTCCGTAGTTTACGGCGGTATGAGGAAGCACTAGAAAGTTTTCAAAAAGCGCTTGAGTTTGATCCTAAACAACCTGATGTACTAAATTGTCAGGCGTTAGCATTAAGTTTTCTCAAAAACTTTGAGCAGGCTATCGCAATAATTGACAGAGCAATTAGCTTAAAGCCCGAAGAAGTGTTGTTTGAAGCTAATCGAGGTATTATCCTAGCAAGGGCTAGTCGATATGCTGAAGCCTTTGCTGGATGTGAAAAAGCAATTCAGCAAAATCCTAAACATGAGAGCGGCTATTATGCTAGAGCCTGCTACTATGCTTTGCAAGGTGAAATTGAGCAAGCCCTTGGTGATTTACAAAAAGCGATTGAAATTGCACCTACCATAGCCGAAGCGAAGCAAAGTACAACCCTGATTTTGACAGTATTCGAGATGATCAAAGGTTTCGAGCATTAGTGTATCCGTAACCAAACAGCTACAGATCGCTCCTATCCTTCATCTTTTCCTGTAAAGAATGCCGATCGTTCCTTATCAGCCACAATAGAAGCGGTGTTTGAAGAACTGGGAGTTTCCATGAGTGACAAGGATCAAATTCTTGAAATTTTCTTCAAGGAATATGACAAGCTGAAGTCTGAGCAGGCTCAACGGATTGGCTTCCGGGACAATCTACTCTACGTAACGTTGGGCTTGTTTGCCACAATCATTTCATTTGCAGTTTCTAATACTGCTAACTACTACGCCTTACTGGTTGTTCCCTGGATATGCCTAATCCTGGGTTGGACTTATCTAGTGAACCATGAGAAGATTTCAGCGATCGGCAAGTACATTCGCTACAAGTTGATTGACAAGATTAAAGAGCATACGGGCTACAACGATTTAGAAACGCTCTTCGGCTGGGAAATTGCTCATCGGGATGACAAGCACCGGCAGCGTCGTAAAGTTCTGCAACTCATGGTGGACGAAATTACATTTGTTGCGTCAGGGCTAATTGCTTTAGGGGCATTCTGGTTTCTCGTTCCCAAGCCGCCCATCGGAGTGACCATTCTTTCCTGGATAGAACTTCTTCTTCTGATTGTATTGGGAGTAGAAACATTTATCTATGCTGACTTTGGAAAGAAGCGCTGATATTGTATCTCAACGTAAATTTAACCGTCCACATACTGCCCCTTCAGAGATTGATAATACTGAAGGGCTTCTGATTTAGATAAAGGATCGCGATCTTCTGTTAATTGCACTAAACCGAAGTTTTCTCAGATTTCTTCGATTTGCTCAAATTCAGCGATCGAGATTCATACAGCAATAGGATGCTGATTCTCATCAAAGACATAGCGGTTTTGAATTTCTAGCATGATGAAATTACACTCTGTCTCCTTAATTTTGGCACAGTTGAGAACGGAGTCAGAACAGCGATCTCTAACCTGATAAGCTAAACACGGTCTTTAGTACAAATGTATGAGCTTCGACAATCTCTGTAAACTATTAGCGGAAAAGCATCCGGCTCGGTTTGCAGCTTGGCTATTGGGCGAAGAAGTTACAACATCGATCGAGATTCTCAAAACGGAACTCAGTATCGAGCCAATTCGAGCCGATTCGGTGACACTTCTCAAAACTAGCGGGCGAATCTTACATTTGGAGTTTCAGACGACTTGGATATCTGATCCGCCGACTCCTTTGCGCCTGTTGGATTATTGGGTTCGGTTGTATCGGCTGTACCGATTGCCCATTCATTACTCAAATTGTGGTGGTGCTGCTCCCGCCGAGTGAAGGAACGACGATCGAGTCCGTCTTTGAAGTTGAATCAACCCGCCACGAATTCCAGGTTGTGAAAATGTGGGAGCAAGATCCAGAGATGTTTTTGCAAGATCCGGCTCTGCTGCCTTTTGCCGTGCTCACTCGCACTCAAGATGCAGATCAATTGCTCGATCGTATTGTGCAAGAGGTCATCGAGATTCCTGAAACCGAGGAGCGACAGGAGGTTTCGGCATATGTACAGCTTATGGCAGGGTTGAAGTACGATAAAGATCGAATCCGTCGCGTATTTCGGGAGGGGATGATGCGGGAATCTGTAATCTATCAGGAAATTTTTCAGGAAGGAGAGGAGCGAGGACTCGAACAAGGACTCGAACAAGGACAGCGATCGCTGATTCTGCTTCAACTCGAACAGCGATTTGGATCACTTTCTGAACAAGAGCGCGATCGCATTTCAGCCCTGAATTTAGATCAGCTTGGAACTTTAGCGATCGCACTGCTTAACTTTGCGACTCAGGATGATTTAGAAGCTTGGCTCAATCAAAACCAGTAAAGGATTTTGCCACGACTACCACTCCCCGCAAGCTCACGTTTGAGGAATACCTAGAATATGATGACGGCACAGACAATCGCCAATATGAACTGGTTGATGGAGTATTAGTTGCCTTGCCGCCCGAATCAGAACCAAATAACGATCTTGTGGTGTTACGTGAAGAGCATTTAGAACTGACTCAGAAACGATTGACCATCAAGTTAGAAATGGTACCGCCTGTGTTAGCGGTAGAAGTCGTGAGTCCAGGACGTTCTAGCCGAACGCGAGATTATGAGCGCAAACGCAATCAATATCAAGAGATTGGCATTCAGGAATATTGGCTTATCGATCGACAACAACAGTTAATTACAGTACTAAAACTTCAGGATGGACGATATATTGAAGTGGGGCAATTTTCGGGACAGGTGAATGTTTCTTCCCCAACTCTTCCATCGCTTCAACTGATGGCGATCGATCTTTTTACAGCCGCACAGTAGCTACTTCAAATCTAGTAATCCTTCTTCTTTTAGCTTTGGATTGAATCGGAGATCGGCTTGAACATTCCGCGCTTTCAGTTGAGCCATAATTTCAGTCTCTACGCGGCGAGCAACGTTTTTTAGCGCCTTCATTTGTGTGAGTTCATCATGAGCATTTTCGTAAGTCGATCGCTCTTCATCAGTCATCAGTTCTTTGACTTGAATCGGCTGTGTCCATTTGGCTTCATCGCTGAGCGGTGAGCCGTTCTCTTCGATCCAAGCAGCGCGAATGGTTTCGAGAATCGTGCGGCTCGGTCGATCGACAATTTGCACTTTCACCCAGTAACAGTCGGATAAGCAGCGCACTAAATGCTGTCTCAGACTGAGGAAGACATCCCGCGAAAAGCCGATAAACTTTAGCGTTTGAGTTTGATCAAAAATCGCATAGATGCCAACTTTTCCTTGAAATTGTTCAGGCAGTTGACCGTTTTGATCGATGTAAGGGAGAAACGCTAAATCGGCTAGGGTTGGAATTTCGGTTTGGGAAGTCATAGCGTTGAACGAGTGGAGTTGTTCGATCGTAGTATATTGAGCATTGCCGATCGCTGAACTTAACAATGAGTCAATCTAATTCCGTTCAAATTCCCGCTTGTGCTTGGCAGCGTTCGATTGGGCTAGGCTGGGAAAAGCCTTACACAGTGCGCTATGCGAGTAATTTAGATGATGGAGAATGGCATGGTGCGCCGCTGGGCGGATTTGGGGCGGGATGTATTGGGCGATCGTCGAAAGGGGATTTTAATCTGTGGCACATTGATGGTGGTGAACATATTTTTGAGTCGATGCCTGCGTGTCAGTTTAGTGTATTTGAGCAGGTGGGTGAGCAATCTCAGTCCTATGCACTGACAACGGATCAAAGCTTGGAAAGTTGGCGATCGTATCCCAAAGATTCTGGAACTTATGCCGCACTGTATCCGCGTAGTTGGTTCCAGTATGAGAATGTGTTTCAGGCTGAGTTAACCTGTGAGCAGTTTTCACCGATCGTGGCGGATAACTATCAAGAAACAAGCTATCCGGTTGCAGTGTTTCAATGGACAGCACATAATCCTACAAACCAGCCCGTGACGCTCAGTATTATGCTGACTTGGGAAAACATGGTCGGATGGTTCACCAACGCGCTCAAATCGCCGGAAATCTGCCTTAGAGATGACGGGAGTCCGGTGTATGAATATCAGCCGCGAATGCGTGAAAGTGCTGGAAGCTTTAATCAACTGACTGGAAACGAACAACAGCTTGCGATCGTCATGTCTCGCACTGTAGAGCAACCCAAAGAAGGCGACGGACAATGGGCGATCGCAACTTCACTCAATCCGTATGTTTGGGAAGTGTTCTATCACACTCGTTGGAATCTTGAAGATGGTTCTGAACTGTGGGAAAGCTTTTCGCGGGATGGATCATTGAGCGATCGAGATGATGAAACCCCTTCGACGGGTGAGCGAATTGGAAGCGCGATCGCAGTTCGGTTCACATTAAAACCGGGTCAAACATTACAAATTCCCTTTGTTCTCAGTTGGGACTTTCCAATCACAGAGTTTGCAGAAGGAGTAGAGTACTATCGCCGTTACACTGATTTCTTTGGTCGCAATGGTCAGAATGCTTGGTCGATTGCTCGAACTGCATTGAAACATCATCGATTGTGGCAAGAAAAGATTCAAGCTTGGCAAAAACCGATTCTCGATCGTACTGATCTACCCGATTGGTTCAAGATGGCATTGTTCAATGAACTCTATGATTTGACTCAAGGTGGAACATTGTGGAGTGCGGCAGATGAGCGCGATCCGGTGGGACAGTTTGCAGTATTAGAGTGCATTGATTACCGTTGGTATGAAAGCTTAGATGTGCGATTGTATGGTTCGTTTGGATTGTTAATGTTATGGGCAGAGCTAGAAAAATCGGTAATGCGGTCGTTTGCTCGTGCGATTCCACAACAAGACGATCGAACTCGTGTGATTGGCTACTATCATACGATCGGGGCAGAAAGTCCAATGGCACTCCGCAAAGTGAAAGGTGCAACTCCACACGATTTGGGCGCACCGAATGAGCACGTTTGGGAGAAAACGAACTATACCGCCTATCAAGATTGCAACTTGTGGAAAGATTTGGGTTCAGATTTTGTGCTGCAAGTTTATCGGGACTATCTATTAACAGGTGCAAAGGATGTTGAGTTCTTAGAAGAATGTTGGGATGCGATCGCAGAAACACTACTCTATCTCAAACAGTTTGATTTAGATAACGATGGCATTCCCGAAAACTCAGGCGCACCGGATCAAACCTTCGATGATTGGCGGTTACAGGGTGTGAGTGCTTACTGTGGCGGACTGTGGATTGCAGCATTGGAAAGCGCGATCGCGATTGGTAACATTCTCGATCGACCTGTCGAACTCTATCAGACTTGGTTAACTCAGTCTCGTACTATCTATCAAGAGAAGCTTTGGAACGGAACATACTATCGGTTAGATAGTGACAGTGGATCAGATGTTGTGATGGCTGATCAACTCTGTGGACAGTTCTACGCAAAGTTGTTGAACTTGCCGGACATTGTTCCGATCGAATGTGTTCAATCTGCACTTAGCACCGTTTATGAGGCTTGCTTTGTTCAGTTTAGTCAAAAAATGGGAGTTAAAATCGGCGCTGCAAACGGCGTTCGTCCAGATGGTTCGCCTGAAAATCCGAACGCAACGCATCCCTTAGAAGTTTGGACAGGAATTAACTTTGGAATTGCAGCATTTTTAATGCAAATGGAAATGACAACGCAAGCTTGGACGCTTACGGAATCAGTCGTACAACAGATTTATGACAACGGACTGCAATTTAGAACACCAGAAGCGATTACGGCAGCGGGAACATTTCGCGCTAGCCACTATCTAAGAGCGATGGCAATTTGGGCGATTCTTTTGGTCTTCGATCGACGATGAAATTAAAATGTCGCGTCAACTTTAGAGAATGCGTGTACACTCGATCGACAAATTAAAAATATCTTAAATTCTGATCACAACTCAGGCCGCAAGATAGTATCGATCGAATACCTTGTGTTCCATGAGCGATGTCCCCGCAATCTCTAGAGTAGAACGAACAAATGAAACGAGTCTCGCGATTCTTGGCTTTTCTGTTGGGGTTAATGCTGGTGATGCTGCCGTTTAGCATCGATGGAATGATGCCCGGAGTCGCCCAATCTCCCCCCAAACCGCCGAGTGCGAGTGATGACCCTGAACAATCACTCCGCGCCTTTAATGATGTGATCAAAGGCGCAACACCGATCAAAGGATTATTCACGCTTTATCACAATCAGAAAAGTGGAAAGCTCTTTGCAGAGATTTTGCCGAATCAGCTAGGGCGTAACTATTTGGCTGCAATGACTCTAGAGTCTGGTGTCGGAGAGCGGGGAATTTATAGCGGATTGCCGATCGGAGATTTTCTTTTCACCTTCCGTAAGCTGAATAACGGAATTCAGTTCGTTGTTCCAAATTTTTATTTCCGGGCAGAACGAGGAACGCCGATCGATCGATCAATTCAGCGATCGTTTAGCGATTCGATTCTAGAAACTTTGCCGATTCGCAGCATTCATTCAGAGCGCAAAAGCTTTCTTGTCGAACTCAATCCCCTTCTATTGTCAGACTTACCTGGATTGATGCCCGTTTTATCTTCATCTTTGGGAGGTGCTTACAATCTAGAGTCGAGCAGTTCTTACTTCGATCGCGTCAAAGCCTTTCCGCAAAACGTTGAAGTCGAATCTGTGTTCGCATTCACCGGAGGAAGCAACGGCGATGATTTTCCAACCTACATCGCAACATTGCCGGATAGTCGAGCGTTTAGCTTAAAAGTGCGCTACAGCTTGTCTCAACTGCCCGAAAATGGCTACCGACCGCGACTCGCAGACGATCGCATCGGCTACTTCATCACCGCTTACAAAGACTATAACAACGACACTTCCAGACGACCTTTTGTGCGGTATATCAATCGCTGGAACTTAGAGAAACAAGAGCCAACCGCAGCGCTATCTAAGCCGAAAAAGCCGATCGTATTCTGGATTGAGAATAGTGTGCCGTTAGAGTACCGCGATGCAGTTCGCGACGGGGTTTTACTTTGGAATCGCGCCTTTGAAAAGATTGGATTCAAAGATGCGATCGAGGTTCAACAAATGCCCAACAAAGCGGATTGGGATCCGGCGGATGTCCGCTACAACACGATTCGCTGGTTTAACAGCAATGATGCCATCTTTGCAATGGGTCCTTCGCGCGTCAATCCACTTACGGGTGAAATCCTGGATGCTGACATCATTGTTTCTGCTGACTTTGCCAGAGCAATGAAAGAGGACTATCGCACGTTAGTTGAACAGAACCAAATGCGATCGGCTCCGTTTGTTTCTCAACTTACAGGCAATCCAAATCTCTGTAATTACGGCATGGCAGCGCAATCTCTCCGCAAACAAGCGAAAGCAAATGAGAAAAAAGCGACTCCTCGATTGCGGTTTGGTTCTCACTTGGGGAACTATCAAGACCTCTGTTTTGGTGTGGATACCGCGAAACAGTTTGCAGTCGGCAATATGTCTCTTGCACTGATGCAAAATGCTTTGCCGAGTAGTCCTGAAATGAAAGCTTATGCTCAAGAATTCATGCGGAGCTTGATTGCTCATGAAGTAGGACATACTTTGGGATTGCGTCATAACTTCCACGCGAGCGCAATGCTCAAACCCGAAGAGCTAAACAACACGGCAATCACTCAAGCGAAAGGACTAACCGGATCAGTCATGGACTATGCTCCGGTGAATCTCGCACCTCAAGGAACCAAGCAGGGAGACTATTTCACGCATGTGATCGGGCCTTACGATGAATGGGCGATCGAATACGGCTATACGTCGATCGATGCTAGGATTCCACAAGCGGAAAAGCGCGAACTCGACAAAATCGCCCAACGCGCTCCCACTCCCGAACTCGCCTACGCCACCGATGAAGACCTGACCTATCTTGATCCGAAGGTGAATGTGTTTGATATGAGCGGTGATTTGCTCACCTATGCTCAATGGCAGCTTACAAATGCCCGCGAGATGTGGAACCGAGTCGATCAGCGCTATCCTTTCGAGGGCGATAGCTTTAATGAAGTTCGAGTTGCTTTTAATGCGGTGTTCGAGTACTACTTCCAGTATTCAACCTTTCTCAGCGAATACATTGGCGGACAGTACTTTAATCGATTTAGGGCAGGCGATGCGAAAGGAAGATTGCCGTTTGAATCTGTGCCGATCGAGCAACAGCGCCAAGCTCTAGCACTGATCGAAAAGTATGTATTTAGCGAAGAACCGTTCCGCTTTGCACCGGATTTTCTCAATAAGTTAGCTCCGTCTCGCTGGTCACACTGGGGCACAGATCCGACACCAAACCTTGACTATCCGATTCACGACAATATTCTATTTCTGCAAAGTGTGGTGTTGTATTCGTTGTTGGATTACGATCGTTTAGCTCGTCTGCGTGATTCTGAGCTTAGAACCCAAGCTGGACAGGGATTAACCATTCCTGATCTGTTTGATAGTCTTCAGTCGAGCATTTGGGGCGATGTGATCAAACCGCAAGACAATTTGAAGCTATCGGGTTTGCGTCGTGCTTTACAGCGGCAACACATGGAAGCCATGATTTCGATGTTGTTGCGCCAAGCTGAAGTTCCTGAAGATGCGCGGACTGTTGCTCGATATGAACTGAAGCAGCTTCAGAAATCCATCGATCGAGCAATGGGACGAGTGAACGAGAAGGAGATTTACACCAAGGCGCATTTGGAAGAGGCACGCGATCGAATCGGCAAAGCACTAGAAGCACAGTTACAGTCACAATAAGGAGGTTCGCATGGTTCAATGTCTTCCCAAGCAAATCACATTCGATGAGTTCATTGCTTGGTATCCCGAACACTCAGAGCATCACTATGAATTGCACAACGGAGAAATCGTTCAAATGCCGAAGCCACTAGGCAAACATTCAGACGTAGGCGGATACATTGCACTGAGACTGGGAATGGAAATTGAGCGGCTGCGACATCCTTATTTCATTCCCAGAGAATGCGTTGTGAAAGTTGAAGAATCTGGCTATGAACCGGATATGATTGTGTTAGGCCGATCGACAATCCAAGCTGATCCTCGCTGGGCGAAAGAATCGACCATTACGCACTGTGAATCTGCAAAACTCGTGATTGAAGTTACGAGTACAAACTGAAGCGATGATTATGCTCTAAAGCTGGAAGATTATGAAGCGTTGGGAATTGAGGAATATTGGATTTGTGATTATCTAGGACTGGGCGGAAAGCGCTATATCGATTCACCGAAACAGCCAACGTTCTCGGTTTATCAATTGAAAAAGATGGAGAGTATGAAGTGAGACAGTTTCGGGGAGAGCAAGTGATCGTATCAAAAGCCTTTCCCGAATTGCAGTTAAGCCTTAACCAGATTCTAGTGGTCAGTCAAAGTTAAATTGAGGGATAGAGGACTTCTAGAAGCAATACCCTGAAGGCTTTTTGTAAAAAAAATACCCCTCAATCTTGGATTGACTAACTACTAGAGCGCGTCAATTCATAATTTCGCGAAGATACTGACTACGCTCTACGCCCTGGTTTACAGTCAGCAAATCCGATCGCATGAGGATCAAGATATCCAGCGATCGCCATTTCCAAAATTGCCTCGATCTGATAATCAATCTCGGTTGCACGCGCAATAATAGCGTTCTTAATCCGTTCCGGCAACCGCTCTAGAATCTCTTGACCCTCGATCGCGGATAGCTGCTCGTAAGTTCTCTCCAGCATTTTGGCGTTCTAAGTTGTATACTCTGCGTTGATTTTCACATAGTCATAACTGAGATCGCAACCCCAAGCTTTCCCACTTCCCGCACCGTTCCCAATGCTCACCGAGATGATCACCGGACGATCGAGCAATTGTCGATCGCCTTCTGAACTTCTCGCTGCTTGTTGTTTCAAATACTCACTTGCAGAAGCTCGATCGAACTGTTGCGGCTGTCCATTCTGCATCATGACAAACTCACCGAGCTTAATCTGCAATTCTGCTTGATCAAACGTCACATCCGCCCGCCCCGCTGCACCTGCAATTCTGCCCCAGTTCGGATCACGTCCAAAAATTGCCGATTTTACCAAAGATGAACCTGCGATCGTTCGAGCGACTTTTCTTGCAGACTCATCATCACTCGCCCCGGAAACCTGAACTTCGATCAAACAGGTCGCGCCTTCTCCATCTCGCGCGATCGCTTTTGCCAAATAGATACAAACTTCAGTTAGCATCGCTTCGAGCTTGTCCGCTTCGGCTCCTGGTTCGGTAATCGCAGGCGTTCTTGATTGCCCGTTTGCCAAAGCGATTAAACTATCATTTGTGCTGGTATCGCCATCGACAGTGATTTGGTTAAAACTGCGATCGGCTGCCCGACTGAGCATCTCTTGCCACAGATGAGAAGAAACCGCCGCATCGCAAGTCACGAACGCCAACATCGTCGCCATGTTTGGGTGAATCATGCCGGAACCTTTGGCGATTCCACCGATTCGGACGGGTCGATCACCGATCGTGGTTTCGAGTGCGATCGATTTCGTCACTAGATCTGTGGTCGTAATTGCCTTCGCTGCGGCATCGTTTCCGGTTTCACTCAGGCTGGAGACGAGATTGGGAATTGCCGATCGCAGTGCATCCATCTTGATTCGCTGACCGATTACGCCCGTTGAAGTGAGAAGGATCGTATCTGAAGCGAGATTTAATGCTTGGGAAATCAGTTGGGCGCTTTCGAGGGCATCGATCATGCCTTGTGCGCCTGTGGCGGCGTTGGCTTGTCCGGCATTGCAGAGGATCGCGCGGGTGTTAGATTTGGTTTGGAGACGTTCGCGGCAGTAATCGACGCAAGCGGCGCGGACTTGGGAAGTGGTGAAGACTCCAGCAGCGATCGCATCAACTTCGGAAACGATCAGGGCGAGGTCGGGTAAGCCGGAGGGTTTGAGTCCAGCGGTGATTCCTGCGGCTTTGTAGCCTTTGGGGGCTGTGATGCCGCCTGCGATTTGCTGCCAGTCTGCCATAATATGTCTCACCTATGTGCCTGAACCGCGATTATATCGGGAGTTGTGGCGAGGGGCTAGGGGGTTTAAAAAGAAAAAAGGAGGGTCGCGGTTGGCGAATCCCCCCTGTCATCAGGGTGCATCTACTTAGCACAGTATGACATTTATAGGGTGAGGGGTGAAACCCCCTACGCAGATCTTCGTAAAATTTACATCTAGTTTTTGATACAGCTTCACAAAACTCAGTATTTTTGCGGAAGGCGCAGGGTTGGCGATCGCAGTGTGATCCGGATCAGGATCGCCACCTCACTGAGATTAACTCACACTGGCGATCAGTTGTGCTTCTTCTTCTTTCGACAATACGCGACCTTCATCTTCAAAGCCGGAAATACGATCGAAGTTTAGATACCGATATAACTCTGACGCAAACGGATCGATCTTGACTTGCACGATGTTCATGTATTCCTCAACGGTTGGGATCTTGCCGAGTAGGGCACAAACTGCCGCGAGTTCCGCAGAGCCGAGATAGACTTGTGCGCCTTTGCCCATACGGTTATTGAAGTTGCGAGTCGAGGTTGAGAATACGGTTACGCCATCATCAACTCGTGCTTGGTTGCCCATACAGAGCGAACATCCCGGCATTTCAGTACGCGCTCCAGTGGCTTGAAAAATCTCGTAGATTCCTTCTTCTCGTAGATGTTGTTCATCCATTCGAGTCGGAGGAGCGATCCAGAGTTTTGCTTTGGCGACTCCTGCACCTTCGAGGATTTTGGCAGCGGCGCGGTAGTGTCCGATGTTGGTCATGCACGAGCCGATAAAGACTTCCTGGATCGGATCGCCTGCACATTCGGACATCAGTTTGATGTTGTCGGGATCGTTTGGAGCCGCGACGATCGGTTCTGTAAGTTGATCGAGATCGACTTCGATAATGTCGGCGTATTCAGCATCGGAATCAGCTTCTAAGAGATGCGGATTGGCTAACCATTCTTCCATTTTGCGGACGCGACGGAGAATGGTACGAGCATCTCCGTAACCGCGTGCCACCATGTTTTTGAGCAGGGCGACGTTGGAGCGGAGATATTCCGCGACGGTTTCGGGAGAAAGTGCGATCGTGCATCCCGCAGCCGATCGCTCGGCAGTCGCATCGGTGAGTTCAAAGGCTTGCTCTAACTGCAAATCGGGCAGTCCTTCCATTTCGATGATTTTGCCAGAATACACATTCTGTTTGTTCTCTTTGGAAGCGGTGAGCTTACCTTGCTGCATTGCAACATAAGGAATTGCATTCACCACATCGCGCAGAGTTACACCCGGTTGGAGCTTTCCTTTGAACCGAACGAGAATGGATTCCGGCATATCGAGCGGCATTGCACCGAGCGCGGCTGCAAATGCAACCAAGCCTGATCCAGCAGGGAATGAGATGCCGAGCGGGAAACGAGTATGAGAATCGCCACCAGTGCCAACCGTGTCAGGGAGCAGCATTCGGTTTAGCCACGAGTGAATGATGCCATCACCCGGACGAAGGGAAACGCCACCACGAGAATTGATGAAGTCTGGGAGGTCGTGGTGAGTTTTGATGTCTACGGGCTTGGGATAGGCTGCCGTGTGACAAAAGCTTTGCATTACCAGATCAGCGCTGAAGCCGAGACAGGCAAGCTCTTTGAGTTCGTCGCGGGTCATGGGTCCCGTGGTGTCTTGCGATCCCACTGTGGTCATAATCGGTTCGCAAGAAGTTCCGGGACGAACGCCAGGAAGTCCACAGGCTTTACCGACCATTTTTTGAGCGAGGGTGAAGCCTTTTCCGGTGTCCGTAGGCATTTGGGGACGGACAAATAGATCTGAAATCGGTAAGCCCATTGCCGATCGGATCTTGTCGGTTAAGGTTCGTCCAATCAGCAATGGAATCCGCCCACCTGCGCGAACTTCATCCAAAATCGTGTCCGGCTTCAGCGTGAAAGTAGAGACAACTTCACCCACTTCGTTCGTGATCTCGCCTTTGTAGGGATAAATCGTGATCACGTCGCCCGTATTGAAGTTCGTGACATCACACTCGATCGGTAAAGCTCCCGAATCTTCTGCGGTGTTGAAAAAGATCGGCGCAATCTTGCCACCGAGAATGTACCCACCCGATCGCTTATTTGGCACAAACGGAATATCGTCGCCAATGTACCAAAGCACTGAGTTAATCGCAGATTTGCGCGAAGATCCGGTTCCGACGACATCGCCCACATATGCGATTGCATGACCTTTCTGTTTCAATTGCTCGATCGTCTCAAGCGATCCCGGCTGCCGCGTTTCTAACATTGCTAAAGCGTGAAGCGGAATGTCGGGGCGCGTTGTGGCGTGAGTCGCGGGTGATAAATCATCAGTGTTTGTCTCGCCGGGAACTTTGAAGACTGTCACCGTGATCGCTTCGGACAATGGGGCGCGATTGGTGAACCATTCTGCATTTGCCCAAGAGTTCAGAACGCTTTGAGCATAAGAGTTGCCGCTTTCTGCAAGTTCTTGAACATCATGAAACGCATCATACACGAGCAGCGTTTTGCTTAAAGCCGCCGTAGCCGTTTCTGCAATCTCAAGATTTGATGACTTGAGCAGTTCGATCAGCGAATGAACGTTGTATCCGCCCATCATCGTTCCGAGCAGTTCAACGGCTTCTTTTGGGGAAACCAGCGGACTCGTGACTTCTTCTTTGGCGATCGCGCTTAAAAATCCTGCTTTGACATAAGCCGCTTGATCGACTCCCGGCGGAATGCGATCGCGTAACAGCGACAGTAAAAATGCTTCCTCACCCGCAGGTGGAGCCTTGAGCAATTCACACAATTCTGAAGTTTGCTGCGGACTCAGGGGGAGCGGTGGAATTCCGGCATCGGCACGTTCAGCGGCGTGTTGACGGTAAGATTCAAGCATATTCAGTATTCGGTGTAGATCAGCAGTTTTATCACTCTATCGCGAACTTCCAGTCTAAAACTTTAGGCGAAAGATGAGTGATGCAGAAATTTTGGTCAGCTTCACACGGTAGAATGCTTGCACTTCTAATTCTCTCTGAACATCAATTTTTTCCGGTATCAACTCTTACGAAACTTGTTTTCCAGATCCGCTAAGGTCACAAGAATGTGACTCAGGTTACACATCCATGCGCCTAGAGCAATTACAGGCATTTTTAGCGATCGCAGAATTTGGAAGTTTTCAACAAGCTGCCCGAAAGTGTGATGTGACTCAATCGACGATTAGCCGCCAGCTTCAATCGTTGGAATCGGATTTGGGAATGTCGTTGATTCACCGAACCGCACACGCAAAGCTAACCGTTGCAGGTGAACAATTTTTGCCCCGCGCTCGGAAGATTTGCCAAGAATGGCGCAACGCGCTCGTAGAACTCGAAGAACTCCGCCTCGGTAAGCAGCCCGAACTTTGTATCGCTGCAATTCATTCGGTGTGTGCATTTCATTTGCCGCCTGTGCTGCAACGATTTTGCCAAGACTATCCCGAAGTTCAGTTGCGCGTGACTTCGCTAGGGAGCGATCGAGCTTTAAAAGTGCTGAAAGATGGATTGGTAGACATTGCGATCGTGATGAACAATCGCTTCCTCACCGCAAGCCCGGAAATGGTTGTAGATGTGCTTTACGATGAACCTGTGCGGGTGTTGATGTCGGTGGAGCATCCGCTCGCGAAGTTTGAAGCAGTTCCGTGGTCAGAGTTGGTTCACTATCCGCAAGTGGTGTTCAAAGATGGCTATGGAATGCAGCGATTAGTACAAGAACAATTCCAGCGACAAGGGGCAACGCTCAAAGCTGCATTAGAACTCAATACGCTGGATGCGTTTCGGGGAATTGTGCGACAGGGAGAGTTGATCGCATTGCTGCCACAGGGCGCGATTCATGATGTCCATCTCGATCCAACTTTGGCAGTGCGATCGACAACTGATCCAACCTTAGTGCGGCAAGTCGTTCTCGTGACCACACAAGACCGATTGCAGATTCCACCGATTCAAAGGTTTCGGGCATTGGTACAAGAAATTATGCACCCGGCATTTTTGGCGCGAGTTCCGAAAGTGATCGTCTAAGTTGAACAGAAATCCGTCTGGTAAAATGGAAAGCTTTGAAGTGTGCAGCCATTCATCTCTAGGTAGAAGCTATGAGTTACGAGTTTCGGGAGTTGTTGAAAAAGGTCGGGAGTGGGCCCCACACCAGCGAGAATCTAACTCGTGAAGAAGCAGAAACCGCAACTCGATTAATGCTGCTGCAAGAAGCGACTCCTGCACAAATTGGAGCGTTTATGATTTCGCATCGCATCAAGCGTCCGACCGGAGAAGAGCTTGCAGGAATGTTAGATGCGTATGATGCGTTGAGCGAGAAGCTTCCTGCGATCGCATCAAAGATTCCCGTTACCGTGATGTGCAATCCGTACGATGGTCGATCGCGGACTGCGCCGTTGAGTCCATTAGTTGCAATTGTTCTATCAGCCGTAGGCGTTCCGGTTGTGCTGCATGGCGGCGATCGGATGCCTACAAAAGAGGGCGTTCCGCTGATCGAACTGTGGGACGGGCTTGGTGTGGATTGGAAGCATTTGTCGATCGTACAAGTGCATCAAGTGCTAGAGAGTACGGGCTTAGGATTGGTCTATCTCCCGACTCATTTTCCGCTTGCTCAAGGCTTAGTTCCGTATCGCGATCAGATTGGCAAACGTCCGCCTTTTTCGACGCTTGAACTGATGTGGAACCCTTACGCAGGCGAATCACATTTAGTCTGTGGCTATGTGCATCCGCCGACTGAGGGAATGTTGCGAGATGCGTTTGCGATGCGCGGAACGACGGAGTTTACGAGCGTCAAAGGCTTAGAAGGCAGTTGTGATCTACCGCGCGATCGTACAGCTATTATCGGAATTGGGACGAAAGAGAAGTTCGATCGCTTGACCTTGGTTCCGCGTGATTATGGATTTGCTGCGAAAGAACTGCCGCTCGTTCCGCTAGATCAATTTTTTATCGAGATGCAGACGGTACTGAAAGGCGAACCTTCAGAGCTATTTCAGGCTGTGGTTTGGAACAGCGGGTTTTATTTGTGGCGTGCGGGAGCTTGTTCTAGTTTAGAGGCGGGATTTTCACAAGCAAAGGCGATTTTAGAGCTAGGACAAGCGGAACGTAAGCTGCAACAGATCGTAAGTTCGATCGCAAATCTCCGCTCTGTTGCTAGCTTTGGTTAATGCTGTGAAGGGGTTTGTCGATCGAGTCTAATGTTTCAAGGTGGCTTTAACGAGCTTTTTTGCTGATTCTGCCTTGCCCGTGAATGCCTACCCATTTATACACAGGTCTTTTATCGCTCTGTTTAGATCGGCTTCTGCCCCCTAAATCCCCCAAATTTAGGGGACTTTGAAGCTCAAAAAATTCTTGGCGTTCTGGAAATTCCTTCTGCTCAAAGTCCCCCATTCTGGGGGACTTAGGGGGCGAGAGGTCTAGGCGATAACAGATCAATCGACTTGTGTGTATACGGTAACCTGAGTTCGGGTTAAGCCGAAGGCTAAAACCCTCACTGCAACTAGCTTGACCTGGAGCATGGTAGCAAGTCACGGGGAATCGGGACTTCTAGCGATTTCTTATCCCGAACTGACGTTACGGTAGCTCGTGAATGCAGGGAGCGAAACGCCCAAAAATCGTTCTCTCAAGAATGGTGCAAGACCTCAACTCATCAAATTCACGCTAGTCAGCTTGTCACCACCTTAGTCGATCGACGCGCTTGAATTTCAAGATAAACCAGCAGCGCATTCACATCCGCAGGATTGACTCCCCCGATTCGAGTCGCTTGCCCAAGCGTGAGAGGACGCACCTTAGAGAGCTTTTCGCGGGCTTCTTTCGAGAGCGTTTCGATCGCGTTGTAGTTTAGCGTTTCTGGGAGTTTGCGGTTTTCTTGACGGCTGATTTGTTCGATCTGGTGTTGTTGGCGCTGAATGTATCCTGAATATTTGATGTCAATCTCTGCACCTTCTTTCTCAAAGCGATTTAAGTTCGTATTGCCCAAACCGTAGCGTTCGAGATCACCATAATGAAATCCAGAACGACGCAAAAGCTCAGCAAGCGTGATTGATCCTTTGATCGCTTGTTGAGTATTTTGTGCGATCGCTTTCCCGACTTCATTGTGCTCTTTCACACGCGTTTCATGCAGTCGCTCTTTCTCTGCGGCAATGTTCTCTTGCTTTTGGGTGAACAATGCCCAGCGTCGATCGTCAATCAGTCCAATCTCACGCCCCAATACAGTGAGACGCTGATCCGCATTGTCCGATCGTAGAATCAAGCGATACTCCGATCGAGAAGTAAGCATCCGATAAGGTTCGCGTAAATCCTTGGTACAGAGATCATCGATCAATGTGCCAATGTAGCTTTGTTCGCGGGCGAAGATCACCATCCCTTGACCTTGACACAATCTCGCTGCATTGATTCCCGCTACTAAACCTTGTGCGGCTGCTTCTTCATAGCCTGTTGTGCCATTCACTTGTCCCGCGCAAAACAATCCACTGATCTTTTTAGTCATCAAAGTTGGATAGCATTGCGTCGCGGGTAGATAGTCATACTCCACTGCATAAGCAGGACGCAGCATCGCACAGCTTTCTAAACCAGGAAGCGATCGCAACATTTGTAGCTGAACTTTTTCGGGTAGTCCCGTTGAAAAGCCTTGAATGTAGAGTTCTGGAATGTCACGTCCTTCTGGCTCGATAAAGATTTGATGGCTTTCTTTGTCAGCAAATCGCACGATCTTATCTTCGATGCTCGGACAGTATCGCGGCCCTTTCGCATCCACCCAACCCCCGTAGACCGGAGAGAGATGCAAATTCTCGCGGATGATTCGATGCGTTTCTGCCGTCGTGCGCGTCAAATGACAATCCATCGGTTCTCGCTCGACCCAAACTTCAGGATCAAAGCTAAACCATCGGAGTTCTGTATCGCTCGGCTGGCGTTCTAGGACATCAAAATTCACCGATCGACGATCGACCCGCGCCGGAGTCCCCGTTTTCAGTCGTCCGGTTTCAAACCCAAATCGATTCAGCGTTTCAGTTAGCCCGATCGCTGCAAATTCTCCTGCGCGTCCGGCATCCATCGATTTATTGCCGACCCAAATCTTCCCGCCGAGAAACGTCCCCGTCGTCAGCACGACCGCTTTACACTCAAACGCAACGCCGAAATAGGTTTCGACTCCGATCACTTCATCGTTAGCATTCAACACGAGATCTGTCGCCATGCCTTCTCGGATCGTCAAATTCTCTTGATTTTCGACGATCGTTTTCATCACCGCTGCATACTCGCGCTTATCCGTCTGCGCCCGCAATGCCCACACCGCAGGCCCGCGCGACGAGTTGAGAATCCGCTTCTGTAGATAAGTCCGATCTGCCATTTTGCCAATCTCACCGCCCAAAGCATCGGCTTCGTGTACCAGTTGAGATTTCGCAGGCCCGCCCACCGCTGGATTGCAGGGTTGCCATGCGATTTTGTCGAGGTTCAGTGTCAGTAGCAACGTCCGACAGTCTAAACGTGCGCTTGCCAGGGCTGCCTCACATCCTGCGTGTCCGGCTCCCACGACAACCACATCATATGAATCAAGAAACTCAACGGGCGTACTCATACTTTATCTGCTGATCGGTGCAATTTCTATTTTAGGGGGCAACTTGGAACTCAAGCAGGATACCGGGAATCTTAGAGAAATCTAGAATTATCAATAAAAATCAGATATTCTAATAAGTACAATTGTTCTAAATTGTCATGACTGACCTCTCTCCTCCGAAACAAAAGCTTCTAGACTGGCTCGAAGATTACGTCGATCGATATCATTCTGTGCCGTCTTACGGTGAGATGGCGGCGGCTTTGGGCTACAAATCAAAAGACACGATTCGATTTCACCTAACGGATCTCAGAGATGCCGGATACGTCGCTTGGAAGGAAGGTTCAGTTAAATCGCTGGTGATCTGTAAACCACGATCGAGAAATATCCCGATTTTAGGCATGATTGCAGCAGGCGGACTGCTAGAAATGTTCGCACACTCCGAAATCGAAGAATACGTCGATGTTTCAACGCTGCCGCACTTCGTCGGAAAACGGCGGCATCAAATGAGTCAATACTTTGCGCTCCGAGTCCGAGGCGACAGTATGATCGGAGCTGCGATCGCAGATGGCGATGTCGTGATTTTGCGAAAAGAATCCGAGCCAAATACGATTAAAAACGGCGAGATTGTCGCGGCAAGATTTGAAACTCAAACTACCTTAAAGCATTTGTTTTGGAGCGGTGATCAGATCATTTTGCAGCCTGCAAATCCGAGCTATCCAGTGATCGAAAAACAAGCGGAAGAAGTTGCGATCGAAGGTATATTTGTCGGTTTAGTCCGGGGATTAGTCTAATCAAAATCATCTTCTGTTTAGTTCTCAAGGTAGAGATTTCGCAGAATCGAAACTGAAACAATAGAGCCACAGTTCTCAGAGTTTGTTCTATGACTTTCAGTTTCTTTGATTTGATCTGGGTATTCTTCATTTTCTCTTCGCTGCAACCCCTCTGGCAACGACGACAAACGGAAACAAAGCGGTACAACACGCTCAAAGACATTGAACGTAAGCGAAATAGCCGCGTAATTTTGCTGGTACATCGTCAAGAGTCAATCAGCTTATTGGGGATTCCGCTGTCTCGCTACATTACGATCGAAGATTCTGAACAAATCCTGCGTGCGGTTCGGCTCACTCCTCCTGATGTACCGATCGATTTGATTCTACATACTCCTGGTGGACTCGTCCTCGCCACCGAACAAATCGCCCGCGCTTTAATTCGCCATCCTGCTAAAGTGAGTGTCTATGTTCCGCACTATGCGATGAGCGGTGGAACGATGTTAGCTCTAGCAGCAGATGAGATTGTGATGGATGCAAATGCGGTGTTAGGGCCCGTTGATCCGCAGTTAGGTAACTTTCCCGCAGCTAGTGTTTTGAAAGTGGTGGAACAAAAGCCGATCGGAGATATTGATGATCAAACTTTGATCATGGCGGACTTGTCGCGTAAAGCGATCGCACAAGTTCAGCGCTTTGTCCGTACCTTGCTAAAAGATGCTGTCCCCAATCAAAAGATTGCACCTGAAAAAATTGAATCGGTGGTAGAGGCACTAACGACTGGAAAGGTGACGCATGACTATCCGATCACGGTTGAAGAAGCTTCGGAGATGGGGCTACCGATTACAGTCGGACTCGATCGAGAAATTTATGACCTGATGGAACTGTATCCACAGCCCCAAGGCGGTCGTCCTTCGGTGCAATACATTCCGCTGCCGTATGAACGTCGTCCGACTTTACCGGAGCCAAAAGGTAGACCCTTACCGGAAGCAGCACGATCGCAGCGCGGTTAATCAAAGTTCTTTAGAGACGTTCCGTTGGAACGTCTCTTTTTTACGCAGGTAGCTCATATACGAATAAAAATCAATCTGGTACAGTGGGCAAAAAAGGCTTTGGATCTATGGATGCGGCTCAACTGATTCCGATTTTTGCCACTGCGATCGCGGCTTCAACTCCGCTCGTATTTGCCACGCTGGGAGAAACGATCGCAGAACGCGCAGGAGTGATCAATCTTTCGGCAGAAGGCACGATTTTGATGGGTGCAATGACGGGATTTGCGATCGCCAAAACGCTCGAAGCGACGGGAACGGTTCCGAGTTTGATTCTAGGATTTGCGGGTGCGGGATTGGTCGGAGCTGCGATCGCGCTAATTGTCGCGTTTGGCGCTCTGACGCTGAAACAGTCTCAGGTCGCGATCGGGTTTGTGTTGACGCTGTTGGGAGCGAGTTTGTCCTCGTTTCTTGGCAATGCGTTTGTGAGAATTCCGGGCCCAACCGTTCCGAGCTTCAGAATTCCACTGCTGGAAGATATTCCGCTGATTGGGCGATTGTTCTTTCAGAACGATTTATTAGTTTATCTAAGCTATTTGTCGATCGCGCTTGTTTGGACTTACTTCTACCGGACTCGTGCTGGATTGATGCTAAGAGCGATCGGAGAGCAACCGAATGCTGCATTTGCCAGAGGAACGAATGTCGTTTTGATGCGCTATGTTTACACCCTGATCGGTGGGGCACTGACGGGAATTGCAGGGGCGGCATTTTCGCTGAACTTCAAAGCGGGCTGGAGTCAGTTGCATACAGCGGGTTACGGATGGATTGCGTTAGCGATCGTGATTTTCGGCGGCTGGAATCCCTTACGAGTCGCGATTAGCTGCTATTTATTCGGGATTTTACAATCGCTAGCAGGTGTTGCTCAAAGTACTATCCCGGATGTTCCAACTCAGGTATTTACTGTTGCTCCGTTTTTATTGATGATTCTGTTGTTGGTTTTAACTTCGAGCGATTGGTTAGAGCGAATGCTGAAACTGTTACCTTCCCCGATCGACAATACAGCTTCGGAACTGATTCGCAGCACGCCGCCTGCCGCATTGGGCAAGGTATTTGAGCAAGACTAAGGAACATGGATTCATGAACGCCGAAATCTTTGCCCTCATCCCCTAACCCCTTCTTCCATTTTGGGAGAAGGGGAACCGAACTCTTGCTCCCTCTCCCAAATTGGGAGAGGGTTGGGGTGAGGGCGAAACAATTCTGCAATGACGGAAGCGACTCAATCCACGCTCCTAACTATCGATGCAGAATCCAGTATAGCGCTACTCAAGCACGTTAGGACAATGTTTGAAGGCAGCATCGACACAATCCCGGAAGCTGTCAAACTCATCCCACCGTTGCCGCATCCAATTCTTCAGCACCCACCACCAATGCTCAATTT
>JAHHHU010000015.1 GCA_019359175.1 Phormidium tanganyikae FI6-MK23
CTCAACTGCAAACGAAAGTGGACACGCTGATTGCCGATTTAACCGCAGAAACCGTTGCTTCTGTAACTGGCTTTAGCTTTATCGTAGATGCACTATCTGTCGCTGGTATTTTTTGATTTGGTATGACATTTGAAATAACCTCTATGTACTAACTGAAGGCAGCACAACTATTATTTAGTATTTAGATTGACTCTTTCCGCCTAATCGCCCGAATCTGGATGTTAGAGCGAAACTTGTCATTCTAATTCCAGAATTCGGAACATTAGATCGACTCACGTTCTGCATATTACCTTTCAGCAAGGGAGTTAGGCGGAAAGTTTTCGTGTTTCTTCTCGAAGAAAGCTTGTACTATTCCGCTCAAAATTCAGTTCAACGCGATTTGCTTGATGAACAAGATGAGCAACTTTTCTTCTAATTTCTAGCAGCAGGATTAGAACCAATCTTCCTGCTCTAAGGTTTCAATCACCTGCAATCCTCGCGCATCGCCTACCTTCAACATTGAAGCCTTCGCATCCTCGCGCACTCCCGTATCCTCATCCTCCGCAAACGCCTCGATCAAAGCATCGATCGCAGTTGCATAAATCACATTCGACGGCATCTCCCGACACAACTCACCCAACGACCACGCGCAATTACTCCGAATCGCAGCCACCGGATCACGCCTCAGCACTTCAATTAACGGCGGAACCGCAGCCACTACGATTTCGTATCCCAACGTTGCCATCTGTGCTAGAGAACTTGCCGCCCACAATCGAACTGCGGAAATATCCGTTTTTACCGCTTCAGTGAGCGTATTTAACGATCGACGATCGCGACAATTGCCCAACGCCCAAACAATCCCCTTCCGCACATAGCCATTCCAATCCTGACGATAGCGATCGATTAACGGCTCTACCGCATCGGGACTCGGATTTCGACCGAGCGCATACGCCGCACTCACTCGCACCAACGGACAAGGATCACTCAGCAGCGCGATCAACTGCGGAATCGCTCGATGGTCTTGGATATCACAAAATACTCGTGCTGCTAACATCCGCTGTTGAATATCCGATGCCGCGAGTAAGGGCAACATGGCATCCGGATCAGGTTTCGGGGCGACCTCATCTTCGATCGCCGGAATCTCATCTAACGGATCGGCTAAATCAGCTTCAATATCTAGAACTCGTAAATCGTCGTCACTATACATAGGAGTTATCTTATTCCAGCTCGTCGATCGATTTGGTCATCCACCGCGACTGAGTTTCATAGCCCAAGGCGCGATAAAGTCCCATAGCAGGCAAATTCGTTTCAAAAACTTGCAGTCCGATTTGTCGATCGCCGCGCGATTTTGCCCATGTTTCAGCGTAGCGCACTAGCGCCGCCCCAATGCCTTTTCGCCGATGATCCGGCGTTACATACAGCAATAGAATGTGTGCTTGTCGTGCGCCTGTTCCTTGATCGATCGCACTTCCGAGCCACAGTCCCGCGATCGGGTTCCAAGCGGTCTCATCCGATTTCTGCACCCACCACACCGGCGTTTCTGCTGAGAAAAATCGGTCGATCGTGCCTTCAAGCTGAGTAAATTCGCCTCCGGGAAACAGTTCCCGATAGGTACGCTGCATAAAATCCAGCAGTCGATCGCGATCTCGTTGATTTCCTGATCCGCGATCGAGTGAATAGCCTGCAACCAGTTCTGCCACGGCTTCTAGAGTTGAGTCGGATCGTTCGGCAACCCTTGGATAAAGGGCGCGAGGTTCGGCGGCAATCCTGCAACGGCATCAACGTTCGGAGCTTGTGCCTTATCGCTTGCGGGGTTCACTTCTTCGATCGGGGCGGGTGCTGCCATATCACTCGGCAGAAAAATCCGTGCACTCACTACCACCAGCGAGAATACGAACACCAATACGACGAGCAGCGGAGCAATGTACTGACGGAAAAAAATCATAATTCCAAACGGGGCGATCGCGGATAGGGTCGGAGCTTCACCAAACGTTGCAAAGTTCCTTTCTTTATCGTAAGTGGATTCGCCTCGATCTAGACGATTTTTTTAAGGCGCTTTCTGCTCAGTGGGATCGACTTTGAGCGCAGGCACGATCGCATTTACCGGAAATCCGAACACAAACAGCCGCTTTTTAATTTGCTCCACTTCGATCGGAGAAATCTGTGCGACTTCCGCATCGCTCGACAGCATCACCAATAGAACACTCAGCGACACTTGCAAAAATAAGTTACTCGCGAAAAAACCGATCGCCGCCACAATCAACCCCAAACCCCGCGCCGAAATCGGAGTAATTCCTTCTGCGATCGGTGCGATCGTATAAATCTGTTTCAGAATCAAAAACAAAACAAACGCCGCAATCCCAACTGCAATAGGATTCCGACGCACTAAAAACATTGCCAAGATCTTTCTCTGCGCTTCGCTCAACAGTTGAGGACGCAACGCCACCGCTAATAGACTATAAATATAGAACGGTTTCTGAATCTGCATCCAAGCGATCGGAGCAATTCCTGCGATCGCAATCAGTCCCAATTCTAACCAGGGTGGCAAAATTGGATCACCTGCTGCCAGTCCCAATAAGCAAACCAGCAAGGATAGCGGAACTGCCGCAATCCCCGCTAGGTGAATCCACAAATACGGATCAGCCCAAAACGATCGCATATCAAAACGCCCGAAGCAATGACTGACTCAGTATATCGCTCAAAGCAAAAGAGAAAAATAAAGGATGAAATGCAGAACGTTGAATTTGACTTCATCCTGATTTAAATCTAGGAAATTGTGCCAACCGGATGCTCTGTTTTTTGCTGCTTGAGAGCTTGAAGCTGTTTGAGGAGCAGTTCAGCCTCGGCTTGCAGATCGAGGAGCTTGACTTGATGATCCGCACGATAGAGAAGTTTTACCTTGTCTTGCGCGATCGAAGAGACTAATGCACCCGTCTGAGGGTCACAGACCGCAGCGTTACTAAGTTGTCCGTTTGAAGCGTTCATATCAATTAGTAATTGTACTTACTCACACCACCAGAACATCTTAACCTAAACTTCACAGAAGTTTGTATTCTGGCGTTCACTCCTAGACGATAGCAGATCCCTTCAGTTCCAGAAGAAATAGATGAATCGCAAAATCTTACGATCGATCATTGCAATCTGGCTGAACTTGAAGCCGCTAAACACAGTACACTGAGATCTCATGTGTATTGCACCCTTCTAAAGATTGACTCCTGTGACCTTACGCCTGTCTCTTGCAAACCCCTCTCCGTCCGAAGACCTGCCTAGAGTTGAACGCTGGCGCGGCTTAATTCATGGTTATCGGTGCTACTTGCCTGTGACGGATCAAACGCCTATTGTGACCCTTCACGAAGGCAACACACCCCTGATTCCAGTTCCTGCGATCTCTCAGATGATCGGTCGTCAGGTACAAGTTTTTGCCAAGTACGACGGACTCAATCCGACGGGAAGCTTCAAAGATCGCGGCATGACGATGGCGATCTCGAAAGCCAAAGAAGCAGGAGCGGAAGCAGTCATTTGTGCGAGTACCGGGAATACGTCAGCGGCAGCGGCAGCTTATGCGCGTCGGGGCGGAATGCGAGCATTTGTGTTGATTCCTGATGGTTATGTCGCATTGGGCAAATTGGCGCAAGCATTGTTATACGGAGCCGAAGTTTTATCGATTAAAGGAAACTTCGATCGCGCTTTAGAAATTGTGCGTGAGATGTCGCAAAACTATCCGGTGACGTTGGTAAATTCGGTGAATCCCTATCGCCTAGAAGGACAGAAAACCGCAGCGTTTGAAGTGGTCGATATGTTGGGCGATGCTCCTGACTGGCTGTGCATTCCGGTAGGTAACGCGGGAAATATCAGCGCGTACTGGATGGGATTTTGTCAGTATCACCAGGAAGGTCGATCGTCAAAATTGCCGAAAATGATGGGTTTTCAGGCGGCGGGAGCAGCTCCATTGGTCAAAGGTGAACCGTTTACGCATCCAGAAACGTTGGCGACCGCAATTCGGATTGGGAATCCAGCGAACTGGAGTCGAGCGATCGCGGTTCGAGATGCCAGTCAGAGTAGCTTTAATGCTGTAACCGACGAGGAAATTTTATCGGCTTATCGAATTCTTGCAGCCAATGAAGGAATTTTCTGTGAGCCTGCGAGTGCGGCATCAGTGGCGGGATTGCTCAAGGTCAAGGATCAAGTTCCGGCTGGCGCAACCGTAGTTTGTGTGCTGACCGGAAATGGATTGAAAGATCCAGATTCAGCGATTAAGTTCAGCGAGAATAATTTTAAGCAGGGCGTTGACCCTGAATTGGATACGGTTGCGAAAGCAATGGGATTTTGACGATCGCGAATTCAATAAACTCGGCGAATAGAATTCGCACCTACGAACAATGCGATCAAGACGCAAAAACTCCGGCTTTCTGCTTCTTGATCGCATTGTTCCTGCCAAATCTAGCTTGAGCTACCACCGACACCAGAACTCAGCACATTATCATCAGGCTTAGTCTTACGATGCCAGCTTCCATCTTGACTGCGCTGAAAGCCTTGCTCCACACTACTCCAAGCTACCTTCAGCGCAGTTTCATGGCTCAAACCATCGCTCTGAGAGTTCTTAAACGCAGTCATGAATACTTGATCCGAACCATCCAAAAGCTGATCCGTCACCTCAGCAGGCAGCTTTTCATTTTTCTCATCGACATCATCACGCTCCGCCGCAAGCTTATCGGCAGAAGATTTCGGTGTTGCTAAATTCGCTTGCTCTTCGCTAGTCTGAATGCTATTGACGGCTTCAAACTTTTTATCTTCAGCAGCAATTTGAGGATTTGCTTGTGTTTGTTCGTTTCCGGTTGGCATATGAATAACTCCTAAATCTTAAATCTGGGAATATCGTATTCAAGTCAACTTTTCCACACATCTTTCAAAAGAAAGTTTATCCCGGAAAAGATCTCTATCTTGCTGAAGAGGTCGTTTCTACGGATTGCAATAGGGACAGTACATTGGTTCAGCAGTTTGTTTGCCATCAGGGTAAAGTTTGTCCTGCTCAAAGCCACACTTCCGGCATTGATAGATCTCAGCCACGATCGAATCTGTTGGGCTACCACACCAACTACAAGGTAATCCCCGTTTTACTCCTGATACTGTAAATCCAGGAGTCGAACAATTCGGACAGCATTGCTTCAGTTTTTCTGCTAAATTACGGGTTGCTTGCGTGATCGCTTTCATTCGCGTCGGATTGTTCATCGCCCGCATATCTGTTTCAAGATGAACGTTTCCGCTCGACACGGCTTCTCTCAATTGATCAAAGTCTCCAATTCCTTTCAAGATCTTCTCGCGATCGATCACCACTAACTTATGTTCTGGAAATCCTGCCTCGACCGCAAACTGATAAGCTTCATCAAAACCAGAAACGCTGCGATGATTGAAATTTGTTTCAGTCGAGATTGCCTCTCCAATCACTTCTAGATCGTTCAATGTATCGATTAGAACAACCAATTCGCGATTGCAAGGAAGCATCAGAAAAGCGGGATGCGGTGCAAAACTGCCTTCAGATGCGATCGCTAAATTCAATCCCGTATGTTCGATCGCAGAAAGCGCCTTTTTTCTCGCTGCTTCCAATTGATCCCCCGATCGCGCAATCTCCCGCGTAAAGGTTCCAAACCGATCCGTATCGAAATTCGTTGGAACTTGAACCTTCAAACCAAACTCCGATTCCAGAATCGGCGCGATCGCTTCTTCCTTACAGTGCATCGTCGCTAGAACTGCAACTCGATCTTTGAACATGACCTGAAAAACGAACTTAAAATCCTTCGATCGTACTGTCTTTCGCTGGTCAAAGCGCACGAAAATCCTTGGGAAGAACTTAAGAATCGCAGATCCGGTTCATCACAAAGTGGGTTATGATGATGCTTCTGAATACTTAATGCGTCTAAATAGATCGTTATCGGAGAAAAGCCGAAACGCGATCGAAGGTGTAGGCTGCACATTTTCCGATATGTGCGTTGCATCGACAGGAGGCAAATTTTTACGGAGACAACTGGGAAACGTTTAGCATGGTCAATCAGAACACTTTAGCTATGGATGTTGGTTTCACCCACGAGGATTTCGCGGCTCTACTGGATAAGTACGACTATCACTTCAGTCCGGGAGATGTCGTCGCCGGAACCGTGTTTAGTTTAGAGCCAAGAGGCGCTTTGATCGACATTGGTGCGAAAACAGCGGCATACATTCCCATCCAGGAAATGTCGATCAATCGCATTGATGCCCCTGAAGAGGTGTTGCAGTCGAACGAAACGCGCGAATTCTTCATCCTGGCTGATGAGAATGAAGACGGTCAGTTGACTCTCTCGATTCGCCGCATTGAGTATATGCGTGCATGGGAGCGAGTACGCCAGCTTCAGGCGGAAGATGCGACAGTGCGATCGCTCGTTTTTGCGACGAACCGTGGGGGTGCGCTGGTACGGATTGAGGGCTTACGTGGATTTATCCCCGGTTCTCACATCAGCACTCGCAAGCCCAAGGAAGAATTAGTCGGTGAAGAGTTGCCCCTGAAGTTCCTAGAAGTGGACGAAGAGCGCAACCGTCTTGTTCTGAGCCATCGTCGTGCCCTGGTTGAACGCAAGATGAATCGCCTAGAAGTGGGCGAAGTCGTAATCGGAACTGTGCGCGGTATCAAGCCTTACGGTGCATTTATCGATATCGGCGGAGTCAGCGGTCTACTGCACATTTCCGAAATTTCTCACGATCACATCGATACGCCACACAGTGTATTTAATGTGAATGATGAAGTGAAGGTCATGATCATTGACCTTGATGCTGAACGTGGGCGGATTTCGCTTTCGACCAAACAGCTTGAACCGGAACCCGGCGATATGGTGAAAAACCCGCAGGTGGTTTACGACAAGGCTGAAGAAATGGCAGCGAAGTATCGCGAAAACATGAAGCAACAGCAGCAAGGCACGACTGCAACAGCAGTTGAAGCTCCGCCTGCGGTTGAAGAGCCTGTAGCAGCAGAGGAAGCGATCGAGGAAGTTCCGCCTGCGGTTGAAGAGCCTGTAGCAGCGGAGGAAGCGATCGAGGAAACTCCTCAAGCAGTCGAGGAGATTCCTGAAGTAGTTGAAGCAGAATAAATCGATCTCACGATCGAAGTATGAGAGAGGGATTGCTCCCTCTCTTTTTGTCTATGTGTAAACCTTGTTCTACAAAACAGTTGATTTAAAACTGACATACAACTTATGCCGATTCTTTAGGTCAATTTCCTGAATTGCTCATTGCATAGGAAATCCACCTAAGTAGGTAGATTTTCCCTAATTTCCCCTGGCGCGTATTGGTTCGGAGGTACAAACAGGAGAAGTGAAAAAGTACCTAAACTTCCCTATCTGATAGGGAAGTTTAGGTACTCTACACATTTAGCAAAAGCCCGTGATGAGGATTGAACTCATGACCTCACCCTTACCAAGGGTGTGCTCTACCACTGAGCCACACGGGCAAAAAAGTGATGAAAAACATCACTTCTGTGAATATGGGCCGAGCTGGATTTGAACCAGCGTAGGCGTAGCCAGCGGATTTACAGTCCGCCCCCATTAACCGCTCGGGCATCGACCCGTGTCATTCACAGGTATTTATCTTAGCACAGGATTGCGTATAACACTCTCTCAAAATTCAGGTTTTTTGTACGCGGCTACGATCGGAATCAAAAATTGCGTCAGCGTATGAGCATCAACGCCAAGCTCTGTCCGGTTTTGAGCCGCAAGAATTCCCGCTTCAGCGTGCCACCAAGCAGCGGTCTGAGTTAGATCGAGGAGTGGAATTTTGCTTTGAGCCGCTAGATTTTGCGCTAAAAGTCCACCGAGTAGCCCGGTTAGAACATCGCCACTGCCGCCACGAGCAAGCGCGGGAGTACTGTTTGGGTTGATTCTAGTTTGTCCTTCAGGAGATGCGATCGCAATTCTCGCCCCCTTGAGCAAAACGATCGCACCCGTTGATTTTGCCGCTTGCTGAACCGCAGTCACGCGACACTCAATTTCGATAGTTGGAAACAATCGCTTAAATTCGCCCAGGTGTGGAGTCAAAATCGTTGTGGCTTGGCGCTTTTGGAGTGTGGCAACGGTTCCAAATTGAGATAGAGCATTTAATCCATCGGCATCTAAGACGATCGAGCGATCGCTCTCTAAAACCTGTCGCACTATCTGAACCGCATCAAGGGTCAAACCAGGGCCGCAAGCGATCGCATTAAATGAACTCAGGTCTAGATCGGGAAGTTGTGCGATCGCGCCTGATTCGGTTTCAGGACAACCGATGATCAGTGCTTCGGGAAGGTGAGAGGAAAGCATCGGTTTGAGCGATTCGGGAACGGCGATCGATAACATCCCGACACCGCTTGATCGCGCTCCTAGTCCCGTGAGTAATGCCCCACCCGCATATCGACGCGAACCGCAGATTAGTAATAAATGCCCCATCTTATATTTGTGTGTTGAGGCGGGACGGTTCAGCGGTAAGGCAGACATTGCCCAATTTGCAGTAGTTCGCTGAATTTGAGGAGGATCGCCCAAAATCGCAAGAATATCCGCCAGCGGAATGTCAAAATCAATGAGTTCAGCTTGTCCGACAAATTCTAATGCCTGATCTTGCAGTAAGCCGAGTTTCCATAAGCCGAGACAAAGTGTATGAGTCGCGCGGATCGCAGTTCCGAGTGGATAACCTGTATCGGTGTGCAGTCCAGATGGAAGATCGAGACTGACGATCGGTAAATTCCATTCGTTAATTCGATCGACAATTGAATCAATCGGATCTTCGAGCGATCGCGTTAACCCAAAGCCAAATAAGCCATCGATTAGAAAATCTGACGATCGCAAATGCTCAATTTCTGATTCACAAGAAATTCCTAAACTTTTCGCATACTGTAAATGGCTTGCAGTCAACTCTTTGAAGCGAGAAAAGGGACAGCACAGCCGCACTTCATAGCCCCGGAAATGCAGTTCTCGTGCAACAACTAGCGCATCTCCGCCGTTGTGTCCTGAACCCACAAGAATTCCGACTTTGCAAGGCGGGAATAAATTGGCAATACGATCGCTTAATCGACCTGCAACTTTTTCCATTAGTGCAGCGACAGGCATTCCAGAATCGAATAAGCGCTGCTCGATCGAACGCATTTGTTCAGCGGTGACAATGACGCGATGAAGTTGCTCTAGCCTGAACTCTGAAAAATTCACAATTCAATTCCAATCACAGCTTTTTCAGGCTATCAATCAACCGAAAAATTTACGAACTGCGGGGCTGCATCAATCTGAGATAACCAAACGTCGCCACAAAAAAGAAAGGGACGAAAAACCAGTCGGGCGAATTGCGATACACCCAGATCATAAGAACTAGCCAGCAGATTAAGCTACCTAGAGCGAGAAGATCACGCATAGCGTACCTCAATGATTTTCAGGGAATATATTAATTCTTCAGCAGTCTTACTGAACTTCAGGCAGAGTCGATCGCGAAATCGATTAAGTCTTCGTGAAGATTGCCGTAATGCTCACACCGTGACTCAGGAATCCAGCCCAGCCTAGATTTACCGAACTCCGCAATTTTACGCATCGTACTCAAGAAGGACGCTTTAGGTACGGACTCCCCCAAATCGCACATGACCCGGAAACGGAACGGCTTCGCTACAATAAACGAAAACCACCCCGAATACTGCTTTGAGGCTTGCTTGATGCAATCACCGACCCTTTTGATCTCCAAAGAGCTACCCAGCTTGACTTATTCGTATACTCCCGATCGATTTGATGAAACGTGGGAAGCACCGTTGTCCATTTTGCTTGGACTCGGACGAGCAGCTGGGGCAGACTTTATCGAATTTTTCTTAGAGCGCGTCAATTACATTAGCTGCATGGCAGAAGATGATGCCATTACTAGCATTTCGCCTCGATTGGCGACGGGCGCAGGCGTGCGGGTGTTTCGCGGCAAAGCAGACTGCTACGTTTCGACGAATGATTTGTCGTTTAACGGGCTGAAAGCGGCGCTGGAAAAAGGTTTGTCGATTATGGGATTGCATTTGCCTTCTCCCAATTCGTTTATTCCGGAAATTCATCTCGAATTGCTGCGCGACTATGCCACCAAGAAAGGCAAAGAAGCGTGGCTGGGTCAGTCGAGTTCGATGCAGGAAATGGGCGATGTGTTGCTTCAAGCGAATGGCTCGTTAGCGCAAAAAGCGAGTCATGTTCAATCGCGTCGAGCCGTGTATTTCCGGGACTGGCAAGAAGTGTTGGTCGCATCAAGTGATGGTACATTCGCGCGGGATATTCGTTTAACACAGTCGGTTGGATACAGCTTGCTTTGTGCAGACGGAACGAATCGATCGTCAATTAATAAGCGCGTCGGCAGCACCAGCGAACCCGATTTTCTCAGAACTTGGAACTACGCGAACGATGCGGAAGAAGTGGCAGAATCGGCGGCGAAAATGCTGTACGCGGAATATGTCGAGTCGGGCAATTACCCGATCATCATGGCGAACGAATTCGGCGGCGTGATTTTCCACGAAGCTTGTGGTCACTTACTTGAAACCACGCAAATCGAACGTAAAACGACTCCTTTTGCTGAGAAGAAAGGCGAGAAAATTGCACACGAAAATCTCACTGCATGGGATGAAGGAATTACGACGGATGCGTTTGGCACGATCGATATGGACGATGAAGGAATGCCTGCTCAACGTACATTGCTGATCGAAAACGGTATTTTGAAGAACTTTATCTCCGATCGCGCAGGTTCGGTCAGAACTGGGCATCCGAGAACTGGAAGCGGTCGCCGTCAAGGTTACACCTACGCAGCAGCAAGCCGGATGCGGAATACTTACATCGCACCCGGAGAGTATGAGATCGATGATTTGTTTGCATCGATCGAGAAAGGCATCTACTGCAAGAAAATGGGCGGCGGTAGCGTCGGTGCAACCGGACAGTTTAACTTTGCGGTTGATGAAGCGTATTTAATCGAAAACGGCAAAGTGACCAAACCGCTGAAAGGTGCGACTTTGATCGGAGAAGCGACTGAGATCATGGATAAGATTTCGATGTGTTCCAAAGATCTTGGACTAGCAGCGGGCTTCTGTGGTTCGGTGAGCGGTAGCGTTTACGTTACGGTCGGACAGCCGCATTTGAAGGTGGATTCGATCACGGTGGGCGGACGATAAGAGTGACTAGAAGCGAGTTACATCGCTTCGTTTTCGTCGGATAGCTGCCCCTAAGTCCCCCATTCTGGGGGACTTTGAGAATTAGAAATAGATTGATCAGATGAGCAAGCTTGTAGAAGTTGAATCTGAGTGATGTTCTTTGAAAGCTTTCTCAGCGCGATCTTTCGATCGCTTCTCTCGTTCAAAGTTCCCCAGAATGGGGGATTTAGGGGGCGAACCCCAAACAATCGAAACTCAAAAAATTTATGTGTATACAGTAGGCGTTTGGAGCATAACGACACATGGCGAAAGTTCAGGACATTGCAACAGCAGCACAAGAAGCTGCGAAAAAGCTCGGAATTGAGAAATTTGATATTTTCGGATCGTCGATCGATGAAACCAGCGTTCAAGTCGATCAAGGCGAACCTCAGCAGATGAAAGCTTCTCAGAGATCGGGCGTAACGGTGCGCGTGTGGAACGAAGAAAACACTGTAGGCGTAACTTCCACCACAGATGTTGATCCGATCGGGTTAGAGCTTGCTTTGAAAACTGCGAAAGAAGCCAGCTACTTTGGCGTGAAAGACAATGCACCCGATTTTAGTCCTGAAGCGACTGCAACCACGGCTGAAGTGAAAAGCGAACATCTTCCGCAAGCGCCTGTTTCGGAACTGTTAGCAACCTTGATTCAGGCTGAGAAAGAACTATTAGCGGCACATCCTGCGATCGCGGGTGTTCCCTACAATGGACTAGCTCAACGAGATATCGATCGCTTTTATCTCAACAGTCAAGGCGCATTACGGCATGAAGCACATTCCTATGCGTCGATGTACCTGTACACCAAGACTGAAGAAGAAGGCAGAAAGCCTCGGAGTGCTGGAGCATTTCGGGTCAGTCCGGGTGTTGAAAAGCTCGATGTTGAAGGTTGCCTGAAAGAAGCAGCAGAAAAGACAATCAGTCATTTGAACTATGACAAAGTGAAAACAGGCAAATATCGCGTCGTGTTTTCACCAGAAGCAATTCTAGGCTTGATTGGCGCATTTTCTAACTTGTTTAATGCTCAGAGCATTTTAGATAAGCAAAGTCTTTCTACTGTTGAATCTTTGGGAAGTACGATCGCTTCTCCATTGCTCTGTTTGGATGACAATGCACTACATCCTGAAAACATTGGTGCAGAAGCATTTGACGGTGAAGGAACTCCGACTCGCGCGATTCCTTTGATCAAAAATGGAGTGTTGTCGAACTTTCTGCATAGTTCGGGCACAGCAAAACGGATGAATGCACAACCCACCGGACACGCGAACATGGGTGCAAAAGTGACAGTCAGTCCGCATTTCTTTCATGTATATGCTGGTGAACCCGCAGCACAGGAATACAGCTTAGAGAATGCAGACAATCTAATTTTGATTGATGATCTCAGTGCGCTTCATGCGGGAGTTCAAGCGCTACAAGGTTCGTTCTCGCTGCCTTTTGATGGTTGGCTGATTCAGAACGGACAGCGTACTAGCATCGAATCTGCGACCGTTGCAGGCGACATTCGCGAAGTGCTGAAGTCGATCATTTACGTTGAGAAAGAAACTGAGTTTACAGGTTCAGGTGTTGCTCCGAGAGTTTGGGTAGATGAACTATCCATTACCGGAGAATAGATAACGTAGTGACAAAAAAGAAAGAGATCGAAGTATTGATACTTCGATCTCTTTCTTTTTGCGAAATCTTAGAACGTGAAAGTTGTTCTAATCGTTCCAATCACGATGTCATCATTGCGATTGTCATGATTTGGAGCTGTTAGCCAAATGATTCCAGGTGTGATGGCGATATTGTCGTTGAGTTGGTACTGGTAGAAGCCTTCGATATGCAGTGAAGTATCGCGATCTCGTCCTACCGCAGATCCAAAAGTGCCACTTCCTCCGGTTACTTTCGGCTCTTGTCCGACAATCACACCTGCTAAACTGCCTTTCTTGAGGAAGTCAGGAACCGCTAAACCAACCGACCAGTTCCAAATATCTAACGTGCCGCGTCCTCCAGGCTGCAACGATTGAGCATTCGTGTAGCCAACTGCGCCATTTAGAACAAGCTGTGGGGCAACCTGGAACGTTGCTGAAATCCCATAAGCATTCGCTGAAGTGGGCACCTCATCCCCTAAGAATCCGGTTTCAGCCAGAGAGCGGAAATTTGCCCGATTGCTGCCGACTGCACCGTTTCCAGCAAAATCGACGTTGTAGGCGTGAATGTAGGTGAAACCGATTCCGATCCGTTCGCTGGGACGGAAAGTGAGTTGAGCGATCGAGCCGTAAGAGCCGTTAAACAATCCGCTTCCTGCTGCGGGAGATGCCGGATCGCCTGCAAGATATCCCAAGCTCAATTCCAGCGCATCGCTGAACTTATGGCGAATTCCAAGTCCGGTTCCGCTTGTACCATTGCCGAGATAGTAGATCGAGTTGCGCGTGCCGAAGTGCGAAAGTGCGCCTGAGCCGCCATCCCCATCCAAGTAAGGATTGAGCGTATCAGTAAAGTCATCGATCGCACCTGCATTCGCTTCGAGAACAACGGTGGTTTTTTCGCCGATCGGGAACGTATAGTTCAGCGCATCTACAATGATTTGGTTATCACCGCCGCCTGCAAATCGTAACGTTCCTTCAGTTGTGAGCGTGTCACCAGCGAGATTTGTCGGGAGCGAAGAGAGATTTGAGGCTTGCAAACGAGTTCTCAAATTGTCGCGTCCGGTGAAGCTCGTATCGAAGTTTAAACGAACTCGATTGCCAACAATCGTATTGCGAGAAACACGATCGAGAACTTCGCTGCTGGTTCCCGTAGTCTGATCGAATTCTCGTCGAATAAAGTTGCGACCTGCTGCAACTCCGGTGATTCCTAAAACCACTTCTGCATTGAGCTTGGTGGTCGTGGAGAACTGTTGTTTTTCGAGTGTGCTGGTTCTCGCTTCGAGCGCATCTACCCGACCACGGAGGGTTGCGAGTTCTGCCGCGAATTGTTCTTGAAGTTTTTGCAGAGTCGCTAAATCTTCTTTTTTGACTAAATCTGCGGTGGAAGCGGCGATCAGTTCGTTGACGCGATCGAGACAGGCATTGAGTCCCGCTGCAAATTCATAGCGAGTTAATGCACGATTGCCGCGATAAGTGCGATCGGGATAGCCTGCAATACAGCCGTAACGCTCTACTAGGGATTGGAGTGCCTGAAATGCCCAATCGGTAGGGCGAACATCTGAAAGCTGAGAAACCGATGTCACCTGCGCTAAAGACTTCTCGCTGCTGAGTTCTGCAACACTCGGTAGAGTATTCGACTCGATTTCAGTTGCGGTGGCGCTAGAGGCAATCCCTAACCCTGCCGCCAAAACCAGGGAATGAATCAAAAATTTTGTCATGACTTCTTTGTCCTTACACCAGTGAATGATTTTCGAGTTGCAATAGAGCAATCTCGAAAAGTACAGTCCATTTGATAATAAGTCTTATTGTCAAATAAGTCGCGATCGAAATCACTTCCCTTAATCTTTTTTCTTTTAAGTCCACAACAAGCTGTCAAACCTAGTTCAATCTATATTGAGAGCCATTATCATTAGTTCTTTTTATCTTGAGAAATAGTCGAAGGTGCGACGGTTCCAAACGTCATCAAATCTAACTCGTTGAGTAATTTCAGCGTTTGGGCGCGTTGGGTGCTTGAGTCTTGAGGTTGTTTTGCTAACCATGCGATCGCTCTGGGTTTTCCTTGTTGCGATGCGAGACGAAGCACCGCCCAAATTTGAACTTGAGATCGAGCCGGATCAAACGTGAGCGCAGCGTTAATTCGCTTCTGAACTCGACCCGGATCGAATTTGAGAACATCGAGAATTTCAGATCGATCGCTGGAGGGATTTTGCACAAATTGGGCAGCACGTTCCCAGCGTCCATCGAGTAAATTCGCTAAAACTTGCTGACCTGCATTTGCCCAGGGTTGTTCGGCTTGCGCTTTGGTCACTTTGGCATGACGCGCCACAAGATCCATTTGCGATTGAGCATTGATTGTCCAATCTGAGCCGACTTGCCGCTTGATCGACTGCATATATTCCAATGCGTTTGACCACAAGCCGCTACGAGCGAGAAACAACGCATCGACAAAGGCTCCATTTTCTTCCTTCAGTCCACTTTGGCTGAGTGAAATCGGTTGAAGTTGGAACGGGATGTTTTTCCGCTTTACCGATCGCAGTTGATACACCTGAAAATCTGGCTCTAATCCAACCGTTTGATTCACCACAAATTCAGCGGGGCGACCTTTCGGAACGGCTTGCCAGCTTGGAATCTCACCATCGGGACTCGTCCAAGAGAGCATCACGCTCATCGCAGTCGTGGTCGGATTGTAGTAAACCACTTGACCATAAGCGATCGAGTTATCCCCTTGTTTCAGTTTGCCGTTGAGGGTTAACCAAGCTCCGTTGCGTGGGGCGCGGTCTTCAAAGCGCTGAATGGCTGTGAACGGCACAGGACGATCGGAACTCGGATTAATGGCACGGGCACGAACGAGCGGTTCGGTGACAAAATCTTCGCGCAGTTCTCGCACTTCGATTTGATTAACAAACTGAAGCGCTTCTTTCTTGTTTGGGGTTGGATTGAATACTAATCGGTATGCGCGGAGTTCGGTTAAGCGATCGTCACTTCCATCTCCTGGGGGTCGATAAACCGGAATCAGCAAATCGATTTGTTTTTGCTTGCCTTTGATCGCGGTTTCGACTCGGATCGGTTCACCTGCAAACAAGCCTGCTCTTCTCAAATCGGCTTGGATTTCTCTTAAAGTCTTCGGATCGTCCCAAGCGCTGATGGGAATTTTGGCGTGTTTGGGGAGATATTGATTCATCCAGACGACTGAGCGCGGGTCGATGATGAATTGAGCACTGAGCCAAGTGCTGGACACGACGAAACCCGCTGCCGATGCGATCGCGACAAACGACCCGATCGATCTCCAAGGAATCGCTCCCATTTTTGGCAACTGCAATTTCATAACGCGACTTGAAAAACTGATCCTTCTTTGAATGGTATATGCGTCTTGGTGTTTTCGAGCTAATTTCTCTCTAAGACTTGTAAGTATTGTCGTCCGGCGCGTTCCCAAGTGTATTCAGCTTCGATCAGCGATCGTGCATTCTGCGAAAGTTGCGATCGCAACGCAGGATCTTCAAATAACCGTGAAATTGCGGTAACGTATTCGTTTACGGTGTTGGCTTGCAGTGCTCGAATCGGTTGATTAAATTGCAATCCTTCTAATCCTCGATCGCTTGATACGATCGGTGTTCCGGCTGCCATTGCTTCCAGTGTTTTATTTTTGATTCCGTATCCGGTTCGCATTGGAATTACACAGACCGTTGCTTGGTGTAAATAATCTGCGATCGATTCGACTCGTCCGGTGACGGTGATATTTTTGCGATCGCTCAGTTGAAGAATTTCTGCGGTTGGACGTGCGCCCACGATCGACAAAGTGACATCGGGATAAATTGCTTGAATTTGCGGCAGAATTTCTAAGCTCAAGAACTTTGCAGCATCAATATTCGCTAAGTTGTCCATTGCGCCGATGAAGAGGAGGTGATGACCGCCCGGATCGGCTGTACGGTAGGAAAATGAAGCGAAATCGACTCCGTTCGGAATCACACTAATATCAATCGTCGGATTAAAACTCTGCAATTGGGCACAATCGTCGTCAGTTGTCACCACAATATTCGTAAATTTCTGACAGTAGCGTTTCTCGTAGCGTTTCAGTAGCGGTAGATTAATGCGATCGCGCAATTGATTTTCAGAAGTTCCGGTCTGTAATTGATTCTTATAAGACCCATAGACCGAGCTATGTACGTTTACAATCTTTTTCTGTTGAAATTCTGGACGTATATAGATTTCATTTACGCTATGCTCGCAAGTGATGATATCGAACTTCTCGATATGCTGATCGATCCAACCTTGCATCGCGGGTGAATAGTTCGATCGAACACTCGACGGCGTTCCTTCAATCAGAAATTCCGTAAATCGTTGAACTTTATTTGAAGCGTTTGTCGTTCGCTCAAACACCACTAATTCGCTCGTAAATTCCCGTAATCTCTCAATCTCAGAATCGCTCACATCCTCGCTTCGCTGCGTCAAAACCGTGACATTGTGAGCCTGATTCAGATACTTAAGTAAATGAAATGTCCGAACCTGCGTTCCGCCCTTAGTTGGAGGATAAGGGAATGTTGTAGACAACATGAGGATATTCATGGGGCGATCGTGTCGATATTGAGGGAAACTAAACCTAAGTTCCGTATGCCCAAAATTAGCGTCTGCATTCCTACGTATAATCGCGCTCACTTTTTACCTTTTGCGATCGACAGTGTTTTCGCGCAAACGATCACCGATTGGGAATTAATCGTCTGCGATGATGGCTCTCAAGATGCCACTCCCGAAGTGATGGCACGTTATACCGATCCGCGAGTTCGATATGTGCGACATCCGCGTAATGTGGGCAAGAGTAACAACATGCGATCGGGCTTTGAAGTTGCGACCGGAAAGTATTTTATTAAGTTCGATGATGACGATCGCTTGACTCCAGAATTCTTGGAGAAAACGAGTGAAATTCTCGATCGAGATTCAGCGATCGATTTTGTTGGAACGGATCACTGGATCATTGATTCAAACAACGATCAAGAAATTGAGTTAACCGAAAAAAACTCACAAAAATGGGGCAGAACTGAACTCGCAGAAGGAATTTCCGCATCGCTATTAGAAACAGTATTCGTCAGACAAAGTTTTCAAGTAGGTGCAACCCTATTTAGAATGCAAGCGCTACAGGATGTAGATTATATGCGTCCAAATATTCAAAACTGCGAAGACAATGATTTATTCGTGCGGTTAGTACTCGATGAAAAGCAAGGATATTACTTGCCGCAACGGTTAATGGAATATCGTGTGCATCCAGAACAGCAAGGACTCGATCGAGCAATTCCGTATCTAAAAGACAAGCTGAGTTATTTGGAGAATTTTCAATTCACGTCGAAATTGGAAGAAATTCGTCGATCGCGGTTGGCTGAAACTCAATTGCTACTTGGACTGCGATTAATCGAAATTGGAGATGTGGAGCGTGGACGGGAATTAGTGCGATCGGGCAAGCCCGCCTCAGTCCCGAAAGCTTATGTTGCACTAGCGCTTTCCCTGCTCCCCAAATCGCTGAGACAAACCTTATTTCAAACAATGCGGAAAATGAAGGAATAACTCGCATTTTTTCAATCATTGAGCGATGATCTAAACAACGCGAGAGCTAGAAAAAATGGTGAAACTGACGCAATCCTATCCGCCGACTCAATTGAAGGTAACGCTTTTGGTGGAGACACTTGAATCAGGGAAATTCGCCGCCTCTATTTTCGAGTTTCCTGGATGTCGGATTGAAGCAAACACGCGAGAATCTGCGATCGGGCAAGTCCAATCCGCTTTTCTAGAGCGATTAAGACATATTGAAGCCATCTATCCGATCAACACTTACAGCTTTGTTTCACCCAAAGTTTCTGTGTCTCTCTGAACTGCTAACCGGACGATCGATAAAATCAAAATCATCAAAAACATCACAAGCCCGATTGTACAGGCATAGCTAATTTCTAGCTTTGTAAACGCCTGCTCATACACATAAAACACGATCGTTTTAGAACTATTCAACGGGCCGCCCTGCGTCATGATGAAAATCTCTTCAAACACCTTGGTCGCTGAAATTGCCGAAATTACCGCAACTAACCACAAATAAGGCTGCATCAACGGCACAGTAATATCCCAATGCTTGCGAATTCCATCAGAACCATCGATCGAAGCTGCTTCATACAGTTCCGCCGGAATCGACTGCAATCCCGCGAGATAAATCACCATGTAGTAGCCCAACCCTTTCCAAATCGTCACCACCATCACGCTAAACAGTGCCAAATTCGGATCAGTTAACCACGGCACACCCGAAAACCCGGTCGCGCGTAAAAACTGATTCAGCAAGCCGTTATCCGAGTACAACCATTTCCAAGCAATACCAGCCACCACCATCGAAATGATTACAGGCGTATAGTATGCGACTCGAAACCAGCGAATGCCGCGAAGTTTCTGATTGACGAGAATCGCTAAAGCTAAAGGCGCGATCGCTAAAATTGGAACTACACAGACCAAATACAAAATCGTATTGCGTAGGGTCTGCCAAAAAACCGGATCTTTGCTCAATCGCTGAAAATTCTTCCACCCGATCCACTGCGGCTCTGTGATCAAGTCGTAGCGCGTAAAACTTAGATAAAACGCTTGCAGGGCTGGATAGAAAACGGTAATGCCCAACACGATCAAAGCTGGCAACAGAAACAGATAAGGCGTTAAATGCCGCTGCATCGGAGACCAGCTTTCTCGGAATGTCTTATTCATCGGGAGTGAAGTTGCAAAAAGCCACCTCACACTGTACAACTAATCGATTTCCTCTGCTTCAACTCGCCGAATCGATCGACGCGCGGGAAGCACTTGAGTTCTGCGGCGATTCGATAAATATCCTGGATACTCATCGTGAACGACTTCGATCGTGCGAGAAGGACGCTGCTGTTTCGCAAATAATATGAACATTCCCACGAGCGCAATTCCGCCTCCAAAGGTGAGAATCACGCCGCCGAGCATCCACAGGAGATTCGAGAAAACGGGATTGTTCTCGATCGAAGAATTCGAGTTGATCGGTCTAGGTGGTGCGGAAATTGCGGCTCTGCTCTGAGCATTCAACGTTTCGATCAGGGCTTGCTGACTTTGAAGTTGAGTTTTGAGTTGCTCGGTTTGGATACGCTGTTGTTCAACAAGCGCTTTGAGTTGCTCGGTTTCGGCGCGTTGTTTGTCGGCATCGATCGTGGTTCCCGTTGTGTTGGGGGGAAGAGTCGCGACGGACGCACCCGGTTGAACAGAATAGCCGTAATTTGGGAGGGGTTGAGACGGTGAGAGCGTTGGCGAACTGTTGCCGACCCCTCCCTTCAACAAAATCACAGCCGCAAGTCCTGCGAGTGCTGCGCCTCCTAAAAATGATGTTGTTTCGCTCATCTCCCCTTCACCTTTTCATGCTGGATTGCAACGCTTACCACGATCTCCTAAACAGTATTCAAACTATTGTGACTCAATCCAGGATTTCTGAATCTTTTCAGTGATTCCACTACTATTCAAGGTCAGAATCTCCAGATTGTCCATATCAGTTTATATAGATTTCTCTAGAAGGGGACGTTTTCTAACAAATTTAAGCATTAGAATCGCTCAGTTTTCAGTGGTTTCGGATGAAGTTTAGAATGCCCATTAATCGAGCGAACTCGACTTTTTCAATTTTAGGCGCGTTGACACAACAAAACAGCAAAGGCTTGATGTGGATCTGTCCAGACTTGTACGCAGTCGAGTTGTTTGGCTGTCAAGAGCCGTTTTATTTGATCAAGGTCAAATTTGCGCGAAATTTCACTTAAAATCGTCTCCCCTGCAGCAAATTCGACGGTTAAATTTAATGCCTGGAGATGAACGATTTGAGATCGCAAACTGCGTAAGTGCATCTCAATTTGTCGATCGCTTTCGTTATAAATAGCAACGTGCTGAAACTGAGTTAAATCAAAGTCACCCTGAAAGCGCTGATTCAAATGTTGCAGCATATTCAGGTTAAATTCTGCGGTTACATTTTGGCGATCGTTGTACGCTGCTTCGAGTTGCGCCTTGGATTTATGCAAATCAATTCCGAGTAGAAAATACTCTTTTGGTTTCAGTGCGTTTGCAATTTGATTGAGAAAAGTATCGCATTCTGCCGAGTTCAAGTTACCCAGCGTACTACCGATAAATCCAATCATTCGACTCGGAAGTTGAGCTTGTGGAAGTTTCTCTAGTGCGAGTTCATAAGTTCCCACGAGTCCGTAAACTTTGAGATCTGGATAATCGCTGAGTAGACTATGGGCGCTACTTTCCAGGATTCCAGCACTGATATCGATCGGGCAATAGATCAGCGGATAACTCAACGATCGATAAGCATCAAGCAAAATTCGCGTTTTGGTAGAATTGCCGCTGCCGAGTTCGATCAGTTCGCAGGCTCCGGTGATTTGAGCAATTTCGGGCGCACAAGATTTTAGAATTTCAGTCTCAGTCCGCGTCAGATAATATTCTGGAACTTCGGTAATTTGTTCAAATAATTGAGAACCGCGATCGTCGTAAAAATATCGAGGAGGCAACGTTTTCGGCGTTTGGCTCAGTCCGCGAACGACATCGCTACCGGGATGCAGCTCATCTTCAGAAGGCATTGAGCGATCGACAAGATAAGTTAGATGAACGCGCTCTTGGGACTCGTTCGCGACACCGTACACACTAGAATTTTGAGACACTAACAACTAGCTCCTTACACCAGCAGAATAGACACAGCGGAAGCCGGAAAAAATTTCTCGGACGTGCGGATAATACCAGTTTCGGAATGAGTTTCGCATCGCCCACGGGAAAGTTGTCCAGCTTCCCCCTTTGAGGACGCGATGCGCTCGATCGAAATAGGTTTGGGAATAACCAGGATAGGGGTAGCTCTCGAAGTTGGGGTAGCCATCAAACCAGGTCGATGTCCACTGCCACACTTCACCCAGCATATTTTGAACTAGGGCGGCTTTTTCCCATTCAGCTTCGGTCGGGAGTCGTTTCCCCACAAATCGCGCGTAAGCATCCGCCTCGTACCAACTCACGCCGTAAATCGGAGAACGATCGGGGAGATCGCTTTGTTTCGATCGGCTTCTGCCCCCTAAGTCCCCCAGAATGGGGGACTTTGAGAACCAGTGTAGGGGATGCTCGATCGCGGTTTGTTCAAGCCATTTCCAGCCTTCCGGTGTCCACCACTGCGGATTTTGATATCCTCCAGCTTCGATAAACGATTGATATTCCTCACGAGTTACAGGATATCGATCGATCGAATATGATTCTAGAAAAACTTCATGTTGCGGGCGTTCATTGTCTTGCGCTTCGATCTCATTGCTGCCCTGAATAAATGATCCTGCTGGAATCAAAATCATTTCAGATTCTGGGGAATTTAGGAGGCTTCCAGAATTCATCACCGGAGTTGGTAGCTCCAACATCGCAAGCACGATCGACATTGTTTCCGCGTGTTGGCATTCGTGTTGTAGTAACCATTTCCACAAGCGTTCCTGTTGATCCACAGGCGCGATCGCTAAATAATCAAAAACTTTCGATCTCACAATTTCCAAATATTCGATCACCGTCTCGATCTCGGGTAATTTCACGCGATCGCTCTTCGGCAATCCATCTTGAGCAAACAATCGATGATATTCCGGCAATAACGGCGGATAACTCGCGCATCGCTGCAAGATCCAGAGCGCTTCCGTGTAGGCAATATGTCCCAAATGCCACCCGATCGGGCTGAAATCCGGATGGGCTTGAGTACAAAAACTTTCGTAATCAAGCGATCGAACAAGTTCTAAAGTTTTAGCGCGGCATTGCTGCATCGAATCAGCTAGCGCATCTCGCAAATTAAATAGAGGTAATGTCAGGCTTGAAGTCATGATCTACGGTCAACAAACAGCGATCGGGCAATGCTTTCCAATTTCCCTCAAACAGCGGCTCAGACGCAATCAAAACAGACTGCGGAAGAGACGGATCGTTCTGCAAATAGTAAAGCGTCGGGGTCGGAATTCCTTGAGCATAGCGAGAAGCAACTAACTGATCGCCATCACTCAAGATCAGATTTGCCGAAAAAGGAACCTGATGTTTATCGCCCAGTTCGATCAGCACCTTCAAAGTCCGATGCACCGCATCCGTTAAATTTGCACTGGTTTGTAGTTCATCAATCACAGTTGCAAAGATATGCTCTGAATCGGTTAATCCTTGCACCAGTTGATAAGCTAAATCACTCAAGCGATCGCGCATCGGACGATACAACGTTTGCCGAAAGTCCTGAATAAATCCATTGTGAACACCCATGATCGAAGCGTACTGAAACGGCTGACAGTTACTTAAGTCTGTAGCAAGTCCTGCCGTTGCACTGCGAACATTCGCCAACACACAGCCCGATTCGACATACCGACTCAAATTCTGCAAGTTTACATCGTTCCAAATGGGTAAGGTATTGCGGTAGGTAAACGGTTCCACCTCGCGCGTGGCATGATACCAGCCGATTCCAAATCCGTCCGCATTGAGCAAGCCAGCCGTCATTTCCTTCGGCTGATAGCTCTGCACAACTAAGGAATGATCCGATTGAGAAATTAAGAGATCGAGTAAAACGGGTTGCCCCAAGTAGCCAAGTAAGCGACACATAAGAACTAAGTAGGCGAACTTTCTTGATGGTGACACAAATGGTTAGGTTATGGTTTCCATCGCCAAGCCGCGATCGCCAAACACACCCAACCGACCATAAATGCCGTTCCACCCAAAGGAGCAACCGCCCCTAACCACTTCACGCCAGACAAAGACAGCGCGTACAGACTACCGGAAAACAGCACAATTCCTAAAATAAAGGCGATTCCTGATGCGGTAAAAAGCGGATCTGTGAATTCAGCGCGGCTCATAAAAAGCGCGACCAAAATTAATGCGATCGCGTGATACATCTGATAACGCGCTCCAGTTTCAAAAATCGCTAAAGCACGATCGTCTAATTTTGCCTTTAAAGCGTGAGTTGCAAAAGCTCCACTCGCAACCGAAATTCCTGCAAGAATCGCACCCATTGATAAAAAGAATCGCATCATAATCAATCTTCTCAATTTGTTTTACTCGATGATTCTAGATCTTAGTTTCGCAGTTTAGAAACTGTAATGAATTTATATGAACAAAACTGAATCGAGTCTGCTCTATCCATCAAATCAATTTATTCAGAATTGAGCGAATTACATTCATCTAAAAAATCAGAATTAGATCAAGAGTAATAGAGCAACATAATCTTAAGAGAAGTACGAGTTCGATAAATTGAAGCTTTGTTCTAATTACTCATTCTAAGATTCCATAGAGTTTCCAGACATTTCAAGCATTCCTATAACTTGCAATCAATCCTGATAATTTACAGGCACAAGTGAGAATATTTACCTAGTAGATCAATCAAAAAGCAAACCAAAATAAAAACTTATCGATGGGATTGGATATTACTCTTATTGTTTTATTCCTAACTCAATCAAGATGACCATAAAAGGCTATAAACTAAATTTCATCACGAGAAGAGACCTCGAATTTCTTCAAAGTTTATTTCTCAATTGAATACTTGAACGCGGATACAAATGTCGTTCGGTTGCAGCTTCTATCTGTTTGTCCAAACATTAGAAAGTGCGGAATACTGTGCGGCTTTGCGTCCTCCTGGTCGCGATATTTGTGTCGAGTTTTCAAGCCAATTTCTACTCAGCTTCACTTCTCAAAAAGCTGTCACTTTGGGATCACTCCTGACGGCTTCTCATGTCAAAAAATAGCGATTTTGTTTGTTAGGAGATTCGTTGTTATGAGTCAGTTTTCTCGCCGTCGTTTCTTGTACACCGCAGGCGCATCTGGATTGGGAGCAATCGCACTCAAAGGCTGTACGGGCAATCCCCCCGGACGTGAAGCGGCTGCCCCTTCTTCCCCTGGAGCCGTTCCCGCTGTCAACTCTGGCGGCGGAGATGCTCCAGAAGTCACAACCGCACGCCTCGGCTACCTCCCGATCTTTGAAGCTGCCCCCTTCATCGTTGCCGTTGAGAAGAAACTCTTCGCTAAGTACGGCATGACTGATGTGCAAGTTCTGAAGCAATCGTCTTGGGGCGCATTGCGAGACAACATCGTGATCGGTTCTGCGGGGGGTGGAATTGATGGCGCACAGTTCCAGATGCCAATGCCTTATCTCATCGCAGAAGGCAGAATCACCGATAACCGCAAAGTTCCGATGTACGTGATGTTGCAGACTTCAACACAGGGAAATGGAATTGCGATCGCTAACAAGCACCTCGGCAAAAATCTACATCTCGATGTCTCCAAAGCAAAAGGCTACCTCGAAGAATTAAACTCCAAAGGCACACCCTTCACCGCAGCTTACACCTTCCCCGGTGCGAACCAAGAACTCTGGATTCGCTACTGGCTGGCGGCAGGTGGAGTCAACCCCGATACCGATGTCAAGCTGATCGTTGTTCCGCCCGCGCAAACCGTCGCAAACATGAAAACCGGAACAATGGACGGATTCAGCACAGGCGATCCTTGGCCCTACCGAATCTTGTCAGACAACATCGGCTACATGGCAGCCCTCACCGCCCAAATCTGGAAAGACCATCCCGAAGAATACTTCGGAATGCGGGCAGATTGGGTAGACAAGCACCCGAAAGCCGCTAAAGCCATCATGAAAGGCTTAATGGAAGCGCAACAATGGTGCGACAAACCTGAAAACCGCAAAGAACTCGGTCAAATTCTAGGCGGACGGCAATATTTCAACCTGCCGATCAATATTGTCGAATCGCCGCTCGTAGGCAAATACAACATGGGCGATGGTCAACCAGAAATCAACGATGCCAACATGGGCCCGCTCTACTGGAAAGACAGCAAAGGCAGTGTGTCTTACCCGTACAAGAGCCACGATACCTGGTTCCTCACCGAGAACATTCGCTGGGAAATGCTGCCCGCTGAAACCGATGTCAAAGCCTTGGTAGACAAAACCAACCGCGAAGACCTTTGGAAAGAAGCCGCAAAAGAAGCCGGAATTTCAGACGCCGATATTCCGAAAGACACCTCGCGCGGCATTGAGAAGTTCTTCGATGGCGTGTCATTCGATCCTGCCAATCCGAATGACTACCTCAAGAATCTCAAAGTGAAGAAGGTCAAGATCTAGTCCCGCAAGGCACGATCGAGAATTTCGCGCTTCTCGATCGTGTCCCGTTCAATCCAGTCTTTCACCCTCGATAGGAGAAAACCGCAATGAGTCGCAATTTGTTCAAGTTGATGGGTTTAGCGGGAATGAGTGCAGTCGCGGCAACCGCTCATAAAGTCGAACTGCTCAAAGATAAGGCTTAGAATTCAACGTTTGGAGTACCGATACATTCTCTCCAAACACGATCGAGTGCCCCAAAGGATAGCAGCAAGAGTGCGGAACGTTGAAAAACGAACTGTACTCTTGTTTTCTTATTGTTTTGCGATCGCTTCAACGCCCTAATTTATTCGGAATGCCTTCGCATCCACCGGGAATCGTGCCGCGTGTCATTGCGCCTCCCCAAGCACAGCAGTAGTAGCGCTGCTCATCTGTCATATCTTCTGCATCGGTAAAGTCGGCATTTTCAATCACTGCGCCTGTATAAGTTCCAGTTTTGAAATTCGGGAGTTCTGTCCGGCTGCGGGGTGAAGCGGTTTCTGGTTTGCCGTAAAAGAATCGAGTACCGCTTAAATCGGCTCCCCGCAAACTTGCACCACACAACACTGTGCGGGCAAAGTTCGTTTTGACTAAATCGCAGTTGGTTAAATTCGCGCGGATCAAGTTCGCTTCACTGAAATCTGTCCAGCGTAAATCTGTTCCCGCTAGATCCGCCGCTGCCAGCATTACCCCTAAATCGATCACACGAATGCCACGTGAACGATCTTCGGCATATCCACCTGTGCCATTGAGAATCGCGCGACCCAAGCGCTGATCCCGTTTGAGCGGAGAAAGCAGTTTTGCCCGAGACAGAAATCGAATAATCTTCGCTTTTCCAGAACCATCGACGCTGCTCAGAATCGCGGCAGTTCTTCCTTCTGCGATCGCGCGTTCTTGGGGCCAATCTTCAAGCAATCCTTCTTCATCTAGCACCAGATCCGAAATGCCCTGGAAATATGTATCGATCGTTTGCTGTTGCGTAATCGTGTTTTGCTGGACTGTCAGTTCGATCGAGATAATGTACTGCCGCCACGCGATGTAAACTGCCAAAATCGCGATCAAAATCTGTCCCAACGCGCCGAACACTTCCCCTAATGCCCCGATCGCATCCCAATTGAGCGTGCTATACCAACGCCCGATCGCTTCTCCTGCACCCAAGACTTTCAGCAATCCGATCGCGCCGATCAAAATTCCGATCGATCCCAAGACAATGCCTTGATCTTGCTCGGTGAGAATTTCGATCAAAGCAGGCTTCACGGTCGGGTAAAGCATCTGTGCAGAGAGCAGCAGCGCCACGATCGAACCCGCCAAAATCAACCAAAACTGATTCAGAAATAGCCCGATCGAAACAATCACTAATGCCACAATCAGAACAATCGATCGATTCGGATTGGGAGTGGGTGATCCGAAGCGTTGAGGGTTTTGATGGGCGGCAGTGCGTTCTCTTGAGATTTCGGCACGAGTGGGAATCGTGGAAATGTCAGAAGTCGCACCGTTATTTGTACCGTTGCTCGTATTCGGTGAAGCCAGATTGGGATCAACAGACATGAGGATTTGTAAATTCAGTCAATATGATTATCCTACTCGCTTCCCAGAATGCCGATCGTGGACTTCTAGGGGATACGAACCGCAAATCGACTGAGTATTCGTGAAAATATAGTGCGATCGTGGAAAAAATATTTCCGTAATGTGGCGAAAATTGGCTTTTATGCCATAAAATTCGTTCAACTTCTCAGAATTGCAGTATTACTAATCTGTGACATTGTGCGTGTGGAGTCTAAACAGTATGGGTTACGCAACCGAATCAAGTCAGCCCTCCGTACAGGAGCAAGCGCGATCGGGCGATCTGAAAGCGATCGCTTATTGGCTGAATGTGTTTTTGCTCCCCCATAATCTGTTTGCTCAAGCAGAAGCCGCCCCACAACCGGGATGTATCAGGATTCTCGTCGAGTTTCATCCCTCGCCAGAAGTCGATGCAAAATCGCCAGAATTTCAGCAAAGCTTAGTGCGATTCATTTGCCATCACATCTGGAAATTGAATTCAGACGAGATCAATGGCGTTCAAGTGATTGCTCGCTTTATCGGTAAGCCTCAAATGCTGTGGCGCAAAACGGTGAAGGTGATTTCTCCCGCGCGTCGTGCCAAATTAGCCGAAGCCGTAGAACCGTCCGAACCTTCAGCCGCAGAAGCAACGCAGATCAAAACTAGAATTCGCCAAGTTACGCGGCAAAAAGTTCAGTTTCGCGCATTGCGATCGCTGCTTCTCACCGGAACGACTGCCGCCGCATTCATTATCGGTTGCTGGCTCGGTTACGCAGATTCACCTTCCGACCAAAAAACGGCAACGGCTGCAAATTCCGCCGTCACAACACGATCGAACACCGTCACAACCGCGCTAGAACCCGTTCAGGTCGAAACCGCCGGAACTTCCCCGGATGGAACGGCAACGCTACTCTTTGGGGGCGATGTGTCGCTGACTCATTCATATGCCGATTTGGTCAAGGACGACAAAAAATGGGCGTTTGCGGGACTGCAAGAAACGCGACTGGCGGATGTGTCGATCGTCAATCTCGAAGCTCCCTTTACCACCGCATCCGATTCGACGAAAAGCGATCCGTTCAAAGTAGATCCCACCCAAGTCGAAGTCTTGAAGAATGGCGGAATTAGCCTCGTCAATCTCGCAAACAACCGCGTCATGGATTACCAAGGCGCAGGGTTAGAAGAAACGATGAAAACGCTCGACCAAGCTGGAATTCGGCATTTTGGCGCAGGGCGAGACGCAAAAGAAGCTCGTCGCCCTGAAATTCTCGATGTCGATGGGCAGCGAGTCGCTTATCTCGGTTACTTTGGAGCTGAAGATCAAGCCGCTGGAGAGTCGAAGCCCGGAACGAATTTGAAACAAAACGATCGCATTGCTGCTGACATTAAAGCGCTCCGAGATCAGGTCGATTGGGTTGTCGTAAATTTCCACTGGGGCGATGATATTTCCAAGTATCCGAGCGATGCCCAAATCGAACTAGCGCATTTCTCGATCGACCAAGGTGCAGATTTAGTCGTGGGTCATCATTCCAGCATTTTGCAGGGCGCAGAAATTTACAAAGGTCGCCCGATCGTCTATTCGCTCGGAAACTTTATTTTCGGGGGCAAAGCGGAGAGCGATTACGATAGCGCCATGCTACGAGTGGCACTCAAAGAACGACAAATGAAGGTCGAATTGCTCCCGGTTGAAGTGAAAGGATTTCAGCCGCATGTCGCAATCGGCGATCGAGGAACCGAAATTCTGCAACAAATCCAGTCGGTTTCTGATGTGTTCCACCAGCCGTTGAAGTCGCCTACGGTGATCGATGCCCGTTCCAATACGGTGACTCAACCGGATGCTACTTCATCGCCCAATTCACCGCCCATTGTCGAACCGGATTCCACGCCTGAGCAAACAGTTCCAGAGCAAACGAACCCAACGCTAGATCAAACGGCTCCCGACCAACAGCCTCCAACGCTGGATCAAACGACTCCAGAATCATCGCCTAACGATTCGCAACCTGCTCCATCCCCGGAAGCATCGCCCACGAGTCCCGATTCCTTTTCTAGCCCGACTCCATCCAGCGAATCGCAATCGTCCCCTGCTGATCCCGCTGCCCAACCGACCGCAACTCCTTCTTCCGAACAACCCTGGAACAACAATTCCTTTATCAACAAATCGAACACTGGATCTCCGGCTCCAATGGTTCCGCAGTCTGCTCCAACAAGCCCACAGGCAACCGACAATCTCATCGATCAACCCAATGATCGACCCATCGATCGGCAAACGAATTTAGGCACTCTCAGCCGTCCAATTCCCGCGAACAGTCTTGAACCGAGCCGCCGTCGATATGCGGAGATCCCTCACAATGCTGCGATCGCTGATGCTGCTTTCCATCCTTAACATCATTCATTCACCTGCCTGTGTTTTCCATTGAACGTCGTCGCCAACAATTCGATACTTATGTCTTGTTCGATCGAGCTTCTAACTCCAAGCTCGAAATCGTTCCCGATCGCGGGGGCATCATTACCAGTTGGCAAGTTCAAGGTCGCGAACTCCTGTACATGGATACCGCTCGATTTGCCGATCCCACGCTTTCAGTCCGAGGCGGGATTCCAATTCTGTTTCCGATCTGCGGAAATATACCCAACAACGTTTACACCTATAAAAATCAAACCTACACGCTGAAACAGCATGGGTTTGCTCGCGATTTGCCTTGGGAAGTCGTGGATCAAAAAACGGACGGAGAACTAAGTTTTACGATCGGGCTTTCTAGTAATGCTCAAACTCGTGAAAATTATCCGTTCGAGTTTCGATTGGAGTTTACGTATGCGCTGCGGGGTCAAGCGTTATCGATCGAGCAGCGGATCACCAATCTTTCTGATGAATCGATGCCATTCTCGGTCGGGTTTCATCCGTATTTTCTGGCATTGGAAAAGCACCAACTTCGATTTGAGATTCCCGCAAACGAAGCGCTGGATCAACGGACTCAAGACCGTTACCCGTTTTTCAATACTTTCGATTTTACTCAAGATGAAATTGATTGGGCATTTCTCGATATTAGTCGCCAAGTTTCCAACGTTACGGATCTCAGTCGTCACACTCGAATTACCCTAACTGCGGCTGATGAATTTCCGCTGCTGGTGTTTTGGACGGTGAAAGGTAAGGATTTCTATTGTTTGGAACCCTGGAGCGCACCTCGCAATGCTTTAAATACGGGAGATCGATTACTTTCGATCGAGCCTGGCACAACGCTGAATACAACCGTGAGCTTATCGATCGAGTTCTCATAAAAAAGCGATCGTCCCGAAGAGCGATCGCGCGTATAGAGTTAGCTGCAAGGAAAAACGAATCTCGTCTTAGAGTTGCAATCTTGAATCAAAACTGCAACTCTAAAATCTCTTTAGTCTGCTTTCAGCACTTGACGACGACGCGCAAAAGCTAGAAGACCGACAACTCCTAAACCTGCAACGGTAGTCGGTTCGGGCACTTGTACCGCTGACAACGCATAATCAGAGTTCGCGCCGCCTGCCGGAGTTTTGCCTTTCGCATCTTTCGCCTGTAATGCAGTGAGGCTGAAGCCCAGAATCTTGTCATCTCCGAACGGATTCAGAAGTCTGTAAGAGCCACCCTTGCCCTTAACCGAAGGCGAAAGGTTGACGACGGTTCCTTCTGCTGATTCCCAAACCGCAGAAGTATTGCCAGTCACACGCAGTTTACCCGTTTGCGTGCCACCCGTGGCTTTCACCAGTGCAACCTCGAATACCGCATCATTGTAGACACCCGGCTGATAAAGGAAACTGAGATCAAGCGATTTTAAGGTCAGCGCTTTGCCAAATCCGACACTCAAAATTTCGTTGAAATCGATCTCGCCACTCGATGGGTCAGAATTTGTTCCGTTTCTCACACCCAAACCGAGAACGCCACCGACTGTTTTTTCCGTAATGTTGCGGGTTTGAGCCGGAGTGCCATTATCAGTCGCGTTTAAGGTAAAGCCGTTGACTGTACAGGATGTCAGACCGATGCAACCCGCGTCCTTGGCATCCTGAGCGGTGAAAGAAGCGGCGTTTGCGGCGGTCTGGAATGTTGCGATCGCGCTACCTGCAACCAAACCAATGAGAATAGAAAGAGAAGTGCTTTTGTTCATAGGAGTTGAATGGATTTCCAATCTGAGGGAAAGTTTCTTTGGTAGGACTGCACTGAAAACAACAAGGCTTGTCGGTGCGTAAAATTTAGGATTTAGAACGTCGGAACTCAGTGTTTCTGGGGGCGCTTGCGGTTCCTGTCTTCGATATATACACATTATTACGGATACTGCATGATCGCTTTATCCGTAGCCACTTATTTACTCAAACTTCAATCGTCGTACCGAAATCGCGAGTTTTTTGTAAGGATATTGTCAGGACAGAGAATCGCGTGTTACTGGCAAACGGTGTTTTATTTGATACTTACACTGCAAAGATGCCCGCATCTCCCGCTGAGAGATACGGGCACATCCTAGGGAATTTAACTAATTTTTCACCGAGCGCGATCGCGAAGCCGGAATATCACGCAGCAAGAACCTGTCGCGCTTGTTCTGCAACTTGCTCGGTTTCGTCTTGGGTTAGGGTTTCAATCATCGATCGTGCTTCTGGGGTATTTAACCGCGCGAGTGCCTGTACGACGCGATATCGAATCTGCCAATCCGGGTTTGCCGCATACGGAGCGAGTAATTCCACTGCACGCACATCGCCCAATTCTCCGAGTGATCCGATCGCTGCCGTTTGCACTAATTCACTGTCGGAAGTTAAAGCTTCTTTGAGCAGATCGAACGATCGCGGATCGCCCAATTCCCCCAATGCCGCAATCACACTGAAGCCCACTAGCCATTCCGGGGTTCTGCGGTAGAGGGCTTCGAGTTGTTCATATGCCTCGGTGAGTTTGAGCGCTCCGATCGAGTCCGCTGCCGCTGCTTGCACATCGGGTTCAATATCCGCCAGCGCAACATTCAGCATCGTCAGGGCACTCTCTCGATTTTGGCTACCGAGCGAAGCCAGTTGGCTCACAGCGGCATAGCGTACTCTCACATTTGGATCAATCACTGGAATTTGAATGAGTTCAAACGCGATCGCAGGATCAATCTCTCTCAATTGATTAATGCCGCGTAAGCGATCGCCAAAATTTTCAGAATGTAATAAGGCTCGAATCGAATCCGGTGTATTCATTGCAAATCTCATCTATAAAAATCAAGCTTGTTCTGCTGCCATCAGGCGAACAATGTCGCCACGAGTGAGCATCCCTACGACTTGCCCGGACGAATCCAAGACAGGCAACCGATGAATTTTGTGATCGTGCATCAGTTTGGCAGCTTTTGAAAGCGACGCGTCCGGCGTGGTCGTCACCGGAGCCGAACTCATCACTTCTCCAACCGTTTGCCCCAGCGCTTTGTGCAGTTCTTTTTCGTATCGCCCTGGATTTTCCAGATAAATCACACTGTCGAGCAGCATGATGTAAGCAGGCGGAGTGACATCGGTTTCGCGCCACATCAAATCCGTTTCAGAAATAATGCCAACAAGACGACGATCGGCATCTAGCACAGGTAATCCGCTGATATGCTGTTCAGCGATGATTTTAATCACATCGTTAATGGGAGTTTCAGGATGAACCGTGATCGGATCGTGGCTCATCGCCTCCGCAACAGTTTTCGCCATGAATGTTTGATCGCTCTTTTCAAAGGTCTAAGATCAATTATTCAGGAATTCTCGATCGAGACTCAGCCAGATTCACCGGATTTAACAAACGGGCGCAAAACTCGACCGTTGTACAGCGAACAAACCGAACCTCGGTAAATCTGCGATGATAAAGGCACTTCGTCACCGAGAGCTACGATCGCACTATGCAAGGTTCATTTAGACGAATTCTGATCGGAGTCGTCTTTTTCGTCATTACCGTTCTACTTGCAACCGCAGGCTACATGATTGCGGGATGGTCGCCGCTCGATGCCTTTTACATGGTAGTGATCACTGTGTTTGGGGTTGGCTTTGGGGAAGTGCAGCCGCTCAATACGCCTGAGCTGAAAATTTTTACGATGTTGGTGATCATTAGCGGCACGTCGTCTACGGTCTATGCGGTCGGCGGGTTTGTGCAGATGGTGACAGAAGGTGAAATCAAGCAAGTTCTGCAAAGAAAACGTATGTCTCAAACGATCAAAGCACTCAACGATCATGTGATTATCTGCGGCTTCGGGCGCATGGGACAAATTTTGGCGAGGAAACTAGCTGATATGCAAGTGCCGTTTGTTGTGATTGATAATAACGCCGATCGCATTGAGCAAGCCGAATCACAAGGCTATTTAGTCTACACGGGCAATGCGACCGATGATACAGTTTTGCATCGAGCAGGGATTGATACGGCAAGAGCTTTAGCAACAGTGCTTCCAGATGATGCCGCGAATGTGTTTATCACCTTGACCGCTCGCGAACTCAATCCGAAGCTGATGATTTTATCGCGCGGTGAACTGCCTTCAACTGAGAAAAAACTCCGGCTTGCAGGAGCCAATCAAGTCGTTTTACCTGCCTCAATTAGTGCGCTGCGAATGGCGCATATGATTACGCATCCAGCCACGATCGATTTCTTTAGCCGAGGCGACGATCGCAATACGCTGAATGAACTGTTAGGACAAATGGAGATTCAGATAGATGAGCTTGCGATTACGCCAAAATCGGGTTTGGTCGGAGCAACGATCGGAGATATTGAAGTGCGCGGAAAAGGCACGATGATCATTGTGGCACTGCGACGAGAAGATGGGACTGCGGTGACACATCCGGAGCAGTTAACAGTTTTAAATGAAGGTGATGCGGTGATCGTGATGGGGCATCGCGACGATATTCCGCAAGTGATGCGAAGTTTGGTCGTTCGTCGCAAGATGCGGTATCGAGGCTCATCGCAAATTTGGAAATAAACGATCGCATTAAACCGGACTCGCACACAGCGCCGATTCCTCCAATATCGCCCCGATCGGGGTTCGATCAGGCATTCCCAATCCAAAGCCCTGTCCCAAATCCACGCCAATCGATCGACAAAATTCGATGTCTTCCAACGCTTCCAGTCCTTCCGCCAGTACGGTGATTTCAAGCTCTTGCGCCACTTGAACCAGGCTTTTCACCATGACTTGCTTCATATCGTAGCGACTGCATCCGTGAATCAAGCGTCGATCGAGCTTAATCACATCCGGGCGCAACTCTGTACAGTAATGATCGATCGCAACATTGCTTCCCAAATCATCCAGCGCTAACCCAAAGCCACCTGCCCGAATTTGCTCAATCACTTTCAGTAAGTTTGGGTGATGAGTCAAGGCTTCAACTTCGGTGAGTTCAAACACGATTTGTTCGGGATGTAAGCCGAGATCGAGAACTTGCTGGAAGTTGTATTCTAGCGATTCGGGATGATGTGCGATCGCATTGGGCAAAACGTTGATAAAAAAGGTCGGGCGATCGGATTGATTCCACTGTGCCAAGGCGCTAAAGCACGTCGATCGAGCTAAGGTGTCAAACTCGCGCGTCAGGTTCATTGTCAGCGCAGCATCAATGAGTTGCTGACCATTAAAAAGCTGTCCTTGTTCGTCCTCAGCGCGGGCGAGACATTCATGCGCTACGACTTCACCCGAATGCAGATCAAAAATCGGCTGATAGTTAAAAAAGAGTTGCTGATGTGCCAGAACTTGAAAAAACCAGGCGTGTTTGACCAACATCGTCATCTGACTCAGCGGTTGGGCATTGAGAAACTCAATCAGTAAATGTTCGGCATCGAGCGGCGATCGCGTCACGGCATATCGAGACAGCGCTTGTCCCCGGCTAGAGACTTGCTGACACAGGGCAACGAACAAACTTGACAATTCAAATTCGCTCACCGTGCGGTAGAGCAGTTGCGGCACGATCGCGATTTTCTGAAAGCCTAGCTGGTACAACACCAAATAGGTTTCTCGATCGCTTGGCTGCATAATCAGTTTTAGCGAGTGATTGAATTGAGGAGTGGTTTGCACAAAAGAAAGCCCTTCGCGTTTTAACAGATGCGATGGAGATGACCTGATCAAAAAGTAATCACAGCAGCGGACGATCGCTGCCTGCCCAAATCAATTCCGCACTTCTACGGTATCAAATACGGCTTGAAACTTGCCACTTCAGTGATTCCCTTTATGTAATTTCTACAATTTGAACGAAAAATCCGCAAGAAATCCATTGCATGAGATCATTTTTTACAAGTTCTTTTTTGCCCCTACCCTATGACTCCTCTGACTTTAGAAACCGCGCAATGGTCTGAGTTACTCCAGCAACTTCTCGATCGCGATTCTTTATCGATCGAACAAGCCTCAACGCTGATGCAAGGCTGGCTGAATGATGAAATTCCTCCGGTGCTGTCTGGTGCGATTTTGATGGCGTTGCAGACGAAAGGCATTTCAGCAGCGGAACTGGCAGGAATGGCAAAAGTGTTGCAGTCCCAAGCGCAATCGGTAGAGCGTCCAGCGTTTCCGCTGATTGATACTTGTGGAACCGGGGGCGATGGAGCTTCGACGTTTAATATTTCGACTGCGGTGGCATTTGTAGCTTCAGCGGCAGGGCTGCGGGTGGCGAAGCATGGAAATCGATCGGCATCGAGTCAGGTCGGATCGGCGGATGTTCTCGAAGCGTTGGGGGTGAATTTGGGCGCGTCAGCGGAGCGGATTCAAGCCGCGATCGGTGAAGTGGGAATTACGTTTTTGTTTGCTCCAGGCTGGCATCCGGCGCTGAAGGTCGTTGCGCCGATGCGGAGAATGCTGAAAGTGCGGACGGTGTTTAATTTATTAGGCCCGTTAGTGAATCCGTTGCAGCCGACTGGACAAGTGATTGGTGTGTTTAGCACTGCGTTGATCGAACCAATGGCGGAGGCCTTGAAGCTGTTAGGGAAAGAATCTGCGATCGTGCTTCACGGCAGGGAGCGACTCGATGAAGCGGGATTAGGCGATTTAACCGATTTGGCGGTATTGAACAATCAAAACGTTGAACTCACCACGATCGATCCTCAAGCATTGGGATTGCAGAAAGCGTCGATCGACTCGTTACGCGGCGGTGATATCAACGTGAATACGGAAATTCTGAGATCGGTTCTACAAGGCAAAGGGACGCAGGCACAACGGGATGCCGTGACGCTAAATGCAGCATTAGCGCTGTGGGTTGGACAGGCGGTGGATTCTTATCAAAGCGGTATCGATCGAGCTAGAGAAATTCTGGCATCTGGTGCAGCGTGGGAGAAATTAAACCAACTCGTTGAGTTTTTGAAATAGGAATTAGCACAAATCATGCCAGCCCTTGATCTCTATCGCCAAATTATTCAGACCGTTCTGATTCCATATACCGAAATTCCTTACTCGCATGGCGATCTGATTTGTAAACCGATTTTTGATGAAAGCCGTGATAGTTATCTATTAATGACTCTGGGATGGGATCGAAAAGCGCGGGTTCATGGCTTTCTGGTTCATCTTGACATTATTGATGGCAAAATTTGGGTGCAGCGAGATGAAACCGAAGATGGTGTAACTCATGAATTAGTAGGGGCAGGCGTTCCGAAGCATGATATCGTGCTAGGCTTTCATCCTGCTGATGTGCAACCCCATACGGGTTATGCGATCGCTTAACACATCTATTTTTATATTTCTTCGGGCTGTGCTACGAAATTAACGGCTGTGTTATTTAAGCTAAGTTCGCCGTTTAAGGTGTTTTGGACGATCGCACTTTGAATCGCGATCGTGTCACTCTCACAGCCCTGAATTTGCGCTGCATTTCCTGATAGTTCTAAGTTTTGCTGTCTGAAGGTTCCAGTTAGAGAAGGTTTCTTTCTCAAAGCAGTTTGTTCTTGCGTTGAATGTGTTGATTCTAAGAGCGATCCATTGAGATAAATCCCAGATTGCTCGATCGATAAAATCAGCGTTTTCGATTTCAAGCATCCCGGTAGATCTTTTGCAGTAATTTTGTATCGTCCTGAGATTTTCGGTTGTGCTTTTAGGTTTGCTTCTCCATAGTTCGTAGCAATACTAAAAAGCGCAATCACAAATGCGATCGTTGATCCGTAGAACATCAGCCATTTTGCACTAAACAGGCTTTTCATCAATAACCTCCAACATCGATGTGAGATGCGATGCAACTTCACTGTATCGCCGTGTAATCAATAATGACGATCGACATTCCGCTGCCAGTTCATCGGTGTATCGTCCGAGTGTTTGCCGTTCGATTCCCCATTCTCGACTGGCTCCCGCGATCGTTAAGTCCGCTTGCTCTGATGCTTCCATCACGGCTCGAATCGGAGAACTCGCTTCTACGATCGGCAACTCAATCCGGCGACGAATGTGATCGGGAAGTCGATCCATCATCGCGTTAAACTCAAAGCTAAGTTCGATCAGGGGTTGTTCGGATGAAATCACTCTCAGAATTTTGAGGTGAGTGTGTTCTCGATTAATCAAAAGCCTCAGCGCCAGTTCTAACCCCAAATCGGTGTGAATATTCGAGACGTAGGGAAGCAGCAGGTTTTCGAGTTTTGTGGATTGTCGATCGATAAACACTGCCACATCAGTCGAAGCCGTTGTCAGAATTTGCCCGACTCGTCCGCCCAATCGATTGCTGTGAAAGGCGGGACGATGCCAGCCAACGAGAATTAAATCAGCTCGATCTCGGATGGCAATTTGGGTCGTGGCGCGGGCGACATCGCGATCGACTTGCACGATCGGACGCACCAAATGACGATAATCCGCAGGCTCTAACGTTTGGATCAGTTCTTGAAGCCGCTCGTTGGTGTGGGCAATTTGTCGATCGGCTTCGATTGGAAGACTCTCGTAAACGTAGTCTTCGTCGAGGTGAATCAGGCTCAGTGGAGTCACGATCGCGGGTGGATGCTTTGAAGGATTGCCAATTGCGATCGCCATTGCGAGTTCAATCAGTCCGCGCTGAGTAGTAGGATTTGCGATCGGAACTAACACACGATAACCAGCAGATTTATCCTGTTCAGATTGATAAACTGTATCTTGCCGAATTTGCTGTTTTGGATAAATTAGCTCTAATAACGGTGATGTCATGAACGTTGTCACTAACGCCATAATCACCAACATTGTAAACAACAAGGGTGAGATCACATTTAAGCTCAAACCAATGTTTAGAACGATTAGTTCCGTTAAGCCGCGAGTATTCATCAACCAACCTAATGCCGAAGCTTCCCGTTTTTCAACGCCTGAAACTCTTGCAGCGACATAAGTTCCGACATATTTCCCGACGATCGCAACCGCAACCACGATCGCGCAAAGCCCCCACAGCACCGGACGATTCAGCAATCCAATCTGAGTCCGTAATCCGCTGTAAGCAAAAAACACAGGCAGCAAAAATGTCAGCACAAAATCTTCAGTCTTCTGAGCCAGTTCGCGCGTTAATCCTGGATGTTTTGGCATCACAACGCCGACCAGAAACGCCCCAAAAATTAAATGAATTCCAATCAGTTCGGTAATTAATGCAGACACCACCACAACCATATAAATGATTGCGAGAACAGTTTGATTGAGTTTGCCTGTGCGATCGTAAAGTGCGGCAAACTGTTTCAATAACAGTCGTCCGGCAGTCAGCATAAAAGCGATATATGCGATCGCTTCTAAAATCGTTGGAACCGCAGCAATCATATTGTTGTAACGAGTGACTGCGATCGCTAACGCTAACAAACACCACGCCGTCACATCATCGACAGCAGCACAAGTCAACGCTAACGCACCCAATCGACTATTCTGTAAATTATTTTCTGTGATAATTCTCGCTAATACTGGAAACGCCGTAATTGACATCGCTGCGCCTAAGAACAACGCAAACGCTGTGAACGACACGCCCTCATATGAAACTAATGGATATAACAGTAGGGAAGCCAACGTTCCGAGTGAAAACGGAACTAATATGCTGACGTGCGAAACGAGAATCGCGACGTTTAATCCATTTTTGAGGTATTTCGGATCGAGTTCCAACCCGATTAGAAACATGAAAAAGATTAGCCCGATCTGAGACAAAACGCCCAGAAATGGGATCGTTTCAGGTGGAAAAAGCCACGCAGCCACGCTCGGCGCAATCATGCCAAACAAAGACGGCCCCAACATAATTCCCGCGACAATTTCACCGATCACCAGCGGTTGATTCAGTCGTCGAAATCCCACTCCCACGAGTCGCGATAATCCGATGACTAGAAGAATTTGAATTAAGACTTGAACAACAATATCGAGGTGCATAGAGTCCGGATAGAGTACACCTCAAGAGTATTTCTGGTGAATCAATCAATTGAACGGATTCATCTGCGAATCTTTACATTTCTGCATAATATTAGAGCGATCGCTGCTGTAGAGATCGCTCTAATTCATTAATAACTATCTTCTCCTGGGACTTTTAGCGGATCAGACTCAGCGGACAATTGTTCGAGTGAAGCGTCTCGAATTGCTTGCCAACGCTGAAGCAGTTCCTCGCCTTGCCAATCAGTTGCAATATAGCTTCTGACTGCCTCATCAAGTTGCTGCATCGATTGAAGAACAGGTCTAACGATCGCATTTGCCATACAAACCTCCCAAAGGTGCGCGGCTTGCCTCCAATTCTACTGACGGACGGAAAAATTAAGTAAAAATTGCGACAAATTCTGCAACTTATTTACACTTCCACGCAGTTGGTAACGAAAATTGATAAACATCTTCCAGAACTTGTACCCATCCGGCAACTAATGCGGCAAGAATGCGATCGCCTTTTTCCTTCGTAGCAGTCGTGGGATCGCCTAAGACTCCGCTGCTACTTAGATCACGAGTCATCCACGCAAACGGCAACGCTCCTTCCATACTCAAAACGCTCGATCGAGGTTCACCTAGTGGGTATTCAGCTTTCGCCCGCTCCATCTTTACGTGATCTGGCAAGATCGAAAGTAGCAAACTTGTCTCAACATCGCCCGCATGAATCCCTAGTTCTAATTCTTTCGGGGTGAAAAGTTCACGCGCGATCGCGTCGATCGTCGGAACTTTCCAGGTGAACAAAGGAAACAGCGCAAAGTCTTCGTATTGTTGGTGCAAATCACGGGCAGCAATTTCGAGAACCTGAGGCTGTCCGCCGTGGGAGTTGATAAACACTAATTTCCGAAATCCCGCTCGATAGATACTTTCAGCAACCTCCATCAACACAGCTAACAATGTTTGAGTGCTGAGTGTGATGGTGCCGGGAAAGTGCCAGTGTTCATTCGATTTGCCGTAGTACAACGGCGGCAAGGAATAGGCGGGAATGGTTGGATCGAGTTGAGCTAATGCTTTGCCCAAAACCGCGACGCTGATTGCAGAATCGACCGCTAACGGTAAATGTGCGCCATGTTGTTCGATCGCGCCAATCGGCTGCACGATCACAACATTTTCTTTGTTGGGCATTGCTTCGATATCTGTCCAACTGAGATACGGAAAATAGCGATCGCTAGGAATGAAACCATGCATCATTGTGATTTCTGCTAAATCTAGACTGTACAGCTTTAGCCGCTAATTTCGTGAATCGATAAGTTTGCACCGCCGATCGCGTCTTCTGCCCAAGCAGCCATTGTCCAATTCTCGATATCGATTGAGCCGCCATGTTACCCTGAGTCGTCAGATTTAGGAATTTTTGATGCTCTGGTTTTTTTCGACGGTTTTGACAGGTGCGATCGCATTTGCCGCAACGAATATCGATGATCTGTTTGTCCTGATGCTGTTTTTTTCTCAGGTCAATGCCTCTTTCAAAAAGTCTCAAATTTATTGGGGACAATATTTGGGATTTGCAGGGATCGTTGCCTGTAGTTTATTAGGATTTTTGGGCGGCTTATTTATTCCGCAGGCTTGGATCGGCTTGTTAGGATTTTTGCCGATCGTTCTAGGAATTCGGGCTTTCCTAAACCGCGAAGAAGAAGACGAAATCCAAGGTGCAAATTTGCCAAATAATGCGGTCATCAAGTTACTAATGAGATTTTTTCATCCCAAAATTTTGAGTGTTGCGATCGTCACTTTCGCAAACGGTGGAGACAATATCGCAACTTATATTCCCTTGTTTGCCAGCTTAGAAATGCAGCGATTGTTGATTGTTTTGGCTGTGTTTTTTAGCTTGATTGCGGTGTGGTGCGCGATCGCGAATTGGTTAGCAAATCATCCAGCTATTGCGCCTGGGTTAGAGCAATACAATCAAATCTTGGTTCCGATCGTTCTGATCGGTTTAGGAATTTACATCTTGATCGAGAACGAAACTTGGCGAGTCTTTGTTTAGCTCCAGTCGTCTCGCTTTGCGCCGCGTCCTTTGTAGGGTTGAGATTCCATGTGAATGCTTCGAGTTCTTTCAAATAGAGCGTCCTCGGTTAAGCTCCATTGCTTTAGAATTTTGTCTAAATCAGCTTGGATGTCTCGCGCACCGGGGAAGCCATTGTAGCGAATGCGAAGACGGGCAAGCTCAGCGAGATTGAGATCGGTGGCTTCGCCTGTAAGTAGACCATCGACAATTTCTCGATCGGTCTTCCACAAAGGATGTTGCTGATCTTTTTGTTCTTGCGCCATAGCTCACTGTGGAATTGATGTTCGGTAACATGATAGTTCCTTAGCGTCGCCAATCATCATGAATTTCAATCGCCTCCCTGCCCGGATGCAAGCGGTACAGTCCCCGATTATTCCGATCGTAGGTGAACTGATTCGACAACATCCAGGAACTATCTCACTCGGTCAAGGCGTAGTGAACTATCCGCCGCCTCAAAGCGCGATCGATCAAATCACCGCATTTCTCAGTAATCCTGCAAATCATAAATATCAAGCAGTCGAAGGAATTCCAGAACTGAAAGCTGCGATCGCAAATAAGTTAATCACCGAAAATAAAATTGATTTAAGCGATCGCGAAATTGTTGTCACCGCAGGCAGCAATATGGCTTTCCTGAATGTTGTTTTAGCGATTACTGATCCGGGTGATGAAATCATTCTGCAAACGCCGTTTTACTTTAATCACGAAATGGCGATCAAGATTGCCAGTTGTCGAGCAATTCTCGTTCCAACCAATGAGAATTACCAGCTTCAGCCAGATTTAATTCGAGCCGCAATCACAGAACGAACTCGCGCGATCGTTACAATTTCTCCAAACAATCCAACAGGGGCAGTATATTCAGAATCAGCATTGCGAGAAGTAAATCAAATGTGTCGCGATTCTAATTGTTATCACATTACCGATGAAGCTTACGAATACTTCACCTATAGCGTTGATCATTTCTCTGCCGCCAGTATTGACTATAGTGCTAACAATACTATTTCAATTTTTAGTCTTTCTAAAGCATATGGCTTTGCAAGTTGGCGAATCGGATATGTGATTATTCCTGCTTTTTTACTTGAATCGGTGCAGAAAATTCAGGATACCAATGTGATTTGTGCATCAGTCATTTCTCAGTTTGCAGCATTGGGAGCATTGCAGGCAGGGCGATCGTATTGCGAAGAGAAATTAAGCGCGATCGCACAAGTCCGAGAAATCGTCTTATCCGAATTTAAATCTATTCGCCATCTTTGCACTGTTCCACAAGCCGATGGCGCATTCTATTTCTTGCTCAAAGTTCACACCGATTTGGATGCAATGGAACTCGTGAAACGATTGATTCAAGAGCATCGAGTCGCTGTACTGCCGGGATTTACATTTGGATTAGAAAACGGCTGTTACTTGCGCGTGGGATATGGAGCGTTAGAGAAAGAAACTGCGATCGAAGGAATCCAACGACTTGTAACTGGATTGAAAACAATCATCGAGACGCGCTAAAACTGTTAACACGACCACGAACTACCTATGCCAGTAAATGCGAGAAGTCTGACCCTAACAAATCTGCGACATCGATTTGGCGTGCAGTTGAATTCGAGCGATCGTTTTTTTACTGATTGGCTCGTTCAGTCTCCCGTTTTATCAGATTCAGATCTTCAGGCACTCGATCGCATCCAGCGCAACTATGACTATCTCAGCCAAGAAGAACCGCCGCTCGAAGAAGTCGTAAAGCTGGTCGTCGTTTCGCCATTGCTTGATTTAGCTGGATTTTACCAACCGCCTTTTCTCGTCAAAATAGAAGTCGGAACTACGATCGAGGTCGCGGATGACCCGGATTTATCAATTCAAGGAAAGATTGATATTTTGGTCATCCAGGACGCTCTGTGGGTTTTGGCGATCGAGTCGAAACCTGCGCGGTTAGATGTCACCGTTGGCATTCCTCAAGCGTTAACTTATCTCCTCAGCGCACCGACCCCGCAATCAATCCTGTATGGCATGGTGACAAACGGGAGAGAAGTCTTATTCTTAAGTCTCGATCGCACAACGACGCAATATACGCGATCGCCGACTTATCGACTGCTCGAAAACGCTCAAGAACGAAAACAAATTTTGCAAGGTTTAAAAGTCATCAGTTCACTCATTCAACCCAACTAACAATGATCTCTACTTCTCCAACCGTTTCGCTTTCCGGTTGTCTGCGCCAAGTGCATCACCTCGCACTCAATGTTAAAGACATGCAGACAGCACGCCATTTCTACGGCACAGTTCTAGGCTTGCAGGAGCTAACTGGATCAGAAGTGCCTGAAACTTTGAAAAATGAAGTCGCAGCCGGAAAAGTCGCGAACTTCAGAACACCAGATGGAACCATCATCGATCTGTTTTGGGAGCCTGACTTGATGCCGCCTGATCCCGATCCCAAGAAAGGCTTTACGCGGATGAATCATTTTGCGTTTGATATTGCACCGGAAATGTTCGATCGAGCCGTTGAAGTGCTGCATCACTACGAAGTGTTGATCGATCACGGCCCTGTATCTCGTCCAACGGGACGCGGAATTTACTTTTATGATCCCGATGGCTTTATGTTAGAAATCCGCTGCAATCCAGCACCATAGAATTACAGCGGAACGGTTTCAAGTGCCGCCTCACCGATTCCGGTCATTTCCCTTCATGCGATCGGGTCATCTTCCTGCAACGCTTAAGTGAGCCGGATCACCAGATAAGCCGCAAATTTATAAGACTCTAGAAGATACCCGCATTTGCATCATTCTTGAGTAGAATCTTGCAAAGGGTAGATGCTTTGTCGCTTCTCTGAGAATTGAGTGAGGTTTGAGATGTTAGAAAAACTCCTACAGGCGATCGTCATTACGTTACTCCTGACACTGTTTGCAGGCATTGGCGCACCGAAACCCAAAGAAACCCCGAACCCGTTCTTCCACGCCTTTTCTCAACTCAACTTGGGATTGTTGCATTGATGCTGTTGCACATTACAGAGCGCGATCGCGTTCCTCAATCTGGAGTTTATCGGGCGGATTCACTCGATACCGAAGGATTTATCCATTGCTCAACGCGCGATCAGGTCGTTTGGGTTGCGAATCAGTTTTATCGAGGAAATACTTCACTCGTTTTGCTCGTGATCGATCCTGATCGCGTTCATGCAGAGATCAAATACGAAACAGTGGAAGGAGTCGGAGACTTTCCCCACATCTACGGCGAACTGAATGCAGATGCGATCGTACAAGTGGTCGATTTTCCGCCAAATGCGGACGACTCGTTTAATTTGCCAAATGAGTTTGTAACTTAAAAATCCGAAAGCGTTAGGTTTTGTTAAGATTTTAAAACTTGCCTGCACCCTAACCCTTGGAGTTTTTATATGTTGCGACTTGAGCACGTCAGCAAAATTTATTCGACTGGCGAAGTTCTCAAAGATGTGAACTGGGAAGTCAAACCTGGCGATCGAATCGGCTTGGTCGGCGTAAACGGTGCAGGCAAATCGACTCAGCTAAAAATCATCGCGGGCGAGATCGAGCCGACCGATGGTGAAGTCATCCGCCCTAGCAGTTTGCACATCGCCTATCTCACTCAAGAATTCGAGGTCGATCCGACTCGCACCGTCCGAGAAGAATTCTGGCGTGCGTTCAAAGAAGCCAACGAAGTACATGAAGCGCTGTCTCAAATTCATCTGGCAATGGAAACGGCGACACCGGATGAATTGGATAAGTTGCTGAACAAGATGGATAAATTGCAGCGACGATACGAGGCGATGGATGGCTATGGATTAGAAACGCGGATCGAAAAGATTCTGCCAGAAATGGGATTTGATTCGGATGATGGAGATCGCTTAGTCAGCGCGTTCAGTGGCGGCTGGCAAATGCGAATGAGTTTAGGAAAAATCCTACTTCAATCCCCGGATCTCCTCCTGCTCGACGAGCCGACGAACCATTTGGATTTAGAAACGATCGAATGGTTAGAAAATTACCTCAAAGAACTATCGACCCCGATGGTCATTGTGTCGCACGATCGCGAATTTCTCGATCGACTTTGTACCCAAATTGTGGAAACCGAGCGCGGCGTATCGTCCACATATCTGGGCAACTACTCCGCATACTTGCAGCAGAAACAAGAACAGCGAGATGCTCAACTCAGCGCCTTCGAGCGGCAGCAGAAGGAATTGGAAAAGCAGCAGGCATTTGTCGATCGCTTCCGAGCGAGTGCAACCCGAAGCACTCAGGCGAAAAGCCGCGAGAAACAGTTAGACAAAATCGATCGAATTGAAGCTCCAGATTCCGATGTCAGAACGCTACATTTTCGTTTTCCGCCTGCTCCTCGAAGCGGTCGTGAAGTTGTGATCATTGAAGACCTCGCGCATATGTACGGCGACAAGATTCTATTCTTGGGCGCAGAATTGTTGATTGAGCGTGGGGATCACATTGCGATTTTAGGGCCCAACGGAGCCGGAAAATCGACCCTACTCCACCTAATCACCGGAAGCGAACAACCCGTCGAAGGGACGATTAAGTTAGGGGATCACAACGTCATTCCGAGCTACTTCGAGCAGAATCAAGCAGAAGCGCTAGATCTAAATAAAACGGTCGCAGATACAATTCACGATGAGGTCCCCGACTGGAAAAACGAAGAAGTTCGGACACATTTAGGGCGATTTCTGTTTAGCGGTGATACCGTTTTTAAGAAAGTGGAATCGCTCAGTGGAGGCGAGAAAGCGCGACTGGCACTCGCAAAAATGCTCCTTCAGCCTGCAAATTTGCTGATTCTCGATGAGCCGACCAACCATTTAGATATTCCCGCGAAAGAAATGCTGGAAGAAGCGATTCAAAATTACGATGGCAGCGTCGTAATTGTGTCACACGATCGCTATTTTATTTCTCAAACCGCCAACAAAATTGTCGAGATTCGAGATGGTGAACTCCGTTTGTACCGGGGAGATTACCAATATTATCTAGACAAAACCGCCGAGGAGAAAGAAAAAGCAAAGCTGTCAGAGATCGAAGCCGAGAAAGCTGAAAAAGCGGCTGAAAAACGCAACAAACAAAAAACCAAAGAAAAGGAAAAGAAAGCGCAAAAAAGCGCGTAATTTCTGTTTAAACCCGCTACTATTCGAGACATAAGAACTCACGATCGATGGTTTGCCACGAGCATTTTGACTGATGGCAAACCATTTATTGTTGGGAGGAATTTCCTGCTGTGATTTGTTGAACTGATGAGATTCTTAAAAAATCATTAATCAAACAATCCGTTAAGGATTTCATATGCAAGGAAAAGTGAATGCTCACGATAGCAGTGGTATGATTTGCGGAGAATATTTCAGTGAAAGGGCAGAACAATATGGGGCAACCGCCTGTTTCTCCTGTCGTGCTTATTATTCTGGATGGCTGGGGCTACCGCGATAGTCGCGACGGAAACGCGATCGCACAAGCTAACACGCCTGTGGTGAATAGTTTGTGGGCAGCGTATCCTCATACGCTCATTCGCACATCTGGAAAAGATGTCGGATTGCCAGATGGTCAAATGGGTAACTCGGAAGTCGGACATCTCAATATTGGTGCAGGGCGCGTCGTCCCTCAAGAATTGGTGAGAATTTCTGATGCAGTCGAAGATAAAAGCCTGCTGCAAAATCCAAAGTTAGTCGAGATTTGCCAAGACGTGCGATCGAGCGGAACAAAGCTGCATTTAGTCGGTTTATGTTCAGAAGGTGGCGTTCATTCGCACATTTCGCACTTGGTCGGTTTGCTAGAACTGGCAAAATCACAAGGCATTGAACAGGTTTGCATCCATGTTGTCACCGATGGGCGCGACACCACACCGAAAGCAGGTTTGGCAGAAATTCAGAAGCTACAGATCGATATCGATCGACTTGGGATTGGTCGAATTGTGACGGTTAGCGGTCGCTACTATGCAATGGATCGCGATCACCGTTGGGATCGCGTCGAGAAAGCTTACAAGGTGATGACCGAGACCGGAGAAGGCAGTGGACAAAGCGCGATCGAGGTTCTAAAAACCTCTTACGATGCCGGGATCACCGATGAGTTTGTCGATCCCGTCCGGATTGCACCGGGAGCAGTCGAACCCGGAGACGGCGTGATTTTCTATAATTTCCGCCCGGATCGTGCGCGGCAACTCACTCAGGCGTTTGTTGACCCCAAATTTAGCGGATTTGAGCGATCGCAAATCACACCGCTTTCGTTCGTCACCTTTACCCAGTACGATCCTTCACTCCGGGTAAAAGTGGCATTTGAGCCGCAGAACTTCAACAACATTCTGGGCGAGGTCGTTTCTCGTCATGGATTGCGCCAGCTTCGGACTGCTGAAACTGAGAAATACGCTCATGTGACGTACTTTTTCAACGGCGGTTTAGAACAGCCTTTTCCCGGAGAAGATCGGGAAATGATTCCAAGTCCGATGGTGCTGACCTACGACAAAGAGCCTGCCATGTCAGCGGAAAAAGTCACCGAAGGCGCGATCACTGCAATCGGGAAACATATCTATTCGATGATCATTCTCAACTATGCAAATCCCGATATGGTCGGACATACGGGACAAATGGAAGCCACGATTACGGCGCTTGAAACCGTCGATCGATGTTTGGGTCGATTGCTTAATGCAGTCAACCGCGCAGGCGGAACCGCATTAATCACAGCGGATCATGGCAATGCTGAACAAATGTGGGATGAAAACCACAATCCTTGGACGGCTCACACCACGAATCCGGTTCCGTTCATCTTAGTAGAAGGCGAAGGCTTGAAGATTCCGGGACACGGAACTGAAGTGACGCTGCGAGACGATGGACGACTGGCGGACATTGCACCGACGATTCTCGATATTTTGAAGCTGCCGATCCCCGAAGAAATGACGGGTCGATCGCTGATTGAGAAAGCTGAGTTTGATGTGCGGGCAAACCGGACTCCAGTGAAAATTGCGCGTTAATCGATCGTGATTTCATGATGTCCCCTTTGTAGGATTTGGTCTTGCAAAGGGGATTTTTCATTGCGATCGTTCTACTGGAGCTGACTAAATACCAGTTGATCCCCTTTTCGGCTCGTTGTCAGTGGCAAGCTTTGGGGATTTTTCCGATCGCCCGTATTCGCTTCAAAACTAATCCTTCGATTTTGACGAATATCACTCTCAATATCTAAGGATTTTAACTTTTGACGCATTTCGTTTGGATTGAAATTTGGAGATTGGAACACAGCCGTTAGCGCTTGGACGGCTTCATAAGCAAGTGCTGCTTTATGATTAAAATCCCCTGCCCAATATCGATTGGCATCATTGCGAAAGGCTTTGGCATCCTGCAATTCAGAAAACCAATCCGCTGCAATTACCATTCGTTTATCTAGATCGATCGCTTGGTTCCTCCGCTGCAAGTCATTGAGAATGCTGAGAATAGAACCGTTGTAAAACGTATTTGCAGCTAGAACAAGCTTCTGTCCTTGGTTGAGCTTCAACACCTCTACGGCTCGATCGAAGGCAGTCGAATCCTCTGTCTGTCCATCAGGAAAGATTGCCAGTGCATCGACATCTCCCATTTCTCTCAGCGCTTGCTCCGGATTGAAGTTGCGATCGAGCAGATTCTTTTCTCTGAACTCGATACCTTTAGCGTCTGATAAGTTCTTGAGTTGAAACCGCAGATCTTCACTAAACCGCTCTTCTGCTTTGTAAAAAACCCCTATCTTTCTGCCGTTTGAAATTTGCTGCTTAAACGCAGTGAACAGCGTTTTCGCTTCGTTTTCAGTCGTTGAAGGAGTTCGATAAAAAACTTTGTTGCTATCCCCACATTGGGGATCATTCCGCATCTCCTTAGCGGTGCTAGTAGACGACATCACAACGGTATTCGCTGAACTATAAGTTCCTAATACTGCACAAGTGACCGGACTGGTATAGTGCCCGACGACAGCAAGAATCGCTCGTCCATCGACTCCTGTGACCAGGGATTGAGCGATCGCTTTTGCTTGATCGATCTTTCCTTGATCGTTGGCGATCGCGATTTCTAGATTCAGTTTAGGGTTGCGATTATTCACCACTTGATCTTGTATTTGTGCGACACCCCAGAGCGTTTGTTGTGCAACATCGAGGTTTTTTAGATTTAATGGTGTGGCAACCGCGATCGTATAAAGCAGCGATCGATCTTTTGCGCTACGTCTACGCGATTCGGCATTGTTGCGATAAATCAAAATTTCGGGATCTTGCAGTGCTGTTCTAGCCTCTTGATTTGGGGTTGCATTGCTGTAAGCGTTGCGAATCCCGTCAAATGTTTTGATCGCACTGTCAAAATCTCTCTGGGCGAGTTCAGCGATTCCTCTGTTTTTGAGTCGCTGGAGGTTAACACCGAGTTGCGAATTAATATCGATCGATTGTTGCCCATAACTGATCAACTTCTCTACGTTTTGCGGCGATGAAGTAGAGACTCCTGGAATGGCAGGAATCATCGGCGTGTTATCAGGAATACAGTATCTCAAGGCAAATACAATCAAGCACCCTAAAACCGCAAATCCAAACCACTTTAGCCACTTGGGGAAACTGCGAGATTGAGAAATCTGCGATCGGGGATCGGGCGAAGAAGTGGTCTGACTTACACTCGCTGCTGTAGTAGAACTCGTCGAGGGTGACTTAATTGCCTGAATTTCACTCAGAATCACTTTGGCATTCGGAGGACGCTGCTGATAGTCATGACTTAAGCAGTGGTTGATCAGATCCCGAAAGCGATCGGACGGACTAAATGCGGTCATTGTGTCCCAATACTGCACATCGAGATCCGCTGGATGTCTCCCAGTGAGCAAATGTAAAAAGGTTCGTCCCAGCGCGTAAAAGTCAGACTGCGGAACAGCCCCTCCCCCTAACTGTTCTGGCGCAGTATATCCCGCTGTATAAACTTGTGTCACAGGACGACCATTCACGACCGTTTGCGTTAGTCTTCTCGCAGTACCGAAGTCGATGAGAATAAGCTGTCCGTTCGGTTTGAGAATGATATTCGATGGTTTGATGTCGCGATGAAAGAAACCTTTTTGATGCACATAGTCCAACACTCTAACGATTTGAGCAAACCAGTTGAGCGCGATCGATTCATCGGTTAGGCGCTGATCCCGGTTGAGCCAGTGTTCTAGATTTTCACCTTCGATTAGCTCCATCACAAAGCAAGAAAGCGCACGATGCGTAGGATAGGAAATCCCAACCTGGAACGCATCTTCAAACCGTGGAATGCTGGCGTGTCTGAGTTCCATCAAGATTTTGCGCTCTTGCTCAAACAACTCCTCTAGCTTGGGATTGCTTTGATCTTTTAAGGTCTTTAAGACTTTGCGCTTTCCCCCCTGTTGAAGATCTTCGACTTCAAAGACTTCAGTGTATGGATGTCCCGGCTCGTCTAAAAGCGATCGCAAAATTCGATAACGATCTTCGACTAACAACGACGATCGACAAGTTTGGCAATATTTAGCAGAATTTGCGTTATTTCGCTGGGGACACCACGGATTGATGCAATAACTCATGTCTCAAGTCAATCGGGCAAAGTATTTTTCAGTGTGACATAAAGCGTTGGAACTTAGAATAGATGCTAGAAAACTATAGGGCTGGCGATTCACAGCCTATGCTTTCTGACAAATTCCATCACCATCGGTTGGAGTGTGTATAGAACATCGTCATTTTCTATCACGTTTTCGATCAGCGATCGTCGTCCCAATCGATACAATGCCTGAATAAAATCCCCTGTGTTGAGTTCGTCTTGCAACTCTGATCGAGAGAGCGGATCAGAATGCGCCAGCGATCGCAAAATTAACTGCTCGAACTCGGTGAGATCTTGAATTTGCTGCCTCAAAACTTGCTCAATTCGACCCGGAACATAGATACCCGGATTTTGTAAAAAGCTTTCGACCTGATTTTGAAACAAATCCCGCACGATCGGACAAAGCAACTCTAATGCGAGTGGATTGCCGCGATATTTCTGCACTAACTGTTGTCCGATCGCAGGCTCAAATATCAATTGTCGATGTGCCAAAATGTTGCAGCCGGATTCGGGATCAAGTCCTTGCAGTGGATAAGAAATCGCCTGTCCACCCATTAGAGCCGTAAAATCTGCGGGACGTTCGCGAGTGGTTAGCAGAATGCAGCTTTGATTTTGTCTTTGTCCTAATTCTTGCAGCGTGTAGATAAAGTGCTGATAGTTTGCGGGATTGCTTTCTCCTGAATTGACTTCATCGAGAACAATCAGCGTCCGCGAGTTGCCTAAATCTTGTAGCAACAACTGAACTAGCATCGCCGGATCGCTCGGAAAAGACTGAGGAGATGAGGACAGCGTATGCAGCAAATCGAGTAGCAGTTGAGCGATCGGTAGCGTGTGATCAAATCGTCGCCAAATTCGTCGATCGAACTGAGTCTGAACTTGCTCGACTAACTGGACTGCGACTGCGGTTTTACCGATTCCACCGAGTCCATAGAGGATGACGAATCGATAGTTCAGCAACAGAGCTTTGAGATCGCAAAGTTCTTGTGTGCGCCCGTAAAAAGTGGGGATCAGCCGCATCAAGCTCAAATCATCACGCGAAGCTTGCGGCTCAGATAGTTCCGCGATCGCTGTCCAATCGAGTCCGAGAATGTTGCAGTAAGCCTCAAAGGTATCGCGCCGAATCGCACGTTTCGCATAAACAAACCGTTTCCAAGTTGTCTCAGAGACACCGTTTGCATAGATTCCAGGAGGACTTCCTAGGAGCTGGCTGGTCATCTTTAGGGGTTCTTCTCCGGTGATGTTCCAGTTTCTCGCTTGAATCGCTTGCCGGATTTGCAGTTTTCCCGCTTCTGATGCTCGCAATCCCGCCATGTTGACTTATACCTACTTTGGCACCCATTTTGGGTCTATTTTACACTGACCCAAAAGTGACCCGATCGCAGAATATCAGATTCCATCCGTGATTGAGCGATCGATAAAACTGACCCAAATTCAGATCTAGTAAGACCCTGAATTCGTTGATTACGATGCTGCTCATGCAAGCTGCAATCGGAGAATAGAAATGATCGCATCGAGTTATTGGACTCTCCTTCGCTTAAATGCTGCGGGTCGGGCAGTGCCAAAAGTTATGCCGATCGCGGAAACCTTTTTTCGACAAGCGTTTACAGACAGCAACAATCGGGACACGATACAAACTCGATTAGTCGCACTAAGCCAGAGTCCGGATCAGACAGCGGCTCAGATGGCGTTACTGTGTTTGCGTTGCTATATTTCACACCAAATACTCTCGACTTGCGTTCGATTAGTGGAGCGGTTTGGCGATCGATATGCGTTTCACTTGGCTGATGTACTGCCCTTCGTGCTGGATGATCAAGGACGAATGCCTACAGAATTTCCAAAAACGCTAGCTTTCCAAATTCTGCGAACCTTTCAGCCCGAAAAAGGAAGTTTATCAACTTGGACAACTCGATTTGTGCAACAGCACCCAGAGATGACGCGATTTTTTGCTGAACAAGGCTTGATTCTGATGAGTGATTGGGCGCTTTTGAATGACACAACGCCTACGCAACTCCACCGCATTCTTGCTGAAGTGTATCTATTGTCCCAACCGGAGCTTAATCGCGCGATCGCACTACTGAATGCTTACCACACCGTTTATAGCAAGGCTCCTAAATCGTGCGGGCGCTGCATTCCGCCCTCGATCGTGCAACTGCGAGAAATCAATCAGCGCCTTTCCCAATCTGATGCCGCTTCACCGAATCTACTCCTGTCCCGATTGAATCGGTTAGCAACTTTGATTCGACAGTATCGAGTTCGACGCAGACAGGGGTCGATATTCGCAGGTTCGATCGATGCGTTGATGATTCCAGCACCGATCGAGGAACCCGTTTGCTCAGTGGAAACTCGATTTCTTTGGCGTTATCGTCGGGCATTGATCACCGAATTAGATGCTGCGATTGTGGATGCTTTGACTGCTCGAATGCAGCGATTCGAGCGAAATCGCTGCGGGTTGCCTTCGTCTCAGCGCTTTTTGTTGGCGCTGCATGGGTTGTACTGTGAACAGCGAACAATGGGCGCGATCGCAGTTCAGTTGGGTCTTTCCGGTCAGGATCGGGTGACAAAATTGCTTCAGTTGCCTGCACTACGATCGCAAATTAAAGCGCAACTGATTCAGCGCTTAAAGCCGCGTCTTTCGCCACTGTTACCCGTTGCTGAGATCGATCATATTCTTCAGGAGCAGCTTGAATCTTTGTTTACATTAGATGCTCAATATTTACGAACTCCGGTGATGTTTCGTCGTCCTGAGTCGCGCGGCTTATTGACGCTGCGAATGGCTCATTGTCTTGATCGATGGCTCAAAGATGCGCTTACTGTGAAAAAAAGCCTGCCAGCAACAATGGCAGAAGTAGAAGTGCGATCGACACAATCAACAATGTCCCTGCATCAACATCAATCACATTCTTCGGTTTGTTATCCATAATTTAAAGGTATTGCGTTGGTCTTATCGTATGCCCCCGAAACTAATCATTCAACTCGGTCGTTTTGTTTGGATAACACTATGGCGGATCATGATGTCCAAACTTGCGCCGCGTGATGCTTCTGGTGCTTATGTTCGTCCTGAAAGTGAATTTCGCGTTGCCTCCGGCTCTCGCGAAGCGAACCGCATCGGATCAACGACTTATCCCGCTGCTTCGGGGCGCTATAAATTATTCGTCGGGATGAGTTGTCCTTGGGCGCATCGAACTTTAGTCACTCGCGCATTAAAGGGATTGGAAAATGCGATCGCTGTCTCGATCTTGTCTCCGTCCCCTGAAAATGGCGGCTGGATTTTAGATAAGCCTGAATTCGGATGCTCTAGTTTAGCTGAACTCTATCGACTGGCAAAACCAGGCTATAAGGGACGATCAACGGTTCCGGTACTGTGGGATTGCATGACGAATACGATCGTCAATAACGAAAGTTCCGAAATCATTGTGATGCTAAATGCTGAACTCAACGAATTTGCAACACATCCAGAAATCGATTTATATCCAAATTTGTTACGCGATGAAATCGACAATTGGAATCTGAAAACCTATAGCTCAGTAAACAATGGCGTTTATCGCTGTGGATTTGCACAAACACAAGCAGCTTATGAGCTAGCTTGTAATGAATTATTCACGACATTAGATACGATCGACAAAACCTTAGAAAAGAATCGCTACCTCTGCGGTGATACTCTTACACTTGCGGATGTTCGACTTTTCACAACGCTGTTTCGCTTTGATGCTGCGTATTACGGCATTTTCAAATGTAGCCGTCGTCGCATTCAAGATTATGCAAACTTAGGTGCATATGTGCGAGATATCTATCAGCTTCCGGGCGTGGCTGAAACCTGCGATTTGAAAGCGGTAAAGCGAGACTATTACGGCAATCTATTTCCGCTCAATCCGGGGGGAATTATCCCGATCGATAGCGATTCCCAAAATCTACTCGCACCGCATAACCGCGATCGTATTTATGCCTGACGACCACTCTCGCCCTTGATCACCGCTGACGCGATTAAATGCGCCAATCTCAGCGCTTCGGGAACATGACCGCGATCGGTTAATCTTGCCAACACTCGCGCGGTTGTTTCCGGTGTTGCACCATAAACCTGAAACACGAACGGCGGCGTTTCATAAATCTTTCCAGCTCGCGCAATCACTTCTAATCGGCGTTCCGGTTCTGGCAATCGTCGCAGTGCGTATTCCACTTTTTCGAGCTTTGGATGGCGTCGCATTACACTCACACAAGGACGCTCGATCGCATTCGACAACGCAGGCAGGTCTACCACATTAAATCCACCCAGCGAAATCCCATCGAGCAAGACAATATGAGCTTGGGGTAAAAACTTACTGCTTAAGAGAATATTTGAGATCGTTTCCGTAGCATCCCAGCCATCCGGCTCAATCTGACCCCACAGCATTCCTTCAAATCTGGTTCCAGCGCAAACAATTCCCGCGATCGACACAGGTTCACCCGACTTTCGGATAAAAGGGGCATCATCAAACCCGATCGCTCGAATCAATCGACGCTGTTCTAATAGTGCTTCTAGCTCCATTGAGATCGTTTCTGACCCTCGATCTTAGAGATCCGATCGAGGGTTTTCTTACCTAGTTTCGAGCCAGCCACTTCTGACCATTCAACCGCTGTAACGCCCCGAATACCAAAAGATCCAGCGATACTCTACGCTCATCAATCAGAAAAGGTTCCAGCGTGCTTAAGCGATCCCCTTCCGCGCAAGCAAATCCTTTCAAACCATTGATAGTCTCATCGAAGAAATAGATGTTAAATTCCCGTAACTGCTTATAGCTTGGCTGCCACTTGCCAACGACTTGCCAGCATTCCGGCGCTTGGTCGTAACCCTTGATCGGAATCTTACGCTTCTCGAAATGCAGTTCCAGAGATCGCGTTCCCAATTTCTCTAAGCCTTGCTTCAGAGCGGGCAGATAATCTTGCTGAATAAAATCACCAAACGGCTTATCCTCAACGCCTGGAGCCTTTTCCTTTTTCGCCTTTGCAGGTTTCAGCGCTTCATCCGTTGGCGTGTCTTTCGCAGGTTTTCCGGTTTTGGGCCTCGCTGCGTTAGGATTATCTCCATCGTTTACGGCAGTGGGATCAGGCGCATTCGCAGTTGGAATCTCCGTAGTGGCGGGTTCTGCTTCGCTGTGCAGGTTTTCTTTAATGACATCGGGCACGTTTTCCCCGACTGTAGGTGGGAGTTCCGATTCGCCTTGAGGCTTGGTTTCTTCCGTTGCCATAACACCAGTTTGTTTGGGAGTACTCGTCTCTAATCATAACGAAGAGCGGGAACCGAGAATCGAGAATTGGGAGTGGAGATGAATCGATTTTCTTTGAAGGTATGGATTGATGGAAGCGGATACCCGATTGTATGTCTACACGGACATCCAGGATCGGGTCACAGTATGAGCGTTTTTACTCAGCATTTCGCCAAGCGATTTCAAACGATCGCGCCAGATCTGCGCGGCTATGGTCAGTCAAAAACGCGCGAAAATTTCATCATGCTCGATCATTTGGACGATCTGCAAGGTGTGTTGGATCAATGCGGCATCGATCGCGCGCTAGTTCTCGGTTGGTCGCTTGGGGGTATCATCGCGCTCGAACTTGCCGCCCGATTTCCCGAAAAGGTAAGCGGTTTGATTCTCATTGCGACTTCTGCGCGTCCGTGGGGAAATCACCCGCGAATCAGCTTACAGGACAATCTCTACACCGGGATCGCTGCCTTACTGAATGTGATCAAACCCGGATGGCAGTGGAACATTGATACTTTTGCAAAGCGATCACTCTTTCGTTATCTCATCCAACAACACACGCCCGCAACTTACAAATACATTGCGAGTGATGCCGTATATGCTTTTCTCAATACTTCAGTTGCCGCAAATCGAGCGCTGAATGCAGCACTGAGCGAAGGATACTATCGAGTGCAAAACATTGAAAACATTGCGTGTCCGGTGCTGATGCTAGCTGGAGAACACGATCGACATATCACCGCAGCATCAAGCATCGAAACCGCAAAACATCTATCGAACTGTGAATATCAGGTCTATCCCGATACGGCTCATCTGCTGCCGTGGGAAATTCCCGATCAGATCTTGGCAGACGTGGATCAATGGCTCGATCGACATCCCGAAGCATTGCGATAAGCGATCCCCTGCTCGTAAGAGAACTCCGATTTTCTCTCAAAAACCGGAGTTCCAAACTCTGCAAGATTGCTCTTAGTACTGACTGCTCAAGACACCCGACATTTTGTTAAACCCCGCATCCGCTTTCTCATCGTAAACCGTGAGATTTGACGGCTTGCAGCGCTTGACATCGATTTTGATATGGGTCGCGCCCTCCCGCTCAAGATCTTCGATGTAGCCACCTTGGTAGGTTTGAGCATCTTTCTTGTTGGGAAACGGGCCAAAATAGTACACACACCGAGGGTCGTCAGTTGTAATTTCGACCCACCACGCAAAACCGATCGCGCTAAGGAAACTTGTCAAGAGTTCATTCATAAGCTTGCTAATTCACTCAAAGAACGACCTGCAAACAGAAGCGAACATTGTAGAGCGGATATTACGATCGCCGCATCGATATCAATCTTGCAACAGAATGCTAGGAGAGTATTGTGTTTGACGCTCCAAACCGGAGTTCAAGTTTCTTTATACTCTGTCACACCTGATTTTTCAATCCGATCGTAGTCTTAAATCCATCAAGGTGAATGGTGTTTTCCCATCGTTGACGGAACACTTCGTACATCGTCATTCCTGCTGCCACCGACGCGTTGAGGCTGGGCGTAGTGCCTTGTAGTGGAATCGAAACCAGTACATCGCACCCGCGCTGCATCACCAATCCTAAACCTTCCCCTTCTGCGCCAATCACCAACACCGCAGCTTTAGCAAATTTCACCGTATGAATCGGCTGACTTGCTTCGGAAGCTGTGCCGTAGATCCAGAAACCAGCAGCTTTAAGGTCTTCCAAGGCACGCGCCAGATTGACGACTCTTGCGACTGGAAGTTTCTCGATCGCGCCTGCTGCCACTTTCATCACGGTCGATGTGACTCCCACGGCTCGACGCTGCGGAATCACGATGCCCTGTGCGCCTAGAGCTTCGGCAGTCCGAATGATCGCGCCTAAGTTATGAGGGTCGGTAATGCTATCAGCAACAATGATCACGGGCTGATCAGTTGCGGCTTTCGCACGAACAATCAAATCTTCAAGCTCAGTGTACTCATAAGCTGCGGTTTGTGCTGCGATCCCCTGATGATTTGCTCCGTGAGTCAGTTGATCTAATCGCTTTGGTGTCACTTCATCAATAACGGCTCCGTTCGCTTTAGCTTGATTGATCAAGGAAAGATAGCGGGGATCGTAGTGAAGTTTTTCTGTAACCCAGATGCGATTAAGCGATCTCTCTCCTTGCATTGCGCTCAAGACGGGATGACGACCGTAAATTAAATCAGGCGCATCATCGGCTTCAAACGGCTCATCGTTCGACACAAAATGCCGAGGAATGTCGCCTCGTTCTTGTTCCGCTAAGTGGTCGCGCTTTTCAAATTTCTCATCGTTCCGAGGACGGATGAACTTCCGTTCATGACTGAACCCGCTTCTGGGTTGATCAAAGCTGCGGCTTTCATCGTTTGAACGATCGAAGTTGCGCCCTCTGCGCTCCCCGTTAAATTCGCCTCTCGGACGATCGAAGTTGCGTTTGGGTCGATCGCTATCAAATTCGCCTCTCGGACGATCGAAGTTGCGCTCTCTCCGCTCTCCGTCGAATTCATTTCTGGGACGATCGAAGTTCCGCTTTTCGCCACTCGGACGATCGAAGTTGCGTTTGGGTCGATCGGTATTTGGACGATCGAAGTTCCGCTCCCGACGCTCCCCATCAAATTCATTTCTGGGACGATCGAAGTTCCGCTTTTCGCCACTCGGACGATCGAAGTTGCGTTTGGGTCGATCGGTATTTGGACGATCGAAGTTCCGCTCCCGACGCTCCCCATCAAATTCATTTCTGGGACGATCGAAATTGCGTTTGGGTCGATCGCTGTTTGAGCTTGGACGATCGAAGCTTCTTTCCTTACGTTCGTAGGGGCGTTCGCCATTTGGCTGGGGTCGATCGAAGCTGCGACGTTCCCGATCCCCTGATCCCTGTGAATCTCGATCGAAGCGTTCGGGCCTGCCCTCGCTTCTACCTTCAGTACTGCGGCGTTTGGGATTGCTCGGTCGTTTGCCTTTAAAATTCGGTTTCTTGCCGCCAAAGTCGCGGTCTGACCGACCTTGTGAGCCAGCGTTACGTTTATTCGGAGTAGCCATAGTCATTAAATCCTGGTGAAGAGTCAGAAAAACAGGCGAAGAGACAACAAAGGGAAGCGAATGTTAAATCTCGCTTTTCTACCATCTTGTTTTTTTATTCAAGGTTGAGAAGCCCTAGCAATTCAAACAAACGAGCGGGGTCAGTCAGGTAAAGATAACCAATGAGCGCTTCTAGGCTGGTTGCGTGTTGATAAACTTCGGGGTCGAGTCGTTTCGGGCGATTCGAGGCAGCATTGCGACCGCGTTTGAGGAACTCATGCTCAGACTCGCTCAGATGCGGCATGAGCGATCGTAAATGCGCTGCCTGGGACTCTGCCCTCACATACGACACAACTTGCTGATGATAGACCTCAGAACGCTTCGGTGGCAAGAGACAACGCCTCCGAATATACAGTTCGTAAACTGCGTCCCCTAAATATGCTAGCGCAGCCGGAGAAAGCCGTTGGATCTCAGACGAGGAAGGTGCAGGTAAAAGCGTCGATAATTCCGAAAACCCTAACTCATTCGATGAGATCACATCTTTCCCAACTCCGCGCGACTCAAAATCTTATCCTAGCAGACGACGAAAAAAACCGACTATCCATCAGACTGGACAGCGGCTTTTTCCGACAAATCAATTGACGACTCAGGCAGATTGAACATTTTCGATCGCAGTTTCCACCGACGGTTGCAGCGCTAAGAATTGCTCTAAGCGAACGAGTTTGACCGTCTGTGTGACACGAGCGTTTGTAACAATCTGTAAGGTTCCCGATGCTTGCTGCGCCTTTTTTGCAATTTGCACCAAAGCGCCCAAACCAGAACTATCTACAAAGTCGATTTTAGACAGATCTAAAATGACGTTCTTAGGGCCCTCCTCAACGCATTTCGTTAGCACCTTCCGGAAGGTTGGCTCAGAAAAGGCATCGAGTTGCCCGACGAGGCGAAAGAGTTGGTATGTGTTGTCCCTAACTTCGCGTGTGCCTCGAAGACTGACTGTTAGGGTTAGTTGCTCAGGAATGGGCCCCTCCTACCGCGTTGAGAATCTATTTTTTATTCGACGCTCCAGTATACATCGTTGCAGCAGGATTTGCTATTTTTTGTGTTCGCGCATCGATCTCACAAAATTTTCAAACAAATAATCGGCATCGTGCGGCCCTGGACTCGCTTCTGGATGATACTGCACCGAGAACATTGGCAAGGTTTTGTGCCGCAGTCCTGCAACAGTACGATCGTTTAAATTCAAGTGCGTGATTTCGACCGTGGCATCGGGGAGCGAGTCGGCATCGATCGCAAATCCATGATTTTGACTGGTGATCTCAATCTGCTGACTCAAGCCGCAAGGTTGATTTAAGCCTCGATGTCCGAATTTGAGCTTGAACGTTTCCGCGCCGAGCGATAAGCCGAGAATTTGATGCCCCATACAAATTCCGAAAACGGGCTTCTCAGATGCCAAAAGCGATTTGGTCGTTTCGATGCCTTCTGTGACAGCGGCAGGATCGCCAGGGCCATTTGAGAGAAAGATTCCGTCAGGATTGTATTTAAGAATCTCTTCAGATGATGTATCTACAGGAACGACAATCACCCGGCAGCCGTAACTCGCAAGCCGACGCAAAATATTCCGTTTCACACCAAAATCGAGCGCAACAACGGTTAGCGGTGCTTCATCGGTCTGAACGGTCGCACTAAATTCCCAAATCGTTTCGGTTTTCTCTGACCATTCATAAACCTTAGAAGTACTGACCTCTTTTACCAAATTCAGCCCTGCCATGCTCGGAGCGTTTTGAACTTGTTCGAGCAGGTCACTGGGATCGAGAATTTCCGTCGAGATGGCACCATTCATCGCACCAATAGATCGTAGTTTTCGCGTCAGCGCACGAGTATCAATGCCGTAGATTCCGAGTAAATTGTGCTGCTTCAAATAATCAGGCAGCGATTGAGTTGATCGCCAATTGCTCGGACGATCGCAGATATTTCGCGCAATCACACCGCGCACATGAGGCCCTTCTGATTCTTCATCAGCGGGATTCACGCCCGTATTTCCAAGCTCTGGATAAGTGAATGTCACAATTTGACCCCGGTAGCTCGGATCAGTCATGACTTCTTGATAACCCGTCATCCCGGTATTAAATACGACTTCTCCGATCGTGGTTCCCGTCGCACCGAACGAATAACCACAATAAGTTGTGCCATCAGCCAGCACAAGTAAAGCAGGTTGAGCAGAGGACATAGACAGAGGCAACTACAAAGATCTCATCATTATTACCACGTCTGTCTAGAGTTGCAAGGTCTCTCTAAGCTTTTGCACAGAATTCTAGGGAACTCTAACACAGTCGGGAGTAGCCCTTGGAATTCGGAATATGCTCAGATTTGGTGTTCGAGTGATTTTGCCGCTGTTGATGGCAACTTCTGCGGCGATCGGGGTGGGCTGTAGTCGGAGAGAATCGATGCCATCCAAATCCCCGCAAGTTTCTACGCCTGTTGTTCGGGTGATTCCAAGCCCAACGGCAAAATCGATCGAAGATTCTTATCAATCCGCTCTCGATCGCGCTGCGAGTGCCCGCGCGATTAGTCAATCCGCGCAGTCTCCCGAAGATTGGCAACTGGTGGCGAGTCGGTGGAAAAATGCGATCGCGGCGCTCAAACAAGTCCCAAAATCTGACCCGAATCGCAAATTTGTCAATCAGAAGCTTTCTGAATTTAATCAAGCGCTCACGAATGCGGAAGATCGAGCGGCGAAAACTGGGAAAGAGAAAGTCGCAGCACAAGATCCGGGAATTCGAGTCGATCGAGCGATGTCTGCGGATGAAGTGGCATCGATTACAACCCAAAAAGAGCGAGGATTCCAGGTTCCGATCAAGTACCGCAAAAATCGCATTCCTGTAATCGATGTGACTTTTAACGGCAGTCAGCGATTTGAAATGATGGTCGATACGGGTGCATCTGCGACGATGATTACTCAGGGGATGGCGCGGCAGTTGGGCGCGAGAGTGGTGGGTGAAACGCAGGCGATGACCGCAGCGGGTGTGACGACGGTGCAAATTGCGGTGGTGCAATCGATCTCGGTGGCGGGGAGTACGATTCGCGAGGTTCCGGTTTCGATCGGGCCGTTGGATGTGGGATTACTCGGTCATGATTTCTTTGGGGATTGCGATATCTCGATCGGTCGGGATTTTGTCGAATTTCGGCAATGCAATGTGTTGTAGGAGGTAGTTGCTGTAGAAAATAGTCGGGCAAGATGCCCGACTCACAGCCATTACAGCAAATCTTGGAACTCCGATCGCGCTTGGATTGTTTTCAAGACCGATTTAATTTCCTGAGTTCGATCTTTTTTCACAATGAGCGTGACTTTGCCGTCTCGAACGATCACCGTATCTTCTAAGCCGATCGTGACAATCACTTCATCCTCGTCTGAGGTGTAAATGATCGCGCCAGTGGTATCGAGTCCAACGTGCTGCCCTAATTCCACATTCGGACTATCGGATTTCATCAAACGCTCGATCGCACCCCAATCTCCTAGATCGTCCCAACGAAATCGCACCGGGAGAACGCAAGCTCGATCGGTCTTTTCCATCACCGCATAATCAATGCTGAGTTTCGGAACGATCGAATAAGCTTCGACTCCTTTTTCTTCTAATAATTGAATAATTTCAGGGGCGTGTTGATGTAGTTGATCAAGCATCACTTTTGCCTGAAACACAAACATTCCGCCATTCCAGCTAAACCGCCCACTGCTGACAAATTCTTCTGCGGTTTCACGATCGGGCTTTTCCGTAAAGCGATCGACCCGATACGCCGGATATTCGTCGTACAACCCGATTTTTTCGCCCTGCTCGATATAGCCATAACCCGTTGCCGCATGAGTCGGAGCAATTCCGAGCGTTACGATCGCATGATTTTGAACGGCTGCATCGACCGCCGCCATTAGAGTCGATTCAAAAATATCTTGTTCTGCAATCCAATGATCAGCAGGAAAAAATCCGGTAACGACATCTTCGCCGTAGCGCTTTGCAACCTCGATCGTACTCCATGCCACCGCTGGAGCCGTATCCCGTCCTTCAGGCTCCACTAAAATATTCTCGACAGGCAATTCGGGAAGCTGTTCGCGCACACCGTCCGCTAAATGCGAAGCCGTCACCACCCAAAGATGACTCCAGCCGCCTGCCGTTGCCAGTAAGCGATCGGCAGTCGTTTGTAAAAGGCTGCGTCCGCTGCCATCGAGACAGAGAAACTGTTTAGGGCGATGCTTGCGGCTGAGGGGCCAAAATCGCTCACCTTTTCCACCCGCGAGAATAATTGGGACAAGAGATTGAGTCATACGTGGTTACACAAAAAAGGGGGCTAGTTGAATCGCGCGACGCTCAGATTTTAATCAATCCCGCGACATCCTGATGTTTGCGATCGCTATCTTTGCGGACTCTTTTCATTTTTCCCAAATCGATTTCGATTTGACGCGGATCTCACAGTTCTCTCCGGACTTGAACTCAAGTAAGGTGATTCCGATCGATAGCACTAGCCGAATGTCGAAATTCAAGTGTAGAATTCCCAGGAACGACCTAAGCGCTATTATCCGCAATTTCGTATTGCACGCTACCAGCAGATTTCCTCGATCTGATGAGAGAGAATATCTCTAAAAGTGGAAGAAAATCAGGAATTTTCTGGTTACGATAACGAAAAGCAAACAGGCAGAGCGTTTGACCGAAATGTTTTTGAGGTGTGAGCGGAGTGAAAGAGTCTAAGCGACAATCCACGCTAGATCCGTCTAGCGCGACCGAGAAATTGAGTCCTCGATCTCCGGTTCCGATCGCGCCTGTTCAGAAACCTTCGATCGTGCGATCGATTGTCTGGATTGCAGGATTTCTGGGGGCTGCAACGATTTCGGCAACGCTAGGAACAACGCTAGCCCTCATCGCACCGCTACCCGGAGCCACTCCGGAGCAAGGACGAAAATTACTTGAAGATCTCTGGAGCAGCGGCTTTCAGTACAAAGTTTCTCGCCCAGTGAATGTTCTGGTGATGGGAATCGATCGCGTGCTTGATGCGCCTGCGGGATCGGACGAAGTGTTTTCTGGTCGAAGCGATACGATGCTGCTGCTCCGGATTGATCCGACTGACAATTCGGTGAATATGCTCTCGATTCCGCGCGATACCCAGGTCGAGATACCGGGAATTGGAGTCACGAAGATCAATCAAGCCAACGCCAGCGGTGGTCCACTTTTAGCGCGGGAAACGATCAGCAAAACGCTAAACGGGATTGAAATCGATCGCTATGTTCGCGTCAGTACCGATGCGTTTCGCGAACTGGTCGATTTGCTGGGCGGAGTGGATGTGTACGTGCCCGAAGCGATGCAGTATACCGACAACACCCAAAAGCTCAAAATTGATCTCAAACCGGGCTGGCAAACCTTAGACGGCGATAAAGCCGAGCAGTTTGCACGATTCCGACATGATTCCTTTGGAGACATTGGACGAGTCCAGCGACAGCAAGCATTGATCAAAGCCCTACGATCGAAAATTACGAATCCGATGATTTTGCCCCGGATTCCGGGCTTGCTCGGCGCAATGCAGAAGTACATCGATACGAATCTCACAACGGAGGAACTGCTGGCGCTAGTGAACTTCGGGCAGAAACTCGACAAAGATGATTTCAAAATGGTGCTGCTGCCGGGGCGATTCAGCGCTCCGAACGAATTTCGCGCGAGTTATTGGATCATGGATTCCCAAGCACGCGATCGCGTGCTGCAAGAATATTTCAAATCCTCTTCGACCGAAGCGGCAACCGAACCGCCATTGGCAAATCTAAAAATCGCGATCCAAAATGCTTCCGGTGATCCACAAGCCGCGACGCAGTTTTCCCAGTACCTTGCCACTATAGGCTATACCAACGTTTATCAAGCCCAAAACTGGCAAGATCCGCAGCAAAAGACGCAGATTATCGTGCAAAAAGGGGACTTGCAGGGTGCAAAAGTGCTGCAAAGTACGCTGGGATTTGGCAAAGTTGAAGCCAATTCGACCGGAGAACTCGATTCTGATCTCACGATTCGGATCGGGGATGATTGGAAGACTCAGCGATCGAAACTTCCGCAGTAGGCGTTAGGCTGGAAAGAGCAATTTATTGAAGTCTGTCTGATGTTTGTTCCGATTCCCCGCACGGTGAAGCGCTTTGTTTATGCGCTGTTAATTGTGGCACTCGCTTGGTTTTGGATTTTGTTGAGCGCAAATCCGGCGTTTGCTGAAACCAAGTTTCTCAATTATTCCAATGCTCAATTAACCGAAAAAGATCTCTCAAACGAAAACTTTGAGGGCGGCGTGTTTGTGGCAGCGGAAATGCGTGAGACAAATTTTCAGGGCGCAAATCTCAAAAATACGATGCTGACCAAAGCGAATCTACTCGGCGCAAATCTGAGCGGAGCAAATTTGGAAGGATCATTGGTCGATCGCGTCACCCTCTACAAAGCCAATCTCACGAATGCAATTTTGATTGGTGCAACGCTATCCAACAGCATTTTGGATGAAGCGGACATTACCGGGGTTGATTTTACAGATGCGATCGTCGATCGTTACACCACCACTCAGCTCTGCAAACGCGCTTCGGGAACGAATCCGACGACCGGAGTGGACACCCGTGAAAGCCTAGGGTGTCGCTAACCGCACTACAAAATCTGTGCCATTTCATAAAAGCGTCTCAAAATCGCTGTGACCTTTGCTCCGTATTGGGGATCGGCTGACCATCGACCGCTCAACTGATCCACCAAGGGCGCGATCCCGCGTGTGACAAATCGAAACCGAGGCGCAACCACTTCTTGCACGAGCGGTTCCGTACTCGCATACGCTTTGAGTAATTGAATATGCGCTCTCACTCCGGTCTGAGCATTGGGAAAACTTGCGCCTTGAGGCCCGCCGCCAACATCTCCCAATCCAGCAAAATTATTTTGTGATACTTTAATGTCTCCACCAAATCGCAAATAATTCGTTTCTAACAGCATTTGGCTAAACGCAATATCGTAGTTAACTCCTTCGATCGAGCCTTCATTCCGATAGAGATCGGCAAGTTGAGGAAACTGTGAAATCGCAGCTTCGTTGTTGCTCTTGAGGAACATGATGAGCTGTACAGATGTTGTATTGCCGTTGCCCATAATGCGATCGAGTGTTCCGGGGCAGATTTTCAGAATCGATCGCAGCAATACAGTTCGAGATTGAGCATCCCAACCGACCGCGATCGTATAGTCCCGCAAATCGACTGCTTTGATAAAAACCACTTGACGGTAATTTAAGCGGCGAATATTCGGTTCTCTTGATAAATCGATTCCTAAGCGATCGGTTAAATCGATCGGAATGTAAGCATTCCCGCTCACCAAAATTCCTTTCTCGCCATAAACTTGCCCATTGATGCTGATATTGATTTCTGGATAAACATTGGGATCAGGCGGTAAAGCTGTGCCGCGCACCCAAGCGACTAAGCCATCTGCGATTCCGAGTGCCAGATCGCGACGCTGATTTTGAATAATAAAGCGATCGTCTGGATTTGTCAGAAAACCCACGGTCATCAGCAGCGATCCGCAAGTGATTTGACGAGTAAACGGTAAGCTTCCAAGTCCGGTATCAGTATCGGGTTTAGCGCCTCGGCTCGGCAGTTGGGGAACGCGCCGAATGAGGGCTAACAAGAGCTGATCAGCATTGCGGCGACGCTGATCGTTGTTGGCAATGAAATAGACGGTTGCGCCTCGTACCGCTGGATTTGTGAACGCATCGGCGCGGATTTCGAGCGCGACATCATCGGGACGATCGCGAGCGTTAATCCAATCGATCGCTTGAGAGGCACTGAGCGCATCGGGCACAGAAAGGACTTCAACCCCACGCGATCGTAATTCTGTAACGACTAAATCGCGCGTCAGAATCATTTCTCTCGCTTCTGTTGTCCCTGCGACGACTGCCCCCGGATCGGTGACACCATTAACGCGATTTCCATGTCCAGCAGAAATAAAGATACGTCCCATCAGCTTTACGAATAACGAGGTTATCGACTTACGTAGTCAGTGGCTAATTTTATCCCGTTTTCGCCAAATGGCTCATCTTGTCATGGCTAATTACTGCGCTGAAACAACCTCAGCAACTATTGCTCCATTTTCGATTCAGCGACTCTACACCGAATTATTAGATGAGCGACCTCACATTTATCAATACATGAACAATCATTCACAGATTAACGCATCTAGCATAGAATTCAGTTGATGCGATCTAGAAGATATGGCACACCATCACGGGCACAGCCACAGCCACCACGATCATGGTCACAGTCACGGGCATAGTCTTAACTACGATCGCGCTTTCCTGATCAGCGCGGTATTAAACACAGGCTTTGTCGTTGCTGAAGTCATCTACGGACTTCTAGCAAATTCTCTTGCTTTACTTGCTGATGCAGGTCACAATCTCAGCGATGTTCTCGGATTGTTGCTGGCATGGGGTGCAAGTGTTTTAGTGCGTCGTTTGCCCACGCCTCGGAGAACGTTTGGATTTCGTCGATCGTCAATCTTAGCTGCTTTGCTGAATGCGGTCTTTCTGCTGATTGCTTGTGGTGGAATTGGCTTAGAAGCGATTCAGCGATTTCGCAATCCTTCAACTGTGGAAGCTGAAACTGTGATTTGGGTCGCAATGATCGGGATTGCAGTCAATACGATTAGTGCGCTGATGTTTGTCGCGGGACGCAAATCTGATCTCAACATTCGCGGGGCGTTTCTTCACTTAGCAGCGGATGCAGTGATTTCGCTGGGTGTTGTGCTGACGGGAATTGCGATCGTCTTTACGGGATGGCAATGGCTTGATCCGATTGTGAGTTTGGGAATTACGATCGTCATTGTGTTTGGCACATGGCAATTGTTTCGAGAATCATTCAATCTAATGCTCGATGCTGTTCCCGAAGGAATCGAGCCGCTTGCTGTACGAACTTATCTTGTTGAGCGTCCAGAAGTGGCGCAAGTGCATGATTTACATATTTGGGCGATGAGTACAACAGAAGTAGCGCTGACGGCTCATTTAGTAACTCCAGCGGGACATCCTGGTGATGCCTTCTTATCGCAAGTCTGCCGAGAGTTGCATGATCACTTCGGCATTGAACACGCCACGATTCAGGTTGAGCTTGGTGATCCGAATGCGGTTTGTGCTTTAGCTTCTGAAGATGTAGTTTAGCTTTTCGCGGATTTTTTAATCATCTTGAATACAGCCTCCTTGAAAATCTGCGGCAATAACTTTGCTCCAGGTAAGAAGACAATCCCTAACTGCTGCATTAATCCAAGTGCGTCACCTTGTCCCCAATGCTCTACAATTCTTCCGTTTTCTACTCGATCGATGTGCATGATCGATAAACTGATTTGCTTCCCCGTGGCTGGAAGACCTTGAAACTCGCCAGAATGGGTCGCGATGAATGTTCCACAAGTGACAACTCTGCTATCAGTCACAACAATCTCATCAAATTTATGTTGTCCCTGACTAAAAGCTGAATAGAACGACATTCCGAACTGTCTAAAACCTTCTGCATCTAATGGCTCAGGAACACCCGCTAAATGAGCGACAAAATCTGGAGCGAGAAGATCTAAAGCTTGCTCAATTCTACGATCGTCAAACGCTTTATAGAACTGAAGAACGAGGTCTTGATTCTGTTGCATACAATTTTGTAAGAAAAAAGAGATGCCCCGGTGGAACATCTCTTAAGAGTTTAGTGAATTAGAAACTAAGCGATCGCTGCAATCATCACATCATTTGTGCTGAGTAGTTCTTGCAGTTCATCTGAATCGACTGTTTCTTTCTCAACCAGCATTACAGCGAGTTTGTCGAGAACCGGGCGATTTTGTACCAGAACGGCTTTCGCACGGCGGTATGCTTGCTCAACCAAGTTCCGTACTTCGTCATCGATCGCGGCTGCGGTTTCTTCCGAGAAGTCACGCTCTGCTGCAATGTCCCGACCGAGGAACATATTGCCTTGCTGACGACCCAACGCGATTGGGCCTAAGCGATCGCTCATTCCAAATCGTGTCACCATCTGCTTCGCGACTCGCGCCACTTGCTGAAGGTCATTCGATGCACCCGTGGTCACTTCTTCTTCACCGAAGACGATTTCTTCAGCAATCCGACCACCCAGCGCAACTGCCATCTGGTTTTGCAGATAGGAGCGGGAATATAAGCCCGAATCCATCCGGTCTTCGCTCGGTGTGAACCAAGTTAAACCACCTGCGCGACCGCGAGGAATAATGCTGATTTTTTGTACTGGATCATAGTCAGGCATCAACGCACCGACGAGCGCGTGACCTGCTTCGTGATAGGCGACTAGCTCTTTACGCTTTTCGCTCATCACGCGATCTTTCTTCTCAGGGCCTGCAAGAACCCGGTCGATCGCATCATTAATCTCGTCCATCGCAACTTCGGTCAAGTTACGACGAGCCGCGAGAATTGCTGCTTCGTTCAGCAAGTTCGACAAGTCAGCTCCGGTGAATCCAGGAGTCCGACGCGCGATTTTTTCGAGGTCAACGTCTTTCGATAGCGTTTTGCCGCGCGCATGAACATTGAGGACTTCAAGGCGACCTGCGTAATCAGGACGATCAACAACGACTTGACGATCGAAGCGACCCGGACGTAGTAACGCAGCGTCTAGAACATCAGGACGGTTTGTAGCCGCAATGATGATGATTCCGGTGTTACCTTCAAACCCGTCCATCTCGGTTAAGAGTTGGTTCAAGGTTTGCTCACGTTCATCGTTACCGCCACCGAGACCTGCGCCCCGCTGACGACCGACTGCATCAATTTCATCGATAAAGACGATACAAGGTGCGTTGGTTTTTGCTTGCTCGAACAAGTCGCGGACGCGGGAAGCACCCACACCGACGAACATCTCGACGAATTCAGAACCCGAAATCGAGAAGAACGGAACTCCTGCTTCACCTGCAACAGCTTTCGCAAGGAGGGTTTTACCCGTTCCAGGAGGCCCAACGAGCAGGACACCTTTAGGAATCTGTGCGCCAACTGCGGTAAAGCGATCGGCGTTTTTCAAGAAGTCTACAACTTCATTCAGTTCGAGTTTTGCTTGATCAATCCCTGCCACATCGTTGAATGTGACTTGGGTCTGGGGTTCCATTTGAACTCTGGCTTTCGATTTGCCGAAGTTCATTGCCTGATTGCCTGGGCCATTTTGGGCACGGCGCAACAGGAAGAATAGACCCACAAGCAGCAAGACCGGGAAGAAGAGGCTGCTGACTGCACGAAGCCAGAAGTCATTGCCATCGGTTGCAGGCAGGACGGAAATATCGACGTTGTTGCGGGTCAGAATGCTGATTAGTTCTGGGTCGCTCGGCAGATTGACGAGGATTCTGCTGCCGTCTTGGGACTGAACCAAGGCGCGAGAGCGATCGGAACTCAGACTAACTTTATTGACGTTGTTTTTTTCAACTTGTTGAATAAACTCGCTGTAGCGCCAGGTTTCGCGAGTTTGGGGTTGCTTATCAAAAACCGCCGTTGCCAAGGCAATCACGACGATCGCTAAAAGCGCGTATAGTCCTGCATTTCTCCACCGCTTGTTCACCGGGGTGTATCCTCCTGAAAATAGGAATTAAAGGGATCTCAGATTTGTATTTGTAAATTTATATTACTCCGTATTAAGACTTCTTGCATCTATACGATAGAAATCTGAGAATCTCTGATTTATCCAATGTAACGTAATGACTTAACAATGGAGTCTAAAATCTGGAGCAAATTGCAATGCAATTGAGCTTTTGTATCATCGTCAAAAATGAAGAACAGAATTTGCCGCAGTGTTTGTCGAGCGTGCGGGGAGCGGTCGATCAGATGATTGTGCTGGATACGGGATCGAGCGATCGCACCATTGAAATCGCAAAGTCCTTTGGCGCAGAGGTTCACTCGTTTGAATGGTGTAACAATTTCTCGGCGGCTCGTAATGAATCTCTGAAATATGCCCAGGGTGATTGGGTGCTGGTGCTGGATGCGGATGAAGTTTTGGTTCCTGAGAGTGTGCCGATTCTGAGAAGTGCGATCGAGCAGGAAGAATATTTAGTCTTTAATTTAGTACGGCAGGAAATTGGAGCGGCGCAATCTCCGTATTCGTTGATTTCCCGTTTGTTTCGGTTACATCCTGAAATCTGGTTTTCTCGTCCCTATCACGCGATGATCGATGATCAGGTGATGGCATTGTTACAACGGGAACCGGATTGGAAAATTGGAGCGATCGCAGAAGTTGCAATTTTGCATGAAGGATATCAAGCAGATGTGATTGCGGGACGCGACAAGGTGAATAAGGCTAGGGCGACAATGGAAGGATTCTTGGCAACGCATCCGAATGATCCTTATGTGTGCAGCAAACTGGGTGCACTTTATTTTCAAATCGGTGAAACTGAAAAAGGCGTTGAGCTTTTAGAGCGAGGACTATCGACAGTTGAGGATGTTTCGACAAAATACGAACTGCATTATCACTTGGGCAGTGTGTATTCGGAGTTGAATGCGATCGAGAAAGCTGCACAACAGTATCAAGAAGCGATTCAGCAACCGATTCTACCGAAACTAAAGCTAGGTGCAATCAATAACTTAGGAAGTTTACTAAAAGACTGTGGTGATTTGCAAAACGCTGCACTGTTATTTCAACAAGCTCTGAACATTGAGCCAACTTTCGCGATCGCACATTGCAATCTAGGCATCACGCTCAAAGCAATGGGACAGTTTGCAAACGCGATCGAGCATTACAAAAGCTCGATCGTACTCAATCCGAATTATGCAGAGGCTTATCAGAATCTAGGTGTAGCTTTATTGAAAATCGGTCAAGTACCTGAGAGTTTGGAAGCATTTAGAACTGCGATCGCGCTTCATCAACAACAGAATTCACCTGAAGCTGAGAGGCTCCAGCAAGGATTAAAAGAAATGGGACTATGGTAAAACACTGGTACAACGGAAGCGCGATCGAGAGCGATCAAATTCAGCTATCAATCAATGATCCAGGTTTAATCTACGGGGCGACGACTTTTACAACACTGCGAGTTTATCGATCGCTAGACCATCCTTTAACTCAGTGGGACGAACATTGCGCCCGATTGAAAACGACGATCGGAGCTTTTCACTGGCAAGATCCAAACTGGGAGAACATTCGATCCGGCGCGGAGTCGATGGCAACTGACTATCCAGTATTGAGAGTTGTCGTTTTTCCAGACGGGCGAGAATGGATCACGGGGCGATCGTTGCCATCGGATTTAATCCAACGGCAACAAAGCGGAATTACAGCTTGGGTCGCAGAGTCGGAGCTTTCTCGATCGCTTCCCCAACACAAAACTGGAAATTATCTCGCGTCTTGGCTCGCACTTCAAACCGCACAACGTTTTAACGCTCAAGAAGCGATTTTGATTGATGCTGATGGTAACTGGCTCGAATCAAGTACAGGAACGCTTTGGGGTTGGAAACACGATCGCTGGTGGACTCCACCTTTGAACAATGGAATTTTACCGGGACTAATGCGATCTCGCTTGATCTCAGAACTGAACCCGATCGAGCAAACATGGAGTTCTGAAGTTGTGAAGCAATTTGAAGCGATCGCGTGTACCAACTGTGTGATGGAAATCGTTCCAATTCATACGGTTCTCGATCGAGATCAAAAACACCACTACAATTCGACTCACCCAAAACTTCAGCAGATCCGAAATTTCTTCACATGATCGACTTGTAGGAAATCGCTTGATGTTGCACAGTAAGGGAGAAGAGCGCGTCCTACAAAAACTATGTTTCACCGGATCTTAATCTGCACCGATTTCACCGATGGACTCCAACGACTGGTGCATTTTGTCCCTCAGTTTGCCGCCAGCGGAATGCAGCAAATCGTTTTTCTGCACGTCGTACCACTGCCGGAAGATGTCGGTGTGCCGAGACCTGATGCCGAAAAAGTCGATCGCGCTCAAAAACAATTTGCTCCCGCATTAGAACAAGTTCCCGCAGGTATCGAGGTCAAGATCGAAGTTCAAGCCGGACGCGCGATCGACATTATTCTTCGGACTGCCAAAACACATCAATGCGATGTGATTTTGATGGGAACCCAAAGCCGCAATTTGTTCACCGAAAAGCTATTTGGCAGCACCACCGCAGACCTTTCACAGCGATCGACCGTACCGCTGATGACTGTTCGCCCTCAACTGATTTCAGCACTCACTAGCGAAGAGCTTAATTTACGCTGTCAGCACTTGTTTCGCGGCTTACTGATTCCCTACGACGACAGCAAAGCCTCTAAACATACCGTCGCTCAAGTTGCAGAACTCGCTAACTCTAAGAGCGAACAAACTTGCTACCTTTGCCGCGTTGTTGATGAAGGAGGCAGATTTGAACTCTCAGAAGCTGAAGAACAACGTCTCGTGTCAGACACTCTAAAGCCTGCTCAGGCGCAATTGCAAACAGCAGGCATCAACGCAGAAATCGAACTGCGGCGAGGAAATTCGATCGTACAAATCTTACAAGCCGCTCAAGAAAAAGATGTGAACGCGATCGCGATTTCATCCAATAGCGGAAATCATGGATTCTGCTCTGTGCCTAGTTTTGCAGCAGAACTGTTGCGGCGGAGTCTGCATCCCGTTTTGTTCTTCCCTGCCCCACGCTAAGTTAAAGCTTTGATAGATCGAGCGTGGATCAGAGCATCAATAATTTTGGGCTTAATCTTTTCAAACTCAGATCTGAGCAGATCTTTGCTTGTAGCAGCTTTGCCCATTGATGCCCAGGTTTGACTCGCTAACATCCATTCGAGAAGCTGCGATCGCTGTGCCGTTGTCGGTTGTACAGGCATCACGTAAGCGCAATGATGCGGATCTTCCACCGCAAAAAACAAGATATAAAAGCTCTCTTTCTCGATGAGTAACCGAGTCAATTTCTGACCCTGATCCGTTTTCAAATCGAGAAAACACTTCAACCATCGCGGATTGCCGTCTTTATGTTGAAGCTGATTGTAAAGCGCTGTCACCCACATCACGACCGGATGCGGCGATTGGATACACAAGAATGTTTTGAAAAACTGATTGTACAGCTTGCCAATCTGAATGTTCTCGATCTCTTGCTGAGGCAGCATCACCCAGATCGTCGCTGAAGTTTCCCGCTTGGTTTCGAGAATGTGCGGAAAGACAATTTGTGCGATCGGCTTATCTTTGGGCCAGGTCGTCAACTGACAAGCTTCATCTGGAGAAAGATCATCTGCATTCCGCACTGGAGCAGCAACAGGTTTTCTAAGAAGCGCTTCACCGATGCGGTGACTAATCTGGCGAGTCGCATTGTAGCGCTGTTCCAATGGCTCCAACACTTTGAGAATATCATCGATCGTGTCGGGACGAGCTTGCGGCAGTTTTGCCAAACAACTCATCACGAGCGATTCCAGCACCTTCGGCACTTTCGCCGCAGGATTCGCCTCCTCAAAACTGTAGGGCGGCTGGAAATGGTGAGTTTTGTACCAACTTCCAAACGAATGGGTATCCGCTAGCAGTGGCATTTTCCCCGTCAGCATCTCAAAAAACATTACGCCCAAACTGTAAATGTCCGATCGCGAATCGAGTTCGCGCCCTTCCATCTGTTCCGGCGACGAATACGCCAGCGTTCCCATATAAGAACTCGTTTGACTTGCATCCGCCTGCATCAGCTTCGAGATGCCAAAATCGAGAATCTTCACCAACTCCCCAAAGCCCGAATCCTGAATGACGAGAAGGTTACTCGGCTTAATGTCGCGATGAATGATCGGATAGGTACAGCCATCGATCGTAATGCCTTGATGAGCGCACTGAATTCCAGCACAGATCTGACGCGCTAAGTTGAGAAATCGAGGAAGCGGCAGATTTTGAGCGCTAATAATTTCGCTGAAACTATTGCCCTCTAAGTATTCCATCACATAGTAAGGCACTTCTTGATCATCCACGCCGTAATCCATCACGCGGACAATGTGCATACTTTTGGTGCTGAGTAACGCACAAGTGCGGGCTTCACTCCGAAAGCGATCGCGCATTTTCCGCGTCAGCAGAGTTTGCGATAGAAACTTCACGGCAACAATCACGCCGCCTAACAAGACATCTTCCGCTTTGTATACTTGCCCCATCGCGCCCCGTCCGATCAGTTTGATCAGTTGATAGCGATTTGAGAGTAGTTGTCCGATTCTAGGGTCAGTCATGCGGCGGGAAAGTCAAGGAACGGATGGCCTCAGTATGCACACTTGCAGCTTTGAAGTAACTTTATGAAGCTGAGATTTGCACGTCAGTAGTTTATTCGGGTTGCCGTTCCAAAGTGGCTTCCATCATGCTGGTCAGCGCGTGTCCTGAAAGCATCGTGCTAGATAAGTAATAGCGATCGCTGCTCAATCGGTACATCGTTTCAAATCCGCTGCGGCGTTGTCGATCGCCTAACACCCAATGCCGCTGAACCAAAGAGTCTGGTGCAACCCAGCCCTCACCTTCGATGCGACCGAGGGAACTATGCTGCAAAACAAAGGTGTAGCGACGATTTCCAGCATCCAACCGTCCCCGATATTGCAGGGTCATATCTTGACGATCGTCTGAGTTGGGAAAGGTGAGTTTGGTAATCAGCGTGAACCAATTATCGCGGCTCCAAGCGACGATCAGTTTTCCTTTAATTCCGATCGGCAGACCTTCACGCTCTAGCCAACTACCTTGGAGCGTCCAACGACCTGGTTCCATTAAAAACGTATGGTTCACGGTAAGTCCTCGGCTCAATAGCTCGGCTGAGTGGCTCCCCATGCTACCACGCAAGCCTTTTACCCTACGTGGTGAATTTCCCCTAAAAGTACGGGTTTCGGCGCACCTGTGACCTCCGGGAGATTACCGGGAATCCCGTGATATCGCCAGTATGCCAGTATCGCAAATGCGATCGCTTCTTTAAAGTCTGCATTCAGTCCGGCTTCATCAGTCGTCGTGACGATGCTATCTGGCAGTAATGCTTGAAGTCGAGACTTAAGATAAGTGTTGCGACTGCCGCCCCCGCAAATGAGAACGCGATCGGGTAACTGAGGCAAAAATGCTTTGTAGCTCTGTGCGATCGAGGCTGCGGTAAATTCGGTCAATGTTGCCAAAATATCCGCTTGGTTTAGCGTTGCAGCATCGATTAAACAAGCGTTGAGATACTCTTGTCCAAATTGTTCTCGCCCGGTGGATTTGGGCGGCAGTTGTTGGAAGAAGTCTTGGTGTAACCAACGATCGACAAGTTCTTGATTTGGAGTTCCACTGGCTGCCCAAGCGCCATCTCGATCGTAGGTTTGGTCGGAAAACTGCTGCACTGCAAGATCGATCAGCATATTTCCGGCTCCAGTGTCCCATCCTCGAATCGGCAATCCTGATTTCACAGGAGGTAAGTAGGTTACGTTACCAATTCCACCGATATTTTGGACGCAGCGATGCTCGATCGGGTGTCTGAGAAATACCGCATCGATCGGGGGAACGAGCGGCGCACCTTGTCCCCCGATCGCGATATCTGCGGCTCGGAAGTTACTGATCGTGGCGATGTTGGTTTGATGTGCGATCGCGGCTCCGCGTCCGAGTTGCAAACTGTAGCCTAGACGATCGGAGGGTGGGCGATGAAACACGGTTTGCCCATGTGAACCGATGAGAACGGCAGGCGTTTGATTCGCTTGAATTTGAAGTGCGGCTTGGGCGAATTGAGCGGCGATCGCGTCATCGAGTTCGGCAAGTTCGGCGATCGATAAAGCGGTTCCGCTGCAAACAGAGAGAATGCGATCGCGTAACTTGGCTGGATAGGGATAGGTTTCACCTGCGATCAGAGTTGCTTGTAGGTCTTCTGTAGAGCCTGTAATCTCGACCAAAGCGGCATCAATGCCATCGACGGATGTACCGCTCATTAAGCCAATTACGCGCATAGGATTTGCAGCTTAGAGGTTCAGAACTCATTGTGCAATTCAATCTGCAATACGGCAATCATCCGATCGAAGCTACGCCTTAAAAGGCGTTTAAACATGATTGCTGTTTCTGCCTGAATCGTAAATTATGCTTCTAGCTAGCAGTGCGTCCAGCCAACTGAGCCACCATTTGAACTAGCTCGATCGGTTGTGCGAGTTTGTGCAAATGCGCTTCAAATCCAGCATTGAGAGCCTTCTCCCGATCCTCATCTAAATGAGCCGTAATTGCAGCGGCTGGAATATGTGTACCTTGTTCAGCTTCTAAAGCGCGAATTTGCTGAATCAATCGATATCCGTCTCCACCCGCCATCCGAATATCGCTGACCAACACATCCGGACGAAATCGCTCTAGCTCCTCTAAGGCTGCCGTAGCACTTGCAACCGCCCGCACTCCGATCCCATACGGCTCCAAAATTGCTGTAATAAACTCCCGCACGTCCGCTTCATCATCCACCACTAACACCCGCAACCCATCCAGAGATCGCGGCATTTTTATTTCTGCCTCAACTTTTTGAGCCACAATTTGCGGGGAGCGATCGAGGGCAAACACACCGATTCGCAAATTTTCAATCTCACCAGAAGCATTGCAAGCCACATCAATTTGCAACTCAACCGCAAAGGGATTTCCTTCTCGTGGGCAGAAGGTCGTTTGCCAACTCTGGAGGGCACAACGTTGGGAAAGCTGATTTAGCTTCGTGCGAAAATTCGGTCGATCGCTTTCCGCAATATAGACCGCAAGGGGCTTCCCGATCAAATAAGTGTGAGGCACATTCAACAATCGAGCGATCGCAAGATTGCCTTCCAAAATTAAGCCATTGGCATCGGTGACGAGAGAAGCGATCGGGGAAGATTGATACAAATCGTAGAAGTAGTGAAAGCTTTCAGCGAGTTGCTCGTTTTGCTGAATGAGTTCTTCCTCAAAGACTTCGGCTGCCTCTAGATTCGTCTGCATCTGCTCGTAAGCGACATACAAATCCTCGATCGCGGCATTCACCTCTTCCCAAGCGTCTGCCTCATTGTTTTGCAGCGCTGCAATCTGCTGCTGCACCACCTGAAAATATAGTCTAAATGACTCGTCATTCATAAATAATTTGTGCTGTCCACTAGCATCATTGCGGGCGTGATCTTTGAGAAATTTCTACCCTGACGAAAATACTCCAGCAAAATTAGGGTTCTCTTTAGTCTAATGAATCTTTTACAAAATCTAAAGAATTCGACTTTAGTTCGATCGACTTGCACAAAGGTAAAAAAAATCGCGCGGATTCACTACACTTAAATAGATTTGTATTGAGAAGGGTTAGGAGGGCTTGTGCGCCTGTTTACGACCGTCGCGGGATTGCGGTGCTACTTGAAGCTAGCTCAGGGAAAACAACCGATCGCGACGGATTCCGTAGAGTCGATCGGGTTTGTTCCAACGATGGGCGCACTGCACGAGGGACACCTGAGCCTCATCGATCGTGCCCGACAAGAAAATGATCTCGTCGTCGTCAGCATTTTCGTTAATCCGCTGCAATTTGGAGCGAATGAGGATCTGAGCCGCTACCCCCGGACATTAGAGCGCGATCGTATTCTCTGTGAGAAAGCGGGCGTTGATGTGATCTTCGCACCGAGTCCAGCAGAAATGGGAGCCGATCCGCCCACTCCGACTAGGGTTCAACCCTCGATCGAGCTTGTCGCTGGACTCTGTGGCGCGTCTCGTCCCGGACATTTTGAAGGAGTCGCGACAATTGTGACAAAACTCTTAAACTTAGTGCAGCCCGATCGCGCTTATTTCGGGCAAAAAGATGCTCAACAACTGGCAATGATTCAGCAATTGGTCAAAGATTTGAATCTACCTGTTGCGATCGTCGGTTGCTCGATCGTGCGTGAAGAGAGCGGATTAGCCCTAAGTTCCCGGAACCAATACTTATCGGATGAAGAAAAGATAAAGGCAACGGCGCTTTATCGAGGATTGTCACAAGCTGAAAAACTGTTTCGATCCGGAGAGCGCGTAAGTGCTACCTTAGTTCAGGCAGTAGAACAGGAACTCGAAAAAGTGCCTGAACTGCGACCGGAGTATATCGAACTTGTTGATCCGATGACGCTGAAAACATTAGAAACCGTGACCGATGAGGGTTTGTTAGCGCTAGCTGCGCGTTTAGGTTCGACCCGCCTAATTGACAACTGCACGCTGCGCGATCGTCGTCCGATGATTGCGATCGATGGCCCTGCGGGAGCGGGAAAGTCCACCGTGGCACGTGGGGTAGCGGCTGAACTGGGTTTGTTTTATCTCGATACGGGCGCAATGTATCGGGCGCTCACTTGGTTTGTGCTGCAATCGAGCGCGGATTTCAACGATGAACCGACTGTCGCAGAATTGGCGCATCAGTGTGAGATCGATTTTCAGACCGATACGGCGATCCCGATCGTGTTTGTGAATGGGCAGGATGTGACGCAAGCGATTCGGTCGCCGGAAGTGACGGCCCATGTTTCGACGATCGCGGCACAGGCGGCAGTTCGGGAAGCGTTGGTGAAACAGCAGCAAAATTACGGTCGGCGCGGCGGGATTGTCGTGGATGGGCGCGATATTGGCACGCACGTTTTCCCAGATGCGGAAGTGAAAATTTATTTAACTGCATCGATTCAAGAGCGGGCGCGACGCAGACAGCTTGATTTAAAAAATCTGGGGCAGCCGGATGTGAATTTGGCGGAGTTAGAAGAAGCGATTTTTGAGCGCGATCGTAAAGATAGTACTCGCGTGATTTCGCCGCTCCGTAAAGCCGTAGATGCGATCGAGATTCAAACCGATGATTTGAGCGTGTCGGAAGTGCTGAATCGGATTGTCAGCCTTTATCAAGAAAAGACGGCTCCGGTTTCAATCTAAATCGCGCCTTTAGATTCAATCACTCCCGTAGAAATGCGATCGCATTTCTACGGTTTTTTTATCTTTCTGCCTTACTGGGTTCCAACTCCTGATTGAGTGAAAACTATGAGATTGGGATCGAAGTAAAGCAGAAATTTATATCGGTAATAAAGGTAGATTCTTAGCTTATTAAAGAGCTAATGAAGAGTGTTGTCTCTATGCGTAAAATCTCACAGATGACTGTAGTTTATTATCAACGGCACTTGCTAGTATTCTTTATAACAATCTAGCATAAGTATTTGTCCGTATAAACACGTATTCAGCTTTCAAAGAGAAGCTGCGCGTTCATTAATCAGGATGTAAGACAAGTTCAAGCCAACCGCTTGCTGCTTCAATCTGCCCCCGTTGGTTCAATTCGCTTTAGAGCGCGTTGGACAGTTTTCATCTGCCTAAATTTGGATAAGCTCGACGATGACATCAGCAAAAGCGAATCAAATTTCATCTTCTCAATCTCCGTCTGTGCCTGTTACTCCTTTCATTACCACTGAAATTACTGTTACCGATCGAACAACTCCTGCCCGTCCTGAATCGTCCGAAATTGAGGCAGCTTACCCACTGTCACCGATGCAGCAGGGAATGTTGTTTCATCATCGGTATGAGCCGCGATCGGGAGTTGACATCGAGCAAGTCGTTTGTACGCTGCGAGAAGCGGTGAAAATCGAGCGGTTTGTTGAAGTGTGGCAGCAGGTAGTAGACAGACACGCGATTTTGAGGACTTGCATCGGGTGGGACTCGCAGAATGAGCCGATTCAACAAGTACGATCGTCGATCGATGTCAAGCTTAAAATGCGAGATTGGCAATCACTAACTCCCGCGCAACAATCGGAGCAGTTGAATGAGTTTTTAATTCACGATCGACAACGCAACTTTGATTTATCTGATTCGCTGATGCGGTTTGCGTTGATTCAAATCGCGCCCGATGTGTATGAGTTTGTTTGGTCGTTTCATCACATTTTGCTAGATGGTCGATCAATCACGCGAATTTTGCAAGAAGTGTTCGCGCTGTATGACGATCCGTTTGCTCAATTACTGCCCGCGCGTCCGTATCAGGACTATATTGAGCAACTCCAGCAGCAAGATTGGTCACAGTCAAAATCTTATTGGCAGCAGCTTCTCAAAGGGTTTACAACTCCAACGCCGCTGCTCACTGTTCCGACGCTGCAACCTGTCGAGAAACGATCAGGACATCAGACAGCAGAACTGCAATTTTCCGCGCAGTTCACACAGACGCTACGATCGTTTACCGAACAGCACAATATTACGCCGAATACTTTAGTACAAGCAGCTTGGGCGCTTTTGCTACATCGATATAGCAGTGAAGAAACGGTCGTGTTCGGAGCAACGAGAGCTTGTCGAAAGTCGCTGCTCAATGGCGAATCGATCACCGGATTGATGATGAATACATTGCCTGTCCGAGTCGATCTCTCAGCCGAGACGACGCTTTTATCTTGGTTGCAGGAACTACGATCGCAGCATCTTACGATCCGACCATACGAAAATACGCCGCTCTCACAAGTTCAAGCATGGAGTGAGATGCCACGCGGAACAGCATTGTTTGAAAGCATTGTTGTGTTTGAGCATCAATCACTTAGAGATCGTATTCACACGAAGCAAAATCGCAGCTTTGACCTGATTGAACAACCTTCATTCCCATTGGTGCTGATTGGAAGTTTGGGCACAGGATTAACCTTGAAGCTTTCTTATGATCGACAACGATTTGAAGCTGCAACAATCGATCGAATGCTCGGTCATCTACATGTGTTGCTATCAGGCATGATTGCTGATCCGAATCAAAGATTGTCAGAGATTCCATTATTAACCGCAACTGAGCGACATCAATTGTTGTTTGATTGGAATGCAACAGAGGCGAACTATCAGCAGCATCTCTGTTTACATCAATTGTTTGAGGCACAAGTTGAGCGCACTCCGAACGCGATCTCAACGGTTTACCACGGGCAGTCTTTGACCTATGCAGAAGTGAATCAGCAAGCCAATCAGATTGCACATCATTTACGATCGCTGGGTGTGAGAGCAGGTGAATTTGTCGGTGTGTTTCTCGATCGAGGTTTGGAAATGATTCCCGCGCTGCTCGGAATTTTGAAAGCGGGCGGGGCTTATATTCCTTTAGAAACTAGCTTTCCAAAGGCTCGGATTGAATGGATTCTTGATTCGCTTTCAGTGCGATGGGTGATGACTCAAGCGCATCACGTTCCGACCTTTGAAGCGATCGAGCTACCGCAACTAGAGCATTTACTCTGCTTAGATGTCGCGCAATTCGAGAATTCATCACAGCATAAGGTCTGCACACAAAGCAATTTGCAGCAATGTTCGATCGAGAATCTACCCTTACACAACACTTCAGAAGATACCGCATATGTTATCTTCACTTCTGGTTCCACTGGGACTCCAAAAGGCGTTGTGGTAAAACATCGACCTGTGATCAATTTGATTGAATGGGTGAATCGAACATTCAATGTGAACCAGTGCGATCGCGTTTTGTTCATCACGTCGCTGTGTTTTGACCTCTCGGTTTATGACATTTTTGGACTATTAGCAGCAGGCGGATCGATTCAGATTGCATCGAGCGATGATGTTCGTGATCCGCAAGTGTTGATTGATCTATTGCAGTCAGAACCGATTACGTTCTGGGATTCAGCACCGCCCGCATTACAGCAACTATCACCGCTGTTTTCTACGCTGCTCGATCGTCCGTCTTCGCTCCGATTGGTGTTTCTGAGTGGCGATTGGATTCCGGTGACATTGCCGATCGCATTGCAAGAAACGTTTCCGGGGCTGCAAGTGATTTCGCTTGGTGGAGCAACTGAAGCAACCGTGTGGTCAAACTTTTATCCTATCGATCGAGTTGAGCCGCACTGGACAAGCATCCCCTACGGTAAGCCGATTCAAAATGCTCAATACTATGTGTTAGATCCGCAGTTCAAGCCGTGCCCGATCGGAGTCACTGGAGAACTATACATCGCTGGAGATTGTCTCGCATCCGGCTACACTGATCCGGTGAAAACTGAAGAGCGCTTTTTGCCGAATCCATTCAGTTCTGATCCCGATGCTCGACTGTATCGCACAGGTGACTTAGCTCGCTTTTTTGAAGATGGCAACATTGAATTTTTAGGACGAATTGATCATCAAGTGAAGATTCGCGGCTATCGGATCGAGCTGGGTGAAATCGAAGCAGTTCTATCGCAACATCAAGCCGTGCAAGATTCGATCGTGATGGCACGCGAAGATCAACCCGGAGAAAAACGGTTGGTCGCTTACGTGGTGAAAAAAGCTGATTTAGATGTTGCTACGCTGCGTCAACATTTGCGCGAAAAGCTTCCAGAATATATGGTTCCGTCTGCGATCGCGTTTCTCGATACTATCCCGCTGACTCAAAATGGCAAAGTCGATCGACGCGCTTTACCTGCCCCCGAAGCGACCCAGATTGTTAGCTCTGATGTGATTGAACTGACCCAAAACCCGCTAGAACGACAGTTAATGTTCATTTGGGAAAGAGTGCTAGAAGTTCAACCGATCGCAACTACAGACAACTTCTTTGATCTCGGTGGAAATTCACTTACAGCCGTCAAACTAATCAATCAAGTCGAGAAAGCATTCGGGCAAGAACTCTCGATCGCTTCATTGTTCCAAGCACCGACGATCGAGCAATTTGCTGAAATTCTCCGGGATGGTCGTCCGGTTGATCCTTGGGCAATCATCGAAATCACACCGCTGAACGGAAAGAAACCGCCCTTATTCTGGTGTCAAAATTACGGCGATATGATTCCTCACCTCGAGCCGGATCAGCCCTTTTTCGCGCTGGAGTCCGGCTATCAGCAAGTGAAAAATCCCGAAACACATATCAAAGATTGGGCGCAGGGCTATGTCGATCGCATTCGTCAAATTCAACCTGAAGCACCTTATCTAATCGGAGGTTACTGCTTCGGGGGCTATGTTGCTTTAGAGATTGCTCAGATTTTGAGATTGCAAGGTCAGGAAGTTGCTTTGTTAGCTCTGGTTGAAACATTTGGTTCTGAAGTGCCGTACTATCAGCGCAATCAATGGACGCTTCGTAATGCCATCATTCAGCTTGCTAGTCTTCGACGACGGATGCTCTCGATTTTTGAAAGTCGCCAGCATAAACTCGAAGATCAAAAAATAGCAAAACAAAAGGGTGGCAGAGTGGTAAAAGTGGTACTGCCGCCAGACAAACCGATCCAGCAAGCCGTTCAGAGCTACACCCCACAGCCCTACTTTGGCAAAGTGGTTTTGTTTGAGGCAGAGCTGAGTTCACTCAAATCAGTTTTGTCTCCGAAAGCCTTCTGGGGGAAAATCTTTCAGGGTGATTTTACGATCGAATCCGTCAAAGGAACGCATCAAACCGTTGTGTTCCATCAGAACGGGCGGGAGTTGGTGAAGCGGATTCAGGCAGTCGTCGATCGCGTAATTTCACCTTGAAGCATTCTTTAAATTTTTGATTGGGTACTCTAGAATCGCTGTCACTCAGGGAACCCTATGTCTTCTTTTCCGGCGTTAGATGAACTAGAAGCAGGGCTAACGGCGCTTCAGAACGGGCAGACCGATGATGCGATCGCCCAACTGACCCAATTTCTCACGGCTCAAGAGAGCGATCATCCCGATGCCCTCAAAGCAAAGATGGGACTGGTACGGGCATATGCTCAAAGCGGAAAGTCTGACGATGCGATCGCTCTTTGCCAATCGCTCCAACTGAATCAACACGAAAAAGTGCGATCGTGGGCAACTCAAATGATGGTGAAACTTGTGCTTGTCGATTCGGGATTTGTGCCAATCGATGCTCCAACGCAATCGATTCGACGTAAACGAGTTGAGGAGCGATCGCCAGAACCCGCTCCGATTCAACCGGAATCGATCGGAGCCGTCCAACCTGAACCCACTTCGCCCGAAACGCCGCACGTCTGGAGAAATGCGGGACGCGCCCAACGCTGGCAACCCCTTCCCCGGATCAGTTCGACTCGTTTGCAGTGGGCAAAAGTGGGAAGTGCGATCGCACTTCTCTCAACCTTATCTTTGATCTGGTGGGTGTCGGGGTCGATCGCTTGGGCAAGGTTCACGGTGATCACGAGATTATTGCGCTGGAATGCCGAACTGCCGGATCAGACGATTCCTGTGCTGCAATTTGGATTGAGCTTACTCATTCTGTTTTTTGCATCTCCGTGGATTATGGATGCAATTTTGAAAGGATTGTATGGACTCAAACCGCTCTCAACGGCTGTGATCGCGCGTCACAGTGCGGAAACACATCGCCTGATTCAACGATTTTCCCAACAGCGCAAAATTCCGATTCCTAAACTTGGAATTCTGCCGACTCAGACTCCGATCGCTTTTACTTACGGTTGCTTACCCAAGTTCGCTCGAATTGTGGTGAGTCAAGGGCTTTTAGACAGCTTGAGCGAGGAAGAAATTGCGGCAATTTATGCAAGTGAATTCGGTCATATTGCTCACTGGGATTTTGCTTGGATGTCGCTGATTATGGTGACGCTGCAACTTCCTTATTCAATCTATCGACAGTGCGCGATCGTGAGCGATCGATTACGGAAATTCAAGTTCAATCATGCTTTTGTTTCTAAATTGATTGAAATTGCTGCTGATGTCATTGTGGCAATTTCTGCGATCGCTTATGGATTTTTTCGGCTGTTTCGCTGGTCGGGATTATGGCTCTCAAGACAGCGGATTGTTTATAGCGATCGATATGCTTGCGATCTGACAGGAAACCCAAACGGACTTGCACGCGCGTTGATTAAAACTACGATCGCAACGGCTCAGACGATTAAGTATGAAAAGCAAACGCACGATTTATTAGAAAGTTTCGAGCTTTTTAGTCCGATCAGTTATCAGAACGCAATTCTATTTGAAGAATTATTCGATCGAGTTTCTTTATCGACTTTATTTCAGTGGGATTTTGCAAATTGCGATCGCAGTGAATCCGTGCTCAATTGCTCTCATCCTTTAACGGGAACGCGACTATCAAAAATCATGAGTTACTGTCAGCAATGGCATCTCGAACCTGAGTTAGAAATCGAACCCGCAGCGCAAACAAAACAGAAAAAAAACCTACTACAATTTGCGCCACTTTTTGGAAGTTTGACGGGAATCACGATCGCATTTCTATTCTGGCTGATTGCTCATCTTCTATATGTCACCGGAAATTTTCGCTTAAATTGGCTAGCCAGCGACTACAGTTTATTTCCGAGCTTCGCGCTCATCGGATTTGGAATTGGCACGATCGTTCGATTTAATCGCTTTTTTCCTGAATCGCGCAACCCGCAAACCGATCTTATTCACCTTCTCACTCAGCCCGATTTAACTTTAATCGAGAGTCCCGTTATTCGACTCGAAGGAACCTTAATCGGTCGAACAGGAGCCAGCAATCAACTCGCTCAAGATCTTCTGTTACAAACTGAAACAGGCTTGATCAGATTGCACCACTGCTCCCAATTCGGCGCGATCGGGAATCTCTTATCCCCAATCCCGATCGGACAAAGCGCGATCGTCACCGGATGGCTCCGACGCAGCGCCACCCCTTGGATCGACGTGGACACGATTAGAACGCGATCGCTACTCCGCAGCGGACATCAAACTTGGTCGCTCATCGTGGCAATCGGGTCAATCCTTTTAGGCATCGCACAGATTTTGTAACGAATAGTTGCGTTCTCTACCAATGTAGTGTTACATTTCTTTACAAGGAGTCCAACACATCCTGAAGTGACTCAGCCGCAATTGGCTTACAGAACTATCAGTATTCGGTTTTTCTCCTCCCAACACAGCAAGCTGAACCAGCCGACCTACGGTCGACTGGTTTTTAATGTCGCCGCTCTTACCCGATCTTGCAAAATCTAACAATCGAAATAGCACTCAAGGGGGAAATTGCTGAAGTCGCTCGAATCTGACAGACGAGCATGATACCTTTAAGAGTGGCGCATATCCTGGGGACACAGTAACCAAGTTGCTGAACCTCAACCCTCCAGTCATCACCAAACACTCATGGCGATGATCGATGCCGCAAAGACCTTCCGGGTTCAGTTTGAAACCCTTGGAGAGTCTAAGCGGTACGATCGTAAACCCGTGTAAGGTTGGCACGTGAGGTGACGGAAATGTCTGTATCGTCTAACCTGAGCCAACGAAAACAGAGTGTAACTGAGGAACGTCTGGTAAGCGTCCGTATCATGTATTAGGATCAAAGTCTGGAGGTGTTTCGATATGTCAGTTCGTCTATATGTGGGCAATCTGCCCGAAGATTTAAGTCGGCAAGACCTCGAAGCTGCATTTGCGGATGCAGGCGAAGGAGTCTCTGCTAAGTTGATTACCGATCGCAAAACTGGAAAGTGTCGCGGTTTTGGCTTTGTCACCGTTAAGACCGATGAATTGGCGGATCAGTTCATCGAAAAATACAACGGAGTCAGCATCAAGGAAAGCGCTATCAAAATTGAGAAAGCGTTGCCTCGATCCAAAGACAAAGCGGACGAACCCGAAGCGGCTCCGGCGGCTGGCGCTCCTTCAGCCGGAAAGCGCAAAAGCGGCGGCAGCACCAACAACAGCAACAAATCACGCCGCACGACGACCACTTCTTCTTCCGATCCGGATTCGATTCAACCCGATCCGCGCTGGGCACAAGAACTGGAAAAGCTCAAGCAAATGTTGGCAACTCAAACCAGCAACTCCTAAAATCACGATCGCTGATCGGCTCGTTCGATCAGCATCGTGATTCGGTTTGTATCATTGCTTTGTCACGGGAACCCTAGGTAACAGTGTTGTAGGGTTTCGTTGTGATGAAGCGTTTAAACGATCGAGCATTTCACATCCTCCAGACTGAGGTTCGGCGATGTCTTGATGTTAATGAGATTGGGCAAGTTCAGCTTGAGCTTGCCCTTCGTCGTTTGGAGAAGTTGCGCCTCCAGTCTGGTACGCCTGTAACCGAAGCAGAATTACGAGAAACGATCGTCGATCTAATTCCAAAGTTCGATCCTAAAGTTCTTCGCCAAGCAGCAAAAGCAAATTGCCCACCGTCGAGCCTCTGGTTGGGTCTTAAATTGGGAGCGATCGCGATCGTGGTCGGTGCTGGCGGAATTTGGTTGGTAAATCGTCCGATTCCGTGGATTCGTTATCCGGTGATGCAGGTTGCTCCGTTTCTGCTCACACCGAGTTACATGGCGATGGATCACGACTATCGAGGTGCGATCGCGCTGGTTGAACAATCGGACCAACTGGTGAATGAAGCGACTGCATTTGAAGATTTAGACCTCGGAACGCAAAAAGTGAGAGCGGCTCAGAAGCATTTAGATCAATTGCCTGCTTGGTTTTTGGGACACTATCCAGAAGATTACTGCCGCTGGGCAATGTGTCGATGGCGGTTCACGATCGACGAATTCAAATCTGCGCGGCAAGAGATTGCCCGCATGGATGCAAAGCTATTTCAGGAGAAGAATGCTCAAACTCGCTTCGAGCAAACTGAACAAGCGTTAGGCGAAGCAATTCGCGTGATTCGAGATAACGAGATTGGAGAAAATCGAACGGCTGCGATCGCGGATTGGCGATCGGCAATTGATACTCTCAGCCAGCTTCCCGATTCAACTTTGGCGGGACGACTTGCCCGCAATAAATTAAGTGCAACCGAGCGCGACTTTCAATCGCTCGTTGGATTTCAAGCGAATAGCGATCGTAATGGGCGCTTGATCGAAGTTGCGGAAATCAGTGCGAACGCTGCAAAACAGCAGACTAAAAAAGAGCCAATGTCGCTGATCGAACTTGAGCAAGTCCAAGAGGCTTGGAAAACTGCGATCGCAAAATTAGAGCGGATTCAAGACACCGATTCAGACTCTGTAGAAGCTGGACAGAGAATCATTGCCTACAAAACGAATCTCAACGCGATCGGGGTCAGAATCCAGCATGAGAAAGACTCAATCGGAGCCTACGAAACTGCGGAACGGATGAGCGAAAGACTCGCCTCAACAGCTAATCCAAAAATGGTCGATCGATCTTATGTTCTCGGACAGTACCGCGCGATTTTGAATCAACTGGGCAAAGTGAAACCAAATACAACGGTTTACACCAAAGCAGAAGAAATGAGAATTTCCGCTGAGAAACGGATGCAATAAGCTTGTTTCGAGTTTTTGCCCGATCGTTCCGCCGATTAGCCTATGCTGTCCCAACTTTTCCTCAGTGCTTTAGCGGAACTTCGCAAACCCTTGATAAAGATTGCACGATCTTGGGCACGTTCTAAACGTACAAACTATGCCCTTTGGTAGATGATGCACAAAGTTAACTTGCGTTCAAACGCGGATTTTTTTGAGCCTTGTGCTTCTTGAGTCAATTAGAAGGTCAAACGCGCAGCACTTCCGCGTTTGACCTTCTAATTGACCTTCACCAGCTTTTTCCTTAACTCGATCGCACTTTAACCCCAAATTGGGGCAAGTTTTGTGCGCCGTTTTCTCAATTCTTACTCTGTCGCCCAGTATGAAAACAACTACTCATAAGCTTCTAGCTGCTACTTTCGTGATTGGAAGTAGTCTTTCTGGAGTTCAAACTGCTCTCGCTCAAACTGCTGCTGGCACAACCATTAGCAACACTGCAACCGCAACCTACTCCGACGGAACAACCACTTACAACGCCACTTCCAACACCGTAACCGTCAAAGTTGCTGAAGTTCCAGGAATTAATATCGTGGCACAAAGTCCCAGTAACTCTACACCGATTCCAGGGACAACGATCACCGTTGATTTTGACATTACAAACGTTGGAAACGATCCAACTCAGTTCTTCATTCCGGGCAAAGTCAAACTATCGGATGGCACGAACTTTGAGCAAGTCGGTGATCTACAAATCATTTCAGTGAATGGAACAACAGTAAGTGCCTCTGTTCCTGCGGATGGGGGTGAGACTGGAGCACTGTTAGGTGCAAATGGTTCAATTGCGGTCAGTGGTGTCGTTCGAGTTCGAGCCACAATTCTTGTTAGACCAACCGCGATCGCAACTTCAACCACAACGGTTTCCCTTGGAAATACGATTACGCCGAATGCTCAAAACGTCCCTCATGATCCGACGACGAATGCCGGTGGTAAGGATATCGATGTTCACACCGTAGACAATGCAGATACGGTTGCAGGCGAAACTCCAGGCGTGATCACCCAAATCAACGAAGCGATGGCGACTAGTACTGCCATTACAGTCAATGCTCGTTTGCAAGCTTTTGCCACTCTTCTCAAGGCAACCTCAAGCTACAGCAACAACAACACGCCTTCAGTCTTAACAGACGACACATTGACCTATTCGTTAGCACTCCGGGTAGAAAATCCAGCTTCACCTCCCACTGGGCTGGTCGCTTCAGATCTACATCCAACTGCAATCAACTTAGATGGTGGCACTGGCAATCAAAACCGCATTCTCGTTTCTGATGCCATTCCCGCAGGAACGGAGCTGAGTTCTACAATTCCAACCCCACCAGACAATACATGGCAGGTGGTCTACACGTTGAGCGATGTCTCAGTTGCAGCACACAAAGCAAACTGGGTTACAGTTCGTCCTGCTGGCACGATTACGCGGGTGGGTTTTATTCGATCGACATCGGTTCTAAAAGGAGCATCCGTCACAGGCTTCTCGTTCTCGGTGAATCCGCTCTCTAGCTTTACAGGCGGACGAGTCGCAAACATTGCCCAAGCCTTTGGTCAATCTCAGCCCGGAGCTACTACACCCGGAACCTCTACTCAACTGGTTTACGATGAATCCGGTGATCAGTCGCCCAACAACCAACTGGACGGTGGCAACCCTGATCCAACAACGGGTGGCGCACCTGGAACGGGTCTTGGCATTGGTGATGGAGTCGCAGACCCAACGAAGGACGGTATTGATCCAGGAACCGGAACAAATTCAGCCGACACCGCAACCACCAACCAAGGTAGCAACAATGATACCGACGGGGGCGAAGACACGGTTTCTACGATCGCTGCAACTCCGCTCAACGGCCCGAACAATCGCCCCGATGCGATCAACACGACCAATAATGACGACTTTACCAATCGATCGATTCAGCTTCCCGCCGATCTCAATCCTGCAACTCCATTAACGGATGCTCAAACACCCGCAGTAACCTTCAATAACACCGTTCAGAACACTAGCGGTAGCCCACAAACGATCGCACTGCTTCCGACTGCGCCTGCAACCGCCGTCGATCTCCCGCTTGGAACACTCGTCACGATTACTGCGGGAACTGATATTGCGGTTTATCGCTATGACGGAACGAAGTTTGTGTTTCAAGCCACGGGCAGCAGCAATACAAGCGCAACTGATCCGGTAAAACTGATGGACATTCCAGCGAGTGACAATGCTCCGGGAGGTTTAGACCAGGTGAATTACACGATGACGATCGACCTTCCGGGAAGTACAGTAGCTGACCCGATCGCGCAAGTCAAAGGATTCCCAGTTCCGATTCTGGCATTTGTCGATCAAAACAATAACGGTGCTCCAACCAACACCCCTGGAAACCTCACGATCAACCGACTCTATACCGGATATGTCGGACTTGAAAAAGATGCCCGCATTCTAGAGGGAGGAAGTGAAGTTGTTGGATACACCACCGATCAAACTGCGTTGAGCGCTGCCGCAAGACCTGGACGAATCATCGAATATCGAATTCGTTACCGCAACGTTTCGACCCTTGCTCCGAGCAATTCTGGCAGCGTTGACCTTCCAGCAAACAACTTAGTCATCACTGAAGATGGCTTAGATGCTCCGAACAATTGGTTCACATCCACAAAAGACCCTGTGAGCGGAACGATTCCAGGTTCGGCAATTGATCCGAATGGAACCATCGGCGGCACATCCAACGGCGGAGACATCCAAATCTACGTTGACACGCTGACAAGCCTTGCCCCTCAAGGCTCAGGAACATTCATCTTCCGTCGCCGAATTAATTAGTGGAACTATAGGAGAGAACAATGAAACGGAATTTTCTTTGGATTGGGTTAGGACTTACGGCAACGGTAGCGATGTTTCCGATCGATGGAACACCCGCCGCTGCCAGATTATTCGATCGCGGTTTGTCGATCGCTCAAACGCTAAACCAGCCGAAAGTTGAACTGAAATTGATCGCAAAACAGAAGGTCGTGCAGAAAGATTCTCAAGGCAAAGAGCAAGCGTCTTGGGCGGTGTTGACCAAAGATACAACTGTTCAGAAAGGGGCAATTCTGCGATTTCAAGTCGTTGCTAAGAACACAGGCGATCGAGCTGCTGAAAAGCTCGTGGTGACGCAGCCGATTCCGAAGGGAACGACTTATGCGATCGGAACTGCGACTCAAAGCGGGGCAGAACTCACCTATAGCATTGATGGCGGCAAAACGTTCGCGGCGAATCCGATGGTGCAAGTGACTTTACCCGATGGCAGAGCAGTGATGCAGCCTGCGCCTCCTGAAGCTTACAGCCATGTGCGCTGGACACTTGGCAAAGCGATCGCGCCGAAAAGCGGGCTGGAGTTGACCTACGACGTAAGCGTTCGGTAACTGCCTGGAACTTCGATCGCGCTCAAACTGCGATCGAAGTTTTCTTCCCTGAAAATTTACCCCTTCAAGACCGTGAACCTATCGACCTCGACCAAAGTGCATCGGCTTTACCGCACTCTCAATGCTTGCAGTGCTGCATTGTTGGTTAGCTCTTTTAGTGCTGCTGCTTTTACGAATTCTGCACAAGCACAAACAAAGACCGCAACCATTACAAATCGCGCAACTTACCGCTACAGCGATCCAGCAGGCAGCACATTCAGTAGTTCTACAAATCAGCTTCAGCAAGGCTTGATCGATCCACTTGGTCGGATTACAGGATGTGCAGGCGAAGTCTTATCGAGCTATTCAGGGTTTAGCATGAGTGTCTATGAAGCCGATGCGTCTGGGGTTGAACTCGGTGCGATCATGTCTCTGACACGAACAGAGCTTCCTGATATTCCGAACAATGGAATCTCGGCTGGACTTGATCCAAATCGCCAAAATAGCAATCCTTTCTTTCTCGGCACAAACAGCGATGGTCGGTATAACTTCCTGCTTGATGATACACGCGGACAATTAGCGATCGGCAAACGCTATATTCTCGTGATCACTCCACCCCAAGGATCAATCTACAGCCAGCGTCGAGTGCGGTTAACGATTACAGGTCGTACAGGGCGGCAGGTTGCTTACAATGCTACTTCGCTCGATGGTAAACCACTAAACACAACAACAGGTTTAACCTCGATCGATGGACAGTTGAACATTCAAGATGCAGAGCAGGTCGGATTGTCGCTTGCTGCGATCGATGTGGATGCAAGTATCTGTCAAGGACAGGCGATTCAGATTATTAAAACCGCAGATAGAGCGACCGCAGTACCAGGAGACACCGTTCTATATCGGCTCTCAGTTCGCAATCTCGCTAGCGCTCCCGTGAGCAATTTAACCATCACAGACTTATTGCCGCTCGGTTTCCGATTCCGTGAAAATAGCGCAAAAGCAGAATTTCAAAACACGATCGTTCCAGTAGGCGCAAGTGCGAACGGTTCTACAATCACTTTTACCCTTTCAAACATCACCCTTCCAGCGAACGATGGGGCAAAGACTCCAGTTCTCAACATTGCTTACGCAGCAACATTAACACCGGACGCAATTCGAGGAACAGGACAGAATCGCGCTTCTGTTCAAGGAACGCGATCGGACAATCAAGACATTGTGAGAGATGGCCCTGCACTGCATCGACTGCGGGTTCGCAATGGGATTTTAACCGACTGTGGAACGATTATCGGTCGAGTATTTGAAGATAAAAACTTTGATGGTGAACAGCAGGCTGGAGAGCCTGGAATCCCGAATGCAGTGGTGTTCCTAGATGACGGCAATCGCATCACAACGGATCAAAATGGATTGTTCTCCGTTGCGAATGTGCTATCAGGATATCGCACAGGTGTTTTAGATCTCAGCAGCATTCCGAACTACACGCTTGCCCCGAATCAGAAATTTAGTGAGCGCAATAGTCAATCTCGTTTAGTTCACCTCGCGCCCGGTGGATTGGTGCGAATGAACTTTTCGGTCACTCCAGCGCAACGGGGGCAGGAAAATGAAATTTAGCAAACGATCGATTTACGCATTCTGTTTGATCCCGTTGATTGCAATCGCAATTAAAGTTCCTCAAGCGATCGCAACTCCCGTTCCCGCCCAAACCCAGCCGCAAGTCGTTCTAAAGTTCGTTTCTCCAACGCCTGACAGTGTTCTTGATCTACCTTCTGCAACGGTTGTATTGCAATACCCGAAAGGCGCACAGGTTGAACTCTTCGCAAATGGAGAGCGTGTTCTCGATCGCTTAATCGGACGCACCGAAACCAGCAGCACCACGATCACACAAACGTGGTACGGTGTTTCGCTCAAAGAAGGCAAGAACACATTAACGGCGCAGACTGTTATCAATGGCGTAGAAGTTGAAAGCACTTCGGTGGATGTGCAAGTTCGAGGAGAAGCGACGAAGTTAACAATCAACTCAGCCGAATCGCGCATTCCGGCAGATGGTCGATCGATTGCTAGGATCGAAGGTCAGCTATTAGATGCACAAGGTAATTTATCAAATCGCGATACGACAGTTACTTTATCGGCAACCGCAGGCGAATTTACTGGAGCAGATGCAGACCGAGATCAGCCTGGGTTTCAAGTCAAAGCACAGCAAGGGCGATTTACAGCAACCTTGAGAGCGGGACTTGATCCGAGAACTGTCACCGTTCAGGCGCGTGCAAATACACTGGAAGCTTTTTCACAACTGAGTTTTGAAACTGATCTCAGACCTGCGATAGCAACAGGTGTGATTGATCTGCGCTTAGGAAAACGTGGGACGGACTACTACGGTAGTTTGAGAAACTTCAATCCCGCCGACGGCAACAATTCTTACCGGCTCGATGCCAAAGCCGCAGTCTTCGCGACAGGTCGCATCGGGACTTGGCTCTTTACAGGAGCCTACAACAATAGCCGAACACTGAATGAAACCTGTGATTCGACTTCGCGTTTATATCGGGACACTCAAGCCTGTGATCAAAACTATCCGGTCTATGGTGATAGTTCCTCTACAACCGTAACGACTCCATCGCAAGATAGTTTGTATCTCAAGTTTGAGCGGACTTCTCCCGTTCCGGGTGCGGGAACTGACTATGCGATGTGGGGCGACTACAACACTGAGGAATTCGCACGTCGATCGCAACAATTTACCGCCACCACGCGCCAACTCCACGGGTTCAAAGCAAACTACAATGTCGGAAGTCTGCAAGTCACAGGCATCTTTGCCGATAGCTTAGAAGGGTTTCAGCGAGATACGATCGCACCCGATGGCACAAGCGGCTTCTACTTTGTTTCGCGACGATTGCTAATCGAAGGCAGCGAGAATGTTTTTCTCGAAACCGAAGAACTGAATCGACCGGGAACCGTGATCGATCGTAAACCGCTCAATCGAGGGGCAGACTATGATGTTGACTACGATCGAGGTTCTCTTCTGTTTCGTCAGCCGATTCTCAGAACCGATGTCGGTCAGAACGGTGAAACGTTGGTGCGTCGCATTGTCGTGACTTACCAGTATGACCAACCCGGATCGAACAATAACATCTATGCGGGTCGGGTTCAGTACAACATTGCGCGGGGACTCGATCGAGAAAGTTGGATCGGCGCAACGTACTTCAAAGAAAATCAAGGAGTCCGCCAATTTGAACTATTCGGAGCTGATGCGCTACTAACGTTTGGAACATCAACTCAGTTGATTGCAGAATATGCACATTCTGAAAGCTCATTAGACTTTGGCAATGAGGTTCGCGGTTCAGCCTATCGCTTTGAACTCAACAGCAAAATCGCTCAAGGCGTTTTTGGACAAGCTTACTACCGCAAAACGGATGCAGGCTTTAACAACAACGCGACGACTAGCTTTACACCGGGACAAACCCGCTACGGCGCACAAGTGACCGCTGCGATTTCTCCGACGACCAATGTGAGAGTTCAGTACGACAAGGAAGACAATACAGGGGTTGCACCTCGTCCGTTAACGCTGATTGATGAATTGATCACGCCTCGCACCGCTCCCACACCTGGATCGCGCGTAGACAACTCTCTGACAACTATCACAGCAGGCGTTGATCAAAAGTTTGGAACTGCAAACTTTAGCTTAGATTGGCTACATCGCGATCGACAAGATCGCCTCACGCCTTCCGTCTTCGACACCAGTTCTGGTCAATTGCGATCGCGTCTCACTTTCCCACTCACCCAAACCCTCACCTTTCTCGCCCAAAACGAAACCACTTTGTCTTCTGAGGTGGATCAGGTTTACAACGATCGAACATTGCTCGGCTTAAACTGGCGTGCAATGCCTGGAGTGAGTGTTCAACTCTCACAGCAGTTCTATCATCGCGGTCAATTTGCAGGCGAATCGCTTACGAATCTCAGCGTATTAGGTGAATATAAGCTGCTACGAGACACGACTCTAACCGGACGCTATACGCTGCTCGGCGGTGCAAACGGAATGAACATTCAATCCGCAGTTGGACTCAATCAAATTCTGAAGCTCTCTCCTGGACTGCGAATGAATCTGGCTTATGAGCATATCTTTAGCACGATCTCCAGCCAGAGCGCATCGGGAAGCATTTTTGCTCAACCGTTTGCAGTTGGACAGAGTGCTTCTAGTTTAGGACTCGATGGCGGTGATAACTACAGCATCGGACTCGAATACTCGGACGATTCTAAGTTTCAAGCGAGTGCTAGATATGAACATCGCACTTCTTCCGCTGGCGCAAACACTGTCATCTCAGCTAGTGCCGCCGGCAAGATCAGTCCTTCACTCACCGCATTAGTTCAATACCAACAAGCTAACGCCGCAAACCAAACTTTAGTTGGACTCGACGACACGAAAACCTTAAAAGTTGGACTGGCTTACCGCGATCCGAATGACGATCGCTTTAATGCTCTCCTGCGCTACGAATACCGCAAAAATCCCTCCACGATTCCCGATACGATCCTCTTTGGCAGCGGGACAGGCACAAACGAGAACCTTTTTGCGATCGAAGCCATCTACGCTCCAGACTGGCGCTGGGAATTTTACGGAAAATGTGCCTTGAGAGATAGCACCTCGTATCTTGCAAGTGATTTAGCAGGAACGAGTACAGTCACGCTGGCACAAGGGCGCGCGGTCTACCGTTTAGGCTACCGCTGGGATGTCGCAGCCGAAGGACGCTGGATCGGTCAATCCAACACAGGCTTTAACGAACTCGGTTGGGCACTGGAAGCGGGATATTATTTATCACCGAATCTTAGATTATCAGCAGGTTATAGCTTTGGACGGGCAAACGATCGAGATTTTACGGGTTCGCGATCGTCCGGTGGCGTGTATTTTGGCGTAACCCTCAAAGTCAACGAACTGTTCAACGGCTTCGGACTGCAACGCATTCCTAAACCGCAATCGGAACCAAAACCTGTTGCAATTTCAGAGAATTGAGAACCAATATGAAAGTACTTCAGTCCTTCACGCGGATGCAGCTTAATCGACTGGCATGGAGTTTCTGCCTTGCGGGAGGCATCTCGATCACTATCTTAGACTCTGCCAAGGCCCAAATTCCTGTCAGCATCAATACAACTTCAGCTCCTGCGCCTCCATTCTCTTACACAACTCAAAAAGCTCCGGGTGGCACAACTACAAACTACTCAACTTTCACTAACTACACGCTCAATTTTGGTAAAAGCACAAATTTTATTTTTAGTGGTATCAGCATTGGAGCCGCAAATTACTCAGTTCAGCAGACTGCGGACATCATCGGCATCAGAAGAAGGAATAATGCACAAGTCACGGGAGCTCGACAAATTATTTTGTTTCAACGCGATTCCAAAGTTGCAACAACCGTTGATCTAGCTCCTTCATTTGTAGATACGATGGAAGCAGCATTGCTGAGTAACATCATTAATCGGGGCGCAGATAATGTATTTGCGAACACAGGAGATGCAGCAGGAAACAACAACAACATTGAGCGAATTGACTTCATCACATCCACAGGTATCACTGCACCCTCCGCTTCTAAAATTGGGCAAGTCGGATTCGTAGTTCTCGATCGAGGTGGCAATGACCCTTTCAAGATTGCTGCTATTACCGCTATTAATCCAGTAACAAATCAACCTACTGCTTTAGGCACTCTTGTATCAGTCTCAAACTCTACCACTAATTGGGGACGTTCAACTAACTCTAGCCAAACCATCAACACAACAGTTCTACGAAGAGATGGAAGCGGAGATCTTCAACCTTCAGAAGATGCAAACAATCAACCAATTTCAGGCACGTTTGTCTCTTACACTACGCTTGGCATTACAGCAGGGCAAAAAATTTACGGATATGCTATCTTTCCAAGTGACGTTACTATCTTGATGGATCTTGTCGGCTTAACCAACGTTCCAACAGATACGAATATCACATCAGGCGGATTAGATCTGCTTGCAGGAGGGTTAAGCTTTACGGAGTATCCAACGACCGACCTTAAAATCACCAAAACAGATAATCAGACAACTGCGATCGCGGGTAGCACGATTAACTATTTGATCTCTATCACTAATCAAGGAACTTCAGCGCTCACATCCATTAAGGTGACGGACGTTATTCCAACTGCAATTCAAAGCCCCGTTCTCACCCCAAGCACTGGTTCCTACAACAGCACAACTGGAGATTGGACAGGACTCAATCTCGCACCTAATACAACAATCACACTAACGATTAGTGGCAGAATTGACCCGATTTTTTCTGGCACGCTTGCAAATACTGCTACTGTTAGCCCACCGTCTGGTGTTGAAGATTTCAATCCTGATAACAATAGCGCGACGGATACCACGACAGTTACGCCCGCATCTCCTATTCCTAATGTTCGATTAGTCAAGCGAATCACCGCACTCAATAGTACTCCTTACACCAATACGATCGATGATCCTGCTGACACCAACGACGATAGCTCACACAACTGGACACCTAACTATCTAACAGGTCGCACAGGTAAAGGAGTGACTGCGGGCGATACCGTTCCCGTTAAACCTGGTGATAGTCTAGAGTACACCATTTACTTTTTGTCAGACGGGGCGGCTCCTGCTCAGAATGTCAGGCTCTGCGACCTAGTTCCTACGAACACAACCTTTCTGCCGAGTGTCTTCAACAGCAATACCCCAAAAGATAGCGGTACATCCGTCGGGGATTTTGGCATCCGATTAACGATCGGCAGTTCCACCAGCTATCTCAGCAACGCAAACGATACTCCCGATCGCGGTCAGTTCTTCGCCTCTGGAACTTCTGCCCCTTGCGGCATAAACGGCGCGCTCGTCGTCGCCCCCAATGGTGCAATCACCGTGAATCTCAACAATATTCCTAATGCGACCACAAAGGGAACTCCGAATTCCTTCGGCTTCATTCGATTTCGCGCGAAGGTGAACTAAGTCCACATCACAGACGACCACGTTGACCAGACGAAGACACCAACCGCCACGATCGCTAAAACCACCTCGATCAAATTGCCGATGATCGCGCCAAACCCGATCGCAAGACTGACTTTTCCCGCAGTCTTCAGCCGTTCAGAAGTAGTTAAATCTCGCTGATATAGATACTCACCGATAAAGCCGCCGAGCAGTCCCCCAACGAGAATTCCAGCGATCGGGCCGCCGAGCGGCAAAACGGGCAACAAACCAAAAAAGCCGATCGCCATTCCCGCGAACATTCCATACTGGCTCCATTTACTGGCTCCAACTTGCTTCGCACCCCAGTAAGACCCCAACCATTCCACCACCGCACTCAAAATCAGCGCCACAAAAATCAACCCCAGCGGCAACAGCGGGATTGCAAACTTTGTCACCACACACCAGACCAAAATCGCTGCCAGAATCAAACTCGGCCCGGGCACTCCGGGCAACACTGCCCCCGCAACTCCAACCAGCATCACCGCAACTAATACCCAATACAAAATCATCAAACTCATCTTGCTTCTCCTATCTGCGGCGAACGGCTTGAGCAAAGCGATCGCGTCCATCTTCTAACTCGGTCGGAATGCCTTGAGGAAAGGTTTTCTGAATCGCCGCTTTCAAAGACTGTAAGCGATTTCCCGGATCGGGGTGAGAACTGAGAAACTCCGGTTGTCGTCCGCCCGCACCTTGCGCCAGGATTTGCATCAGTTCCAAAATGCCGCGCGGAGTGTAGCCTGCTTCGAGCAGGAATTTTAGCCCTAAACGATCGCTTTCCGACTCATCCTGACGACCATAGCGCAGATCCACCATTTGATTCACCGCAGACGCGATCGCAGCGGCTCCTTGTCCGCCATCTTGTCCCCCACTTGCCGCAACCCCGATCGCACTGACCAGCGATGTGCCTAACTGCTGTTTTGCTAAATGTTCGGCTCCGTGCCGCCCGACGACGTGCCCGACTTCATGCCCAAACACAGCGGCTAACTGTGCTTCGGAGTTCATTCGCCCCAGAAGCGCGGCTGTGATGAAGATTTGACCGCCAGGAAGCGCAAACGCATTCACCGTTTTGGGATCGCGCAGAAGATGAAACTCAAACGGATAAGGAGACTTCGCAGCTTCCGATCGCTGCACGACTCGTTCACCGACCGTATCGATATACGCTTGCAGGGATTCATCAGGGAACAGCCCCCCGTGTCGGGCTGCCATTTGCTGACGGCTTTGCAGTCCGAGAACGACTTCTTGGCGGGGAGTTAATTGGATTCGTTGCTTTTCGCCTGTGACTGGGTTGGTATCGGTCGTTCCGTAGTAGCTAAAGAGTCCACCAATTGCAAAAACCAGTCCTAAGATTAATCGAATTAAAACGCTCACAGCAGGGATTCAGAAATTATACGATCGATGTATTTTGAAATGCTCTAATTGTATAAATCAAGTACTCTAGGGATGCTGTTCATGATTTGTTGCATGAACGTTGGACACTGAACCGATGAATGAGTCGTTAGATTTATCCACCCGACGCTGGGGAATGAGTTGTCATCTGTCAGGATTGCTGGCAATTCTCATTTGCTCGTTTGCGCCAATTCCGTTTCTAGGTGCGCTGTTTCCTTATATTGCTTGGCGATTGGGACGCGATCGACATCCGTTTATTGATGAGCAAGGACGAGAAGCGATTAATTTTCAGCTTTCGATGTCGATCTATCTATTAGTTGCCGTAATCTCGTGGATATTTCTTGCTTTTACAACCTGCATGGTTGCAATTTCGGGAGCAGGTTCGACCCAAAATAGTATGGGCAATGCCTTCTCTTGGCTGATGATTCTGGGATTTGTTGCGATCTCAACTTTTGCTGCATTTATGATCGCAGTCATTAGTTTTGCCGCAGTAAAAGCAAATCGGGGACAGTCTTATCGCTATCCTTTTAATCTGCGTTTTTTGCAGTAGAGCCGCTTCAACAAAACAGACTGCATCTCAGCATCTTTATGCGATCGCGTTTGTTGTGGATTCGATTAAAATCTGTCGCACTTGATCATGCGTTAGGTTCGGATTTGCGTTGAGCATCAGTGCCACGATGCCAGAAATGTAAGGGGCTGCCATTGATGTGCCCCACCAGCCCGCTTGATAGGTATTTCCTGGAATCGTGGAGTCAATGCCGCGACCCGGAGCGAGAACATAGCGCATTTGTGGATCACTGCCCGATCGATTTGAAAAAGAAGTCAGTCGTCGATCGCGATCCACCGCTCCTACCGCAATCCCAAATTGAGTGGCATACCGCGCGGGATTGCTCGGTTGAGCTGCACCTTCGTTTAGTGCAGCCATGACCGTAATCACATTGCGACTCGCAGCGTAAGCGAGAGCATCCCGTAACTGCGGCGAATCTGTCCACCACAGCGATAAATTAATCACACGCGCACCGTTATCAACCGCATACCGAATCGCGTTTACTAAGTTAGCATTCCAGTTATCCTGAGCATTCGTAACGCGGATCGGCATTATTGTTGCATTATACGCAACGCCTGTGATTCCAATATTGTTTCGATCTGCTGCAATTATGCCACTCACCGCAGTTCCGTGAGCGCTCGAAGGAGAAACATCATTGTTATTTAAGCTAAAATTCCAGCCGTGAATGTCATCTACAAACCCATTCCGATCGTCATCAATGCCGTTTCCCGAAATTTCTCTCGCATTCGTCCAAAGGCTTGAACTTAGATCAGAATGCGACAGATCAATCCCAGAATCGATTACTGCGATCGTAATACCTTGCCCGGTATATCCACGCGCCCAAACTTCTGGTACATTCAGTAGATCTGTTGTCCAAGTTGTGTCTGAAACTTGAGCAAAAGGCGCTTGTTGAATTGTTGCTGCAACTGCAACCGCTGCATTCACGATTCCATAACCAGAGTTTGAGTTATAAGTCGGTTGCTTCGTTGCAAATTCTGATTGCTTAAAGGATTGAATTTGCCATCCGCTAAAGGTTTCTAACTTTGTCGATCGCTGAAATTCAAATCGATTAATCTCCCAGTATTCAAGCTTTCCAGTCTGAGCTTGTTGCCAAAGAATATCCGCTGTACCGTCTTGGTTATAGTCGTTAATGCCTTTTATTTCCCAACTGGAATCCACCACGAACGGCAAGTAAATATCTAGATCGAAGCTCATCCCATTCATTTGCCAAATTACGGTCTGTCCGGTCTGATTGTTTCGCCACACTAAATCGGGATTTTTGTCCGCATTAAAATCACCGCTTCCCACCATTTTCCAATTCGTATCAGGAACAGAAGTGATAAAAAATCCGCGCTCGATCGCCGTTCCATTCATCTGCCAGAAACCATTCGCTCCGGTGCGATCGTTGCGCCAAAACACATCCAAATCGCCATCCCGGTCATAGTCCTGCACATCTGCAATTTTCCAGGCGCGATCGCTCACCGTTTCCAAATACTGACCGACTTCTAGCGCCATTCCATTCATCTGCCAGAGTACGATTTGCCCTGTGCTTTGATTGCGCCACAGAAGATCACGATCGCCATCTTGATCGAAGTCTCCAACCCGCTGCACCTGCCAATTCAAATCCCCGATCGTAATCAGATTAACGCGCTGTCCATTTGTTGAAAAATACAGTGAGTTATCGCGTCGATCGCACCAAAGTAAATCAGATTTGGAATCGCGATCGTAATCATAAATATCAACGATTTGGAGATTCGGCTCGGCAACAAGATTAGAAGCGCGATTGATAATGCGATTTTCAGAGATCGAGAACCAAGCGGTTTCACCCGTGTTGAAATTGGAGGCAATTAAATCAGCAGGCTGAACAATCGCGCTCCAGGAAGTCGGTACTAAACTGCTTCCGGAAGCCATAAATTCGACAAGCCATGAGGAACGATGCCTCCAGAGTTCCCGGCTTACTTTGTCAAATCTTTACAAAATCGGTGATCCTCATCACCCGCGATCGGTGATGTCAACAAGCTTCTAGCAGCACTTCACCCAACTCGAACACACTTCACCCGCCTGCCCATAGTAAAACTCTTTTTTCCAAATCGGCGCACGATGCTTCAAGGTATCGATCGCATACTGACACGCCTCAAATGCTTCTTTTCGGTGCGGACATCCCACCGCGACCAGCACACTCACCTCACCGATTTCTAACCGCCCAATCCGGTGATGAATCACCACATGAGTCGCATCGCTCCAAGTCTGCCGAATCTCCGCGGCAATCTGTTTGAACACCTCGATCGCCATTGGCTCATACGCCTGATATTCCAGATGCAACACAGAAAAGCCTTCGCTATTGTTGCGAACCATCCCACTCATCAGAACGATCGCACCATTCGCCGCATCATCCGCCTGTTTGTAAACTTCCTCGATCGACAGAGGCGCGATCGTAATGACAAAGTGATCATTCGGATGAGCAGAAATCGATTTAGAACCAATCGAAGAAACCAACATAGCAGTTCAGGTAACGGGGTATCCATATCTTAGCGATGGCAGCTCCATTAAAAGACGAGGAGATTTTTCACTCCCCGTTTTTAGCTCGATCGCACTCTGACTATGAAGGGTTATTTGCAACACTAATCGCCAAAATCCGGATCACGATGTTCGCAGCAATCGCCGCCGACCATAGAACCATGATGTTTTTGAAGTTGTGTCGATCGACGTTTTGCCAACCCCAAATAAATGTGTAGATGCCGCAAAAAATTCCAAAGATTCCCCAGCCCACTCCCTTATCAGGAAAGAGCTTCAGCAGAACAAGAATCAAACACACCAGACTCACAATTGATGCTGCCACACTAACCAATCCGAGCAAAGCTTCCATTCACAGAGCCTCAAAAAACCTGTTGTCATAAAAGCACATCACAGGACGAATTGATAGAACTCATTTGTAAAAAAGCACAATCGAATCAGCCAATAAACCAAGAAACTACCGAGAAGCACGATCGTGATCCCAGTCCGCCGCTCAATTCGATCGACAATTCTTACAAGCCTGATTCGAGGCGACTTTGGAAGCACGATCGTGAATAAAATTAATCCCGCAACTCCAACCACGATCGGCGCAAAGGCGTGGATTTTTAGAGCGTGATCAAAATGACCGTGCAGCAGTTCTAACGTTGCGCGTGACAGTCCACAACCCGGACAAGGAACGCCCAACCCATGCCGGATCGGACATTGCCAACTCGGTAAACCTATTGACATCAACCCAAAGTGAAGTGTGGCTGTTCCAGCGAGAATAACGCAGAGTTGGCGCGATCGCATCAGCGAAGAAAGCAGCATCGGTTAAACCAACGGTGACGGAACCACAATATACCCTGATGCTCGATCGCCAAGCACTAAATTCTTTTCTGATCCCCAGTACCACCAGTACGCAGCAACATAGGCACAAATCAAACTATCGATCTGATCTTCGATCGCTTTTAGTTCAGTTCCTTTGTTGGGTAGTTCCGGTAGCGTTTCTAGCTTTAATCGCGGTTCCATCTCAGGTAATCGCTCTAGAATTAGCTGCCGTAATTTTTCTAGTTCAGGTTTGCGTTGCGCGATCGTGCCTTTTTTGTATTTCAGAATTTGATTCAACTGAAATAAATGAATCATTGCCGGATGTGGAAAGACTTCGATCTGATAGCGTCCGGGTCGCTGTGCCTCGATCGTTGGTGCATGTTCAAACCCTCGCGCTTCCAAACTCAGCCCCACGCCAATCGTTCGATCGGCAAAGGGAAGACCCAAATTTGCGGGATAGCAGCCAGCGTGATAGCGTCCAAAGTGCTTGTGAGCCAAGCGATCGGGAAGTCGCATTCCGGTTTGATTTGGAATCAGCGTTGGGGCATCGACTGCCACGATCGCGGAATCTGGGGCTTGCGCGTCGATCCAGGCGAAAATTTCGTCGATCGAGCTTTCTCGCCGCAGATCCCGCAGCATCAATGCTCCATTCACAAGCTCTAAACAGCACAACCCGCTAGGATTTGAACTCCAACCTAAATCGATCCCCAAACATTTCACGATCGATTCTCTTCGGTTCTCAAGCGTTCCACTTCTGCCCGAATTGCGGCTAACTGCGCCGTTAGCTCTTGTAATTCGAGTTGGACTTCCGGGGAGGGCGTGGGAACCGTGGTTGCAGTCGTTGTCACTGTAGTTCCAGAATTCATCTCGCCTCGACGTTGAGCTACAAAGGTATCAACATAGCTCCGGGCTTCTTGTTCGGTCACTTCCCCCTTTTCTGCCCACTCGCGCGTTAGTTGCTCTAATTCAAGCTTGAGTTTAGTTAAATTTGCCTCTCGCCTCTGAGGATTTTGGAGAATTTCGACAAGTGATGCAGTCGCTCCCAGCGTGACCCGAAAGCTTCTTTGCAACATCCGAACGACAGTATCAGAATTCATAAATTCAGACCGTGCAACTCAATGCTTTGATCTTACTGCAAGGAATTTGAGCGGCGACTTTTTTGCAGCATTACTTGATGGCGAGGAGTGCCCTCCAATCTGCGATCGCGCTTTCACTCCAGTACCAACTTTTACTCAATGCACTGATTTGAAACTGAGTCGGGGATTGTTGCAGGACGCGATCGCGCGATGTCACTGCTTCTCGTCTGAGTCGATCGCGGGTGCTTCCAGTCTGAGATTGCGCCGTTTTATTCGCCACAAGCGCCAATCCTGCGCGTGCTGTGAGTTCGTCTTGTCTTGCTGACCCACCCGCACTTTCGGCAAGCTTTGCTGCTTCTATCCACGTTCTACCCGCTCGATTGAAATTACCTTGTGAATAGTAAACAAAGCCCAAAGCGTTTAGAACTTGAGGCGTGCGATTGCCTTTGAGCGAGGTTTCAAAATAGCCTTGCGCTTCATTCAAACTGTAGTTGCTCTTTTTCAGTTGAACCGACTGCCACGCAATCCGACCCCGCAAAAAGCTCACGGCTGGATTGTCTAACTTATCAGGCGGCACGTTTTGAAAAGCGGTTTCTGCGGCAATGATTTCACCGTTGTTGAGAAGCTCCTCGATCGCATCTTGTCCCGCGCGTAGATTCCCCTGAGCAAAACTACTGGTCGCGGTTGCCACTAAGGTACTCGATCGACTCGGATTCGCGCCCGGAGATCGATTGATCTGGCTGATATTGTCGATCAGTTCGTTCGGGGATGGCGTAGTCGAAGCTTTCCAAGTCGAAAAGCCCCACACACCCAAAACCGCAGCAATCGCAGTTCCCAAAATTCCAGCCGCGATCCAGGGACGACGGGGACGACGCGGCGGCTCCGCCTTACGAGTGCCAAAAATGCGATCGGTGACAGGTTCTTCGATTTTTACTTCCTCGACGTGCAGATAAGGCGCGATCGAAGGTTCGGGATCTGGAAGTTGAGCTGGAGTCGAATTTTGGGCAGGCACTAGATTGTGAGCGGTTTCTAATCGCTGAAGATTGCGTCTTGCATCACTCAAACTCGGCTCATATTGCAGCGCCATTTTATAAGCCACGATCGCTTCGGTCGGGCTACCCAACTGCTCTAAAACCCTTCCCATTTCGCTGAATGCTTCTGCACATTGGGGATCAAGCTCGATCGCACGACCGTAAGCAACGATCGCGCCTGTGAAATCCTGATTTTGCGATCGCAGTCTACCCAACGTTAAGCAATCTTCCGCTGTTTGAAGCTGTGTTTCATCGGTATTGGTTGTGATCGGCTCAAAGAATTGCTCTCCCGTATCCGGTTTCGAGAACGGATTTTCTTCCGGTTCGCGAATTTCCCGCAGCATTTCGAGAATGGCTTGTCGATCGCTGTCCTCCGGATCTTCAAATTCTAAATCCGGGAAAAGCGCTTCGGCTTCATCGAGATCCAGCGGATCGTTTGTAATCGCATTGGTATCGATGGCAAGTTGCGGATCTTGGAGTGAGTAAGTCGGCTGAAGAGGCGCGGCTGGCTGGAGATAGCCATCGAAATCGGGATGCAGGTAGAGAATCGGCAACGCCCAATACAACTGATTTGAGCCGTAAGAAGACAGCAATCCTTGACGCGCCCGACTGAGACTTAAATCGATCGGGTAACGCTGCTTCAAATTGCGGTAAAACAAACGACTGAGCGTCAACGCCACATCATCGGGAATGCGTTCCGCCATCGCCAACACTGCCGGAATTCCACGCTTCAAAAGAGCATCAGTGAGATTGCTCGACTCGGTTTCATCGGTGGGATCTGCGGTTGCGGTATACACGCCGCGACAAGAATTAAACACCGCCATCCGTACCCCGTTATTCACCAGCAATCCCGCGAGATCATCGCCGCTGAGAACCTCGGTTAATCCAGTTCGATCGCTGACTAGATATAAATCTCCGCCAGACATTCCTAAATTGCTGTGTCCAGCATAGTGCAGCACTTGATAGTGCCCTTGCTCTAAGGCTTGGGTCAACTGCTCACGTCCGGGCTGATCCAAAATGGTTAAATCAATTTCGCCGATCGCTTGTCCATCGCGTTGCAGTTCATCGCGCAGATGATTCGCTTCGCGCCGCAGTTCCAGCACTTCTTGATCGGTCGGAGCCGCCAGCACCATGAGAATTCTCAGCGGTTGATTTGGGTCAAGCTCGATCGAGCGATGCGGCTGCAAAATTGTCCCCATCGGTGCAAATGCCGCCTGATAGCGCGAAAACACGACATCGGTTCCGGTTGCCAGCGGTCGCGCTCCGGCATACAGCACCTCCCACGGTAAACGCGGTAAACGATCGCCTTTTAATCCCAATCTCAGCCGTAAACCTTCGCGTCGATTTTGGGCAATTCCTTGAGCCGTCATCCAACTATCGCGGATTGTGCCTTGAAACAGCGCATTGTAGAGTTTTTGCCCCAGTTCAACCAAGTTCGGGGAAAGCGCATCGCTGCCTGTTGCGGATTGGGAGAGCGATCGCATTCTGCCACGCAAAATTCCGAGCAGCGGATCATGCATCAATTGGCGGGCTTGTTCGAGCCATTCTTCGACGTGCCAAGTGACGAGTTCTTCCGCCAAAGGAACTCCAGGCGAAACCCGTTCGGTTCTCACCCAATATTCATCGCCTCGAACTGGCGTTACGGAAATGTAGAACTCCTGCTTCACTGGACACCCTCCAACAATCTGACCCGCTGCGATCCCATCTGAAGATCGATCACTTCTTTCTCTATAACCACCGACGAGCAGCATCGTTCAGGGAAAATTCGCAATCGATCGCACTCTATAAGCATTACAAATTTTTGCCTCGATCGAGACTCAAACTGATTCGCGATCGATCTTTGGCTTCCATATCCTAGACGTAATTCACTTCATTCAGAGACGCATCCTTTACTCAAAGGTTACGGAAAGTTCAAGAAAACTTTGTCTTAACTTTAAGTATTCCCACTCAGAGCGTCCGGAGGACAAGCGGATTTTTCAGGAAAGTGGAATGGTAGATGCACCCTGATTTATCGCCCTCGTTCATGCCTAGTGAATGAGGGTTTTTTATTTGTGCAAACCCTCTCCTCGCTTTTGGGATAGAATTTTCAGGGTTAAGTTATGTTTCTACTTGATGCCCAGATTGCAGAAAGATAGAGCAGACAATAGAGAGGAATTGAACACATGGCATTCACACAAGCTCCTTTACCTTTTGCAAAAGATGCCCTTGAGCCGTATGGCATGAAGGCGGAGACGTTCGATTATCACTACGGCAAGCACCATGCAGCTTATGTGGCGAACCTCAATAAGCTGGTGGAAGGCACAGACCTGGAAAGTATGGCGATCGAAGATGTGATCAAACAGTCGTATGGCGATACGTCGAAGGCTGGCATTTTCAACAATGCGGCACAAGTTTGGAACCACACCTTTTTCTGGAATTCGCTTAAAGCGGGTGGCGGTGGCGCTCCGACGGGCGAACTCGCGGCAAAAATTGATGCGGCTTTCGGGAGCTTTGACAAGTTCAAGGAAGAATTTAGCAATGCAGCAGCGACTCAGTTTGGCAGCGGCTGGGCATGGCTCGTGGAGGATGGCGGTACGCTAAAGGTGACAAAGACCCCGAATGCAGAAAATCCTCTAGTTCATGGTCAAAAGCCTTTGCTGACGTTGGATGTGTGGGAACACGCCTATTATCTTGATTTCCAAAATGCTCGTCCTGCGTTCATCAAGAACTATCTGGAGAACTTAGTCAACTGGGATTTCGTCGCTCAAAATCTGGCAGCGTAGATCTCAGAAGCTTACTGCGAATCAAACCCGCTCCGGGCTGGAAGTTTTGTCATTAGCCACATTTTCAGAGTCTTTAATTTACTCAAGAAGTACATCCTCAAACCCCGATGCGATCGCTGATTATCGGTCATTCTCAATAAGGCTTCTCTTTTGATAAGAAAAGACTAGGATAGAAAGACGACGCAGCAAGGGTTTTAGGAGATGTGGGTAATGACAAGCCCTTCAGCTTGCCGCCATTACGTATGCACCACTGAAATCACAGACGAAGCATCATCTAGCAAGTCAATGAGGGACAGTTGCTCTGCTTCCACCTGACAAACTCAAATTACCGCCTCAGCCCGGCTAGGATGTCAACGAAATCACTCGTCCCGATCGATAAGCTTTCACACTATCCGTGAATCGAATTAACAATCGTCCTTCTTCATCGATTCCGGCTCCTTGTCCTGCAACTTGTTCACCTGCCGACTCAAACACGATCGCAGTTCCAAGTAAAACATCACGCGCCCGAATCTCCGGTAACACTTCCACCAGAGCGCGATCGCACAATTGCAGCAAACAATATCGCAGTTGCTCTAACAATGCTTGCTGACCTGGAACAGATGCTGAAATCTGCTCTAAGCTAATCGCGCCTTGGACTGATTCCGGTACACCCTCGCAATTGATTCCAATTCCCACAATCATCTGAGCCTGATCAGACCGGACGCGAGACTCGCATAGAATACCCGCAAGCTTTCGACCTTCTATAAACACATCATTCGTCCACTTGAGGCGAAGTCTTCCGCGTTGCTCAATCACTAATGTCTCGATCGCGTGAATCACTGCCAGTCCAGCAATTAAACTAAAACCCGACAATTGAGCGATCGACAGATCCAGCACAAAACTCGCAGTCAACACCCCAGGCGAAGACATCCAAACGCGATCGAACTGTCCCCGTCCTGCGGTTTGATTGCGCGTAAAAACAACATCCCCGTGATTTAGCCGAGAAAGCTGCTCTAACGCCCAAGTATTCGTGCTGTCGCAGCGTTCCAACTCAATCAACCAGCTTGATCGCGCCTCGTCCATGCCTCGTCATCCCGATTCACCGATGACCATCTTAAACTAGACCGTATCCATCGCTAAACTCAGCAACCTTAGATTTCTGCTGACTTTGAAAAGAGATAGTTTAGAGTTGGATAAATATCAAACCAAATTTTTTCTAACATTTCACGATCTCCATTCGCTGTAGATACTTGTACCCAGACACACCGCTGATCGCGCAAACTCGTGGAACTGAATAGCCACAGAATAATGCGATCGGCGCGGATGTCATAAAGATTACGATTGCGGGCGAACTGAGTTCCCGTGAACGTGCTTTCGCCGCGTGGGTTAATGCAAGCGCTGAGATAAGAGCGGTTTTCAATCTTAAATAGTCCGTAAAACCCAACTTCCGCTTTTTGTCGAATAACAGGTGGTTGAACTAAAGATATCGATCTATAAACTTGAAGATATTCTTTAATATCTCCACTAGTATTCGTTAAATAAAGAACTTCAATGTCGATCTTGTTTTTATTCTGTTGATATTGATATTTTCTTCCACTTTGAAAAGTTTTTTGATTTTCATGAATCGCAACAGACTGTATTTTTGAGTTTGACAGTTCTATAAAGTGCGGAATCTCAAATTTAAGAGCAGTTGAGTTGCTTTGATTGGGGCAAAAGATAGCTTTTATGCAGATTGAAGCCGTATTCAGGATAAGAACACTAATTAGTCCGAATTTAAAGCGATCGAGATTCATAAGTTGAAAGTAGAAACTGACAAGCAAGACTAAACAAAATAACTGCGATCGTCGAAAACACAAACGAACCATTTCCGACGTGCCAATACTCAAATGCTTTCTGATCTCCAAGCGCAACTAGAACTGCCATGAGTGCGACCCGGAGTGCATTGATGAGAAACGCGATCGTAACTGCAACTCCGGGAACTAGCAACTTTTGATAGTGCTGAGTAGGCTGAAGAAATAGATACATCAACGCAACGCCGAAAAGCTGTAGCATCGTTGCGACTCCTGCACATCCCGAATAAACCTCGATCGAGCCTTTCGGTAGACTGATGAGAACGTTTTGTACTGAAACCTGAAAACCTAAGCTCCACAAAGCAAATGCTGAAACTTGAGCAGTGAGCGGTGACGGATCAAAGAACAGCAAAATCAATCCTGGAGGAATCGCAAATACGAATAGAATTAGCAATTCTTGCCAGTATTGTTTTAGGTTCTTGATGCCCGATGCGATGAGAGCGAGAGCAGCGATCGACAAAATTGGAAAAATCCTGAGAAAGATATCATTTCCAGAGATCGAAGCGCTTTTGCTCAAAACAGGAATCAGAATTAAAGTACCAAGTACGATCGAAGTTAGATCGCTGGAGAAAACAAGCTGCGAATGTTTTTGGCGCAGAATTAGAATCGCGGCTGACCAGTATAAAAGACTAGAACCAATCAGATCAGTGTTGTCGCTTCTAAAAACAAGGCTAAGATGCAGCAGAATCAAAGCAGAAAGCAGTCCGAGCAATCCGTATCGCATTTTAGAGTAATCATTCAGTAAAAAAGGGCACTTTGAGCAGGCAGAACGCGGAAAGATGACATCAAACACACCTCACCTCAAACCTATCCCAGTCGCACCCCAGAACAAGCTTTAATCTTTCACAACCTTCGCTCGTCGCCGCCCGAATCGCCACCACAAAAGCGCGATCGCAACAATACTTCCGGCAATTTCCGCAGGCTCAGGAACTTCTTGAGTCTGATTGCCCGGATTTGGTTGCATATTCGGTGGTAGTTCTACAGGAACATCAACCTTCTGACTCGAATTTGGCGCAACTCGCTGATTTTGGCTAACTGCAATAAAAGCAGTGTATTTCGACATCAACCGATAATCGAGTGCAGTATCAGTAATCGCTTTCACACCCGCGTCTGTTTCTTTGGCAAACATTTGATTTGATAGTTCTTTGATGCGCGATCGACCCCAAAGTTGAGCAATTCCACCTGATAGCGAATTCGTTGAATTTGCAGCAAAATCAACCGGAACTGTTTTCTCAAACTTCGCGCCTCCTGCCGCAGTTCCGGTAATTTTCAGCATTCCATCAGTACGATCGCGCTTTTTGCCAAAAATCACGATCGGCTGATTCGCGAATAAGTCGGGAATCTTTTGCGGATAGATTTCTGGGGCTTCTCCTGTGCCTTGCCAACTGACTTCGATGTTGGTTAATACAGGATTGTTAATTTGCTGGAAGAACTGTTCTACCGCTTTTCCAGACTGTCCTGGAAGCACAATCTGAGAAGTTCCGCGACCGAGTTCGGCAACTCGATCGATTAAGAACCGATTCACCGAACTCCCGACCCCAAAGCTATACAGTCGATTTCCAGGCTTGAGATTTTTTTGAACTTCTGCAATTACACGCTCATCATCCCCGATCAAGCCATCGGTTAGCAAAACAACGCTGCGTAAACGTCCTTCTGGTGCAGGCGGGAACTTCATCACCTCTTGAATGCCGTTGAATAGTTCAGTGCCGCCATTTGCGCCGATTTTGTTGATGTAGTCGATCGCGCGGTTGCGGTTCTCTGGTGTGTTCGCTAGAGGACTCTCAGAAAGCTTTTGAGTCGTACTTGCAAAGTCCATCAATGAAAACGTATCATTCGGGTTCAAGCCATTGATAAATCGTCGCATCAGGTCTTTTGAAGCTTGAATCGGTTCACCGGATTGTGAGCCAGAAGTATCAATTAGAAAGACTACATCTTTTGGAACAATTTCGCTTTGCTGATAGTTCACTGCAGGAATTAAATAACTGGCAAAATGTCCGCCACGCTGATCCACATCAGTTAGAGTTGTAGACTGTGCTTGTGTGTCTGAAACCTGGTACTGCAACACAAAATCTTTGTTTGGAATCGTGTTCTCATTTGCAAGTTGAATGCGAGTCGATCGACCTTCTGATTGAGCCTGAATTTGATGAGTTGTTGATCGAATCCCTTTGATCGGCACACCTGCATCAATCTCAACGGTCATTCCAATATTTTGTCCAGGACGCATGACTGGAGTTGATGCGATCGCAGTTTTTACTCCATCGTTTGGATTGTACCGAGGTGCAACGACCATCGGAAATGAGAACTCATAGTTCCCTTTCTCAAACTTCAGGCTTTCGGTGTATCGAATTTTGACATCAATTTTTTCACCCGGTTTAATGTTCGCAAGCGATTGTGTAAATACATTGTCGCGCTCTTGTTCAAGCAATCCTGCGGTTTTCCCTTCTTGTTTTGCCGCCTCAAACATCTGTTTTGCTTCTTGGCGCTTTTTGATCAAGCCGCGAATAATGCGATCGCCAACTCGAATTTCCATGTCATCCACTGCCGCTTCATCAGGTAGCGGGAACAGATACACCGCTTCTAACGGTGTCGTAAAGGGATTCGTAAAGGTTTGCGTAACTTCCACACGCGACACATTACCCGTAACTCGCGCCATGACTTCCGTATGCTGCAATGGAAAGGATTGTTGTTCTCCGCTTTTGGTGCTGTATAACCCTGCGATCGTCGATTTGGGGGTGATCACATCTGGCGAAACTTGCTGAACGACCGGAGAAACGAAGGTTCTTAGCCCACCAAAAGCCGCGATCGTGACAACACCCGCGATGCTTGCAACTAGGTAGCGTTTCTTGAATCTTCTGGGCTTCGATCGAAGATCTTTGAGAACACTGTCAACAGTTGCATAACGCTTTGTTGTTCCACTTTCTAGCAGTTTGTCGAGAACAGTTCCGAGCCACTCGGTTACAATCTTTTTGTGCTTAAATCCATCATGCTTATTCAGATAGTGTCGCCACACCCATTTATTCTCACCGCTATCGAACAATTCAAACGGTGATATCTGTGTGAGGAGATGAATGCAGGTTACGCCCAAACTGTAGAGATCGCTAGCATAAACCGCTTTGCCTCGAACTTGTTCCGGTGCAGTGTACGCCGCAGAGCCAATCATTGTTCCGGTTTTGCCCAGTGTTGTCTCAGTCGTGTACTTTGCTGCACCAAAATCAACTAGAACTAACTTACGATCGCTCGATCGACGCACAATGTTTTCCGGTTTGATGTCGCGATGAATCACTTGATGTTCATGCACAAATTTCAGAATCGGTAAAATGTCCTGCAATAGTTGTCGAATCTGAGTTTCGTTGAATGCTCCCACGTCTGCGAGTTCTTGCGCCAAGTTGCGACCATCAACAAATTCCTGCACTAGATACTGATTTCCTTCTACCTCAAAATAGTTCAATAGCTTCGGGATTTGAGAATGTTGACCGAGCGTTTCAAGCCGTTGCGCTTCGAGTCGAAATAGTTCTGCTGCTTTATCGGTGTTCGAGTGCGGATAGAATTGCTTGATCACACAGCGAGAATTCTCCACTTCATCGGTAACGAGTAATGTTCGCCCGAATCCGCCTTGACCGATTAAGCGAATCGCACGATATCGATCAAACAATAGTAACGGCGTTTCACAATCACAACACTGGAAAGCATTGAGCAGATTTTCAGGATGCTTGCAGGTGGGATTAAAGCAGTGCGAAGTATAGGTCGAACTTGTAGTTTGCATAGTCGGGTGAAGGAAGTGAGATATAAACGAAATCAGTAGAAGAATTACTAGAAGAGATGCTTTATTGTGCGGTTGAGAATACTTTATTCAATGCTGCGATTGAGCTGCAATACAGCGATTTCAAGAATAGTTCAGCCTGTTTTTTGTAAGAGTTCAGGAAAGTTCAGCCCCGATCGATTGCCGCGTTGGGAAAAGTGAGTTTTAATGGAGGCGATCATCTTGCTGGTGTTCGGGAATGGATGTGGAGAGTGCGATCTCGCTTGCGGATGAGCTAATCTTCAAGTCGAGCGGGAAATCGATGAATGATTTGCAGCGCATTGTGTTTCGCGGTGCGTGGCAGGGAAAAAGCTTCACGGAGATTCATCAAGATTGCCGCGATCGCTGTGGACTGGATCATCTGATGCGAAATGTCGGCCCTGAATTATGGAAATTGCTCTCTGAAGCGACAGGAACCAAGGTAACGAAGAATTACCTTCAAGGTGCATTCTCAAAACTCAGAACTGAATCTGTGAGCGATCAGGTGTATGTCGATCGTGTTCCCTTCGAGCAAGAATGCTACGCGGAAATTCTCAAACCGGGTGCATTAATCCGAATCCGAGCGGCTCAAGATATGGGAAAAACTTGGCTCATGGAACAGGTTCTTAGTCACGCTCGCCAAAATGGTTATCGAACTCAAGCGTTTAACTTTGAGCTTTGTGATAGTACAGTCTTAACGGACTTGAATAAGTTCTCTCAATGGTTTTGTGCAAGTATTGCCCATGCTATTGGCTTACCGAATCGTTTATCTGATTACTGGGTTGATATTTTCGGATGTAACTACAACAGTACTTTGTATTTCGAGAACTATTTACTTCAGCAGATCGAGACTCCGATTGTTCTCGCACTCGATAAAGTCGATATTGTGTTTGAACATAGTGCGATCGCGACTGATTTCTGTGCGCTTCTTAGAGGCTGGAATCAACGCGCCATGCAGGGTGACGAGATTGGCGCGATCTGGAAAAAGCTAAGATTGATCATTGTGCATTCCACCGAAGTTTACGGCAATTTGGATATCAATCATTCCCCGATCGGCGGTGTTGGTTTGATTGTAAAACTGCCAGAATTTAATCGCGAGCAAGTGCAAGAACTATTGAATCGATATCAACTCGATTGGAAGCTCGATCGCTTAATGAATCTCGTCGGGGGTCATCCTTATTTAATCCAACACGCAATCAAACAAAAACTATCGCTTGATCAATTGCTTCAATCTGCCGCAACCGAATCGGGAATTTATAGCGACCATCTCCGAAGACATTGGGCACAGTTACAACAGACAGCGAATCTTGCGATCGCATTCAAACAAGTCATTTCATCGATCGAACCCGTTCCACTTGATCCACTGCAAGCTTTTAAGCTCGAAAGTATGGGACTGGTGCATCTACAAGGAAATGCAGCGATTCCGCGCTGTGAACTTTATCGGCAATATTTTCTCGATCGACTTTAGCGAGTAAATTTTTTCCACTGATTTGGGGGTGGCGTTAAAAACTCGTATGCGCCTGCCGCTTTCTCTGTGGCTGTCAATACAATATCAAAGGATAAAGACACCCGCAATTCCTCTGTTTCATTCATCGTTACTGCATGGCGCTGTTTTGCTGGAAAGATCAGTAACCGCCCCTCGACTGGTGGATAAGCAGCATAAAGCTGATTCAAATTGTTATCCGCATCCACAATATCTGTATTCTCACTCCCCAGACCCGGACAAACCTCATTCACTCGCGCATCATTAAAGAAAAGCAAACTTCCCGGATCGTACATCTCCTCGGTTGGCACTTGGATATAGTAAACCGCACTAATGTGAGCTGTATTGTGGCAATGAGCACCGACTTCTTGTTCTGTGCGTGAAACAATGGGCCAAGCTCGTTGAATATAAAGATCGACTTTGCTCAAATCAACCCCAATGTTCTGTAAATAAGCCGCGACGTGCTGTTCGACCTGCCCTACAATCCACTGAAAAGCGGGATGAATGTGAATCTGATTGACTCCGTGAATGTCTCCAGTCCAAGCCATTTCAGGATAGTTATGAGGTTCGACTGTCTCTCCTTCTAGCTGTAGGACTGCCTCAAGCAAGCTGTGTTGATGTGTTGGAGCATCGGGCAGATCTTCATAGTAAATCGCTAAGGGAAACCAAGTCTCGATCGGCATTTGATGATTTTTTAATACTTTGTACGATCGAGTTTAACAGTTATTGCATTTGCATTATCGAGAGATAAGATAGGGAATCAGCTTCGTCGGCGATCTCCAGTAGGCACATGACACACACTTACCAAGTCGGCGGCAACTTACCGATCGATGCTCCCACTTATGTCAAACGAAACGCCGATCGTACACTTTACGAGCATCTGAAAAACGGCAATTTTTGCTATGTGCTAAATTCTCGCCAGATGGGGAAATCGAGCTTGCGGGTTCAGACCATGCACCGATTACAGAATGAGAATGTGGCTTGTGCAGTGATTGATTTAACCACGATCGGGATTGAGCAAATTAGTTCAGAGCAATGGTACGCCAGTTTAATTGGAAGTTTAGCCAATCGATTTAAGCTGAAGTTCGATTTAGTCGCTTGGTGGCGCGATCGACAACTTCTCACCCCAGTTCAACGCTGGAGCAACTTTCTAGAAGAGATTCTACTTGCCCAGATCCATCAACAAATTGTGATCTTTATCGATGAGATTGACAGTGTTCTCAGCCTTGCTTTTCCGATTGAAGATTTTTTTGCCTCGATTCGCGCTTGCTATAACCGTCGTGTTGAACATTCTGATTACGATCGATTAACTTTCGCATTGTTAGGAGTCGCATCGCCTTCCCATCTGATGCAAGATAAACAGCGAACTCCATTTAACATTGGATATGCGATCGAGCTTTCCGGTTTTCAATTGCCTGAAGTCGATGTTCTCGCTCAAGGATTGCCTGTTTCTGATCCAAAAGCAGTGATCAAAGAAATCCTTTACTGGACGGGCGGGCAACCTTTTTTAACTCAGAAGCTTTGTCGATTCGTTGAACAAACAGGCGATGCAAACATTGAACGAATAGTACGATCGCGCATTCTAGAACAGTGGGAATTCCAAGACGAACCGACGCATTTGAAAACAATTCGCGATCGCTTACTCAACAAACGCACGGGTAGACTGCTCGGACTCTATCAACGCGCACTTACAAACAATCTATTAACTGACGGCAGTTTTGATCAGCTCGAACTAAGACTTTCTGGATTAGTCGTCGAATACCAGGGATATTTAACCGTTTACAATCCCATCTATGCCGAAGTGTTTAACCTTGATTGGGTAGAACAGATTTTAACGAGCATTTGTCCGTATGCGGCTGCGCTGAATGCTTGGATTGCATCAGGGCAGAATGAATCCTGGTTACTACGAAAACAAGCACTGCAAGAAGCGCAAACTTGGGCGATTGGGAAAAGTTTAAGCGATCGAGATTATTGGTTCCTTGATGCCAGTCGCGAACTCGAAACCCGCGAAGTTCAGAAAGCGCTGGAAGCAGAACGACACGCGAAAGAACTTGCAGAACAAGCCAACCAAATTCTCAGTCAAGCTAGACAAAAAGCTGAAGCAGAAGAACGCAAAGCCAATCAGCGACTCGCAAGAACGCAATGGAAAGCACGTTGGGTCGCACGGATTGGCTTTGGAATGTTAGCGCTAATGTCGATCGCTGCAATTACCGTGAGCCTGGAAGCCCGCAATGTTCTCCAAAACGCCGAAATCGCCCGCCGCTCTGTTGAAGTCGAAAGCCTAAACGCTGCTTCACAACTTCGATCGATTAAAAATGATCAATTAAGTGGACTGCTAGAGAGCGTTAAAGCAGTGCAAAGCTTTTCAAAATTACCTTCTCAAGCACAATCTAAATTACTGACAGAAACCAGCAACACCTTACAACAATCAATCTATGGTATTCACGAATGGAATCGCTTACAAGAACACCAAGATAAAGTAAACGGTGTCGCATTTAGCAATGATGGAAAACGGATCGCAACCGCAAGCGATGATGCAACCGTTAAACTTTGGACAATTGAAGGTGAATTAATCAAAACCTTATCCTGCGGGCAAGAGACGCGCTGTAGTGCATTGACAAACGTTGCATTTACCCCTGACGATCGACTTTTAGCCGCGAGTCAAAACGGCAAGATTTACATTTGGAATTCAGCAGGCGAGTTGATCAAAACACTATCAGGGCACACACAAGGAATTGAGAGCGTGACTGTTAGCGATCGCACAATTGCTTCTGCGAGTTGGGACAATACGATTCGACTCTGGAATTCCAACGGTGACGAAATCAAAACTCCCCAAGCTTTGAGACATAAAGGCGCAGTCTACACGGTGAGCTTTCGTTCAGATGGAAAAACTTTAGCCTCCGCAGGTGAACATGGAGACATCAAACTTTGGACATTGCAAGGCAAGTTATTGAAACAATGGAAAGCCCATGATACTCAGATTAATAGCTTAAGCTTTTCAGATGAACTATTAGCTTCAGCAAGTAGCGATGGAACAGTGAAACTCTGGCGAGACGGAACATTAGTCAAAACATTAAGTAGCCGAAACGGACAAGTTTACAGCGCGAGTTTTAGTCCTGATGGTCAAACGATCGCAACTGCACACCAAGATGGAACTGTCAAACTTTGGCGCGTGTCCGATGGGCGCGAAATCGATGTTTTTACAGGTCACAAAGGTGCGATTTACAGTGTGAGCTTTAGCCCTGATGGAAAAGTTCTCGCATCATCAAGTTATGACAATAGTGTGAAGCTTTGGCGATTAGGAAATTCCTTGCGTCGAGTGCTGCGTGGACACACCGCAGAAGTGAACAGCATTAACTTTAGTCCAAATGGGCAACAGATGGTGAGCGCGAGTCAGGATGGCAGCATTAAACTATGGGATGTGAACGGGCGATTTTTAAGCACGATCGCTTCTCATCCCAATTGGTTTCAAAGCGCAGTTTTTAGCCCTGATGGTTCGATGATCGCCACCGCAAGCCGCGATCGCACAATCAAACTCTGGAAACCCGATGGAACTCTACTAAAAACGTTCGCAAGTCACACGGGACGAGTCTACAACATTGCATTTAGTCCCGATGGTCAAACCTTGGTTTCTGCGAGTTACGACGCTTCGATCAAACTCTGGGATCTGCAAGGAACCTTGATTAGAACAATTCGGGGACATAACGGCAGGATCTACAGCGCACAATTTAGCCATGATGGAAATACGTTCGTGTCAGCAGGTGGAGACGAAACGGTTCGATTGTGGGATCGACAAGGGAAACAACTCCGCCAAATGAACGGACACAGCGGCAGAATTTACAACGCTGAGATCAGCCCAGATGATCAAATGATTGTCTCTGGTGGAAATGATGGGGTGCTGAGATTTTGGGACTTTCAGGGAAAAGAAGTGATCGCTGTCAAAAGTGATGGCGGTGCAATCTACAGCATTGCGATCAGTTCAGATAGTCAAACCTTTGCAACCGGACACCAGGACGGAACGATTCGGATCTGGGATCGCAAAGGAACTTTAATCAAAACGCTCAGAGGTCACACTGGAATTGTCGAAGGTTTGAGTTTTAGCCCCGATGCCGATCAGTTCTTAGCCTCTGCAAGCCGCGATAAGACGGTTATCCTGTGGCAGTGGCGATCGAGCCTCGATCAACTCCTCGCTCAAAGCTGCGATTGGCTCCAGAATTACTTGAAAAATAATGCGACCGTCAAAGACCGCGATCGACCTGTGTGCGAATCATCTCCAGCGACGCTTTGAATGACAGCCTTTACCTTTAAGAAAGGTAAAGAATTGGTCGTATTTGATACAGAATTTTTCTACTATTCTTTAACTTTCTCAACTTAGTTTCTAAAGATTCCCAAATTGCATCGATCGAATTCGGGGATCAAATAAAAAACTTGCAAATGTATTCTAAAAGGACTTCCATCTTTAGGAAGAAAGACTAGAATATTGAGTGTCAAGTTTACTTCACACAACAAGCCGCCAAAGCTTACTCGAATTGCGGAAAGTTTGCAAAAAATTGAAGCGATCGCATATGTTTTGTTAAGATAAGTGAAGCAGATTCGACACACCACGATAGAAACTGGGATCGTCTCTCCAGACTCTAAATTCATCGCCCGTAATTGCTTCATTGATCGTTGTAGACACTTCACGGACGAATCCCCCTACACAAGACCATCTCACCAGTTCGAGGAACGTTTCAGCATGAGCTTTCAGAAACTTGGTGGCTCCGCGCAAGAGCGCGATCGTCACAACGGAATTGCAGTCTCTGGCTGGGTTTCTCACCCATTCACCGCCCACACACCTTCCCAAAACCACAACCCTAAAATTGCCCCGCTCGCCCCGCTGCGGCGCAAAATCGACAGTCTCGAAGTCCATGACTCCAAACTTGCTCACTTTCTCGCCGAACACATTCCGTCTCAGTGCCCATTTGAGCGTGATGTAACCCTATTGGGTCGCACGCTCTTTCATATTCCCCCACTTTGCAAGCTCAATCCGCTTTACGAAGAAGTCGTCGCACTTCGCTTTCGTGCATTGTGCTATTTGGCGGATGAATGCGGCGAAGATATCAGTCAGTATTGTTAAAGTCATTCAGTTTAATTTTGCACAGCAGCGGTTGAATCAACCGCTTTTTTATTGCGATCGATTTTGTCCGCAACACTTCGCCATTCATCTTTCTAAATCCTGCAACTTACTCGAAAAAACTTGGTGAAATCAAGCGATCGCACAACCATCAACTTTCATCTCATTAGGAAGTCTCCCCATAAATTGGCGTTTAGAAATTAATGCCCAATTTGTTCAACTCTATCTAGAATGGATTTACGCGAGGAAGTCACTCAGAGAGTAGTAGCTGGGTGCTGTTGTAGTTTAAATAGAAGGCAGATTTCAGCATGGCGATCATTGCGCTTAAGGCGTGGTATTTGGAGCAGTATGAACCCATTCGGGAACTGGAGAAACGTCCCCACGACCTGAGACTGAGCAAAAATAGTCTGTTGAAATCAGGACTGCGGGCTGACTTTCTAGAAGACAGCAGCGAAGTAAAAAAATCGACTTGGTTTCAGCGTTATCTTCTAGGCGAAATGGTCGAGTTTTATATCGAAGGCAGCGGCGGCTATGCGATTTCTAACATTGATCTCTCTAGCCACGAAATCTATTTCTCAAAACAAGAAGTGATGGCGAACCTGGAGCCTGAGATCTTCTTTTCCTATCAAACCGAGTTTACGGATTCCGGCGATCTGCTGCGCGATGAACTCGAATCGATCGTCGATAGCCTCAATCGCCGATCGCGTCTCCCAATTACGCTTAGAGAATCGCACCGACTCAGCGAAGGAGCAATCCGCATCAATAGTTCACTGATGCGATCGATTCGGCAATGTCTTTTGTTTATCGGAGACGGAACCTCGATCGCTCAAATTGCCGATACGCCACCGCTTTTAATTCCCAGCCCGAAAGTCTGTGTTGAGACGGGGTACGCGCTGCAAAGTAAGCGATCTGAGCAAGTTTTATTGGTGCAAATGGAGCGATCGGAGATGCCCGGACAGTTTCCGTTTGATCTGCCAAGCCAGAATCGTTTGGTGTTCAAGGATAAGACTCAACTGCGAAAACTTTTGCCCAAAGCGATCGAGTCGCAGTTACAGCGCTTCAATCTACTTTAACTGTGAATTCGACAGTTTTTCGCTTGTTGGAAAAAAGGGCAGAGATCAGATTCATGCCCCCTTACTTGCCGTTTAGCTCAACTTCATTAGACATTAGACATCAACGATCTCTTGTTCTACAGGCAATTCCGTTGGAGAAGTTGACGGACTTTGAGGTAGTAACCAACTCAGTAGAATCGCGGTTAAACCTCCTGTCGAAGTCGCAGACGCAAAAACATTTTTGATGAGGTCTGGCTTACCAACAAATAGTTCCGGCACAAACGCTGCTCCCAAACCTGCCGCTAGAGAAACTGCAATAATAATTGTTGCTCGTCGATCGAGTTCTTCTTCAGAAATAATTTTAATCCCGGCAACGGCGATTGAACCAAACATCACCGTAGTTGCTCCACCTAGCACAGGTTGAGGAATGGCTTGAAAAATTCCACCTACTAAAGGCAACAGTCCCAACAGCGCTAAAATTCCTGAAATAAAGAACCCAACATAGCGGCTTCCTACGCCTGTCATTTGAATCACACCCGTATTTTGGCTAAACGTTGTGATTGGAAACGTATTGAGCATTGCGGCAAGAGACGAATTTAGACCATCCGCCAATACTCCTGCTTTGATTCGGCGGAAATAAACGCTGCCGCGAATAGGTTCACCAGACACCGAAGATGTGGCAGTTAAATCTCCGACTGACTCGATCGCAGTTAACGGAAAAAGGATCAGGAACGGAATCAATGCTGTGAATTCAAAGCTCATGCCATAGCGGAATGGCTGCGGCAAACTCGCGATGGGTAATTGACTTAACGCACTAAAATTCACCATTCCCATAAACATTGCTGCAACGTAGCCGACAGCTAGACCAACTGCGATCGCGCTCATCCGAATCATTTGATTTTTCGAGAGCGTCAGCAAAATCACAATCAGAAAAACGGTTCCACCTAACAAAAGATTCTGAGGGTTTGCAAAGGTTTTGTTGGCGATTGCAGCACGCCCCCCTGCCATACTGATAATTCCAGTTTGAATCAAACTCAATCCGATTAGCATGACGAGCGTTCCCGATACGATCGGGGTCACAATCTTACTCAACAAATGAAGGAAGCGACTCAAGATCACATTGACAAACGCGCCAAAAAAGCAGACCCCAAAGATTAATGCAAGCGCTTGTTGAGGAGAGCGACCGCCCTGAATCGCAGTGAGTCCCACACCCAAAATCGATCCTAAGAATGCAAAACTAGTTCCTTGTAGACTTAGCAATCCCGACCCGATCGGGCCAAACGTTTTACATTGAATAAAGGTGCAAACACCAGATGCGAACAGGGACATACTGATGATGTAACTAGTATCGGTTGGCGGGAGTCCGAGATTTGTGCAGATGATCAACGGGGGTGTCACGATGCCGACAAATGAGGCTAGAACGTGCTGAATCGCGACGAAAATTGTTTCTATCAAAGGGGGTCGATCGTGCAGTCCGTAGATGAGTTCTGAAGGGCGTGTTGAGCGATCGTTGAGTTCTATTGGGTCAGTCGCTTGCTTTTGTTGAACCATTTTTGTTTTTGTTGCAACCTTTATTGGTGTGCGTATTCTGTATACAGATAATGATTAAACTCAGATTAAAACTGTTACCTAATTTACATTTAGGCTTCTATATAATCTCGGATTGTGAACGTAGATAAGATTGCTCAGTATCGTTAAGATGGTGAAACTTTCGCTTTAGAATCAGACATAGTTGATACATCTGATTGATTCCGCAGTCCGCCTAATTTTTGCTAACTTATAGGCATGATGATTACTGCTGATCTGCTGCTGAACTATCAACGCTGTAGCCGTCGAGCTTTTCTCGATCGATACGGGGATGCTGAACAAAAAGATCCCCCAAACGATTACTTGGTAAAGCTGATACAAGATAGTGCAGAAAATCGGCGGCAGGTACTCGCAACCCAAGATCATCGACAGCCGAAGTACAAATCCGGCGACTGGCGTAAGGGCGCAGAAGAGACTCTAGAACTGATGCGATCGGGAGTCGATCGTATTTATCAACCTGTTTTACTAGCGGAAGAAGCAGGCGTGACGCTCGTTGCCAATCCTGATCTATTAGTGAGACAGACGGGTGAATCGATCTTTGGCGACTGGATTTATGTACCGAGCGAAATTAAGCTCAGCAAGCGCCCGAAACAGGAGTATCAAATCATCGTGGCTTACTTTGTCAAAGTGTTAGCCGCTGTTCAAGGGGCTTGGGCTGAAGAAGCTTGGTTGATTTTGAAGGAAAGAGGCGCGTTTGCGGTGGATTTGTGGGAAACAATTCCACGAATGGAAGCGATTCTTTCGAGTTGCCTTGAGACAATGACGCATCAGCAAGAACCGGAAGTTTTTATCTCTCGAAGTCGATGTAGTTTGTGTCATTGGTTTAATCACTGTTACGCGATCGCCAAATCGGAACAGCATCTTTCTTTGCTTCCGGGTGTGACGCAATCGCGATATGTTCAACTGCAAGCGCTCAATCTGACGACGCTCGAAGCCCTAGCAGAAACACCTCCCGCTCGTCTTGAGCCGCTCCCCGGTTTTGGTAGCGAAACGGCACACAAGATTGTTAGACAAGCTCGATCGACGCTGCAAAATGTAGCGCTCTTGGGTGAAAGTCTTGCATCTCATACCGTTGGAAAGCGCCCCTTCCGAATGCCCGCGATTCCAACAGCCGAGATCGAGCTTTATTTTGATATCGAAGCTGAACCGAGCTTGAATCTAGTTTATTTACATGGAATATTGGTCGTCGATCGGATAAATCAGACTGAAGTTTTTCATCCTTTGCTAGCAGAAACACCCGAAGAAGAACCGATAGCGTGGCAAAAACTAATCGACTTACTGTGGGCGTATCCGAGTGCGCCCATTTTTCATTTTTGCCCGTATGAAGTGCAGACAGTTGAACGACTTGGAAAGTTATTTGAAACTCCAAATGAATTGATTCAGCCGTTGTTATCACGATTTGTTGATCTACATGATTGTGTCACTCAAACGGTAACGCTTCCGGTAGAAAGCTACGCGCTGAAGCATATTGCGCGTTGGGTTGGGTTTGATTGGCGCGATTCGAGTGCGAATGGGGCACAGTCGATTTATTGGTACGCGCAATGGTTAGCGACAGGCGATCGCAGTTATTTAGAATCGATTTTGATCTACAACGAAGATGATTGTCGGGCGACTTATCAAGTGAAAGAATGGTTGGTGGATTTCTTGGATCACGCAATCGCGCAAAATGAACTAGGTTACGCAGTGTAATGGCAAAACTCGAACACATTCTGATTTATCCGATCAAATCCCTAGACGGCATTTCGGTAAGCCAGGCAGAGATTCTGCCCGGTGGCGCGTTGGAACACGATCGAGAATTTTGCATAGTCGATCAAACGGGAAACTGGGTGAACGGTAAACGGACTGCAAAGATTCACCAAATTCGATCACAGTTTGATCTTAAAGCGCGAATTGTTACACTCTCGGTTCAAAACGATCGTCTAGTGAGCTTTCATCTCGATCACGGTCGTAGCGGGATCGAAGGTTGGCTAAGTGATTATTTTGGCTTTTCTGTATTTTTGAAGCAAAACTCGACGACCGGATTTCCAGACGATCCAGTTTCGCCAGGGCCAACAATCGTTAGTATTGCAACGCTTGAACAGGCAGCTTCTTGGTTTGCGGAAATGACGATCGAGGAAATGCGATCGCGGCTTCGCAGCAATTTAGAGATCACCGATGTTCCCGCCTTTTGGGAAGAACAGCTTTACTCAGCAGATGAAACGTCGATCGTGTTTCAACTTGGTGAGGTTGAAATTCAAGGAATCAATCCCTGTGCGCGGTGTATCGTTCCAACCCGCGATACGGTTTCGGGCGATCGCTATCCCCAGTTTCAAAAAATATTCACTACGCAGCGCGAGAAAGAACTTCCAGACTGGGCAGCAAAAGAGCGATTCGATCACTATTATCGAATGGCGGTAAATACCCGAATCGCTGCTTCTGAAGCCGGAAAAGTTCTAAAAGTCGGGGATATCCTATCTCACTGGACGAGTTGAACCTGCTGCAACCACATTCATTCGCTGTGTCACCATCGTCATTCCTCCGTGTCGAACCAACACAGCCGACACCCACTGAGATCCAGCGGTACTTGGTGCTTTGCCCACTTTGAACAACCCACCAGAAGTTAACAAATCTAGATCAGCGGTCGCAGGCTTGAGATAACCATTTGAATTCACAGGCTCTTGAACCACTGCACCGAGCAACAAATCATTCTCTAGCGGCTCTTGCACGATCGCATCAAAACTAAATTCTTGTCCAGTTCGCACCTGATCAGGAAGACTCACATTCACCGAAGGCGGCTTATCTCCAGTCGTGATCAAGTTTTTCTCAGACAAAATATCTTGCCGCACGATCTTTTGGTTCTGGAACTGTTGGCGCGATCGCAATGTCGCATCCAATTTCACCTGCTGCCCATTTTGCGTTTGAGTTCCCGTAATGCGCGTTACCGTCTCTGCCTGAAATCCGTTACTACTCGGCTGCCAAGACTGCAACTCTGTTTTATAAGTCAGCGTGGGATACTGTTTCCACAATTGCGTCAAAGATTGCTCCAAACCCTGACGATTCAACCCATCAGAATGAGTGAAATTCGGACTATAAAATTGAAGCACTTCTTGAGCATTTCTACGATTCGCGGCGGCATCAAGTTGGCTGATCGCTTGTTTCAATTCTGCGGGTGCAGTATCCGGAGTTGCGGCAGTCGCTCGATCACTTTGTAGAGAACCTGACGCGATCGCAAAACTCAAACCAAGCAAAAATAAAAGTTGCCAAGACCGGACGCTGAACGGGGCAGAAAATCTCAAACGCATAAGAACACTCATCTACTGAAAGCTTCTAATCACTATACACGCGATTCCAAAGCAAGCCGAATTTCCATACTTCAAATCCCGAAGCGATCATCTACATTGAGAAACTGTTTTCGCATCGATCGAGCATTCTATACTTTAGCGACACTCAACCCATGTAAAACGATGCTCACGTCCGCTCAGACCTCACAGCTTCTTGGTGTTTAGAACTCGCACGCGATATTACTCAACACCAAGAAGCGATCGCACATTTACTCAACTTCGAGATGCGATCGTGCAGGACGAAGCAGCAAAAACTTTGATTGATGGAATTTAGGCAGAAGTTCTTGCGGCTCGTCGATCGGCTGAGTTCTGGCAACAATTAAGCGATGTCGAAAAAGATGTCTCAGAACGTCTCGCCCAAAATCATGTCCAGCTTCAACAGAACTATCTCCGCCTGATACAAGAAATGTAGCGACTTGTTCTAGAGCGATTGCGACCACGCCAATTGGCCAATTGATAGATGAATCACTCTTGTTTAATCAGGATCATTTGTCTATTCACTATGATGCGTGGAAGCAATCAAAATGTCAGTGGAAGAAGGAAATAGAGCAGTTGTCCAACGATATTACGGAGAAGTCTTCAATCAAGGACAAGAAGCCATCTTAGATGAAATTATTTCTCCTGACTATATGGATTACGGATACAATCCACCAGGACGAGGCATCGAAGGCGCAAAAGAAGATTTTCCCGGAATGCAGTGAACTGGTTAAATTTGCTGCAACAACTTAATGCTGTTCCTGCCTAGTTCGCAGTTCTTTAAGTGATCAGAGTTATGGCTTATTGTAAAGTTGCCTAAAGTCTTTTCCATCTTAAGAAAACTCTCTAAGCAAGCTTAATGATTCGTTCAGTTTTGTGTAATCAAAACTTAGTAAAACAATGTGAACATTTTTTATTAAGAACCTTAGCGAAAAACGCGATTGAATCTTGTAAACGCCATTTCTTCATGTAAATGATTAGCTTGTTTGTATTTCTTAATTAGTTACAAAAGCGATCGCTTTTCAATTACAAACTTTCTCTAAGAAATACCGATAAATTGCGAAATATACAAATATTAAACTTCATATGCAGACACTAGAAAAATAAAGATAGATGTCCATAAGATGAGAGCAGGTAAATAACGGGTTCCGAAATTTACCGATTTTTATTTCTTGTTGTTTCTAGCAATTATCAAAATTATGACCACAACACTACAAAGACGCGAAAGCGGCAATGTGTGGGAGCGCTTCTGTAACTGGGTCACATCGACCGACAACCGCATTTATGTGGGTTGGTTCGGCGTATTGATGATCCCGACCTTGCTCTCTGCAACCATCTGCTACCTCATTGCCTTCATCGCAGCCCCTCCTGTTGATATCGATGGCATCCGCGAACCCGTTGCCGGGTCGTTGATGTTCGGCAACAACATCATCTCTGGTGCAGTTGTTCCTTCGTCGAATGCGATCGGACTTCACTTCTACCCGATTTGGGAAGCAGCTTCCTTAGATGAATGGTTGTATAACGGCGGCCCTTATCAACTCGTTGTATTCCACTTCTTGATCGGAATCTTCGCTTACCTCGGTCGTCAGTGGGAACTCTCCTACCGCCTTGGAATGCGTCCTTGGATCTGCGTTGCTTACAGCGCTCCGGTGTCTGCTGCAACCGCAGTGTTCTTGATCTATCCTTTGGGTCAAGGCTCGTTCTCGGATGGAATGCCTTTGGGTATCTCCGGTACGTTCAACTTTATGATCGTATTCCAAGCAGAACACAACATCCTGATGCACCCCTTCCATATGTTGGGAGTCGCAGGTGTGTTTGGTGGTTCACTCTTCTCGGCAATGCACGGTTCACTCGTCACTTCTTCCTTGGTGCGTGAAACCACCGAAGCAGAAAGCCAAAACTACGGCTACAAGTTTGGACAAGAAGAAGAGACCTACAACATCGTTGCAGCGCACGGCTACTTCGGGCGGTTGATCTTCCAATACGCCTCGTTTAACAACTCGCGCGCCCTGCACTTCTTCTTGGGAGCATGGCCCGTTGTTTGTATCTGGTTCACCGCATTGGGTGTCTCGACGATGGCATTCAACCTAAACGGCTTCAACTTCAACCAATCGATTTTGGATTCTCAAGGTCGCGTAGTGAATACATGGTCTGACATGATCAACCGTGCGAACCTGGGGATGGAAGTGATGCACGAGCGTAACGCTCACAACTTCCCGCTCGACTTGGCGACGGTTGGCGGGCAAACACCTGTTGCAATGCAAGCTCCAGCGATCAACGGCTAATTGCTAAAAAAGTGCGGGGGTTACTCTTGAAGCAACGCCCACACAATAACCCTTGATTGAAAGAGATCCCCCAGCCGAAGCCGAGGGATCTCTGCTTTGTCTAGCTTACACTTAACAAAACTTAATGTTAAGCCTTTTTCCAACGTTGAGCCGCGATCGCAATTCTTTCTCCATAGCTCTCCGCCGTTTTCTGGTCGCCTGGATCGAGCGTTGCAAGTGCGCCACTCATATCGGGAATCGTCTGCCCCATTACACCCAGATATGCCCCCAATCGGTTCATGGTGCCATCATTCGCATCAGCGTTCCCGACCCAAACCATACCGTGTTGAGCCGCATTAATTGATAGATACAGCAATGTTCCTTGCTTATCTCCGCTCAAACTGCCGGAATGCGTGAACCCGCCTGAGATCTTATCTTTCCAGCCTTGCACAAACCAGACTGAGCTTGCCGCATCAATAAACGCTTTGAACTGAGCCGCAACGCCCCCCATATACGTCGGAGATCCAAAGACGATAGCATCTTACTGACTCAGCTTTTCTAGCGCTGCATCATCTTTCCATTGTCCATTGACAATCTGTTCGCCCGCAATTCTGATTAGCTCTACGGTTGCGCCTTCGACTCGGCCCACACCTGCGGCGACTGCTTCCGCCATTAAATGCGTGTGGCCTGCGCCAGAGAAATACACGATCAATACTTTTGTCATAAGATTCCTACATTGATTATTTGAACTCAAACAATACTATAACGTGACTGGAAGAAAAGCACGATCGCACTTAAAAAGCCGCCCGATCTAATCTTGATCGAGCGGCTTTCACAAATTTTCAACCCAGTCTAACCGTGAATTTCAGCTTGGGGAATTTCAGCAGTTTCTCGGCTCGGTTGTTCCGCGATCGGCTGCGTTTTGATCACCGCTTGCTGCAACATCGGCGACTTGATCACCGAATTATTCGCCAAGGTGAACAAAGGATTCGAGAGAATTCCAGCGATCGAAGTTGCGATCAACGTCAAGATCAAACCGACTTGAAGCGGACGCATACCGGGAAGATTCCAAACGATCGGCGGATAGTTCTTCACCGCTTCCGACATTTCTTGCGGCTCCTTCACGACCATCATCTTCACCACGCGGATGTAGTAATAGATCGAAATCACGCTCGTTACCAAGCCTAAAATTACGAGCGGATACGCCCCTGCTTGCCAACCTGCCCAGAACAGATACAGCTTTCCGAAGAAGCCTGCTAACGGTGGAATTCCGCCCAGCGACAACAGACAGATACTCAACGCCAAAGTCAGCAGCGGGTCTTTCTGATACAAGCCAGAATATTCGCTGATTTGATCCGTTCCTGTCCGCAGCGAGAACAGAATAATGCAGGTAAACGCGCCCAAGTTCATGAACAAATAGATCATCAAGTAGAAGATCATGCTGGCATATCCGGCATTTGAGCCGATTACCAACCCGATCATCACAAAGCCCGCTTGACCGATCGACGAATACGCTAGAAGTCGCTTCATGCTGGTTTGTGCCAGTGCCACGACGTTTCCAAGCACCATACTCAGAATCGCCAGCGTCGTCATCACGAGATGCCACTGCTCCGTCACTTGCGGAAATGCCGTGACCAACAGACGAATCGCTAAACCGAATCCAGCCGCTTTTGAACCGACGGAAAGGAAAGCTACAACCGGAGTGGGCGAACCTTCGTACACATCTGGAGTCCACTGGTGGAACGGAACCGCTGCGATCTTGAAGGCAATTCCCGCGATCGCAAACACCAGCGCAATCACTAGACCGATCGATTGATCCAATCCTGCCGCTGAGATTTTTTGGGCGATCGTCGTCAGTTGCGTTTCGCCGCCAGACAGTCCATACAGCAAGGACGCACCGTAGAGGAAAATCGCTGAACTCGATGCCCCAATTAACAGATATTTCAGCGCAGCTTCGTTCGATCGTGGATCGCGCTTAGTGTAGCCCGTCAATAAATAAGACGAAATACTGAGCGTTTCTAGCGACACATAGACCGCGACGAATTCATCTGAACCGCAGAGAAACATCCCGCCCAACGTTGCGGTGAGCAGAATCGTGAGGAATTCTGCGAGCGTGGTTCCTGACTGCTCGACATAGCGCACCGACATCAGAATCGTGACGGCTGCCGAGAGCGCAACGATCCCCCGAAGGACGATACTCAAAGGATCGCTATTAAATTCACCCAAAAACCCGATCGGCGTTGGGCTATCCCAAAGTGTAAACAGCGCACCCACCGCTGTCAGCAAACCGCCAACTGCAAAATAAGGTGTCCATTTTGCAGAGCTTTGTCGCCCCACAATGAGATCGCCCACCAGAACGATGAGCAAGGTGGTGATCACAATCACCTCTGGAAGAATCGTCCCAGCATTTAACTGAGTCACGAGAGAAGCAAAATCCATAGCACGAAGTCCGTATGAGCAGGAATTTACAAAAATTTATGCTAGGCGCACATTTATTTGAGTCAAGCGAATACTTCGCCTCTTAGGGATTCTAACGCGCGATGCTGTCCCGTTCTCGTCGAATCTAACTTCTCTACCGAAACTAGCGATAGGGATCATGTGACTCACTCATCAAGTCTGATCTATCATTATTGACATTATTGATCGAACAACTGTCTTGAAAGGAATTTCGCGGCAAAAGATAGACGATCGTGAATCAATCGTCTAGAGTCTAGAACTTAGACGATTGCCCGACTCGACGACTGCCCTTGATTCTGGATTTGGATCATTTTCTAGTGAATCAATCGGATCAGTTGGGTATGGTTATAAGTTAGAAGCGGGTGACTAAGCCGTTGCATTACGCCTCAGATTAGTTTTCCGTACCCCACGATCGAACAAATTGAGTGATATTGGTATCAATACGCGCCGATTTCCTTGTTGAATAGCGATTTCTAGTTAGACAGACTCATGCCAACCCTTGTCATTGTCGAATCTCCGACCAAAGCCCGCACCATTCGGAATTACCTGCCCCGCGATTTTCGCGTCGAGGCATCAATGGGTCATGTGCGCGATTTGCCTCAATCGACGAGTGATGTACCCGATTCGATCACCGATAAACGGGTGCGAGAACTCGGTGTCAACGTTGAAGCAGGCTTTGAACCCATTTATCTGATTCCAAAAGACAAAGCGAAAATCGTTAAGACTTTAAAAGACGCTTTAAAAGATGCGGATGAGTTGCTCTTAGCGACTGACGAAGATCGGGAAGGCGAAAGTATTAGCTGGCACTTGCTTCAGCTTCTTAAGCCGAAAGTACCTGTGAAGCGAATGGTGTTTCATGAGATCACGGAAGAAGCGATTCAAAGCGCGATCGAGAACTGCCGCGACATCGATGAACGATTGGTACGCGCTCAGGAGACGAGACGAATTCTCGATCGTTTAGTCGGCTACACGCTTTCGCCCCTGTTGTGGAAAAAAATCGCGTATGGTCTGTCGGCTGGACGGGTGCAATCGGTTGCGGTGCGTTTACTAGTTAATCGGGAACGTCAGCGCCGCGCCTTCCGTAGAGGAACCTACTGGGATTTGAAAGCCCTTTTAGCAACCGAGGCGGCTCCAAAGCAAGAATTTGAAGCAAAACTGGTCGCGTTAGCAGGTCGCAAGGTTGCAACAGGCGCAGATTTTGATGAAGCGACTGGGCAAATTGCCGCAGGTCGAAACGTCGTGCTGTTGAGCGAGGAAGAAGCGAGAACGCTACAAGCCCGACTAGACGGTAAAACCTGGACGGTTTCGGATCTCGAAGAACGTCCTGTGACTCGCAAGCCTTCACCGCCGTTTACGACTTCCACGTTGCAGCAAGAATCGAACCGAAAATTAGGCTTATCTGCGCGGGACACGATGCGGACGGCTCAGAGTTTGTACGAGCAAGGGTATATCACCTATATGCGGACAGACTCGGTGCATTTGTCACAGCAAGCGATCGCGGCTGCCCGCAGTTGTGTTGAAGCAATGTACGGAACCGAATACCTCAGTCCCCAACCGCGCCAATACACGACCAAGAGTAAAGGCGCACAGGAAGCACACGAGGCGATTCGTCCTTCTGGTGGTACGTTCCGTACTCCAAAACAGACCGGACTAAAAGATCGAGAGTTAAAACTTTACGACTTGATTTGGAAGCGAACCGTCGCGACTCAGATGGCAGAAGCGCGCCAAACTCAAGTCACCGCACAAATTCAAGTTGAAGATGCAGGCTTTAGAGCAAGCGGTAAGCGAATTGATTTTCCGGGATTCTTCCGGGCGTATGTCGAAGGATCAGACGATCCGAACGCTGCGATCGAGAACCAAGAAATTATCCTGCCGCCGATGCGAGCTGGGGATCATCCGAATTGCAATCATTTAGAAGCGATCGGGCATGAAACCCAACCGCCCGCACGATTCACCGAAGCTTCTCTGGTCAAAACCTTGGAAAGCGAGGGAATCGGCAGACCTTCAACTTATGCCAGCATCATCGGCACGATCACCGACGAGCGCAAAGGATACGCGCAACTGGTCGGCAATACTTTAGTGCCAACCTTTACTGCATTTGCGGTCGTGGACTTGCTGGAGAAGCATTTTCCAGACATTGTAGATTTGCGGTTCACGTCCAAGATGGAGCAGACGCTCGATGATATTGCCGCAGGCGAAGTCGATTGGCTACCGTATCTGAAACAGTTTTATTCTGGGGATCAAGGGCTTGAAACTCAGGTTAGAGAGCGCGATAGCAATATCGATCCAAAAGAAGCGCGGACGATTCACTTAGACGATCTAGACGCGAAAGTTCGGATTAGTCGCACTGGAGCCTACATCGAATCGGAGAACGGCAATATCAATTTGCCGAGAGATCTGCCGCCTGCAGATCTCGATCCCGAACAGGTCGAAATCTTGCTTAAAGGGCCGAACAAGCTCGGTTTCCATCCTGAGACGGGAGAGCCAATCTACGTCAAACTTGGTCCTTACGGTCACTATATTCAGCTTGGCGACAGGACTGAAGAAAATCAGAAGCCCAAAAACGTCTCAATTCCGCCCAAGGTCAAACCCGAAGCGGTGACGTTAGATATGGCGGTCGGATTACTGTCTCTCCCTAGAAATTTGGGAGTTCATCCCGAAACGGAGCGGAAAATTCAGGCGGCGATCGGGAGATTTGGCCCGTACATCGTGCATGATTTGGGCAAAGACGAGGAAGGAAAACAGAAGAAAGATTATCGATCGCTAAAAGCGGGCGATGATGTCGTGACAATTACGCTCGATCGAGCATTGGAACTGTTTGCTGAACCGAAAGCCGTTCGCGGTAAACGAGGAGCAGCAACACCAATTCGAGAGATGGGCGCACATCCAAGCGATGGGGAACCCGTTAATATTTATAACGGCCCTTACGGCGCTTACCTCAAACACGGGAAGGTGAACGCTTCCCTTCCAGAAGGTCAAACCGTTGAAGATATCACGATGGATGTGGCGGTTGAAGCGTTAGCCGCAAAAGCGGGAACGAAGAAAACTACGAAGTCGAAGAAGACTTCAACGACTAAGACGACTACGAAGAAAACGACTGCGACGAAAACTGCGGCAAAGCGATCGACGACGAAAGCGGCAGCAGCAAAAAAATCGACAGGCACAAGCAAGCGCGTCAAAGCAAACGATTAGGCGAATCGCTTAATTGAATCAAAATTTGTACTCCTCCAGTTTTTTCATTTTAAGATCAAGCTGGAGGAGTACAAATTTTGCGCTGAGATACGCCACAAAAAGAAGGAGTATCTAGGAAATTACTTGATGTCTCAGTCTATCGATTCTGCGATCGTCTATGCTCAGGAGATTGAAGTACAGTCGGAGCATTGCGACTTACAAAATCACTTGAACAATGTGGTTTATGTTCAGATTCAAGATATTGCGATCGCTGCATATCGTTCAAAAGGATACTCTCGCGACATTGATGAGCAAAACAGTATCATCTGGTTTGTTCGCCGTCACGAAGTAGACTATTTAGCTCCTGCATTCAAGGGCGAAACAATTCGATTAGCAACCTGGGTAGAACGGGCAACGTTATCTACCTTTCTCCGTCGAACTGAATTTACTCGAATTGTCGATCGACAGGTACTTTGTCAAGCCATCACGGAATGTTGTTACTTTGATGCGAACCGCAACCGTCCCGCGAAAATTCCACGCGAAATCAAAACTCGTTTCTCCCAGTCGAGACTTAATTTCGTTTTCGTTCCAATTTCCTCTGCATTGCTTCTCCCACCACAGAATTCACCAAGCCACCTAAAAGCATGGAGAAAGCGCTGAGGTAAAGCCATAGCAGCAAAATAATCACCGCCCCGATCGCGCCGTAAACTTGATTAAAATTGCCAACGCGAGACACATAGAATCGCAGCAATCCAGAGAGCATCGCCCAGAGTAACGCCGCCAAAATTGCCCCTGGCATAATCGGTCTACCATGCTGCCAATGACTTGTGCCGTGTCGATAAATAAAGCCTAGAGCAAGTGTCACGATCGATAATGCGATCGGTAAACTCAGCAATTGCCAGAGGTAAAACAGACTATGAGCAAAACTACCACTGCGGTAAGCAACGATCTGAACTGCAATATCGGTGATAAAGATAATCAGCAGTGCAACTACGAGCAGTAAAAATGTTCCTAACGCTAAAGCTAACGCCACTAATTTCGCTTGCCAGAAAGGTCGAACTCGATCGCGCGGAATGCGATAAATCTGATCCAAAGCTGCCATCGTCGCACCCGTGACGCTCGAAGAGATCCAAATTGATGCTAAAAAACTGAGCGAAAACAATCCCTGATTGCTTTTTGCCCTCAAGTATCGAAGTGATTCCTGAGTGAGAATCGATGCCTGTTCGGGGATCACCTGACCGAGTTGATTGGTGAGCGTGCCAAAGTTAGCTTCTGAGATCTCGAAAAGCCCGATCGCACTCAGTACCGCCAATGCTGCCGGGAACAGTGCAAAAATCGCATTGTAAGCAATTTCAGCCGAGAGTCCGGGTAACCGATGATAAGCAGCCCGTCGAATGAGTGCTGCCAGTGTCTTTAAGTTGAGATGCTTGAAAAATTGGAGAAATCGGGTGAGCAGAGCTAAACCAGACTGGCTGAGGCGTTTCAGCATTTTGAATGAGTAGACTTCTGCTCGAATCTTAGCAACTTAGCCGATAGAGGCGAGACGTGATGTAACGGAAGCGTGACAAATTGTACGGCGTTTTTTATCGAGCAGAGGCAGTGATGCAGGCTGTGTCTAGGAGTGTGAATTGAGCAGTAGTCAACCCTGAGCAGCGCGTTAGGTTTGCGAGTGCTGGAGTTTTTCCCTGCTGTAGGTTGTTTAACGCGATCGTATACTCAGGCTGAAAGCTTTCCAGCCATTCCGCTTTGGTTAGATATTCAGGTGTAAATGCCGATCGCTCAATCAGCCAAAATTTGATTTGATATCGCTCGATCGCTTGTTTTGCCAAAGTTAAATCTGGGCTGTACTGTGCCTGCATCACATCAATGATTCGCTGGCGAATCTGACGGTAATACCCTAGATGAAACGGCAATGAATGTTCTTTGCTAAATAAAACGGGGCGTTGAGCAAAAGTCGAAAGATTGTTTGCTTCGTCTGAAAGGGTTGCAGTCAAAGTATCTTTAGGCTGATTTTGCAAAAATTGATAAAGTGCGGCGTTATTTCCAACACGGAAGTTTGTGTTCGGAAATCCTGCTGAGAATTGGGGATAGAAAAGAACAACGATCGCGATCGCAAACAGTAGCGATAGTCTTACACTGAATGAAAGCCATTTTTGCCGCAGAAATAAAGCTTCGCAAGCAGTGAATATTGCATCAAAGAGGATAGTCAGAACAATTCCCGCAGAAATCGCCAATACAATTCGGAAGCTGTGAGTCGTATATCGAGTCGGAAAAAATAGTCTAAGTAACAATAAATGAGCCGCTACAAATAGTCCCAAAGAGACATAAACGATCTGTGGTAGAACTGCCATAGCTTCGCTGCACGGAGTGTTCGGACGATTGATTCGTTGCACCAGTGGAAATTTCGATTCATGTCGCATCAAAATCGGCAAGAGTAATCCAAACCAGATCAACGGGGGCATCAAGGGCGGAATGATGCCGCTATGTTCGCCAATGAGCCAGAATCTCCAAGGATTCGGATCAAAAAAGGGATGTCTTCCACCGGGATGGAGTTCGGGCATTGTCCAAGCTTGCGATCGCGTAATCAGTGGCGCAAATTCAGCAGAAGAGCGTGCATAAGGTAAAAGTGCGATCGCGCTTAAACTTATACAAATTCCGACGAACACAAGCTGATTGGAATGCAAAAGAAGCTTTCCAGTTTCCCAGTACAAAAGTCTCAAACATAAAAGCGCGATCGTAATAAATACTAATGGCGGATAGATCAGCGCTTGTAGAACTAACACAGCAAGCATACCCAATCGCTGATTTCGGATTAAATAGTATAAGAATGCTAAGAATAACGGCGTGACAAATGCTCTGGGAGTTGCAGAACTCAAATCATCCCTAAACCACAGGCTTTGATTAAGCAACAGCGTTGCGATGAATCCAGTTACAGGCAATGGAAACAAGCGTAAGCAAATTGCAAAGCTGTACGCTGTTGCAATCAGTCCCAGTGCGACGGGAAGCACCTTGCTCAACCAAAGAGGCTGCACCCCCAATACTGACATCAAGTGATAGAGCGCAGCGTATCCCGGTGGCGTAATTGATTTAAAGTACTGTGCAATTAAGTCATTTGGTAAGAGCGTCGGATCAATCCACTGCTGCATCCAAAACACATACTCTCGTGCATCGTCTTGAACTACATATTCAGTGCGAAAGGCTTTTTGAAGTGCAAGGCTGCCGTAGTAAAGCGCAAAACCTACACTCAAACCGAACCAAAGTACGATCGAAAAATTTGCACGATCGAGCTTTTGATCCGTTGAAGTGATGAAAAAACGATGTAGCCGCGAGATGAGCATTTGGATTTGTATTTTAGAAAACAGGATTATTCTCTCTTGTTTTTGATCCCTTCATTTTTATCCAATGAGTAAAGTTTTTTTTGACTTAGAGAACTGAAAACACCAAATTGAGCTTTGAAAATTGTGAGTGACATTCGAGACTAGGGCAATTCTGAATGCTGAAAAATAAGAATATAAAGCTGTGTAAAGCGCTAGATTGAATCTTGCTTATACTCAAGAAGCTGACTAACTCTAACGTCAGTTCGACAGAAAAGTGGCTTGCTCCGTTTGGGAATCCAGGAAGCAGAAGCCGCTTGCAACGAAGCGAAAAAACTCGTCGAACTGACGTTAGAGTTAGGGGCAATCTGAGCGTTAATTTGGGCATTTAGCGCCGTGGCGCTTAATGAGCCTAGCTCTAGGGAGTTTTCCCTACCTCGATTTGGAACCATGACCCAGCCGCCTCACACAGGCTCTTGGCGGGGCGTTTATAGGCACAAACAAGGCTTAGGAAATCAGATGACATTGTGCAGCGCGTTCTTTCTTGCATTGCTCAACAATGACTTGGTTAAAGCACACAAAAGACTGATTGTTTTCGGATTACTGAGTTCTGTGTTTCTCATTGCTGCATCTCGATCGTCAACCGGAATGATTTCATTTGCAGTGCTATCGCTGATCATTTATGTCTGTCATTCTCGGAAGTTTACCTTTGGCGTGATGTCGTTTGTTTTCCTGTGTTTGACGGCGTTAGCAAACACAGCCCTTTTGAATCTTCGGGCTGTGCGATGATAACTACAGTGTGTAAGTAAAGTTCTCTACAACCATCCCAGGAGCACGAACGCCGCCTAAATTGCGGTGTCCATAGGTTCCGACATCGGGAATGAACTCCTGAAAGTTAGTTAATGCGATCAGGTTTTCGCCCCAGAACTGATAGAAACTATCATCGAATCTGAGATTCTCGATCGGGGCAACAATTTCGCCATTTTCCACCCAGAAGCAAGCGTAACGAGTCATTCCCGTAATTCGACCTGTGGGACGATCGCTCCAGTTGAGATAGTGCAAATTCGAGAGATAAAGTCCTGTACCGAGCGTTGCAAGAATACGATCGTGGTTTAAGTCACCTGCGAGAATTTCCGGCGATCGTAGTCCTTCACCCTGAGTCGCCCCGTTCGCCTGAAGCCCATACTCTTTCGCAGTTGCAGACGAAGTGAGCATATTAATCAGTTCACCCGATTCGATCAGCGAAAGTTCCAACGGTGCAACTTCTCCGAGTTCATTAAATCGCGGCACTAATCCCGATTTGAAGTCCTCTTTCAGCGTGAATTTCGGAGAGAGCTTTTTCTCACCTCTTCGCATCGCACTAAAACAGCTTCCACCTTGTTGGTGTGAAGCTTCACTAATGCCACCCCAAGAAAGCATAGACATTAATTCAGCAACGGCAGCAGGCGCGAGATAGGTACGATATTGACCCCGTTGAATCGGTTTCGGCAGTTGTGCCATTCGTGCAAACTGCGATCGAGATTCTTCAATCTTTAATTTATAAGATGAATCATCCCAATCCGATCCCGCTAGCGTTCCTTTTACCGCTTGTCCATCGGTTGTAAACAGTGAGTAATCGAGCGAATACGAATCGGTTGCAAACCAATGCTGTTGACCAACTGAATCCGCATAAGCTCGAATCACTGATCCGGCAGCATAGATACCCGTAAAATCGAGATCTGAAACGATCGGTAACAAGGTTGAAACGACTTTATCTGGATCAAGCAATTGACCTGAGTGAACTTCGCGACTGGTGTTGCTGCCAGAAGGAAGAACGAGATAGGGGTTTTCGGGAAGTTGTGGGACTTCTTCGCGCAGAGATGCGATCGCAGTTTCCGCCGTTTGTCGATCGAACTCCAAATCTCCCGTAAACGGAAACTCTCGATAGCTACTCCGCTGATTCTGCATCAACACTAATTGCAGACTGCCATCATTCACGGTTCCAGTTTGACGAACCTTCGCATGATTAAACCGAGTGAATTGGCTTTGTTCACTATCGAGGGTGAGCGTGAACTGTTCATCCGGTTTCAACTGAGCGCGAATCTCTTCTACCAGTTGGCTAAAGCTAGTTTCTGACATCATGCGCCCCCTCCAAAGACTTCGATATTGGCAAACACTGCGAGCGGGGAACCATGCCCAACCGTGATTGCCTGATTCGGTTCGCCTTTGCCGCACATGGGTGTGCCGTACATCTGCCAAGTCGAACGATCGCCCACTTCAACTAAGCCACCCCAGAACTGTGGAGTAATACTGCGATAGTTCGGATTTCGCAAAGTGGTTGTAAGTTTGCCGTTCTCAATGCGCTTGCCATACTCACAACTGAACTGGAATTTATGCCGCTGATCGTCGATCGACCAAGAGCGATTCGATTCCATGTAAATTCCGCGATCGATGCCTGAAATAATCTCCTCAAAGCTTTTCTGACCCGGTTCGAGGTTGAGGTTTGCCATTCTATCGATCGGTGGACGATTCCAAGAAGACGCGCGCGCACAGGCAACCCCTTTCACCCCAGTTCTGGCTTGACTTTCAAGGCTACCGACTCCGCGCTGTAACACGCCTTCTTTGATTAAATATTCACGGGTTGCAGGCGCGCCAGTGTCATCAAAGCTATAGCTTGCGAACTCTCCGGAAACCGTTGGATCAAAGGTAATGTTCATCAACGGCGAACCATAGACCAAGTTCCCGAAGTCTTGCAGCTTCACAAAGCTACCGCCTGCATAGTTGCGCTCATCGCCCAAAATACGATCGAGTTCTAACGGATGCCCGACGCTTTCATGAATTTGCAGCAGCATTTGATCCGGTGCGAGAACGAGCGTCGTCGTCTCACTCGGACATTCTTCTGCCGTGAGAAGCTCGATCGCTTGAGTTCCAATCTGCTGAACTCTTGCCCACAAGTCCGGTGTGATGAAATACTCTAATCCGCCCTGATAGCAGCTTGCTAACCAACCATTATTCGATCGACGTTGTACGACAGAACCTTCTTGAGCCGTCGCAGAATAGTCCGTCCCAATGCGAAAGAAATGCTGATAGACTTCTGAACCATTCGTACTGACAAACCAAGTTTCTGTCTCAGTCGTGAGAGCGGTCGCACTCGTTTGCACGATTTGATCCGACACCTTGAGTTCGCGAGTGATCTTAGTGAGCAGGTCGTTAATCTCACCCGGGCTCAGCGCATCGAATGGCTTGACCAACGGCGAAACATACTGCCCAACGACTTTAGGACGTGCCGAAAGTGGAGTCGAATAGATATTCCATTCTGAAGCCGCGATCGCTTGTCGATAAGCCTTGTGCGCCGCTGCTCGAACACCTTCTAAAGTAATCAAATTTGTGGCTGCGTAGCCGATCTGACCGTTAACCAAAACTTCGACCATCACCCCTTGAGTGAGAGACGAACCATTCGTTTCGGGAATGCCATCACGAACCGATCGAGTAGTAGATGCTTCCTTAGTTGCTCGCAGTCCAACCCAATCGGCGGGGACATCGATCGCATTTAGAAAATGAGAAAGTTCAGAGATCATGGAGCGTTGTAGATGAGTTCAGGATAGGAAGAGACTTCAATCTCCAAAGGAATAGTTACCATCAGAGATTAGTCATTATACGCATTATCCCTAGTCTAGCGATGCCAAATGGTTTCGTTGCCAGGTTTATCAATCAATGTGATTCCCTGTGCCTGAAGTTCGTGGCGAATACGATCGGCTTCCGCGAAATTCTTCGCCTTTTTCGCGTCTTTCCGCTGTTGAATCATCGCCTCGATCGCATCATCCGACAATCCGCCAGAACTCTCCGCTTCTAGCTCTGCCTCTAATCCCAAAACTTTCGCCAATTCGATCAGCGTTTTCCATTGAGACAGAAGAATTTCGGGCGCAGTCTCGGTTTTACCTTCATGCACCAAAATGTTGCCTTGTCGCTGTAACTCTTTAGCAACCGGGAATAGAGCCGCTAATGCACTGGATGTATTAAAATCATCATCCATCGCGGTTTGGAATTCTTGCACGATCGTAGGATCGCTTCCCCCATCTGGAATCGCGTCTAACTTAAATCCAAAAAGCAAACCATCTTTGAGCGTATTCCAGCCATTTTCAGCCGCAATTAACGCATCATCGGTGAAATCGATCGGCTTTCGATAACTCGCTTGCAGCACAAAGAACCGAATCACCATCGGATCGATACCTTTTTTGTCGAGTAAATCTCGAATCGTGGTGAAATTGCCGAGCGACTTCGACATCTTTTCACCATCAACATTCACCATGCCGTTGTGGAGCCAATAATTTGCCAGAGATTGACCCGTCGCTGCTTCAGACTGAGCAATTTCATTTTCGTGATGAGGAAAAACCAGATCAGAACCGCCGACGTGAATATCGATCGTTTCTCCCAAAAATTCCCGCACCATTGCCGAACATTCAATATGCCATCCTGGGCGACCTTTCCCCCAAGGCGACTCCCACGCAGGCTCACCTGGTTTCGCTCCTTTCCATAGCGCAAAATCGAACGGATAGCGCTTTTTCGGCTCTTCGTCATCGACGCGCCCACTTGCTCCCGCCTGCATATCTTCTAACTTGCGCCCCGAAAGCTTGCCATATTCCCGATCCTTCTGAACCGCATAATACACATCGCCATCCGCCGCATACGCGAATTCTTTCTGCTCCAATTCGTGAATCAGGCGTTTAATTCCATCGATCGTATTCGTCGCACGTGGATAAGCATCAGCATCGAGAATATTCAACCGCCGCATATCCTCGAAATAGAGTTCGATATTGCGTTCCGCAACAGCTTCCATCGTCGAGCCTTCTTCCTTTGCCCGTCTGAGAATTTTGTCATCGATATCGGTGAAATTCTGCACATAGCGCACGTCGTAGCCGCGCCACGTCAAATATCGCCGCACCGTATCCCAAGCAATGTACGATCGAGCATGACCCAAATGGCAAAAGTCGTACACCGTCACGCCGCAGCAATACATCTTGACGCGACCCGATTCGATCGGCTCAAACGGCTCCTTGCGGCGGGTTAGAGTGTTGTAAACGACTAAAGCCATGAAATTCTTAAGTTGAATAATGATCGATATCCCATCCTAATCGATTCTGATCAGCAATAATGGGGAAAAGATATTTGATGCGATCGTGCTATGCAATCAGTCAGCACCCAGTCCGAATCTACGATGGATGTGCCCAAAACTGGGCTTCCGGTTACGATTATCACAGGATTTCTCGGCAGCGGTAAAACAACGCTGCTAAATCATATCCTCACAAATCAGCAAGGTCTGAAAACGGCAGTCTTGGTCAACGAGTTCGGTGAAATTGGTATCGATAACGAACTGATTATCCAAACCGACGAAGATAAAAATATGGTGGAACTCAGCAACGGCTGTATTTGTTGCACCATTAACAATGATTTGGTCGATGCGGTCTACAAAGTATTAGAACGTCAAGATCAAATCGATTATTTAGTCGTTGAAACAACCGGACTCGCTGATCCGTTACCTGTTGCGTTGACTTTCTTGGGAACGGAACTGCGAGATTTAACGCGACTTGATTCGATCGTCACTGTGGTCGATTCGGAAAACTTCAGCTTAGATCTATTCAACAGCGAAGCCGCTTACAGCCAAATCGCTTACGGCGACATCATTCTGCTGAACAAAACGGATCTCGTCGATGAAGCGAACGTCGATGCGCTCGAAGTTCGGATTCGCGATATCAAAGAAGGTGCAAGAATTCTCCGCACCGTAAAAGGACAGATTCCCCTAGCCGCATTGCTGAGTGTCGGACTGTTCGAGTCGGATAAATACTTCGATCCCGCTGCGGAATCCGATCACCACGATCATGATCATCACGATCACGACCATCACGATCATTCAGCTTGCGATCATGATCACGGTCATTGCGACCACGATCACGATCATCACCATCACTCGAACCACCTGGAAAACGATGGCTTCACTTCCATCTCATTCGAGAGCGATCGACCGTTCAGCATCCGCAAGTTCCAGCACTTCCTCGACAATCAGATTCCCACAAGTGTCTTCCGCGCAAAGGGTATTCTCTGGTTTGATGAAAGTCCGAAGCGTCACATTTTCCACCTGAGCGGCAAACGGTTCTCGCTTGATGACGACGAATGGAAAGGCACGCCCAAGAATCAATTGGTGCTAATCGGACAAGGGCTAGATCATGCGGAGTTACGATCTCAAATCGAATCTTGTCTATGTCCTTCTTCACAAAACAAAGGAAAAGGTTTCGGTCGATAAGGGAAGTCTAGGGCATAACGAAGTTGATCTTTTTACCCTTCGTCCTTTTCTCAATGTCTTCTAAACAGGTTCTAATCTGCCAGTATCGAAGCTGTCTTGCACAAGGATCAGCCGAGGTGCTGGCAGCTTTTTTAGAAAGCTCTGCTTCCGATGTGTCGATCGTTCCAACCGAATGTCAGGGACAATGCAATCTCGGCACAACGGTGAGAATTTTGCCCGATGAAATCTGGTATTGTCGAGTCAAACCAACTGATGTAGACGCGATCGCTGAATCTCATTTGAAGAACGCCCAGCCTGTAGATCGCTTATTACATCCTCGAATTCATCCGACCTATTCAACTCCGTAGCTTGTGCGTTTTGTTCTCCAGCGAGTTCTTTCTTCTCAAGTAACGGTGAGTGGAGAAGTGATTGGGAAAATCGATCGAGATCTAAATCTCTTAGTCGGCATTGCCTAAACCAATACCGAAACTGAACTCGACTGGATGGCGCGCAAATGTTTAAATTTGAGAGTCTTTTCAAACGAAGGAAGATTCGATCAATCCGTTCAAGACATCAACGGCGAAATCCTAGTCGTGAGCCAATTTACCCTGTAAGGTGATTGTCGCAAAGGGCGAAGACCTTCATTTGACCAAGCCGCCCCTCTCGATCAAGCCGAACAACTTTACAACCAATTAGTTGAGAAACTGCGCGAAAGTGGGTTGAAAACTGAAACTGGAAAATTTGGAGCGATGATGCAAGTGTCGATCAAACAATGATCCTGTAACGCTGATTTTAGAATGCTAGAAACCAAGCTGATGGAACTCTGGGACAGTAGAGGCGTGGTAGGTTCACCTTCGCAATCTGACCGTAGCACGCACAAAATCCTGATTACCGCTTTAACGTGGGTTCGACGGTGTGAAGTAGCGCGAAAAGAAAGCTGAGACTACCTTTGAAAGAGTTGTAACGTTCTTTCGAGTCTCAGCTATGGAACCTATCGTATCGCGACTGGATATAACGGCAATCTTCTGTGATGTAGACGACTTCTGCTAACAGTTCGAGCAAGCATGGGCACAGCAACCCCAACTGCCCTCGATGCCTGGAGAAAAACGGAGCGGTTCTCGAATGCGCTTGAGTGAGGTAATGACCATCGTGATAGCATTTCACGGGTCGGGTGCGAGAACGTTCAAGGATTTCTACAGGCTAACCGTGCTTCCCGATTGGCGTAAAGCGTTTCCCAACCTGGTGAGCTACAACCGCTTTGTCGAGTTGATGCCGTGGTGCTTGATGCTGTTGTGCTGCTTCTTGAACACGCGCAAAGGAGAAGTGACCGGGCTTGCGTTTATCGATTCGACTCCGATTGAAGTGTGTCATCCCGCTCGTGCCCATGCTCACAAGGTATTCAAGCACCAAGTCGGTTGGGGCAAAAGTTCAACCGGATGGAAGTTTGGCTTCAAACTGCACCTGATTATCAACGCGCGTGGCGAATTGCTGGCATTTAAGCTCACGCCCGCAAACGCCGACGACCGCAAGCCTGTGCCAGAAATGACTGAGGGCTGATTGGGTCAACTCTTCGGCGACCGAGGTTACATCAGTCAGAAGCTGTTCGAGCAACTCTACAATCGCGGACTGCAATTGGTGACCAAAGCCCGCAAGAACATGAAGCAGCGTCTCGTCAAGCTCATCGACAAAATCCTGCTGAGAAAACGAGCGATCATTGAGACCGTCAACGACCAACTGAAGAACATTTGCCAGATTGAGCATTCGCGCCATCGCAGTGGGTGGAACTTCCTCGTCAATCTGTTGGCAGGATTGATTGCCTACACCTATCAACCGAAGTTACCTTCGCTTGACTTGCAGCCGAAGGGCTTACTTGCTCTGCCGCCTGCCATCTTCTAATCCGTCGAACTCACGTTAACGTAACTGCGTAAGGCTATAACGCTGCGAGATTTCTTCCAACACTGTCAATAGCGAGCCAAGGGCCAGATTGCCCAATGCTAGTCTCGGCTGAACATAAAGAACGCGATCAGCATAAAGCGGCTTAATCAGGTAGTGAGGCTGTTGCGGACTACTAGTGGCACTCTGAGGAACCACAAGATTAATCACAATAAAGACAAGGCAACCAAGGCGGCAATCATAGGTGCAAATCGCTGAACTTTCATCATTCTCATCCATTAGGTTTTGCTCATTCAGAAAGGTTGAACCTCTAGCAGGAATACTCTGTCCATCGAAGTAATGAACATTCATCTTGCAAAGAAGGTAAAGCGACAGACTGTGGATACGTCAGCGCTTCTGCAAGGATTCAGGCACAGGGTTGAACCAGTACTGTCTATCTTTACAAAGCTTAGTTTTAATATTAAGAAGAGTAAAGCTTATTGGCACAACTTTCTGCCCGAAGATGGAAACTGTGAAGCTCTGAAAGCAATTTCCCTCTAGAAGATTGCCCTAGATTCTCTGTGTTCATCGGCCTTTCGGCCCATGAATTCGCTTTCTTTGGAGAAAGCGAATTCAATTCAAGCTCCTATTGATTTAAAGAAACAACGCGCCCAGTAATACTCTCTTCATATTTCTTAATGCTATGCTTTAATTATCTTAATACTTTATTTCATTCGCATTGCAATTCTAACCTTATGGCACCCTCTACACTTCTAACGACGCTTCTAAAACCGACAGTCACGCCAAACTTATGGTCACAAACAGCTTGGACAGTTCTACGGGTCACTCTGGGCATCATGATGATTCACAACGGACTTGACAAATTCGCGGACATTGAAAGCTTCGCCCACGTTTACGTTGAGGTCATTGGTTTACCCTTCCCGATCGTGTTTAGCTATTTAGCAGCATTGACCGAAACGATCGGAGCGCCGCTGCTTGCGATTGGCTTTTTAACTCGTCCAGCAGCGTTCGGATTGTTCGGTACGATGTGTGTTGCAATCTATCACCACGTTCTGGTGGCTGGCTTAAATCTGACTTATTTGGAGCTATCGGCGATCTATGCAGCTTGCTTTTTAGCATTTGCTGTAAATGGAGCAGGACTGTTCTCGACCGATGCTCTGATCACAAATCTGCTCGATGCAAACGCTCTATCAACCCAAGTTAAGCGACTTATGCGGCTAGAGCAAGCTTATCAAGCTCCTGGTGTTGAGCAGAAGCAGACAGGTGTGGCAAAGCCATAACTATTGCAATCGGTTGAGCTTTTTGCTTCACAGTCATAGCTTTCACAACGTGCTTATTTAGTCATAACGCACGCGGGTATAAATCCTGTCCTCAACTTACTCAGCCGCGAAAGTAATATTCGCTCTTCCAATTATCAATGTCTGACAAGCGTGGCTCGTCAGGTCAAGTGTAAGAGAGCAAGCATTGCTTTCGCGGCTGGATGTTTTATTACTTCGCGTTTCGGCATTGGACATTCAGCATCTACTGACGCAATTTGGTGGATGAAGCAGGCGCCTAATTAGGCATGACCTGACTCAAGAGTCGCACCATGAAAGGAGAGAAAATCCATGATATCTGTCCGCGCAATCCGGGATAGACTACCTCACTTAAGGGACTGATTGCAACGATGACCATCTCCGGCAGTGTCAACATCGAAGTACTTGCCACCTGTCTGTTCGAAGTCCTGATCCGCAACTCTGGACGGATGCAATTGTGCTCATGGACAATCTGCGCGTTCACTAGGCTGGGTAAGTCCGACAAGCCATTGAAGCATTAAGGGCAAAGCTTGCGTTCTTACCGTCCTATTTCCAAATTTATCTTCGATTGAACTCTGCTGGTCGAAACTTAAGCAATTGCTCCGCTCTGCCAAAGCGCGATCGATGGAGTCACCCAACCAAACTTCAACTCAGATTATACCTGAAGAAATTTCGGAAAACGATGCCATCGCCTGGTTCGCTCATTCTGGTTTATTTACTTGAAAACTGCCGTAAGATTAATCTCGCCACCACAATCAAAGAGATACTCCTATTTTATACTTTCACCGAAGTGTAAATAGAAAAAGCTCTTTACATAGAAGTGTAAAGAGCTTTTTCTATCGATAAGTACCCTGGC
>JAHHHU010000016.1 GCA_019359175.1 Phormidium tanganyikae FI6-MK23
GCGTTCACCACGTTTCACCGCAGCAATTGCTTTGGAGCGCATATCTTCGCTGTAGGGGGCAGCCATAGCCATGCTTCACAACACTACCCCTCTAATATACGTCCTAATACGCTTTGGTAACGCTATATTGGCAAAAGCGGCAGGGAAACGATCAAAATTGATCGTTCTTTTCCTTTGAAAGCTCAATTTGACCTTACTGTTCAAGATTTCACATCGACTTTTAAGCGAAACCCGCAACCAGTTGTAGAACATTACCGAGTTAAAGCTATAGCTTTTTTGCACGGTACGCAAGCGGTAGTGCTGTAAACAATCGCTTCACTGTGAGATTGCTCCTAATGCTCTTAATGTTGTTTTTTGAGCAGGTGTCAACCCCATTGCGCCTTGCATATTCATGCCTTCATAGAGGCGATCGCCTCTCACCGTTTTGATACAGCGTCCTGTAGCGACATCCCACAGTTTAATGGTGCGATCGAAGCTCCCACTCAATAAAATTTGACCGTCGGGGCTGAAGACGACTGATGCGATCCAACTGGTGTGTTCACCCATCACCTGAAGGCATTCCCCCGTCTTCAAATTCCAGAGGCGAACGGTTTGGTCATCACTGCCACTGGCAATAGTTTGACCATCAGGGCTAATAGCAATGGTAAACGCGATGCTGGTATGCCCTTGTAATGTCCTTAGACAGGCTCCGCTTTGCACATCCCACAATCGAATCGTTTGGTCAAAGCTGCCGCTTGCCAGAATCGATTTGGTTGGATGAAATGCTAGCGTGTAAACCCCGCCCTTGTGCCCTTCTAGCACCCGAAGGCAATCCCCTGTCTGCGCGTCCCAGAGGCGAATGGTTTGGTCATAACTGCCACTTGCCAGCGTTTGACCTTGGGGATCAAAGGCAATCGCCCGAATGCTGCTCTGATGACCCCGTAGCACTTGCAAGCATTGGTGAGTTTGCACATCCCACAGGCACACGGTTCGATCATAGCTACTGCTTGCTAGGGTTTGCCCAACGGGGTTAAAACGTACCGCTAATATGGGAGCATCGTGAGCAATCCAGCGATCGCCCTGTCCTGTTTGCACGTCCCATAGAAAAATGGAGCCATCTTCCCCGTTGGTAGCGATCGTTTGACCATCCGGGCTAAAGCTTAAATTTGAAATCTGGCTGTTTTCTCGATTGATGGTTTTCCAGGGAGACGAATTGAGGAGATCGTCACCAACCTGCCACTGCCACAGGTGAATCGTTCCCGTTTGGCTACTACTACTAGCAAGCAGTTGACTCAATGGCTTGGTTCCTACTGTTAATGGGGTAGGACTAAAACTCAATGAGTGTTCGCCATAGGTATAGCCGCTTAACGTCTTAAGGCTTTGCCCACTCGGCATCTGCCACAGCCGCACCGTTCGATCGTGGCTGGCGCTGATCAAGGTCTGACCATCAGCACTAATGGCGAGTGCTAGAGTAGCTCCAGTCTGCTCATCCAAAATATTCGTACAGTATCCGTCTTGGACATTCCAAAGCCGAAGGGTGCCATCATCACTGCCGCTTACTAAAGTGTCACCCTCTGGACTAAAGACAATGTTCCGAACCCAATTGGTATGTCCCCCCAGCGATAATTCAGGATTAAATGAATGAGTTTTAAAATCAAGCGGATGACTCCATAGTTGAATGCAGCCATTGAGGTCGCCACTTGCCAACCGTTGACTATCCCGGCTGTAGCGCACACAGCGAACACCAGAAGAATGCCCTTGCAACACATTTAAACATTTTCCAGTCTCAACATCCCAAATCCGAATCGAGGTATCCTTACTGCCGCTGGCTAAAATTGGATGGTTGGGTGAGAAGTGAACGGAATAAACGTTTTTGGTGTGTCCTTTCAAAACGTGCAAGCAATCACCCTGCAAATTCCACACTCTTGCGGTTTGATCATCACTACCACTGGCTAACCATTGACGATTAGCGCTAAAGCTTAAAGACCAAATTCGACTCGTGTGCCCTGTCGAAATCCACAAACACTGACCACTTTGCACATTCCACAACCGTATCGTTGCATCATTACCACCACTCGCCAGTGTTGTGCCATCGGGACTAAATGCAACCGCCCAGACCCCACCGCAATGTCCTTCAAACGTCGCAATGAGTTGATGGGATGCAACATCCCACAAATACACTAAACCGCTGATATCGCCTACGGCAAAAACTTGGCCATCTGGGCTAATATCGACCGATATTGCCACCCCCAATGCCTCCGAAAAAAGGGATGTCGCTAAATCAGAATTTTGAAAATTGACCCCTACCAAATTAACTTGCCGCAGGTCGGCTTGCCGCACTACGAGTTCAGAAAAATCGGAACCCTGCAAATCTACTTTGAGCTGCACCAGCAGATTGATCAAATTCCCTGCCGCATATCCTGCTCCATATTCTGGCTGTTGTCGCTGTTGTGCCAGGAGCAGCCTTGCTCTATCTTCAACTTCTGACACATTTCGATAAGACGATAAAAGCCATTCCATTACCGGCTGCATAATGAATCGTGATTGCATCTCCCGGATGTAGTCTTTCGCCTGCACCTGCATGAATGAGTGGGTTTGCCACACGTCAAGCTGTCGCGTTGTAAATTCTGTACAGACTTGTTGAACCAATCGTTCCGTGACATATTCCATGACCACGGGTTGCAAGAAAAATAAGCTGTCTGTTTTTTCGATAAGCGATCGCCGCCGCAGCGAATTAACCTGTTGAGGAACGGTTTGCTGTAAGACTGAACCAACCATGTCTTGACGAATTTCTGAGATCGCAACCGGCTCTCGGTGAATAGCAAACCAGTAGAGAATTTTCTGTTCCTCGATCGACAGGCGATTGAATTGGTGATCGAGGACATTGCGAATATCTTCAAAAACAAACGTTCCCTGATTGAGATAGCTGACTACCTCAGCAATACTTCCGTTAAACAAATCCTGCGTGGCAGATGCCACTAATTTCAACGCTAAAGGGTTGCCACCATAGTGGTTAATTAAGGTTTGCCACTCGGCTTCTGACCCTGTAAATGCTCCCTTTTGCCGAAAAATAGCGCGTCCCTCATCAGGGGTCAGTCCACTCAGGGAGAGCGATCGCACAACGCTCTGGTCGCCTTCCAACAGAGCGATTTCACGGGGCTTCTCACGACTGGTTAGCAAGCAGCAACTTTGGTGAGGCGTTTCTCCTAGCGTTCTTAAGAACTGTCCGTAGGCTTCATAACCAGACTGCCACTGCCCGACCTGTTCACTGTGCAAAATCGTTTCAGCGTTATCTAAAATCAACAGGCACCGCTGCGATCGCAAATACTGCATCACCTTAGAAAGCTTTTCATCAATTGTTGCAGGGATGATGGGATCGTCACCTTGAAGCGGCATCAGAAATTTCAGCAGGCTGGTGAGGAGGTCATCGAATGAGGGTGCGTTAGCAAGCGATCGCCACACCACAACCTTAAACTCAATCTGCATTTGCAGAGCTGCTTTGACAGCGATCGTGCTTTTGCCAATCCCCCCAATTCCGAGGAGTCCAACCACACGACAGCGTTCCGCCACCATCCACTGCCACAGTTGCGCCAGTTCTGTATCACGACCATAAAATACGGCAGCATCAACTGCGTTATCCCAATCCTGCTGTGGGCTTGCCCGTTGACTGGACAACGATTCCCCTGAAGCGATTGGAGAAACATAATCAGTCTTCGTTAATTTTAGTTCAAAGGATTGGAAGAGAATCTCTAACGACTGGCGATCGACCCCCAGTTCGCGCTTCAGAATTCGGATCAGGGTGTTGAGTGAAAGTCCAGTGCGTTCATTCAAATCTTCCTGAGTGAGTCGCTTACCCCAGTTCTCCGCCGACTCGACCTGCTGCTTTACTGCCTGAAATCGTTGCCATCCATGCGGTGACAGAATGACTCCTCTCACCCGCGCAGAGGACGCTCCATTACGACTGGATTTTTTGCGATCGGCATCCATGCTTTAGCCAGCAAAGGGTAGAAGGAATCAACTTTCTGAGAGAAGTGTGAGCGTACCGAGGGTATCAGGTTTCAAGGATCTGGCGTGTGTTCCAGGACAATTCTGCTGAAAGATCCATCTTTAGACATAGAAGCATGACCTCGGCTTATCTCAGTGCTTAACACAGAGAACTTGAGTGTTCTGAATTGGGTTCAGGTTGAACAATGAGAACAACGGAGGGGCACTAAGCCCTCTTCACATACCCTTCCACAAACGAGAGTGAGAAAACAGTTATGACATCAACCCATGCAGAACGGCTCATCCTGGTTACTGGAGCTACAGGCAATCAGGGCAATGCGATCGCCCATCATCTTTTGCAACGCGGCAATTTCAAGGTTCGCGCCTTGGTGCGTGACCCAAACAAGCCTGCGGCTCAAGCACTCCAACGAGCGGGCGCAGAACTCGCAGTCGGAGATCTCAACGATCGCGCTTCCCTCGATCGTGCTTTGCAAGGTGCCTACGGTGTTTTTTCGCTACAGCTCTTTCAGGATGGAGTAGACACCGAAATTCGTCAGGGCAAGGCGGTTGCAGACGCAGCGAAAGCGGCGGGCATCCAGCACTTTGTCTACAGTTCGGTGGGGAGCGCCGAGCGCAACACGGGTGTTCCGCATTTCGGCAGCAAGTTTCAAGTCGAAGAATACATCCGAGCAAGCGAGTTGCCCTACACAATCCTGCGACCCGTTTTCTTTTTCTACAACTACAACATGATGCGCTCGATGGTTGAGACCGGAACGCTCTTTCAGCCATTGAGTCCTGAAACGAAGTTGCAGCAGCTTTCTGAAGAAGATTATGGGGAGATGGTCGCTGATGTATTCGATCGCCCTGCAGACTTCATGAACAACGAAATTGAACTTGCCAGCGTGGACATGAGGTGAATTGATCAGCGTTCAACCACGGATACCGCTGTTTCAAGGTTTCAGGATAAGCAGGCGAAACACTGATCACTTGACTCACATCGCGCATCGCCTTTGGCTCTAGTGTTTTTGCGATCGTTTGAGCAAATCTATACTTAAGCTGCCCTCCCGGACGTTGAGCAGTTTTGGCTTGTTGATAGTAGTCGCTAAACCAGGGATCTTGAAAGTCCAGCACATAAGGAACCCCAAAACGTCTTCTCCATCTAGCAGCTAAGCCCATTGTGAGAAACACGGTGGTTGAGAAGTAAACCAAATCGAATGATTGTTCAGCCACTAAGCGATCGCCCTCCTGAACAAAATACGGTAAGCATCGCCATCCAATATTTCCCAGTCCCACTCGCCGCGTAAGCTCGATTGGAAGTGCTTTTGTTCGCGTGATCGGAATCGTATCTGGAACGGTTTTCAGCAAAAATGGATCTTTCGCACCTGCGATCGCGTCTGGCTCGACGGTCAAGATCCACGGTTCCCAACCAAAGGTTTGAAAATAAGGCAAAGACATCCTGACCCGCTGATGATCCGGCGCGTTGAAAGGAGGAAAATGGGGGCTGACAATTAGAACTCGACGACCCAAGACGCATCTCCATTGCTGCAAGCACTATCCGTAAATACAGAGCATCGACAGCTTAATCAGGAAGAAATTTATACTCAAAGCTACTGTAGAGGCATTGTCAACTTAACCGGGTATGTTCAAAATAAGCACAATAATCCTTGAACATTCAGCCTCGCTCAAGGTTACGCAGCAATTTTCAAGCAAGCAATTTCTCGCCACTCCTCAAATCGTTGGCGCAACTGTTCTCGATATCGCTTTGCACTCAGTTCATGTTGCTTAGGGTGGAAGTGTCCTCGGATTGGTTCAAAGGCTGAGAGGAATCGTTGCGCTTGTCCAGGGGATTTGAATCGTCGCCTTCGGCGTTCTCGCACTCGGGTCGGTTGATGTGAGTTCTCCGCTCGATTGTTCAACCTCTTATGCTGTCGGTGCTCCACATTCGGCATCACCTGCTTCTTCGCCGCTTCGTAACTCTTCAGCTTGTCGGTCACCATCACCCGTGGCACAAAGCCCTGTTGCTTCAGCAGTTTACGGAAAAATCGCTTTGCTGCCTCTGTGTCTCGATGGCGTTGCAGCAAGACATCCAGCACGTTTCCCTCACTGTCCACGGCTCGCCACAGATAATATTGTTGCTTCTTAATCGTCACCACCATTTCGTCGAGATGCCATTTGTCGGTGATGTAGGGACGCTTGCGCTGCACTTGATTCGCGTATTGCTGCCCAAATTTCTGGCACCATTCCCGAATCGTTTCGTACGTCACCTCAATGCCGCGATACAGCATCATCTTCTCGATATCCCGCTAACTCAGAGGAAAAGTGTAGTAAAGCCACACACAATAACTAATCATTTCGCCGGGAAATCGATGACGGGAGTACATGGGCAAGCGGATGCGATCAACGTTGAATCAGTACGATTATTCTACAGCCCGGTTAACTTGACAATGCCACATTTAAGCATTCTTCAAGCCAAGACGGGGTTTCATACAGCAAAGCACGATCAACGCATTTCTTTTTGGAGCGAAATCTCTCACGAATTGCTTGAGCGATCGCGATTCTTTTTTGGACAGTTTCTTCTGTACCGATATAGATAGCGTAAACAATGAATAAGCACCATTGATTTCAGATCGTGTCCTGACCTTGATAGCGCTTCACCCTTAAAGAATCGTAATCCAACGGATGCAAGCCTCGATCTGCATCAAAAGCCGAGATCGCTTGCTCTGCCTCTCTACACCCTTGCTCAAAATCTTCCTGCCAACTTTTAACGAAGCGCCTGTAAGAGCCAGGTTCCACAGCATTATATTTTGCACTAAGCTTGCCTAGGGGACTCCTAGCACCAGTGCTTTTCCTCCAAGGCTAGTGTTCCTTTACCCATTTACTCGCTGCTTGCTTCTGTACTGCACTTGATGGGGCTTTGCCCCCTTTGCTTTGAGCCAACTTCGGAAATGGCATACTTACTACTTCGTTTTGTGGGAAACACAAGCAGTTTTGCTTCTCTTTGTGGCTTTCAGCACCTTTTGTGCCCTTTCCACTCCAAAGCAGAGGTTCTTTGTTGTCCCGTGTTCTAAAGCCTTGCGCATCTAGCAGTGCGATTTTATTAGTTTGAAAAAGTCGAAGCGGAAGTCGATCGCCTTCACGAGGTTGCCAACGCCGAGAACAACAATTCGATTGCAGTTGCAACAGAGGTTTTGAAATTTCTTGCTCTCAAAGTGTTCAAAATTCAGGAAGAATTCAGACTGAGGCACACTCCAGCAATTTAATTTTTGCAGCATCGTCTAGCCGCATTCAACTTATCGTTTTAGCCCAGACTCAACTCAAGTCGCCATTTTTTCTGCTGCATTTCTTCCTTGCAATAAGTCATCCCTTTGCGATTTCCGATCTCAATCGTGTAGAAGTCTGAGGATGGAATGTTTTCAACTGCAACAGAAAATACACAGGCTGGATCTGAACCAAGCTCAGCCAAGCTTCCCTTACCCAAACTGCCACTTGCGATCAATTTTCTATTCCCATCTTTGATTAGCACTTGGCTACCACTGTCAATGTCACTGTAGCCCCTCGAAACATCGTCCAGAGCACGCATATCCCTGATTTGCCGCCTTGTTAGCTACTATAGCGGCGGGTCTGCTGTCTACTCAAACCCACTACTGGGATTGCGCCTGTCAGCCTATTTGATTGTGAGGAAGTTCAGCCGGACATCAGTAATGTCGTAGCAGCGAAAGTGAACGACAGAATCTTTTTCATAGTCGATCGAGAAAGAAGTTTTCGGTCTGAAAACTTCCATAAGAGAAACATATTAGTACTAATGTCAGAGATTTGGAAACCTTATAGAATTTGTGGTGGAGAAGCAATTATTCTGAACGAAGATCTGAAATATTTTTATTCGGCAGAATATAGTACATGAGTATTCACAGCTTTTAATAGGAACTAATACCCCTTAAAAGCTGTGAATACCCTAAAAAATATCGCACGTCTCGCCTATTCAGTTGCAGCAGATTTTAGCTCAGGTTTAGCTCACCGCTTTTTCCTGTAATCTGAAACGGATGGATGACCTGGGGCTCGAACCCAGAACCAGCGGATTAAGAGTCCGCCTAATAAAAACGCCTGTACCAAAACGATACAGGCTGAAAAGCAGTTATAGAAGGCGTTTATAGTTCTTCTCAACGCACCAAAAGACGGTGATATATTCCAAGACACTGCCGTAATTTAGGGAAGATTTAGGGAGGTGGCATAGGTCGATCGGGTCTATTCATCGCAGCATCATAAGCCCGTTGGTGAACCTCATCAGAAATCCAATGGTGATATGTGTCGCAGTGAATCTGATAGCTATGCCCCATCTGTACGGCTGCAAGTTCCACAGATAGAAAGTCGATCGAGCGCACCGCCCAACAATGCCGCAAATTATAAGGATTACGAAATCCGTAGCGCTTGAACGCTTGCGTTACCCGATGTCCTAGCTCTCGATTGTTCCGTCCTGTCACCTGTGGCAGCAGTGAGACATCCCACAAGTGCCATCGATCGTACCATTCCGGGTAGAGTGCCCAAACCCGCCTAGCGCCTGTCTTTCCGCCTCCGTGAGCATCCTCGATCAAATGCAACACAGGCGATTCTTTCAGGCGTTCTAAGTCGATGTGGAATAGCTCATGATTTCGCAGCCCATAGCAAGCCATCAGTCCAAATGCGTACTGCCACTGCTCATTAGAAATACGATCGCGCCACTCGCTAATCTCTTTGTCAGTGGGTAAATCGCGAGGCGTTAACTTTTTGGCTGATTTGGCGGAATACTTACCCTTCAATGATTTCGCGTCTAGTGGCAGTGCTGCAAACTTAGCCAAAGCCTCCGAAACCATGCAGTAGCGCTGTCGATTGCGGGTATCTGGATCTGTTTTTAGAATATGAGATCTCAGCAATTCCGCCGTTAATGGTTCATCCGGTGGCAACTGCCGGAACACTTGATCATATTCAGTTTCCCAGGTGGTTTCAGATTTAGGATTGCGCCTTTTACGGTTGAAATAATCAACCTCAAAGCGCTCTATCCACCCGCTAACCGTGTCTGATTTTGGCTTGGGGCTATCTATCCAATCAGTCCAAGTGAACACTTTATCTGCCAGTTGTGCCCCTGCTTTCTTGGCTTCAATCTCTGCCCGTTTATAGCCTACTGGGCTGGCGTAGATACCTAGCGAGATGTCGCGCTGTTTCCATTCCGTCTCACCTGGTTTCGGTGGGAATGTGCCACGGAGATAGAGCCGATCGCCCTTCTGACGAATGGTTACGCCTACCTTGCCCGCCTTTAATCGGACATTTATTTGGGTAAGTGACATTTTCTCTTTTCTGGAGGGATGGCGAGTAGTTCCTCGCAGCGTTCTACATGAAATTGCAGAGTCGGACGCTTTGATCCGATTGGGGAGATGTCGCGGTAGTGATGCCCATGCTTGAACATCCCAGATCGATACAATTCTCTCAGTTTTTCCGCAGGCAAATCAAGGGAGATCGCAGCGTCGATCGTCAAATACCAAGTCTTCATGTTGCTTTGTAAAAATGTTAAGGAATGCAGTTGGGCGAACTATTACCGCCCCGTGGAACGGAAGGAACTATCGAAGACTTGTGGGGATAATCTCAGGACGGCACTCAGAAAGTTTGTACTTGTCGCCGTCACGGTCGATCAGTAGTACCCCGTCGGATGTTCGTTGAATAGCCTCAATCCTGATCAGATTGCCTGAGACATCTAAGAAATAGCCGCCGACCTTAGCCCATGTCGGAAGTGCTTCAGTTGTTTCGCTGGTTTGATCTGGTTGTGGCTGTGCGTCAGGTTCTTCAACTTTTGTAGGTTCGGTTCCGATCGTCTCTATGGATGGAGGAGCGAAAGTTAGTCCTTTGATTCCCATTTGGCGATGTCCGATTTCTACTTTTTCGCACTGAGGGTAAAGTTTCTGAATATGCCTCGGTAGCTGATTTGCGGCTTTGATATAGGGATCTCCCGGTCGGACATCATCAGCCCAGACCCTACGACCGTCCGTATTGATGGTTAGTACGTCGGTATCGATATAGTACTGCTCAAGTTCCCGCCACAGGTCTTTCACTGGGATCACTGATCCACGATCGAACGTTAAGCCTGAATCTTTGGCAAACTCAAATAAGTGGGAGTTTTGCACCTGAATTTTTTCTAGTGCCTCGTCGCAGCAAGAATAATCAATCCCGTTTTGCATCAGATCCGTGAATGCTGCAATCACGCGATTTAAGAAGGCAGACAAAACATGATTTCTCATGAAGTCGCGATCGTACTTATATCGTGGATCTGCTTGCATCTCGCCCTTAGCGGGGTTTGGTTTCGTTGCATAGACTTTGTTGTAAGAAATCACAGCAAAGCGGTCTTGAATCGCTTGTAACCCTGCTTTGATGTTGGGTACGTCATTCAGGTTAAAAATGAACACCGCTTTGGGCTTGAATGGCTTTTCGTTCTGTCCCTTAAGTTCGTGGTCTAGTTCCTCCCCGGTGATTGCTTGCTTTAGGCTTTGCAAATCATCGATACTAATGCCCTTCTTATTTTCGGATGCCCAATTGATCCGAGATGTCACAAGCTTTGCTAGAGGAAACTTTCGACCCTCATCGTATTGTTGAAAATCCTGAAGAGTGACAGACGTTAAGCCAGATCGACCAAACAACAGGCTAAAGGCTTCTTTGTGGGCATCCTTGCCGTTAGATCCAACCCCTTTAATGAGTAAGCCTTTGATATTCCGTCCGTGATGTTTACGAACGGTTTCAAGATCAAAAGATGCCGATCCAACCTCTAACAATACCTCCTGTTGTGGCTTGTCTAGGGCATCCATCAAGCGATCGCAGTCTTCCGATGGTGCTTGTGGGTCGTAAGTCACCATCGGTTCGTAGAGGTAGTAAAAATCGGGGTTGTGAGGGACTAAGGTGAACTCTGGAATATTCCCACGCTTGCCCGTGTAGCTAATTTGCAGCACTCCGTTCGTGCAATTTAAACCACTTGGGTTGCATCGATCGTAGGAAACAGCAAACTGCATTTTGACCCATTCAAGAGCGTTCTTTACCGCGACTGGGTTTGCAAATGGATAGCTGGTTCTCTCGTCTCGATCTACCTCAAACTCATTGGCAAACGCCTGAATCCTCGAAAGTTCAACTTCGTCATTCGAGTATCTATAGTAGGTTCCTGTCCACTGGTAAAGCTTTCGGGCAACGCAGATCCAAGGATCTTGAAAAAGAGACGCGCTAACCATTTGCGGAAAGGTCATTCCGTCTTTAATGGGCGATACAGACCTCTTGCTGTCTCCATCGCCTTCGATCGCGTGTAAACCCAAAAGATCCTGAGTCTTAAGCCACACATCAAGCGAGATTCTTTGCCGATTTGCCTTGACAGTTTCCAAGTCTTTCTTTAGGGATTTCTTGCCTAGCTTGGTTGATTTAGTGATGAATGTCAGCAGTAAATCAGTTTTATTCGAGTCCAGATGTTCTGCTGCCAGAATCAGAATTCCTTGAATGCAATCCGACTGATCAGACGGTGAGACGTGCTTCAACTCAGTCGCAATCAAAAATAGGTACTCGCTGGGTTCGGCTCCCTCGATATGAGGTAAGAACTTATCTTTGAGGCACTGAGGCACTTCAACAGCGGGGACTCTGGGAAGCGCGATCGCGTTTTCAATAGCAAACTCAACCGCATCCGCACCCGATTGAATACAGAGGTCGTCGAGTCCTTTACCCTCGGAATTTTGCCAAAGTGCGACCTTAGCGGTTACTCCGGAAAATTGCTCTAGCAGTTCGCAAGCCCGTTTGATTGCGTAGCCAACACTGCGAACGGTTTCAGGCTTCTCGTCACGATCGAGCGCAATGACAAATGTTCTCCCCGGTTGGCAAAATCGAGCGAGTTCAGGATTGACGATATAACTGCCGTCCTGTTGTTTGAGCGTCAAGCAGTCCTTGCCATAAAGGGCGATTGCTGCATACCCCTGAGAAATCGCGCAGAGAGACTTTTTCCCGCCCTCAGTAAGCGGAATCGGGATCTCTGGGTGCTGCTCTACAAAATCCCAGAACGAGCCGTCAGAGGGGAATTCAACGCCGTTTCGCTTACTGATGGCTTGACGGACAGCAGCGGGAATCGGAGGCAGGAATGCTCTCGATCCGGCTTCCTTGGGCGCTAAGTAGGGTTTGTTGTAGCGATTCTTGCCCTCGTTCCACTTTTGGAAGGACAACTTCGCTTGCCACGGTGATCCATCCTCGTTGAACATCAGCGCGGCGAAAAAGCTTTCTCTCAAGGCAAATCCCGCTTGAGATTCGCTCTGGCTCCACCTCAAGAACTCAGCGATCGGGTTTTCTGAAGGTTCACCGTTTTCGATGCGGGTGTCGCTGACAATCTCGATTGCGCCGTTCTCAAAAAAGGATGGGTGAACGCCGCTCCCTTCAATAAATTCCCTGAGAGTCCCTTCAGAAAAATCCTCAAACGTGGAATATAGTTTCTTGCGCTTGGGTTGCGACTGATGCTCTGAAAGCCCTTTGGACACGGTAGAAGTAGAATTGTTTGAGTCGAAACTATTGACAGTTTCCTTAGTCGTGTCTACACTTGAATTACGCATTCGTTTTCCCTCTTGCCAGGGTTAATGGATTTAAGAAGCCGCGTCAACGGCGTTCTAAAGAAATTTAAGACCTCCTTGGCTTTATAACCTTGGAGGTCTTTCGCTGTGTTTAGGATGGCTTGAACTGAGGAACAATCTCGATCGACGATTGAAGCGAAACCCAGATGTCTTTCGATCCTTTCTGATTGTCTGGGTTCATTTCAACCCCTACGAACGGTAATTCGCAGTGCATGAAATGCTGGCAGAATTCCCACACGCCCATTTCGGTGTTTTTCAGGCGTTCCTCTAGCTCTGCGTGATTCATGTGGAACGAGTGTTTCTCGTAGGGATCTATCAAATCCCAGAAAGACAACTTTTCTGAAACTAAAGCTGCTTCCCAGTCGCTTAGCTGTCTTTGTCCTTTTGGTAGGTTTTTGTTTTTTGGTAGGCTGATTTGTGCGTTTTGTCGTCTTTTTCGTTCACTGCGACGATTCATTTTCCTTCTCCTAAAAACTTGACGGTTGCCTTACCTTCGACAATGGCGCGAAACATCTCCGGTGCTGTCTTGAATCCAAGCTCTTTCGCTCGATCGTGCATAGCGTCCTTATGCCATTGATTGACCCGCATCTCTAACCGTTCGTTCAGTCTCATGTTGCTTGCCCTCCTATATTTAGGTTGTTCAGTCCGGACTGACAGGGAGATGTTAACCTCAGTCTTCAAAATCATCTAGACCTTTTCTCAAAACAATTCCCCTAGCCGATCGTGGGTCTAGGGGAATGCCGTTGTCGTCAAGTGTCGAGGTCGTCAAGGTCATCAAGAGAATCGATCAATTGAGCGGGTTCTGTCTCTACTGACTTCGGTGAACTTTCGATCGACTGAGTTTGATTCGATGTATCGCTCCGGTGGGCGCAAGCTGACAGCGCAAACACAACAGTCTCAGCTTTGTTGCCTCTCAGCTTTGGGTGTTGGTTCCAGATAATGTCTAGGAACTCAGAAACAACAGGGGTTTCGCTGATGGAAAAGCGCGGTGTCCTCGTCTTACTTTGCGGCATCTTTTTGCTCCAAAGCTTGTGCAAGGGTAAACACACCTTGGACGTTAGCGCTCAAAGGTTCAGTTACCGGAGTGTAACCACGATCGAGTAGCCACTGACGAACTGACGGAATCAGAACCGCGCCGCCCGTTGCGTAGCGATTGGGGCATTCTGCTAAATGATGCTTAGCAAGTCCCTCAATGCTGCCTACAACCTTCTCTAGCCACTTGTGAACCTCCTTGCCGACCGCTCCAGAGAAGTCATGTCCTTGGAAAGTGTGAGCAGGATTGTCAATCACAGATCGCGCTTCCCGATAGGTCATCACTCGCTTCAGTGCCTCATTAACTGCGCGACATTTGGCGAATTCAGCAATCAGTCTAGCTGTCCCCTGATCGAGCAGTTGGTAGGGCTGATCGCATCCAGACATCAGCTTTAAGCCAGAGTACGGAGCAATCATCACCGTTTGTCCGCCAAGGTCTAACAGTAGATTCGCTGCCGTTGGTGGGTTCTGTGCTTTGATGGCTCCCACACCTTCAACTAGAACGCGATCACACTTCACCGTAATGTTCTTTTGCTCGTCGTCTTTAACAAAGGTGAAGCGTCCGTTCAATGCTGCTTTCATTTCAGCGCGGTAGGCTTCGGGGTTGTGTACCGATGTGTAGACGGTGATCGAATCGACATCAGCGAGATCGTCCCACATACAATGAATCAGCGCGGGTAGAACCCATTGGGCTTTACCGTCTGGACTGTCCTTGATCCACTGAGCGCCGGGATACTCTCCGATTCCGAATTGTCGCGTCGTCACCTCTCCAGATCCGTCAATCAGTCCAGCTTGAGTAAATGTGTACTGCTCCACATCTTCGCTAACCAGGGATTTAACAGTTTTGTGTACCTGATCGTCGTAGCTAACGATCGAGCCAGTGACGCTCATTTTGGCGTACACAACATCGATGTTTTGGTTTCCGGGGTCAATGCTTGCGAGGAAAGTTTGGGAAGTTGTGACCTTACTCGCTTTCGTTTTGCGTTCCTTTGTCTGCACCATTTTTTCACCTTTTTTGATTGTTTTTACCCTTGCTACCGATGTGATGCGATTATTGCGCCATCTGGTAGCCATCTACTTACCCCTCTAACATCAGTGGCTACCAGATGGCAGCCATTTTGTAACCCCTTTCTGTTCGTAGTTACCCGATTTTGACCCAATTCGAGAGCAATTACTGTTAGGAACTAGGGGGAGTATCGAGAGAGTCGTCAACAGCATCAGAGTCTTCATCTGGTGCTGAATCTTGCGAGTCTTTCTCAGATTTGGTAGAGTTCAATTGTTCTGCTTCTTTGAAAGCTTGATACTCTCTTAGCATTGCTTTAAGAATGTCAGATGCAGTTTCCATTGCTGTTTCTCCTAATAGTTTGATGAGTGACTTGTGAGTATTGAGTTTTAGACGTATCAGCGAAACGGTTAGTGAAACGAAACGGGAAACAGCGAAACGAAACGCTAGAAACGCCTAGAAACGTTGTTTCGCTCCGTTTCGCCCCCTGTTTCCCGTTTCGTTTCGCGTTTCGCTCCAATGAGTTCATGTTACGAAATCAGGGTTTCTAGTTCATCCCAAATCGCGTCACGGTTCTCGCGCAAGTAGTCACAATTGCGATCGTTTCGCGCCCTTGCCATGAACGAAGCCTTATCGACTTCTCTATCGTCTTTAATGCGGGTTTGTGCCCATTGGTAAGCAATCAGCATTGCTTCTCTTTTAGAGAGATTCTCGATTGAGTGAATGAGTTCTAGTGCTGAGTCTTTCTCAGATTGGGCGGATAACTCTAAGCTCCGCTCCAAATGTTGAACTGGATCGACGATATCGGGCTTAGGAGTCGCCATCTTTTTTAGATCAGGTAGTTCCCCAATAGGCAACCAGTGCGAACCAACGAAACAAACGCGATCGCTGCTTGGGAGTGAGTTCGGTTCTAAAATTTCAAAGTTTGCTTTGATTTGCCGAAACAGTTCCCAATCAAAACTGATGGATTGTCCGTTCCAATCGAGAGCGCGATCTGGATGTGATGCAACATAGCAGAGTTTGAGTTTCTTTACCGCCTTGGCATCTTGAGTGAGTGACCCCGCGACAAACTCAGGTGCAATTGTCCAGATCGCCTGCTGTCGTTTTTTGCCTGACGATGAGAGCGTTGTGATTTTGTCAGCAATCAGCGTGAGTAATGGCTCTAAAAGTTTCGAGTGTTGGTTGGATGCGCTGCCAAGGTAGGCAATTTCATCAACGATCAGAAGCGCGTTCTGTTGTGAGTAGAACCGCTTCACGATGTCGATCGCTTGGTTGATGATTTGCTTGCTCTCGTAGCCATCCATTGAAGATAAATCGCACTGCAACGATTCAACGGCATGACTCCAATAGTAGGAGTCTTCATCGCCAAAACTGGCTAGGTTCATGTGAAAGATTTTGCAGGACAGGCTATCGGAAATCTCTTTCGATGCCACCGCCGCAAGGTAGCTTTTCCCGGTTCGCTGTGCCCCAAAGAATGCCCGTGATTGATAAGGATCAGCCACGATCGACGATAGACCAGTCGGAATACTGTCGGGTTGCCGTGTCGGTTGTGATGCCACTGGTAAAGCATTCGGTCGGGTATTCGTTCCGATTGTAGGTGTGGTGGGTTGGCTCGGTTCCTTGGGCATTTCTACACCCATCCGCTCATACATCCGCTCCAGTCCTGTCTTCTTGCCTGCTACTTTCAGTACGGGGTCTTCAGTTGAGATTGCGCTGCCGACAATCGAACGAAAAAACTGTGTCGGTTCAAATCCCATGTGCTGATACTGCCCTGTCCCTTCAATCTGGGAAGACGTAACGCAAATCCCTTCATCTTCATCAAAGATACTTAGGCAATGCTCGTAGGCAGCAATCAGCGTCGATTCTGTCGCGATGTTTGCTGCCGAGTATTGCAGCATGGCATCTAGAACCATCGGGGCGTGATGAACTAACCCTTGTTCGTCGCGAATGGCTGCATAGTCTTTGCGGTGCGCCGATTGACAAGACCAATTAACCGCGATCGCAATTCCCGCCACAGTCAAGCCGATCGGGTTGGTCATGCTTGCGAGTCCGCCCAATGCAGATAGCCCCATCAAGACAAGGTTCACCGCTTTGGTTTGTCCTGCTTCGGACTCCTCAGCGTCTAACGTCTTGCGTAGAATCTGCACAGCTTCGGGAATAGAGAGATCATGCTGTTCTACCAACGTTCTTAAAATAGATGCCATGATTAAGTCACCTTTTGAGGCGGGTACATCGTTGAGAAGGTTTGCGATCGGTGAGTTCTGAGCTTAGTGATCGCTTTGAACTATTTACGAGAGTCGGGGCGTTGCCAGTCACCTACTTGCGTGGGCATCTTGATCACCTCACCACGCGATAACGCTCCGAGAAAGTCACGCGCTGCACGTCCGGGAATGTGTTCCCGGAGAATCACAATCAGAATGCAGATGGCATCAAACAGCATCGTGATCCATGCCACACGACCAAGCAGCAAGAAGTTAGGAGTGCCAACAGCGTCGAACAATTGCCCCATTGAGTGAGAGACGGTTGCAATATCAAAGATATAGGCAGCGAAGCTAATCGCCCACAACACATACATTTGAGTGTCGCGCTCTGCCTCTAACCGCTTGCGGCGTTTGAGTGCCAACTTTGAGGCATTGGGGTTGGTCGATGCTTCTGGGTATGCTCTGCCGCGCTCTGCCAAGAAGCCAGCCGCTTGCAAAGTCTTAGAAGCGAACGAAATACCGCCCACCAATTGAAAGCACTGGATTAATGCCCAATAGAGAGCGCAATCGGCAAATGTGGGATCTTGTGACCAACCGAGCATCCGAACGACCGCTGGGTACTGTTCGATGTTCTTGAATGCCACAACGATCAGCAACCCGAACAGCACACATACCAAACCGGACGGGGAGCGTAGAAACAAAACGAACTTACCGATCGCCTCTGGAATCGCGCCCCAATCGGCGATCGGTTCTCTCGATTTTGTTGACTTGCCGCCAATCGGCTTACCATTCTGATCTATGATTTGCGGCTCTGCTGATTTTTGGGAAGGTGGTTTAAGACTCATGGTTTAGACCTCAATAATTTTGCTCTGCCCTTGTCCATTACGATCGCGCGGTTGCCTTCGATATCCTCGATCACCGTTCCTTTAGGCATTGGGTTCGCGCTGCCATTTTGCAATATCGTCATGCCGTCTTTGATTGGTGCTGGATCTACAAAAGTGATTCCAACCTTTCGTAATGCCTCTGAGCGGTTGCGCTTCTGCTCTAGTTCAATCTGAAAGGTGCGATCCGCTGATTGTTTGTCAACTTCAATCTGATCGATGGCTTGCTTCTGTGCGAGTTGTGCAGTCTGTCGCGTGGTCACTTCGTCGCGCTTTGTCGTGAAATCTTGGATGTATGGCGATGCGGTAAGGACGATCGCCGCAATCCCTGACAGATAAGACATCACCCGCAAAGTTCCTCGCTTCTTGATGGGTGAGTCTGTGTTTTGAGTGAGGGACGTAAAGAAGGTCATTGCAAATACGCTCCCTCTTTCAATTGATGCGCGATCGCAACAATCAAACTCAGCACGTCATCACAAGAGCAATCCTTCAGGTGTCCCAAGCATTCAAGAACATCACCGGTAAACTCGATCGATGAATCATCAACAAACTCAGAGATCGTTCTTGGATCTCCGCCCGCTTCTGCCGCTTCGCTGTCTTCTGCTTGCCAACCTGAGATCGCTGCGATGAGTTGCAGCTTTTCAATCCCTGATAGTTCAAGCAGTCGATCTCCGCGAGATTCGATCAAGCTGTCTAGCCCGTGAGATGAGGCGTGATACGCGATCGAGCTTTGTTTAGTGGTCATAATGTTTAAATCTCCAAATGGTGAATTTGTGGGATAGCCGATCGCGTTGTTTCTCAGGCAGGCGATCGGCATTTCGGTTAGCGATGCGCGTCGTAATTCTCGATACGTGGGCGATCGTTCGGGGGTGCCTCTTGAATCGACTTTGCTAGGCTGATCGTCCGGGGAACGCCATAAGCCAGCCCCATTAGGCAGAATGCGAATAGTCCCGTGTAGAATTTCCGAGTCAAATCGTGAGCGTTCATCTAAAATTCCTCAATGATTGGTTTGCCGTAGCCGTTGCAGCGATGACGCTCGATCGCGGTTGGTTCAACGAATTCGAGTTCTGAGATTTGCACCCAAGTTTCAAACCAAGCCAGTCGAGCGAGATCGCCTTGAACTTCTTGAATCTGCCCTCGCTCAAACTTGCTCAAGTGCGGTGGGCATTGCATCCAGCGGACAAAGTTACCTGCTTTCATGCGGCATTCCTCGGGTTGTTTCGGGCAGTCAACAGCGCGATCTTTGTTGCCTGCTGCAATATCAGCATCGAAGCAGCATCAGCCAGCGTCAGAGCATTTTTCAATAGGTTGGTTTCGCTGTCGCTGCGCGGGAATTCGTTGATCACCGATTGCAGGAAGTTGAGCGAGATCGGGTTGCCGTTGATGGCAGATTGAACGGTTGCTTGGGAGATGATATCGAAATCGGTCATTGCTCAAAGTCCTTAGATTGATGTGTGAGCCGAAGTCATCGTCTGAGTATTTGGGGGAATGTCTAGAACGGAAGTAAATCGGCAAAGTAGCAGGCTTTCCGATTGGGTGAGGTTTTTGCAGCGTCGTCAAAATCTGCGATCGCTTTTAGTCTGCAAATACCTCGATCAAAGTAGCGACACTGGGCGCAAGTTGAAGCGGGTTGCTCTATCATTGATTGAATCCTCATGTAGTGGGGTGTGGCGCGATTTTGCTGTGAGAGGCATCGCGCCATTTTTAGCGTCTCGGTTCGTCGGTTCTTAGAGTCGTCCAACCCTTGTGAGCTTTGATGATTTGCCGCGCTGCTTCAGTAGGATTCTTGAAACCTTGGGACTGAGCAACATCAATGCAGTACTGCCAAATTTCGATCGGCATCCGCATCTGCTGAGAACTGGGAATTTCCATCGCTTGTGCCTAAGTAGATGTGTGCTGAAGAATCCAGCAATCGATAATCCGTATCGATGATCGGGTGTGGAATCTTGCGATAGTGAATCGGTTGAAACTACAGCTATGTATGCTCTGCACTCGTTTAACGTCGGAATCCTGACGACTGGTTTTTGTCGATTCACTATCGATAACTATATGATACTACTAAATTACAAATAATGTTAGAAACATAACAGCATAGGCGGAAGATCAGCATAAAGGCGTAGATCACTAATACAAACATAGTAGTAATAGGTATGTACACTTACCAGTGACTTATTATTGCCAGATACTTAGGAGATGCCAGTGAGAAACCGAATTAAGGAGTTTTGCGACAAACGGGGGATAACTCCCTATCGATTCCGCGCGGAGGTAGACATTGCACCTAGAACGGCTTACGACCTCTACAACAATCCTGATCAGTTGCCGGGGTCTAACGTCTTGCATAAGATTTGCGACACCTACCGAGTACAACCTAACGAAGTCTTAATCTGGGAGCCGTCCACCGATGAAAACTAATCTCAGCACTGCCCAAAGTTTCATCGTAGATTTAGCAATCGCTTCCCAAACTTTTCTCAAGGAATGTGCAGCCGCGAACAGATGCAGCATCGACGATTTGACCGAAGAACTGATCCGCGATTATGCGATGAGTCAGAGCAAAAAGAAGTAGTTAAAGCTCTGTGTCGCTTGTATAAAGAAGTCTCGATCTTCTGGATAGTCTCGATATTGGGCTGTAATGTTCAACGTCGATCGACGTTATGGAGCAGGTCAGATTGAAAGGGAAAGTGATATTTATTGCAGCCGTACTGATTGGATCGACGTGGTTGGGAAGCTTAGTCGGTCGCCAAATAGGGAGCAAGCTTTTAGGAGCAGCGGTAGGTTTCTCTCTCGGTTGCTACATCGTCGGAAAGAACAAATGAATTAACAAAAGAAAACCCGGTAAGCAATTACACTTACCGGGTTTTCTTTTCATATTTACGAACATCGTCAGCTAATGTCAGACGTGGTAGAGAAGTACCCCTCAACTCTTACCGATCATGCCTATCGACTTTGCAGCACTGCCGATCATCGTCAAGTTAGAGGGATTCCAAGAACGTTGGACAAAGCAAAACTCGATCGTTGATCTCCAAGTCGTCTTAAGCCAGGGAAAAGGATCATCGACTTGCACCGTGAAATTAGCCGATCCGGATGGCGCGATCGCGAACAAGCTAATCACTCACTCATTAATTAATGGGGGTATTCCACAGATCGACACTGGAGAAACATTAACCGAAACGACACAGGCATCGCCTAACAGGGCAGGGACGGGGGCACAAGACAGATCACTTACTCCGCAGCGTCGCGCGTTCCTCGATCTGATTGCATGGGCAGAGGGGACGTACAACCAACCTGATAACGGATACGGAACTTACTTCGGCTTCAGGCAGTTCAAGAACTACAAGGATCACCCCGACATAACCGGAGAAGTTCCATACACGGGCGTGAGCAACGCATCAGGACGATATCAGTTTATGGCGATTAATCCCCCAACTTGGGAGGGAATTAAAAAGAAGCTAAATTTACCGGACTTCTCTCCAGCATCGCAAGATAAAGGCGCGATCGAACTGATCAATGAGAAAGGCGCACTACCCGATATCGATGCGGGACGGATTCAAGCAGCGATCGAGAAAACCTCGTATGTCTGGGCATCATTTCCGCCGTTCCGTTATCCCAGTCAGGGAACGAAATCAATGGCTGAATGCGTTGCCTACTACAATCAGCGACTCGCAACCTACACGAACAGCGGCGGAAATGTTCCCCAATCAAGCAAGGCATCCGCGCCAGTGACAAAATCGATCAACTCAGCAGACGAAACGGTGAAAGGCAACCTGCTCACAATTCAGTGGGGGGATGTGCTGTTTGAGTTCTTCCATCAGAAAACTAACTTCGACTGGACGAATAAACTGACAACGATCGGCGGGGTAGGCATTCGCTGGGTGCTGAATCGCCGCCCTCGCAACAAGACTTTCACGGGCAAAACTTTTAGAGAGATTGCTGCTTCAGTGGCAAAGGCTCACGGGCTAACGCTGGACTATCAGGCGACTTACGATGTCGTTTATGAGTTCGTTTCGCAGGATGGCATGAGTGATTACAAGTTATTGCATCGTGAAGCTGAGAGAGCGGGGCTGATCTTGTCAGAGAAGGGCAGAAAGTTAGTCGTCAAATCTTTGCAGAATATCAAGGACACTACGATCGTGCTTCAGTTTCAGCAGAATGTAATTTCGCTCGTCACGGAAGATGCTGCGATCGACAGTAAGACCGCTGATTTCGGAACCTACACCGGACAATCGACCGGATCAAAGGTTGACATTGATCCGATTAGTGGAAAATTCGTTCAGACTCAGCAAGACATTGATCCAACAAAATCGAAGGATGTTACCGGACAAAGCGCTAAGGCTCCGGTCGGAAAGTTGCAGCCGGGAACTGAATCGAAAGTGCAAGCATCAGCGCAGGCTTACAAGAGAGTGCGCGGACTTCCGACAACGGTCGTAATCCCGCTCAATGACGATTCACTTAGAATTGAGCCGATGCAGGCAGTCAGAACAAAAGGATTCACTGAGTTCCTAGATCGGGTTTGGGTTGTCGATACGATCACTCACAATTACGCTTCGGCAACTTCAACATTGCAGATGTACGCCCCCGTAAGCGTCAAGGCTGATTTGTCTAGTCGATTGCCATCAACTTCAGCGGGGAACCTCCCACCAGGGAGCTATATGTACCCCGTTCATGGTTTTCCTGTGACCAGCCCAGTCGGATTTAGAACGCTGAATGGTGGCAAGTTCCATGCGGGAACCGATATCGGATGCCCTACCGGAACCCCGGTTCAGGCATCGGGGGACGGGAAAATCTCAACGTGCGAGGTTCAATACGGATACGGGCTGATTATTCGCATCGCTCACCCCGACGGATTCGCGACGGGATACGCCCACCTCGACACAGCCGCCGTTCGGCTAGGGCAATCGGTCAAGAAAGGTCAAGTCATAGCAACTTCGGGGAATAGTCAGGGCGGCGGCAGCGGATCGACTGGACCACATCTTCACTGGGAAGTTTTCAAAGGATCATCTTGCCTTACACCCAAAGCGCTCGGATTAGCAGAGCCAACAGTAGGGATGAACACGCCCTAACCAGAGAAAAGACCCCGATAGGCAATTAAGCTTGCCGGGGTCTTTTGATTGATAAGTTGAATCGTTGGACTACACGATCAAGCGATGGACTAAACCAGACAGACCTCAATCGAACAAATGGATAAAGCCCTTATGCAGCAAGAAAAATGCTCTGAGAGGCATTTAGACCCCTCTCAGAGCATTTTTTTGCGAACGAAGCGTAACACCTTTAGTTTTACCCACCTCCACGGATATTCTCAGGGAGCTGGAGGGACGCTCATCGCACCCTAGAGGCTGAGCTTGCCCAAAAATACAGAAAACCGAGCATTTTTGCATTTTGGCAGACATACCGGGGGCGGTGTTACCTCGAAAACGGATGTTTAAGATAGGCGTAACGACAAAGTTGAACGGCGCATCTATGGTTTTGCAAGAAGCAAAGACCCAAGCAGAATAGGGTGCATATACGTTGTTTTCTCGACAGGAATAACAACTTTGTCATAAGCAGGTTGGATGGCAACTCCAGGTTGAATTTCCCATTTCTTAAACTCTTCAACGAACCTGCTCTTTTCCTCTTTGGTATGCCTATTTATAGGAATAATCAAATAAAACCAAAATGACTTTATGGCAATAAGACGGATTTGAAATTTATTAGTTTGAGTTCCAGTGAATGCAATTTTGGCACATCGCATTGCACCATGACTGAACTCATCGATACCAATTTTTTCCCCGTTGATTACTTTTGCGGGAGTTACAATTTGAAGCCGAATCGAAAATCCTTTTGGTTTTTTACCTTCGCCCAGTATATAATCTCTTACCTTCTGATGAGCAGCAATCGCTCTCCTGTCATCTCCAGTAGCACGACATGAATTGAATGATATTTTTAGCAATGAGCGGAGAAGTAAGTCATATGAATATGTGAATACAACACCGTCGCCTCGTTGTACTTGATTCTTCAATTGAGCATCATAAATCTCAGACCAGTATTGGTCTAGTTGGCTCAAGCGTACATTATTGCAGTTTGCACATACATCTTTGATTACAGGTTCACCTGTGTAGAACTTTTCTGTTTTTGGATTGTACGTCTTTAATTTGGACTCCCACCTTTTAATCAGTGCTTTAGACCAAATGTGTTCCTTTGTCATAGCCCCTTCAACATTGCAATACGCGCAGGCTTTAGACATAAAGTAAAACCTTCAAAGTTGAACTCGATTATAGCTAACGTTGCTGTTCAGCCTATGTATCAAGGTTTATTTTCTACGAGGAAACCTTTGATCACAACAGTCCCGAACGAGGCTCAAAATAAGACAATTAATAATTTGCTCTGATGTGAGCCGTACTCAAAAAATGGACTAATTCAATTCAAATTTAGTCCAACGATTTTTTGTAGTCCAAATCGCTAAAACTTATACACAGTAATTATTTCAGCTTTCAATTAGTCCTGAAAGGTTGGGCTGCAAATCTCGAACTTCTGCTGTCCGAGCAGAAGTTCAACCGAATTCTCGCGATTAAGATTGTCGCTGTGAATGGGTTGCAGAGATTGATAAGTTTATTCGTAAAATCACTGGACTAAAAACGGACTGATTGGACTAACTGTGATTAAATCCTCACCAATGGATTAACGCACTAACCAAAGTTCTCAGATCGGCGGATTATAAGCTAGGCTAATCAATTGTGTGCAACTACGAACACGAGGCTGGAGGTTTACTATTTTGCAGCAACCCGATCGCGCAGGTGGGATCTCAGAATTGCATCACCTCCGATAATCTGGTTGGAACCCAAGTTACCGCAGCGTAAGCGATGTAGGTTTTTTTGTTGTCGCCCAAACGTGAAAGGTGCAAAATCTCACCTTTTAACTAATGGGATTCCCCGCAGTTACGCAATATCTGGGATTCAGTTACAGCGAGGGCTTAAGCCGTTTTGATGTCTCTCCATGCAACACCTGAGATGCTGTCACCCAAACGACCCTTAAAACGCCGCTAATCGGTACAGCGAGGCACTTTGCACCTGTCCTCTCACTGTCTACTTCAGCGGCAAAAAAGCACCCGCTAATCGGCTGAGAGTCGCCTCTGCGTTGATGTCCTGACTGTTCACCAGGGGTAACCGGATTGTGGTTGTCCTTCACTGCTCGCGTTTCAATCGCGGGCTGCCGCCCCACAAGTATCGGATTTCCACAAAGCGGTGAAGAAGGTCCCGAACTGATTACCCCGACTCGTAGCGGCTGGGTACACACCGCGCCCGAAACCGCAAATCTACTATCGGGCTTTGTACCTCGCGATATTGCCGCAGCTCATCACTTGCCAGTTAGCGCTATGAGCGATAAATCACTTTTGAAAGAAGTTCGGGATCTTAATCAACGCATTGATGAACTGGTGAGCAAGGCAGTATATCCAAGAACTCTGATTCTTCAAGGAGAAACCAATCCGGTGAGTGCCGCGCAAACTTGGGCAGAGTTATCGAAACGGAAGGTTCAAAAAAGTAAGTTTTAGAAATCGGTCACGCTGACCGATTGTGAGCGAGATCGCTATATTGCCCACAAGCTATGGTGCAAAGGTTGTTAATCATCTTGATGCAGTCAACTGCTCTCTTAAGAGATCTGGCTGTGACCAATAAACTACATCAGAAAATTCCTCTAGCAGGCTCAAACTATCCGACGACCAAATATCAGTTGCATCATCGATTAATGATATGAAATTCACAAAGGGAATAGTTGTCTTCAAGCCCCTCAAGTCATACCAAGCGGTAAAAGTCCTCTCGGTCAAGCTTTTTGCACTGGCGCGACTACCTGTACTTAAGACATAAATAAGTGACGTTTTTTCCAGTTGTCTAGCGTAGAAGTCTATAGTCCGAAAACGCCCAGATGCCCCCGGTACTTTATAGTTCCGCTCGTAAGGGATTTCTAGCTCTACCAAGAAATCCTCAACATCCTCCTTAATAGATGTGAATTCACTTGTCTTGAACGTAAACCATAAATCTGCAACTTGTAAAACTGCTTGGGCTAGACGTGTCAGAGCATAAGCTAACGGTTCTGACTTACTAAGTCGAGTTATCAGCATACTTCGATAAAACTCAATTCTATGAGTCATGCAGATATCTTGAATTAGTAAGTCTTGCTTTTTTGATCTTTGCTTTGCGAAAGACTGCATACTGAGCCAGCGAACCGTCTCTCCTAAGTCAGTGAGTGTAATAGTCTCTCCGTTTGTCTTCAAAAACAGATCAACAACATCACCATCAGGATATAAGTATGGGGTTCTAATTCGTGTGTAGTCACCTACAGTGGAACACGAAAATAGCTCACCAATTGTGCTTGCAATTTCTTCGCAGACTGTTGCGTTAGTCATCAAAAGATCTCCAATTGCAAATTCGATGGCTCATCCATCTTGCCGTTGTGAATAATATTGGCTTCTTCACAGAACTGTTTCCATACCCCAACCGGATTAGCTGAATCTTCAGTAATATCATCAGGTCGATAAGCCTGTTTATCACGAAAAACTTCATCCCAACGATGCTTATGCTTCTCTCCGACCAAATTTCCATCAGGATTGCGGTGATCCTTGCCAAGATCTAGACCATAAATTCTACCGAAGCTACGATGAATTAATGTGTATGTAAGAGAACTGATAACCCTGTTGAAAGAGCCTTTAATAAATAGAGGATACCCCTCATCAGAATCGATCTGTACCCGGAACTCGACGGTTGGTGAATGCTCTAAGTTTTCTACCCATACAACATCCCCATTAATATGTTTACTTGTATCGTTAATCAGGCTTTCAAACTCGTCGTTAGTCATTCATCCGCAATAGGTTACTTAGTACAAAGGATCTCTACATTGTCTCATGTGTAGTTGGAAATGAAAATCCCGCACATTTAGAGTGTATGGCTGCCCCAAACGCTATATGTCGGCTTCTTGTGGATGGCTTCGATTTACCAGCCGCTAGATGATTAGGTCTGCCCTCAAAATCTGTTCAGCCGTCAATTGCAAGTTTGGGAACATGGGAGAGACAATCACCTCATCACCTCGAAATTCTCTCGATCGATAAGCCTCATCTTTGAGACTCAGCACCGTTACAACGGCGCGACCTGGATCGACTTGCCAAAACTCACGAATCCCCCGCGCTGCGTATTCTTCTGGCTTCTCAACATAATCACGATCGTAATTCTCAGTTCCCGGTTCACCCGGCGAAATCACTTCGACGACTAACGAAGGCGATGGCATTGCAGCGGTGATGATTGCGGCTGGTACTCCTTCCAATGCGATCGCGCATTCTTGAGACAACACAACAAAGTCAGGTTGTCTCGCTGTTACCTTTCGGCTTGTGATAGCGATTTGAATACCAATGACAAGCAAATCTGTTGAAATTCCGAGTCTGACGAATGCGCCAAATAGAAATGAGGCAATTCTTTGATTTAATCGGCTCTCAGGAGGCATTTCGACTAACACCCCATTAACCAATTCGTAGCGGGTGTCGGCTCCATTGTCATAGTCAAGATATTCTTCAATTGTTCTGAATCGCGGCTTGACTTGGGTCATGAGTTTTATTTCTAGATTAGCGCGATCAACCTAATCACAATCGGTCACGCTGACCGATTGTGATTAGGTTGACGTTTTAAGCGGCTACTGGCCATCTTGCGGATCAGGTACACAAAATAGTTGAACCGTTTGTGTTTGAAGCTCCATAGAGAAAAAGATGTGGTGAACATCTTCTACAATCCACCAAATGCTCTCTTCATAGTAGTTTTTATTCTGAAACTCAACTCGAATACGCTCCCCTTTTCGAGGTGCAATGATTGGTGACGCATACTCTCTGTGTTCTATGCAGTCACCCCTATAGTAAACCTCAAGAATGTATTTCATGAAACTCCTCTAACCTCCAAAGTTTCTGGTAACTGCAATCTCTGATCCAGAGGCACGAACGGCAGAGAAAGCGGGTCGATATGTTGACGAACGATTTCAGGGGTGGGGACGCTTTGCAAAAAAAAAAGTTTCTGATTCTAAGGAGTTGGAGCGGGTTTCGGATGTTTCCCTGCGTAGTACACTCGGACTTTTTTCTCTGATTCTAAAAGCAAATAAAATACTCTGTCTCCACCTGTTAATTCGTACTCCCAAACGCCTTTGTACTTCTTACCTTTGAGTGGAAATACTCTTCCCGGTTGCCTGGCATTTGGGTGTGTACAGAGATGTTCATAACAGCGATTTGCGTTCTCTGGACTCTTCAGCATCATTGCTTCCCAGTCACGGTTCACCTTTCGATTCTTCGCAACAACAAACCAAGTCGCTTCACTCTCAGATAAATCAGGAGCCGTCAGCTTTACTTCTGGCGGCTCTGCAGGCTCTGCAATTGCGGTTGAACCCTCTGGTGAGTCTTGTATCATGTGAGACGCTATTCAGGACGTTCGCTAACAGGTTTAGTTAATGGTATCTCATCAATTTCATCCTTGTCGCTAAACGCACTCTCTAAATCAGCACTTGCAACGGCAATGGCACTCTCATGCCATTCATGGATAACGGCATCGATCTGATCCAAAGTTCCTTCTGAGGAGTCTGTTAATCGATACACACCTAGAACTTCGTTAACAAACTCTACTAGCTCCTCTTGGTCAAAAACACTTAACCAAGCGTAGGGATGCTCAGTACCAATCTTCTGCCCAGTAAGGAGAGTGAGTGCGGCAAACAGTACTTCTAAAATCTCTTTTGAGATTTTGATCGTTATGCAGAACTCAGCAACAACTTCACGACGAAGCAGGGCAAAGGATTGGTCATTCCGCGTGATAGTGATAGGGCGGTCGAAGGCTCTATCTAGGACTTGCCCAGGTTGGCGATTCAACTCAGTAGCCGAAACTAGCTCATCTGAGTAAACACTATTCAAAGTTGCAGATGACATAGGAATTGCATTTCCCAGAAACGCGATACAGGGAATATAAATGATAGCCTTTATATACGTATAATATTACGTATCCACAATCCATGTGTCAACGAAGTCGCTGAAACTCCTACTATGTATAGAGCGCAGAATTCTGAAATCGGTCACATCTGACCGATTTCATTTGGAGATTGAAGTCGCGATCGCAACAAATATCCCAAAACACTCTTGTGGCTTCTCGTACAAGTCCAGTATTTTCAATGCCCCCGTCAACATATCGAAATTATTGGTTCTTGCTCCATTGCTTTTCGCGACTTCAACGGCTTTCACGCTCAAGTCAGCAACACCTCGCCGCCCTTCGGTGCATTTCGGTTCGGCTCTGTCTAGTAGCGAAGCAAAGACTTTTTCAGATCCGGCGATCGGCTTTCCGTTGCCATCGATGATCGCGAGATCTTGCTCCGGCGATCGGGTTGTAGCTGTAGCAGGCTTTTGAGCGATTGTCGATACTACAGGCTGCGCCGCCTGTGTGGAAGACGCAGAATCGCCAGAAGAACATCCCGTGAAGGTTGAGGACACAAGCGCGATCGTGTACAAACTAGACAATCAGATCCCAACAGAGAAAAGAAGCGCCCTATGGAAAGGATGGGTCGGTAGGTTGGTAAGGTGTCTCACTCGGGCGGATCAAGTGTAAACCCCTGTATATCAACGCTTCCAGCCCCTTACCAACCTCAAGAGTGCTTACCGACTTCAATTAGATCCGCGCGTCAGCTAATGTCGGACACGGTAGAAGGGGGTAGGGAACGCTGTATTTGTAGCAATTTACCAACGCCATGAAACAGATTTTGTTGATTTCTGCGATCGCGATCGTCCCTGACACAGCCAATCATCCTTACTGATAAGATACAAAAAATACTTTGAATAAAATAGGTTGGTAAGGTTGGTAAGTAAGTATAAAATCCTTACACATCAGTACTTTCAGCCCTACCAACCTTACCAACCTCAAGAGTGCTTACCGACCACATACCCTTGGAGAAAAAATCATAAGTGGAGATTTCTCCACTTTACCAATAACCGCCCAACGCCTGAATAATTTCGGCATCACTCTCCGGTGTCGGTTTCGGTGCTGTCGATTGCTCCGGTTCCGTGAAGGTGATCCGACCGCCGGGAATCTTGACCAGTTGACCGTGATACTGAATGAAGACATCGTGCTTCGATAGATCAGTCTCGAAGCCGTAGGGCATTGGGAATTTCTTAGGGTTGATCGCTTTCTTTGTGGTCATTTTGTCGTTTCTCCAATGATTATGTGAAATTGCCCCTCTGAGGATGCCCGTAGAGGCACGTTTAAGATAGACGCTTAGGTATTTGCGCATTTAGGTAGGCTAACGCGCGTTACGGTTCTGGCGGGTATGCTTTGCCGTGTTTGTGCAGTTCTTGAATGAGTTTGTTTTGCATCTGCAATTCCAAGACGACCAACCGGAAGCCATGCCGCAATAGCGAGGATTCATCGGTGAGCCGTTGCTGTGCGATCGATTTCAGTAACGCGCGATCCTTTGGCGAAAATCGTACCGTGATCTTCTCTGATCTAGGCGACAGCATAGGCGGGAATTTGCGAGGGGGTACCCTTCTACCGTGTCCGACATTAGCTGACGATGATTAGGGACATTTCTAGGGTGTTAGTTCGCAGCATCTTTTGCTGCCTGGATTTCTGCCGCAGACTCTCTCGGATCAAACACGATTCCAATCCCGTTAAATGCCGTCCCTTGAGGAGTAACAACGGAAAGCGTTGCTAAATCTGATCCGGGTTGATTACGGTCAAGTTTGCAGCCTACCGGATAAGTCTTGTTGCCCACATACAAAGATCCCTCCTGTTTGGCAGTATTGCAGTCAATGGAGAGTAGATACGTCCCGTTTGGTTTTTTAACCGTTGTGTGACGAAGCTGGCTAGTCCCCCTGTCCTGCACAACTGACCAGACAATCACTTCTCCTGAATACCCTTCAAGAGTACCAGTATCAGTAGTAGCAAGAAACAGTTGCCCTTTGTCCGAAACAGCGCTAGAGGCTTGTACGGTAGGTTGAGCATCAGCAGGCTTAGAAGCAGGACTAAAGATCGACTTAGTAATTGACACGGGGGAATAATACAGGCTCAACACAAGCCACCAACGAAGCAATCTCCCTTTACCCGTCTTTGCCCGGTTAGCCCATTTCACCGGAGCGATCGCAATTCTTTTAGCTTGCCTAAAGTTCACTCTATTTTCTCCGACTGTGTTCTTTTGCCTGCACTTCAGATCTTCAGATCTTCAAAGGTGGAGGCGTAGGCATTATTCCAAACACGCGGAAAACAACCGGATTTAGGGTAGTGTCTTTGTTCTTTCTTTTTATTGAGGCGGCAGCCGGACACTGGAGCTTCATTGGTCACACTGCCATTACATCAACCTCCGACAGCTAACGATCATCGCAACAATGGGAGTGATTGGTTGTTCGTAATTAAAAGCCGGAGTCAGTTGTAAAACTGGGTCAAAGCTATGTATATCAATGTTTTCAGCCATTGCTTACGGAGTCACCGGAGTCAGTTCGGAGTCAGTTTTTAGGTAAAACAAAACTGGGTCAAAGCTATGTATATCAATGTTTTCAGCCATTGCTTACGGAGTCACCGGAGTCAGTTTTTCATATTGTAGGAAGATCGAACAAGAAAAAAAAAACACACAAAACAGTAGAAAGTTAAAAAAAATAGAAATATTAAGAAGGGTAGCCCTGAAAACTGACTCCGGTGACTCCGTAGCAATGGCTGAAAACCGCTTGGAGACTGATGCTCAGTCATCTACAACTAACTCCGAACTGACTCCGAACTGGGTCAAAACTGGCTCCGAAGCAAAACCAGGGTTGTTATTGCCCCTTCTGCAAAATATTCAGTTGTAAGCGGGTTCTAGGGCAGATTTAGGGAAGTCCCCAGACTGTTAGGCTAGAACGGATGGATGACCTGGGGCTCGAACCCAGAACCAGCGGATTAAGAGTCCGATGCTCTACCATTGAGCTAGTCATCCAAAGTTCTTTTTTCAGTATATCAGGATTGCTCCAGTCCATGAACAAATGGTTATCGATCGTAGGAATCGGCGATGATGGGCTTGAAAATGTTGCGCCAATTGGTCGATCGCTGATTAATCAAGCCGAAATTCTCGTTGGGGGCGATCGACATCTCGCAATGTTGCCGGACGATTCCCGTCTTAAAATTCGCTGGACTTCCCCGATCGAAGACGCAATCCAAAAGCTTCTAACTTATCGTGGACAGTCAGTGTGTGTATTAGCCAGCGGTGATCCGATGTGTTACGGCATCGGGTCAACGTTGATCCGTCGAATTGCGATCGACGAAATTACAATCATTCCTGCACCCTCCGCGTTTAGTCTTGCCTGTTCTCGATTAGGTTGGTCGCTGTCTGAAGTTGAAACTCTTAGCCTTTGTGGACGTGATTCAGCATTACTCAATGCGGTGCTTTATTCAAATGCGCGAATTTTAGTGTTAAGTGCCGATCGACAAACACCCGCAATCGTGGCTCAGATATTGCGCGATCGTGGTTTAGCTGAAAGTTCGATGATTGTTTTAGAACATTTGGGCGGAACAAAAGAACGCATTCTTTCAGGAACAGCAGGCGACTGGAATTACACAGATATTGCAGATTTGAATACGATCGCCATTACTTGCTCTCCTGCTCCTCTACTTTCTCGCACCCCAGGACTTCCTGACTCTGCCTATCAACACGATGGACAATTAACTAAGCGTGAAGTCCGAGCCGTCACACTGTCTACGCTTGCTTCACACCCTGGACAGTTACTTTGGGATGTCGGGGCAGGATGTGGCTCGATCTCCATTGAATGGATGCGATCGGATCGAAGATGTCAGGCAATTGCGATTGAATCGAATGTCGCTCGACTAAAATTAATTGCTCAGAACGCGAATACGCTTGGTGTTCCGAATCTTAAGATCGTTTCGGGTAAAGCCCCGATCTCACTTCAAAATCTGCCTCAGCCAGATACGATTTTTATTGGCGGGGGATTGACTGTACCGGACGTGATTGAAACTTGTTGGCGATCGCTGCGTCCCGGTGGGCGATTGGTTGCAAATGCTGTGACCGTCGAAACCGAAGCACAACTATTCCACTGGCAGAACAGACTTGGAGGAGAACTAATGCGAATCGCAATTCAACGTGCGGAACCTGTGGGAAAGTTTCTAGGCTGGAAAGCGATGTCACCAATCACTCAATGGTGTGTAATCAAAGCTGTTGATTGATCCATACCAATGCAGCTTTCACTTCAGAGGCACAGAGACCAGGAGGCATTGACGGACGTTGTACCATCACGACAGGTAACTTTAGCTCACGAGCAGCCATTAACTTAGAAACAGTTGCATCTCCGCCGCTATTTTTGCTGACGATCGCTTGAATTTCATAGTCCTGCATCCACGATCGCTCTTGTTCAACCGAAAACGGCGCACGCGCTAACAGTACCTCTCCCCGTGGAATCGGTGTTCCAGCCACAGGCGGATCAATCATTCGCATTAAAAACCATAGTTCTGTTAGATAAGCAAATGTAGAAAGCTCTTGGCGTCCGATCGTCAAAAAGATTCGCTGTGCCAAGTCGGGTAGAATCGCCGCCGCTGCTTCGTTGCTTTCAACTTCGATCCAATTCGGCTCCGACTCCCAAGCAGGACGAACGATCGACAATCGCGGAATCGAAACGCGATCGACTGCGGTTGCGGCGTTCCATGAAATCTGAGCTGCGAAAGGATGAGTCGCATCAATCAGTAAATCAATTCGCTGATCCTGAAGATAGTTAATCAGTCCTGCTATTCCGCCAAATCCGCCGCTGCGGACGGTTCCAGCAGGATTGCTCGGCTGTTGAGTGCGTCCAGCAAGTGAAGAAATAACTTCTAAGTTCGGAATCCCTGCGGCTTTTGCAGCTAATTCCGTTGCTTCTGTTGTTCCACCGAGAATAAGCAATCGTTTTTTCACGATCGAGAATCCAAACCACCGTTGCTATTATCTGAGACAATCAACAATGCTGCAACTTACATAAAACTATGGACTCTCCGATCTGGCGACCGTTTACCCAAATGAAAACGACTCCTGAACCGTTGAAGGTAAAGCGCGGGCAGGGCGTTTGGCTAGAACTGGAAGACGATCGACGAATTCTGGATTGTATTTCAAGCTGGTGGGTGACAATTCACGGTCATGCTCATCCTGCCTTGGCTGAAGCACTGTATCAACAAGCACAACAGTTAGAGCATATAATTTTTGCTGGATTCACTCACGATCCGGCTGAACAACTAGCGCAAAAATTACTGACTCACTTACCCTCTGAGCTAAAACGAGTATTCTTTTCAGACAATGGCTCAACTGCGATCGAAGTTGCACTAAAAATGGCGTATCAGTACTGGCGCAATCTGGGAGAGCAACGCACCACATTTATTACTTTTGAAGGGGGCTATCACGGAGATACGATCGGGGCAATGTCGATCGGGGCAGGTTCAACCTGGTGGCAGTCGTATCGCGATTTAATGTTCCAGACTGCTTTAGTTCCATTTCCTGAAACCTATCAAGGGGATTTAGATATCGATCGTAAAGAAGCAGAAGCCTTAAACGCGATCGAACAATTGCTTAAACAACAAAATATAATCGGAATTTTTATCGAACCTTTGATTCAAGGTGCGGGCGGAATGCGAATGTGCCGTCCTCGATTTTTGCAAGCCTTGAGAACATTAGCAACTCAGTTCAATGTGTTGTTAATTTACGACGAAGTGATGACCGGATTCGGGCGTACTGGGGAATTGTTCGCCTGTGTGAAGTCTGCCGCCACACCAGACATTATTTGCTTATCCAAAGGGCTATCTGGTGGATGTTTACCCTTAGCAGTGACGATCGCAACCGAAGCGATCTATCAAGCCTTTTATCAAGACGATCCAACTCAAGCGTTCTATCACGGACATTCCTACACCGGAAATCCGTTGGCTTGTGCAACCGGAGTCGTTTCGCTCGAATTGCTTGAGCAGAATCCCGAAGCTTATCAACGATTAGAAGCCTTGCACTGGAAATTTATCGATCGCTATCTGCTCGACCATTCTCGACTGAAACAATTTCGAGTTTGCGGCACGATCGCGGCAATGGAAATCAAAACAACCGAAGAATCCGGTTACTTTAACGCGATCGCTCCGTTGCTGAAATCGAAATTTCTCGATGCCGGATTTCTCTTACGTCCGTTGGGCGATACGCTTTACATCATGCCGCCATACTGCATTTCAGTAGACGAATTGGAATCGATCTACTCGGTTATCGATCGAACTTTGGCGAATCTCTAGAATTTATCCAAGTTCCTGGTGATGAAAAAATGCTTTGTATCACCGATCGAATTATCTGGCTCAGTCCCGCAGAAATGGCACTCCCAGTTTTGGAACATTCCGCTACAAATCGTCAGGATTAAGCCCTAGCGCCCGGAGTCGTTCTGCCAATTGCTGCGATCTCGATCGTTCCTGCTGTAATTCGCGTTCTGCCTGTTCCGCCCGTTCTCGTTCTTGTTCCGCCCGTTCCCGTTCTTGTTCTGCCTGAAGACGTTGCCACTCCGCCCGTTGTCGCTCCTGTTCCGCTCGTTGGCGTTCTAATTGTGCTCGTTCTTGAGCCGTAGGAAGCCAGTTCTGTTCTGAATCATACCAACGTAACCATTTTCCTTCAGTCGCTTCATACTGCCCTTGCCAAACTCCTAACCCCACTTGAATATCCTCAAGCCATAGCTTCGAATCTGGCAGAGATAGCTCTTGATACCGGAGTCCTTCCAATTTGAACGCGCGGAATTCGCTCACATAGCGATCGAACACCACATAGTAAGGAACGCGCAAAATCCGCTCATAGACTTCCCATTTCGTCGGGGGCTTCCCGACCTCGCGCAACGTCTGTCCCAAATCTTCTCCCTCAGTTCCAGGAGAAAGTAACTCTACGACCAAAAAAGGAGCAATGCTTTCTTGCCAAATCACGTAGCTCAGTCGCAAATCTTCCTGAGAGCTAGACCGTTGTACCCCTAGCACAACAAACCAATCCGGGCGCTTGTACCACAGGGGATGGCGAGACTCATAGTAAAGATTGATGTCTGTCCCGACGAAAAGATGATCGGCTAACCACACAGGCGAGTGAAATGTTTCGCGCAAGAGATGGGGCTGAAACTCGTGAAACTCGTCTGGCAAACCTGGCTCCTCTGGGTCTTCGCTCTTGAGATCATACATGGTCGGAAGCGGCTCTCGCGCGGGTTTGGGGGGATCAGTTTGATACATCACGAGTAGCTTCCTTGATTCAGCAACTTTCTACATTGTATCGGCTCAATCAAATTGTATGAGCGAGAGGACGATTGGAATAGAGCGATCTCGCTCACTGATAGTAATACTTTGCAATTTTCTCAGCGCTCAACATCTTGTTACAAAACTCATGAACGATTTTCGCGATCGTGCGGTCTAACCAGAATTACATTCACTACACTAATTGAGAGACAAGATGTTTCGACATTGGCTTCGACCTGAGACAGGGGGAATTGCATCCGTGAAACAGTGGATGAAAGCGAGACCGAAGCTTCCAAAATGGGCACTGTGGCTGCTGGTTGCAGGAGTACTGGGCGCAGGAGGCTATTTTGGATACAACCAGTACAGGGCATCACAACGACAAGAATCGAGGCGGCGTATTCAAACTGTGACCGCAGATCGAGTAGACACAGCGATCTCCATTGCTGCTAATGGAACAGTTCAGCCTGCTCAGTCGGTGAACGTGAGTCCGAAAAGTTCTGGTGTGCTGAAACAGTTGTTAGTCAAAGAAGGCGATCGAGTCGAAGCAGGTCAGATTTTGGCGTACATGGATGATTCGAACTTTCAGGGACAGTTAATTCAGGCACAGGCGCAGGTCGCGAATACACAGGCGAATTTAGCAAAGCTTGAATCGGGCAATCGTCCGCAAGAAATTGCACAAGCACGGGCTCAACTCACAGCAGCGCAGGCAAATCTAGATAAGCTGATTGCGGGAAATCGTCCACAGGAAATTGCACAAGCTCGATCGCAGTTAACCGCTGCCGAAGCGAACCTCCAGCAAGCCGAATTGAACTATAACCAAAACCAGCGATTGTTCTCTTCGGGTGCGTTATCTCAGCGCGAATTTGATACGTCTCGGACGACATTAGCAACCGCCCGCGCTCAAGTCGAGCAAGCAAGACAATCAACGAATCTTCAGCAAACGGGAACTCGTCCGGAGGATATTGAAGCGGCTCGCGCTCAGGTTGAACAGTCAAAACAAGCATTGAGCTTACAGCAGGCAGGAAGTCGATCGGAAGATATCGAAGCTGCCCGCGCTCAAATGATGAATGCTCAAGGACAGCTCAAAACTGTTCAGACTCAGATTAATGACAACATCATTCGCGCTCCCTTTAGCGGTGTGATCACCCGCAAGTTTGCTGATCCGGGTTCGTTTGTCACCCCAACTACGTCGAGTAGTGCGGTTTCTTCTGCGACTTCTTCTTCGATTCTGGCATTAGCAGCGACGAATCAAGTGGTGGCAAAAGTACCAGAAACGAGCATCTCACGAATCAAAGTGGGTCAGCGTGTGACGATCGAGGCGGATGCTTTTCCGGGTCAGTCTTTTACCGGAACAGTTGTGCAAGTTGCAAATCAATCGACTGTTGATCAGAATGTGACGAACTTTGAGGTTAAGGCATCGATCGACGATCGACAAAACAACTTACAGGCTGGCATGAATGTGAATGTGAAGTTCAATGTTGGTAAGATTGATAATGCTTTAGTGATTCCAACTGTTGCAATTGTGCGCCAGGCAGAAGGAACGGGGGTATTGCTTGCTAGTCAAGAGCAGGGAAGACCTCGATTTCAGCGCATTACTACGGGCGCAACCGTAGACGATAAGACTGTCGTGGAATCGGGACTCAAAGAAGGCGATCGAGTGTTGATTAGTTTTCCGCAGGGAGAGCGACCGCAATCGAGAACGCCTTCGATCTTTCCAGGTGCACCAGGGGGAGGCGCTCCAGGTGGCGCACCTTCAAGCGGCGGATCTCCGGGTGGCAGTAGACGCGGAGGAGGCTAAGAACATGGGAAAGTTTGCAGAAATTCGACCGAATCCGATATCCCTGCTTGAAATTTTTACAATGGCAGTGGAAGCACTATGGAGTAATCGTTTACGTACTAGCTTGACGATGTTGGGTGTTGTGATTGGTATCGCTTCAGTGATTACCGTGACATCCGTTGGGCAAGGGGTTCAGAAAGCAACTGAGCAACAGATTCAAGCATTGGGAACGAATGTGATGCTGGTGCTGTCGGGTGTTGCTCGATCGGGTGGAATTAGTCAAGGAGCTGGATCAGCCAGTACGCTCACTTTAGAAGATGCTCAAGCGGTTGGACGGCAAGTTCCGGCGGCTGAAGGAGTAACTGCGTTTCTACAACGTGGTGGACAAGTCGTTTATAACGATCAGAATGATTCAACTTCGATTCTAGGAATTGATTTGAATTACTCAGATGTGAAGGAAATTAAGCCACAGGAAGGGCGATTTTTTACTCAGGATGATATGCAGGATGCGAATTCTGTAGTTGTGTTAGGAAGTGCGGTTCGGGATAGTTTATTTTCACCTGGAGAAGCCGCGCTCGGAGCAAATATCCGCATTCAAAACAACCGTTACACGGTGTTAGGAGTTGCAGAATCGAAAGGCTCAGTGGGTGGGCAAGATCAAGACGATCGCGTTTACATTCCACTGACCAATATGTCCTCGCGAATTGTAGGAAATAATTCGCTGAATGGTCGCGCGATTAGTGGATTTTGGGTGAAATCGAAAGATCAAGAACAGCTTGAAGCCGCACAGTTTCAAGTGACTAATCTCTTGAGAATTCGACATAATATTTATCCTCCCAGACCTGATGATTTTCGGATTAGCAATCAGGTTGATATTATCAATACCTTTAGTAGCGTTGTGGGATTGTTTACGGTAATGGTGAGTGCAATCGCTGGAATTTCGCTGATTGTAGGTGGAATTGGAATCGCAAACATTATGCTGGTATCGGTGGTTGAGCGAACGCGCGAAATTGGTGTTAGAAAAGCGATCGGTGCAACGAATAGTGCTGTTTTAAGTCAGTTTCTCACCGAGGCGATTTTGGTGTCGCTGCTTGGCGGTGCGATCGGGGTTGGGGCTGGATTAGGATTAGCGTTTGCGGCATCGAGCGTGTTTAGCTTTCCATTTGTTGTTTCGGGATTTGCGATCGCGTCTGGATTAACTCTCGCTCTAGTAGTGGGACTGATTGCAGGTGTGATTCCGGCTCGAAATGCAGCGCGACTCGATCCGATTGCGGCACTACGGAGCGATTAAATATGGCAACCATGATTTGGATGGAGAACATTATCAAAACCTATCGTTTAGGTGATATTGATGTTCCGGTTCTCAAAGGTATTGATTTGTCGATCGAAGAAGGTGAATATGTTGCCATCATGGGAATGTCGGGATCGGGTAAATCAACTTTGATGAATATCATTGGTTGCCTTGATCGCCCTTCTGATGGTCACTATGTTCTCGAAGGTAGAAACTTAACGACATTAGGCAATGACGAACTTGCTTTCATTCGGAATCAACGCATTGGATTTGTGTTTCAGCAATTCAATCTATTAAATCGATCGACAGCGTTAGAAAATGTGATGTTGCCGATGGTATATGCAGGAATTCCGCGATCGCAAAGAAAGCTTCGTGCAGAAGAAGCACTCACCCGTGTAGGACTAGCAGAACGCTTATTAAATCGTCCGAATCAGCTTTCGGGCGGACAACAGCAGCGAGTCGCGATCGCGCGTGCTTTGGTGAATCGTCCAGCGCTTGTACTAGCAGATGAGCCAACAGGTGCATTAGATACGCAGACTTCAACCGAAGTAATGAGTTTATTAACCGAATTAAATCAGCAGGGAATTACGATCGTGATTGTGACGCACGAACCAGATGTCGCAGCACAAACTCGGCGCGTGATTCATGTCAAAGATGGATTAGTTGTTGATCGTTGAGCAAAGCGATTGGCTGAGGCGACTAAGAACTAAACAGAACTTCTAAATCTCGATAGCCGCTGACAACGCGAGCAACATCAATCCCATCAGTTCTGGGATAGTACAGAATAATATATTCCTCAACAATTGCGCCGCGTAGGTCAGGAGAAAGCTGGCTGTATGATTTGCCTGAGTTTGGAAAGTCAGCCAGAAGCTTACATCTTTTGCGGATGTTGTCAAAAAGTTTGCTAGCTGCTGCGGGATCGCGTTGGGCAACGTAGTCGCAGATTTCATCCAAGTCTTGAACTGCTACATCGGAGAATGAGTAGCTGTTCATGTGTCGGATTGGGAAAAGCGGTTAATTTTTGCTTGAAAATTCGCAAAAACGGTCTCTCCATCTGTGACTTGCCCGTTTTGAATTTGCTCAGTTCCGATCGCAATTTTTTGCCGCAGTTCTTCCAATCGCTGTTCCTGCTGCTCAAGTAGTGTAAGTGCTTTATCAATTACGTCATCTGGATCTCGATATCGACCGCTTGTAAGTCGTGCGCGTACAAATTCCGCTTGTTCTGGCTTTAAAGTGATGTTCATCAAGGTTAAACAATGAATTTATCTTAGTTTAACGCGATCGAGCTTTTCCCTCTTCCACAAATCCCGTAGTCTAGAAATTGCTCGATCGCAAAGGAACCATTCAAATGACATCAACTCGGACAGAAACAGATAGCATGGGTGCGATCGCGGTCGAGAACGATCGCTATTGGGGCGCACAAACGCAGCGGTCTTTAATGTATTTCGCGATCGGACAGGACAAGATGCCGATCGAGTTAATTCGGGCATTTGGGATTCTGAAAAAGGCAGCCGCGATCGTCAATCGAGATCTAGGAAAGTTGCCGCCTGAAAAAGCAGTATTGATCGTTCAAGCCGCAGATGAAGTGATTGAAGGTCAATTGAACGAGCATTTCCCTTTATCTGTGTGGCAGACGGGCAGCGGAACACAGACAAACATGAACGCGAATGAAGTGATTTCAAATCGTGCGATCGACATTGCAAATGGTGTTCTAGGCAGCAAATATCCGATTCATCCAAATGACCACGTTAATCTGTCACAATCGTCGAATGATACGTTCCCCACAGCAATGCACATTGCAGCAGCGGAAGCGATCGATCAGCAATTGTTACCCATGATCAAAAAGCTGCGCGATGCGTTGCAGAAAAAATCCAACGAGTTTGAAACTATTATTAAAATTGGTCGGACACACTTGATGGATGCAGTTCCATTAACATTGGGGCAAGAATTCTCTGGCTATGTTGCACAGTTAGATCAAGCGATCGCGCGAATTGAAGCGACCTTACCTGGATTGTATGAATTAGCGATCGGAGGAACCGCAGTCGGAACCGGAATCAACACACATCCTGAATTTGCAGAACGATCAGCGGTTGAAATTGCAAAGTTAACTGGATTGCCGTTTGTCAGTGCGCCAAATAAGTTTGCGGCATTAGCGGCACATGATGCGATCGCCTTTACAAGTGGAGCAATCAAAACGTTAGCTTGTGCGTTGATGAAGATTGCAAATGATTTGCGCTGGATGGGTTCAGGGCCTCGTTGCGGACTCGGAGAATTGGTGTTACCCGCAAATGAGCCGGGATCATCGATCATGCCGGGAAAGGTGAACCCAACTCAGTGTGAAGCGATGACAATGGTATGTGTGCAAGTAATGGGAAATGATAGTGCGATCGCGATTGCTGCAAGTCAAGGCAACTTTGAGCTGAATGTTTTCAAACCTGTGTTAATTCACAATCTAATCCATTCGATTCGCATTCTGTCAGATGCTTGTGCTTCATTCACAGATCACATGGTCGTTGGGATTGAACCGAATCGCGATCGTATTACCCAATTCCTCAAAAACTCACTGATGCTAGTAACTGCACTAAATCCGAAGATTGGATACGATCGTGCTGCAAAAGTAGCATACAAAGCCTATCAAGAACAATCAACATTGCGACAGGCTTGTATTGACTTAGGGTTTTTAACTGGGGAAGAATTCGATCAGATTGTGCGACCGGAGCAAATGATTTATCCAAGCTAAAAATCCTGTAGGGACGTGATGAATTGCGTCTCTACAACATTGGCACGATCACATTTTCATCAAGCTAGCGGCGATTGATCAAAATGAGCTAACAGATCAGCGGGACTATCATAAATCTCGATCGCGTTTGCTAATTGCTCATCGGAGAAGCCTCCACTACGAAAAGCAATTACCCTAACTCCAGCAGCATTCGCCGCCTGGATATCGTAAGGCGTGTCGCCCAACATAATCGCCTCATCCGCTTTCAAATGCCCCTTCTCTAAGGTTGCTTCAATCAAATCCGGCTCAGGCTTAGAAGCATTTGCATCACTCGAAGTTGTTGCTAAATCTTGATCCAAAAGATCATCGACTTGAGCTGCCTTTAGTAAGACCGATAGTTCTTCAGTTGTTGCCGAACTAGAAATCACAAGCTCATACCCTTTTTGTCTAAGCTTTTCGATCAATTGGCGTGAACCTTGGGTCGGAGCTAAATCCGCGCCAAACTTTTTCATGATCAATTCTTTTCGTCGATCGGCGATTTCTTTTCCTTCTCCTTCTTTGCCAGAAAGTGATGGAACAATCCGAGGAATCAATTGATCTCCTCCCATGCCAATCATCGATCGAACTTGATTAAAATCCACATCATATCCATGCTCTGCAAATGCTTCTATATATGCGTGAGCGTGAGCATCATTGCTATCTACCAACGTGCCATCAATATCTAAGAGTACGCCTTTTACCGACATCGTGAAATTCTCCCTGTAGTTAGAAGTCCTTCATTTTAAGCACTGACTAATGATGCCAAGTCTGCTTTAAGACACATCTTGATCAGGGATTATTGTCTTTGCTCAACTTCACCCATTAGAATTTTGCCTGATTCCTACTGTCGTTTGCGGTGCGCTCAGACTGCCGAACTCTTAGAGTAAACCTAGCCTGCTTAACGCATTCTCAGCCGCACGCTTTTCAGCTTCTTTTTTACTACGATCCTGCCCTTTGCCATATTCACCGTCAGCAACATAAACCACAGAAATAAATTCTGGAGCATTATCAGTCCCGTCACAACGAATCGTTATGTACTTAGGAGGACAGTGGTTAGGATTTTTAGAAAAAGATTGGGCTAAAACAACTTGTTGTAACCGGGTTTTTGCATCAGCTTGAATCGATGGAACAGCAGTTTCAGTGGAAGGCAAAGCATAAATAACCTTCTCAAACAGAGGATAAATGAGATCGCGCACTGCTTCAACGCCAGAATCGAGATAATAAGCGCCAATAACCGCCTCAAATACATTACTGAGCAGCGACGGCTTATTGCGACCTCCGTTGCTATCCTCGCCTCTTCCAAGCCGCATCCATTTTTCAAGCGATAACTCAACAGCAAACTTTGCTAACTGTGGAGAATCAACCAGATTTGAGCGTAAGACTGTCATTCGACCTTCTTTCCAATCTGAATTTTGCTTGTACAAAAAATCGCCGCTCAGAAATGTCAGTAAAGCATCGCCAAGAAACTCTAGCTGCTCATTATCTTCACCTGTGTTGGGATTCTCATATTTGTACGAAGTATGCGTTAGTGCCTGGTTTAGCAGAGAGACATTTTGAAAGGGAAGACGCTTCAGCAATAGATCGAGTCTTTGCCGAATTTGTGCTTCCTCAGCGGATGGGACAGATATAGGCTCATGTCTAACTTGATCTTGAGAAAGGAGCCGAAGAACTTCTTGCCGCTGCTTTTCTATCTCTTTTAGGTGAGGAGACGAGATAGACTTAAGCAATCGAGAGACAGTATCTACAGCTCGATAAGCGTCATCCGTTGAAAAGGTAGTCTGGTGCGCCCATAGATTTCGGACACCGATTAATTCCTGAGCAAGAGCGAGATCAGACGGCATGAGACTGCCTTTAAAGGTTTTGTTCTCCCTGTTGATAATGATTAGAAGTGCAGATACATCTTCGCGGATTCTCTCTTCCACTGACTGTTTTACTTTCTGATAATTTTGCAAATGCAGAGCAGCTTTCGTCATCCAATCGCTACCATAGGCAGCTTGCATTTTTTGCTCAACATAAGGATGTAAGCTCTGCCGTAAGCACTCTAAAGCTTTTCCAATCCTCTCCTTATTGCTAATTCCCATAAAATTCCCTAATAGCTTAAATTGAGTTAGAACGGTCGAGTGCTATTAGAATTCCCGACCTAGAACGAGATTGAACGCGCATTATCCGAACACTACCGATCCAACACTTCTAACACCGCTTTAGGCAACAACTGATCCTTGAACCAAACAATCCGAGCAGGCGTGTCCGAAATCTTCACCCCGGCTTTTTCCAAATTTAACCGCTCCGATACCGCCAAAATCAAATCATCTCGCCCCGACTGCCGCACCTGCGAAAACTTCTTCCGCAAATACTCCGGTCGCCAATACCCTACAATCTCAACTAAAAACGTTCTGCCGTCTGGATGCACCACCCGAAAATCAGGAATCATCACACTCCCCGGAATCGGAATCAAATCGACCTCGCGTTCTAATCGCCACTCTGTTTTGGCTTTATTCCATCGATCGACAAATCCTTCCTCAAGCAAACTATCATAGGTCTTCCCTGGCGGATAATGGCTAATCAATCCACACTCTGAATCCAGTGCAAATCGACCTTGCCGCGTTTTACCTGCATAACTATCATTAATCTGTAATTCTGCTGCTAAACTCCAGCGGGTGACGTGCAGTAAAGCTGGAAGTAACTTCGCGATCGCTAATCCATATCGCGTCGAAGGCTTAAATAGACTGGTCGGGCCATCGATCGTTAAAGTAAATCCATGATCCGCATCCCCTTCGATGTAAGTCATCAACTGGAATAGCTTCATGTATCGGAACAATAGCTTATACTGTCCCGGATCGTTGCGGTGAGCGTTGATTACCATGTGGCTAGCTCGGTAAAAAACCCCTTGCACTTGCGATAGATTGTAGCGATGCACAAGTGCTTCCGGTGTCGGTGCTTCAAAGCTAATTAAAATCTGATTCTCTGGTAAATCCGCATACAGTCCCGCTTTCACTTGCTCTGGTAAAACTTCTCGATCGAGTTCTTGGGCAAGAGTTTCTGCAACTTTCTCGATCGTATTCTGAGCCTCCAGCACACTCGGAATTGCCTGCGCCGACAGCGCGAACACTCGATCTCTGAGCATCGGCGGATCAAGCGGACTCACCGTTTCAAACGTACTAAACGCACCATTGAGCAAATGCGCCAAACCTCGTTTTATCCGGTAGTCTGTTTCCTCACCTTCGAGCGCTTGCAACTGTCGATTGAGTTCGCCTCTTGTGCCATTCTTGGCTTCTTGAAACAGTGCGATCAACTCTTGCGCGATCGACAACAGTTTTTCATCCAACTGCAACCGCTTTGGGACAATCTCTTCGCCATTAAAACGTTGAATTAGTAAATCAGTCGGTAACATAGATTTGCATCACATTAAGGAATCTATCCTAGCGCGTCACAGAAAGCTAAATCCGCTGCATAATGACCCTTAAAACATAAATGACGATATGCTGAAATCTCGCTGGCAAATTTTCGCGATCGCGGCGCTCCTGGTTGCTGTGGTTCTAGGCTCTCTGTTTCTACTCAATCGACCAAAAGAGCCGATCGGCACTCAACCCTTTTTGCCGCCGATTGTTAGCAATGTTCACCTCACAATGGGCATTCCTAGCAAAGCCACAAAAGAGGTCTCAAATGCAAACGATTTTCTGATTGATGACAATCGCCCGTATGCCCTGTCGTACAACAACAGTAAGCATATTCCAAATTGGTCAAGCTGGCAGTTAAATAAAAGCTGGCTCGGAACTACACCCCGCGCCAATGATTTTCGCTCTGATACGACTTTGCCGAAGGGCTGGTATCAAGTAAAGTCAAGCGACTACAACGGGAGCGGCTACGATCGCGGTCATCTTACCCCATCTGCCGATCGCGCCAAAGCTCCACAGATCAACTCTGCAACGTTTCTCATGACTAACATTCTGCCGCAGACTCCAGACAACAATCGGGATGTGTGGGAAGGCTTAGAAAGCGAATCGCGCAAATTGGTAAATGCAGGCAAAGAGCTTTACATTATCGCAGGGGGACTAGGAGAGAAAGGTACGATCGGCGCTCAAAAAATTTCCATCCCCGATTCTACTTGGAAGGTGATCGTCGTCATGGATCAGCCAAACTTGAGAGCTTCTGATGTCACCGATAAAACTCGTGTGATTGCAGTCAATGTTCCCAACATCCAAGGCATCAAAGATAAGACTTGGCGTGACTATCGTGTGAGTATTGATCAGCTTGAAGAAAAGACGGGATACAACTTTCTCAGCCCTGTTCCAGAAGCGGTGCAGCAAGAGATCGAGAGCAAAGTAGACAAAGGCTAATTTCTTACCAACCTAAGCGGGTGGGTTGTTCATACACCCGTTTTAAGGTATTGACATCTCTTGCGGAAATCGGCGGCGGCGTGCGGACTTGGGAAAAATACATCACGTCGGTTTCAAGCGGGCTATGTCCCCAGATGCCTAAAGCGTGACCAAGCTCATGGCGGGCAGCGGCAAGCAGCGAGAGATCCGGGCGATTGGGCTGAATCCGAATCGTGACAAGATGCCGCAAAACGGATTCTTGTTGGTAAAGCTCAAAGCGAGTGTCAGCAAATCGAACGCGCTCAGTCGGCGGAAATCGAATCGGAATCGAAGCACGATCGATAAAAATATCTGCGCTGTCTCTACGATCGACCAATTCCAACGGAAAGTAAGCTTTCCACTCATTTACCGCTTGCGTCATCAGATTCACCCAAGTCTGACTACGCAGATCAGCAGGTTGAACGTAAACTTTCACTGGAAAACGCGACCAAATCAGATATTCGGGTTCCGTTTTTCGCACTTGATCGAAGTAATCGCCGGATGAATGATTCCATTGTGCTAAAAGCGCGGGCAGTGGATGAATTCGAGGAGCAGGCAAAGCGCGGGTAGAAATTGCCCAAAACAAAACGCATACGATCGCGAAAAGCACGATAGCTCCGCTACGCAGGTATGCGCTCGTATGCGTTCTAACCCGTCGAAATCCTAGCGGCCGAGCCATCCAGCACTGAAAATCACCGTGATTCCCATGAATAGAATCGTGAAAAGCCAAGTCGCGCGATTTAGCGTTGTTTCTGCGCTCTTGGTGCTGGTGAACAGTTGAGCTTGACCGCCCAAACCACTTAAACCATCGCCTTTCGGACTGTGCAGCAGGACGAGAACGACGATTCCGACCGCCGAAAACATCCAAATGGCTCTTAAAACTGTGAGTAGCGTCATATATCCAATACGATCGGCAAATTATTTGCCCATTATATCGAGGATTGCTCGATTCAACGCGAATCAAGCTTTTTCTGCACTTTCGCGACGATGCGTTTGATCGCAAGCTGGGCTAAACGCGATCGTGTCAATGGCGCGATCGTAGCGGGATACGTTTGTTTGTGATCAAAAAACTCATTCACTTCTTGTAAAATCACATTCAATCGATGCAGGATATTCAGCGATCGATATTCATCAAAAAAACTCGCGGGTAAGGGCGGAACTGGATTTGCGATCGCTTTCAAAATCCGCTGCACATCATATTCGGTCGAATAACCCGCGATTTTGTGACAATTAAACCCCGGATCTAAATAGTCAGACAGTCCCCCATTCACGCTCGAAAAAACTTGACAACCACACGCCATTGCTTCCATTGGTTGCAGTCCAAAACCTTCACTCACACGCTGTTGTGCCCAATACTCGGCAGAATCGTATAAATAAACTTTGGTGCGATTGAACAAGATTGAAAGACTGTCAACGTAAGTATTGATCACTTCAACTTTGCAACGCTGCTGAAGTGCCGGAATTAATTGATCAAGCAAATACTCTGAGGATTTGCGCGTGTGAATCAAAACATCAATATCGCGATCGAGATCTAAAACACTAAATTCATCAGAAATTTGATTAGGTAGATAGTAGATCAGCGAACTGGGAGAAAGTTGCCCCCAATATCCTAATGTGTTGCGGCTTACAGTAATAATCGGAACGCTAGAAGGAAGCGTAAAACCATAGCCTGAACTGTGAGCATGATAGATCGCATTGTGGCTTTTTAATCGCTTCGCTAACTTCGCAACATCAAACCCCCAACTCATCACAAAGATAATATTGCTCAAGTCTGTTTGCTGAAGCACATCATCGAGAAACAAAGTATCTTTCTCACGCTGTCGATAAGTGACGACTTCCGCTGAACAAATCTGTTTTGCCAGTTCAAAGGCTTTTAATTCCGCCCACAAGCCCCCGCAAGCGAAACGTTTTCCAGTTCCAGGAAGCAAAAAATAAAGCGATCGCATTTCAAATCACAACCTCATGTGTCGGTATTCTATTTCAGCGATCTCTCAACCGCAAGAAAAGACATCAACCCTTGCACTTCGTCTTGATGCTCTTCAGGGCGGAATGACAGATTAAAAAGCTTGATTTGGGTATTTTGACTGGGCAACGACGAGAACAATGGATGCGTGATCGTCGTACTGTCGCTGACTTTCTTAGAACAAGCAGAACCGAACGGAATCGAAGCATTTAGCGCATCGATCGCGGCACTCTGACGAGCAGCATCTGCACTATCAAACTGATTCGCCCAACTCAACCCAAACTGATGTCGATCGTTGCGGCTATTTGCCCAAACCGAAGTCGCATTCTTCACGATAAACGCTTTATAGCGCGGATTGGGTGCAGTTTGGTGCAGGTAAGCCAGATTGCGAATAAAAATTCCTTTGAACTGTGGTCCATCACTGCCGCAGTTAGGTTCACAAACTTCGCGCAAAACCCCATCTTTGGAAAGGTGCTGGATTGTTGCATTCGCGATCGCATTCGCTTGTTTCAGATACGAACTATCTTTCGTACTGTTGTACAGATCCACCAATCCACCAATGACTACACCTTGATTGTAAGTCCAGGTCGGCTGTCCATTGTTGCGACAGCGATCGTTGAGCCCATCATTGACTAAGTTTTTGCTGTTGATCATGCCCGATCGTTTGATCCAGTTCCAGCCGCGCTTCGACCAGTCGAGGTAACTTCCTTTACCGTAATCATTCACGGTGCGCTGATGCAACCGGATCGCAACTGTAAAAAATAGCTCATTTGTGATTGCGTTTTTATACTGACGATCTTTTTGCCACCACATCCCGCCACCGCATTTTGAATCCCAGCCTTTGGTCATGTCCTTGAAGATGCTTTTCGCGGTTTTGAGATAGCGAGTGTCACCCGTCAAATCGTATGCCTTAATCCAACTTAGCGCCCACCAGCCTTGGTCATCGTACACATCCGCTTCGGTAAATCGCGTCGATTTCTGCTTCTCGTAAGTGTTTGCGATGACGTGATGGTAGGTGGGCTGATTGGTCATGCGCGAATAATCGATCGTGGTTTCGAGGGCATTCGCAGCATTCCACCAGCCTGTAGACTTCCACAATCCGGTTGAAGTGCTGTAAAACAGTTGCAGTGCTGCCATTCCTGCGGCGGCAGCTTGGCAAACTCCAGGTAAAACCATAACCGAACATCTCCCTAAGACTAGATGACACATGAGGTCACAAAGTACTTAAGGATACTGCGTTAGACTATTTTTTCAACATGACTTAAAAAGACAAATGCTACTCGTTTACTGCGTGTTGCTTTAAGTCACTCAGTGAGACATATTCGAGCGTTGCGGCATGAGTAGAGGTGAGAACGACCGGAGGCGCGACCCCCGCATCTAACGCTTCTTTCCAGCGAGCAGCACAAAGACACCAGCGATCGCCGGGTTTGAGTCCTGGAAAATCATACAGCGGCATCGGCGTGCTGAGATCATTTCCATGTAATTTGGTGAATTGCAAAAATTCCTCGGTGAGTTGGGCGCAGACGACATGAACTCCCACATCTCCGGCTCCAGTGCTACAAAATCCGTCGCGGTAATATCCGGTCATCGGTGAAGTGCAGCAGTTTTGTAGTTCGCCTCCCAAAACGTTTCTAGCGCGTGTAATCATAGTGAACTCTCCGTTTTATTTCAAGACTTGCTGGAGTACATCTTCTCTAAATCCAACAAACACAGCCGTTCCATCTTTTACAAACAAGGGACGCTTGAGCAACATCGCATCGTCTGCAAACGCATCGATCCATTGGGCATCTGTCCAAGTTTGCTTTTCTTCGCCTAAAGCGCGATAAGACTGCCCCGACGTATTTCGCATCGGTTTTGCTCCCAAGATTGAAACCCAATTTTTGATTTCAGTTTTGGCAGGCGGATGGTCTTTGGTGTTAATGAATTCGTAAGCGATCGAGTGATTATTCAACCACTGAAACGCTTTTTTACAAGTTCCACAGGTGGGAATTCCAAAAACTTGAAGAGACATTTGTACTCAGCCTTGATTGCACTGATCGCTATCCTAGATCAGAACATTCACCAAAATCCAATACAGCACTAATGTTCCAATCAAACCAGCCCATAATTTTGCTTGATTCATAAGAGTAAGGTTGTCGCTTTTACATTTAGTTTCCAATAGTAGATGCAGCCGTGGACTCTATCAGAAGGGCGAGACTGAATTAATGTTCGACCAGTTGCCGGAAGCGTCGATCGCTCATAATCTGCTCGAATTCCGGGTCACTTTTGGCATCATCGCGAAAACGAGGATTCAGCCGAATTGCTTCTTCTAGATTCTCGATCGCGGCTTGGGTATGCCCCTGAAGCGAGTAGCAAATCGCCTTGTTGTAATAAGCGGGCGCATATTTCGGCTGAATGTCTATCGCGAAATCAAAGCTTTCTAAGGCATCGCGATCGCGTTCTAACTGAACCAACAAATATCCGCGATAGTTCCAAACTTTGTACGCTTCTGAGTTTAATTTCAGCGCTTCATCAAACGAGGCTAATGCTTCTGAATAACGACCCAACATTTGCAGTGCTAATCCGCGATTGAGCCAAGCGATCGAGTCGTCGGGGCGAATCTCAACGGCTTGATCAAACGATCGAAACGCTTCTTCGTGTCGCTGCAATTTGCCCAATGCTACACCGCGATCGCACCACGCTTCAGAATAATTGGGATCGAGTTGAATCGCTCGATCGTAAGAAGCGATCGCGTCTTTGTATTGTTTCAATCGCCCCAGTGCCAATCCGCGTCTAAGCCAAAGTTCAGGATTATGCGATTGGTGTTGAATCGCTCGATCGTAAGAAGCGATCGCGTCTTTGTATTGACCCGATTTAAACAAATCTTCAGCTTCCTGAAATTCCAAATTTTGCTGAATGACCGGAGTTTCAGCGGGTTCGGGGCGGCGATTTTGTGCCTGTTCACGCAGTCCTGAAAGCTGAGAAACAAACTCGATCTCTAAGTGCTGAAGCTTATTGAAAATCGCTTGTTTCTGTTGCACCGCGTCGGATTCTAACAGTCGTAGCTTATCGAGGAAGTTGGTTCGACCTTGAAGCGTAGTCGATTCCAACACTGAGAACTGAGAAAGCACTTCTGCTTCTTTTCGATCGAGATTTTCCGCCGCCTGTTTTTGACGTTGATCTAGACTCGATCGCACTTCTGTTTCTTTGTGAGTAATGCTGTCTTGCGCTTGTTTTTGATGCTGCTCTAATTGCGATCGTACTTCTGCCGCTGTTCCCGAAAGATTAATTTCTAATTGCTCGATTCGTTGGCGAACTTGATCGCGTTGCTGTTGTGTATCCAGATGAAATACAGAAAGCTGTGCTGCAAATTCTGTTTTGAGATGACGAAGATCTTCAGCAAGTTGATTGCGTCGATCGTCTGTATCGGTTTGCGCTTCGGTGAGTTGATTTACATAGTCCTGCTCGAATTGCGCTAAACGTTGTAACATCTGATCGCGTTGGTGTTGCGTGTCAGATTGTAGCTCATCCAGATGCGCGGCAAATGAAGTTTGCGATAGCTCCGCTGCACCGCGAGTTCGGGTCAAATGTTCTTCAGTTAACTGTTGTTGCTGAGTTGCAAATGCTTCGATTCCGTCTAACTGTGCCATCAGTTGGTTATGCAAATCGCTGAATCTATCTCCTGCGATCGCATTCTGTTGATCCGCATCGGTTTTCAGCATTGAAAGATGCACGACGAAATCCGAGGAAAGCTTTTCTAATTCCCGTTTCGACAAATTAACTTGTGTTTCGAGTCCGGCTAACAGTTCCGATTGTGATTGCGAGAGCTGAGAGGTTAACCCCGTTAGACTTTCAGCATCTTCTGAAATTCTGCGCTGTAATTCTTGCACTTCGCGTTCGAGTTGGTCAATCACATCACGAGACTGCTGGATTTTGCGTTCCGCTTCTTGCTGAACATCCTGCAATTGATGTTCCACTTCGGATAAATGCTGAAGCTGTTCTAACCCTCGATCGACAATTTCTCGAATAATAATCCGGCGAAATTTCCACAGTGCGACCAGCAGCGCGATCGGAAACACGGTTAACGTAATCAGCGCAATATTGAGCAGCAGGCTCGAACGAGTCAACGCGCGATCGATTTCGGTTTCGACTTGCGATCGCACTTGTTGTTCTTGCTTCAGTTGGGTGAGTTCTTGCTGAGGAGAGGACTGCGCCCGGACAACTTCGATCGAACTGAGCGGAGCAGAACAGACGAGAAAGCCGCTCAGAAAAAAAGCAAAAACTGATTGATTCTTTTTCAGCATAAAGAATTTCCGCTCGATCAATGGGGGAAGTTGTACTATTGTCCAATTTACCAAGCAGATTCCGAAATTAGCAGAAATTATTTTAATGTTATCGATCGCCGCAAATACAGTACTACTCTTGAGCGCCTTTAAATCTTAGCGCGATCGACCGAAGCGACTCCACAATCTAATCAAACGCTCTCCGGTTTACTATCGCGCTGCATCAGTTCCCCGACTGCCGATCGAGGAGTAATCTCTCCGCGCAATAATCGATCGACTTGTGCCGAAATCGGCATCGAAATCCCTTGCTCCCGCGCCAATCTCACCAAAACCTGCGTCGTATTAATCCCTTCTGCCGTCCCTTCCAGCGTCGCCAAAATCTCAGACAGCGTTTTCCCTTGCGCTAATCCATATCCAACTTGATAATTTCGACTCAGCGAACTACTACAAGTCGCCAACAAATCCCCTAATCCCGACAATCCATAAAACGTCTCCGGTTTCGCGCCCCAATACGTCCCCAGCCGAATCATCTCAGCCAGTCCGCGCGTCACCAATGCCGATTTTGCGTTCGTTCCAAGCTGCAACCCGTCACAGGCCCCAACGGAGATCGCAATCACATTTTTTAACGTTCCACCCAATTCGACCCCAAGCGGATCAGCATTGGTATACACCCGAAATCGAGAAGACGAAAAAGCCTGCTGAACCCGATCAGCAACCGTTTGATCCTGATGTGCCACAACACTTGCAGCGGGTAAACCTTGTTGAATCTCTTTTGATAAATTTGGGCCTGACAAAACCGCGATCGAGCTTTCTGGAAATGCAGCCTGCCAGACCTGCGATGGCAACAACGGTAAAGCCGTTTCACTCCCCGACTCAGAATCTAAGCCTTTCGTTGCGGTGACAATTGTTGGAACTGCGATCGTCATTTGTTCAATCACCGATCGAACACCCTTCATCGAAACCGCAGAAATTAGCAAATCAGAATCGGAGATCGTTTCATCTAGCGATTTCTCACTTCGCCGTGACCACACCGCTATCTGATGCCCATTTTCCCGCACCAATTCCGCCAGCGTTGACCCCCAAGCCCCCGCCCCGATTACTGAAATCTTCATCTGGGATACTGTTCCATCAATGCCTGAACTTGTTCAGCATGATACGAACTTCGGGTCAGCGGAGTCGAAACCACCTGCAAAAAGCCGATCGACTCTCCATACTCGCGCCAAGCATCAAACTGTTCCGGCGTAACAAAATCCTTCACGTCTAGATGCTTCTGACTCGGCTGAAGATACTGCCCGATCGTCAAAATATCGCAGTTCGCCGCCCTCAAATCCTGCATCGTCGATCGCACCTCTGCATCCGTTTCACCCAGCCCCACCATGATTCCAGACTTGGTATAAACGCTTGGGTTGATTGTCTGAACCTGTTTGAGCAATGAGAGCGATCGAGCATAATCCCCCTGCGGACGAACGCGCCGATATAAGCGTGGAATCGTCTCCGTATTGTGATTGAGAACTTCAGGCGAGGCACTCAAAATAATTTTTAGCGCGTCCCAATCACCACACAAATCGGGAATCAAAACCTCGATCGTCGTCTTCGGCGAAACGGCTCGAATCTCCTCAATACACCGAACAAATTGCGATGCGCCTCCATCCGGCAAGTCATCCCGATTCACCGAAGTCACTACAACATGATTCAATCGCATTCGTCGCACCGCTTCCGCCAATCGAGTTGGCTCGGTCGAATCAAGCGGCTGCGGTTTCTTCTCAAAATCGATATCGCAATAAGGACAAGCCCGTGTACAAGCCGGGCCCATGATCAAAAATGTCGCTGTTCCATTGTTAAAGCACTCTCCAATGTTCGGGCAAGATGCCTCTTCACACACCGTACTGAGCGTTAAATCTCGCAGAACTTCTTTAACACTTCCAACCCGTTCCCACTGAGGAGCCTTAACCCGTAGCCATTCCGGTTTGACAACCACTTTTTTACCTTTGTGCGATCGCGTTTTGCGTGTTCTATTTTAAGTTGGACAGCCTATACTTAACAAGTCTAGGATTTTGAGCAAATCTCTCGACTCAAACGCAAACTTGGGTTATGATGAAATACGCATTGCAAAAAGAGCTTTGCGGGATGTAGCGCAGCTTGGTAGCGCACCTCGTTCGGGACGAGGGGGTCGTAGGTTCAAATCCTATCATCCCGATTTTGTTAAAGTAGCTAGGAACTCTATTAGATAAGGGAATTTAGCTACTCTTTCTAGTTTTCCCATTCTCCCTATTAGTACAGATAAATTAATAGAATCTAGGGAATTAACACAAATTTCTCTACTCTCTATGATGTCAATCTAGAGAAATTCATCCTAAAGTTTTCCATCTCCCTACGAGGATTGAACTCTTAGATACGCTTTGCCATTTAGAAAAAGCACTTAGCATCACGCTAGAGACTTGGAAAAGCGCGATCGAATCGAGCAAGCTACTTCAGACTCAATAGCCAAACAGAAATCAACTACTGGTCAGCTTTGTCCAATAACGATCGTAGTTCTCCAAAACATCACGCTCCATTGGCAAAATTGGCTCGGATTTATCGATCGTTGCCATCGATGGAAATAAGCTAGTGTTCGACTGCAAAGCTTGAGGAAGTTTCGCGATCGCAGATTGATTGGTGGTTGCGAAAGACAATCGCTCTGTCACTTTTGCAGCCACTTCAGGTTGAAGCATGAATTCAAGCCAAGCGTAGGCGGCATCAGGATTCGGAGCCGTTTTTGGAATGACCATCGTGTCACTCCAAACAGAAGTTCCACTGGCAGGAATCACATAGTTTAGTTTCGGGTTTTGAGTGATGGCAAGAACTGCATCCGAAGAGTAAACCATTGATATCGACAGATCTCCTGCTAAGAGTTGATCACGCCAAGCATCAGTTGTAAAAGTCGCGATCGCAGGTTTCAGTTCTTGTAAGCGATCGTAGGCTTTTTTGAGTTCTGCAGGATCTTTGGAATTGTAGGAATAACCGAGCGATCTTAGCGTTGCGCCTAGCACTTCACGCACATCATTCATCAAAGTAATGCGGCGATTCAGCTTGTCTTTGTTCTCCCAAAGATAGTTCCAATCTGTCGGAGCATTTGTAATCTTTTCAGAGTTGTAAAGTAGTCCGGTCGTTCCCCAACTCACCGGAACACTGTAGCGATTTCCCGGATCGTGAACAGTCTGCTGGAATCGGGGTAGTAGATTGCGTAAGCTTTCTAGACGTAAATGATCTAATTCGCTCAGATAGCCAAGCTTGATCATCTGAGTCACTTTATAGTCAGAAGGATAGATAATGCTATAGATACCTGCCTTGCCTGCTTGGAAGGTCGCTAACATCGTTTCATTGGAATCAAACACATCGAAAGTAACTTTGATTCCAGTTTTGGTGTGAAACGCATCAATCAGGTCTTGATCAATATAGTTCGCCCAAGTATAGATATGCAGTTCATCAGATGAAGTTGCGATCGCGCGGTCGGTTTGAACTTTCGCGAGTGTCCAACCACAGCTAGACAGCGCAAACCCAGACAGCCCCGCAGCAGTAGTTTTTAAGAATCGACGGCGAGAATATGACATTTACGCCTCCCACGATTCGGGTAAAGCTAAACTATCCGCAGCATTCCAATGCACATAGACTGGAGTGTTTGCAGAAGGAATTTCGGATGCTGTAGATTGACGGACTGTAATGCGATCGCCCGATTTCAACTGCACTAAACAATGCACGTGCGTTCCCAAAAACATCACATCTTGCAATCGACCTTCAAAGCAGTTCATTGAATCAGCGGGTAGAGCTGAAGAAATCTGAATCTTTTCAGGGCGCACACTCACCATTACCCAACCTGATGTGAGTGGATTCGCTGTATTGCTCTGCTGTACCGTTACTTTGATTCCGGTTTCAGTTCTGATCCAAAGCGTTTGGGGATGTGCGCCTTCAATCTTGCCGCGCAGTAGATTCGTTTCTCCGATGAAGTCTGCAACAAAAGGCGTTTGAGGTCGATCATAGATTTGCTCTGGTGTTCCAGTCTGTTCGACTTTGCCCAAATTCATCACGGCAATGCGATCGGACAATGACAGCGCTTCTTCTTGATCGTGTGTCACCAACACAAAGGTAATTCCCAACTCTCGGTGTAAGGTCGAGAGTTCTACCTGCATTTCCTTTCGCAATTTCAGATCCAATGCTCCCAACGGTTCATCGAGCAGCAATACCGCCGGGCGGTTGACCAATGCGCGTGCAACTGCGACCCGTTGCTGCTGACCGCCCGAAAGCTGAGTCGGAAATCGATTTGCAAGATGCTCCAGCTTGACTAACTTCAAGGCATCTCGCACCCGATCTTGTGTCTCCGATCGAGAACATTTCTGAATCTTTAACCCGAATGCAATGTTTTCCCACACGGTCATATGTCCGAACAGCGCATAGCTTTGAAACACTGTATTCGCGGGACGTTTATAAGGTGGAACATTCAGCATTGAGCGATCGCGAATTAAGATATCGCCTGCTGAGGGCTGCTCAAATCCAGCAATCATTCGCAGCGTCGTTGTTTTACCACAGCCGGAAGGGCCCAAAATACTAAAGAACTCACCGCGTCGAATTCCCAAATCAATTCCGCGTACTGCGGGTTCACCGTTGTACACTTTGAAGACTTTTCGCAGTTCGACATCAAGCTTGACATCGACGCTCCGAACGGGGGGAGTTTGGGTTGCCATTTGAGCCATATTAGGTACACTTCCCTGCGATCGTGGGTCACTCACGGCGCGATTGTCCGTCATTTTCGCAACAATACCCATCGTATCCGGGAAACTCGAATTCGGAACATTCCGTAAATTCACGCGCTCAACTGTAAAGCCTTTAATTTTCCGGTGGGTTTGTATTGATAGATTTCCCGCCGATTTGGTAAAACACTCAGCCGTCACTGGCCATCCAAACTAAAAGGCTCAAAACTGGCTCGATCGGAGGGAGCGCATAATCGCTTAAGTCGATCGTCACCGTCTGCCCCTCAAGTTTGAGAAAGCGCCACTGTGAGCCACTGCTTACCGTTCCGTAAATCGTTGGAATCAGCACTTTTTTCTGTTGATTGAATCGTTGAGCCGCAACCATTTCGGCCAAACACTGTCCAAGTCCGGGTTTGAGATCTTCTTTTTTGGCTTCAACAATGACGATCACGGGCGCTTTAATAAATAACTGCTCTGGCGATCGACTAATCAGAAAATCCACGTATCCCGCCAATTCTGCCTCTGGCGCAACATTGAATTCCTCGCCCGAAAAAACGCTGATTCTGCCTTGAAGCTGACGTTTGACTTCTAATAAAACAGGATTGAGAATGCCTTCGGATCGAGCTTTTTCGCTACTGACTGCGATCGCCCAAGGCAAGGTTTCTTTTAGCGTCTCTTGCAGCAAAGCGCTCGGTGTAACAGGTGGGACTTCTGGAAAAAATCGCCCCCCTTCTACGATCGATAACTGAAAATCTTCTACGGCTCTACTCAGCGTAAATTTACTGTATGGCATCTATTCGCGCCTCAATTCGTCGGGAATTCCAACCGGAGACAGTCCGCCGATCGCTTTTAGCGCCTGACAGCGCAATAGTTCGACAAAGCTCAACATTCGCCCTTCATTTTGCGCTACGGACTCGATCGCGCTACTTAATGCTCTCGCTGCATCAGTTTCCGTATATCCGCGTCGTTGAGCAATCTTCAGCGCTTTCTCATCGGCTTCAAGCTCCACACGAGAGCTTTTATTGCTGCGCCAAATTTGGAAGAGTGCGATCGCGCTTAATCCACTCGCAGCGGCAATTCCAACAAAATCTTGCTGTGCTAGTTCCACTCCAAGCCCGATCGCGCCTAATACGGTTAATCCCAACATCGGGGAAGGTTGAAACCACTTGATATTAATGCTCCAGCTTACGGTTCGTAAGATTAATAAATCTCGTTGCGGTCGAGACAATCGACTCCAGAGATCGAAATTAATATAGATCGGTCGATCGCTCATCCACGGTAGCGGTGCGGGAGCGTCGATCACTAATCGTTGATCGGGTTTACTGACTAACTTCACAAACATGCGACCTGATGCAGGCATTACATCTAGCAGTCGCCGAATTTCGGGTTCGGGATTCATATGAGAATGGGCAGTAGGACACCCTTCTAGAGTACAAGCTGAGCGCTCTAGTAAGATGTCCTACTGCCCACAAGAATTTACTGCGCCAAGAACAGTAAATCTGGCGCAACCCAGTTGATTAGCATAAACGCTGAAAATGCAACGCTGACGCTAACAACGGCTAACACCGCGTTCAAGGAAAGGTATCTCAAGAAGTAGTTGAGTTGCATGAATCATCTCCAGATTTGAGCATCGATGACTTTTTCGATCGAACTCGCAGTTTACAGAGCGAACTTTGTGAGATCGCAGGTTTAGATCACCGCAAAGCGTCAGGCAAAGAAACCGCGAGTTTGAAGTTTAACGGGACTGCGAGGGCACTTTGCTCTTGTCAGTCCGATTCAGCATGAGTGAGTCGGCACCCACTGGAATGCGATCGTCGCGTTCGATCAGCTTACCCGCAAGGAGTTCCTGAAGCGAAAGCAAGGGCCACAGCAATGCAGGCAGGATACAACCGATCGCCATCGGCACATCGATGATGATTTCCTTTTGTTCAGGATTTCCTGATTTCTTAGCAGCATTGAGGTAAGACCGACCAGAGTAGCCGATCCAGCCTGCAATGTACAAAAACAGTAGACCCGGAATCGTGAATTCTCCGGCGTGCTTGAGGTTGCCATCGGTGATCAAGTGCGGTAGTCCATCGTCTTTACCGCAGAGTAAACCTGCCTGCGAGTAAAGCTCCAAGCGACGACGAGCGGTTGCATTTGCCGAATCTTGGATTCGTTGTGCAAACACTTCGTTTTCGCTGCAAGGAGTCAGATTATAGGCGTGGGCTGGCTGCGGTGCGAAAAAGCCAAACCCTAGAAAAATGGCAATAACCAGAGCAAACAATCGTTGCATGGAATTGTTTCCCTTTAATTTACGGATTACAAGGAAGATTGTGTAAAAAACGTTGATTTTTTGCACAAACGGGTGGGAATCGAGTGGGGCGCTAAACTAGAGAACCAGCCTAGCTCACTCTGATTCGAGCGACTGTAATAGTCACCTACTCCCAAAACCTACCAGCAAATGGCAACGGTCTTAGCTATTGAAACAAGTTGTGACGAAACTGCGGTGGCGATCGTAAAAAATCGTCACATTCTAAGCAGTGTTGTATCGTCCCAAATCGCGATCCATCAGAAATATGGCGGGGTCGTGCCCGAAGTGGCGTCGCGTCAGCACGTCGAGATTGTGAATCACGCGATCGCCCAATGCTTTACAGAATCCGGTTTGAGTTGGTCGGAGATTGACGGGATTGCGGGGACTTGCACGCCGGGATTAGTCGGGGCGCTCTTGGTGGGATTGACTGCGGCGAAGACTTTAGCGATCGTGCATGAGAAGCCGTTTATCGGGGTTCATCATTTGGAGGGGCACATTTACGCTTCGTACTTGAGCGATCCGGATTTAGAGCCGCCGTTTCTCTGTTTGCTGGTGTCTGGGGGTCATACGAGTTTGATTTATGTCAAGGCGTGCGGGCAGTATGAAGTGCTAGGTCAAACGCGCGATGATGCTGCTGGAGAAGCGTTTGATAAAGTGGCTCGGTTGTTAAAGCTGGGCTATCCGGGCGGGCCGATGATCGATCAACTAGCGGCTCAAGGCAATCCAAAGGCGTTTCCGCTGCCTGAAGGTCAGATTTCGCTGCCTGAAGGCGGATTCCATCCCTACGATTCGAGTTTTAGCGGGCTGAAAACGGCAGTGTTGCGCCTAACTCAGAAACTAGAAGCAACTGGGGAGCCTTTACCGATCGCAGATCTTGCCGCAAGTTTTCAAGCGACCGTTGTTCGAGCATTGACGAAACGGGCGATCGCTTGTGCACGAAATTATGGATTAGATACGATCGCGGTTGGGGGCGGTGTCGCGGCAAATCGGGGATTGCGGGAACAGCTAAAAATTGCCGCAGAACCATATCAGATTAAAGTCCTGTTTCCACCGATGAAGTTCTGTACAGATAATGCGGCGATGATTGGCTGTGCGGCTTCGGAGCATTTGGATCGGGGTCATGCTTCGGAGTTGTCGATCGTGGCTCAGTCTCGGTTGCCTTTGTCTGAGGTAATGAGTCTATATCGGGTCTAATTGTCCAGGATCAGTTCCCATTCTCCCGCTTGAGCATTCCAATCAGGTCGATCCGTTTCTCCCACTACAAACGGGCCCCAATAGCGCTGTGAGCCATCCTGAGCGAAGGCAACCACGACATCGCCCCGTTTGAGTTGAATTGATCGACTCGGCAACGCGACCAGTAAGCCAGAATCGCTGCCTTCTTGAGGCGCAAAATCCCAGTGAGCCGGAAGCGCAAAACCTTTCTGGGGTTCACCAGATTTCGCGCTTGTGTCTTTCGGTTGACGAGCAAGAAGTGCTACGCGGACAGAATGATCCGATCGATTGCGAATTCGCAAATTTCCCTGCTTTAGCGCGATCGCAGTCGCATCGGGTTTTTCAACTTTCGGCGGGGCGACGGATTCAGCGGGTGGAGAATTTGCGGTTTTGACGATCGGCACTGAACTAGGAGTCCCAGACGAGATCGAAATTTCGATCGGAAAAAGTTTGAGTAAGACTGTTCCTGCAATCGCAGTAAGAACTGCCGAAACCAGCGCGATTTTGATTGCTGGATGCCGCCCGATTTTGATTTCTTTCATCTGCCCGCCTAGCATACGTCAATCTTTCTACTTCAGTGATAACAAGGGAATTCAGGATCTGGGCAGAGATTTTTGCGGGGATCAAACTTCTTTTCTGAAAAAATCTTCGTGATTTATTTGACAAATTCCACTAAACCCTGCAAGATATAGATCGCGCTGGAAAACAGGGCGAAAACAAATCTGGGACTGTAGTTCAATTGGTTAGAGCACCGCCCTGTCACGGCGGAAGTTGCGGGTTCGAGCCCCGTCAGTCCCGTAGATTACAGATAGTTTCACAAACTGCGATTTAGAGATTGGCAATGCTGAGTTTTACGATCGGTAAGCTGACTTATGAGGATCTTGCCTCAGTCGTAGACTTGACCGAGGAAGCATCTTCAATTTGGCAAACGCTGTTAGACCAAGCCCCGTCTTTGACTGAATTAGAACTTAATCAGCTTCACTTCACTACCGAGAAGCTAAGAAATATTCCAACTCAGACGATTAATGAAGCAACGATTTGGGCAAGAGCAATCTACCCGATGATGGTTCTTGCTGAAACAGATTCGATTCGCGCTGCTTCTGAGGTTCCTTTAACCGCTAAGTTTCCTGAGTTTGAAATTGCTGGAATCGCTGATGGTGTTTTAGGAACATTGACGGGTTCTCGAATCACAGCGCCTTTCTTTGTAGTGTTTGAAGCGAAAAGAGCGATCGAAGGAACTGACCCCATTCCACAGCTTTACGGTGAGTTGATTTGTGCAGCTTATTTGAATCATCGACATTTCCCACAAGAGCCGCAGACAATCTTCGGGGCTTACACCGTTGCGGACACTTGGACATTTAGCAGAGGTCAGATTCGTCGATCGGGAGATCGAGTTCAAGTTCGGTTTGATGTGTCGCGCGAATTTCGGCAGGTGTTTGAAGCTGAGGAGATCCTGAAATTGCTGAAAGCGATCCTCAAGGCAAATTCGTTTGATCAAAGGGCAACTTCGCAAGATGATAGAACTAATGCGATCGAGTAGTCTAAAGTGCTTCAAACCTTAGTGGAATACATGGCGGGAGAATTTGATAACCAAGAACAGGCGAGAGAAAGCCCGGCGTGGTTTGTTCATCTCCGTCTGTGGCAGCGACCCGTTAAGCGGTTCTTTGAGGATAGCCTGACAATTTTTGCTGAACAATCGAATGTGTTGAAGTTGGATCAGCCGTATCGACAGCGATTGTTGCGGTTGCAAGAAATGAACGGTGGGCTGAATGTTCAGTACTATCAGTTCAAAGATCCGAGCAGCGTCAAAGGAGCCGGACAGCAGCCGGAATTGCTCGATCGGTTAACCGATGACGCGATCGAACTGCTTCCAGGCTGTACGCTGCAAATCGCGACAAAACCACTGGCTCAAGGATTCCACTTCGTTGCAACACCGCCACTAGATACACGATGTGTGTTCTCGCTTCAAGGCAGCATGATTCAGGTTTCGCTCGGCTTTGAAGCAATGCCAGATCTCTTTTTGAGCTATGACAAAGGGATTGATCCTGAAACTCAACAACCGATTTGGGGCGCATTGTTGGGCGCTTATGAGTTTCAAAAAGTGCGATCGTATTAATCAACAAAAATTGATTTCAAGCGCTGTAATGCGGATTTGATTTCGTCTAATTCAGTTGGAGTTAAGCGATCGAATTTCTGTTTGAGATACTCAACGTGAGTGGGAAAGATTTTGTCAAATAGTTCCTCACCTTCGGGCGTAAGAACGATCAGAAAACAGCGACGATTCTCCGGCGGAACTTCTCGACGCACTAGATTCTTCTGTTCTAAGCGATCGATGATTCCGGTCAAGGTTCCTTTCGTGACCAGTGTTTTCTCAGCAAGTTGGTTCATGAACATCCCAGAGGTGTTGCCGAGCGTGCAAATCACATCGAATTGTGGCGCAGTTAAACCTGTTTCGCGGATGTGCCCCTCGTCATAAGCGCAGAAGGCTTGATAGGTCGTGGCAAGTTCGCGCATTGTGGCTAGAAAGGGTTGTTTTGCAGCAGTTTTTGTATCAAATGAAGTAGTGTTTTCGAGTTTCACGGGCAAATCACAACTTAAGTACTACTATTGTATATCAAACTGTTTTGATCAAAACTATCAGCCCTTCACTCCGCTTCCTGCTTCTGTTGGAACGATGTAGCGCTGCATCACCAGGAAAAATAGCAAAATTGGCACGATCGAGATCACTGATCCGGCTGCAATCAATCGCCAATCGAGTGTAAAGGTTCCAGCTAAGTTGGCAACACCGAGCGGCAGAGTGAATAATTCCGGTCGATCGAGAACCAAAAGCGGCCACAGAAAATCGCTCCAAGAGCCGATAAAGACGAAAATTGCCAGAGTCACTAAAGCAGGGCGAATCGACGGAATCATCACGTACCACCAGATTCCCAGTTCTGAGCAACCATCCATTCTTGCCGCTTCTTCGAGTTCTTTCGGCACACCTTGAAAGGCTTGTCTGAGGAGAAAAATCCCAAATGCAGATGCGATCGCAGGAAAAATAATCCCAAGATAGCTATTTCGCAATCCAAACTGCACTGCTAAGACATACAGCGGAATCATCACGATCTGGAATGGAATTAGAATCGTGGATACGATCGCACTAAAAATAATTTCTCGACCTGCAAAGTTCAATCTCGCTAACGGATAAGCCGCCAGAGAGCAGAATACTAAATTCAACACAACCGTTAATACTGAGACTAACGTACTGTTAAATAGATATCGCCCAAACGGATTACTCTGCCAAACGGTGACAAAATTTTCTAGTGTTGGCTGTTGTGGAATGAGTTGAGGCGGAAATTGAAACAGATCCTCGGTCGGTGACTTAAACGCAGTACTGACAAGCCAGACAAGCGGAATCAGCATCAAAATTGCGATCGCGCTCAACAAGATGTAGGTCAATATCGATCGACGAATTCGATCACGCATGAGCTTCTCCGCCCGTAAACTGATCGTCAATCTTATCTGAATTTGGAATTATTTCGTCGCAACTACTGCTAAATTCCAAGCCATTCGCTTCATGAGTGGAAGTCTTTTTAGTCCTCGATCGAGCTTTTCTAACTGCAAATACGTTTTTTCTAATCGCGCTTGTTCGAGAATGATTTTTTTCCAATAGCGTTCTTCGTTCGGATTTACCCGCTCGATTAGATAAAACTGCAAAAAAATCCAAAGCGTCGCAATCCAGAAAGTATCGTAATTCGTTTGAGAATAGAGCGATCGAATAAAGCTAACAATTTCAATATCCAAAGGTGTTTCATCTTCCGTCCGCACTTCCGTTGCAATGCGTCGATAGACATTGATCACTGGATTATGCCGCAGCGGATCCCAAAAACAGGCTTTACCACCAGGTTTGAGAATGCGGTGCATCTCCCGCAGCGTAATTTTCGGATCAGGAATGTGATGCAGTAGATTCGAGGCGTAAACAATATCGAACGTATTATCAGGAATGTCGATCGACATCGCATTCACCACCCGCCCTTCGATTTGCACACCATTTCGCTCTGCCAACTGAAGCGCCACATCCACCATTCCAGGCGAATAATCCGCCGCCACGCACCGCGCCCCCAGTTGAGCAAAATACACGCTATTTTCACCCGCACCACAACCGAGATCAAGCAGCAATTTCCCCTGCACATCGCCAAGTTGTCTGAGAATAAAGCGATTTTCGGGAGCCGTACACGCTTCAAAATAATCGGATACCCGAATACCATCGACATCGATCGTGCTTGCCCATTGGTCATGAAACGCCTGCTCTCGGCGCAGCAAATCATCTTTCATCGGTTGCGAAAATAGCGATCGCTTTCAATCCTAATCCGAAGTTCTCAGTTGCGGAACAAAAAACTTGGATTGGATAAAGCGGTAGAGTAAAAGCTAAAGTCGCAGTTAAACGCTATGAAAGAATTCTCGATCGGTGAAAAAGTTCGTCTTATTTCCCTACCGCCCTATCTGAAAACTGCTGATCCGATGCCGATGCTGCGTCCGGCAGATCTTTTACAAGTGGGGGACGAAGGGGCAATTCTCGATCGACGACCCGGCGGATATTGGGCAGTTCGGTTTGTTAGAGGCGGATTTTTGCTTGATGATCAGTATTTAGAATCGGTCTAGATCAGAGACTCTAGGGAACCCCGAAAAATCAGATTAAGGGGATGAAAGAGGGATACATACAAAGTGTATACTTCTGCATTCGTCTCTACCGCATCTTGTTGAATTGCTTCGAGGTCAGTTAGCCGTACAGGAGTTGCTAGTACCTGTAATCGCCGAGCAATTAATTACATCTCCTGCATAAAAGCGGCAAACTCAGCCGGGTGCAGGAGCGATCTCGCATCAATTGCTAGACACGAATGGTATCGAGTGCTTGCTGCTGTCGTTGCAGATAGGTCAATCCCTGTGCTTGCAGTCGACAAATCTCTGCTGTGATCGCTTGTTGAACCTGTCGAGCTTGCGCCGCCATGTCCTGGGCTTTGCTCGATCGGGACAGGTCGCTTCGGTACGTAGCGAAATCCTGCATTAGAGGGAGGGATAATTGTAAAGTTTATCCTAAGCTCTACGAGGCGCATCAGTTTTGCTGATTTGGAAGTTTAGCGAATTTCGGCAGGCTTAGAAGGACAGATTCGGATGATTATTGTTCACCACTTAAATAATTCTCGCTCCCAGCGCATCCTCTGGCTACTGGAAGAACTGGAGCTAGAGTACGACATCAAATATTACCAACGCGATCCTAAAACGCTTCTAGCGCCCGCATCTTTACGTCAGGTGCATCCACTCGGTAAATCGCCCGTCATTACAGATGGCACACTAACGCTAGCAGAGTCTGGAGCCATTATTGAGTACTTGGTAGAACAATACGGGAAAGGACGTTTAGCACCTCCACTTGGCACACCAGAGCGATTGCGCTACATCTATTGGTTGCATTATGCCGAAGGTTCAGCGATGCCTCCCCTGCTGCTCAAGCTGGTCTTCGATCGCATCGAGCAACAATCGATGCCATTTTTCGCCAAACCGATCGCAGTTGCGATCGCGAAACGGACTAAGGATACGTTCATCCTGCCTCAAATTACGCAGCACCTCAATTACTTGGAAGCAGAACTAGAGAAAAGCCTTTGGTTTGCTGGAGATGAATTCACTGCTGCTGATATTCAGATGAGCTTTCCGATTGAGGCAGCTGTTGCGCGGGGTGGGTCAGATACGAGTCGTACCAAGCTAATGGGGTTTTACGATCGCATCCGCTCCCGTCCTGCTTATCAACGAGCATTAGAGCGAGGAGGAACATACCAGCTTGTAGGATAGCGATTTCTCAACGATCGAGCTTTTCTCTACCATTTGACAGGGGCTTCGGCTTGCAAAAATTTTTACGATTTTTGAGTGGGAAACCACTTTACACCTATCTTTAATTTCCCCTAATAATATGAGCTTTCTTTCGATTGAAGAGCTGAAAGAACTTGTCGAACAGCCGCAAGGATTGTGCGTATCGCTCTATATGCCGACCATGCAAATTGGTGCAGAAACTCGGCAAAATTCTGTCCGCTTCAAAAATTTAATTCGGCAGGCGGAAGCACAGTTAGAGAAATATGAATTTCGCCCCGCTGACATCAGTGAATTTCTTCAACCTGCAATCGATTTAGATAAAGATGAATTTTGGCAGGATCAAAACGCAGATTTAGCTTTATTCATCTCAGAAGGATTCTTCCGCTTCTATCGTGTGCCGATCGACATGATTGAACTGGTGGTCGTGAACGATCGCTTTCATCTCAAGCCGTTAATTCCACTGTTGAGCGGAGATGACCGCTTTTACATCCTCACGCTTGGTCAGCGCGATGTGCGGCTTTTGGAAGGCAATCGCTACGGCATGACTCGTGAAATCGAAATTGAAGGGATGCCAAAGAGCATGGATGAAGCCTTGCAGTATGACGAAACATCGAAAGATGAACAGCGGCGACAGGGCGCGGGCGCGGGTCGTTCAGCTTTGCAAGCGGGGGGTTCTTATCACGGACAGGGCGGCGAGCGCGAGAACGTCAAGGAAGATTTGCTGCAATATTTCCACCTGGTGGATAAAGCGCTGCACGACTTTTTCCGAGATCGACGATCGCCGCTAGTTCTAGCTGGCGTAAACTATTTGCTGCCGATTTATCAGGAGGCAAATACCTACAATTTCATCGTGGAAGAAGGAATTCAACACAACACGAAAGAGCGATCGGCGCAGGAACTTCATGCCGAAGCTTGGGCGATCGTGGAGCCGCAATTTAAAGCAGATCAGCAAAAAGCGATCGATTACTATCATGAGTCGATCGCCGCTGGCAAAGGATCAAACGACTTGAACGAAGTTATTCAAGGCGCGTTTTATGGTCGTGTAGAACAGCTTTTTGTTCCAGTGGGTGTGCAAAGATGGGGACATTTTGATCCAGACTCAATGGAGCTTGAAATGCACAATGATGCTCAACCTGGCGATGAAGATTTGCTGAATGCAGCAGCCATTCAAACGATCTTTCATGGTGGAACGGTGTATGCGGTTCAACCGCAAGAAGTGCCGGATGAGACACCAGTTGCGGCAGTCTTCCGCTACTAATTGCGTTGCATTCGAGCGGATCTAAAAACCTGATCCATTCAAGAGTGTTTCATCCGCTCGATTGTCTTGCAAATCCGATTTCTAATACAACGTGAGTTCGATGAGTTTTTTCGCTTCGTTGCAGGCGGATCGTCCCCCCCAAGTCCCCCAAATTTGGGGACTTTGAAACTCGAAAATTTCTTGAAATTCTGAGAGTCTCGCTTCTTTAAGTCCCCCAGAATGGGGGATTTAGGGGGCTGAAGCAATTCTCAACGAAGCGAGCCGATTCATCGAACTCTCGTTAATACAGCTCATATTTCATTAACTGACAAGGCAACGTTCCGTTGTAAACCGCAGTTCGCTGGGATGATTTTAGTCCGATCGACTGCGAGAGTTCCTTATTTCCACTTAGCACAAAAGCTGTCCAGCCTTTAAAGCGGTGCTTCAGAACGTCGCCTAGCAGTTTGTAAAACGCTCCTAGGTCGCTGTCTCGCCCCAGCCGTTCGCCGTAAGGCGGATTGCAAAACAGAACACCGCTGTCTGCGGGTGCTACAACATCAGACAGCTCCATTGATGAAAACCAGATGTGATCTAACACACCACAGGATTGAGCATTGGAGATCGCCTGCTGAATCACTTCCTCACTGCGATCGCTGCCCCAAATCGGAGCGGGTAAGGACTCTCGCTGGCTGGCTTCCGCTTCTTGAATCAACTGCTCTAGAAGATCCGGGTCAAAGTCGAGCCAGGTTTCAAACCCAAAGCGATCGCGAAACAGCCCAGGCGCGATGTTGAGTGCCTTGAGGCTAGCTTCTAGAGGCAGCGTGCCAGAACCACAAAGCGGATCATAAAACATCTGTTCTGGTTGCCAGCCCGATAGCTGAATCAGCGCTGCTGCCAGAGATTCTTTTAGGGGCGCGGCTCCCACGGCAGGACGGTAGCCCCGACGGTGAAGGCTATCTCCAGAACTGTCGAGGCTAACGGTACAATGACCCTGATCAAGATGAACATTAATTCGCACATCTGGCGCTTGCGTCTCTACGTTTGAACGATCGCCAAACGCTTCTTGCTGCTGATCCACGATCGCATTCTTAACCTGAAGTGCCGTGAAGTGGGTGTGATTGAGTTGTTCATGTTTACCAGTAGCACTCACGGCTAAGGTTTGGTCAGGCGTGAGATACTGCGACCAATCGATTGTTTGGATGCCGCGATAGAGATCTTCTGCATCACCGCAAGGAAATTCGTGCAGCTTCACCAAGATGCGAAACGGCAGTCTTGCCCAAAGGTTAGCGCGGTAGAGCAGGGCGCGATCGCCCTCAAAGGCAACTCCGCAAAAACCTGGCTTGACGGCACTTGCGCCCAGTTGCTCCAGTTCTTGAGTTGCCAGCGCTTCTAGTCCCCGCGCAACCGTTGCAAAGCAGTGATTCATGAGTACAGAACGATCGTAGTTTGTTACTTCTGATCTTGTCACAAAAAATCCCGCCTCTGCTTAAGAAAACGGGATTGCAATTGAAGTGTCAAATCAAATTAGACGGTTTGCTTTTCGCGTGCCAGGAACTTCTCAAGCTCCGTTAGCGCGTCTGCATCCACCTTGGTTTGCATCGGGCAGAATTTTGGTCCACACATTGAGCAGAACTCAGCCGTTTTGTAGATATCTGCGGGGAGCGTTTCATCGTGATATTCTTTTGCTCGTTCTGGGTCGAGTGAAAGCTCAAACTGTTTGTTCCAGTCGAAGTTGTAGCGAGCGTGGGAGAGTTGGTCATCTCGATCGCGTGCCCCTGGTCGATGCCGTGCAATGTCTGCCGCGTGTGCTGCAATCTTGTAGGCAATCAAACCATTGCGAACATCCTCCGCATTCGGTAAGCCTAAATGCTCTTTCGGCGTGACATAACAGAGCATTGCGGTTCCGTACCAACCTGCCATCGCAGCCCCGATCGCAGAAGTGATGTGATCGTATCCGGGTGCAATGTCTGTGACGAGTGGGCCTAACACATAGAAGGGAGCTTCAGAACACTCTTCCATCTGCTTACGAACATTGAATTCGATTTGATCCATCGGAACGTGCCCTGGGCCTTCGACCATGACTTGAACATCATGTTCCCAAGCTTTGCGGGTGAGTTGCCCGAGTGTTTTAAGCTCTGCCAACTGCGCTTCATCGGACGCATCATGGGTACAGCCAGGGCGAAGAGAATCGCCAAGGCTGAAGGAGACATCATACTTTTTGAAAATCTCGATGATGTCGTTGAAGTGCGTGTAGAGCGGGTTTTGCTTGTGGTGATGCAACATCCACCGCGCTAGAATTCCGCCGCCGCGTGAGACAATTCCGGTGATCCGGTTCCGCACGAGGGGGAGATGTTCGAGTAAAATTCCAGCGTGAATCGTCTGATAGTCAACGCCTTGTTGAGCGTGCTTGTCGATGATGTGTAGAAAGTCGTCAGGCGTGAGCTTTTCAATGTTGCCGTGTACGCTTTCCAAGGCTTGGTAAATGGGAACGGTTCCGATCGGAACGGTTGATGCTTTGATGATCGTGGTGCGAATCTCATCTAAGTTACCGCCGCCAGTAGACAAATCCATCACGGTATCTGCACCATATTTCACGGCTAAATGCAGTTTGGCAACTTCTTCATCCATATTCGACGAATTGGGTGATGCGCCCAGGTTGGCGTTGACTTTGCATTTTGACGCAATCCCGATCGCCATCGGTTCAAGATTCGGGTGATTGATGTTGGCAGGAATGATCATCCGACCACGTGCGACTTCATCGCGAATCAGTTCGACCGGGAGATTTTCCCGCTGGGCGACATAGTGCATTTCTTCGGTGATTACGCCATTTCGGGCATAGTGCATCTGAGAAACGTTGTCCTGCCCCCGACGTTTGGCAATCCAATCTGTCCGCATAAATTTTTCCTCTGATAATTAGCTTCCCTTCGCTGGCATTACCCAGTCTCAGGTTCTAAGGGTTTGTTCTCAGCCCATTTGGACACCCCTAGCTTGATGACTCATCGTATCAGGTTGAAGATAAAAATGCTCGACTTGTAAGCTTCATTTCTCAGTTAAGAAGATTGATGTAGAACTGCGATCGCTAATTTACTCGAATCGAGGTTTCCGGTAGATTTGCTAAACCCCATTTAATCATCGATCTCAAAACTGGACGTAAGCTATTTCCTTTCTCAGTAAGTTGATAGTCCATTCGGCGGGAGTGCGTACTGTAAGGTTGCTTTTCGATCAGATTTAATTCTTCTAATTTACGGAGTCGATCGCTCAAAATATTGGTCGAAATGCTTTCGGGTGAATCGAGAAATTCCTCGAATCGCTGTTTTTTGAAAAACATCATGTCGCGAATGATCAGCAGCGTCCAGCGATCGCCAATCAGATCTAATGTGCAGGCAATCGGGCAGGTCGATCGAGCATCCATTTTTGAGCCTCATTCTATTCCTTGCATTTTACAAGTAACAGAGTCACTTGTAAAATGCAAGGAATAGAATGAGAAATGGAAACGCAAACCGGAAAAAAATTCGCGATCCTTGATTTAGGTAAGTTTGAAGGCTTGGATCAGTTCGTGTTTGAAGCGCCCGAAGTAAAGATTAAGCGCGAGGGCAAGGTCTTTCTGAAAGATTTGCTCAACTTGAGCGGAGCAGAGATTTCAATTAACAAGCTGCCCGCTTACGAATCGATTCCGTTCTACCATACGCATCGGCAGAACGAAGAGATTTATATTTTCTTGAGCGGAACGGGCGAATTTCAGATCGATGGCGAGATTTTTCCGGTCGGTGAAGGTTCGATCGTGCGGGTTGATCCGGCAGGTGAACGCTGTTGGCGCAACTGTGGAGAAACTGATCTGTATTGTGTAGTGATTCAGGTGAAGGCGGGTTCGTATCAAGATCGAACCATTCAGGATGGGATGGCAGTGCGAAAACGAGTCACTTGGAGTTAAGCAATCTCTATCGGTAGCTAGGTGATTTCTTCTGGCTGAAATTCTAAAAGAGGACAGGTGAACTGTGACTTGATGGCAGCGTGTTTACTGGTGTAGTTGGAGTCAAATGGTTTTCGCCCATCGAGTCGCGCGTGAAATGAGTCAAACTCTAGACGCTTGGTGGGACGTTTTTATGAATCAACTGATTGAAACAGTTTTACAAAATCCTGAAGAAAAATTGGTTCTTCAGCAAATTCTTAGTCGATTAAGTCGATCACAGCAGCGGTATTTTCTAAAGAATGAGATTTTTCACGCTTTTGTCGAATACTGTGATGAAGCACGTAAACCGGCTCACTTCCTGCATTCTTCGCACATCGCAAATTTAATTGAATACAGTCACGAACTGTTACTTGAGGAAAATTGTATTTGGTTGGTGTTGCGCCCGTGGATCGGAGATCAGCAAATTTGGGCGTTAGATCCCAAGCTGACTGAATATACAGCGATGCCGCCGAAAGCACTGCTTGAAGCTCGCGATCGCTTTGTGAATCACGCGCAGCCGAACTTGTTTGAAATCGATGTAACTCCTTTTTATGAAGGATTACCCACGATCGATGATCCGCGCAACATTGGGCAGGGACTTGCTTTTCTCAATCGGTATCTATCGAATCAGGTGGTAGACGATCGAGATTACTGGCTAAATATGTTGTTTGATGTGTTGCATCGACATGAATACGAAGGGATTCCACTGTTGATCAATGATCAGATTCAGTCGGGTGAACAGTTAGCAAAGCAAGTTCGACAAGCGATTCAGATTTTACGATCGCGCGATTCCGAAGAACGGTATGAAACAATTCATTCGGATTTACAGCCGCTTGGATTTGAGCCGGGATGGGGCAACACCGCAGAGCGATCGCGCGAAACGTTAGAGCTGTTGGATCAGTTGATTACAATGCCCCAGAGCGCGATTTTAGAGGCATTTGTGGGACGATTTCCCTCAGTGTTTCGAGTGGCATCGATTTCGATTCACGGTTGGGTAGGACAAGAAGATTTAGGGCGACCGGAAACGCTTGGACAAGTGGCGTATGTGATGGATCAAGCGCGATCGCTCGATCGACAATTGCACGAAGACATCGAACTGGCTGGATTGAAAATGCTCAACATTCAGCCGCAAGTGATCGTTTTAACGCGATTGATCCCCAACTGTGAAGGAACCCAGTGTGCATTGCCGCTAGAAAAGATCGATGATGCCGAAAACGCTTGGATTTTGCGGGTTCCGTTCCGGGAGTTTAATCCCAAAATTACCGACAATTGGATTTCAAAATATGAAATCTGGGGCTATTTGGAAAGTTTCGCGATCGATGCTCAAGCGCGATTGGTTAATCAAATGGGAGGAAAGCCCGATCTGATTATTGGAAATTACAGTGATGGGAACTTAGTCGCTGCATTAATGGCACGTCAGCTAAACGTGACACACTGCAATATTGCTCACTCGCTCGAAAAGCCGAAACATCTATTTAGTAACCTGTACTGGCAAGAATTAGAGCCGCAGTATCATTTTTCCGCGCAATTTACCGCAGATTTAATCAGCATGAATGCGGCAGATTTTATTGTCACTTCGTCGTATCAAGAGATCGTCGGTTCTCCGGATGCGATCGGGCAGTACGAATCTTACAAATGTTTCACCATGCCGCAGCTATATCATGTGACCAACGGGATTGAATTATTTAATCCGAAATTTAATCGCGTGCCGCCGGGAGTCGATGAGCGCGTCTTTTTCCCATACACGGAACCACGATCGACAAAAGATCGAGATCGCATCACAAGTCTATTATTCGATCAAGAAGATCCAGACATTCTCGGCAAACTCGCTGATCCGCATTGTCGCCCACTTCTAGCCGTTTCACCGCTCACCGCCGTAAAGAATTTAGCTGGACTCGTCGAGTGTTTTGGTCGGAATTCTGAACTTCAGCAGCGTTGTAATTTAATTCTCGTTACCAATAGGCTTCACGTTGAAGATGCCATTAACGCCGCTGAGTCCGAAGAGATTGAAAAACTACATCGATTAATTGATCACTATCAATTGCACGAACAGATCCGCTGGATTGGCAAACGCCTCTCCAATCCTGATCTCGGTGAAATGTATCGTTGCATTGCCGATCGCGAAGGAATTTTCGTACATTTTGCCCGCTTTGAAGCATTTGGCAGAGTATTGCTCGAAGCGATGATTTCTGGACTACCATCATTCGTAACTGAATTTGGAGGAACCACGGAAATTATTGAAACCGATAAGTATGGATTTTTGATCAATCCTACTGATTTACAAGGTTCGGCACGAAAGATTCTAGAGTTTCTCGATCGCTCTAGCGCTGACCCGAATTATTGGCAGTCGATGTCAACGCGTAGCATCCAGCGGATTCACGACGAGTACAATTGGCAACATCACACTCGTCAACTTTTACTGCTAGCAAAACTCTATAGTTTCTGGAACTACGTGCATCGCGAAAGTCGGGAATCCCTTTTACACTACCTTGATGCTCTGTTTCACCTGATCTACAAACCCAGAGCCGAGACGATTCTAGAACAGCACCAAAAACACTAGCTTGAACTCACTTACGCATTCCCGGAGACTTGCGCCATGACCCAAACCGACCGCTCTCCCTTGATCTACACCGATTGGACAGTGATCGAAACGCAGTTCGATCCCAAGCTGCTTAACGCTCGCGAAACCGTTTTTACGATCGGAAATGGCTATCTCGGTACGCGCGGCAGTTTTGAAGAAGGATTCTCCCAATCTCAGCCCGCAACATTGATTCACGGGATTTATGATGATGTCCCCGTAGTCTATACCGAGTTAGTCAACTGTCCAGATTGGTTGCCATTGTTGATCATTGTGGATGGCGATCGCTTTCGATTGGATCAAGGCAAAATTCTCAGCTACGAACGTCAACTTGATGTAAAACGGGCGGTATTAACTCGATCGATAAAATGGCGCAGTCCGAACGGCAAAACAATCTCATTGCATTTTGAACGATTTGCAAGTCTTGCGGATGAGCATAGTGTTGGGCTGCGGTGTCAGATTACCGCATTAGAGCAAGATACGATCGTAGAAGTACAAGCGAGTATCAACGGCTATCCCGAAAACCAAGGCTTCAATCATTGGGAACAGTTGGGACAAGGTAAGACCGAGCATGGGGTTTGGTTACAAGTCCGCACTCGTACCTCACATATTGAGCTTGCGATGGCTTCAAGCTTGTCATTAACGGGAGCAGAAGGAACAGTTCAAATCACGAATGTTCCGGGTTATCCAACTCTAACCACAACCTTCATGGCTCCGGCTGGAGAAACAATTACGATCGAGAACTTAATCACGATCTACACTTCCCGCGATACTGAATCGCCAGTGAAAGCCGCACAAGCTAAATTAGCAAGCTTAACGAACTATCAAACGCTGTTTGATGCTCATACACAAAGTTGGGCAGAAGCTTGGGAACAAAGTGACATTGTGATCGAAGGCGATCTTCGCGCTCAGTTCGCGGTTCGATACAACTTATTTCAATTATTAATTGCAGCGGCTCGACACAACGATCGAGTGAGCATTCCCGCCAAAACGCTCTCTGGATTTGGCTATCGCGGTCACGTCTTTTGGGACACTGAGATTTTCATTCTGCCGTTTTTCACGTTCACTCAGCCACATTTAGCCCGGAACTTATTAAGCTACCGCTATCACACGATCGAAGGCGCACGTCGTAAAGCAGCTTACTATGGCTACAAAGGCGCAATGTACTCCTGGGAAAGTGCTGATACAGGCGATGAAGTCACGCCACGATGGGCATTGCCAAAAGATCCCTATGGTGAAGATATTCGGATTTGGTGTCGCGATCGAGAAATTCATATCAGTGCCGATATTGCCTATGCTGCTTGGTACTACTGGCAAGCGACTGAAGACGATGAATGGATGCGCGATTATGGTTGCGAAATCATCTTAGATACTGCTGTATTTTGGATGAGCCGAACCGAGTGGAGTACCCGCTATGAACGCTACGAAATTCGCGAAGTGATCGGCGCAGATGAGTATCACGAGCACGTCGATAACAATGCGTTCACAAATCGAATGGCACAATGGCATCTAGAAAAAGCAATCTATATCTATGATTGGTTAAAAGAGTGTCATCCTGAACGCCTAAAAGATTTGTGCGATCGCTTAAAAGTTACCTCAGAACGTCGATCGCGCTGGCAAGATATTGTTACAAATATCTGGATTTCCTACCATCCATCGGGCTTAATCGAACAATGCGAAGGATTCTTCAATCTCAAGGACATTAACCTTCAAGACTACGAACCCCGCACTAAGTCAATGCAGGAGATTCTCGGCATCGCAGGCGCAGATAAAGCTCAAGTTCTCAAACAACCCGATGTGCTAATGCTGCTTTATCTAATGCGGCAATCTCAAGAGTTTCCTTACTCGAAAGAGACTTTGGAAACGAATTGGAACTATTACGCGCCTCGAACTGACATCACCTATGGCTCATCATTAGGGCCAGCAATTCATGCAATTCTAGCCTCAGATCTCAACAAAACGGTTGAGGCATACGATCGCTTTATGCAGGCAGTATTAGTTGATCTCGAAGACACCCGCGGCAATGCACGCGATGGCATTCATGGCGCGTCCGCAGGCGGCATCTGGCAAGCTGTCATTCTCGGCTTCGGGGGCATTCAATTTGGCGATGAACCCTTCGCCCACCCGCATCTTCCCCCCGGTTGGACGCGACTAAAATTCCGCCTACACTGGCGCGGCAAATGGCACGAATTCGACCTCAAAGCAGACCCAAAACCTTCTAAACCGATCATGACTTCTTCCACTCCTTCCGCAAACGCAAACATTCAAGGCGCTATCTTCGACCTCGATGGCGTAATCACAGACACCGCTGAATATCACTATCGCTCTTGGCAGCGGCTCGCCGACGAAGAAAGCTTACCTTTCGATCGACAAGCGAACGAAGCCTTACGCGGGGTGTCTCGACGCGAATCTTTGATGAAAATCATTGGCGACCATCACTACAGCGAAGAACAAATCCAGGAAATGATGGAGCGCAAAAATAACTACTATGTGGAATCGATCAAAGCGATTTCACCGGATGATCTGCTTCCTGGCGCATTGAGCTTACTGAGAGAACTGAGACAAGCAGGAATCAAGATTGCACTGGGGTCAGCGAGTAAAAACGCGCGTCCGGTGATTGAGAAATTGGGCATTGCGGATCAGTTTGATGCGATCGCAGATGGTCACAGCGTCGATTGTCCAAAACCTGCTCCCGATTTATTCCTGTTCGCAGCAAAAGAACTTGGACTTGCTCCAGAACAATGTGTCGTGTTTGAAGATGCGGCAGCGGGAGTCGAAGCGGCACTCGCTGGGCAAATGTGGGCAGTTGGTTTAGGCCCGGTTGAGCGCGTTGGGGAAGCTCATGTCGTACTTCCAAGTTTAGCTGAGGTGCATTGGACGAACTTAGTGGCACAGTTGCAGCAGATTGCCAAAGAAGGCGGTAGAAAAGCAGAATTGATTCGATAGTTCGTTAGGTTAAACGTCGATCGGGGAACGGTAACACAGTAACAATTGTTGCCCAACTCCTCGATCGCTATGTCAGCTCCTGCAAAGTCTCGCTTAATTTCTCGCTCGATTCATACATCTATCGGGATCAAGCTTCTCACTTCGGTTATGGGAAGCGTCTTTGTGGGTCTCGGCGCGATGTCTTTCTTATTCTATGGAACGCTGGAAGGCAAAGCAAGAAATGAGATTCGTAAAACTCTCAACATTGAAGTTCAAGAAATCGAAGCTCAACTGATTCAAGTCCAGGAATACACCGCAGGGTTGAAAGCCGCAACGCAAGCGACTAGAAAATTCAAGACTGTTACGGCTGAAGACTATAAACAACTGACGTTTGAATTTTTTAAGCAGCGCCCAAAGTTAGTCATGGGGTCAGGAATTGGGCAAAGTTCTTATGGCTTTCTTAAAGGCCGCGAGTGGTTCTATCCCTACTTCTATGTGGATCAAGGGTCAGCCGATTCAGTCGGTCGGCTACTACCTGCACCCCACAGCAACATTCGATATCTGGACATCATCGAGACTGAGTTTTACTCCGAAATGCCCTACTATCAGTTTGCGGTTCAAGCCAAAAAACCAACTTGGAAAGATGTCTATGATTGGTATGGCACTACTTTAACCACTTTTACTGATCTGATCGTAGATGAAAGAGGCAAAATTCTTGGCACTGCTGTATCTGATGTCAATGTTACTGCGATCAGTGAACAGATTAAGGATAAGGTCATTTATAACCAGGGCTACTTTAGTATTCTCAGCGCAAAAGGCGATCTACTCGGTTATCCACCTGATCCGGCAAAAGCAAAATCGAGAGCCAACTATCAAGACATTCCTGAACTCAAAGCAATTTGGAACGACATTCAATCCGAGTCTTCTGGCTTAATTGAGTCACGAGGGCAATTCTGGGCGTATGAACGAATTCCTAGTACAAACTGGGTGATGCTTGCCAGTGTGCCGCAAAGCGTGACACTCACTCCTGTTCTGTTGATCACGTTGGGTGGAGCGGCGGGAGCCGGAGTTTTGTTGATTTTAGTCGTCACTGGATTTGTGCGCCGATTGAATCAGCGACTAGAACCGATCGTCGATCGATGTAATCAACTCGCTCAATCTGAAACGAATACAGCAAGCGATGAACTTGCGATTCTGGACAATGCCTTCGATCGCATGACTCAACAACTCGAAGAATCGTTTCAAGCTTTAGAACGACGAGTCGAAGAGCGCACCGCAGAACTCAATATTGCAAAACAGCACGCTGATCTTGCGAATCAAGCGAAAAGCGAATTTTTAGCCAACATGAGCCACGAACTTCGTACCCCGCTAAATGGGATTCTTGGCTATGCTCAAATCCTGCAGCGCAGTGAATCTTTAACTTCAAAAGGTCGAAGCGGCGTTGATATTATCTATCAATGTGGCTCTCACTTGTTGACCTTGATCAATGATGTTCTCGATCTCTCCAAGATCGAAGCTCGAAAGCTAGAACTTCATTCGATCGCATTTCATTTCCCCGCTTTTTTGCAGGGCGTTGCTGAAATTTGCCGCATTCGGGCTGAACAGAAAGGAATTCACTTTGATCTCCAGCTTGATCCTCAGCTACCGACGGGAGTAGTTGCAGATGAGAAACGCTTGCGTCAGGTCTTGCTCAATCTATTGGGAAATGCGATTAAGTTTACCGATCGAGGAACTGTCCAATTCAAAGTTGAAGTAATCAATCAACAAGCCCAAAACCACACGATCCGCTTTCACATCGAAGATAGTGGCGTGGGCATGACTCCAGACCAACTTGAAACTATTTTCCTTCCGTTTGAGCAAGTTGGAAATGTTCAGAAACAATCAGAAGGAACTGGATTAGGACTCACGATCAGTCAGAAGATTGTTGCCCTGATGCAAAGTACGATCGAAGTTCAAAGCATACCGAATCAAGGCAGCATGTTCTCGTTTGAAACTGTGATTTCTGAAGCTGAGAACTGGGCAGAAACGGCTCGAATTGCGCCACAGGGAACAATCATCGGCTATCAAGGGACACGACGTAAGATTTTAGTCGTTGACGATCGTTGGGAAAATCGGGCTGTACTGCTGAATCTATTGGAGCCGATCGGGTTTGAAATTTTGCAAGCGAACAACGGGCAAGAAGGAATTGATCACGTTTTGACCCAATCCTTTGATCTGGTGATCACTGACTTATCAATGCCTGTGATGGATGGCTATGGATTTCTAAGTAAAGTGCGATCGCATCCCAAATTAATGGATTTGATTGTTCTAGTTTCTTCTGCCAGCGTGTTTGATATCGATCGACATAAAAGCATCGAAGCAGGTGGTAATAACTTTCTTCCAAAGCCTGTACAAGTCGATACATTGCTGCAACTGATCCAAACTTACCTCAATGTGGAATGGATCTACGACGCACCACAAAGCAACGAGGAGGCTCATGAGCAGGTTGATTTACCATCTATTGAAGTCTTAGTTTGCATCTTTAGCACAAGCTGGAGACTTAGACAGCGTGCTTGATCTGGCTCATCAGATGCAAACCTCAGAGAATAAATTTACCGCTTTTGCTCAAGGAGTCATTCGACTTGCCGAAGCGTGTGAAATCAAGCAATTACGCCGATTATTTCAGCAACATCTTGCATAGGAAGCTTTAGCAATGCCGAACACAGATACAAAGTTCATTTTGATTGTGGATGATAATCCGACTAACTTATCGGTTCTTTCTCAAGCACTGAAAACCGCAAACTACAAAGTTCGGATGGCGATCGATGGAGAGGATGCACTAGAACAAGTCTCAAACGCATTACCAGAATTGATCTTACTCGACGTTCAAATGCCCGGCATTGATGGGTTTGAAACTTGTCGTCGCTTGCAAACCCATCCGCTCACTCAAAAAATTCCAGTGATTTTCATGACTACTCTAACAGATGCAGAGAGCAAGGTAAAAGGGTTATCTTTAGGAGCCGTTGACTATATCACCAAGCCTTTTGAACAATCCGAAGTGTTAGCAAGAGTGAATGTTCACTGGCAACTCAAACAACTGACAGACCAATTAGAAGCACAAGTCACCGAACGATCGACGGCACTCCAACAAGCCCAAATCCAACTCATTCAACAAGAAAAGCTTTCTGCGCTCGGTGAACTGGTTACGGGAATCGCACATGAGATCAACAATCCCCTCATATCGTCAGCAACATTCCACCCGCACAAGCTTATCTTACAGATATCACCGAACTGCTCAAACTCTACGAGCATTACTATCCCGAACCTGCACCTGCGATCGCGACTCAAATCAACGAGATCGATCTAGAATTCACCCTGGAAGATTTCGCGAAACTCTTAAACTCAATGAGTCTTGGAACTCGGCGAGTTAAAGACATTTCTCTTTCGCTCCGCAACTTTGTCCGATCGGATGAAGAAACACGCATTGCTGTTGATCTTCATGAAGGCTTAGACAGTACTTTGCTGCTGCTCGGTCATCGTTTAAAAGAACGCGACGATCGCCCAACGATCGAAGTAACGAAACAATATGGACAGCTTCCTTTAGTGGAATGCTATCCGGGAACGATCAATCAGGTCTTTATGAATCTATTGGCAAATGCGATCGAGGCTTTAGAAGAAGCCTGGGAAAAAGATCAGCGATCGCTTTCGATTCAGGTTACGACAGAATTTGTCGATCCAGCGGTGGTCATTCAAATCGTAGATACCGCATTAGGGATGACTGACGACGTAAAACAACGCTTATTTGAACCTTTGTTTACGACAAAAACAGTTGGCAAAGGGACTGGCTTGGGACTTTCAATTTCACGCCAGATTGTGACCGAAAAACATGGCGGTCAACTTCACTGCGATTCAACCTTGGGCAAGGGAACCAAATTCATCATTCAGATTCCGGTTTAAGCAGAGCGAAGAATATAAAACATCGATCGTGCATTTCATCGCGATTTACTCGATCAAATCACTACAATATAAAGCTGTTGCGGCGTTGATTCAGACGATGCGAAGAAAAAACCGCCAGAAGCCAGAGGTCGGTAGTGTGTTCAAAAATATTAGCTTGATGTTGACGGGAAGTGGGTTGCTGTTGGGTGCAGTTCTCGTCGTCGGATTTTTGCGATCGGGCGATCAGTTTTTCGATCAACTCAAATTATTGGTGACTGCCAAACCACCAGAGCCGAAGGTCGAAACGCGATCGGTCGTGATTCAGCAAATTCGGCAGGCAAGTGAACTGACGACCGCTGTATTTACGATGGAAGCTGTAGTTCCGACTCAACAAGATACTGCGATCGCGGGCATGGTGATTGGCACAACGAAACTGTTATACATTGCGCGGGGAGAAGTTCGGGCAGGGGTCGATTTGAGCGCGTTGACAGCAGAAAACGTGCAGGTGAGCGGCGATACGATTCGATTGCGATTACCTGCGCCGAAAGTTTTGGATAAAAAGATTGATGTCACTCGATCGACCGTGTACGACTACAATCGCGGCCCGCTCGGTTTAGGACCAGATGTCGCCCCAAATTTACAGAAATTAGCGCAGGAAGAAGCGTTGAAAAAAATTCAGCTTGCAGCTTGTGCGGATGGAATTTTGGAAAAAGCTAACGATCGAGCAAAGTTAGCCGTGAGTCAATTGATTCGGATTTCTGGAATTAAAGAAGTGGTGGTTGAGCCGCAACCCATAACCGCGCAACAATGTTCGGCCTCATAAAGTGAATTTGAAGTTATAGAAATCCGGTTTTTGCGAATAGGATGATTTCGGTTTAACGCAATCGTACAAAAGCTGATTTTTGAAGAAACGAATTTTTTCAGCCGTCGATCGTACCTTGACTTAAAGCGCAATCGAGCCAGGGATCACACTGTAGATAGGTGATCCCCGGATTCGGGAACTTTAAAATAAGTATGAGCTTTGAAGCTAATAAGCATTCTTAATGGTCATAATAGAGATCAGTTCATCGCAGCAGTTTGGGAGTCAATCGCAGATTTAGTAGCGATTAATACAAACCGTTAACCGAACAATGCCCGTTCAAAGCTCTAATTTTTAATGTCTGGATTTAGCGATCGTATCGAGGAATTTAAAATGCAAGTCATTCAAGCCGTTCGGTGTCCAAACTGTGGCAACCACGCCGAACGATTTCAAATTGAACCCAACCAATCGACGCGAACACAATGCGATCGCTGCGATTATTTAATGGTTACTTGTTCTAAAACAGGCAGAGTAATCGAAGCCTACGCCCCTGGAATCTACGCTCGTCGGTAACAACTTCTGGAAGTTCTCAAAATCTGAGAACTTCCAGACCTACGAAACTCCCGCAAACGAAGCCCTCAACTGTCCACACGCCGCATCCGCTTCTAAACCGCGCGTTCTTCGGACACTCACCGCGATATTACGATCGCTCAAAGCTTTCACAAACTGAGTAATCCGACGCTGATCGGGTCGTTGATAATCCGCCTCGTTGATCGGATTGTACGGAATCAAATTGACGTGACTCTGAAACCCGCGCAAATGATCCGCAAGCTCGATCGCATGATCGCGACAATCATTCACTTCCGCAAGCAGAACATATTCAAACGTCACCCGCCGCCCCGTGAGCTTCACATACTCGCGACATTCATCGAGCAGCGTCTCTAACGGATACTGCCGCGCACTTGGAATCAAGCGTTCTCTGACCTCTTGATTCGAGGCGTGCAAACTCACCGCAAGCGTCGCCTGCAAGTGATGATCCGCAAGCTTACGGATTTTACCGGGAATCCCGACCGTAGAAATCGTGATGAGGCGGCGACCGATGCCAATATCTTCATTCATCGATCGAACTGCTTCTAGGACATTTTCCGAATTCAGCAGCGGTTCACCCATGCCCATAAATACGACATTGCTCACGCGCTGTTGAAAAACTTCTTGAACCGTTAACACCTGATCTACGATTTCATGTCGCTCTAGATTGCGCTTGAACCCGCCTTTTCCCGTGGCACAGAAATCACACGCCATCGGACAGCCAACCTGAGACGAGACACAAACCGTCAGGCGCTTATCGCTAGGAATTCCAACAGTCTCTACAATCTGACCATCGCCGAGCCGCAGCAAGAATTTCACTGTGCCATCGATCGATGTCGCTTGATGATGAATTTCCGATCGACCGATCGCACAATCCGCCATCTCGGATCGCCACTGCTTCGGAAACACAGAAATTTCGGACAGAGATCGCGCCCCCCGTTGATAAATCCACTGGTGGAGCTGCTGACCTCGATAAGCGGGCTGCTGCCGCTCTTTCACCCATTCGGTTAACTCTGGGAGGGATGCCCCAATTAAGGCTTTCATAGGAAACTCAATCGTATAGAAAAAGAGCTTCAGGAAGTTCGACGATAACTTCACCAAAACTTTACGGAAAGCAGGTAAATCGAGCGAATAAAGAAATAATCACGTGAATCACAGAGGAGACTTCTCATATTTCGCTCAATTCTCAATTAGAGTTCTATTTTAACGGCGAGATTAGTGTTTCGGGTTTTCGCTGCGTTAATTTGCGTACTCCTATTTATCACTTGTAAAAATACTTACTTGTTTTCAGCAAGACTGAAAATCTACCCTGAGAATAATCCGTATAAATCCGGCTTTACGTTTAGCAGTCATGGTACAAACTTCAATGAGGATTTCAGAAATTGCACTGTCGTCCCACACTCTATAGAACATTCGGTCTGGAAAGCCGATTTGTCTCCTACGGAATAAGTGATTTATTCGAGATTTGTTGCATCAAATCAAGGAACGATCAATTTCCCTCCGAAACCTTTTTTTCCTGCTTTATGAGTTGTTGTCAATTTAATTACATTCACCAACAACTTGACTATCTCTTTAACTTATCGGAGAACAAATTTTTCTTTTCTCTTTTCGCGCTATTCCTTCTACACTTCAGCCTGGTAATCTTGTGGAAATGTCAAATCACACACTTCCTGACAAACTCGTTCGGATTGGCTCTGTGGAAATCAGTTTGAGCCAATCGGAAGAACTTTTCCGAGCCTATGTTGAGACCGCTAACGATATGGTTTACACCGTGGATTTAGACGGCATATTGACCTACATGAATTCCTATGGTCAAAAACTGCTCGGATGCACTAGAGAAGAGATTATCGGGCGATCGTACCTGGATTTCGTCTCACCGTTGCACCGTGAAAAAACGTTGCAAGCCTTCACCAATTTGATCAAAACAGGTGAACTCAGAGATTTTGAATTTGTGCTGACAACTTCACGCGGTACAGAGCTTCATCTTGAAGTCAACGGTAAGCTTTTGTTCCGAGATGAAGAACTGATTGGAGGCATGGGGATTGGGCGCGATATCACCGAACGTAAGCGTATCGAAAAACAGCTTCAAATCTTTTCTCGCGCGGTTGAATCGGCATATGACAGCACCGTAATTACGGACTTAAATGGCAAAATTGTGTATGCAAATTCCGCTGCAAGTCGAATTTTCAATTGGCAAGCAGAAATGCTAGTTGGAACACACGCGGCTGTTTTTTATCCCGAACGAAAGCAAACAGAATTATTGATTGCTCAAGCGATCGGAGGAGGTTGGAGCGGCGAGGTGATTTGTCATCGTCGCAACGGTGATTCTTTTCCGGCTTTAGTGTCAGTTAGTCCGATTTTAGATGAACACAATCAGCCCACCGCAGTCTCAATGATCACTCGTGACATTACGCAGCAAAAACAAACAGCGGCGGAACTGGCGGCAAAAAATGACGAACTCGAACGCGCATCGCGGATGAAGTCGGATTTCTTGGCGAATATGTCTCACGAGTTACGAACGCCATTGACTTCAATTTTGGGCTTTTCGTCGATTCTGCAAAAACAGATTTTTGGCGCTCTCAACTCAAAACAGCAACTTTACATTCATCAGATTTACCAGAGCGGACAGCATTTATTAGGTCTAATCAACGATGTGCTGGACTTGTCGAAAGTTGAAGCGGGACAGTTGCGGTTAGAACTTGCGCCGCTCGTGGTCGATGAAGTCTGCGAGAAAACCCTGACGTTTGTGAATGAGCAAGCTCGGATTCGAGGCTTGACCTTAACTTCCTCGATCGAGCCAAATTTAGAACCATTGATGGCAGACGAACTGCGACTGCGTCAAATGCTGCTGAATTTGCTTTCTAATGCAATCAAGTTCTCAAACGAGGGCGGCGAAATTGGATTAAATGTGAAAATGTTCGGGGAGTCGCTCCATCTCACGGTATGGGATCAAGGAATTGGCATTCCCGAAGACAAACAGCATTTGTTGTTCCATCCGTTCCAGCAGGTCGATGGTTCGCTGTCTCGTAGACATGAAGGCACCGGGCTGGGGTTAGCGCTGACCAAGAAACTCGCTGAACTTCATTCTGGTACGGTCGTGATGGAATCGAAAGAAGGGGAAGGCAGTCAGTTCACGATTTGTCTACCGATGAACTTGCAGCATCCTGCAACGGTTCCCACGATCGCGATCGAGCCAAATCGGAGATAGAACCTGCTAGAGATGTTATGGTGATCAGTGCCATTTCTCTGTGATGGATTTATGCTGTCTGATGTTGTGTTGGCGTTTCAGTTTACCTCGCCGGGGCGCGGCATTGAATTGGGCCCGTTGTCGATTCGGTGGTATGGCGTTCTGATTGCCACGGCGGTGCTAGTCGGAGTGAATTTGTCTCAGTACCTAGCATCCCGGCGGCAGGTGAATCCGGAGCTACTGAGTGATCTGGCGATTTGGCTAGTCCTCGCGGCGATTCCGAGTGCGCGGCTCTACTATGTGCTGTTTCAGTGGCACGACTATGCCTCGAATCCAGGATCGATTATTGCGATCTGGCAGGGCGGGATCGCAATTCATGGGGCAATTTTGGGGGGCACGATCGCGGCTCTAATTTTTGCTAGGTTGAAGCGAATCTCGTTCTGGCAGCTAGCGGATTTGGTTGCACCGTCGCTGATTTTGGGACAAGCGATCGGGCGCTGGGGAAATTTCTTCAATTCTGAAGCGTTCGGCAGTCCGACCGATTTACCTTGGAAGCTGTTTATTCCGCCCGATCGCCGTCCGCTCGGTTTGGAAACGGTGGCGTACTATCACCCAACCTTCTTGTATGAATCGCTGTGGAATTTGGGTGTATTTGCGTTGTTGATGTTTCTGTTCTTCAAGCGACCCCGGCTGAAGGTTGGAACGCTGTTTTTAACTTATATGGTGGCGTATAGTGCGGGGCGCGTTTGGATTGAGGGACTGAGAACCGATAGTTTGATGATAGGGTTTCTAAAAATGGCTCAGGTCGTGAGTCTAACTGGAATTGCGATCGGGCTTCTCGGCTTAGTGTGGCTGTATGTGTTTCGTCGATCGCTTCCCGATGTTGTGCCTGATTCAAACCCAGATTCACAACCTTCTCGATAAGGAAATCCCCCAGAGGAAGTTCCTCCAGGGAATTAGTCAGGGTGCATCTACCAATTTCCTTTCCGCTGAGGATAGAGGCAAATCCGGGAAATTTATCGATCGTTATCATCATGAGTACCAACTCTTCCTTATCACCAGGGGTTTACATTGTGGGTGCGGGGCCAGGAGATCCTGACCTACTTACGGTGAAAGCCAAAAAACTTTTAGCACAGGCAGACACGATCGTATTTGCCGATTCTTTAGTGCCGCCAGAGATCCTAGAAGGAGTTCGCCCAGATGCAGAAGTGATTCCCACCGCAGATAAAACGCTGGAGGAAATCTTACCGATTTTGATCGATCGAGTGCGATCGCAAAAATCCGTCGTTCGCCTGCATTCTGGCGATCCATGCCTCTACAGCGCCATTCAAGAACAAATGCAGGCACTCTTTGAAGCCAATATTCCGTTTGAAGTCATCCCCGGCATTAGTGCATTTCAGTTAGCATCCGCTCGATTGCGGGTCGAATTCACCATTCCCGGATTAGTTCAATCCATCATTCTCACGCGCATCAGCGGACGCACTCAAGTTCCTGAATCTGAAGAACTTTCCTCATTAGCAGCACATCGATCGACGCTTTGCCTTTATCTCAGCGCCCGACACATTGAAGCCGCCCAGCAAAAACTATTGCAGCACTATCCCGCAGAAACTCCCGTTGCAATCTGTTTCCGACTCGGTTGGTCAGATGAAAAAATTCGACTCGTTCCGCTCAACCAAATGGCGGAAGTGACTCAGCAAGAAAATCTAGTTCGCACCACAATGTATGTGATTAGTTCTGCACTGAGTGCGGCAACTGTACCTTACCAATACGCAGGAATCGATCAAGTCACGGGAAAACGATCGCAGCTTTATCATCCGAACCACGATCGCTTATTTCGCTAAAATCTGAGACGCTGTCCAGTCAAAGGCGGAAATGACGATCAATTCAACCCGCACATCGCCCTTAAAGATCTTGTCCTCGTACTGTCCTTCTACCCACTGACAAATGGTTACTTGACGTTCTTCAGGGTCGATAATCCAATATTCAGCAATTCCTCGCGCCGCGTATTCGGTTCGCTTGTAGCGATAATCACGATTCCGGTTCTCGCTCCCAGGTGAAACCACTTCGACCACTAGAACAGGCGGCGGCATCTCGCGGGTAATGATATTTCGAGATTTGTCAGCGATCGCAGCATAACCTTCATCGCTCAACACCACCAAATCCGGCAACCGAACTTTTGCCCGACGACCACTGACTTCGAGTTCAACATCTTTGGGATTGAGCAACGCGATTGGAAAAAATTTCGCCAACTCAAAGAACAACCGCTTCACGATCTGGCAGTTCTCCGGCGACTCGGTTGGCATCTCGACTAATACTCCATCCACCAATTCGTATCGCGTGTCTGTGCCATCATCGAACGCCAGAAACGCCTCGATCGTCAGCAGTTCTGAAGAAATGCTCTGAATCATGGCTAAAACTTCCAGACCTTTTCTCCATTATGTCAAGGATAGAAGCTGAACTTCGGTAATCCGAGCGTTTCCTCCCAGCCCATCATAATGTTGAGACATTGAATCGCTTGTCCGGCTTGACCTTTTAGCAAATTGTCGATCGCAGACATCACAATCACCCGACCCGTTCGCGCGTCTACTTCGATGCCGATGTAGCAAAGATTTGTCCCACACGCCCACTTCGTCTGAGGATAAGTGCCGCTCGGTAGCAGCTTCACCCAAGGCGACGATCGATAAAACGCGCCGTAAATCGTCAGCAAATCATCCCGCACTAAACCCGGATCACGTAACGTTGCGTAAACTGTCGCCAAAATTCCTCGCACCATCGGTATCAAATGTGGCGTGAATTGAATCAGAACTTCATGCCCTGCCAAATCGCTGCAAACCTGCTCAATCTCTGGCGTGTGTCGATGTCGAGTCACCCCATACGCACCGAGAGAATTATCGGCTTCGGCTAAAAGAAAACTGGTTTTTGGCACACGACCGCCCCCAGATGTTCCGGATTTTGCATCAATGATTGCGGTTTCTGGAACTATCAACCCCTGTTTTAACAACGGAGACAATGCCAACAAACTCGCTGTCGGATAGCAACCCGGACAACCCACCAGTTGAGCCTGTGCAATACGATCGCGATAGAGTTCTGGCAGCCCATACACCGCCGTTTCCGCGATCGCCTGATCGCTACGATCGCCCCCGTACCACTGTTTATACACACCCAGATCCGAGAAGCGGTAATCTGCGGACAGATCCAGCACCTTACAGCCCTTCTCAATCAACACGGGAGCCATCTTTAATGCCAAGCCATTCGGCAGCGAGAGAAACACCACTTCACAACGTTCAGCAATTTTATCAAGATCAATTGGTTCGATTTGCTGTTGTACGGCGTGGAACAGATGCGGATACTGACTAGCAAAGTCTTGTCCAGCGGTGCTGTCTCCTCCCAAATATGCCAACTCCAAAAGCGGATGATCGAGCAATAGGCGAACTAACTGAACTCCCCCATAGCCCGATGCCCCGACTATCCCCACGGAGACTCGTTTTGAATCACCCATAGCCTCGACCTTCTGTGAATTACCTTAATGTTTGCTGCATTGTAATGCCGATCGCGCAATTCTCAAAGCAGATTCTGAGAGAATTTGACCCCGACTTGCCCCCTTTTAATCTAGGAGTTCGAGCCGGAGAGAACTGCCTGCCGCGATACCAGTTTCATAAAAGAAGACCTAACAGGAGGATTGTGTGTACCCACAGTTATTTCACAAAACTTAAAACTTGCCTGATGCTTACGAACTGAACTTATGCAACTGTATCCCGTGATGCTTGCGTCCTGCCTAGCATTCCACGTAAAAAGAATTACAATTGAACCATGAGTTCCGTAGTCAAAAGAATTACAATCAAAGATAAGTCCGCTTCAAGAAACTTTACGGTGTAGTCGCCTTGAACTTCTCTGTTAAATCGTCTCAACCAACCTATACCCAACCGTTCACCTTTGACTCGATCGAGGATGCTTTAGCTGACCTGAAAGCAGGACGAGCTATCGTTGTCGTCGATGATGAGAACCGGGAAAACGAAGGGGATGTCATCTGCGCCGCGCAGTATGCCACCGCTGACATGATCAATTTCATGGCAGTTTATGCAAGAGGTCTAATCTGTCTCGCAATGACCGGAGACAGGCTAGATGAACTCGATATTCCATTAATGGTGCGAGAAAATACGGACAGCAACCAAACTGCTTTCACTGTAAGCATTGATGCGTCTCCGCGTATCGGTGTTACTACTGGGATTTCTGCTGACGATCGCTCAAAAACGATCCAAGCGGTTCTCGATCCAGCCACTCGTCCCAATGATTTACGTCGTCCCGGTCACATCTTCCCGATTCGGGCAAGAGAAGGCGGAGTGCTAAAACGTGCTGGGCATACCGAAGCCGCAGTCGATTTGTCGCTGTTAGCAGGATTGTATCCGGCGGGTGTAATTTGCGAAATTCAGAATCCGGATGGTTCGATGGCGCGACTGCCGGAGTTGATTGAATATTCCAAAGAACACGATTTGAAGATCATTAGCATTGCCGATCTGATCAGCTATCGTTTGCGGCACGAACGCTTTGTGCATCGCGAAACGGTTGCAGATTTGCCCTCTCAATTTGGGCACTTCAAGATTTACGGCTATCGTAATCTCCTGGATAATACCGAGCACGTCGCGATCGTCAAAGGTGATCCGTCTGAGTTTCCGGATCAGTCTGTGATGGTGCGCGTCCATTCGGAGTGCTTGACTGGGGATTCGCTCGGTTCGCTGCGGTGTGATTGTCGAGTGCAGCTTGAAGCCGCACTGAAGATGATCGAGCATAACGGCTCTGGAGTCGTCGTGTATCTGCGGCAAGAAGGGCGCGGCATTGGACTGGTGAATAAGTTAAAGGCATATTCGCTGCAAGATATGGGACTCGATACGGTCGAAGCAAATGAGCGATTGGGCTTTCCGGCTGATTTGCGCGATTACGGAGTAGGCGCTCAGATTCTGAACGATTTGGGGGTGAAGCAGATTCGATTGATTACAAATAATCCGCGTAAGATCGCAGGCTTAAAAGGCTATGGATTAGAAATGGTCGATCGCGTTCCGCTCTTAACCGAAGCAACTAGCTATAACTCTAGTTACTTAACTACAAAGGCGGAAAAATTAGGGCATTTATTTCTCCGCACTTATTTAGTCACGATCGCGCTACATCTCCGCGATGATCTAAATTCTGTGACCGAACGCTATGCGCTCCTAGAGAAACTGCGTCACGTTGCCAAAACTCACGATTTGATGTTGCAGGAAGAAACGCGACCGATGGCGTTAGCGCTATTCGATCAAGCTTCTTTAATCATCAATTTGGGATTTGAGCAGGAAATCGTGAATGAAGCGGACTGGTATAAGGCTTCGCAGCATTCATTTACGATCGCCATCGCGGGAATTCTCGATCAAATCTCGATGGGCTTGTCGTTGGAGAAGCTAGAGTTTCTAGTTTCTCCTGGAACTGACCCGCTGACCGGATTGCAGATTCAACTCGATCGAGAAACCTATTCGCTACATCATCTACCTTCAAAAGTCTGTGAATCGCTCTCAACGCAAACGATTTACAGTTTTTTGAAAGCTTGAAATTTAGGGTGCATTTACCGCTTCGATTAACCCTGAAGGCTCAACTGCCATCTCTGCGATTTCGGCGTTCTCTTGAAACACGACGAGATCAAACCAAAACGTCGTCCCGCAGCCGACTTCACTCACAAGGCGAACTCGACTTCGATGCCGCTCAATAATGTTTTTGACGATCGACAGTCCGAGCCCAGTTCCTTCGAGCGTATGCACTCGATTTTCAACTCGGAAGAATCGATCGAAAATGGCTGCTTGATCCACTCCATCAATCCCGATCCCGGTATCGCAGATCTCAATGCGGACAAATTGCTGAGATTGAGCTTCATGCGAGGGCAGCGAGTAAGCCCGAAGCACAACTTTTCCACCCGCCTCGGTAAATTTCAGCGCATTTCCGACTAGGTTGGCGAAGACTTGAAGCAGCAAATCATAATGTCCAAACACAGGCGGTAAATTCGGCTCGACATCCTGGAGCAGTTCGATGCCTTTGTCTTTGGCGTTGAGCTGATAAGTTCTGAGAATTTGCTCAACGGGTTGCGCCAGATCGATCGCTTCAAATTGATAAATTTTGCAGGATTCTAAACGAGAGAGATCGAGGACATCGTTGACGAGGCGAGTTAAGCGATCGGTTTCTCGATTCGCGGTTTCGAGGAATTCGTGTTTCTGCGTGTCGGTCAGTTCTTCACCGTATTCGTAGAGAGTTTCGATAAACGATTTGATGTTAAATAACGGGGTTCGGAGTTCGTGCGAGACGTTGCTGATAAATTGGCTCTTAGCTTCGTTGAGTTCGACTTCGCGCGTGATGTCTTGCACCGTAACGGCAATTCCTTTCACGTTGTCGCGTACTGGGTCAACAACAGCATTTAACAAGACTCGCAGCGTTCGGTTATTTGGCTCGATCGCAGTAATCCGAAATTCCGCTTCTTCGCGCAGTCCGCCCCGCGCCATTTCATAAAGTGGTCTTGTAAGTTCGACTTGAACCGCAACCGGGAAGACGTGTAGAGCGTTTTCGCCCTCGATCGCTTTGGTATCCCAACCGAAGATTCTCCGGGCGGTTGGATTCGCCAATACGACCTGCATATTGGCATCAAGCAGCACTGCACCATCTGCGATCGTCGAAACCAAGGTTTCTAATTTCGCTTTTTCTGCGGTGAGTTCTTCAATGTTTTGCTCTTCGTACCGCTCTAAACGTTCCGCCATATCGTTGAAGCTGGCGATCAGTTCACTCAGTTCGACCCCGGCTCCAACCGGAAGATCGACGCGCTGTTTAAAGTTTCCGGTGGCAATGTTGCGAACCCCGATCACCAGTTCGCGGATCGGTTTTGTGATTTGCAGCGCGTTAAACACTGCACCGAGAATTACCATCACCCAGATCGAAACGAAAACTGCGATCGTTACATCGCGCGTTAGGTGTGAGGACGTGACTACTGTAGGATTCGGATTTGTGCCGATCGCTAAAACACCGAGATATCTCCCTTCAAAGACCAACGGCACAAATACGTCGGTCACTTCTCCATCGGGTGTGAGGTGTTGGCGCACCATTGGGCGATCGGTACGAGCGGTAAAATCTTCGGGCAGGTGAATCTTGCGCTGAATCGTGAGCGAGTTTTGAACTTCAGCATCAGAGAACGGAATGCCAAAAAAGATATTGCCATCCGCATCGGCGTAGAGCATATACCGAATGCTAGAAGTGCTGCTATAGAACCGATGCGAAAATTGAGCCAGTTCCGTTCGATTCTCTTCATTCACTAACGGGGCAACGTTCGCGGCTAGCAACAAGCCCAAATCGCTCCCGAAGCGCGTATCGTTCATTCGGGCATCCATTTGGATGGTATTCACCGCCCAAAACGTTAAGCCGCTCATCACGATCGACACAACTAAGGTTGCGGCTGCCATCAGCTTTGTCTGGAGGCTAAAACCAGACCACCAGCGGCGTAGAACATCCGGAATTTGAGCGACTAAGGATGACACAGTTAATGATGAAGGTTATGGAACAAAGAAAGACGAAACTTAATGAATTGCTTCTGACTTCGATTTTTTCTTCATCTTACTGCGTTTACTTGCTCTTTACGCGGCTACCAATGTCGCGACGATAGTACATTCCCTCAAATTGAATGCGATCAACCGACCGATAAGCCGCTTCGATCGATTGATCAAACGTTTCCCCGATCGCGGTCACCCCAAAGACGCGTCCGCCTTCTGTGACCAGTTGATAATTTTTTAACTGAGTTCCAGCATGAAATACAGCGGCTCCGGTTTCTTCTGCGGCTTCGATTCCGCTAACGGGTAAACCTTTTGGATAGCTGCTGGGATAGCCTTCAGAAGCAATCACAACGCAAGTCGCCGCGCCTGATTTCCATTCGATTTCGGGAAAGTCTGCGAGTTTTTGTTGGGTGCAAGCGTACAAAAGCTTTTCTAACGGCGTTTCGAGCAGCGGCAGAACAACTTGCGTCTCTGGATCACCGAATCGGCAGTTGAATTCGATCACTTTCGGATCGCCTTCCGGGGTGATCATCAGTCCAGCATAAAGAACGCCACGATAATCGATTTGACGATCGCGCAACACTCGGATTGCAGGTTCAAGAATTTCTTGCTGAATTCGAGACATTAATTCTGGAGTTGCGATCGGAGCCGGAGCATAAGCTCCCATTCCACCCGTATTCCCTCCGGTATCACCTTCGCCAATCCGCTTGTGATCCTGCGCAGGCAACAATGGGCGAATCGTTAATCCATCTGTCACGGCGAGAATCGAAACTTCCTGACCGACAAGACATTCTTCGATTACAACTTGGCTTCCCGCTGCGCCAAACTGACCGGAGAAACAGGCATCGATCGCGGATTCTGCTTGCTCAACGGATTCCGCAACGGTGACCCCTTTTCCAGCCGCGAGTCCATCGGCTTTAATTACGATCGGCGCACCTTGAGCGCGGATATATTCCTTGGCTGAATTCGCATCGGCGAACACCTCAGCGCGTGACGTTGGAATTCCCGCATCGCGCATCAATTCTTTTGCCCAAGCCTTACTCGATTCGATTTGTGCGCCTGCTTGAGTTGGGCCAAACACCGTTAATTCCTGCTGTTTGAGGTAATCGGTGATGCCAAGAGACAGCGGCAATTCGGGGCCCACTACGATCATGCCGATATTATTTACCAGCGCATATCGGGCAATGCCTTCAAAATCATCGATCGATAACCCCAGATTCCGACAATTTTTGAGTGAAGCCGTTCCGCCGTTTCCGGGAACACAGATCACTTGCTGGACTTGCGGGGACTGCAAGAACTTCCAAGCTAGGGCGTGTTCGCGCCCACCATTGCCAACCACCAAAACTCTCACAGTTCCCTCGCTCAGACCTTACTGAATGAATCTAACGAATAGCGTGACCAATGCGGTTTCACAGCTAGTCCAGTACAAATCTTAAGGCTAACTGTAAAATCTTCAATGCACGGAAATTATGAAGTTTCATTTTTTGGCTCCGAAATTCGTAAATTTGTGATTTATTTCCCGAATCATACTGAAACTTTTCGGTAGCCTGGAATTCTAGTAGAAAACGACGGTGAAAGACTCAGGATACAACAATGACTATACTGCGCGACTGGAGTGGAATCGCGATCGCTGGAATTTTCGCGTGTGCGATTGGCAGCGTAACCCCGATCAATGCGGCTGAACGGCAACAACCCGACAAATTCTCCAATCCTTTAGAACTGACAACACCTGACCCCCTGCTTCCTGGTGGCTTAAACCGTCCTTTGTCTGAAGCCGAAAGACAAACGCTACGAACGGCGCTAGATCAGTTAGACACCGAAGCAAACGCGAAACTACGATCGGGCAATGTTTCCGCTGCGTTTGAGATTTGGAATCGGGAATTACGCCTTAGACGAGCGCTTGGGTTCCTCGAAGAAGTGCAGGCTTTGGGGCGAGTGGGTAATGTGGCGTGGGTGCAGAACCAATCGAATCAGGTGAGATTCATTACAAATCGGCTTTCAGCCATTCAAACCCAAGTGCAGCAGCCGCTAAAAAATCAGGTGACATTGCCCGATCGAGCGCAGATTCTCCCGACATTGGGAATTGCGTTTCAACAAGTGCGATCGCCAGGATTAGCGCTGAAAGTGTATGAGCAGATGTTAACCGAAGCGCGATCGCGTAAAGATGCGATTGCGGAAGTCAACTTACTTAATACGATCGGACAATTGCATCTAAGTTGGTTTGATTATCCGAATGCGATCTCGACTTATACCGAACTGCTCGATTTAACGAAAGCGCGGAACGATGCTCAAAATGTGGTGCTGAATTTGATGCAGCTTGCCTACACGCATGAGCAAGCAAAACAACCTGCACAAGCCGCGACCTATCAGCAGCAGTTGCTTGACATTTATCAGAAGAATCCGCAGCAGGCAGCATTGATCCCAGCGTTGAAGATTCGACAGGGGGATAATCTTGCGGCGAGTAATCAGTTGGATGCCGCAGAAAGGGCGTATCAGGATGCGTTTCAGCTTGCACAACCGTTATTACAGCTTGCGTATGCGAGTGATGCATTGAGAAAATTGGGCAGTTTGTATCGATCGAATAATCGCCTAGATGCAGCGCTGCAAGTTTATGAATATCTCGCGGGAGTTCAGCAGCAGGCTTACGATACGTTTGGCGTGATGGATGCTTTTGATCAAATCGGACAGATTCAAGTTCAGCGCAAAGCGATTCCAGAAGCGACGACTGCTTTTCAACAAGGGTTGGAAGTTGCGAAGCAAATTAATTACCGCGTCGATTATTTCACCGAACAGATCCAGAAGCTTCAAGCGGCGAAATAAAAAGTGTGATTGCCGTTGGAGGAATGATTCGCGCTTTTACGCTAGCGATCGCCATCCGTTTGTCGTGGATCTTCATCCGGAGGATGCCATCCTGCCTCAATCCATAGCGTACGGGCTTCTACGATCGAGCGTTCTCCTTGATAGCGATCGTCATTCATATCCAATCTGTCGCAAGTCGCCCGACCCATTGGTGTTATTCCAAGAATTCGAGTTCCATCGGCAGTCCAGATAAAATGATCCAAAATGACAGTATTCGCATTGATTCTCTGCGCGTCGTCGGACAATTGTTTCGTCAGGTCGTTAAGCGTCATCCTTGAGCGATTAGACGCGAATTGAGATAGGTGAAAATTCGATCGAGTTCCTGAATTCCCGTCAATTCCTCTGATTCTTCTGGAGTGAGAGAACCCATCTCATTCTTTTCCAGCAAGGTTTCCAAACGGGATTGCAGCACATCCGTAAAACGAAATAGACTGAGCTGGTCAACTCTTTCTACTTGAATTCCAGTTTCCAATAATGAGGCTGGATTAATCACCACTTGAACCATAAACCTGAATCCTCTGCACTTCGCTTCAGAATTATCTTTACGTATAGAAGGCAAATCTAGTTGCCAATTCAGATACCGCCTTACAAAAGCAAAAGGGCGATCGACAAATGCTCGATCGCCCTTCTCCAAATTTGTCATAACTACGCCATGCTGTTCTCGATCGCCCAACGTGCCAACTCGGTTCGGTTATGCAACCCAGTTTTACCGAGCATATTACTGACGTGACTCTCGATCGTTCTTTGACTCACGTTTAATTCTTCTGCAATCTCGCGATTCGCCATGCCGCGTGCCACGAACTGAACCACCCTTAATTCAGTCGGCGTTAATTCCACATCAAACGGGACTTGAATCTTCGGTGCATTATCGCCGCCCTTGGAATCTTTATGCTGAATCAAACGAGAAGCCTGCTTCAACGAAGATTCCACCTGCGCCACGAGTTCCTCTGGCTCAAACGGCTTCACCATATAAACATCTGCGCCGATGTTCAATCCCTTCACGCGGTCTTGGCTTTGACCTTTTGCTGAAAGAAACAACACTGGAATCCAGCTTGTCTTGGGATCTTGACGGATATTGCTGACGAGTTGATAGCCATCCATTTCTGGCATCATCACATCGCAAATGATCATATCTGGGACATCTTGTTCTAGGACTTCCAGCGCTTCCCGCCCATTTTCTGCGGTCACGACTTCATATCCCCGGAACTCCAGATAATCTTTAACCAACAGAATTAGGTTAGGGTCATCATCAATCAGCAGCAATCGTCTGTGATTCCCTGAACTGGTTTCCTTCATGCTGTGCTACTCGCTCTGCCTGAATCTAAATCAACGTTTACACAAATCGACTTCATGACTAAGCTATTCTACGGATTCTGAGAAATCAGAGTCTCGTATTTTGGCTTAATGGTGCTTGTTACTCTGGATTACCATACTCGAATTAAATTCAAGAGCTGGAAGAATCCAGATTTCTGTCTGTAGGTCACGAGTCATTATATCCGACTCGTCAAGAAGTTAAACTTTTTTCAGATGAACTTGAGAGAATTTGGAACAATGGGATTGTAGCAACAGTGTCTATTAGCTACAAATCGAATCTGGCAGTGTTTAAACAAGGACAGAAATTACGCGGGAGTCATTGGTTTTGGCGATCGTAAAGCGCGAATTCTTCAAGGGTTTGTTGTGTTTCACTCTACTTGGGATTTAGTCTTTTTTAGTCAGAAATAATACGATCTTCGGGGTTTTCTGAGTTGGTTTTGGGTGCGGGGAGCGGATGTCTCAAGAAAGCAAACTCTTCAACAATTTGATTGGCAATCAAATGTTCTTGGATGATGCGTTCGATCACTTCCGGAGTGACGGAATGATACCAAACCCCATCGGGATAGACCACGAGAATCGCTCCACGATCGCAGACTCTCAGACAGTTGGCTTTGGTGCGAAAGATACAGCTTGGGCGTTCGGGTGTGGGCTGATCGAGTTTGAGTTCGCGCAGGCGTTTCTTTAAATAATCCCAGGCTTCGAGTCCTGCTGCTTTGCTGGAACAAAGGGGTTTTGTTTGATCGGCGCAGATGAAAAGATGTCGATCGATGCGATCGAGTCCCAGCGTTTGAACACAGCTTGAAAATGAAGAGTTGAATGCAGTCATAAACACACGAAATACGGAGAGATTACGATCATCGAACTTATGCTGAAAGTCAGATGCAATTAGAACCCTGAAACTGGAGGATGGGAGTCATCAAATCCCTCTAGAAAGTACCCTCGTTTCAATGCTACATCGTAAACCGATCCACCCGCCGAAGCGTATTTATCCGCACGATCCTTGGCGATGGGTAGAGACAAAGTTCTATCCGGACTGTCTCGCTCAGATGGAAACGCTGTTTTCGACCGCAAACGGTTACTTAGGGATGCGCGGCGTGTGCGAAGAGGGTGATCCCGTGGCGCAAAACGGGACGTTTATCAATGGGTTTTATGAGACTTACGAAATTGAGTATGCCGAAGGAGCTTACGGCTATGCGAAAACCGGACAAACGATCGTCAACGTCACAGACAGCAAATTGATCAAGCTGTATGTAGACGACGAGCTATTTTATCTACCGACAGCGAATCTGTTGAAGTTTGAACGGGCGCTGGATATGCAGACAGGAACGCTCGATCGAGAAATTGTCTGGGAAACGCCAGCCGGAAAACAGGTTTTAATCCGATCGCGGCGATTGGTGTCTTTTGCTCAACGTCATGTGGCGGCAATTTCCTACGAAGTGACTTTGCTAAATGCTGAAGCGTCGATCGTAATTTCTTCAGAGGTTCGCTATGAGCCAGAAGGCGGAGAAGGCAGCAGCGATCCGCGTTTGGCGAAGATTTTTAAGGAGCGCGTTTTACTTCCACAGCAGCATGAAAAGCGCGATCGACGATTGATTCTCAGCCATATGACTCGGAATAGTGGAATGTCGATCGCGTGTGGTGTGGATCATCAGTTTGAATCAGCGTGTGAGTCCTTCTACAGCAGCGAATGTTTTGAAGACAACGGCAAAGTTGTTTTTAGCATTGCGGGCAAACCAGGAGAGACCATTCGACTGACCAAATTAATGACCTATCATCATTCGGAGCGATGGTCTAGTCGGGAATTGTGCGATCGTGCCGAACGCACGCTCGATCGCACAATGAAACAGGGATTTGATGCGCTACTTATGAGCCAACGTGAATACCTGGATGATTTTTGGTATCGCAGTGATATTGAGATTGATGGTGAACCAGAACGTCCGGATGAAACGCCAGAACTATTACAGCAAGTTCTGAGGTTTAATCTGTTTCACATTCTGCAAGCTTCAGCACGATCGGAAGGTGTGGGAATTCCAGCAAAAGGATTGACCAGTCATGCCTATGATGGGCACTACTTCTGGGATGCTGAGATTTATGTGATGCCGTTTTTGACTTACACTGCACCTGCGATCGCAAAAAATCTCATTATGTTTCGCTATCAGATGCTAGACAAAGCTCGGAAGCGAGCGAAAGAAGTGAGTCAAGCGGGGGCATTGTTTCCCTGGAGAACGATTAACGGCGAGGAAGCTTCAGCTTACTATGCAGCAGGGACAGCGCAATATCATATTGATGCTGACATTATGTATGCGCTGAGGAAGTACATCAAAGCGACGCAGGATGAAGAGCTTCTTTGGCAAGCGGGAGCAGAGATGCTAGTAGAAACAGCGCGGATGTGGTTTAGTTTGGGGTTTTTCTCAGAGCGATCGAACAATCAATTCTGCATCAATGCGGTGACAGGACCCGATGAATACAACACCGTTGTAGATAACAACACCTACACGAATTTGATGGCGAGAGAGAACCTTTGGTATGCGGCTCAGGTTGTTAGAGAATTGCATGAAAAAAATCGCGATCGCTTTGAAGCATTAGTTGCCAAAACTCAAGTCCAACTCTCAGAAGCAGATAATTGGCAACGAGCAGCCGATCAAATGTATCTTGCCTTTGATGAGCGGTTAGGAATTCATTTGCAGCACGATGGTTTTCTAGAGCAAGAAGTTTGGGACTTTGAGAACACACCTGCTGATAAGTATCCTTTGCTGCTTCACTTTCATCCTCTAGTCATCTATCGACATCAGGTGATCAAGCAAGCAGATATTGTTTTAGCAATGTTCTTGTTAGGACATGAATTTTCGCGCGAGCAAAAATGGCGGAACTTTGAGTATTACGATCCGCTGACAACAGGGGATTCTTCGCTTTCGGTGTGCATCCAGAGCATCGTAGCAGCGGAAGTCGGAAAAATGGATCAAGCGATCGACTATGCGCGATATGCAACATTGATGGACTTAGGAAATGTGGCAGGGAATGTAGAAAATGGTTGTCACATTGCATCAATGGGCGGAACCTGGATGGTTTTGGTGTACGGATTTGCAGGGCTACGAGATTCAAATGGTGGCTTTGCATTTCATCCAAGGTTGCCAAGAACCTTGAAGCGGATGAAGTTTGCATTGATGTTAAGCGGGCAACGATTGGAGATCGAGATTGTTCAGGGTAAAGCAACTTACCTGCTGAAAGAAGGAACGAAACTAGAGATCGAGCATCAAGGTGAAACAATCGTTCTCAGTGCAGGAGAACCTGTGTCGATCGAGATTAAATCGATCGATAAAGTAGAGACTTGCATCAAGGATCAATCTAGGTGAATAAAGATGCGATCGACATTCTAAACCCAGGCAACATCGGACTTGTAACTTCATCGCTTGGAAACAGCGTTGCAACCAGAGCCAGTGCTGCGGATTCTCGACGATAAACTTCCATTTGTTGAGCTTGCCAATCAATAATCCAGTACTCTCGCACGCCTCGCGTGGAATAGAGGCGAAGTTTGAGTTCGCGATCGCGTCTAACATTCTCCGCACCAGATGAAAGCACTTCCACGACTAATTCTGGTGCAGCGGTCAGATGTCCTGCTTGATCTAAACTTGCCGCCAATCTTTCACGGCTAATCCAAACCACATCGGGAATTACATTATCAGCTTCTCCAAAAATCAGTCCGGGGGTAAAAGATGCTTCTCCTAACTGAGTTTCTAAAGACCACTGTTCGAGTGTTGAATACGATCGACCTGCCGCTTTTTGATGTCCCCAATGTGGCGCACGAGTCACAAGCAGTTCTCCATCAATGATTTCGTAGCGTCGATCGTCTTGCGGTAGCAATTCTAAATCCGCGATCGTCCAGCGCATTCGCTCAGTTGTCGGTTGATTCATGCTCCACCTCGCAGATTGGTAATGTAATTTTAGCGAATGATTTAGAACAAAAAGTATCGCTGTGCCATTGGTAGAACAGTCGCAGGTTCGCAGGTTAATAGTTCTCCATCTGCTCGAACCTGATAGGTTTCAGAATCCACTTCCATGTGAGGCATCGCATCATTTAGCTTCATATCTCGTTTCGTTAATGTGCGAATTCCAGAGACGGGAACTAACTGACGTTTGAGATGGAGCGAGTCGAGTCCGCCTTTCTTCAAAGATGCTTGAGAAACAAAAGTCAGAGAAATTGGCGCGATCGCATTTCCAAAACTGCCAAACATCGGACGCATATGCACAGGTTGGGGTGTTGGAATACTCGCATTTGCATCACCCATCTGTGCCCAAGCAATCATTCCGCCTTTGATCACCATTTCCGGCTTGACACCAAACATTGCAGGTCGCCACAAGCAGAGATCGGCTAGCTTTCCAACTTCGATCGACCCGACATGATTCGCAATGCCATGTGTGATTGCAGGATTGATCGTGTACTTCGCAATGTATCGCTTTGCTCGGAAGTTATCATTACGATCGCTATCTTCCGCCAATGCTCCCCGCTGAACTTTCATCTTGTGCCCAGTCTGCCAGGTGCGAATGATCACTTCTCCGATGCGTCCCATTGCTTGGGAGTCAGAGGACAACATACTAAAGGCTCCGAGATCATGCAGAATGTCTTCCGCTGCGATCGTTTCTCGTCGAATCCGCGATTCTGCAAAGGCAACATCTTCGGGAATGCTCGGATCAAGATGATGACAGACCATCAACATATCCAAGTGTTCATCCAACGTATTCAATGTGTAAGGTCGGGTCGGATTGGTCGAGGACGGCAGAACATTCGCTTCGCCACACACTTTAATGATGTCTGGAGCGTGTCCGCCGCCTGCGCCTTCAGTATGATAGGTATGGATTACACGATTTTTGAAAGCTGCGATCGTATCTTCCACAAACCCCGCTTCATTCAAGGTATCGGTGTGGATTGCAACTTGCACATCATACTCATCGGCAACACTTAAACAATTGTCGATCGCGGCAGGAGTCGTTCCCCAATCTTCGTGCAGCTTCAGTCCCATTACACCCGCTTTAATCTGTTCTTCGAGTGCTTCCGGTTGACTTGCGTTTCCTTTGCCAAGAAAGCCTAAGTTCATCGGGAAAGCTTCAGCCGCTTGTAGCATCCGATGAATGTACCAAGGGCCAGGGGTGCAAGTGGTTGCATTCGTGCCAGCAGCGGGTCCCGTTCCTCCACCGATCATCGTTGTAATGCCAGATGCGATCGCGACTTCAATCTGCTGTGGACAGATAAAGTGAATGTGCGTATCAATTCCGCCTGCTGTGAGAATCATGCCTTCTCCAGCGATCGCTTCAGTTCCGGGGCCAATAATGATCGTTACGTTGTCTTGAATGTAGGGATTGCCAGCTTTCCCGATCGCATGGATTTTCCCATCTTTAATTCCAATATCCGCTTTCACAATCCCCCACCAATCGAGAATCAGCGCATTGGTAATCACCGCATCAACTGCGCCATCTGCATTGGTAATCGGAGATTGTCCCATACCATCCCGAATCACTTTACCGCCGCCGAATTTGACTTCTTCGCCATAGGTTGTGAGATCTTGTTCGACTTCGATGATCAGTTCAGTGTCAGCAAGACGAACTCGATCGCCCACAGTCGGGCCAAAGGTTTCGGCATAGGCGCGGCGATTCATGCGATAGCTCATAGGGCAACCTCGGAAAATTCTCGGTTGTTTATTATCAGATGAATTTGGCGAAGTTGCCGATCGCTTTAGGATTTTGAAAGGAAGAGCTTAAACTAGAAGCAACCGTTCGAGAAATCTTAAACAGTGAGGTGAACAAAGAATGATGCAGGCGGGGTTAGGAATTGAGGAGCTTTTGGCGGAAAAGCGATCGCAGATTTTAGAGATTGCAGCACGACAGGGGGCGTTTGATGTCAGAGTTTTTGGCTCAGTCGCGCGTGGAGAAGCAACCGTAGATAGCGACGTTGATTTTTTGGTGGACTACGATTTGGAGAAAATTACGCCTTGGTTTCCTGGAGGGCTACAAGTTGATTTAGAACGGCTCCTGCATCGCAAGGTTGATGTCGCAACGATCGATATGTTGAAAGAATGCGATCGCGCATTCTGCATGACGCAGTGTCGCTATGAGACAGGATGCTGAGCGATCGCGGTAATGTCGCGGGAAGTCGATCGAGGATTCAGGGTGACGTAAATCTGAGAGATGCCGTGCAGAGGTTCAGGCCGTAACATAGTCATGAAAAGCTGGTGAGAGAATATGGCAAGAGATGAAGCGTATCGGGAAGCAGAACGGCGCATTGAGTCAGCACGGCAAGAGGGAGCTACGGAACTCGATCTTGGGGGAATGGGGCTAACCGAAGTACCGGAGACGATTGCCTCTCTTTCCCAGTTGCAACTGCTTGACCTCGATAACAATCAACTGACTGAACTTCCAGAAGCCATCGCCTCTCTCTCCCAGTTGCAATTGCTTTCCCTCACTAACAATCAACTGACTGAACTTCCAAAAGCCATCGCCTCTCTCTCCCAGTTGCAATCGCTTTACCTCACTAACAATCAACTGACTGAACTTCCAGAAGTCGTCGCCTCTCTCTCCCAGTTGCAAGAGCTTTACCTCGATAACAATCAACTCACTGAACTTCCAGAAGCCATCGCCTCTCTCTCCCAGTTGCAATTGCTTTCCCTCACTAACAATCAACTCACTGAACTTCCAGAAGCCATCGCCTCTCTCTCCCAGTTGCAATTGCTTTCCCTCACTAACAATCAACTCACTGAACTTCCAGAAGCCATCGCCTCCCTCTCCCAGTTGCAATTGCTTTTCCTCGCTAACAACCAACTAACTGAACTTCCAGAAGTCGTCGCCTCTCTCTCCCAGTTGCAACTGCTTGACCTCAATAACAACCAACTAACTGAACTTCCAGAAGCCATCGCCTCTCTCTCCCAGTTGCAATCGCTTTTTCTTCATAACAATCCTCTAAATCCTGATCTTACTGCTGCTAATGAACAAGGCATTGAAGCCGTCATGCAATACTTACGGGCAAAAGCAGAGGGTAAGGTCACACTGAATGAAGCAAAGCTAATTTTAGTAGGAGAGGGAGAAGTCGGTAAAAGTTGCTTGTTAGGAGCGTTGCGCGGAGATGAATGGGTAGACGGTCGCCCCACAACTCACGGAATTGAGATTAAACCTGTGATTGTCGCTGATTCCAAACGCAGCACAGAGTTCACCCTAAACGGCTGGGATTTTGGAGGGCAGCAGATCTATCGTCCAACCCATCAATTATTCTTTAGTCCATCTGCGATCTATTTAGTCGTGTGGAAACCACGGGAAGGCTCACAGCAAGGCTTTGTCAAAGAGTGGATCACACTCATCCAACGGCGAGAACCCGATGCCAAAATTTTCGTCGTGGCAACGCATGGCGGACCCGGACAGCGCCAAGCAGATATCGATCGGCAAGACCTGATCGCTCAATTCGGCAGCGATACCATCCTCGGTTTCTTCCATGTCGATAGCAAACCCAGTGAAACGCAATCTTGCCCCGGCATCACAGAATTGAAACAAGCGATCGCTGAAGTTGCAGCCGACTTACCCGGCATGGGTCGAACCGTCCCGACCAAGTGGCAACGCATCCGCGAACTGTTGAAAGACTCAGGCAAGACTCATCTACCTTACAAAGACATCATTGCACTTTGTGAGCAACAAGGACTAGAAGGATTTGCCGCCGAATTATTTGTGCGAGTCTCTCACACATTAGGATACTTAATCCATTACCACTACGATCCCCTGCTGCACGATATTGTCATCCTCAAACCCGACTGGTTAGCCAAAGCGATTAGCTTCGTCCTAGATGATGAAACCACGCGCTGCCGCAACGGTTTAGTAGAGTTTGATCACCTCAGCCAGCTATGGAGCCATCCCCCATTTCGAGGAGAATCAGGCTACCCGAAAGCCCTTCATCCCGTATTTCTGCGACTCATGGAACGCTTTGACTTATCCTACAAAGTCGTTCTCGATCCTGCTTCCAAAGAAGAAAACGCCACCAGCCTGATTGCCCAACTCGTTCCCGACAACCGCCCCGACCAACTCCCCGATTGGAGAGACGAACCAGAATCCGGCGATCGACAACAAGAACAAATCTGTCGCATCGTAGACGATCGAGGACAACTTGCCAATGCAGAAGGATTGTTCTACCAACTCATTGTTCGCCTACACAAGTACTCATTAGGACGTGCCAACTACGAAAACAGCATTCACTGGCAGCGCGGCTTAATGCTTGACAATGAATATAACGGTCGAGCCTTGCTAGAACACATCGGCACAGATGTCAAAATCACAGTCCACGCCGCCTACCCAGAACGCTTTCTGTCTTACCTCACCGAAGAAGTGAAATGGCTCGTCGAAAACTGTTGGAAAGGACTGCGCTGTAACGTCATGGTTCCCTGCATCGAACCGTGTGGCATGAACGTCTGCGGGTATGGGCTATTTGAAGTACAAAAACTCATCGAAAGCAAAAAGAAACAGCGCAATGAATATCCCTGTCCCGTTTCGGGCTGCGATGAATGGCAGAACATCGACCAACTGCTAAACAATGCGCCAACGGCTCCACCCCCCTCTCAAGCCATTGGAATTGAGAAATTCCGAGAGGTTGTGAAAGACGAGCTAACGATCATTCGCAAAGATCTAGTAGCGCTCAATCGAGAAGAAGAGAAGCGATTTGAAGCCTTATCTCAAGAGCAGCGGACTATCATGAGCAAAATTGATCAGCAGTTTGCCGACCTGATGCAAATGCTCACCGACGAAGCAAAAGACGGTCCAAGATTGTTCAGCTTTAAGCCCATTGATCCAGGATTTCTCGATCGACCCAAATGGATCAGCGAAAAATTTCAACTCACGCTCTGGTGTGAACATTCCCGCAAACCGCTCCCGGTGCTAAACCCTCCCGGCAGCAAGCAAGGCGTATACGAATTAGAACTAAATCGAGAATGGTTTACCAGAGCCGTTCCCTACTTCAAACTTGTAACCACAACCTTGAGCCTAGTTTTACCTGTTGCCGCTTCCGCCACCAAACTCATGCTAGATGATGCCACCTACAAAGGCATCCAGGAAGAGTTAGAAATGGGTCAAAAAAGTCTTGAATCTACCCTAAAAGGCAGTGATACCGCTGTCGATTGGCAGACCAAACGAGGAGCTTCATCGGAATTTGAGCAGAGTGAATCCGTTCGTGCCCAAGGCTCCATGCTCCGAGAACTTCACACATTACTAAAAGAAAAAGATCCCGGATTTGGGGGATTAGTGCAAGTGCAAAACAAACGCCGCGAATTTCTCTGGGTGCATCCCCAATTTATCGAGGAGTATTAAGTCGTTAAATAAGTCGAGAGGCATTCCGCAGCAGGCCGATTTTGTGTCTAACTAATCGCGTTAAGAGACGAACATCATTGTCCGTCTCTTAACGCGATCATGCTGCTCCATCACTCCCTGACGAATTGCATCTTCCATCTCCTCCAAAGTTTTGGGCTTTCCCTCATACTTCAGGCAGCCCGCAACCTGATCCAAGGTTGCCTGAGAAACAGGCTTTTTAGGGTTTAGAAGAATTCCGTCTCCAACCTCGATCGCAATTAATTCCTGCCCTGCCTCCCACTGATGGCCAGCACGAAGCGCTTCTGGAATCATGACTTGTCCTTCATTCGACAAATGAGTTACTTCCATGTGATTATCTTCAACGAGAACAATGTAGAAATTCTGGCACATAACTTACCGGGTTTGAAGAATACGGTTGATGAAATGCTGCTGGAGTTTGACGATCTCTGAGTCTTGAGACACGAATTTTCGATGAACAGTTACTCGTTCGATTCAAAAATTTCAGCATCGGTGCGGCAATTTATGAGATCGGACTTATAAGCAGATAAAGATTTGCTAAAGAGACGGAAACTCGCTTCATCGTTGGGGTTACTATACGGGCAAAGTTCTGTATAAACTGCGGCATAGCATCTCTATGCAGATCTGTATCTGTCTAATTGCCCGATTAGACATACTATACAGACGACGCTCTTCATATCGTTTCAAGGTAAGGTGTTATACAGATATCCGTCTGCCTAATCATCCATTTTGAGATGTTATACAGATCTTCGTCTGGATAAGATCTTAATCTAGTGGTCAGTCAAAGTTAAATTGAGGGATAGAGGACTTCTAGAAGCAATACCCTGAAGGCTTTTTGTAAAAAAATTACCCCTCATTCTGCCTCTGACTAACTACTAGAGGTGTTAGACAGAACAGGAAGGGGCAGATCTGTCTAATTACGAGTTGGACTGCAAAGTTATTAGTTTTGGCACCATTGCTAATTTACTGTATGGTGACATTACCCTAGAAGGACATTGGCTTATGCAAGATACAGCATCCTTATCAGAAGAGATTGTTCATGGCAAAGGCTATGTTCTGTTGCCAGAACTATTCATACCTAGAAAAATTGCTGAAGCCAGGTTACATCTTCTTAAACTTGCTACAGAAGAACCAACAGGGCGAATTTTGAAGTCTGATAAGCGATCGCGGCTATATAGATTGCTGGATGAAGCAGAGATTTTTGAACAGATGGTACAGCATCCACAAGTGATCGAAGTTGTCGAAGCAGTTTTGGGAAGCGATATGACTCTGGGCGGCTTCTCTGCCCACATTCTCTATCCAGGTGCGACCAATATGGGAGCACACGTTGATTATCCCTACTTCACAATGAAGCCTCCCTATCCAGCCACACCTATAATGGAAGTTCAAGCAATCTGGATGATGGAAGACTTTACAGAAACCAACGGTGCTCCTCTATTTGCGGCCAACACCCAGAAACTGTGCCAATTTCCAGACCCCAAAAGATTTGCAGAATCAGCCCACAAATTGACTGGAAAAGCAGGGTCAGTAGTGCTTTCCCACGGTCTCTGTTGGCATGACACATCAATCAATTATTCCAACCAACCGCGTGTTTCTGTATTGGGAAATTACAATCCAAAATTTATTCGTCCCCTGGAAAACCCAGCACAACAGGTATCGCCAACAGTTTTGGAACAAGCTAGTCCAAAACTGAAACAGTTGCTCGGTTACGAGTTCCAAACTGCTATTTTCAAAGATGTGCAGAGGTTGCAGTCCAACATAGTCCCTGAGGTAGACGGAGTCAATAGTGAGTGCTGAATTTCTTGTTGACAGTCATTGTCGCAACATTGCGACACACGCATTCTACCTACTACTGCGATATGAAGGATTGATTTCATGTCAATAGTAGATTAGTAATGTTGTTGATACAGTGGCTATTAGCAAGTTGAGGTCGGTTCAAGACTTGTTTTCTGAGCTACTCTTTTTGAGATGCTTTAAGACCAGAAATATCGCTGTCTGCAACTCCCAAGTGTTTGATGAGCGGAGATTTTTTCCGTGCTAAAGCAGCCAAGTATTTCTCCTCGTTGTAAGGTGTATTATCTTGCCAACACCGCCAAAGAATTCTGCCCCATTTGTAAGCTAACGCTCGAATCGCGGTTTGATGCGTTTTTCCAGCGCGTTTTTGCTGTTGGTAGAAAGCTTGTGCCCAAGTCGAAAAGCGTCTGGACTGGTTCACCCATTCCACAAAGGTTTGCCGCAGAAAGATCGGGCAAGACCATCTCCAATGCACCCAGCGTTTCTTCCCGCTCTCCTCCTTGACTGGCGCAATCCCGACATAGCTCATAAATGCTTGTGCGGAAGCGAAGCGGCTTCGTTCAGCGCCAAACGCCACCAGCAGACGAGGCGCAAGATGGGGTCCCGCTCCTGGCAAACTCGAAAATAGTTCAGCATCGGGAAGCGTTTCAAACAATTTTGCAATTTTGGCATTAAAATCACTCAGTTGATGGAGAACCACCTTGAGCAGTGCAGTGAGAGCCTGAGTGAGAGCTTGAGCTGGTACCACAATCGACTGATCACGGGTGAGCGGAGTCCCCGCGTCCTGAATTTGTTGAATGCGACGCATGATCGCACTTTTGCGTCCAGCTTGGTGGGAACGAAAGAACTGAGCCAACTGGTCAGGGGTTGCAGATTGAGCGGCATTGACTGAGGGAAACTGCTCAATGAACGCGCAAAAGACGAAGGTATCTTTATCCTCAAACCAATCGAGCACTTGAGGAAAGTAAGTCTTGAGCGAGGCGATGATTCGGTTGGTGAGCCTGACCTTCTCACCGACTAGCATCCGGCGTGACTCGACCCATTGTCTCAGGGCACGAGTTTTGGGACAACCCGCCACCCATTGCTCCAATTTTTCTGGATGTTTCTGCATCAGTTCGACGAGCAGACGAGCATCCACCGGATCAGATTTAGCACGGGAGGGCTGGAAGGCTTTGCGGTAGTTGGCGACGGTGCGGGGATTGACCGGGAAAAGGACTAAGTTATCGTATTGACACAAAGCGTAGAGTAGTGGTCCTCTTTTCTGTTCCATCGCAACCGCAATCCGTCCCTCTCCATAGCGGACTCGAAGTTGATTGACCCAATCTAAGAGGTCCTGGGGACGAGTTTGGATGATGGTTTCTTGCCAGGTGCCTGATGCACAGTCATAGAGGGCAATATCGTGTTTCCGGTCTGCCCAGTCGATGCCAATATAGGCAACATAGTTCTCGGTGGTCATGCTAAATTAGTGCAATTGATTTTAATCGGATGGAGAGAGCCTGCCGCCTGCACCCGCGAAAAGATTATGGAAAAGGTTGAAACCCTGATCCCTGAGAATTCGTTAAAAGCGTCGGATCAAGGTTGAGAGGCGATGCAATATGTTAGTAGTCATCAAGTGACTTGCGCTGCATGGTCGTCCTCTTGACCGGGCTGGCTCTCCCACTTTTTTACTGTAAGCTTTTCTGGAACCGGTCTAGAATTGTGAATTAGGAGCGAACGATATGTTAGTAGACATCAATTCTGTCATCCCATGCATGGTCGTCTCCTTTTCCCTGTTATGGCTCGTCTCCCCATAAATGCCCATGCACCCGAATGTTGAGAGTTGATCTGCTAGAAGTTTGAGGTTGTCTGCGGCGGGTGATGGGCAACGTTAGTTGCTTACGGCTTCAAAGTTTTCATAGAAATTCCTCGTTTTTCATAGAAATTTCTCAAAACCTTGGCACGTCGATCGATTATCCTGCACCCAAAACCACTTCACCTGATGGCGATCGCACCAATCACCTAACGCAACATCGTAAAACCTGATTGCTAACTCCTGCAAGCCGATCGCATTCTCGCACAACCGTTACACAAACTTCTGTAAGCAGATCGCAAACCCGTGAAAGCCCTACATAAACTTCTACAAGTCGATCGCAATGTTGTGTAAGCAGAAATTGTTGTCAAACACCCCTTGTAGATACATTGAAATCTCGATCGTGCCACCAAATTTACTGATCTAGAACAAAAGAAATCCTTCAAAGTAAGTATTACTTCCGGGAGCAACCCAAATGTGCAAAAGACTCAAGCTGCTCAGGTTGCATTGAGATAAACACAGCGCAACTTGAGCATCTGATTGACATTCTCCCGCTTCCCCTGTGCTCCCGACCGTTTCA
>JAHHHU010000017.1 GCA_019359175.1 Phormidium tanganyikae FI6-MK23
CCCGCTCGACTTGGCATCGGGCGATGCTGCACCGGTTGCACTGTCTGCTCCTGCTATCAACGGTTAGGTCTTGAATCAACTGAATTGAGCGAAGAGAAAGCCCCTCGGATTCCGAGGGGCTTTTTCGTGTTTAAAGGCATTGATCCCTGAAGGGCAAGTCAATTGGAGAACTTTGGCTTATCCTGGGAATCAGTGATCTGCAAGATGTATTAAGCATGGCTAGTTCGTGGCAGCGATCGTTGATTTTCGCGGGTGTCGGCGCGACCCTTTCACTTTGGTTTCTGGAGAATTTGACGCACACCTTGGGGGATTGGCTTCCCGCGATCGTCATTGGAAGCGGGATTGCTTGGGTGGCGGTGAAGTTTCAGAAAGATGACACTCCGAAAATTCAAGTAGCGCCGCTGTCACTGAATCGGGTGCAGAACGAATTGGTTGAAGCGAAGGGATTATTGGATTTGTTGGCGATCGAGAGTCAGGACTTAACGATCGATGGTAGCGCTCAACAATTATCAGATTTGCGATCGCAGATCAATCAGATTACTTCAGACCTGAATCGTGATGAGATTCGCTTTGCGGTAATGGGCGGGAAATCGGTTGGTAAAACGATGCTTGTCAATCTGCTGCAACATGGATGGGCTGCGGAAGTTTCACAGAAACTAGTCTTACAAGATACGCCAGAATTATTTGCAGCGACAGATGGCGGAATTATTGCGGAAAGGGATGCTTGGAAACTTGCGCGATCGTCGGATGTCGTTTTGTTTGTCACAAATGGGGATTTAACTGCAACTGAGTTTCAAGCGATTCAACAAATTACTGGGGTTGGAAAAAGATTAGTTCTCATTCTGAATAAACAGGATCAATATTTGCCGGAGGTTCAGCAAGCGATTCTTAATCATTTAAGAGAGCGAATGTCTGAAATTCTTGCTCCTCAAGATGTGATTGCGATCGCCACAAATCCAAAATCGCTCAAAATTCGGCAGCATCGATCGGATGGAACGGTGAAAGAATGGTTGGAAAAACCAGAGCCGCAACTTTTGCCATTGCTTGATCGGTTAAATCAAATCCTTTTGCAAGAAGGGCAGCAGCTTGTTTTGGCGAGTTCGCTCAGTAATGTAACTGCGGTTCAGGCTGAGGCGAAAACGGCATTGAATCGAGTGCGGCGCGATCGTGCAGTGCCTCGAATTGATCAGGCTCAGTGGCTCGTAGCGGGAACGGCGTTTGCAAATCCATTCCCGGCATTGGATCTGTTGGCAACTGCCGCAATTAATGGGCAAATGGTCTTGGATCTCAGCAATTTGTATCAGCGCAAATTTACGTTAGATCAGGCAAAAACGATCGCGGCGACGATGGCGAGTGTGATGGTGAAATTGGGACTGGTGGAGGTTTCGACGCAAGCGATCGCATCGATTCTCAAAACGAATGCAATTACCTTTGTGGCAGGAGGACTGATTCAAGGTGTGAGCGCAGCTTATTTGACTCGGATGGCTGGACTCACGCTGATTGAATATTTTGAAGGGGAGCCGACTGGAGAAATTAAGCCTGATCTGCTGCAACAAATCATGCAGAAAGTGTTTGAGCAAAATCGCCGCTTACCGTTTCTGCAAATGTTTGTGAAGCAAGCGGTTGATCAGTTGGTTAAGCCGACGATCGCATCTTCTCCCCAAGTGCCTAAACCGCTCGACAGCTTGCCCGCGCCTCAAGAAGCGCCTTTGGAAATTGGTGCAAAGCTTGAAGAAGACGTAAAACTTCAGTCGCTCCAACCCCTAGCGATTCCCGAACCTGTTCCTATTTTGAATCAAGAACCTCAACTCATCGAAGGTAGAACATCATAGCTACCAAAGATTTTCAGTGTTTCTGTGCAGGTTTCTAATTCGGTTAATGCAGATTGAATTGCGTTTTGTCGGGTGTCGGCTTCTAAATCCACAAAGAAAACGTAATCTCCGAGCGATCGCTTCGTGGGTCGAGATTCGATTCGGCTTAAATTGATTTCTCGCTCTGCAAAAATTTGGAGCGGTTTGAGCAATACTCCTGGCTGGTTTGCGCTCACACTAAAAGCGAGTGAAGTCCGACTTCCGCCCTGTGAAGCATTGAGGCTGAGAACCAGAAAGCGAGTGCAGTTTTCTGGATGGTCATTGATCGGTGAAGCGAGGATCGGCAAACTGTATAATTGAGCGGCTCTTTGTGATGAAATTGCCGCGATCGTTTGATCTTCGCCTAGATGCTGCAGAGCTTCAGTCGTGGAATTCGCGGGGATGATTTGGGCATCCGGAAGATTGCGATCGAGCCAGTTTTGACATTGGGCAAGCGCTTGAGGATGAGAATAAACGGTTTGAATTTCGTCTAAACGTTCTGCGATCGATAACAAAGCATGGTGAATTGGAAGCACGATCGCGTGTTGAATTCTGAGACGATCTAGCCGCCAAAGCGCATCGAGCGTCATTGTCACGCTTCCTTCGATCGAATTTTCGACCGGAACTACGGCGAACTGTGCCTGTTTTTTCGCAACCGCTTCTAGAGATTGAAGAATACTGGGATAAGGACAGAGAAACGCTGTGTCATTGCTGGTCTGAGTCAACCAAGTTAAGTATTTGAGTGCCGCAGCTTCCGTGTAAGTTCCGTGTGGCCCTAAATGTGCGATCGTCTGTGTCATCGCCTGTTTCCTCAGTTTCAAAACGTTTCAAACTCTCGTCATTTCTATATTCTGATGAGTTTTGTAAAACAGTAATCTTTTGATCAACTAAATATGTTTATATTTCAAAAGGTGAACGTGCAATCATAAAAAGCCCCTTAAAATTAGTTCATAATTAGAAAAACCTCCTCAAACCCCTTCCCTGATGGATACTCGGTTCTCTGCCTCTCTTGGAGTCGAAATCATCGTTCCAGAGCAGCCCATTCATATCACAAATTATCTGCGACAGCCGCAACGAGTCGTGAGTGCCCTAGTTGCATCCAGTCAGGTTGAGCAATTGAGTGAAGAAGTTTATCGCCTAAAAATGCGTCAACTTAACTTCATGACGCTGTGTATTCAGCCCGTCGTTGATATGCGAGTTTGGGCAACTGAAACGGCTGCGATTAATCTACGATCGATTGCGTGCGAGTTGCGCGGAATTGAATATATGCAAGATAAGTTTTCGCTGGATTTGAACGGACAGCTTTCACCGTGTCAACAGCATGGAAACACTTATCTCAAAGGACAAGCTGATTTGGTTGTTCAGGTCGAACTTCCTCCCCCCTTCTCGTTCATGCCTCGCCCCCTGCTTGAAACTGCGGGGAATAGTTTGTTGATGAGCGTTCTATCGACCATTAAGCAGCGGCTATTACAGCAATTGTTAGACGACTACCGCAACTGGGTTGCACTGCAAATGGCAACCAGTACGCCAACAAACCCGATCGCAGTTAACCCGTTAAATTAAACTTTGCATCTCAGCGTGGAATTGGTGTTTTCCCGATGGCGATGAATTGAATGTCGATCGATCTCAAAAGTCTCTAACATAGAGTAGTGGGAATTAGCGCAAAGCGATGCAATTTATTGATCAGGCAGAAATTCAGATTCAGGCGGGTGATGGCGGCGATGGCATGGTGTCATTTCGTCGAGAGAAGTATGTACCTGCGGGCGGGCCGAATGGCGGGAACGGTGGACGCGGCGGCTCGATCATACTAAAAGCTGAGGAGAATCTGCAAACGCTGCTGGATTTTCGCTACATGCGATTGTTCAAAGCCGATAACGGTCAGAAAGGCGGCTCTAGTAATTGCACCGGAGCAGCAGGACGCGATCGCATCATTGAAGTGCCCTGCGGAACCGTGGTTTATGATGCCGAAACGGATGAGATCGTTGGCGACTTAACTGATCCTGGTCAAACCTTAAAGGTCGCGCAAGGTGGCAAAGGTGGGCTTGGAAATCACTGTTTCTTGAGTAATCGCAATCGTGCGCCAGAGAATGCGTTTCCTGGACAGCCGGGAGAACTACGATCGCTGCGTCTTGAACTCAAGCTTTTAGCGGAAGTTGGAATCATTGGCTTACCGAATGCGGGCAAATCAACGCTAATTTCTGCGCTGTCTGCGGCACGTCCGAAGATTGCAGATTATCCGTTTACCACGTTGGTTCCGAATTTGGGTGTCGTGCGGAAACCGACCGGAGATGGCACCGTATTCGCAGATATTCCCGGATTGATTGAAGGCGCACACATGGGAATCGGATTGGGGCACGATTTCTTGCGCCATGTGGAGCGGACTCGATTACTGTTGCATCTAGTGGACATAACGGCGGAAGATCCGATCGCAGATTATCAAACGATTCAAGGTGAGCTTGATGCTTACGGACGCGGACTCAGAGATCGACTCCAAATTCTCGCGATTAACAAGTTAGATGCGGTCGATCCAGAAAGTGAAGAAGTGAATGCGATCGTTGCTGAACTCGAAAAACTGAGCGGAACGACAGTATTTAAGATTTCTGCGGCTTCACATTTTGGACTTGAAACTTTGATGCGTCAGGTTTGGCAGGATTTGGACGAGTTGAAAGCTCAAGAAGCAGCAGAACAACTGGAGATCGCGAATCTCGCTGGAGCCGAGCAGGAAGCACTTTCTAAGGCATAGGAATTGAACGAAAAAGCATCGATTGCTTGTGCGATCGATGCTTCTCGGACTTCATTCAGGAATGAGGCAGATTCGGAGTGAGAGAACTCGTCGAATTAACCCTAAGTCAGTTCGACAGGTTCTCTCGCTTCGTTTCATTCGGCTTCTGCCCCCTAAATCCCCCAAATTTGGGGGACTTTGAAACCTAAGATTTTCTTGAGACTCTGGTAGTTCATTTTCTCAAAGTCCCCCAGAATGGGGGATTTAGGGGGCTTTCCGAGCGTGCAATCGAAGCAAAAGGTCTGATCGAGCTGACGCTAACCCTTCCCGTTTTCATCCACCATCGACAACATTCCTTGCAACGTTGCCGGAATGCTGCGCGGGTCCATAAACATCACCTTACTGCTACCGCTCTTACCGACCGTCGTACCCATATCCAAGTAACTCATAGCCAACAGCACTTTACCTGCTTCCGCTGCGCGAGGATCAGCGTTGAGGGCTTGATTCACAATTTGAATCGCTTCTGCGGTCGCTTGCGCTTTAAGAACCGTCTGCTGGCGTTCCGCTTGGGCTTTTAGCACGATCGTTTTTTGATCCGCTTCTGCCGCTAAAATGGTTGCCTTCTGACGCGCTTCCGCATCGAGAACCTGCGCTTCCGCTTTACCGCGTGCCGAGTTCACTGCCGATTCTCGCTCCCCTTCTGAGGTGAGAATTGCAGCCCGTTTGCGGCGTTCGGCGGACATTTGCAGTTCCATCGATTCCTGCACGGCTTTTGAGGGAATAATGTCCCGCAGTTCCACGCGAGTCACTTTCACACCCCAAGGATCAGTTGCAGTGTCAAGGTCTTGCAGCAGAATTTCGTTGATCTGCGATCGAGCTGTAAACGTTTCATCTAGCTCCAACTGTCCCATCTCTGCTCGAATCTGAGTCAGAACTAGATTCACCATTGCCGATTGGAGATCTTGCACCTTGTAGTAGGCTTTCTCCATATCAACAATGCGCCAGTACACCACAGCATCAGCGGTAATCGAAACGTTATCGCGCGTGATACAGCCCTGCGGCGGAATGTCGAGGACTCGTTCTCGAACGGTTCCTTGAAAAGCAACGCGATCGAGTCCGGGAATCACGAAACTTAGACCAGGGGAAAGTTTGCGATCGTAGCTTCCCAAACGTTCGACTAGCGCTTCGTTTCCTTGCTGAATAATTTTGACGCTAGAGACGGCTCCACCACCGACGACTAAAGCGATAAACCAACCCCACATATCAATTTCTCCTTAAAATTCTTCTGGCATCACAATTAAAGTTGTTCCCTTGCGTCCGACGACATATACACGCCGACCCACTGGAATATCGAGATTGGAACTTTCGCACCGTGCCGACCAAGAGTTTCCTTCATAGCGCACTCGCCCGATTTGTCCGGGGCGAATCTCTGTCAGGGTTTCGGCTTCAGTCGCATCGAGTTTGAACGCGGCTCGACGATTGACAAACCGACGAGAAACCATCACCAGCACGATCGACAAAATCACCCACAGCACGACTTGCATCCCAAGCGGCAGTAGGTGAGCCACGATCGCGACAAGCAAAGCACTCAGTCCTAAAACAAAGGCGATAAATGCCGTGGGCAGAACAAATTCGACTAAACACAATCCTGCGCCAACGATGAACCAAACTACCGTAGGAGTCATAACCTCAAGCGTTTGAAGAGTACTGAATTCTCACACCAACCAGGAAAAGTGCAGCGATCGCGAGATAAAAAGTCATGCTTTAATACAAACTTCAAACTGTGAATGCAACATTCCGGCAATGTGTCGATCTTTTCGGCTCAGTTGGCGGTAAGATGCGTTGCGATTCGCTTCTTCATCCTAGCTTCTCCACTATGAACTCCTCTGGCAAACTGTTCGACCGCTCTACCACTTTGACGATGAGCCGCTTTCAACCTCAAGGATTTCATTATCTTTGGGCAGTGGGGACGACCGCACAGCGAAAGAAATCTGGAACCACGGTCGCAGATCGCTACCAAGTCAAGGCTCCGCAAATTTGGCTCGATACGCAGCCCGAAACTGATCCCCAAGTGCCATTAGCTTCGTCAGAACTGGCACAAACTTATCTGCTGCTGTATCCGTATCGATTGCACGTCCCGGAAGTGTACGGGGTGTGTCGCGAGGGCGGCGATGAGATTTTGTTGCTGGAGAATGTGCCGATCACCGAAGAAGGGGAATTGCAGCCGTCGATCGTGCAGGCTTGGTATCAAGGCAGTGCAACGCGGCAGGTTTATTGGCTGTGGCAGATTCTGGAACTGTGGACGGCGTTTTCTGAGTTGGGTGTTGCGTCCAGTTTGCTGTCGCCAGATTACATTCGGATCGAGGGCTGGCGGATTCGGTTGAAAGAGTTGATTTTGGATGAAGGGCAGACGCAAGAATCGTTTGCACAGCCGAGTTTGGCGAATTTAGCTCAAAGTTGGTTGGTGTTATTGCCCGATGCGAAACCTGCGATAGCGGAACCGTTACAAGCGATTTGCGCTTTGATGCAGTCTGCAAATGTGAGCTACCGCGAGATTTCGACTCGGCTGAATCAGCTTTTATTAGAACAAGCTGCCCAACTGCCGCTGAGAATTCAGGTGTATGGTGCGACTGATGTGGGAAGACGGCGATCGCATAACGAAGACACTTGTTATCCGATGACTTCGAGAACGCAGACGTTTGATGATTTGTCGGCGCGATTGACGATCGTGTGTGATGGCATTGGCGGACATGATGGCGGAGAAGTGGCAAGCCAGTTAGCGGTGCAGTCGATTCAATTGCAGGTGAAAGCGCTGTTATCGGAAATTGCAGGACAGCCGGAACCGTTACCGCCGGATCTTATTTGTGATCAATTGGCTGCGATCGTTCGAGTGGTGAATAACTTAATCGCGGCGCAGAATGATTCTCAGAATCGAACGGCTCGTCGTCGGATGGGAACGACGCTTGTGATGGCGTTGCAGATTCCGCAGCGCGTGACCTTGCCGGGCGGCTCGATCGCGAATAATGCTCACGAAGTTTATCTCGTCAATGTTGGAGATAGTCGCGCTTATTGGATCACATCAGAATATTGTCATCAGTTAACGGTCGATGATGATGTGGCGGTACGGGAAGTTCGGATGGGTCGATCGCTGTATCGAGAAGCGCTGAAACGTCCCGATTCGGGTGCGTTAACTCAGGCAATGGGAACCCGTGAAGGGCATCATTTACATCCAAGCGTGCGGCGATTCATTCTCGAAGAAGATGGAATGCTGGTGCTGTGTTCGGATGGTATGAGCGACAACGGATTTGTTGAGCAGTCTTGGGCGGACTATGCAGAACTGATTTTGCAGGATAAATTCTCGATCGAATCTGCTGTAAAGTCTTGGCTCGACTTTGCCAATCAGCGCAACGGTCACGATAATTCTTCGATCGTTCTCACCCATTGCCAGACTTCAGCCGCTTTACCTGAGTTGCGATTGCCCGTACCGCTCTCGTTGGAAAGCACAGATGATCGAGGTTTACCAGAGCCGATCGTCATTCCACCGACCGAAGTGATGAAGCCGAAACGCAAGAATCGAATTGGGCTGAAACTGTTTCTCGTGCTGCTACTGGGCGGCGGAGCGGCGTTGGGAACTTGGTATTATCGTGATCCGGCGGGAATGCAGCAGCGGGTTAGAACTGAGGCGGAACGGATTCAACCAATGATCGAATCATTGCGTCAACGCATTCCTAACGATTTGCTCAAACGATAGAGCGATCGACACGCGTTATGCAAAGATTAAAAGGTTGTCTATCGTTCGATCAGGGCAAGTGGCTGTGGTGAATCTTGCGGAGAGAGGAACACTCAAGGTGATGAATATTGGCGATCGTGTTCGGGTGAAAGAATCAGTGGTGGTGTATCACCATCCAGAACACCGCAATCAGGCGTTTGATATCAAAGGGCAAGAGGGCGAGATTACTGCGATCATCAAAGAGTGGCAGGGTCGTCCGGTGAGTGCAAATTTTCCGGTTTTGGTCAAATTTGAAGGCAAGTTTCGCGCTCATCTTCAGGAATTTGAACTCGAAGCGATTTAAGCAAGTTCGATGCTAAAAAATTCTAGAGGAGATTTTCGATCGCATTAACTAGTAATCGGGCGATCGCACTCAGTCCTCGGATCTACGCCGAAACCAACTAAAAACATTAATATCGCCGCGCATTTTTTCAAGTTCGCGGCGATTTTGTTCTGAAACTTCGCCATACCATTCGCAATGGCGATCGTGGGCTTCACGCGAATGGACTTCTTGATAAAACTGATGCGTCGATCGATAGATTTCAAATAGTTCTGGCTCGGCGTGAATAGAGGGCAGAAACCAACGATGATTTTGCAGCGGCATGAGTCGGATGAGCGAACATTTGATGTCAATCTAGCGCATTTTGCGAAAGATTCCCGTTAAATTCAGTCCTCTCGATAGAGTTATGAATCTAAAGAGTTTGTAATGATGCGGGTTGAGGAATCTAAGTGAAATTCACCTAACGATTATTGATGAATGCGTAAGCTGAGTGACTATTACGTTCCGTCTATGCTCAACTCTGCAATTCCCAATCCTATTTGTGAGCCACAGACTCAAGTTGAAAACTTTTTTAAAATAATTCGATCGTTAGGGTCATGACTGAACCAGGAAATATTCACGATCGGCAAAATCTGATTCAACATTTAGAAGAAGTCGATCAGCGATTTAACCAACTTTATCAAACGGCCGATAACGCGCTTTCGCCTTCATCGGATACGCCTTTTTCAGAGTATCTATCTGCTTTGTCAATCGCATTAGAAGAATTAAAACTAATCGAGGAAGAAGTTTGTCAACACAACCAACAGCTTTCTGAAGCAAGACAAGCGCTTGAAACTGAGCGGCATCGCTATCAAGAACTTTTTGAGTTTGCGCCAGATGGGTATTTGGTGACTGATAAATACGGCAAAATTCAAGAAGTAAACCGTGTTGCAGTCGAGCTATTAAAGATCGAGAAGAGGTATCTTGTCGGTAAAGTGCTGCCCAGTTTCGTTGCGGAAGAACACCGAAACGTTTTTCGATCGCTTTTACTTCAACTGCAATCAATCAACCAAATGCGCGAATGGGAAATCCCGTTTGTGACGCGCGATGGGGCACGATTTGAAGCAGCGTTGACGGTGGTTGCTGTGAAAACAGAAAGCGGAGATACGATCGCGCTTCGCTGGTTGCTGCGGGATGTTACGAATCGGAAACAGATCGAAGAGAAATTTAGAAAAATTCAGCGGCAAAACTTAGAACTGCTTGAAGCCGATCGCTTAAAAGAACAATTTATTGCAACAATGTCTCATGAATTACGGACACCTCTAACCGCAATTCTCGGATTTTCAGATCTACTTCTACGTCAATTTCATCGGCAGTTTCCACCGCATCAAACGAGATTAATTGAGCGAATTTTTGAGAATGGGCGGCACTTACTCAGTTTAATTGAAGATATTTTAGATTTTTCAGATCTACGCAGTAAGCGAATTGAATTTCGCTTAGAAGTGTTTGACTTAAATGAATTAGTTGCGTTAACGATCGAGGAAATGCGATCGCTTTCTGAACAAAAAAAACTTGATCTTCATGCTCAATTTGCGACAGCAAATTTAGTGATCATTAATGATCGGGCGCGAGTCAAACAAATTCTGGTTAACCTCCTTTCTAACGCGATCAAATTCACTGATTCAGGATTAGTCTGTGTACAGGTCAGCCCTGGAAAGCCAGGAAAAGTTGCGATCGTCGTTCAAGACACGGGGATTGGGATTGATGAGGCTGATTTCGATTTAATTTTCCAAGAATTTCGGCAGGTAAATCAAACTACGACGCGGCAGCATGGCGGCACAGGATTGGGACTTGCCATCACCAAAGCGCTGACTCAGCTCATGGGCGGCGAAATCTCGGTGCAGAGTACGCTTGGACTCGGCTCCACCTTTACCGTCGAACTCCCGATGCACATAGCCCCTCTCTAGATCTACCGTCTACGCATAGATCGTCGCTTCGTTTGGGTCGGCTTCTGCCCCCTAAATCCCCCGTTTTGGGGGATTTAGGGGGCGAGGATCTCAGCAGCAGATCAGAAGGCTCCCAATGCACATAGCCCCTCTCTAGACAGAGTATGATCGCGCTTTCGCTCTGCCACTGTGTAGATTTAGCGGCGTGTTCGGATGTTCTACAGTAACCCTGATTAGACTGGCGCAGGAGCAAACATGCCGGATTTAGATGACCAAGCCATTAGCAAGGTCGCAGAACTGGGGATAAAAAGTCAGCTCGATGAAGTTGAAAATCTAAACGTTGAAATTGATATTGATCCGTTAAAGGTGATTACTGGGGCGCTGAATTCTGTGTCGATCGCGGGTATGGGCATGGTGATGAAGCAGGACCTTCGAATTGAGCAAATGGAATTTAGCACAGGCTCGGTCGCAATCAATCCTTTGAGTCTCGCTTTTGGCAAAATTGAGCTAACACATCCTACTGAAGCGCAAGCGATCGTCACCCTCACCGAATCTGATATTAATCGTGCCTTTAGTTCTGAATTTGTGCGCGGCAAAATGCAGAATCTAGAAGTGCAGGTGAACGGCGAAACCGCGATCGTTGATACACAAAAGATTAAGTTCGGGCTACCCGGTGGCGGCAAGATTCTTCTTAGTACCGAAGTAGTTTTACAAGACTCACAAGAACGAAAACCTGTCGCTTTTACTGCCGTTCCAGAAGTTAGCTTAACCGGACAGCAGATTAGCCTCGAAAACGTTGAGTATGTGGACAGTCAAGAACTCTCGCCAGAGTTTACTGAAGCGATGCTTAATCAAGCGCGAGAACTGCTCGATCTGCGAAATTTCGAGCTTGGGGATATGTCGCTTCAGTTAAAGCGATTGGCTGCTCTGAAAGGAAAACTAATCCTTGAGTCAGAAGCGATCGTCAATCAGTTTCCGTCATCGTAAAAGCTAAATTACTCTATTAGGAGAACACCATGTCGAGAACCACTCCAAATATTCCGCTCTTGGTTGAATCGGATGAAGCTGAACTGCGTGATAGTGGCGTTCCCAGTACGGTTCATGTCGCGAAACACCCGCTGCATCCGCTGATTGTGACTTTCCCGATCGCATTTCTTACAAGCACACTTGCAACTGATGTTGGTTACTGGCTGACTCAAGATGCTTTCTGGGCACGCGCTTCCTTCTGGCTTTTAATTGGAGGTTTGATCACTGGTTTAGTTGCTGCAGCAACCGGAATGAGCGATTTTCTCCGAATTGGGCGAGTTCGCGAACATAGTGCAGGTTGGGCGCACATGGTCGGAAATATTGCGGCATTATCCTTGTCTGCTGCAAGTTTGTGGCTCCGCTGGAACAATCAAACGGGCGCAATTTTGCCAACTGGAATTATTATTTCGCTGTTCGTTGCGGCAATTTTAGGCATCACTGGATGGTATGGGGCTGAGTTGGTCTATCGGCACAAAGTTGCTGTTATTGGAATCGGGCCAAAAGGACGACCTTAACTTGGTTAAAGTGAGTTGAATGGAAGACTTAAAACGCACGGCCTCACGCTTTTGGACGATTCACTAACTCATACATTTGAAAGAGGCAGAAAACGCCTCTTTTTTTTACATTTATATCAGATAGAGTTCAATTTTTTACCTTATGAATAACGATTCAAAACCTACTGAAAATAATTCTGGGATCAATCAACCAATGACTCCTCAAGAAGTTGATCCTCAGCAAAAATTAGAACACTTAAAAGAGCTTGAAAAAGGTGGTTTAACTGCAAACCCTGGAGATCGCATTGATGAATCGATGTCGCTTGAAGAAAAGGCGAAGCAAGTTGCAGTCGATGCACCGGACATTACAGGCGACCACATTACCGTTCCGACCTACTTCGTGGTTGAAACCCCCGAAGGTGAAGAGAAAGCCCTGCATCACGTGAAAGATGCCGAAGAAATCTCTGACATGATTCGTATGGCTCGACTCGACGAGAACGGCAACCAAGTTTGGCGGTAAGGTTTCTGAGCGATCTCATCCGTCACTGGATAAGATTGCTCACTCCGCCAATGTCCAAACGCAAAGGAGCAAAACGATGGTACAAGCCTCAGAGCAGCAAAAAACCCAGCCCGCTCAACACCAAGACCAGCAACCGGGTTCCGAATCACAAATGAATCCGCTACCCCGGAGTACGGATTCTAAGTACAAAGGCAGCGATAAGCTAACTGATAAAGTGGCACTGGTGACAGGTGGTGATAGTGGGATCGGTCGGGCAGTTGCTATCTTCTTCGCGAAAGAAGGCGCAGATGTTGCGATCTCTTACTTAAACGAGCATGACGATGCCAAGGAAACGATTCGCCTTGTCGAGCAAGAAGGTCGTCGCTGTATTGCGCTTCCGGGCGACATTGGTGATGAATCGGTTTGTAAGGAAGCAGTGCAAAAGACGATCGAGCAATTCGGTCATCTCGATATTTTGGTAAACAATGCGGCTGAACAACACCCGCAAGAAAGCCTGGAAAACATCACCGCAGAACAGCTAGAGCGCACCTTCCGCACTAACATTTTTAGTATGTTCTTCATGACGAAGGCTGCGTTGCCTCACCTGAAGGAAGGCAGTGCGGTCATCAATACTACTTCTGTGACTGCCTATCAAGGAAGCCCTTCATTGCTTGATTACTCTTCGACTAAGGGCGCGATCGTGGCCTTTACTCGATCGTTGTCTCAGTCATTGGTGGAAAAAGGAATTCGCGTGAATGGGGTTGCGCCCGGCCCGATTTGGACACCGTTGATTCCGTCTACTTTTCCGCCGGAGAAGGTCGAGAAGTTTGGTCAGCAAGTACCGATGCAGCGTGCAGGACAACCGGAAGAGGTTGCGCCAAGCTATGTGTTTTTGGCATCGGATGATTCGAGCTACATGACGGGTCAAATTCTGCATCCGAACGGCGGGAATGTCGTCAACGGCTAGATTGGCTCAAGTGTTGGATCAGAAAAAAGTAGTTGGTAATAAGTCGTGAACCAGCTTGTTGCCAGCTACTTTCTCATATCTGTATATTCTAGTGTTGCGCTTAGTGTTGCAATAAATCGATCTAAAGTATTAAATACTTGAAAATGAAGCTGCCGCTACAGCGTTCCTCAAAATCATTTTATAGATTGACTAATAATTGACTCTTTTGTTTCAAACCTTTTAATTCAGCGACATTGATTTTTTGCTTCTCGCGTCAAAGAGTAGATTCTATGATGCGATCGGAGTATCCTTAGAACAATAATAAGTTTTGTTAACAAATGGCTTGGAAGATCTTATTAGAACCGGATTTGTTTAGCTTCACTTCGCCATTTTTGAGAAGAAAGCGATCGGCGTTTGAAGTTGAAGACTTACCTGGACTGTGGCGCGTTCACTGGCAACTGGGTGATAAAACCGTTTTATCGACGTTCTACACCCGCATTGATCAAGCCTGCTTGCTGTGGGGAATCATTTCAACGCTCATTTTCTCGATCGCGCAATTCTGCCTCCTCGATTGGCGATTTCAAGCAGTTTTGTGGACGGGACTGACACTCGTTGGCACGATCGCAATGCTCAGACTTTCTCGCCCTTGGCGCACGATCAAGCCGCTCAGTGACGTAATTGACGGTTGGGTGTTCTTGATGCTGTTTGGGGTGGCATTGACGGATTTCAGCATCTTTCTCGGCTGGGGGCAGATGTTGTTGTATCTGTGTCCGCTGTGGCTTGCGATCGATGGGATCGGCTATGTGTATACGGGGGTGAAAATGCGATCGCGTGCTTTCGCCTTTATCGGACTGTTGAATTTTGCTGGAATTGCCATCCTGCCCTACTTCGACGCATGGCAATTTCTGACGACGGGTTTGATTACGGGGATCAGTACGCTGCTGATGGCTGAATTGCAATGGGACGCTGGCGATGTTTGCGCTCATCTTGCAGAACTTCAGTCGCGGGAATCGGAAATTTAAACATTCCTTAAGTGGCATTTTCTATTTTCAAACTGTCGCATAAGATACAGAATATATGAGATTCATTCACCTGCCGGGGCAAACTCAGGCACATAGCTCCCAAATTTTCTTATGCGTCACTCCCGTTTTGCTCAGTCCTACAATGATTCTGTTCCTAGCTTAGAAGTCACCGAAGCGGAAATGCTCGATCGACGTTCTCCCAAAAGCTGGACTTGTGAAACGATCGCTCAACTGAATATTCCACGCGCAGATTTGACGGAAATTGTTCGATCGACATCGCCTGTAAAATCTCGGCGCTCTGGCATCGTTCGTCGATCTCACTCGATCGTAGATGCTCATCGCTTGACGATTCATCGAAATGTGACTCGTCGAATGCAGGCAGCAAAAGAGCGCGGCGATGAACAGCTATTGCGTGCTTTAGAAGCAGAACTCCGAGAAACGATCTCGGCATAAGCACGAGTTTAAGTTTGTAGGTGAAGGTTAGCGGGTGGCGTGATGTAAGAGTCTGCGCCACCTTTTTTTGCGTAAATTTGTGTGAGTTCGATCGGGCTATGCGTTAACGTCAGTTTGGCAAGCTGCTCCCTCCGCTGCTGGGATCTTCGCCCCCTAAATCCCCCATTCTGGGGGACTTTGAGCAGCAGAAACTTCCAGAAACCCAAGAATTCTTTAAAATTCAAAGTCCCCCAAATTTGGGGGATTTAGGGGGCAGAAGCCGACCCAAACGGAGCGATAAACAACTTGTGCATACACGATAGGAATGGAATCCGGATCGCAACGAAGCGAATTGATGAATCGATCGAGCGCTAATTCCGCTTAGACAACTCATCCAGCATCGCAGGCGTTTCGATTCGATGAACGCGAATTTGATCTAAACGAGGCCCTTCCGCAGATACAACCGTTAGTTCATAGTTCGCATACTGAAGCGTCTCACCTTTGTGCGGAATCTTTTGCCATTGATAAAACAAAAAGCCTCCGAGCGTTTGATACTCATCAGTTAAAGGCAAATCAAGCTGTAGTCGATCGTTGATTTCTTCTACATCTACCTGTGCCTGAATCAAGAACGTATTCTCATCGACAATCTGAAATTCGAGACCTTGCTCACTTTCGGATTCTGGCGGATCACCGATAATTTGAGTCACCAAATCTTGAATCGTGACTAAGCCCGCTGTACCACCGAACTCATCCACAACGAGAACCATATGCTGTCGATCGCGCTGCATCAATGTCAGCAGTTCGCCTAGGGTCGTGTACTCCGGTACAAATCGTGCAGGCTGAATCCAAGATTTAATCGGACTTTCTAAATTCAGCGTTCCTTGGACTAAGGGTTCTGCGAGTTCTTTTAGATGCACAAAGCCGCAAATATCATCGATCGATTCTCCGGTCACTGGAAAGCGAGAATGTCCACTTTCAGCAACTTCAACTAACAAATCGCGCACTGTCGCATCGATCGGTAAAGTAATCATGCTCGAACGACGCACCATCACCGATTCGGCTGAAACTTCCGCAAACTCAAACACATTACTGAGCAGTTCGCGTTCTTCTTGTTCGAGTCCGCTCGATTCACTAGAAGTTGCAATAATGAGCTGCAATTCTTCCGGTGTCACTTGGTTATACCAGCCTTGCCCCGTGTACTGCACTCCCAACAGTCGCAATAGTAATCGAGTCGATTGATTCAACACCCAAATGAATGGATTAAAAAATCTAGCGATCGCTAAACTAAACGGGCCTAAAAATCGCGCGATCTCTTCTGAGTATAAAAGCGCCAATGATTTTGGACACAGTTCGCCCAATACGATTTGCAAGTAAGCGATCATGAGAAATGCGATCGCAGTGGAAGCCGAATGTGAAACGGGTTGAATCCACGCATCCGGCAAAGGCAGCCAATTAATCCACACTGACACGACCACCGCCATCGTCGATTCCCCGATCCATCCCAGAGCCAAGCTCGATAGCGTAATCCCAAGCTGTGTGGTCGAAAGTAATCGATCGATACTGCGCTGGAGTGACTGTACGGTACGGGCTTGAATATCGCCCGCATCGACTAATTGATTAATTCGAGAGCGCCGCACTGAAACGATCGAGAATTCAGCCGTCACAAAAAAGGCGTTGATCGCGATGAGCAGCAGCACCGACAGAAATCGCAATCCAATATCGGCGGCATTTAGATCCTGAAGCGGAACCGCCAAGAGCAGCGGAATAGGGGCAGTCATTGAGCCATCAAAGTGAGAAGAGCCAAAACGATGAAATCACCTGAGTAGATGAGTTTAACGTTATTTGATTGGAATGTCTGCCATCTTGAGTTGCAGCTTTTGATCGGGATAGTCGCTCAGTTGTAGTGAGATTTTTTGAGCATCATCGAGCATCGAAGTCGGGATGCTGACGGTTCCGGTAAAGCGATCGCTTTTCGAGGGCAGTTCGGGCGGCAATCCGGTTGTATCCGCGACGATCAAGCGTCCTTTATCGTCGGTGACGTTGAGAAAACTGTAGAGGAATTTTATCGCTTGATTGCTGTTGTTTTTTAGCGCCACGTCTAATAAAAGAAATTCACCTTGTTTCCGAATACTTGTGACATCCATTGCGACTCCATTCGTTTGAGTCGTCATAGGAAGTTTAGCAGCGGTGGGATTCGCATCCGTTTTGCTTTGGTCTGATTTGGCTTGTGGTGAAGCACTCGGACTCGTTGCAGCAGAACGCCCGGAGGTGTTCACCTTTTCTTTTACCGATTTGAGAATGTCCTCTTCTTTAATCAGAACGATATCTTCGCGCACACTGGTGTTTTGGGCGCTTCCTTTATTGGTTGGACGCGAATCTGGCTGTTTGATTCCTTTGAGCGCTTGTCGCCCGATCGCGAATCCCCATGTTCCAGTAAATACGCCTGCCCCTAGCATTAGGGCGAGCAACGTAAACGTCAGGGCAACAGTGGAATTGATTTTCATGGGCGATCGAGCAAAATGGGACTTACATCAGCAATTGTATGCTGCAAATTTCAATTTGAGCAGACCCGATTTGATGAGCGCGATTTGATTTTCTAACAGGGCGATAAAACGAAAATTCTCAGCTACAATACGGCTATTCGCCAGGGTTGGCCGAGCGGTCTAGGCAGCGAACTCATAATTCGCCTCAGGCAGGTTCAACTCCTGCACCCTGGATTAAAAAAAATTGGATTGCAGAAGCGGTAAAGCATCCACAATCCAAAATCACAGTTCCAAATTCTGCTAAAACCGCTGTGGAAGCAATTGAGTTGGGCGCGGGGGTTGGACTGGAAATTGCGGCTCTAGCGGTTGCTCGATCGCGAATTCGCTGCCCGTGACTCGATTGCTAGAGTTCGGTAGCGTTTGTACCGAGAGATTGAATGGATTTGGCAGATCAGCAGTACGAATCAGGGGATCGCTCGATACTTGCTGATTCAACAGATCCACATACAGCCGATGAATCCGCTCTCCATCACGAGAAATTTGGTTTTCAGGAAATCCAAACGGAGTTCCCAGAATGGTTTGGGTTGTTCGTAAGGGATTGCGATCGGAAAACTCGCCCAAAGGGCCGTAAAATGCACGATCTACAGTGTTCGGCACAGTTTCGCGGGGTCGGAACACCGGAGATGCTGAATCTTGAGCATTTGCTGACAGAGCAATCATGCTCGAAACTGCGCTGAACCCAATTGCGCGGACAAGGCTCTTGATCCTAACGCCCATAGTCTCTATCCTCAATGATTGGTTAAGGGTGACAGCTAGATTCGGTGATTTCGCGATCGACTCAGTATTTATACGATTCGACGTGTTGAATTTAACCAAATCTACACTTTTTGCCACGTAATATTCATTAGTCTGCCCTTATATGACAAATGTGACTAAGTTCGATGCCAAATCATTTCCTTGGGCAACTGCCTCGATCGACGATGTGCGCGATCGGCTTCTGGATCTCTTCTGTTTGGATGCGTATCGCGAGGGAGATTTTCTCTTATCTTCGGGACAGCGCAGCACCTACTACATCAATGGCAAGCAGGTGACACTTCATCCTCAAGGCGCGTTAGCCGTGGGGCGAGTCTTGTTATCGCTGGTTGCACTGGAGACGGTGGCGGTTGCCGGATTGACGTTGGGGGCTGACCCGATCGTCACGGCGACGAGTGTGGTGGCAGCATATGAAGGTCGATCGATCGCGGCGTTGATTGTTCGCAAAGAAGCAAAAGGGCATGGAACGCAGGCTTACATTGAAGGGCTAACGCTGCCAGAAGGAAGTCCGATCGTGGTGCTAGAAGATGTGGTGACGACTGGACAATCCGCGATGAAAGCGGTCGATCGATTACGCGATGCGGGCTATCAAGTTGAGGAAGTGATTTCACTCGTCGATCGACAACAAGGCGGAGCGGAATTTTATCAACAGCAGGGATTGAAGTTTCGGGCGGTTTATACGATCGAAGACTTACAGCAGCGCTGGAAACAGTTGCAAGGCTGAATGTTCGATCTGTAAAATATTCTGCGACAAAATCTATCTGAAGCGGGGGTGAAGATTGCCGCGATCCAAACAACATAAAAAGTGTTGTATGAGTCGAAGATTATGGCATTGAAACTGCACGTTCCAACCTTAGACAGTCCTGAAGCGGCACAAGATATCAAAGACACCATTCTGACGCATGAACCCGATGCGAAAGTAGATATCGATCTAGAGCAAAAGACTGTAACCGTTGAAGCTAAAGCCTCAGAGGAAACTTTTAAGCAGGCAATCACGGCAACGGGACATGAAGTGAGCGGCTACTAAAAAAAGGTAACGATGAACGGTTTACGAAACTAAAGAATGCTACGTTTTGAACCGCTCATCGTTATGACGCTCAAAATGGCAAAGTTTTACCCGGCATTGACAGACGCGCTTCAGCAATTTATTCAGAAACAGCACATTTTTTTTACTGCGACCGCTCCGATCGCTGGGCGAGTGAATGTCTCTCCAAAAGGGATTAATTCGTTTCGCGTTCTCGATCGACAAACCGTGGCGTACCTCGATCTCACAGGCAGCGGCAACGAAACGAGCGCTCACCTGCTCGAAAATGGACGCCTGACGATCATGTTTTGCAGCTTTGTTGGCAAGCCCGTGATCTTGAGGTTATATGGAATGGGTTTGGTAATTCGCGCTCAGGATGACAAGTGGGAATCGCTGTATCCTTTGTTTGAAACGATTCCAGGAGCGCGACAGATTATCTTGCTCCAAGTTGAAACCGTTTCAACCTCTTGTGGGGGTGGTGTGCCACTGTATGAGTTTGTCAGCGATCGAGATACGTTGGTGAACTGGGCAGAGAAGAAAGGCAAAAAAGGACTGGAAAAATATTGGCAGGCTAACAATCAGACCAGTATTGATGGATTGCCTACCCATTCGTTGATCTAGAACGGGTTTGGTAGAGACGCGATGAATTACGTCTCTACCAAAGCAATCAAACCGCCCCGATTAATTGTGCAGGGATTGAAATCGATTCGCTCTCAGCGGGAATGAAAGAGAAATCGATCTCAGGATGCGGCTCAATTCCCGAAATCGCCTTGAAGAAACGATCGCTAATCGCATCAATGATCGGAGAGTCGCCGTACTCGGTTTTCTCGATCGAGCGAACAGGCGTGATTTCTGCTAGCGTTCCAACCAGTGCAACTTCATCCGCAATCAGCAATTCTGTTCGCTCGATCGGTCGTCGCTCGAAGGGAATCCCCATCGATTGACACAGGCTTTCAACAATATCAACAGTGATACTTTCGAGTGCCCCTTCCCAAGCAGGAGGCGTGAATACTTTGCCATCGCGCACGACCAGCACACAGGTTTGGGTCGTTTCTGCAACTCGTCCTGCTTCATTCAGAATGATCATGTCCGAATAGCCGCGATCGCGTCCTTCGATTTTGACAAAGCGGGCGATTTGATAGTTCGTGCTGGTTTTAACTCGGCAGGGAAGCGCTAAATCGTTGCCGCGTCTCCAAGGAGTGACACCGAGATTCATTGCAGCAGGGCGCGTTGTGGGGGTGTGATATGCAGTCAGAACGAGATTGCTGGTGCTGCCTTCGCCCCAATGTCCTTCATCCCCGTAAAGTGTTGCTCGAATCCACATATTACGATCGCGCTGATAGAGCAGTTTGATCAAATCGTGATGCGCTTTTTCAAACTCTTTGTAGCTCATGTCGAACGGGATGTAGAGAATTTTTGCCGATCGACGTAAGCGATCGTAGTGTCGCCGCATTGCTACAATTCCGAATCGTCCATCGGGCTGCCAGTAGCCTTTAAGACCTTCAAACACATTTAAACCGCGCAGAACTGCTTCGCTGGAGATGTGGAAGTTCGCGTCTTCCCAGAGGGAAATCTTGCCGTCAAAGTAAACGTATTTGGGTTTCTGGAGTTGGGTAATAGAAGCCATAGGATTCGGGAATGAAGGGTATTGGGACAAACGGCTGACCGTCTAACAAGGCGGAGTCAAAAAATCAGTACTCCACTCTCTTATCATCAAAAACAACCGCTCTGTCCAGGAATTGTACGGACAACTTCATCAAATCCTTGTATCAGTGTTTCCTGTTTAAATTTTGCGTGCTGTGATTTCACGATCGAGTCCGAGATCAAACGGAGCGCGATCGTCAGTATTCTAAGTAGGGCGACCTACGGCGTTAAGGGATGAAGATCCAAGATTCTGACAAAAATCATTCGATTCTCTGGTTGTTCCTGAGCTTGGCAATTGCTGCACTCTACGCGGGTCTGGCGATGCGTGAGGCATTTTCAGATCCGACGATGATTCAAGACGATGCGCGGGTCTATTTGATTTGGATGCAGCGATTTGTTGATCCTGATCTATTTCCGAATGATTGGATGGCGGAGTATTTTCATTCGGTGACTCCTTGGGGATTGGGGACGCTGTATTGGATTGCAGCACGGCTTGGAATTACGCCGATCGTGATGAGTAAGTTGCTGCCGATGGGGTTGAGTGTACTGCTCGGTTGGTATGGTTATCGATTGACGCTGGCGTTGTTTCCAGTCCCGATCTCTGGATTTTTTAGCAGTGTGATTTTGCTGCAGAGCTGTTGGCAACGGGATGATATTGCGTCAGCTTCTCCGCGATCGTTTTGGGCGCTGTTGCTGGTTGCGCTGTTGTACTACTTTGTGAAGCGGTCTTGGATTGCGATCGCGGTTGTCGTGGTGGTGATGGCGCTATTTTGTCCGTTGGCAGCGGTGTTAGTGGCGCTGTGGTTGGGATTGCGTGGGGCGTGGGGATTGTTGAAGCGTCGCTCTGAGCGGGCGGAATGGGCAATTTTGGGAATTGCGATCGCGATGTTGTTGCCGTATGTGTTGAGTCAGTCGGAGTTTGCGCCGACGGTGAATGCGGCTCAGGCGCGATTGATGCCGGAATTTCAGCCGGGGGGACGCTTGCCGTTTTTCTACCCAAATCCGCTGCGGTTCTGGTTCGATGGAGCCGATAGCGGCTTTCAAGTTTCGTTTAATCCACCTGCGATCGGGTTGGGATTATTGTTACCGTTGCTTCTGCGATATAAAAATCGCTTTCCTCAAGTGCAGCAGTTAAAACCGGATTGGCTGATCTTGCCGCAGCTTGCAGGAACGGGGTTGCTCGGGTTTTTTCTAGCTCATGCGGTGTTTGTGAAGCTGCATTTTCCCAGTCGGTATACGACGCATAGCTGGCGAATTGTAATGGCGATCGCGGCGGGAATTGTGATTGCGATCGGGATTGAGCGGGTGAAGTCTTGGCGATGGCAACGAAGCGCGATCGTGGCGGTTGGTTGTGCGATCGTGCTGTATCCGCATCTAGCTTGGCGGGATTTTCCACGTACAGGATACGGAACGGGTGATTATCCTGCACTGTATGATTTTCTCAAAACTACGCCAAAATCGACTTTGACGGCTTATTTGGGGGAAGATAGCAGCAATTTGCCGATGTTGGCACAGCGATCGACATTAGCGGCTCAAGAGTATGCGGTGCCGTTTCATTTGGGCTACTATCTGCCGATGCGACAAAGAGCGATCGAGTTAATTGATGCCCAGTACAGCGAATCTTTAGAACCTGCGAAACAGTTGATTCGGCAGTACAAAGTGACGCATTGGTTGCTCGATTCTAATGCGTTTGCGCCGGGGTATTTAAGAAGCTACCGCTGGTTTCGATTGTTCGAGCCGTCAATAGGTCAAGCGATCGAAGCTTTGAAAGCGGGTCGAGTTCCGGCAATGCAAAAAGTCGCGGGGAAATGTGCGATCGCGAATCCGAATGGGGTAACGGTTTTAGATGCGGATTGCATTTTGAAGCAAGTTAATTCGCGTTAAAACTGCCGAATCCTATTTCATGCCCAATGCAGAAATCTGTACTCGCTGAGTTCCAGACAGTTCAAACGCTGCATGAATCGCCCGAAGCGCCATTACGCCTTGATCTTCTTCCACTACACAACTGACTTTAATCTCAGAGGTTGCAATCATCTGAATGTTAATTTCATGCTTGTAAAGTGACTCAAACATTCGCGCGGCGATCCCCGGTTGCCCGACCATGCCAGAACCGACAATGCTCACTTTCGCGATCGCACTATCCACCACCACTTCGCCATATCCAATCTCCGATCGCGCACCTTCAAGCGTTTGTCTTGCGCCTTCAGCGTCCATTTGCGCCACGGTAAAAGCAATATCGCGCGTCATCACACCGTCAACCATACGACAGCGCTGCGACTGAATAATCATATCGACGCTGATATTTTGGCTGGCAAGAAGTTGAAAGATCTTTGCTGCCATACCGGGACGATCAGGAATGTGGCGAACGGCAACGCGGGCTTGTTTGAGATCGAGCGCGACACCTCGGACTGATGCGGAAGTTGGCGCGATCGGAGCTTGAGTTTTCATGCCAGATTGTGACACTTCAAACACTTGGCAGAGAGCAGCGATCGCTCGATCGCAATCCACTTCATCGACGACACAACTTACTTTTACTTCAGAAGTTGAGATCATCTGAATGTTAATCCCCGCATCCGCTAGCGTTGAAAACATTTGCGCGGCAACACCCGGACGACCAATCATTCCTGCACCTGCGATCGTCACTTTCGCAATCTTTTGCTGAATCATCACATCTGGTGCGAGTTCAGCAGAGATCGAATATCCTGCGGTTAATGCTGGAATGATTGCATTCGCAACGGCTTCCGCACGAGTGAGAGATTTTTTCACCACAGTAAAAGCAATATCGTTGGAATTGCCTTCATGAATCGATTGAATAATCAAATCGACATCGAGTTTCTGAGAAGCAATTTCACCGAATAGTCTTGCTGCGACACCGGGACGATCGGGAACCCGCAACAATGCGACTTTCGCTTGATCGGTGTCAAATTCCACCGCATCGACTGGACGCGCAATTTCTAAGCCTTCGAGGGGGCGGGGTCGCGGTTGGGGAGAACGCACCCAAGTACCGGGATCATCTGTCCAACTCGATCTCACAACGAGCGGCATTCCATAGTTTCGAGCAATTTCAACCGCGCGAGGATGAAGGACTTTCGCACCCAGGCTGGCAAGCTCCAACATCTCATCACAAGTAATCTCGCTCATCAATTCAGCATCTTCGACCAATCGCGGATCAGCGGTGAGAATCCCTGGAACATCAGTGTAAATTTCGCAAAAATCCGCCTTCAACGCCGCAGCTAAAGCGACCGCAGAAGTATCAGAGCCACCTCGTCCTAATGTTGTGATTTCCCAATTTTCCGTGCTGCTGATGCCTTGGAATCCTGCAACAACGACCACTTCACCACGTTGTAAATGACGCTCTAAGCGATCTGTTTCGATCTTCAAAATGCGGGCGCGGGTATGATGCGCTTCGGTAATGATGCCAACTTGAGCGCCAGTTAGCGAAACGGCGGGCTGTCCAGCTTCTTGCAGTGCCATACTGAGAAGCGCGATCGACACTTGCTCTCCGGTCGATAACAACATATCCATCTCGCGACGATTCGGAGTTGCAGAGATATCGGTTGCGAGTTTAACTAAGCCATCTGTGGTTTTTCCCATCGCTGAAACCACGACCACCACAGAATTTCCAGCTTCAACCGTTTTCTTGACTCGTTGTGCAACTGCCTGAATGCGATCGACTGTTCCGACCGAAGTTCCCCCGTATTTCTGAACGATTAGCGCCATTTCACCCGCTCCCCAAAGGTTCACTTGAACCAAATAATCAGTTTGATTTTATCGCGCTTAAGCACGATGAATCAGGATTTTTGTGCGCGGGTTTGGATCGAGGACTTCGGTTTGAATCCAGTTGACCAATTCGGCATTTACACGATCGGGACATTCATCATGGGCACAGTGTCCCGCATTGTCTAATTCAACGAGCCGCAAATTCGGATTGTATTTGAGAAATTGATGTGCAGAACCAGCGGGGATCATGCGATCTTGTTTGCCCCAGAGTAGGAGAACTGGAGTCTGAATGTTGCTGAGAATCGATCGAACACTTGGACTAAATTTTGGATGTGTCATTGCTTTGAGAATGGCACAGAAGGCGCGCGCTGAATCTCTCTCTCTCGCTGGCTTTGCTAAAATTTCCAACAGTTCATCGGTAATAGCTTCTTGACCCGCATAAGCAAGCGATACCCAACGACGAATAATTCGCGGATGTCTCAGCAGATAGAACAAAGGATATAACAGCCACGAGGAGATAAAGACAGCTTGAATCAATCGAACAATCGGACGCACGATCGCAGGCATCGTTTCGTGATGGCTTGCAGTATCCGGTAAGCTAATCATCGCCACACCGCGCACCATTTCAGGATGTTTTGCAGCCGTCGCCGCGCAAATCAAAGACCCGATCGAGTTTCCAACTAGGATCACAGGCTTACCAACGCAAGATTGCCAAAACTCATAAAGCTGGTCTGTCCAAAGGTCGATCGAGTAATGAACATCTGGCTTATCTGATGCTCCAAATCCCATCAAATCCAAGGCATAAACACTGTGATACTTCGATAGCACCGACATATTTTGTCGCCAATGTCCGATCGAGCCACCAAAGCCATGCACAAAGATCACAGGAACTTGGCTTCTAGGATTTGGCAGGATTGTGTGATGAACTTTCCAACCACGCCACGGGAAAGTTTGTTGATAGCCGAATCGCTGTAATTGTGCGATCGAAGGTGGTGCTGGTTTCGATAACGGCTGCGAGAAAATCGGACGAAAGAGATCGTACAATTTCAGCACTATCGCATCGGATCTGGGGCTTAACAACAGCCAACCGACTGCAAGAAAGCTCGTGACGAAAATTTGAGTTAAGTCGATCGCAGTAGGTAGCCCTTTTGAGAATGCAGTAAGGATTCGATCCGCGATCGCAAACAGCCAAGCGAGATTTCCAAACTCCCATAAATCGGTTTTGAACTGTTCGATAAACGGTCGGAATCGCTGAAAGTCGATTGGCTGCATTGTCTGACTAGTCATAACTGGCGCTTCACAGGAAACTAACTTCCTCTACTGTGCAATGCGATCGTTGAGATACCCTCTGTAGATAGGTTGGTCTGCTTATTTCCAAAGACGAATTTAAGACAGATACGAAAGTTTACATTAACCCTTCTTGCGGCAGATTTCGCTTTCCTGAACGTTAGTTGAATGAATTAAAGAGTAGTTAATGCGAGAAGAAATCATGCCGGACTCATATAGCCATAAAACTAGCACCATAAAATCTAATACGAATCAAAACGGCTTGACTGATCCGAATCCAGGTGACACGCCTACGGAAGCGGATTTCAGCCGTGATGATCAAGATGTCACTCCGGTCAATGAAGCAGCATTCGAGCGACCTACAGAAGAATCAACAGAAAAAGATCAGAAGCAATCATAGTTTCTGAAGTCATAGGTTCTTGGAGACTTTTGTGAGCGTTTTAACCGTTGAGCTTTTAATTATTTTGGGAGACAGAGCATGAATTACGATCAGTTCATTAAAACAGTCAAGGATTTAGGAGGGTTTGGCGATCGCGATTCTGCAATTAAAGCAACAAAAGCGACGCTAGAAACAATGCGGGAAAGATTGCTCGGCGATGAAGCAAGTAATCTAGCTGCACAGCTTCCAGCAGACTTAGCAGACTGCTTACGAGGACGTGAAGGACAGATGGGTGATAACTTCAAAATTGATGAGTTCTATCGCCGAATTGCTGAAAGAGAAGGCGTAGATACTAACATCGCTGCAACTCACGCGAAAACAGTGATTGCTGTTCTGAGCCAAGCAGTGAGTGCTGGAGAGTTCTCAGATGTTCGGATTAATTTCGCTAAGGATTATGATGAACTATTTGCTGAAGTCGCGCAACGATAGTTCGCTGTAAACTAGATATCTATTAGCCCTGCTTTGAGAATCAAAGCAGGGCTATTGATTTGTAGAAAAAGGCTTCAAATGAATCATTTTATTGGAATTGATATTGGAACAACGAGTACGAAAGCGATCGCAGTTTCATCCACAGGTGAAGTAAAAGGCATTGCAACCCAAGAATATCCGTTACTTTCTCCACAGCCTCGATTTGCTGAACAAGATCCGACCGTTATTTTCTCAGCAGTTCTGCAAGCAGTGCGAGAAGCAATACAGCAAGCTAATTTATCAAGTCGAGACATTGCTGCTGTTGGATGTAGCTCTGCAATGCACAGCCTAATTGTGATGGGTGCGGATCATATTCTTTTAAGTCAAAGTATTACTTGGGCGGATGGTCGGAGTGTTGCTCAAGCTGAAGCCCTAAAACAAAGCCCAGACGGGATGCAGATTTATCAAAACACAGGAACACCCGTGCATCCGATGTCGCCTTTAACGAAGTTGCTTTGGATGCGAGAGTGTGACTCAGAGCGATTTAACAAAGCTGCTAAGTTCATTTCGATCAAAGAGTATGTTTTGTACCAGTTATTCGAGCAATATGTTGTAGATTACTCGATCGCATCTGCAACCGGATTGTTGAATCTTAGAACATTGAATTGGGATGAGAATGCTTTAGAACTTGTACAAATTCGAGTGGATCAACTAAGTGAAATAGTTCCGACTACTCATGTTTTGCAGGGAATGAAGCCTAAATATGCAGAGATAATGGGGCTTGATCCAAATGTTCCGTTTGTCGTTGGCGCGAGTGATGGTGCATTAGCAAACATTGGAGTGGGCGCGATCGCATCTGATCAGTTGGCGATTACAATCGGAACAAGTAGTGCAGTCCGAAAAGTTGTATCCGAACCGCTCACTGATGAACAAGCACGAACCTTTTGCTATGCCTTTACCGACAAACAATGGTTGATTGGCGGTGCTTCTAACAATGGTGGGATTGTATTGCGATGGTTTCGCGATCAGTTTGGACAGCCCGAAATGGAGCAGGGTGGGAATGCTTACGATCTCCTGATTGAATTAGCCGAATCTGTTCCCGCTGGAGCAGAAGGATTGTTGTTTTTACCGTTTCTTTCGGGTGAACGTGCGCCGTATTGGAATGCAGATGCACGGGGCGTTTTCTTTGGTGTGTCTTTGCAGCATCAGCGATCGCATTTTACCCGCGCTGTTTTGGAAGGAATTTTATTTGCAGCCTATAGCATTACAACCGTCTTGAGTGACTTAACGCAAACAAGTCAAAGCATTCTAGTGTCGGGTGGTATGGCGCGATCGTCCTTATGGCGACAAATGATGGCGGATGTGTTCGGCATCGAAGTGCTTGCACCAGAAGTGTATGAAGCGAGTGGATTTGGTGCAGCGGTGCTGGCGATGTATGCAGTGAAGCAGATTGATCAATTGGAAGAGGTACGATCGATGATTCGGATTGGCGATCAACATTCACCAAATTTGCAGCTATCCGAGCAGTATCACAAACAATTTGAACGTTATCAGCGAATTTATCAGCAACTAGAACCAGAGTTTTCGAGGGATTGAATTAAGCGATCGATCTGGTCTTTCGTATGAGTTGCCATCACGGTCATACGAATTCGGCTGGTTGGAACTGTGGGCGGACGAATCGCAGGGGCAAAGATACCTTGCTCTTGTAGCGATCGTGCAGTTTGTAGTGCAGTTTGAACATCGGGTAATTGCCAACAGAGAATCGGAGACTCTGAGGGTAATAAGACACCAGGAGATTCCTCGCTTTGGTTTGGGCGGCTTCTGCCCCCTAAATCCCCCATTCTGGGGGACTTTGAGAATTGCGGCGTTCTTGGTCTGAAGTCCCCCACTCGTGGGGGATTTAGGGGGCTTGCCGAATTCACAATCGGAGTGAGTGGTTTCTGTAGAGTTGAATTTAAAAGCTGTGATTTGAGATAAGTGACATTTTGCCAAAGCTGCGATCGACATTCCGAATCTTGCTGAACGATCCCAATTGCACATAATGCCGCAGCAGTATCAGCGGGTGATAGTCCCGTCGTGTAGATCCAACTGGGAGCGCGATTTCTCAGTAAATCAATTAATGATGCAGAACCAGCAACATATCCGCCCAAACTTCCAAGCGCTTTACTCAAAGTTCCCATTTGTACGAGCGCGCGTCCGGTACAGCCAAAATGCTCAACACATCCCGCACCTGTCGCACCCATGACTCCAGTTGCATGAGCTTCATCAACTAACACCATGCACTCAAACTGATCCGCTAAGTCTAGAATTTCAGGCAGCGGACACAGATCGCCATCCATGCTAAACACTGTATCAGTGAGAATGAGGCATCTTTGAAAGTGCGATCGCTGTTGTTCTAATTTTGTTTGTAAGTCCTGAATGTCACAGTGCTGATATTCCAAAATCGTTGCACCACTGACAATTGCACCATTCCGTAAGCTCGAATGATTGTATTGATCCGAGAGGATTAGATCGCGTTTGCCAACTAATGCAGCGATCGTACCCAAGTTCGCTAAATATCCAGAGCTAAATACGATCGCATCTTCGGTTTGTTTGAATTGTGCGATCGCAATTTCTAGCTCTCGATGCAAAGCTCGATGTCCCGTAAGCAATCTTGATCCAGTGCTACCCGTTCCGTATTGTTGAGTTGCTTCAATTGCAGCATTGATTAAGCGATCGTCTGTTGCTAATCCTAAATAATCATTACTGGCGAAGTTTAGATAAGTGCGATCGCCAATTTGAACCACTGCACCGGGGCGATCGATGGTTTTTGTCGATCGATGCCAGCCTGCTCGGTTGATCGCGCTTAACGATTGTTCAATCCAAGCATAAGGATCATTCTTCATCCGGTTGTTCGCGAATTTCTGCACTCTTACCCCTCACTGGAGGTAATCTATCGACTAAACCCATTTCAAAAGCAACATCGGGAAGGTCACCTGCAATGTAGCGACCCGGTTGATAAACTCTTCCAGGCGTAAAGCAAACTTGACGAAGCTGAACCGTCTCAGCGGCGAGAAACATGGCTCTCGACATCCGGCGTTCGATTCCCATAATGCGCGTCTCCTAAAGTTGAATTCCATTCTGCTGCATATAACTTAGCAACCAGTTTGCCATTGTTGCACGTCGAGTTTTTCGCGGTACGAGTTCATCGACGGTATAACCTGCGAAACCAAGCTGTTCTTTTAATAGCTGCTTATTTTCTGGTGGAATCGATCGCGTTAATTTCACTACGGCAGGACGACTTTCGATGAAATTTGGCGGTTCAGGATATGCCTCTAACCAGTTTGAATCAACGGTTTTATTGTCATAACCGAGGTAATAGCAAACCAAACGATTGACGATCGCATCATCGATCGTATCTTTAAGAATCGCCCAAATGGTGTCGGAATTTAACGGCGGTAAGTCAGTCATAGCAATTATTCTGCGGGCGGAAGTTCTTCGGGTTTCTTTTCTTACAGCACTCTGATCATCGAACCGTTTGAACGAATTTCTGAATCGCTTCTAAGTGTTCAATTGTAAATTCTGCATCGTTGTGATTTGCGCCGCGAATAAATAATAATTGTTTCGGAGTGGGAGTTGCATCATACAAAGCTTGACTCATCGCAGGCGGAATCAAAGTATCAGCATCACCGTGAAAGTACAGCACGGGCATTTTGAGCGATTTTACTTTGTCGATCGAGTTAAATCGCTGCGTCAAAATAATCTCCAACGGAAACAACCGAAAATATTTCTGCCGCACCGCCATTTCTTTCATCGATGTGAAAGAGCTTTGAACAATTAGCGCTCTTGCATCAGGGTGTTTGGCTGCAAGGTCGATCGCGACTGCGCCTCCGATCGAGTAACCGTAAATCGTGATTTGATTCGGTGAAATTTTGCGATCGTTAATCAAATAGTTCCAACCCGTTTGAGCATCTTCGTAAACTTGCGATTCAGAAGGAAATCCGCCTTCACTTTTGCCATATCCCCGATAGCTAATCACCAGCACCGAAAACCCAAGCTGATGAATTCGATTCATTTGATCAACGCCGCCCAACGTGCCGCCGTTACCGTGAAAATAAAGCACGGTTCCTAAGTTCGGATCTTTGCCCGGAAGCCACCAACCATGAATTCGCTCGGTTTTACCCAACCAAGTTTTCACTGGAAGCCAAACTTCTTGAGCCGATAAACCTAAATCGGCAGGCGTTTTGTAAATCGTGTGCGTGGGAAAGAAGATAAACCGCGACTGTATGAGAAACAGCACGAAACACACGATCGCATAAATGCGAAGCACCATGAATAGAGGCTTCCAAAGCCATTTTGCGCCAAATTTCATCATGATTCAGAGTTTCGATTTGAGCGATCGCGAATCCGCTGCCGCAAGCGCTCAACAATTCTAGGAGTTAATTCCGCTTCTGGTTCAACTTGTTCGCGCTGACCCAAAATTACTTCAGCCTCTTTAAAAGAAGCAGGTCGCAACCGCTGACGTAAAGCGATAAATGATTGCTTTTGCCGCGCGATCTCTACTTGGGAAACTTGCGTTAGTTGGCTCATCTGTGTTTCCTCCAACAGTCTAAGCAAAAAGCAATCGACCTTTAGGTTCTGGAATCGGTCGTCCTAGCTCTTGCGCTGTGGTAATCCATTGCTGAATGATGACTTCAACATTTTGCACAGCCTCCTGATAGGTTTCGCCATCTGCGGCACAACCTGGCAGTTCGGGCACTTCAACAATGAAAGCCTGATCGATTTCACTCCAATAGATGATGAGTTCATACCGAATCTTCATCTTCTCCTCCAAGTTGGTATCTCAAAATGATGTTGCGAACTTGTTTAACCTGATATGGCTTAGCTTTTCCTTGTTTGGGCTGAAGATTTAAGATATCTTCGATTCCCTCTTTAGAGAAGATGTGATGGCTGCCTTGAATGCGTTTTTCAAACCCCAAATTCACGAGAAGCTGACATAGGGGTTCAAAGGCAATATTAGCATCAGAGGTTCCCAACAGAATTTTGACCAACAGTTTATCTTGACGGCTCACTCGGTCTTCTTTTCACCCCATACGCTAATTTCAAAAACACTCACAGCCAACAAGTTTTATCTACATCGACCTGGAGTGCATCTATAGCTTTGATTTAACGAAGGTGGCTAAACGATCGATGCCTTTCTCGATCGTTGCCATATCGGTCGCGTAGGACAATCGAATATGATCATCTGCATCAAACGCAATCCCCGGAATCGCAGCGACTTCTTGTTCTGTCAACAATCCATCACAAAACTCTAGCGAAGTCATCCCAAGTTTACTGATATCGATCATCAGATAGAATGCGCCATCCGGTTTAATACAACTCAAGCCTGGAATTGCACAAACGAGATCAAAAATTGCTTGTCGTCGTTCTGCAAAAGCTTGACGCATGATCTCAACCGATTCGTTCGATCGAGGATCTTCGTACGCTGCGATCGCGCCATATTGAGCAAAGGTACAGACATTCGAGGTGCTGTGTCCCTGAATCTTACTTGCTGCTTTGATCAGATCAACATTGCCCACCAAATAACCGACGCGCCAGCCGGTCATCGAATACGCTTTGGCAAACCCATGACTGATGATTGTGAGATCGAATGCTTCTGGACTCGCTGCCGCAATGCTTAGATGCTCTGCTCCGTCATAGAGTAAGCGTTCGTAAATCTCATCTGAGACGACGTAAATTTGTTTCTCGACGATGACTTCTGCGATCGCGCGAATCTCATCGGGCGTGTAAACCATTCCCGTTGGATTTGAAGGTGAATTCAGAATGAACAGCTTTGTTTTATCGGTGATCGCTTGTCGCAGTTGGTCAGGCGTGATCTTGAATTGAGTCTCTGCGGTCGTTTTAACGACGATCGGAGTTCCGCCTGCGAGTTTCACCATTTCGGGATAACTCACCCAATAAGGTGCGGGAATGATCACTTCATCGCCGGGATCGATTAGCACCATCATTAAGTTGTAGAGCGAATGTTTGCCGCCATTCGTCACGATGATGTTTTCGGGTTGGTAAGTGAGATGATTTTCTCGATGAAGTTTCGATATGATCGCTTCTCTTAAAAGTGGCTCACCTGCCGCCGGGCCGTAGCGCGTTTTCCCTTGTTTTAAGGCATCGGTTGCGGCTTGTTTGATGTGATCTGGCGTATCGAAGTCAGGTTCACCTGCACTAAAGCTACAGATATCAACTCCGTCTCGCTTCATTGCTTTTGCTTTTGCGTCGATCGCAAGGGTCAGAGAAGGCGTAACCTGACTTACTCGTGCTGCCAGTTTCATGTCAATATTCAGAACGTGAAGGTTAAGTCGGGAATCACAATAGAATCCCCATCGGGATTTAGATTCTATCGTGATCCCCGAAAATTAAACCCTAAGTTTTAACCGAACTTTTACGCGATCGTAATCTCGGACGATAAGTAAACATCCTGAATCGCATGAAACAATTTCACGCCATCCTCAAACGGTCGCTGAAATGTCTTTCTTCCCGAAATCAGTCCCGTTCCTCCCGCGCGCTTGTTCACAACCGCTGTCCGAATCGCTTCGGCAAAATCATTCTTGCCCGATGCACCTCCAGAATTGATCAATCCCGCACGTCCGGCGTAACAATTGAGCAACTGATAGCGAGTTAAATCGATCGGGTGGTCAGTCGTCAATTCGCTATAGACTTTTGGATCGGTTTTGCCGTAGCTTTCTCCAGTTGCTTTCGCTACTGCACCGTAACCGTTATTGATCTCAGGAAGTTTTTGCTTAATAATGTCAGCTTCGATCGTCACTCCTAAGTGATTCGCCTGCCCGGTCAAATCTGCCGCGAGGTGATAGTCTTTGTCTTGCTTAAACGCATTATTCCGTAGATAGCACCAAAGAATCGTCGCCATGCCGTATTCATGTGCGAGGGCAAATGCTTGACTGACTTCCTGAATTTGGCGCGTCGAGTTTTCTGATCCAAAATAAATCGTGGCTCCAACCGCAACCGCTCCCAGATTCCAAGCTTGCTCGACCGAGGCAAACATCACCTGATCGTATTGATTCGGAAAGGTGAGAAGCTCATTGTGATTGAGCTTGACGATGAACGGAATCTTGTGAGCATATTTGCGCGAAACGCTGCCTAGAACGCCGAGCGTAGTCGCAACTGCATTACAGCCCCCTTCGATCGCTAATTTGATAATATTCTCGCTATCAAAATAGATCGGATTTGGAGCAAACGAAGCGCCTGCCGAATGTTCAATCCCTTGATCCACCGGCAAGATCGAAATATATCCAGTATTTGCCAAGCGTCCGAACGAATAAAGCTGGCGCAAACTCCGAAGCACTTGAGGAGAGCGATCGCTTTGTACGAAAATACGATCGAGAAAATCCGGTCCCGGCAAATGGAGTAAGTCTTGAGAAACTTTGGCTTTGTGGGTCAGCAAATCTTCGCCTTCATCGCCCAACCAAGATGTCACGGACTGAGGCGCAGAGAGTGTAGCGGTCATCGCAGTTTCCTCAATACTGTTCCCATTTACTCTAACGTTTTGGCTCAAAATGGCTTATGTCTGTAAGAGTATTTTTATGCGAATTCAAAAGGCTTGGGTGACGATCGCGGCGGTTCAGTTTAATCGATCGGTGCAGTTTTATCGCCATTTATTCCAGCAAGAACCGCAAGTTTTCGCGCCTCAGAAGTATGCCGAGTTCGAGACGTTTGGGATTCGATTGGGAATTTATCGCCCGACTGCGGAAGAGTCGCCAGAGAAAGCGCCGATTACATTATTTCCAGCGGTGAGTTTGTGTGTGCAGATTGAGAATTTGGAAAGTTCGATCGAACATCTCGATCGAGTCGATGCCTATGTGGGTGAGATTCGATCGGTTTCTCATGGACGAGAGGCATATGCTTACGATCCCGATGGCAATCGCATTATTTTATATGAGCCAGCTTGAGTGACAGATACCATTTCATTTTGGGATGTCCATTTGTCGTTTTGAGACATCCATTTTCGATTTCGGAATGTCCGTTTTCAATTTTGGGATGTCTATCTGTTGTTTTAAGACATCCATTTTTGATTTTGGGATACCCATTTTTGATTTCGGGATATTCATTTGCTGCTTCAAGACATTTGATTTTTGATTTCTCTACGTATACACGGACAAATATGCAGAAACAACGCGAAATATTTAACTTTCAGACTCAATAAATAAATAGAAATACGAATCTCATTGAGGAGAAAGCGGAATTAGCTTAGAGAAAACTTAAATCAATTGGGGCAACACTCCTATGGCACTGAAAACACGCGGCTCTTCTGCGATCGACAAAGCACAACGACGGTTAGCTTTGCTCAAATCGATCAATGAACATCTCGATCTCGGCTACGGGTTAACAACCGACAACTACGCTGGACTGACGGAACAAGCTCGCACATCGCTGGAAATGTACAATACGCTTTTGTCGAGAGTCGATGAAGCCCGCACGAATCTGGAACAAACCGAGAAAGCCCTTTCCGAAATGTCGGAACGAATGTTGAGCGGAGTTGCTACCAAATACGGTAAATCCAGCATCGAATACAGCAAAGCAGGCGGCTCAAATCGCAAGCGATCGAAAGCTGCTCCTCAACCTTCAGCCGAAGCACTACCGACGCTGACCGTTGAAAAGAATGGCTCGAAATCTGTTAATGGTCAGTCGGTTTCGACGAATTAACCACATCACAACTCACGATCGCGAAAGAGGCATGGGGTAATCCTGTGCCTCTTTTAATTTGATTTTGAGACGTTAAGATAAAAACCAGAGAGTCGCTTCGGAAACAAAGGTAAGTCTGTAGTTTCTCTGAGTATTATTGTTCGGTGGAGTCGCTTATGTCAGAGATTAGAATCACGATCGAAGGAAAAGGCGCGATCGTTGCCGCAGATGCGTTGGTGAATCTACCAGGAGTTTCAGGAAGTTGGGCAACTTCGGAAGAGGTGAAACGAGATGGAGCGCTCGAAGTGAGTGCAACTGATCCGCGTTCCTAAGTCACTGTTTGAACTGGTTACAATCACAGCAATAGTTCTACTGTTTTACTTCAAGAAATCAAAATGACAGATCGAGAACAACTCCTACACGAAATTGCTCAAGCTCCTGATGATTTGATTCAGGAACTTGTGGCGTTTTTATCTACTGCGAAAGCGCGACGGAATGCTGCGCCTGTCTCTGGTAAACGTCGATCGCCTTCCGCTGCGGTTGTCGGAAAAGGAGAAACGCTTGGCGATCTAGTCAGTCCAATTGTTGACGAGCAAGAGTGGGAATGCCTGAAGTAATTCTCCTCGATACTCATCTCTGGTTTTGGTTTATTAATCAAGATCTCGATCGCTTTCCGACTGATTGGAACACCCTGATCGAGAATGCTGATCGAGTTGGAGTTTCTCCTGTGTCTTGTTATGAAATTGCGCTTGCTCACCAGCGAGGGCGGCTCACTTTACCTTGCTCGGCAGATCAGTGGTTACAAGAAGCATTAGAACCTTCTGGCGTTGTCCTATTTCCGTTAACGGCTGAAATCGCCTATCGAGCGGTCAATCTATCTCCAATTCATCGCGACCCGTTCGATCGCTTAATTATTGCAACGTCTTTAGTCTACGAAGCAACGCTACTCAGTATTGATGGTTTGTTTCCTCAATATCCAGAACTCGTTCCGTATCTCATGCGATCGCAGAAATGAAAACCCTTCAAATTACCCTCACCTTAGCAATGATGTCGCAGTTGCTAGTTGCGCGAGGAGAGTTTGAAACTGCGATCGTAAATCTTCGAGAATCGATCGACATTCTTCAGCGCATTGGCTCACCTGATGCCGCAACGGTCATTGATATTCTGAATAGCGTAATTGAACTACAGAACAGGGAAGCGCAGGATTAGAATTCTAAAGTGCGATCGACTACGGATCAGAAGTGCGATCGTTTATTGCTTTTGAATCGATCGGAGATAAAGAAGAATCTGTGATTTAATCACAACAACCAAAGAACGATCGACAAATAAATCTGCAATTCTACAAAGTGAGTTAACAAATCAATGAATCTATCTCCAAAAGCATTACGCTTTATCATCGAAGTCCTAGGCTACCGCATTCAAGCCTACGAAGCGCAATTAGAATCCGACTCGTTAGACGAAGATACAGCTTCAGAGATTGGCAATGATGCCTTGTATCTTGAGACATTACGCCAAGAACTCTCTGAATCGCTCAACTCCCTACCTTCGCCCCTTCCAAATATTGCAAAAGTGACTCCATAGACTGCGATCGTAAATCTTCGAGAACCGCTCGCTTTCCTCTCGAAACTCCTTTGAAGTCATCAGCGCGAGTTCATCCGGACAATCCCCGCATTGCCAACAAAGCCGTCCCATAAGCCGCCTCAGTCTGATCCGCCCGCATTACCGAAACCCCAATCTGTCTTTGCCGCATCGCCGTCCAAGCCGCATTATTTGCTCCTCCCCCTGCGGTCAAAACTCGCTTCAACGGTGATGCTCCCAAAGATTCCAACAATTGATAACCTTGAGCTTCAATTCTTGCCATACCTTCCAGCAACCCGTGAAGAAATTCCACTCGATCGATAGGTCTTGGCTCGATTCGAGGTGCAAGCATCGGATCATTAATCGGAAAACGATCGCCCGGTTGCAACAAAGGATAGTAATCGAGCGGACTTTCTTGATTTGGAATACGATCGCTCAATTCCCTCAGTTCATCCGACGTAAAAAAGTGCTGCAAAACTGCCCCACCCGTATTAGATGCACCTCCAACCAACCATCGATCGCCAAATCGATGACTATAAATCCCAAATTCAGCACGATCGACACGAACATCACTTAACAACTTCAAAACCAATGTTGATCCAAGCGAAGTAACCGCATCACCAATCTCATTTGCTTGACTTGCGATAAAAGCTGCAATGCTGTCCGTTGTTCCCGCGCAAATCTGACAAGTCGGTGGAATGTGGAATTCTTGAGCGATCGACGGTTGAATCAATGCGATCGCGCTTCCCGGTTCTAATACGATCGGCATCAATTCCTTGAGCGGCAACCACTCCGGATATTCCAACCATTCCACGTCATAACCGAGCTTCAAACTATTGTGATAGTCACTCACGTCAAGCTTTCCATGTAGTTGAAACGCCAACCAATCCGCTTGATGTAGAAAGTACCTTGCATCAGAAAAGCTTGCACAATTCAACTCCCACCAAAGCAACTTCGCAAGGCTAGAGGTTGCGCTGATTACCGTGTGTTGCTCAGGCGCGAAGGCGCGAATCTTCTCCAAAACACTTGCTCCACGCGCATCGTTGTACATCAGAGGCGTAGTAATCGGAACACCAGCACGATCGCACAATAAAACCGTTGAGGAAGTTCCATTAATTGCAATCCGACTTATGCGAGACCGAACCTCGATCGATAAGCCCTCAATTAATTGCCACAGCATTCGATCCCAAGCTGAAGAAGCCGTAACGCTTACTTGTGCAACGATGTCGCGTTCTGAATTTATTGCGATCGCTCTTGCCCCAGAAGTTCCAAAATCAATTCCTAGAAACAGATCCATAAGTCATTAAGTTTTTGTTCAACTCTTCTCAAATCCATACGCTTCTTCCGTAGCAAGACACAACAGCGGCGTAGTATTCCAAAGATTGATTCAATTGGAGAACTTCATGCAACGCCATCTTTTAGCTGTGACTGTCCTAATGCTTACCTTTCCCACAATCGCTTCAGCCGCAGTTTACACCACAAAAACAGGACAAACTCGCTTCGTACTGACTCAACACAACGGAAAGCTACTCGCTGAATACGTCACTCGAATTCAGGGTAGAGACTGGGTTGGATCTGCGAATGTGACGGGGGTTCCAGTTCCCCAAAGTGGAGTATCGCGCTATCAAGGCACCTTTCAAGATTTCCGCACGGGTACAGGATCAGAGCAAACTTGTACAGGCGCGATCGAGATTGTCGATAATCTCCCAGCTCAGTCGTTTTCCGTCACTTGGAAAATTACAGGTGGAAAATCCTGCCCAGCATTAGGACAGACCGCTATACTAAATCTGGTCGATGCTCGCCCTCGTCCAGACGGGCGTGGAGACTTTACGCCTGCGATCGTCAATCAGTGGAATGGTGGCACTCAAAGCAGCACTTGGCGCGGATGGCGCGTGGTAGCAGCGGATGGTTCCCTCAACTGTCGTACCACACCAAACGGTGCAATTAAAGTCGCGTATAAAACCGGGGATGCCATCAGCGCGTTTAGCGATCGCTCTGGGCTTGCGACGACCACATTAAACGGTTTGCCCTGGCTGAAAACAACCGACAACTGCTTTGTGCGCGCCAACTCTCAATTCATTCAACCCATTAACTACTAATAGATTAGATTGGTAAACCTTGATGCTTCTGAACTCTTTCTTGAGTAGGACGTAGGAATATAGCAAATACCGCTTAACTGAGAATCAGTTTAAAGGTGTTGTTATGGAAACTCAGGAAAAAGTGATGTCACTGCCACATTTAAGAGAATTAGGCATTACACGAGAAATGATATTTCCGATCGGGCTTGGTGGAATGCCAATGTCAATTCGCGATCGCCCATCGGAAGATCAATCGATCGCAACGATTCACAAAGCACTAGAACTTGGTGTCACCCTCATCGATACCGCTGATGCTTACTGCCGCGACGAATCCGACAAGCACCACAACGAAAAACTCATTTACAAAGCACTCCAACACTATTCTGGTGATAAAAGCCAAGTCATGATCGCCACAAAAGGCGGACTGATGCGCCCGAATGGAGCTTGGACACAAAACGGCAATCCTGATCACTTGCGTCAAACAATTCGCGAAAGCTTTGAAGCACTCGGCGGCGACAAACCGATCGACATTTGGCAGTATCACTCGCCCGATCCGAATTACTCGATCGAAGATGCCCTCGCTCCCGCAAAAGAAGCGCAGAACGAAGGATTAGTCCGCTATGTCGGCATATCAAACTTCAGCGTCGATCAGATCAAACGAGCGTGTGATGTCGTCGAAATTGTCTCCGTTCAAAACCAATACAATCCCTGGCATCGCAACCCAGAGTACGATGGCGTACTGGAATACTGTGAAGCGCAAGGTATTACCTTTTTACCTTGGAGTCCGCTCGGTGGTATGAGCCGCGTCAAACAGTTACAACAGTTCACCGGAATCGCAGATTTGGCGACTGAAAAAGGCTTATCGATTTACAGTTTGATCCTGGCGTGGATGCTCTCGAAATCCCCTTGCATCGTTCCGATCCCTGGAGCCAGCCGACCGGAGAGCATTGCCGATTCAGTTAAAGCCGCTCAAGTTCGCTTAGAACCGCCCGAAATCGCGATCGTCGAAGATGCGATCGCCAATGTCTAATTTCTTAACTTCTTTACAATTCGCAATATTTCTGTTACAGTCTGTAAAGAAGCTGAGAAATGAAGCGAGAAGAACCCATGAAAAGCGGATCAATTGTTGATGACCAGGGCAAGTTGAACAACTTCGCGATCGAGCCTCAAATGTACGTCACCGATCAGCCTCAATTTGGCTTCAACAAAAACGCAGAGCTGTTAAACGGTCGCCTTGCAATGATTGGCTTCGTTTCGCTTTTGGCACTAGAAGCATTCACCGGACATGGCGTAGTCGGATTCCTAACCGGACTTTAAGTTTTAACAATTCGCAAAAAAGGGTGATGTCTCTCCAAAATCGCATCACCCTTTTTATTTGGCCATTTGATGAAACTACAGGAAGAACCAAACTGCAACCCCGATCGTAATTCCAACCGCGATCGTGCTAAAAGTCTTTTTTAACCGTTCCAAAATCGGCTGCACCTGATAATTCACTACTAACCGATCCTGCGTCAGCACTTCCGGCGGCTTTTCCCACATTTGCCCGTCATACCAACCCGACTCTTCGTAAAACACAGCAGGATCGAGCAAGCGTCTCTGCACATATGCCCATCCTAAATAGAGCCGCAGCAACGCTAATCCTGGAATCACCAGCGCTCCCGCTGAACCGAACAACAGAAATTGCGACAAATGTTTCGCAGGTGGAAAACTCACCGCTGCCACGGGTGCAGAAACTAGCCAACTGATCGCCCAAAGAATGACGATCGGTTTGAGATAGTCGATACGATCGAGCGTTGCCCACCGAAAAAACCAAGATTCCTTCAGGTCTTGATATTCATTAATCGGTCTCTGTTCATCAGGAACGGGACAAATAACTGAGTTCATAATCAAGCCGAGGAAATGAAAAGATATCGTTTCAGTATAAAAGACTTGGCTAGAGGAGGAAAGGAGCCGCTTAGAGAAACAAGCCTCAGATTCCATTCAGCTTCAAAAATAGCGCCCCTGCATTCAAAAATTAAGACTACAACACCACTTAAAACCACCAGAGCATTAAACTCAAGACAAATAAAACTGGAGGTTCCAAAATGGGCGGACGGACGATTTACCTTCTAGCGGCGCTTGTAGGTGGGGCAGTTCTTCCGGTTCAAGTCGCTCTAAATACTTTGCTGCGGCGTTATGTCGGTGAACCGATGCAGGTTACGTTTGTCTCATATCTGGCGGGAACTTTGGCATCTCTTGTGATCTGTTTCTTCGCAAGATATCCACTTCCTACTTCTACTTCTCCGGCTCAAACATCCTGGTGGATGTGGATTGGCGGATGTTTGGGAACGTTGTATGTCTGGTCAACCATTTTCGCAACACCCCAGATCGGAGCCGCGCTTGCGCTTGCTTTGACGATCGCAGGTCAGATGATTGCAGCCCTATTTCTCGATCACTATGGCGCGATCGGACTCGCTAAAGTTGAGGCAAGCCCGCTCCGAATTGCAGGAGTTGTATTAGTCGTATTGGGCGTTTCATTCGTTGCTTATGCGAAACGTTAAAGCTTTTTCAGTCACAAAAAATCGGGAGGTTGCAAAACGATCTCCCGATTCATTCAAAGCTCTAGAGTTCGCCGAAGGGCACTTGTGCAGCGTGACCCCAGAACGACTCCAAACCATAGTACTCACGCTCTTGAGGCATCATGATATGGACAATCACATCGCCGTAATCTTCCACAATCCAACTGCCATCAGCAAAACCCTCAGAGCGAATCGGTCTGAGGTTTAGCGTTTCCTCCAGCTTGTCCTCGATCGATCGAGCAATTGCCCGGACTTGCACCTTCGAGTAACCCGTCACCATCACAAAATAATCAGCCAGAACTGTGACCTCGCCCACTTTCAGCAACACAATATCGCTCCCTTTCCGCTCATCGGCTGCTTCAGCAATTAATTGTGCCATTCTGTCGCTGCGATCGTCGATATTGATCATCGGCGTGGAGAGGGTTTGTTGGTTAGAAAGTTCTGTCATTCAGGTTTGAATTCCTTTTACGAAGTGGTTTAGTAAACTGCGATTCAGCGCGATCGTGCTTCAGCTTGTTTGAACTGATGCAAGAACGCATTGCGCGTCTGAACCGTGCGCGGGTGGATCAGATGACCCGCTTGAATCAGGTGTCGGAGGGAAGCATCCGCCGCCTTCCAAGTTGCCTGAATCAAATCCTGCCGACTCAAATCACGCAATTCTTCTAACTCTGGTGTGGTTCCGCGTCCGGGTTCAAGACCGTCTGCTAAGTAAACCACACAACCGAGTAAGCTCATATTCGGACTGCCCAACGTATGATGACGAATGGCATCCAAAATCTCCTCATCCTCAATCCCGAATTCATCCCGCGCCACAATCGCGCCCACATCGGCATGAAGGAGATGCGGATTCAATTCATCGATTGGATCGAGGATTAAGCCTTCTGCAATCGCCATATTTAGCAATCGTTTGGGCTTAAAGAATTTCGCCAAATCGTGCATCAGAGCCGATTGCGCCGCTTTCTCGACATCGAGATTATGCAACTGAGCAAGCTCGATCGCAAACTGTTCAACGCGGAGAATGTGACGAATTCGAGTTTCAGGAACATTTCCCTTGAGCCACGATAAGACTCTAGCGCGAGTCCGATCGGGGGGTGGAAGTAAGCCTGAGAGCGCGATCGATTGATTCACCTGCGGCGAAGTCCCTTCAGTCTGTAGTGCTTTGGGCAATTCACGCATCTGTGTGGCTAACTCCGGTTAGTGATGCCGATTAGTGACACATTGCAAGTAATCCTCGACATTCAACGATCTCATCCTCTCAGTTCTGTTCTCATTTTAACGTAACTCTTAGATCTCGACCGCTCCGGTTGCGAGTTCGGTTTCTGCGGCAGACACCTAGAAATTCAGGTGGTAGCATATGGGATGAAAGCAGTCAATTAAGCCTCGTACAGAACTTAAGCAAAAGGTAAAAAGGCGATGTTTTTTCACTGGTCTTATCTCCTGCTGATTCCCGGCATGATTTTGGTGTTCTGGGCACAGCAGCGAGTTCAAAGCACATATCGCAAATATTCTGAGATTCCCTCGAAAGCGGGACTGACCGGGGCACAAGTGGCAAAGACAATTCTCGATCGTATGGGGATTCAAAACGTGACGGTTGAACCCGTGGCGGGTGAGTTGACCGACCATTACGATCCGAGTGCGAAAGCGGTTCGCCTTTCGGAAGTTGTTTACAATTCGACTTCGGTAGCGGCAGCGGCGGTTGCGGCACATGAATGCGGGCACGTTCTGCAAGATGTCAAAGGCTACAAGCCGATGAATATGAGAGCCGCACTGGTTCCAGCGGTGAACTTGGGTGCGAATTTTGGCCCGATTTTAATTATGGCGGGTCTATTTATTGGCGCACTGGGGAAAGTATTTATCCCGCTCGGAATTGCGCTGTTTGCAGCGGTGATTATTTTCCATAGTGTAACCTTGCCTGTTGAGTTTGATGCGTCGAATCGGGCATTGCGTCTGATTGGTGAGTTGGGCATCTTGCAGGGTGAGGAAAATCAAGGGGCGCGGAAAGTGTTGAACGCAGCGGCGTTTACTTATGTGGCAACTGCGCTCTATGCGTTGCTTCAACTGCTGCAATATATTTTGATTGCGATGGGTCAGCGCGATTAAGCGATCGATTTCATTTCAATAAAAGAGCCGATTGGGAAATCCTCGATCGGCTCTTTTATTGGTTTACCAAGTCACACGATCGCTTAATTGCTCCATTAGCTTTTTACCGACACCCGGAACACGATCGAGATCTTCGATCGTGTTAATTGGTCGTGCTCGAATAATTCGTTTCGCTAATCCAGAACCAATTCCGGGCAGTGCTTGTAACTCCGCTTCGGTCGCAGTATTCAGATTCACCTTACCATCGGCTCTGATAGTGGGTGGAGGGCATTGTTTTTGTTGAGCATCTACTTTGCGCTGGATTGCGGGGGGAACACCAAGGGCTGAGTTGGCGTACAGTCGATCGAACTCTCGCTGGAAATGCGCGGCAACTGTTGAACTATGAATGATCAACAAGGTTTCATCATTGCCTCGATTGGCGGCGTTTGTCCAGTTGTGTGAGCCTGTGATTACAGTTTGTCGATCGACAATTCCAAACTTATGATGCAATAAATCTCCGGGTGGAAGCTGCGGTACACCCACGGTTTTGAGCGGATTTTGCCACGGGCGATTGTTCGGTTCCCATTTACAGTTATCACTTAGCGCAATGCCCAACATATCTAAGCCTTCGCTGAATGTCCTGTAGATAAATGTTGGTTCGATCAAAGCTCGAATTGCAATGTTTGAACGAGGTTCGATTGCATTCACCAAATCTTGATCCGAGAACACGAACAAAGCTAAATCGATCGATTGCGTCGATTGTTGTAGTGTTTTCGCGATCAAACCATTCGAGGTCTGCTCCCAAGGAATTTTGTTGGAATTTGGGGAGAAGTGTAGATCAAGTTGCGTTTCACCGATTTTGAACTGTTGAACTGGGCGATCGGGTTTCTTCACTCCGAACTTGCGATCGCGCCACATCAGTTCAAATTCTTCAGTAAATGCCTGTGCTAACTCAGGACTGTTAATTCTTAAAAGAGTGTTGACATTACCACGGCTGCTCGGACGGGCAAAATCGCCGAAAACATCGGACAAAGTAAAGTTCGCCGAAGTCACGATCGTTGTTTTGCTATCCACAACTATAAATTTGTGGTGCATCAAATCGCTGCCTCGGCTCCCGTCTGCACGATCGTCAATTCGAGGAATCTTCGCATTATCGAGAACAACCAAGGCATCACGATCGCGAATTTCTTCTTCGCTCAGTTGTCCATCGCGATTTTGATCGATTAGCGATCGAGCTTCCTGATATCTTGCTTTTTCGCGCTCAGGTAGTTTCTCAATTTCTGCTGTCGTATACGCACTGTAAGGACGGGAATACTCATTTTCCAGAATGACTCGAATTTTGACTCCAGCAGCAGCACGATCGCGCAGCGCTTTCGCCACATTCGGCAATCGAAACTCTTGAACTGCGATATCAATTCTTGAGGTTGCAGCGGCAATTGACTCAATCAAAACTTGCTCTAAGTTATCGCCCGATCGTGTAATTTTCCGATACGGCTCGGTATATTCAGACGTAGGTTCCTGATTTGTAAAAACCTGAATATTCGGATCTTGTGGGAGCGGAGTCGGGCGCACACTTACCGAAGATGCCGCTTGGCACCCCGTAAACAGTGCCACACAGAGACTAAACTGGAGAAAGTGATTGAGTCTAACCACAAGCTAGATTGCCCCACAAAAAGAACCTGCTACTTTCAAGCAGCGACTCTGAACAGCGTACCCATTTTTCTTTGACCAACCCCGCTCATGCAAATCTACCTCGATTACAGTGCGACTACTCCCACGCGACCTGAAGCGATCGCGCAAATGCAGCAAGTTTTGACGGAGCAATGGGGCAATCCGTCGAGCCTGCACGTCTGGGGAAATCGCGCCGCGACAATTTTAGAGCGATCGCGGTTTCAAGTCGCTCGATTCATCAACGCGCCCGAAGAATCGATCGTGTTCACTTCTGGCGGTACTGAGTCGAATAATTTGGCGGTGATGGGTATCGCGCATCAGTACAGCACTCCGCAACACATGATTATTTCGAGTGTGGAACATTCTGCAATTTCCGAACCTGTTCGACTTCTAGAGCAGTGGGGTTGGGAAATTACGCGCCTTCCGGTGAATGTGTTGGGACAAGTGAATCCCGTTGATTTGCAGTCAGCATTGCGATCGAATACGGTGCTAGTGTCGATCATTTACGGTCAAAGCGAAGTCGGAACGGTGCAACCGATCGCGCAAATTGGTCAGATTGTGCGGAATCACGGCGCGATCTTCCATACTGATGCCGTTCAAGTTGCGGGAAGATTGCCGCTGGATGTGCAGCAGTTACCTGTTGATTTACTCTCGCTTTCAAGTCATAAGCTCTATGGTTCTCAAGGAGCGGGAGCGCTGTATGTTCGTCCGGGTGTGGAGTTAGCTCCATTGTTAAATGGGGGTGGGCAAGAAGGGAAACTACGATCGGGTACTCAAGCGTTACCTGCGATCGCGAGTTTCGGAATTGCAGCAGAGTTAAGCGCACAGGAACTATCAACCGAAACGCCGAGATTGATTCGATTACGAGATCGATTGTTCGATCAGCTTTCTGATGTTCCCGAATTAGTGACAACGGGCGATCGAATTCATCGCTTGCCGCATCATGTGAGTTTCTGTTTGCCCGATGCCGATGGCGAAATGCTGAACGGAAAAGTTTTAGTCCGACAAATGAATCTAGCTGGAATCGGCATTAGTGCGGGGGCTGCCTGTAGCAGTGGCACATTGAAGCCGAGCGCGATTTTGTTAACGATGGGATATAGCGATCGTGCAGCAAAATCGGGAATTCGACTGACGTTGGGACGACATACGACTGAGGAAGACATTGATTGGAGTGCGATCGTGCTGAAGCAAATTTTGGCGCGACTGCAACCGCAGAAACAACCTTGTGAATGTTTTTAAGGTATCCAAAAACTAAGCCGAGTTCGATAAGATGAAAGGATTGCCCTCACCATACAATGTGTATAGCTCTTTGTTCGTAGGCACTGCGTTAGTCGAGTCTTGAACTTATTCAAACTTAGTGTGAACAGTCGTACAATCTCTCCATGTACGATGACACTTGCCGATTTCTTGCTGAACACTTCCCCGCTGACTTTGCCAGTCGGCTGTTGGGAAAAGCTGTCAGCCTGACCGAACTCAAACCCTCTGAACTCTCACTCGATCCCATTCGGGCGGATGCCCTGATTTTGCTTCAGTCCGACGAGTCAGTTTTGCATCTAGAGTTCCAGACTCGCCCTGACAAAGACATTCCGTTTCGGATGCTAGATTACCGAGTACGAGTCTACCGGAAATATCCAGCCAAAACTATGCGGCAAGTGGTGATCTACCTTCAGCCCACTGGATCTGCTCTCGTTCAGCAAATCAGCTTTTATATGGAGCGGACTCGCCATGAATTTGATGTGATTCGCCTGTGGGAGCAGCCCAGCGCACTGTTTCTGCAATATCCTGGACTCATTCCTTTTGCGGCGCTCGGTCAAAGTGCAAATTCAGAAGTGGCATTGCGTCAGGCTGCCCAGGCAATTAATCAAATTCAAGATCCAACGATACAAGCTAACCTAACAGCGGCTTCAGCGATTTTGGCTGGGCTAAGATTAGAAGATGATGTGATTTATCAATTATTGCAGAGGGATATTATGCAGGAGTCATCCGTTTATCGTTCGATTTTTGCAGAAGGAGCAGCAGAAAAACAACGGGAAATTGCTCTTAATTTGCTAAGAGAAGGCTTTCCAGTTGAAGCCGTTGCGCGTGGAACAGGTTTATCGATCGGAGAAGTCCAACAGCTTCAACAACACCTCAATCAGTCTGCATCATCTTGATTTGAGTTTTGCACCCGTTCTAAGAATCTGACCTGCCAACATTGCTCCACCAAATCCATTGTCAATGTTGACGACTCCAATTCCCGTTGCACAGGAGTTCAGCATCGTTAACAATGCGGACAATCCATTAAAACTTGCGCCATATCCGATGCTGGTCGGAACTGCAACGATTGCACAATCTGACAATCCCGCCACCACGCTCGGCAACGCCCCTTCCATTCCCGCCACCACAATCAACACATCCGCCTGTGATAAAACGTGAACGTTGCTAAGTAAGCGATGAATGCCAGCGACTCCCACATCCCAGAGGCGCTGCACTCGGAAACCGCATAGTTCAGCCGTAATCGCAGCTTCTTCGGCAACGGGAAGGTCAGCAGTTCCAGCAGAAAGAATCCCGATCGTACCTTGATGAGTAGGAGATTGAACTGGATTCAATGCACAGATTCGAGCCGTCGGATAGTAGATTGCATCGGGAACCATCTCTTTTACCCAAGCATAAACCTCTGCTTCCATCCGGGTTGCCATCACGACAGAAGCTTTACCACGCAGGGCTTCCATGATTTGGGCGATTTGTTCCGGGGTTTTTCCGGGACTCCAGATCACTTCGGGAAATCCGGTTCTCAGAGATCGATGATGATCAATATTCGCAAAGTCACCCACAGGTTCAAACGCCAGATATTTCAGCTTATCGAGGGCATCAGCTGAACTCACTTTGCCTTGAGAAACTTCGTCGAGTAATGCTTTGAGCGCTTCGGGTTGACTCATTGTTTAGGAAACACAGTTACTCTTTTATTCTAAGTTCTTGAATATTCCATAGTCCCCAACTGGGCAAACCAGAATATTTCAATCCTTCAACTCGATTTCTCACCGCCATGATTGCGGAATCGTTGACTAAGTGAATGACGGGAAGTTGTTCCTGTACGAGTTGTTGAAATTCACCGTAGATTTTTTTACGTTTTTCTCGATCGAGTTCTCGCGCTCCTTCAATAAATAAGCGATCGATTTCTTTTTCCCAATCATTTGCCACATAGCCTTGAATCTTCGACTGTCCTACTTGCTGACTCAAGTTAAACGAATGCGATCCGCCGCTGGTCATCCAGAGATTCGCGAGTCCCTGCGGTTCGATACCACCTGTAAAGCCGATCATGTGAGCATCCCAATCTCTTGAGCCGTTTATTTTATCGATTAAAACATTGAAATTGATCGGATTGTAATCGACTTCAATCCCAATTCTCGCGAGATCTTGTCGAACTTGAGCGCCGATCGCTACTCGCGTTAGATTGTTCGTGTTCGTGAGCAGCGTGAATCGGACTCGATTACCTTCAGAGTCGAGAAGCTGTCCACGATCGTTGTATTTGAAGCCCGCTTTTTTCAACAAGTCCTTTGATTTTTGCGGATCGTAGTTGTAAATTTTTAAGCCTTCTTTTTGCGAGAACGGACTTTGTACGGAAATTGGAGAATTCTGAACGACTCCTAAACCTCGAAATAGATTGGTATTGATTCGATCTCTATCGATCGCATAGGCGACCGCTTGACGAAACTCCAGTGTATTAAACCAGCGTGACTTAATTGGATCAACGAATGGCTTTCCGTTCTGATCTTTCGCCTTACTGAGATTGAAGGTAAAGTATAAAACTCCCGACCAAGGGCCACCATTTAAAACTTGAAAATTCCCTCGATCTTCTTCTCGTTTTAATAAAGAAAAATACTCAGGACGAAGCGGTCTAGTATCTCCCATCACATCCAGATCACCGGAGCGAAATCTCAATAATTGCGTATCCTGATTCTCAATAAACTGCCAAACAATACGATCGATGTAAGGAAGCTGTGTTCCAGTTTGATCTTTACGCCAATAGTACGGATTTCGCTTTAAAACTAATCTTTGTCCAGCACTGTAACTATCAATGACATAAGCGCCATTCGTGATGATTTTCTTTGGATCAGTATCCGTTCCCCAAGTTGAGATAAATGCTGGATTTCCATCGGGTAACTTGCTTTTGACTGCTTCAGAAAGCGAATGCTTTGGCAAAATCATGATGCCATCTGGGGCAGCAGTCGCAGCAAGTAGTGGGGCAAAGGGTTCAGGTAGAATGAACTCGACTTGTCGATCGCTAATTTTCTGAACCTTTGGAAAAACCTTCTTCGTTCCTATCTGAACGCTTTCCTTTTGGTCGGTTGGAACTTGCGGATTAAAAACAACATCCTCGTATGTAAAGACAACATCATCCGCTGTTAAAGGTGTTCCATCCGACCATTTCAAGTTCGGTCTAAGTGTGAAAACGACGCGCTTATTATCAGACGAGAACTTCCACGATTCTGCTAATGCAGGCTCATAGTCTCCGGTCGTACCATTCTCTTTTGTTAGTCCCTCATAAATGAATGGAAATACACTCGGAAAAGTTTGATTGTTCGCGTAATTAAATGTTTTAGGATCAGTTGGACTTACTAATACTAACTGCGGAATCTGTGCAGCTTCGGTTTTGTACTCGCGCGGATTGCAACCTGATAGAAAGAGTGAAGCGATCGCCAAAATCACCACAAAGCCTCGACGCATACTTTGAAACTGTATCTCTCTCATTCTTCTATTTCACTCGCTTCAAGGCTTTTCATCGCGCATTCTTTTTTGCAGTTCTACCGGATCTTCGTTGAAGTTTGGTGAGTCTTTCAGGATGCCAGCGTATTCAGAAAGAAACCTCTCCGGCTGTTCTACAAAAGCTTGATTCGCTCCAGATTTCTGCTGCAAAGACTCAATAAATATGAGTACCTGGCTCGCTTGGTCTTCTGGCAACGTCTTCACCAATTCATAGATTTTGTCTGCTACTTTCATTATTTGCTAATCCTCGACTCTCAGTTCGTAGAGGTTCCACAGTGCGCCACCACTTTCGGGATATTGCACCCCTTTTACCCGATTTCGAACAACTGCCATCACCCGTGCGTTTACCAACGGAATCCAAGGCAAATATTCCTGAGAAATCTTCTGAATTTGACCGTAGATCTGTTTGCGCTTGGCTTCGTCTAATTCCTGTGCGCCTTCCACATAGAGCCGCCCGATCTCTGCTTCCCAATCTGCAACAACACGACCTTCAAGCGGCGGTTTTCCAGGAGTTGCAGACTGATTGAAACTATGCGATCGACTTTCCGGCAACCACACATTTGCCCCACTATTCGGCTCTTTACTGCCGCCCATTGCTAATAGATACGACTCCCATTCCTGAGTGTTATCCAACTTATCAATCAATACCCCGAAGTTAATCGGATTGATATCGACTTGAATCCCCAATCGGCTCAAATCTTGCTTGATCTGTGCGACCATTGCTTCTCGTACCACATTGCCCGCATTCGTGATCAGCGTAAAGCGAACCGCGTTTCCTTCTGCGTCGGTCAACTGTCCGCGAGAATTTAGCTTAAATCCTGCTTCTGTTAGTAACTGTTTTGAACGAGTTTGATCAAAGTTATAAGCTTTTAGCCCTTCTTCGGGTTTGAGATAGTACGGGCTGGTTTCGAGAATTTGCGAATTGATCAACACGCCCAATCCGCGAAAAATGTTCGTGTTCATTCGTTCGCGATCGATAGCGTATGCGATCGCTTGTCGGAATTTTGGTTCGTTAAACCACTTCGACTTCACCGGATCAACGACCGGACGACCATTTCTCCGTCCCTTATTTTGGTTGAACGCCATAAAGGTTGTAATCGGTCGAGTGCCGCCGATATACGTTGTGAAATCGCCCCGTTTTTCCTGCTTTTTCAGAATTGGATAATCTTCCGGGCGAATCGGCTCAGACACATCCAAACCGCCCGATCTAAACTGCAAAAGAATCGTGTTCTGATTTTCCACCACGCTCCAAATAATCCGCTCAATAAAAGGCTGCTGATTGTTTTGAGCATCTTTGCGCCAGTAGTTCGGATTGCGTTTAAAGATAATGCGCTGAGTTGCGGAATATTGGTCGATCGTATACGGCCCGTTTCCGATCACCTTTCTCGGATCGGTGTCGGTTCCCCAAGTCGAGAGAAAGATCGGGTTGCCATCAGAACCCGTTTTTCTCACTGTTTCTTCTAGAATATGTTTTGGCAAAATCGCCAATCCACCTGTCACCCGCACAAAGGGCGCAAATGGTTCGGGGGTTGTGAATTCAACTCGTCGATCGTCAATTTTTCGTACCGACGGCAGAGCGCGTTGCTTACCGATCCGCAAGACATCTTGAATATCGGTTGGGACTTTGGCATTCAAGAAAATATCCTGGAACGTAAAGACGACATCATCGGCGGTCAGCGGCGCACCATCCGACCATTTCAACCCTTCGCGCAGCGTAAACGTCACTTTCTTTTTGTCCGGCGCGATTTCCCACTTTTCAGCAAGCTCTGGCTCTAATTCTCCGGTCAATCCATTTTCAGTAATCAGCCCAACGTATACAAATCCCGTGACGTTCGGATCTTCGTTAATCAGCGCATAGTTAAATGACTTTGGATCGCTGAGAACCGTATCGATCATTTGCGGAACTCTTGCTGCCTGGGTTTTGTAGCCCTGCGGATTGCAAGCCGTAATGCCGATCGCAAAACAAAACGTCACCATTGCAAACGTCCAGAATCGCCAAAAACCTGTCGGAGCAGAAAATTTCATACGTCGATCGCGCTGCTTTCAGAAAGTGATTCTATCCTTTCTACACCTTTTGCGGGATTTCTGGGCGATTTATCTAAGATTGTGTTGCTATTTTGGCTGCTACGATCCAGGAAGTAGGTTTAAGAGATCTAGAGAGATAGCCATGAGTTTGGTCATTTCAGACGACCTTGTACGAGCAAGCGGCTTGTCAGAACGAGAATTGTTTCTGGAAATTGTGCTAATGCTGTTTCGTCAAGACAAAATTAGTTTAGGAAAAGCAAGTGAACTGATGGGGATGCACCGGATGCAGTTTCAAAAACTTTTGGACGATCGTGGAATCTGCGTTCACTACGATGTTGCTGAATTTCAACAAGATCTCAATAACTTGCAGGAAATCTCTTAGCAGTGACGCTCGTAAGTAATACCTCACCCATTTCAAATTTGGCGAAGGTCAAGCAACTAGAGCTAATGTATCAACTATATGGCGTGATTCTGATTCCGAATGCGGTTTATGACGAATTGTTAGACGAAAGGGCGGGTGAAACTGTGATTACAGCAGTTCAATCAGCAGATTGGCTGGAGATTCACTCAGTACAGAATCAAAAATTGGTGAATCAGTTAAGCGATCGTGTCAACGTGGGAGAAGCTGAGGCAATTGCTCTCGCTGTCGAAGTAAAAGCTGCTCGATTGCTAATTGATGAGCGTCTTGGTAGACAAGCGGCAACAGATTTAGGATTAAAAAACACAGGTGTACTAGGAATTTTGCTGTCAGCAAAACGCCGCAATTTAATCGCAGAAGTCAAACCTATCATGGATGATTTAACAACACGTCAGTTCGACAGAAGTGGCTTGCTCCGTTTGGGGATCCAGGAAGCCCCCTAAATCCCCCATTCTGGGGGACTTTGAACCGGAAGCTTTGGCTTGAAGTCCCCCAGAATGGGGGATTTAGGGGGCAGAAGCCGCTTGCAACGAAGCGAAAAAACTCGTCGAACTGACGTTGACAACCGTTGCAAATTTCCGAATTAGCCGCCAACTGTATGTAGATGTTTTGAGTGCAGCAGGTGAATAAGTTGTTTCTTGCTACCTAATATGGAACTGATGTCTCTCCGCATCATTCATGCCTTGTCGAGCTTAATCCAGCACTCGATCGACCCGATCGCGCCAGACTAATCGAATCAGCGATCGCAATAAAAACAAACCCGCAAACGCCGCGATCGCAAATGCAAAAATCGCACCGCCGCTAATCTTACCGACGAGCAAAATCGCCCCAGTCAATGCCGCAAATCCTGAAATACAAGCATAAAGCAGCGCTCTGACCGAAAGATTTAGCGTTTTCAAGGCTCGATCGTGCTTGATCGAATCGACCTGAATTCGGAATTTTCCTTGCTCTAAACGTGTTTCTACTCGCTCGATCGCGCTCTGAGTCGGGTTCGGCTTCGTTATCCGATATGCCAAATAACTCTTTGCCTGCCGCGCCAACTCACTTACGCCGCCCCCTTGACGCGCTGGAATTGTCGCTAAACTTTTGACGAACGGTTTCGCCGCTGACAGCAGGTTATATTGCGGGTCGAGGTCGCGGGCGACTCCATCTAATGTCGTCAAAGCCTTAACGATAAAGGTCATCTTGGCGGGCAAGCGGAACGGCTGTTGTTCAAACACCGCATAAAGCTCATTGCGCAAACTCTTGAAGGCTTGCATCTCGATCGGCTTATCCGCAAAGCGATCGACCAGTACGTTTACAATTCGCTTCACCGGAGTCATGTCTGACATCGGCTCGATTAAACCCATGTCAGCCAGCGTACTCACGACCTGATCCGTATCTTTCTTCAAGACAGCGAAAAAGGTTTGTACCATCTGATTTCGATTGATCGGTTGCACTTCTGCCATCATGCCGAAATCGTAGAAAATCAGCTTGCCATCGTGACTGACTGCCATGTTGCCGGGATGCGGATCGGCTTGGAAAAAGCCATCTTGCAGCAGTTGTTTCAGATAAGCGCAAATTCCTAAATGATTGATTTCACGCGGATCGATGCCGATCGCGAGCAAACTTTGTCGATCGTTGACCTTAATCCCCGGCACATATTCCATCGTCAACACGCGCCGAGTCGTGTACTTCGGATAAATCTTGGGGACGACAATGCGATCGTGATCTGCGAAATTATGCCGAAAGCGATCAGCGTTCATCGCTTCTTGGACGTAATCGATTTCTCGACTCAAAATCTCGGCAAATTCGGCATGAATCGTCTGAATATTATAGTTTCGGGCATTTGGCACGAGGCGATCGATCCAGCGTACTAATCGACCAACGATTTGGAAATCCATCGTAAAGAGCTGATCGAGTCCCGGTCGCTGCACTTTCACGACCACTTCTTCACCCGTGTGCAGTCGTGCCCGGTGGACTTGTCCTAAACTTGCAGCCGCGATCGGAATTCGATCGAAGTCCGCGTACAGTGTGTGCAGCGGATAACCCAGTTCGGCTTCAATAATCGCGATCGCTTGATTCGAGTCAAACTCTGGCACGCGATCTTGAAGTTGCCCTAATGCCTTGACGTACTCCAACGGCAACAGATCTGCTCGTGTCGAAAGCGATTGTCCAATTTTGATAAATGTTGGGCCTAAATCTAAAAGCGTTCCCACCAGCCATTGAGCGCGTCGATTTCGATGATGGGCGGACTTTCCTGAAATCTGGCGATCCCACCACAGATAAAACGTCAGTTTTGCAGCCGACACGGAAATATCCACTTGCCGCGCCAGTGGAGAAGAAATTTGCCGTTGCCAGCGTAGAGGTTTAGGAGAGACAGCAGTTTGTAACATAACTTCAGACATTATACCCAGTCTGTACTCCCAGAAGAAGAGCAGTTCAACACACTTTTGGAAAGCGCTGACTTCTCAATCCGCTCTCCAAAATTCCATTCAGGAGAGTGTAGAAGAGCTACGCCCCTGCAATCTCCAAATTCTGCGGCAGCGTCACTGTAAAGCAGGTTTCGTAAGACTGAGAATCTGGAATTGTAACGCTCGTCGCCTCGATCGCGCCATTCAAGTGCTGAACCAAGCTCTTGACGAGTGCTAACCCTAATCCAGTTCCCGGAACCGCGTTCTGAGTCATGCCCTGACATCGACGGAATTTCTCAAAGATATGGGGCAGTTCCTCTTCAGCAATTGCTGATCCAATGTTTGACAATGCGAACTTGATTTGCTGTCCAGATTGTACCGTCACTTTTAATCGAACGGTGCTATTTGGATCGGCGTATTTGCCTGCATTGGTCAGCAGTTCGAGCAGAATTCGATTGAAACTCGCGAGGTCAGTATTGAAGACGGGCGATCTCGTTGGCAATTTCAAATCGAGCGTCAGTCCTTTTGATGCCCAGCGTTGATTGAAGGACTGCGAGACATCATTGATCGCATGACGTAATTCCACGCGCTGAAGCTGGAAGGCGACCTGCTTTGTTTCTAATTCCTGTAGCGCCAGTAAATCGTTGATCAGGCTAGTCTCTTGAGCGCACTGCTGTTCCAGAATGTTGAGATATTGCTGACGGCGATCAGGCGTAAGATTGGCTTGCCGCAACATCCGAATCGCCAGCATCATGCTGGTGAGCGGTGTTCGCAGTTCGTGGCTGAGGGTGCTGAGAAACTCATCCATGCGCTGATTCATTACCCGCAGTTTTTCGATTTGCTTGCGAGTAATTTCGTACAGCTTTGCTTGCAGTTCTAAACTTTGCTGGAGTTGTGCGGTTCGTTCTTCGACCAGCGATTCGACTTGACGCAGGGTTTCTGTTTGAATAATCGCCGCGCTGATTTGGGCGCTGAGTAATTCGACAAGTTCGATTTCTTCCGGTTGCCAATTGCGCGATCGACTTTGTTGAACGGCGATAAAACCTAGCAGGCGATTTTTGCTTTCCAGAGGAACTAGCATGAGAGCAGGCGTTTTCTCTGGATCAAAAATCGGCGCAATGCCAATCGGTTCTTCTGTAGTTTCTTCAACGATCGGAAATTCCGCTACATCTCTGAACACAAACGATTTTGCAGTGCTGCGGAATGCCACCCGACAAACTCGGCAATCCGTCACCCAAAACGACTGACTCAACGGGGATTCCGTTTCTGAATCCACCGGATATCGCCGCCATTCGCTATCGATCATAACGCGGGCTTTCGGCACTCGATCTCCATTCGATCTCAAACTCTGGCGCGGATCCCAAAACTTCGTTCTCAAAACAAACGCTTGATCAATTTCCAGCGCATGAGCTAACCCTTCTAGCGCCATGATCTGGACTTGTGGCACCTCTAAGGAATTCTGAATTCCCATGGTCACTTGTCGCAGCAGAGCTTGATATTGGGCTTGTTTCGCGACTTTTTGCTGAAGCAAAATTTGGGAAATCGCGATCGCAACGTGATCCGAAACGTGCGCTAACGTATCCATTTCAAGGTCTGTCCAGCGATGCGCTTGAGAACACATCAAACTGACAACGCCATTAATCCGACCTTGAAAGTGAGTCGGTAAGCTCATCACTGCCCGAATCGGGAGCACTTTTGTCGAGTAAGCAATTTCGTTGAGCGTTAAATCAGAAATCAATAACTCTGATCGCTCTAGCGTTGCGGCTTCGACGATCGCGGAACTTAACAGAATTTCTTTTTGCTGATTGGCGGTGAACTGCGACTTAGCAAACCAAGCGGTGAGCGATCGTGTAGACGACTCGGACTGAATTGAAATCAAGCAAGCCTGCACGCCGTAAGCTTCGCCCAACAGGGTCGCCACTTCGGATAAAACAGCGTCGGGTTGGGTCGCTCGACTGAGGGCTTGAGTAATCTTGCGTCCGATCGTGGTTTCGACGCTTGCCAGATTGGGCTGAAAGGCACTGGGCACGGTTTCGAGGGGATGAGTAGACAATGAGGCAAGCCGATCCGACTCAATGCGAATCACCTCTTCTCTTGTAGTGTTGACAACATCCATGACTCGCCCCACAACTTCCTGTGATTCTATTGATCTCGATCGCGAAACTTTTGCTTGCATCCTGTCATATGCCCGTTTGCGTCACTTTCGGGAAGTTCCCTTCACAGAGCTTCAGTCACTCAGTAAGGGGAGCAGCGTAGCGCGGTATCGAAAAGAGGTTCGGTAATTTTATACCAATACTGCAATTCGTTTACTGCAACTTATTACACCATTACTTTCAGATTACAATCTGGAGACTCTGAGGGTATCCGTAAATTCCCTCGATTGCGGTTCAAGATTTATCAAATTCTCAAAATTTTACGGGCGGTGAAATCAAGAATAGATAAAGAAAAAGCAGAATTACCTCTACTAAATTGAGGATGAACGCTTGACCTCCGCGCTTTTAATAGTACACTTGAACGAAATTCGCTCTCATTTCTTCCCCAACCTATGAGCTTAAAGCCTGCTTCAAACCCGACAAGCGTTGTGGGTACGGTGAAAGGGCCTGGCGAAAACGGCAATCAGTACGTTTTCATCACGTCTGATAATCGGTATGTCCGCATTGGTGAATATGTCTACTACGAGGTTCGCGAAGCGGGGTCAAACCGCAAGATTCTCGGTAAGATCTCCGATCGACGATTAATTGATCACTTACCTGACCGCATTTTTGCGGATACGGAGATTAGTCCTGAAGCGATCGCGGCTTTGGTCGGTTTTACCTATGACAATCCAGAGATTTATGAAGTGGGAGTCGATGTGATCGGATATTTCGATCTGTCGCTCGGTTTTATGAATCCGCGCAAAAGTCCCGATCCAGGCGCAAAGGTAGTTTTGGCGGATGATGCGATGTTGCAGCAGATTCTAAATCGTCGCCAACCGCGTGAAGTGGGAGCAGCCCATATCGGATCGCTGTTGCTGCGAGAGATGAATGCTGTACCGATCGCGCTGGATGTGAAAGAGCTTGTGAGTACACACATGGCGATTTTGGCGGGAACAGGATCAGGAAAGTCTTACACCGCAGGCGTTTTGATCGAGGAATTGCTGTTGCCGCATAATCGAGCGGCGGTTTTGATTTTTGATCCACATGGGGAATATGGAACGCTGGCAGAAATGCGCGGACATCCGGCTTTCGTGGGGGCGGACGGGTACGCGCCGAAAGTGAAAGTCATGACCCCGGAAGATGTGAGGATTCGGGTGTCTTCGCTTGATTACTACGATATTTTGGCGCTGCTGCCGGAAATGAGCGATCGACAACAAGCGATGTTGAGTAAAGCGTTTCGGATTTTGCAGAGCCACCGGAAAGGCGACTATCGCTGGGGCATTCAGGATCTGATCGCAGCGGTGCGGGAGGCGGATGTGCAGGTCGATGATGACGGCAACGAGAAAACGGGGTCGTCGGCTCCGGCACTGGAATGGAAGCTGGAAAAGATTGAACGATCGAACTATTTCCACACGATGGAACACACGGTTAGTCCGAAAGAACTATTTGAACCGGGACAAGTCACTGTGCTTCAAATGAACGAGATTAATCAGGAAGAACAGCAGGTGATTTGTGCAGCGGTGCTACGACAGGCGAATCACGCTCGAATGAGTACTCAGAAGGAACTGATTTCGCCGCAGGATGAGAACTATTTGCCTTACCCCGTATTTATCCTGATTGAAGAAGCGCACCGTTTCGCACCCGCACATGAACCTTCGCGCTGTAAGTCTGTGCTACGAACAATTTTGAGTGAAGGTCGTAAATTTGGGCTAGGGATGGGATTGATTACTCAGCGTCCCGGTAAGCTTGATGCGGATGTGCTGTCTCAATGTATGAGTCAGTTTTTGATGCGGATTGTGAATCCGGTTGACCAAGAGAGCCTGAAATATGGAGTCGAAGCAGCGGGAAGAGATTTGCTGAAAGAACTGCCCGCCTTGACCAAAGGACAAATTATTATTTCTGGGGCGTGTGTGAATACGCCTGTGTTGTGTAAAGTTCGCCAGCGCTTGACGAAACACGGTGGAGAAACCTTGGATGCCCCCGCAATGTGGCAAAAACATTTTGACAGCCATCGCGTTCAGGAGCGGCAGATCGAGCTTGCACCTGTTGCGGTTCCGCGTCGATCGCAGACTGTTCGGGGCAGAAGTATCGATTAGAGAAACGTCGATCGACAAATTTAGCAATCGACGTTTTATTTAACGTTGCCCAATGCAATCTCTTGATTCTTGCGATAGGCTTGCGTCCGATTTTTCGCTACATCCGCACGCGGATGATTGTTTGGTACTTCGGACATCAGACGCGATGCAGTTCCCCACATCTCTGCAACCTGCTGCCACTGAGCGGGAGTTTTCGCCTCTTTGCTGCTTTTCGCGGCTCGTTCTGCCACTCGTACCGCAGTTGCAAACGAATCACCATCTTGCTTGATGGTTGATTTCCATTGCGGTTGAGTTGTAGGACTAACCGATTCGCCGTTTTCACCCGCGAAGAGTTTGCCTTGATTCCAGGAATAGACTCCCCAACCTGCAAATAAGATCGCTCCGCTGATTACGACACCGCCGAGAATGCCTTTGGTAAACTGGCGTTTTTCGCGCACGGCTTGGGGTGAAAGCGTCTTGGGCAAATCATCTCGATCGCTAAACGTTTCCCGCAAATCTTGGATCATTCCTCGGACAAAATTGGGTCGTCTGAGCGCGATTTCTTCTGCCCAAAGCAGCTGTCCATCGGGATCGCGATTGATTTCTTCAAACCAGAGCAATTGTTGTTCGCGGACAATTCGGCTGTTGATATTCACCCGACGGACATTGCGGGGTGAAATCGATTCGAGAATTTTGCGGACGCGCTCGGTGAGAATTGCGCGATCGAGTTGAGCCGGGGTCGCCGCTTCGCAAAGAAGCTGAAGCACACCATTTGCAAAAATGGCGCGTGTTCTCACTCCGGTATCGGACAGCTTATCATTCAGGACTTGAATAATTGCTGCAACACTGCCTTGGTGAGCTTGCTTGTAGATATCGTTGATCGCATTCACTATCATGGAGTTTATTAGTAGTTAACGAAAAACCCTGATCAGGAAACCACTACGATACTATATACGCTTGTTTTGGACTTAAGAGCAAGCATAACTTTCAAAACAGGCGAGTTTTCTGACAAAATTGCGATTTTTAGGAATGAATTGTCTTCAAAATTTCTAATGCAAATGCCGGGAGTCATTAAATCTACGAATTTGCCATAAATCAGTGTTAAAGCGATTCTGATTTTGCAGTTCCCAACGCGATCGATCAATCCAAAACTCAAACATGGCGGTATTGTGAGCGCGTAATCTCCACGATCTATCACTTCCAAGTAATTGAGCGATTAAGTGTTGCAAAATCCAACTGTGACTCACAATCCAAAGTTGATCCCCGTCGCGGTGTCGGCGCATGATTTGATCGATAAATTGACGAGAGCGATCGCGGGCATCGTGTAAAGTTTCGGCTTCGGGGAGCGGAATCCAATCTGGAGAAGTTTCTAGTTTTCGGCAGAGATCCGGGTAGCGAGATTGTGCTTCCGCCCAGGTCAATCCTTGAAACACTCCGTTTTGGAATTCTTTTAGTTCTTCGGCGTATTCGATCGGGATTTTCTTCGGCGTGGGTTCGTCTTCGATCGGGTTTTCTAAATCTGGGTCGATCAAATCGCTCACCGCAGCGGGTAGGTGTGGTTTTTGAAAATACGAGAGCAAAATCTCAGTCGTTTGAGCCGCGCGTATCAATGGACTGGAATAAACGTGAGAGGGTCGCCAAGATTCAGATCGGAGATGTTTGGCGAGCTTTTCCGACTGTTGGCGACCGAGGGGAGACAGTTCGTAATCGCCGTGACCTTGCATTCGTTTTTCGATATTACCGATCGATTGAGCGTGGCGGATAAAGAGAAGTTTGAGGACTTTGGACATAGGACGAGGAGGGAATCAATCTTGAAGATGGGAAAGTATTGATAGATGGATTTACAGCGGATTGAGAATTTTGGTGAGAAGTGCATTTACAATTTCAAAAGCAAGCTACGTGAATCCAGGTCAGTTTATGTTACTCAAATCTACGACTCGCCATATTCATATTTTTTCGGCAGAAGTGCAAAACAATGAGTTGGTCGAAAGCGATAAAGTTCTGACGCTGGATGTTGATCCAGATAACGAGTTGGTCTGGAACCAAGATGCGCTACAGAAAATTTACAGCAAGTTTGATGAATTGGTGGAATCCTATAGCGGTGAGGCGCTGACCGATTACAACTTGCGGCGGATCGGATCGGATCTGGAACATTTAGTGCGATCGCTGCTCAACAAGGGTGAGATTTCTTACAACTTGGAGAGCCGTGTTTTGAACTACAGCATGGGATTGCCGCAGGTAAAAGCGGATTAGGGGCTTTTGCCTGCGATCGTTTGAAGAATTGGAAACTTCGCAGATCAAGGCAAGCCAAATTCCCTAAACTGGAGAGAGCGTGTATTGCCAGTATTCTGATGAAATCGCCGCCCGGATTGCGTTCTCCTGCTCTTGTTCAAACTCTATCGCTCGTGGCTGATCCGATCGCATTTTTCGATCGGGCGGTGGCTCAATACGGGGATACCTTCACGACACGAGTGTTGGGGCTGAATTCTCCGCCTGTGGTGTTTCTCAGCGATCCGGATGCAATTCAGGCAGTGTTTACCACGCTCTCGGATGCGTTTGAGTTTGGTAAGGTGACGGATGTGTTTCGTCCTCTGGTGGGCAATGAGTCGCTGATTATGCAAGAAGGGGCGCGACATCAGCGGCAAAGACAGCTCTTGATGCCTGCACTGCATCGAGAACAATTGCACAGTCAGGGGCACTTGATCTGCCAGTTGACACAGAAACGCATGATCGAATGGAGCGTTGGCGATGCGATCTCAGTTCGATCGGAGATGTCAGAAATCTCGCTGCAAGTGATTCTTCAAGTCGTATTCGGTTTAGTGCCGGGAGTTCGGTACGAGCGATTAAAACAGCTACTTGCTCAACTGTTAGCAGCAATTACATCGCCGCTGTATTCGACGCAGTTCTTTTTTCCGATGCTCCAGCGGAATTGGGGGAGTTGGAGCCCTTGGGGACAGTTTTTAGAGCAAATGGCGCAGATCGACGCGCTGATTTATGCGGAGATTGTCGATCGTCGATCTCAATCGCTGCAAAATCGGACGGATATTCTCTCGGTGCTGATGATGGCACGAGACGAGCAAGGCGAATCGATGAGCGATCAAGAATTGCGCGATCAGTTGATGACTTTGCTGCTTTTGGGGCATGAAACCACGGCATCGGGCTTGACTTGGGCGTTTTATTGGTTGCATCGGCATCCAGAGTCGCTCGATCGCTTACGCCAAGAATTGGACCAGTTGGGTGAAAATCCTGATCCGGTCGCACTTTCGCAAGCTCCGTATTTGACCGCGGTGTGCAAGGAGGCGCTGCGGGTTTATCCGATCGCATTAATCTCACAGCCGCGCAAGGTGAAGCGCACGATCGAGATCGAAGGCTTTACCTACGAGCCGGGAACGGTTTTGATCCCGTCTATTTATCTCGCGCATCGACGGGCGAAAACCTACGAACAAGCGGATCAGTTTAAGCCCGATCGCTTTTTGAACCAGAAGTTTTCAGCCTACGAGTATTTGCCGTTTGGTGGGGGTAGTCGGAGCTGCGTCGGGATGGCGCTTTCATTGTTTGAGATGAAGCTAGTGTTGGCAACGGTGCTATCTTGGTACGAATTTGAAACGAATCTCGATCGTGCGGTTCGTCCTGCTCGTCGTGGAATTACCTTTGTTCCGCCGGATACGTTTCGATTGAAAGTGGTGAGCGATCGAGCAACAATTCCCGAACTCATTCACAATCCTTAACAAAAAAGGCAGAAATGCTTCACTTCATTACAGATTACAAAGGGTGAATCCCTAAGTGCCTTAAGATCGGCTAAATGATTGCCGACGTTTGGAACGATTGTTATGCCTGCGATCCAGTATCAGCTTCAGTCACAGCTTGATTCTCAAGATCTTTACCAATTTCTTCTCAGATGTAAACAATCTATCTCTCAAAGCGTTGATTATTGTATTGCCAGCATTTCTATAGCGGTTGAAGAAATTGATCTCCTTGCTGTTTTAGAAACATTGGTGGAACCGAATCAAAAGCATTTTTATTTTGAGAATAGTGGCTCAGTTTTAGCGTTTGATACGGCATTAGAATTTCAGGCTGAAGGCAGCGATCGCTTTACCAAAATCAAAGAATCGATTCAAACTACGTTAAGCAAAACGCATCAAATCGGAGCGCTCGGTACCGAATTTTCTGGGGCGCATTTTTTTTGCAACTTTACCTTTTTCGATCGCACAACCGATTCGTTGTTTCCGGCTTCCAGCGTGTTTCTTCCAGCGTGGCAGATCTCGCGAGTTCGAGACCAATCAACGATCGTGGCAAATCTAAAAATTTCAGATTCTCTCGATCTAAACACTGCTGTCGATCGCACGCTACAAACGATTCAGCAAATTCGATCGATTAAACATAATGTGATTCGTTTAGCAATTGATTCACCGAAACCTTTTTTCAAACAGCAATCGGTTTCGCATTCTGGTCACTATCAAAAATCTGTAACCGCAGCATTAAAACTGATTCATTCACAGCATTTCAATAAAATTGTTTTAGCTGATGCTTTAGATGTCACTTCGCCATTACCATTTAATCTTGTTTCATCATTAAGCAATTTACGATCGCGGTATCCCAACTGCTACATTTTTTCTGCTAGCAACGGCAAGAATGCAACATTTATCGGTGCAAGTCCAGAACGACTGGTCAAAATACAGCACGATCGCTTATTCACAGAAGCGCTAGCAGGTTCAGTTCCTCGTGGCAAGACGCGCTCTGAAGATGCTCGACTTGCAGCAACGTTACTCAATGGGCGCAAAGAAAAGTGGGAACATCAAGTCGTCGTAGACTCGATCGCACAGCACTTAAGAAATCTAAATTTAACGCCTCAATTTTCACCACCGCGATTGCTGCAATTACCCAACATTCAGCATTTGCAAACTCCGATTCGTGCCGTGATTAAATCCGATTTGCATTTACTCGATGCGGTTTCAGAGCTTCATCCGACTCCCGCTGTTGCAGGTGCGCCAAAGTCGATCGCTTGTGAACATCTACGATCGTTTGAAGCGTTTGAGAGATCGTGGTACGCGGCTCCGATTGGTTGGATGGATCATCACGGCAATGGTGAATTTGCAGTAGGAATACGATCGGCAATTTTGCAAGGAAATCACGCTCGGCTCTTCGCAGGCGCGGGAATTGTGTCAGGATCAGATCCAGACAAGGAATTCGCTGAAGTTCAACTCAAACTGCAAGCTTTACTGAACGCCATTGTATGAACACTCCTTTAAGCAAAGTTCCACCTTTGGAAAACGGCGATCGTTTATCTCGCCCAGAGTTTGAGCGTAGATATGCCGCTGATCCACACATCAAAAAAGCTGAATTAATCGAAGGAACTGTTTACGTGGCTTCTCCTTTACGACATAGACAACATGGCAAACCTCACAGCCGAATTCAAACTTGGATTGGGTTTTATCAGGCGATGACTCCTGGAATTGATCTCAGCACTGAACCTATAGTCCGAATGGATCTTGATAATGAGCCGCAGCCTGATGTTGTGTTGTTTTTTGAACGGGGTGGAGGAATCACAATCGCTGGAGATGGATATTTAGAGGGTGCCCCGGAGTTGGTAATTGAAATTGCAGGGAGCAGCGCCGCGATCGATGCCGGAACTAAAAAGCAAGTCTATCGACGCAACGGAATTCAGGAATACATTCTCTGGCAGTCTTATGAGAATCGATTAGATTGGTTTCAATTGGTTGAAGGGGAGTATCAACTGCTGTTACCGGATGAAGCAGGTGTCATTCGCTCTCAAGTTTTTCCTGGATTATGGTTGAGCGTGGATGATTTACTAAGCTACAACATGACGAAGGTACTAGAAACCGTTCAGGCAAGAATACGATCGCCAGAACATCAAGCTTTTATTGAAGCGCGACAATGAATTTAGATTTTCGCAATGTGAATACGCTCTGGGCTTCGGTGCTGGTCGAGACGTTAGTGCGATCGGGTTTAAAAACTGCGATCGTGTGTCCCGGTTCTCGATCGACTCCGTTAACGGTTGCTTTTGCAAGACATCCAGAAATTGAAGCGATTCCTGTTTTAGATGAGCGATCGGCTTCTTTTTTTGCATTAGGAATTGCTCGAAGAACTCATAATCCTGTTGTTTTAGTTTGTACTTCTGGATCGGCAGGAGCGAATTTTTTTCCAGCAGTGGTGGAGGCGCGAGAAAGTCGAGTTCCTTTATTGATCCTGACGGCAGATCGCCCGCCTGAGTTGAGAAATTGCAATGCGGGACAAGCGATCGATCAACAAAAACTATTCGGTTCGTATGTGAATTTCTACAGCGAAATTGCAATTCCCTCAACCGAATTACCAATGCTGCGGTATTTGCGACAGACAATGCTGAACGCAATGCAGCAGACACACTATCCGATCTCTGGAGTAGTGCATTTAAATTTGCCATTTCGAGAGCCGTTAGCTCCGATCGAGCAGTCTGGAATATCGATCGACGTTCCAAATGATTTTTTCAACCACATTCAGCCACTCTCAAAGTCCCCCAATTTTGGGGGACTTAGGGGGCAAATCAACCCCGCAACCCAACGAGGAATCATCATCGCCGGAGTCGCCCAGCCGGAGTCACCGAAACAGTATTGTGAAGCGATCTCTAATCTTGCCAAATCGCTCTCGATGCCCGTTCTCGCTGAAGCACTTTCACCCGTCCGAAACAATGTAAGTCTCAATCCGTATCTCATTTCCACTTACGATACGATTCTGAGAAACAAAGATTTAGCTGAACAACTCGCGCCTGAAGTGGTAATCCGAATCGGTGAAACGCCGACGAGTAAAGAACTTCGACTATGGTTGGATAGAATTCAACCGATTCAATATGTGATTGATCCAAGCGATCGTAGTCTTGATCCAATCCACGGAAAAACGATTCACATTCAAAGCGAGATCGAATCATTTACTTCTGATCGAGTGCTTGAACCTTCTAATTTTCTGCACGATTGGCTAGAGGCAGAATCGAAAATGAGATACAAGATCGATCAATCTCTCACACAAGAAACAATATTGTTTGAAGGCAAAGCGTCCTGGATTTTGTCACAGTTTCTTCCGCCTGAAACTCCATTGTTCATTTCCAGCAGTATGCCTGTGCGCGATGCTGAATACTTCTGGAAACCCAACGATTTGAACATTCGACCTTTCTTTAATCGAGGTGCAAATGGCATTGATGGAACACTTTCGACTGCTTTAGGAATTTCTCATGATCAACAAGCAGTGATGCTGACAGGAGATTTAGCACTGTTACATGATACGAATGGTTTTTTAATTCGATCGCACTTCAGAGGGCATTTAACGATCGTTTTAATCAACAACAACGGTGGCGGAATCTTTGGAATGTTACCGATCGCGCCATTTGATCCCCCATTTGAAGAATTCTTTGCCACTCCGCAAAATATTGACTTCTCTAAACTCTGTCAGACTTATGATGCAAAACATGAAATCATCGAAAGCTGGGAGCAATTGCGCGATCTCATTAACCCGCTTCCATCCGAGGGCATTCGGGTACTTGAACTAAACACCGATCGCCATCATGATGCAAACTGGCGCAAAACGAACTTAAAGAAATTCGCGAACCTACTATGACAGTTGACTGGACAAGCGTAAAAGACTACGAAGACATTCTCTATCACAAAGCCGACGGTATCGCCAAAATCACGATCAATCGTCCCCACAAGCGAAACGCCTTTCGTCCCAAAACGATCGTCGAACTCTATGATGCCTTCGCCAACGCTCGTGAAGATAGTCGCATCGGAGTGATCCTCTTGACAGGTGCAGGGCCTCATACTGATGGCAAATATGCCTTCTGTTCGGGCGGAGATCAAAGCGTTCGGGGTCATGCGGGCTATGTCGATGAAGCAGGTGTACCGCGATTGAATGTACTCGATCTGCAACGATTGATCCGATCGATGCCGAAAGCGATCATTGCTCTTGTTGCGGGATATGCGATCGGGGGCGGTCATGTGTTGCATCTACTGTGTGATTTAACGATCGCAGCAGACAATGCTATTTTTGGGCAAACTGGGCCGAAAGTGGGAAGCTTCGACGGTGGATTTGGGGCGAGCTACATGGCGCGGATTGTGGGGCAAAAAAAAGCGCGGGAAATCTGGTATCTCTGCCGTCAGTACAACGCTCAGGAAGCCTTAGACATGGGATTAGTAAATACTGTGGTTCCGGTGGATCAACTCGAAGCAGAAGGCATTCAGTGGGCGCAAGAAATCTTGGAAAAAAGCCCGATCGCAATTCGCTGTCTCAAAGCTGCATTCAACGCTGATTGTGATGGACAAGCTGGACTACAAGAACTCGCTGGAAACGCCACAATGCTCTACTACATGACCGAAGAAGGCTCGGAAGGCAAGCAAGCCTTTCTCGAAAAACGTAAGCCCGATTTTCGGAAATATCCCTGGTTGCCTTGAGTGTTTCAATCGGAGTGCTTCACTCCTGAACTGTGACTGCTGGATCATCATCGATCGACAACAGAAACTGAATCAAATCGCTTTGCTGTTGTGGTGTATATCCGGCAGTTTGATCGACCCAATAAGCGTGACCACTTCCATCACTATTGCTAAGTTGTAGGTCAGGATTTGCGCGATTCGCATTTACTGCGATCGCTCTTAAATCTCGATCGACTAACACTCGCAGACTTGCTTCTGGATCAGGTGCAATTCGCTGCATCCAAGTGCCTGCAAGTCCCATTTCATCCGGTTTCACGACGGTATAAGTTCCATCGGTTTGAGGCGCGATCGCAGTGCTACTTGCCGCAACACCGCCATCATGGAGATAAGGTGCAGTCACCGCTAAACCGACTAAGCTTGGAACTTTGTAGCCTCCCGTCGGGGGATCGATCGCGTAAGCGGCTTGGCGAGTTTCGAGCGGTGCAGTGTTTACAGGCACAGTGATCATCGACGGATCGACGGGCAACGGCACAGGAGTATTCGGTAGATAGGTTTGAGGTTCCCCAAAGATCCGAGGGAAATTTGCTAAAGCGACAGCACGAGAAGGCTGTGATTTGATCTCATCCTCTGCAATCACAGCATGGTTCGTAAAATACCGCCCGACATGACAACTCGTGCAGTTTGCTTGTTGAAAGACCTTTGCGCCTCGATTCAGGGTATTGATGTCGATCGTAGGTGTCGCAGGCGGAGCCAGAGTATTTTGAAATGCAGACATTGCATTCAGTTGCTCTCCAGCTTTGTACCCTGGCGAACTCGCCATAAAGCCATCTAAGATAAACAGTGAACCTTGCGGAAATCCAGGCGCTTTAATCACTTCATTGAGCGCAGCTTCTCTGGGAGTCGGATCTACCGATTGTAAAAAGCTGGAAGGTTTGACGCTGCTAGGCAGTCGAAAACGTAGATCGGCAGATTTTTGCAGCAGCATACCGAGATAGGTCTCTTTATCAATCCCCAAAAGTTTCTCGCTAGCGTTTGCTCCTGTCGTTGGGTCAGAATTTGTAGCGTGAACATTGTTGTTGAGCGTGGTTAAGCCGTGAAACCAACCGATCGCAGAAAATCCGCTCCATCCATAAGGATATGCCTCGAAGGTATAAGACGAAGGATTTTGAGAAGGATTGTTCTTGTTGTCTCCGGTGGAATCAAAGTTACCAGGCGACCAAGCGAGAAACTGGGCATCTACCGCGTTCTCTAATGCTTCTGGATCAGGAAGCTTTGATGTTTGTCCCGCTGCATTGATATAACTTAGGCTTTTTGCACTCGCGGGAATCGTGGTCGGATCTACACCTGTTTGGCGAAACATTGCCGCTGAATTCGTCCCAAACGCTTGTAGTAAACCAGAATCTAGGTCGGTGTTCGGTGCACCTTCAATGATTTTCCCCGATTTCAAATCGACTGCGGCATGACACAACGCACAGGTTAATCCGACGCGCAGTTTTGCACCCGACTTCACAACCTGCATTCCCAACGGCAAGAGTGATCCGGCGGCAACATCCAGTCCAGTATCGACCTTTGTTCCTGCTTTAAATTGTTTTCCGCCGATCGACAAATCTTTTGCGATCGGGATTTGTAAATTCGTCGTTGCTTTACCTTTGAGTGCAAGAATTGCTTGACTCACACTGACTAAATTAATCGGGCCATCAATTGCCCCCAGAACATCGGTGAAGAAGTATTCATTGCCGAAAGTTTCCCGATAAAAGCTATCACGACCCAGTTTGATCAAGTCTTCGTTAACCTCGATCGCGCCATTTTCCGGTGCAAGGTACGATCGCCCCGATTCAGTCTGTAGTAGGTTCTTCGCTTCAGCTTTGCTCACAGGCTGCCCCAACACATCATAGGAGCCAACTTCTTGAACCGTCGGCTGAAATGCAACAATACTCTCAAATTTGGGCGGGCGAGTCGGTAGAGCAAGCTGCAAACTATAGCCCAAAATACCAACCAGCAGCAGGATCAAAATGATGAACGTCGATCGTGGAATAGCTTTCATACCTTGCACCAGAAATGCTCTCTAATCGATAGCTAAAAGCAAGTCAGCCTACCTACGCCAAAAGGGAGATTGATCACGATAAAGTCCACTGAAGAAGCAAAATGCTTTATCTCCAGTGGACTTGATAGACTTCTAAGCTTTAGTCTTTATTGACCAAACGCATCTTTGATTCCTTCAACTGCCTTTTTCACAGCGCCCATGTTGTTATCGATCGCATCCTTAGTCCGAGAAGCATCTTCATCTGCGCGCTTCTGGATCGTTCCTGCATCGTCCTTTGCTTTCCGCGCAGCAGTGCTATCTCCATCGGTTGAATTATCAACCTTGCTGGAATTGCTTCTTGCAGCGTCTTTCACGGTATCTCTCGCTTTTTCTACAATGCCTTTAGAGGCATCTTCGGTTGCTTGTGCTGCTTTGTTAGCATTGGCAAAAAAGATTGGAGCCGCATTCGCATTCGGAGTTGAGAACCACAGCGATGCCATCGTTAAGACAGCAAACAGCCCGGTCATTAAACGCTTTACAAAATAGTTCGGTTTCATAGAATACAGTCTCCGTAAAAATTAACCTCTTACGTTTTACTCGAATGGACTGATCCAACAAATCGCTCTACCGATAGAAGTTCCTGTATCGCAGGACTTAGTTTGGAATCGATTCGCTATGCGATGTCGGAGCCGTCACAGTGCAATAAATTCCAATTAGAACAATGAAAAACGCGATCGCGCTTCGCATCTGGATCATTTGCCCAAATAAGAGCATTGCCAACCCCGCAGCAATGATCGGAGCAGCTAAAAGTGCTACAGAAATCAATCCGGCTGAGAATTGCTTCAAACTATACGTTAACAATCCATGTCCGGTAACTTGAGTAATCAATGCGGCGGCAAGTACAGCCAAGCCACTTTCCCACGAGGGCGGAAGAATTGATGAGCCGCTCCACAGCACTGTAGGTAACACTAAAACAGCCGCGATCGCACATTCGCTCATCGTGATTGTAGACGTTGAAAGTCGAGTCCGTAACTGTTCGACAATCAGCATTTCGATCGCAATAAACACTGCCGCGCCGAGTGCAGCAACATCGCCCAAAATCGTTTCCCTTGCCAAACTTAAATCTCCTGCTCCAATTGCGATCGCGCCACCTAATGCAATGACTAATCCAATCCAAAATTGGGAACTAAATCGCTGACCTAAAAACAACCAACCGCCGAGCGTGGTGAAGATCGGCATCATGTGAGTGAGCAACGTCGCGGTTGCCACCTGAGTATGCGCGAGCGCCCAAGCCAATGACACGACAAATCCCGCAAAACTTGCCCCAGCAGCAGTGAGCAACCCTACTTCACGCCAACTCATTTGATTTGTCGCCTTCTCTTTCCTAGGTGCAATTGCTCGAATACTATTCCAAATCGCAAATACGATCGCAGCAATCGCGACTCGGTTAAAAGCAACTTGATTCGCAGTCATTTCTTGAGTCGCGATCGTCATAAAAATCGAACCACTTGCCAGCGCAAACAACGCGAAACCAAGCATAAAAGCGGCTAAAATCGATTGAAGAGTAATGTTCTGAAGCCAAGATGAGCGCTCGATCGAATCAGTTTGCGGTTGGGTCATAAGTCTAAAGAATTGTGGCTGCGATCCGCCTGAGAGTTAGCTCATTTGCTACGATCGCATCTTTCAAAGTATATTTCTTGCAAGCTGAAATCAATCGGCTTTAAAAATCCGCCTCAGGGCGCATTGTCTACTCTAGCCTACGTCGTAAGATAGATGCTGCTACAAACTGGGCTGAGTTTGATATGAATGATCGCGGTTTTAAGCGGAATTGGTTTCCACTCCTTTTGGGCGCGGGCGTTCTTGTATTTGCCCACTACACAGCGTTGCTATTTCGGATATACCCAGCCGTTTCGCTGTGGTTTCCACCGTCGGGAGTGGCGATCGCGTTAGCCATTTGGTTTGGTCCCCCTGCCGCGATTGTGACCGGAATCGTTTCTACACTCGTTGCGCCGATTTGGGGCATTCAGGGCTGGATGCAGTGGGTAGGCTGGGCAGATGCGATCGAACCCTTGATCGCATGGTGGCTGTATCGTCGATTTTGGCAGCGATCTCTCTTACTCAATCGCTTAAAAGATGTGAGTGCCTTTCTCTTAAGTGCGCCTGTTCTTGCTTGTGCGAGTTCTGCGATCGTCGGTAGTTTAATCTTAGCGACGATTGGCAAAATGTCTTGGCAAAGCGTAGGAAACTCAATTCTACCCTGGTGGCTAGGAAATGCGATCGGGACGATGGTAATTGCTCCGATCGCGCTATTAACATTGACTCCGATTTTGCAGCGATGGAACTGGCTTTCGGAATCTCCGAGTACTCCTGTTATCCAACCGGATTCGCCCCGTATGCGGGCTGAAAAGATCGCAATTATTAGTTTATGTATTGCAATCGCGCTGTTGAGCGTTGCCCAAACGAGTCGGGGTGGCTTTGCGTTTCAGCAATTTTCGTTTCTCAATTTTGTGCCGCTCCTTTGGGCAGCAATGCGATTTGGAGCGGTGGGTGGTGCAGGCACGGCAAGCTTTTGTGTGATTGCAGCATTGTTCAGCTATGTGCTGAAATATCCCCATATGTTGAGCTTGTCAGAGTTTCCGGTTGATGTAGGGGTGCTAACGGTTCATAAACTTAGTCTATTAATGCAATGTGTGATTGGTTTATTAACTGGAACTGCGGTCACTCAGCAAACCCAGGCACAAGTCAAACTTGCAATTTCTCAAGTGCAAATTGCAGAATATGAAGCGCGATCGCGCTTAAACGAGATTTTAGAACACACCAATCAAGCATTGGCACAGACGAATGCTCAATTGAAGCAAACCAATCGCGAAAAAGATGAACTATTACTGCGAGAGCAATCCGCACGATCGCAAGCTGAAGCTGCAAACCGAATCAAAGATGAATTTCTAGCAGTGGTTTCCCACGAACTCCGAACCCCATTGAATCCGATTCTGGGTTGGTCAAGGTTATTGCTTGGGGGCAAGCTCGATCCGGTCGCAACACATAAGGCACTTGAAACCATCGATCGCAATGCTAAACTGCAATCGCAATTGATCGAAGACTTGCTAGATGTCTCTCGAATTCTGCGCGGTAAGCTAGTGCTGCGGAAGATTGAGCTTGATGTTGGATTAGTCATTCGATCCGCGATCGAGACAGTGCGACTCTCCGCAGAAGCAAAAGAGATTCCTATTACGTTTGTCTCTCCAAGTTCAGAGCCTAGAATCCTAGTTCACGGTGATCCGAATCGATTGCAGCAAGTCATGGTGAATCTGCTGACCAATGCGATTAAGTTTACGCCGCAGAATGGACAAGTCACGATCGCATTAGAACATGGCTCAGAGTTTGTCCAAATCAGCGTGAGTGACACTGGGAAAGGCATTCATCCAGACTTTTTACCGTATGTGTTTGAGCGATTTCGGCAGGAGGATAGTGGAACGACTCGAAACTTTGGTGGATTGGGTTTAGGATTAGCGATCGTGCGTCATTTGGTCGAACTGCATCACGGCGAGATTGAAGCAAAAAGCGATGGCGTGAATTGCGGAGCTACCTTTATCGTAAAGCTTCCTCCTGCGAACTTTAACGCTAAAGTTCTACTTCCCGAAGCGACTTCAACGGCTCCTCAAGCGACAGGGGTTTTGAAGAGTCGAAAGATTTTGATCGTGGATGATGACGCAGATACCAGAGAATTATTGCAGTATATTCTGGAGACTGAGCAAGCGAGTGTTTCGCTCAGTGCATCTGCTCAAGATGCAATCGCTCAACTCCAGGCATTTGTTCCAGATTTGATTATTAGTGACATTAGTATGCCTGAGATGGATGGCTATCGTTTTATTCAGTACATTCGCACTGCACAATCTAACCGCCGCATTCCTGCGATCGCACTCACTGCAAATGCCAGAGAAGAAGATCGACTGAGTGCGATCGCTGCTGGGTTTGATAGTCATGTTGCAAAGCCGATTGTGATTGAGGTTCTATTTGCTGAGATTAGAAAGCTATTTCAATTCTCGCATCCTGTTTCTTCGCAATCGCGTTAGAGGATAGTTTTTTCAGCACAAATCAGAGGAGTGGGAACGTGATCCCTCTTACGCTGGGCATCTTTGACCGATGCTATCCCATTAGATATTGATCTAACTCATGCTCATCTCGGTCGAACTATTCTGCCCAATGGTGCTTCTTCTGATCACTAACATCTTTATGCTGGTTTTCTCAAGGCTAGTGCAATAAAGGTGTAGTGCTTTTCATACCAAGAAACCGTTGTTTCAGTACAAGCTGGAACCTCGTTGTTGTGATTTAAGAGAAAACCGTGAGTTTTCGCAATCTCGATCGCGGATTCAATTTCCACTTGCGAGAAGACTGTCCAAGCTAGTCCAAAGGGCTGAATTGATTGATCGATCGAAATTTTCGTTTGCCAATAATCAGTGGTTACAAACAGTAGTCCACCTGGTTTAAGCAGTCGATAAGCTTCACGGAAAAAAGCATTCAGATTAACCCCGTGTTCAATCACAGAAATACTGACAGCAACATCAAAAGAACTATCCGAAAAGGAAGTTGCGGTCAAGTCCCCCTGATAAAGCTGATAGGCTCCGTCAACGGTTGGTTTGATCGTTAGATCAATGCCGTGTAGAGCCCGAAAACCCAGCGCTGCTAAAAGCTCAAGCGTACAACAGTCACCACAGCCTAAATCGAGAATTTTGGATTGTCGATCGACATTAGGCGCTTGTAAAAGTTGGGCAAGCAACCACTGATCCCAATTCTTCTGAATCGTAATGTGGGTGGGCAAGCTTGACTGTTGCAAAGCTTGGGTTGCTGTTTCAATTTCTGTCCAATTCTGTAGTACTTGAATCATCAGGTAAATCTTCCTTTTGCAAGCTCATTTCATCCAATCGCTTGTTCTTTCGACATCTGCCGCATGATAGATGCTTTTGCATTGTTGAATAGAATACTAATCTTTGTTGGTGTCAACCTGTAATTTCTTTGTGATTGGATTTAGTGATTAAAGGCGATGTGCAACTTTCACACTTGAATCTGTTTATCTCAATGACGAAGTGCTGAACCTCAACGGCGATGCTTTTTGTCTCAATGGCGAAGTGTTGAATCTCAATGACGAAGTGCTGAACCTCAACGGCGAGTCTGTATTATCTCAATGACGAAGTGCTGAACCTCAACGGCGATGCTTTTTGTCTCAACGGCGAAGTGCTGAATCTCAGCAACAAAGCGCTGAACCTCAACGGCGAGTCTGTATTATCTCAATGACGAAGTGCTGAACCTCAACGACGATGCTTTTTGTCCCAATGACGAAGCGCTGAATCTCAGTGACAAAGCGCTGAACCTCAACCTATTAAAGTTGCACATCACCTGATTAAGAGAATACATTCGTATTTCTAATAAATTTAGAAGCCAAAACTGAGGCGATCGGGCAAATTGACTTGATGCGCTTCGAGCAGGGACGGAACTTCAAGACGATCGAATAATTGCTCGATCACAATCTCTGGTACAGGGGCGGGACGTTGAGCATTTTGCTGAAGTACCGTTTGCCAAGGAACTTCGACATAGACAATCCGAATCCGGGCACGATACGAAGCAAACAAATCAATTAAGCCCGATCGAAGCTGGTGAGAAATGTTCGTTGCATTCCAAATAAACGAAGTCTGCAACCGCAATTTCTCTTTCGCTTCTCGCCTTGCCGCTTGAATCACAACGCTCTGATCGCCTTCAGGAGAAACATTCAGGTCTTGCCGAAGTCGATCGAGTGAAATCACGGGATAGTCTTGAGCATGATGCTCAATCCAATGGTCTTTTCCGGCTCCCGGTAAGCCTGACATGAGAATCACTTCACAACAAGTATCATCAAACGCAGCATAGTCAAGATTACCCTCTTCTTTGCGGAAGTAAATGAATCGGCTATGATCCGACGCAAACGATCGCGGTTGTTGCCAACATTCATTCTCCTGACAAAACTCACGAAAGAATGCGATCGTATCGAGCAATCTAGCTTGATCGGCACAGATCCGCCCGCGCGCGTCCCCTTCTGCCATTAGTGCTAACCAATCACAGCGACTCGCATAGCTTGCTGCAATTACAGCCCGTTGTGGATTCGGCTTATCCCAAAACCAAATCGGCAAGCTCCCTAATTGCACGATCGACACGATCGCTTCTCGAATCGCAAACGGTGCATCCAAGTCACGCAAAATGCGACGAGTAAGTTTTGCGCCTTGCCGCACGTGCCCTTTACTCGTCAGCCGTCCTTCTACAGTCTGTGTTGCTTGTGGCTTCGCGACATCATGCAGTAAAGCGGCTGCAAATAGAATCGATTGTTCCACGCGAGAAAGGTGCTGCCATGTGGAAAGGGAAACGAGTGCTTCACAGACAAGCTTTGTATGAGTGAGAACATCACCCTCAGCATGGTAAATCGGATCTTGAGGACAAGCGGCAAGCGATCGCAGCCATTTAAACCGAGAAGTTAAGGTCGTCCAATCGATCGCTTGATTTACTTCTGGACAGCCTGGAAATGTCCAAGATAAATTCGTGTTCATAGTAATTGATGAATGATGGAATAGCAAACAGATCAACATCTGTCTGTAATTGATTCGGAATAATCGGACGACTGAGCCAATGGCTTCTCGATTGCAGAATGGTGGTCAAGAAATCAGCCCGTGCATACTTGTCCCGCTCTATCGTCCAGTCATCTGGCTCCCTTCATCAATTCACTAGAAGTGAGCGACGGGGGTAAGTCTGGATATAATGAAACGAGTTTTTTATGGGATGGTGAGCAGTAAAAAACCCGTTCCACCATCTTTTTCTACCTAATTTAATTTTTGAATACGTCTAAACAATTGACTCCTCTTATGCAAGTTCAGTCTTCATTAACTTGGCAGACCCTGATTAAGTTATTGTTCCGAATGATCGGGATATTCATCGTCTCTGCCTTGTTGACTTACGGGCATATTGTAGGGCAGGCGCAGTTTGCTACTCAAGAACAGCTTCAGAAATACGTCATTGAGCGGGGCAAGCGCGAGGAAGCAATTTTTCAGCTCGCCGCCGATCGCCACATTTTGCTCAAGCAAGCCTTTGCCACTGTCGCTGCCCAGCCCGCTGAAACCCTAACACCGCTATTTGCCTGGTCAGATGGCACCCATCGCAATTTTCCAGAACACCAGGATCTGCACCAGTTTGAGAGTGAGTCAAAGTCATCTGTTTTTGTGGGGCGAGATGTTCCTCTAAGTTCAACGCTCTACCGTCAAATTCGGCGGTTTGAACAGTTGCTCTTGCAGTATGCACCCGCATGGCGTGATCGCTTCGTTAATACTTGGATTGTGTCGCCAGAAAACGTCGCTGTCACTTACTGGCCTGAGATACCCGGCCCGTTGATGGTCGCAGGTGATTTTGATGTCCACAATGAAAAGTTTTTCTACCTATCTGACCGAAACCATGACCCACAGCGGCAAACAACGTGGACTGATGCTTATCAAGACCCAGCCAGCCCTGATTGGATTGTTTCGGTAGTCACGCCGATCGACGATGCTACGGGACAGCATATTGCCAGCATTGGCAACGATATTGTGTTGAACAGTTTGATCGAACGCACCAACGCCGATCGTTTAGCAGGAACCTATAACTTGATTGTGCGAGAGGATGGCAATTTGATTGCTCATCCCGATTTTACGTCCCAAATTGCGGCAAAGCGCGGAACGTTAAAGGTTCAAGATCTGGCTGATGCCCATCTCAGTCGGATTTTTACTTTGATTCAGTCTGGAAATGATGCCGACGGGACTGGAAACGGTGCGCGAGTGATTGAGAACGTTCGCGATCGCGAATACATCACGTTTACTCGGCTAGCGGGGCCCAACTGGTATTTTGCGACAGTCTATCCCCAATCCCTCATGCAGGGTAGCGCTTGGAGCGCAGCACAATTCGTTTTGCTCTCTGGCGGAATTGCGCTATTGGTAGAGATGGTGCTGATCTACCGTACCTTGAGCACTCAAGTCACCCAACCGCTGGCTCAACTTCTGCAATCAACGCAACAGTTAACTGAGGGCAATTTCGAGGTGCAGTTGCCAGCCTTGAGACAGGACGAGATCGGTCAACTGTCGATCGCATTTATCCAAATGTCAGACACACTAAAAGACCTGTTTGTCACCCTAGAGAATCGGGTTGCTCAGCGGACAGTTGAGCTAGAAGCTGCCAATCAAGAGCTTCAGCGATTATCGCGTCTAGACGGGCTAACTCAGGTTGCGAACCGACGGTATTTTGACGAGTACCTAGCTCAAGAATGGCTGCAGCTACGGCGGGAACAGCAACCGCTGGGGCTGATTCTCTGCGATGTTGACTTTTTCAAACAGTACAATGACTGTTACGGTCACCTGATAGGAGATGACTGTTTGCAGCGCGTGGCACAGCAGCTCAAACTCGCAGTTGCTCGTCCTGTCGATCTGGTTGCACGCTACGGTGGCGAAGAGTTTGCCGTGATTTTACCCAACACCCCGCTGGATGGGGTCGTTACTGTTGCCCAAAAAATTCAATCCCAAATTCGGCAAGCCCAGATCCAGCATTCTGGCTCTAAAATTAGCCAATTTGTGACGTTGAGCTTGGGCGTTGTCAGTTTCATACCCAATTCAGAAAAAACCTTTGTATCGCTGGTTAAGCAGGCTGACGAAGCGCTCTACCTGGCAAAACAGCAGGGGCGCGATCGACTACAGGTGGCGCGTCATTCACATTCAATCTCTGGCGTTGAAGCAAGGGACTAATCCCCAATGTTTCAGTCTATGGAGCTAAGGGGAGTCGAACCCCTGACCTTCTCAATGCCATTGAGTAATGTCTGTACCCACAGAGCTTATGCAGAAGAAGTTTCAGCGGTCGCAATAACAGCAGTACCAATTTCGTACCAACTAAAAAAGCAGGGAATTAGGACTCGTTTCTTATTTATTATTATCCTTCTTCTTTAAATGGTAACTTTGGTAACTCTAGTAACTTATAAGGAAAAGTCCATACACATCAGGGGTTTCAGAAGTTACTATTTTTTTCAAGATATAGTAACTTTGAATAACTAACTTGGTAACTTCCCCCAGACTGGGCAGAATTCCCCGCCCAAAGCGAAACCCCGTCGATCGCGCCCTGGGTGAGAGGTCGATCGACGGGATGAGTAAAATTGAGCAGTAAAAAGCCGATCGCGGTTGCTCGGATGGAAAGAGCGCGATCGGCTAGAAAAATACTTAGGTATTAATTATGTTTCAAAAAGGTTTTGGCAGGAAGCCCGACATTTTCCCATTGAAAATCTACACAGAGCCATCCTATTTAGAGGGGCAGATTCGGCTTTGTCTGGGGCATGTCGAGACGGATAAAGCAGTGATCGTGGAAACGTACTTTCCAGACGAAATCGCCAAAGCAGAGCGAAAATTCAGAGCGTGGCTAGTGCAGCATCCGAAAGCGGTCAGTTTGAACGACATTGAGAACTGGTCGCTCTCGAAGATGGGCAAAATCCTCAGCGGTGTAAAAATGTCTCGATCCACAAAGGAGATGAAACCGCCATCCTCGGAACCTCTCATCTTTTCAGTGTTAACGACTCAAACGCCTCTCTGAGCCTACACCCCACCAAACACGATCGCGCTTCTCCATTACCGTTTTGGGCGCAACCAGAAGCGCGATCGTATTTTCTATCCTTTCTCCAGTCGATCAACTCTCCAACCGCTAGGCTGATTTGAATCTTCTTTCAGCACCAAATTAAATCGCGCTAGACCTGCAACGATCGAGTTCCAGTCTGAATCGATGCCGTAATAACTTGCGAGTAATTTCAGAGCCGCTTCTTTGTTATGCAATTCAAGCTCAAAGTCCAGTGATTCCCCAACTTTTTCGCCATCTTTGCCGAACATGGGACGCTTACGACCTTTCACCCGTCTGATCGCTTGCGCCTGCTCAGAGGGAATCTCAGAGGAGGGCTTGAAATCAATGCTGTCACTTGTCCAGCTTGCGACATCCTTGATATTGGTAAATGCGATCGTCTTCAGTTGGGCGATCACCTCTAACAGAGTGTGATCGGTTGCCTGTACCAGTTTTGCCCGTCTGGTTGCGAGGTATGTCTGAACGCGATCGTCTGTTAGCAGGCGATAACTTTGCTTGCGTAGCGCGTCTGAATTCCCTGCGTACCCTGCTGCTTTCACCGCTTCCAGGGGGTTCATTGAGACGAAATAAGCATCAGCGAATCGTCTCGCTCGTTCCGGGATTGCAGTCGATCGTGTTTTCGCCATTGGGACATTAAAGGACATTAATCTCTCAATTTTGATGAGAACCCCGCACTTCTAAACGGAAGTGCGGGGTTCTGTTGTGAAATGTCAATCAACATTCTGAGGGCGAAGTGCGATCGTTAGCGCGATCTCCTGGCGATTTTCTGAAGTGCTGACAATGCTTTCTCATCATCTGCATCTAAATAATGAGACAGCGAGGCTAAATCCTTGTGTCCGGTGATTTGGGCGATATCGGCAAGGGTTAAGCCTTCTCTGCTTAAGTGGGTTGCCATTGACCGTCTAAAGCTGTGAGTCGATGCGCCTGTGATTCCCAACAGGTCAAACACATCTCGGAATGCGGCATCGACCGACTGACGACTGATGCTTTGCCGCTGGCTGCCGTCCGTGTTTTTCCGACCGCTCGATGGTGTCTGCTGGGTAGCACTGCCCGATACGCTGCCCAAAAATCGGTGTAAGCAACAGCGCACTGGCGATAGACCGGTGGCAAGGATTCCCACAGTTTACCTGCTGCTGCTGCATCGCGCGCGCCAATGTAAGCTCCTACAACTTCGCGGGTGTCTTCATCAAGAGCCAACCAGACCCACTGCTTGTTCCCTTTGTTGTCCACGAATGACCATAGCTCATCACATTAAATCGTTAGCCTCCCTTTTTTTTAGGGGTCACCTGCACTTGGCGTGGCACGTTCGCGTATTTCTCATTGATGTAAGTTTGCAACCATTGTTCAGAAACTTGGGCGGCACGAGCAATTTCAGCAAGCGAAATTCGCTCCAACAGCAATCGGTCAATCAGTTCCCGTGTGGCTTGATCAATCACCTTTTTGGTCGGTTGTTCGATGAACTGTCGTCCGCAGTCCTGGCATTTGAACCGTTGCTTACCGTTATCGATACGACCATTCTTAACGGTTTGAACAGACGCGCAAATGGGGCAGGCAAGCATGGAAGGAGGAGGGTGAGAAACTTTACTTCTCTATCATTACATCTTGAGCACTACCGGAGAGTGGACGAAACTTACATCGAAGTGGAAGGAGCATGGAAATATCTGTACCGAGCGGTGGATTCGGAGGGCAACACCTTGGACCTCATGCTGAGTGCGAAGCGGGACAGGAAGGCTGCGGCACGATTTTTCCGCAGAGTGTTGGGAGCGAAGCATACTCAAACATCACGAGTGATTACCGCCGATAAAAACGCGGCTTATCCAGTGGCGATGCATGAATTAAAGCAAGATAAAACGTTAAAAGCCGAGACCGAATTGCGGCAGAGCAAATACTTAAACAACATCATCGAGCAAGACCATCGCAACGTAAAGCGCATCGTCAAACCGGATGATGGGATTTTAATCATTCAACACAGCAAGGAGAACGTTGCAAGGGATTGAGGCAATGGTTATGATTCGCAAAGGCAAGTGAAAGGAATCAGTCGAGGGGATAGTGTGTCTCAAGCCGAGTTTATCAACAAACTCTTCGGAGTAATTGCTTAAATCAATACGAGTGAGGAAAATTCGCTTGTCACTTAAAAATCTTTGCGACACAATCCAATGGTGGTGGATGAACTTTTCGATTTGAATGAACGACGAAATGTGTACATCAGTCCGCAAATTTTTCCAATGTTGGGCGTTTTGCCCGCAGATGTGCAAGTGCTTGATTCACAGGTTCTTGCTGAATTATTCCATCCCGATGACCTTGAACGCATTGAGCAGCATCATGACAGGATTCGAGTTGCACAGGAAGATGATATTTTTACCCTTGAATATCGGATGAAACACTCAAGCGGCAAATGGCTTTGGCTATCAAGCCGCGATACGATTTTTGTCCGCGATGCTCAAGGTAAACCGACGCAAATACTCGGTTCAGCGATCGATATCACTGTTGCGAAGCACCTCGAAGAGGGTCGTAAACAAGCCGAAGCAGAAGGGAAACAGTTTCTAGCGCGTGAGCAAGCCGCACGAGAACAAGCCGAGCAAGCGAACCGAATTAAAGACGAATTTTTAGCCGTCCTGTCGCATGAGTTGCGATCGCCCCTGAATCCGGTTTTGGGCTGGACGCGACTGCTGCAAAATGGCAAGCTCGATGCTGCCCGTCAAGCCGAGGTACTGAAAACGATCGAGCGTAATGCCAAATTACAGACTCAACTGATCGAAGACCTACTCGACATCTCCCGCATTATGCAGGGCAAGTTGAGCTTGACCGCAGCTCCCGTCAGTTTAGCGTTTGTGATTACGGTAGCAGTTGAAACCGTGCAACTGGCAGCAGAAGCCAAGCATATTCAGATTTTACTTGACCTCACGACTGCGATCCCTCCCGTCATTGGCGATGCTGCTCGGTTACAGCAAGTCTTAGACCAGTTCATTCCCGATGTGTTAGTGAGCAATGTTGGAATGGCGGAAATGAACGGCTATATGCTGATTCAACAGATTCGATCTTGCCCTCCTGACAAAGGTGGACAGATTCCAGCGATCGCCCTGAGTGCTTATGCGAGCAATTTCGATCAACAGCAAGCATTACGAGTTGGCTTTCAACGGCACCTCGCAAAACCGATTGAACCCGACGAGTTAATCCTGGCAGTTGCGATGTTAACTCAAAGGAACACCAATGCGAGTGACAAGGCAACAACTAACCTATTTGTGGAAGGATTAGACAATGATAGATGAGACGAAAATAACAGCCTCTACTCGCGTTAATCAAGTCTTTAGGGGTGGAGAGATGGCATCCCAGATCAATGCTTTTGACTGGTCACAAACGCCCTTGGGAGCTATTGAATCCTGGTCACAGAGTCTCAAGTCGTTGGTTAAAACATTACTTGCTTCGCGCTACCCAATGGTACTCACTTGGGGACCCAACTTCACGCAGTTCTACAACGATGCCTACTCACAACTCATTGGCGATAAACATCCAGCCGCCTTGGGGATTGACATTCGCATCACACTCGCTGAATCTTGGGACACTCTAGGTCCGATGATTGAACAGGTAATGAAATCAGGCGTTGCTAATTGGACACCTGCCCTGTTACTTGTGATGCAGCGTTCTGGCTATCGCGAAGAGTCCTATTTCAGCGTTTCCCATGCCCCTGCCGAAGATGACTCTGGGCAGATAGTGGGAATGCTTGCCGTTTGTAGTGAAGTGACTCAGCAAATTTTGGGAGATCGACGGCTTCGGCTGTTGCGTGATCTCTCCTCAAAAGCGGGCGGTGTGCAAAGCGTTGAGGCAATTTGTCAAGATGTGATGGCAACGATCTCACAATTTCTGATCGATATTCCATTTGCGCTGCTCTATTTGCATGAATCCGACGGCAAAATATTAAGACTACAGGGAGCAGTTGGTCTGGAAATCGGATCGGTCATGAGTCCGCAATTGTTCGAGTTAGGGACAGGTGGTAACGATGTTTGGTCGCTGGATCAGGCAGCGATGGGCGAAACGATTTTAGTGGAAGCGATCGATCGCCACATGACTTTATTAGGCGGATTATTGAACGAACCTGTTCAATCTGCCCTGGCGCTGCCGATCGCTTCATCTGGGCAAAAGGCTCCATTGGGAGTATTGGTCGCAGGCGTTAGTCCAAACCGAGCGCTCGATGAAGGGTATCAATCGTTCTATGAACTGCTAGCAGGTCAGGTCTCAGTCTTAATTCGCAACGCTCAAGCCCATGAGGAAGAGCGACAACGGGCAGAAGCACTCGCAGAACTTGATCGCGCCAAAACGACCTTCTTCAATAATGTCAGCCATGAGTTCCGCACACCACTCACGCTTATGCTTGGTCCGGCAGAAGCGGTATTGACAGATGTTAATGATCCGCTTTCTCCCCAGCAACAGGAGCGAATTAAAGTGATTCATCGCAACAGTCAACGATTGCTGAAGCTGGTTAACACCCTGCTCGACTTTTCTCGCATTGAAGCTGATCGAATTCAAGCCAATTATGAACCCACCGATCTATCGAGCTATACGGCTGAGCTAGCCAGCATTTTTCGTTCGACGGTTGAAAGTGCAGGAATGTCCCTCATTGTCGATTGTCCCCTATTGTCAGCTCCTGTTTATGTCGATCACGAGATGTGGGAAAAGATTGTTCTCAACCTGCTCTCTAATGCGTTCAAGTTCACCTTCACAGGGGCGATCGTCATTGCGATTAGAGCCAAAGAAAACGCAGTTGAACTAACGGTGCAAGATACAGGCACAGGCATTTCAGATACAGAATTACCTCACCTGTTTGAACGATTCTACCGAGTCAAAGGGGCACGGGGACGTAGCTATGAAGGCTCTGGTATCGGTCTATCGCTGGTGCAAGAACTAGTCAAGTTGCATGGTGGCACGATCGACGTAACCAGCAAAGTAGATCAAGGCACAACTTTCACCGTAACCATTCCCACCGGAACCGCTCACCTGCCAGATGAGCAGATCGGTGTCGCTTCAACGCTGGCATCTACGGCGATCAAGGCAAGCGCGTTCGTCGAAGAAGCGTTGCGTTGGATACCCAAAAAGGGGAATGGGGAAAAACTACTTCCTATCCCCACTCCCGACTCTCCACTCCCGACTCCCCCTGCTGCTCGGATTCTTTTAGCAGACGATAACGCGGACATGCGCGATTATATTCAACGGCTACTAAGCCAGCAGTATCAGGTGGAAGCTGTTGCCGATGGTGCTGCGGCTTTAGCGGCTGCTCAACAATTTCCACCGGATCTTGTGTTAACCGATGTCATGATGCCAGAGCTTGATGGATTTGAGTTACTGCAATCATTGCGGGCAGATACTCATACCAGGGAGATCCCAATTATCTTGCTCTCTGCTCGTGCCGGAGAAGAAGCGCGGGTGGAAGGATTAGAAGCAGGAGCCGACGATTATCTGACTAAACCCTTCTCTGCACGTGAGTTGCTGGCGCATGTAGATGCCAATTTGAAACTAGGACAACTGCGACGAGAAGCCATGCAAAAGCGGATTAGAAATATTCTGGAAAGCATCACCGATGGTTTTGTGGCACTCGATCACGGCTGGCGTTATATCTATGTCAACCAAAACGCAGAGGCACAGTTACAGAAACAACGCGCTGAGTTGCTGGGCAAAACCCTCTGGGAAGTTTTTCCAGATGTGATTGACTCACCTATTGAAGCGAGTGTTCGACGAGCCGTCGCTGAACAAGTCACAGTCAATTTAGAGCTTTTCTACCCTCCCTTCAATGCCTGGTTTGAGGTTCACTGCTACCCCTTAGAAGAAGGATTGTCGCTCTATTTTCGAGATATTAGCGATCGCAAACAGGCTGAAGAAGCGTTGCGGCAACTCAACGAAACGCTGGAACAACGAGTGCAGGAGCGCACGATCGAACTTCAGGAAACGAACCAGGAGCTAGAAGCCTTTACTTATTCGGTTTCCCATGACCTGCGGGCACCCTTGCGATCGATTCAAGGACTTGCCCGCATCTTTTTGAAGGACTACGTTAAACAACTTGATGAAAAGGGACAAAACTACGCCCAACGCATCAATACAGCCGCTGCCCGACTTGATACGCTAATTCAGGATTTGCTGGCATACAGCCGTCTCACTCGCGCTGAGATTCGTCTTCAGTCACTAAATCTATCTGCCGTTGTCGGAGAATCGCTGATGCAATTAGAAACCGTCATACAAGAACGACAAGCACAGATCACGGTGCAAAATCCACTTCCAAGTGGAGTCGGGCATCGAGCAACGCTGGTGCAAGTCATCAGTAATTTACTCAGCAATGCCATCAAGTTTGTCGAAGCCGATGTTCAGCCCCAAATTACGGTATGGGCAGAACAACGGGGGGAACGGGTTCGCCTGTGGATTGAAGACAACGGCATCGGTATTGCACCACAACATCAGCAACGCATCTTCCAAATCTTTGAGCGACTGCACGGAATTGAGATTTATCCGGGTACGGGCGTGGGACTGGCGATCGTCCACAAAGGCATTGAGCGCATGGGTGGGCGAATCGGAGTAGAATCGGAAGTGGGGCAAGGCAGCCGCTTCTGGATTGAGTTACAGGAGAAAGTATGACTGATTTAGGCAATCACATGCTGTTGGTGGTAGAGGATAACGAAGATGATATTCTCTTCATTGAACGGGCGTTTGATGAGGCAAATCTCAGTAATCCCCTGCAAATTATCCGTGATGGAGATAGTGCGGTGGATTACCTCTCAGGAGTGGGGGAGTATGGAAACCGCGATCGCTATCCCCTGCCGCCCCTGATTCTGCTTGACATCCGGTTGCCACGTCGCTCTGGGTTAGAAGTTTTGACCTGGATCAAACAACAGCCCGGATTGCGTCGCCTGCCTGTGGTGATGCTGACCACTTCCAGAGAAAATTCTGATATTAATCGTGCCTATGATCTTGGAGCGAACTCTTACCTACTCAAGCCCGTCGGGCCAGATGCTTTGAGGGAGATGGTCAAAACACTCAATTTCTATTGGCTCATTCTCAATCAAAGACCTGACGTAGAAGATGGTTAAGTTGCTGAATTGTTGCCCGTTTTTCACTCACTCAGGTTCTGTATGAATTATCCCTTACGCATTCTGCTCATTGACGATAACCCAGACGATCGACTGTTGCTTTGTCACGAATTAGAGCAGGAGTTTCCGGGACTGACCGTGCAGGAAGTTTTAGAAGCGAAGGGTTTTGAGCAAGCGTTAGCAACAAGTGAGTTTGATTTAGTGGTCACAGATTACCAGCTCAATTGGATAGATGGCATTCAGATTTTGCAAGCCATTAAATTCTGTGATCCCTTTTGCCCGGTTGTCATGTTTACCGCAACTGGTAATGAAGAAATTGCAGTCGAGGCAATGAAAGCCGGACTGGATGATTATTTACTGAAAGCGCCGAGCCGATATCCCCGCATTCGAGCCTCAGTGCGGTTGGCATTGGAACGTGCCGAGATTCGTCGTGCGCTAGCGCGTTCCCAAGCAGAACAGGTCGAACTGTTGCAGCGAGAACAGGCGGCGCGTGCAGAAGCCGAAGCCGCCAATCGCCTCAAAGATGAATTTTTGGCAACGATCTCCCATGAACTGCGTACTCCGCTCAATGCCATGATGGGCTGGACTCAACTTCTAGTGTCGAACCGGGTTGATGAGCAGAATCTTAACCGCGCTGTAGAGGTAATTCACCGCAACACAAGAACGTTGGCGCAGTTGATTGAAGACCTACTTGATATTTCTCGTGCCATTACCGGAAAGCTTCAGCTAAACTCCCAACCGACTGAACTCAAGCCTGTCATCGAAGCAGCGATCGACATCGTGCAGGCAACGGCGATCGCCAAGCGGATTCACCTCTTGTCTGATCTGAATGCTTCGGTTGGCATGGTTTTAGGAGATGCTAATCGCCTACAGCAAGTCGTTTGGAATCTTTTGATCAATGCTATCAAGTTCACACCAGAAGGCGGACGGGTAGAAGTTAGGTTGGAGCAAATCGGTGGGAAAGTGGCGTCCCTCATCGCCGCGTCACCCCATCACCCTTACGCTCAAATTACCGTTAGCGATACCGGAAAGGGGATTTCCAGCAATGTTTTGCCCTTTATCTTTGAGCGATTTCGGCAAGCTGATGGTTCAACCACCCGAAAGCATGGTGGCTTGGGCTTGGGATTAGCGATCGTGCATCACCTTGTCGAGTTGCATGGCGGCAGCGTTCAGGCGGAAAGCCAGGGAGACGGGCAAGGGGCGACTTTTACAGCCAGATTCCCGTTGATGGAAACAGATCTAGCAGTAGAGCAGAACTTAACGCCTTTAAAAGAGGCTACTAATCTAAGCGGAGTTCAAATTCTAGTTGTAGACGATGAATTAGACACGCTTGAACTCATTGGCTTTGTACTAGAGCAGGCTGGCGCGATCGTGACGAAAGCTTCATCGGCGCAAGCAGCACTAGAAGCTCTTACACAGCTACGACCCAGTGTTTTGGTGTGCGATATTGCTATGCCTGATATGGATGGCTACAGGATGATTCAACAGATCAGAACGATGCCCCACCTGGATTGGCAAGTTCTAGCGATTGCTCTAACTGCTTATGCTAGAGAACTCGATCAACAACAAGCGATTGCCGCTGGCTTTCAACAGCATCTAGCGAAGCCGATAGAACCAGAGGTATTAGTAAAAGAAATTGCTAATCTACTTAAATGCAACTGACTTTGGGCAGAAAGCCTTTCTATTGTGCGAATTAAGTAGATCAGCTAAATCAGTGGACGAGGATGATATGTTAACCTGAGTTCGGGTTAAGCGGAAGGCTAATCCCTCTTCTATCATTTTGGTAGAAGCAAAAGCTGAAAGCTTCGCTGCATCTGCGTTTTGCTCTTTTGTCATTTTCGAGCCATCAAAATAGGAAACTCTCACTGGAGCTAGGTTTCAGAGTTCGCTTCAGCGAGAGTAACAAATGAGGGATCAGCCCTCCATCAAGTGTCAAGCACATTTTCGTGTCGCGACAGTGACAAAGACGAGCGAGTGAGAATTAAACGCAGCGCTGCTGGATGATTCAGATCATAAATGGGTGAACGCTAAAAATTGGCACGTTAAAGTCGCGCTGAATGCGAAGAACAATCGCGCGACAACTAAGATCGAAACGACAACTAAGTGAACGTGAGTTCGACGGATTAGAAGATGGCAGGAGGCAGAGCAGGTAAGCCCTTCGGCTGCAAGTCAAGTGAAGGTAACTTCAGTTGATAGGTGTAAGTAATCAATCCTGCCAACAAATTGACGAGGGAGTTCCAACCACGGTTAGGACTAATAGAAAATAATAAGCTTATTCCCCTAAGTTCAGCGTCCGTTGGGTTTAGTTGGATGATCAACCCAGACCCGGAGATCGAGTTGATCGATCCTTTCAATGGGGCAATCCTGTTTGAAGGCACAGTCCGGAAGCCTCCCAAAGATTCATCAATTCTGCGGCGGGCACTCCATACCTATGTCAAATTCGACGGCATTAAAGAGCCACAGTGGGAGCGCACAATCTTTCTACGAGTGACTGAACAGAAGGTGCAGAAGTCGCTCGACAAGTCGATCGGGGTGATCAAGGTTCAGCCAAAATCGCATACTCCGATCTTCTTGCGTCCGAAACCGCGTCATTAAGTGGTGTCCATCTGCGCCCGATCGATGTCACGGGCGCTTTCTTTTTAATTCCGCACCGTGTGGAATTCTACCTTTCATGTCCTAAATTTGCGCCAAAAAAGGGGGGTTTTATGGAGCGACGGTGAAGCGAAGCCGAATGTCAGCGATGGTTTGTGCAAAATCAGAAAGGCAGTTTGAACGAATTATCGAAGCTGTCCCGCGTTCCCTTCACCACGTTGAAACACTGGCGATCAAACAACAAATGGGTCAAGAAGCGCAAAGAATTTCAAGATGAATTGTATCAGCAAACTGAACTCAAGGCGATCGATAAAGTCAGAGAGGATCTGTCTCAGCAGTGGGCCACACTGACTACTGAGCATTTGCACTGCTATCAAATTTGCCGAAAGACTGCCGAACTGAGAGTGAAATTGATTCAGCAACAATTTGAAAAGCTCAAAGTCGAAGAGGATTTGCGCCGATCGATGGGAATGCCCGTCGAGGAGATTGAGCAAGCGCAAGCCGAAAAACTAAAACAGATCAGCATTGACGATATCAATACCTGCTCGATCGTCCCTGATCGCTACGTCAAAGGGGAGCGGATTGTTTTGTCGATGGATTACCTCGATATCAATCGCGCGATCGTGGCAGTCGAACGAACTAGGTTAAAGGTCGTCTCTCCAAGCGATGTGGCTCTGCGCCAAGGGGTGAGCAATGGGTAGAAGCTCAGGCAAAACTCTGATGGCTGCGATCACTGCCTGCTATGCCGCGACGATGTTGGCAGATGAATATAAGCAGTTTCTACTTTTTCTCGACTACAAGTTGTAACAAGCCTAGATGCGACGATGTTGGCGGGTTTGACTTTTTTGAACAATATTCCCTGCTGTGGAAAGTACAAAAATTATCAGGTGTCAGAATATGAAAAATCAGCCAAGGATAAATCCATGAGTCATCCCGCCGAAGCGTTTTTGCAACAGCAATCGATCGAACTTGCAGCAGCGCGATCGTGAACCGAGAAAGCAGCATTGCTCAAAAAACTGACGGATTATCGATCGCTGAATGAGTGCCGTACCGGAATCATCCGACTGGAGCGTTCAGACGTGAATCGACTGATCGAATTAGCCAGCGATCGACGAAATACCGTTCTTGCACAGAAACTTTCAAATTTCACCGCTCATTTTGCCAATAAGATCACATTGTTACCGAGCGAGGCTGAGTTTCTTGTGATGGTCGTTCAGCAATCCTGATCGAAATTCCGCGATCGCTGTGACTGCATTAACCACTGAAACTTCATTCAGTGCCCCAATCCCACCCAGATAAGCTCTAACGTTGACATTTGTTAACAGCCCAGATTATCAGTCCTGATCGAAATTCCGCGATTTTCTGTCTCATCTGTCTCATCGCATGGACTAAGCGATCGCGAATTTATCAGTCCTGATAATCTGGGCTAGATTTCATCATTGTTGAGCTAATCCCCGCCACGTAGGCGATACAGGTTTTCAGCGATCTAAAATTCTCGAACTACGTATCGGGACTTCTGCTTAAGATGCAGAAGTCCAAGAATATTTTGATTTTCAAATAATCACACAGCAATACTTACAGCGTGAGACTTGAGTGAGATTAGAATTGTGGACTAAAAAAGGACTGAATTGGACTAAATCGGATCAGTCAGCGATCGCGCTTTTCTGTCTCAGCGATCTCGGTCGCGACAACGCAGCAAGAAAACTCAAGCAATTCCAAGAAGGTCACCATCTCCTCAATTCTGAGGAAATCGCCTGACACTCACAAACGTTCACTCCGATGAGTTGCAACTGCTCAAGAGTGCATTAATTCACTGGAAGACGATCGCGCTTAGGACAAAGATTGCTCAATCATTGTACTGCGGACAAACATATTGTTTTGCAGCAATTCTTGTCGCTCTATAGAAGTCAAAAGCTTTATCCGTATAATCGGAGGAAGCATTACGTTTAGCCATCTCAAGAGTCAATGCTGTCGTCAACTCTGAATCGCTCACAACCTGACGTGCCGAACAGTAACGTCCGATCGCATTAGCAATTTTGCCAGAGTCCATCGAGTTTGGTGAAAAGCCAGAGTCTTCCAGTGTGTTTCGTGCAGCGTAAATTGCTTGATCGCTCACCCAAAAACCGCGCACTTCCACCCCACGTCTAATTTCTCTTTGATTGTCAACTCGTCCATACCCATTTTCACTGCAAGCAATTTTAATCATCTCTCTGGTTGCTCCGATCAAATCAGGCACAAACGATTTACCTTGATCCGGAGTCACTAGGGAAGAATCGCAATTTACCGATGCTTGAACCAAGTCTTTGCCAATCAGATAACGAAATCGCACGTCATACCGAGAGACGCGATTAATAGAATCCATGTCGATCGCTACCGTTTCGCGAGTTCGACTTGATACACCTGTTGTACGCCAATCAGTTGCGATCGCAGGTAAAGACAGGGTGGATAGGGTAGCGATCGCGCTTCCGAGAATCAGTGATTTCAGCATGAGGGTTGGAATGGAGACTTGCCGAAAATAATAATGTCTATAGTCAATATAAATACACGCTGTACGTAAACTTCGCGCCGCGCAAGCGTATTGATGAAGCACTGATAAACCAGTCAAGTCGAAGCAACTCCGCTTTGAATCCGTCATTTGTGTATCTTCAATATCTGTACACAAAGTATCAATTACGTGGCTTGAGTGTTTGGGAACAAGTAAAGGAGACGCTATGAACCTTAAAGAATTGACGGTAGAGCAACTTCAAGAACTGCAATTCAGCATCGGGCAAGAGTTGAGCCACCGGAGCCGTCCGAGTTTGAGCATTGGGCACAAATTAACGATCGTCTTTCCAGAATTGAGCAATTGCTAGGGCAGAGCGGAAATTTGCCCTCTGAGAGTGGGCTGCAAGGGGGCTTCGGAAATGTGACGGCAGGTTTGGACGTTCAGGATGGGGCTGAAACAGAGCAACCGTTAGAAATAGTGCATCATCAGTCGCTCTATACGAATGCTGACGGGTGGATCGCCTGCCCCAACTGCGGGAGTTTAAACAACGATTGGCTGAGTGATGTCGATGCGGATCAAGAAGTGCGATCGCTGAAATGTCAGGAATGCGATCGCATTTCACTGCTGGATGTGACGAAGTGACTCCAGTTATAGAAACAAAAACCGATTTTTGCAGCAGTCGTTTTCAAAAAAAATCTAATGCCGAGAGTGCAGTGCGTACCAATAATTTCTCAACAGCAGATAAGTCAGATTTTTCGATTAATTCGTTGTTTTCAGAAGTTAGCATCAGTGTGCCAAAAACGGATGTTTAAGATAGGCGTAACGCTTCCGTTCACCCGCCGCTAGTGACTTCTCGAACTCAACCAACCATATCTAAACGGTCGGTGTGCAAGCGGATTGTTAGATGTCGGGTTTACGGCTACCAACTTATGATGAGCGGCAATCCAGGGCGAAAATCTACTTGATGCCCCTGCACTTCCCCATCAAAACCAAGCTCTACGCAATATTAAGGGAAGCTTGCGATCGTATCGGCATTGATGGCGCGTCTACTCATTCGTTTCGTCACAGTGGCATTACGAATCTGCACAAACAAGGGTATGCACTGCATGAAATCGCACAGATCAGCGGTCATCGAGATATCACCAACGTTTCGCACTACATTGGCTGAGCTGTCGATCTTTTTCCACGTCGATGTGGAAAAACTTGCTGCATAACGATCGTGGTAAAACGGTTATCCTTTGAACAGCATCGACAAAACGACGTGATCAGACTTTTATGAATTGCACGATCGCATATCTAACTTGACATCTATAGGAGCATCAATACCTCTAGAACTGCTGGAAACTTGCTCAATGATCATAGCAATCAGCGTTGTCGGATCAGCAGGTTTCGCAAGATGTTTTTGAAATCCCGCCGATAAAACTTGCTGCTGCGTCGTTTCTGCTGCATAAGCAGTTAGCGCGATCGCAGGTAAATGCTCAAATGCAGGTAACGCTCTTACTTGTTGAATCAGCATATAGCCATCGACCTGGGGCATTCCTAAATCGCTGACGAGAACATCGGGGCGGATGTGTTTGAGCGATAAGAGCGCGTCGATCGCAGAAGCAGCAAGCGTCACTTCTGCACCGTATTCTTCGAGCAGAAACGCTAAAAAGGCGCGAGTGTCCGCCTCATCATCAACCACTAAAACATGAACTCCTTCTAGCGTTAAGGTATCCGGGGCAACGCTTGAGACACAAGCCAGCACATCGTCAGAGCAGACTTCTTTGTGAATCGGCAGCCTGAGTGTAAAGGTTGAGCCTTGGTTCTCTCCAAGACTCGCGACCTTGATTGTTCCGCCATGCAGTTCAACTAAGTGGCGAGTGATTGAAAGTCCGAGTCCGAGTCCACTGATCGCGCGCGTCGAGGTGCTATCCGCTTGGCGAAAAGAATCGAAAACATACGGCAAAAATTCATTTGGAATACCGATGCCTGTATCACTGACTCGCAGTTGCACTTCTGCTTCTGCCGCATCGAGATAAATTTCGATGCGTCCGTGAGCGGGCGTGAATTTGACCGCATTTGATAATAAATTCCAAACAATCTGCTGTAACCGGGTGGGATCGCCTTTGATCGGGGCGACCGGTTCTTCGATGTGTAGTTGAATGCTGAGAGATTTTGCTTCTGCGGCAAAATTCGCTGTTTCTAGAGCAGCGTGAACCACAAAGGATAAATTAATCGTTTGCCAGTCTAGATGAAGCTTGCCGCGCAGAATGCGAGAGACATCGAGTAGATCATCGATCAGTTGAGATTGCAGTTGGGCATTGCGCTCGATCGTCGCGAGTGCAGTGTTAACTGAGGCGGGCTTCACTTTGCCGTTCTGTAACAGTTTTGCCCAGCCCAAGATCGGATTGAGCGGCGTGCGAAGCTCGTGAGAAACGACAGCGAGAAACTCATCTTTTACGCGGTTGGCAGTTTCGGCAGATTGTTGAGCGCGGCGACGTTCTTCAGATTCAGAGATCGCGCTATCTCGCATCTTGCGATAGTTTTGAGCTTGAGTCGTTAGCTCGGTGACATCTTGAACTGAGAGCAACGCATAAAACTCTTTGCCCGTAGGCGCTAGAGTGGCGGTCACAGTGGTATGTTGGATGCGATTTCCGCCTTGCGGCAAGGGAGCCGGGATCAAATGCTGATGAAATTGCGATGAGAAAATGGTGGGTGCGCCGCCTTGAAAAACCTGCTGAAATCGGCGAACATAGTTCGGCTGATCAAAATGCGGAAAAAATTCAGCGATTAATCGTCCTAAGATGTCTCGTCGAGGAATTTTGGTCCAGTCTTCTAGACAGCCATTCCAAAACAGCACTACGTTATCTGCTCGCAGTACACAGTTTCCTAACGGAATTTGGTCGAGCAGTGCAAATTGGGTCTGAGCCTGCTCTAGCTCCTCAGTTGAGCAAATCATGAGGGGACACCTAGCTCGAGATCGATCGCTTTAATCAGCGCACCAAAAGAACTTACCTCAAAGATTAATATAATGTCCCCGATAATTTCAAGCTGCTGAATTTCAAACCGAGTCTGAGCGAGTAGAAAAACATTCTCGTTGCAGCTTTGCCCGCTGTGCAACAAAAGATTTTGAATCGTGTCTTCCATGTAAACAGGAATCGCATAGTGCAAATGTTGACGGAGCAGATTGCTAATTGATCCCATTACCCCGTTGATTACAATGTTCCCGATTTCGCTGAGCGTACCAATCTTAACCGCATCAAGATCAGGAGAATCAGGAGCTTCACCCGTTAAAACAGAAATCAAGATAGACGCGCTCTCGGTTGGAAATAGGAGTTCGGCAGTACCGCTAAACTCCCCTGAGAATCCCAACCGAACCGTCGAGAAGCAGCCACCATTAAACCGCTTCTCTAGCTTCTGCTGCAACTGGGCTGTGTCGAATACTTCAATCAGCGGAATTCTTAATAAGATAGGACAGTCGAGCATATCATTCAGAATACTAGCAGCGCGTCCAACTCCAATGTTAATGAACTCCTGCAACGCATCAAGTTGTTCAGCAGAAAGTGACTTCATGATCGAAATTTCCCTATTCACTATGATCGAAATTTCCCTATTCACTCAAAAATTTGCCGCACCGCCTGCCGCACCGCCTCTTCTTTCGCTGGCTTATTGATAAAGCCAACTGCACCAAGTTCCATGCCCTTCTGACGAGAAGAGTCTTGAATATCTGCTGAAATAATAATAGTGGGAATTTTTAGTCCCGATTGCTGGAGCTGATCTAATAGCTCGAAACCGCTGATGTCGGGCATCAGCAAATCGGTGAGAATACAGCTTAGATGGTGACTCTTAATCATTTCTAAACCTTCTTGCCCAGTTGCCGCCTCCAAAATCTCGTAGCCATCAACCTGCAAGTATTTCCGCAGCATTCTGCGGCTAAATGCAGCATCATCAATAATCAAAACCGTAGCCATGCTTCATCTAGTGGGTAAAAACAAGAACACTTTAACGCTTGGAGCCAGGCAGGGATTCAGGGCTGAGCGCATAGAGATCAACTTTTTCAACATCGATTTTTTGAATCCAATATGAAACCGTGGTGTGGTGAATATTCGTGACTCGCTCGATCGCTTTCACTCCGAGTCCGGTGAAATACAAATCGAGGCAGCGTTGCTTGATTTCATCCGAGTAGCGCGGCTGTCGGTATGATTCGAGGAATTGTCGCCCACATCGCCTGCACCTATAGGATTGTACGCCTCTGCGATACCCGTTTTTGTAAGCTTGGACAAATTTACACGCCGGACATTGCATACGATCTGTTGAAGAACGTTAGCCATTACTCTTCAGCAATCTCCAATTCGTAACCTCTGTCTTAAGATAGATTCTTGCTAGTACAGAAGCTCCGTAGGATAGAAATTAGGTTTTTTAGCTGATTGGGCGAGGTATGTCGATCGCAGTCGATGACGAAGATATTCAAGCGTTTCTAGTTGAGAGCTATGACAATCTTGATCGCATTGAGCAAGATATTCTAGCGCTTGAAGCGGCATCTATCGATCAAGGCACTCTTACTCGTCTTTATCGATCGCTTCATACGATCAAAGGAAACTGCGGCTTCTTGCCGTTTCCAAAAGTAGAAGCGATCGCGCACGCCGGTGAAAGTTTACTTGGCAGGCTACGTGATAATTCACTAGAGATTACGCCGCAAGTTACTGCTCTATTGCTACAGACCGCAGACGAATTACGCCAATTGCTCCGTGAGATTGAAGCCACTGGTCAAGAAGCTGAAACCGATTATTCAACGCTGATCAAAATGCTAGAAGCCGTCCAAGACGGTTCATCGAGCCAAGCGGCTGATGATTTATTAGACCTTAAATTAACAACTTCTTTAGAAGAAAATTTTGAGGGGTTTCAGCTCAAGCTAAATCCTTCAGAAGAAAGCGAGATTGCGACATCTACGATTCGAGTCAATGTTGAGTTACTCGATCAGGTCATGGCGCTGGTCGAAGAACTGGTGCTGGCGCGTAATCAAGTTGTGAGTTTTTCAGATGCGCTAGATAACTCCGCGTTCACTGGAGTATGTCAGCGATTGGATTTGATCACGAGCGACCTGCAAGAAGGAATTATGAGAACCCGGATGCAGCCAATGAGTACGATCTTTCAGAGGTTTCCGCGGGTGGTGAGAGACTTAGCGATCGCGCATCAAAAACAGGTTCAGATTTGGATCGAAGGTGCGGAAACAGAGCTAGATCGGAGCTTAATTGAACACATCAAAGATCCATTAACGCATCTGATCCGTAACTGTATCGATCACGGCATCGAACCGCCTGATGTTCGGGTTGCCCAAGGCAAACCGCCTGAAGGACAATTAAGCATTCGAGCGTTTCATGAACAAGGAAAAGTTAACTTAGAAATTCGGGATGATGGCAAGGGCATCGATCCCGAACGGTTAAAGCAGCGATCGCAGCAGCTAGGCATCTTGAGTTCTGCTCAAGCCGAGGCGTTGAGCGATCTAGAAGCGTTTAATTTGATGTTTCTGCCTGGGTTTTCTACCGCAGAGCATGTAACTAATTTATCCGGTCGCGGAGTCGGAATGGATGTCGTGCAATCGAATTTAGAACGGGTGAATGGCACGATCGAAGTTCGTAGTCAGGTAAATTTTGGGACAACGTTTCGGATTAAAATTCCGTTAACGCTTGCGATCGTCTCTGCATTGTTGATTTCAAGCGGCGATGAACGGTTCGCGATCGCGCAAACAAATATTCAAGAGTTAGTTCGGCTAGAAGGGCAGCAGATTGCTCAAATCGAAACGCTCTACGATGTTCCTGTTTACCGACTGCGAGAAACTCTATTGCCGCTAGTCTATCTCAATTCGGTGTTACAACTAACCGACACCGTAGCGGCTTCTGAAGTCGTTTACCTCATGGTGATTCAAGCCGATGAATATCAGTTTGGGGTGGTGGTCGATGCGATCGATGACGTGCAAGAGATTGTTGTAAAACCACTTGAAAAACAGCTTAAAGATTTAGCGGTGTACGCAGGGGCAACGATTTTAGGCGATGGGCAAATTGCCTTGATTTTAGATGCGGTGGGGTTAGCGCGGCAGTCCGGTGTGATTGCTCAGTTCCAAAAGCATCTTTCAGCGCCCGCGATCGCAGCGGAAGACCTCGACAAACAGTTAATTTTGCTGATTGAGGGACCGCAAGCATCGCGGATGGGCATTCCGATGCTAACAGCCGAGCGATTAGAAACCTTTTCATTCTCTAATGTGGAGCGAGTCGGCAATCAAGAGTTAGTCAGATACCGCGATCGCATTTTGCCCTTAATTGATTTACATCGCGCATTTGGCAGCAGCGTGCCTGAGCGAGAAGACCTTTCTGTCGTCGTCGTCGCGCTCAGTGAAGGTAGTAGCGTTGGAATTGTCGTCGATCGTGTTCTTGACATTGTGGAGGATTCTTTGAGCTTTAACGGAGCAGCAACTCGTCCAGGAATTGACTTTTGCGCCAATATTCAAGCACAGGTGACAGAGATGTTAGACATTCATGCGATCGTTGAAATAGTCAATCCACATCTTTTGCGGCAAGCTGGGTAATTCGCATGACACAGCAATTTTGTACGTTCTATCTTAACCGTATTTATTTTGGGATTCCGATTCAGCAGGTGCAAGAAATCGTTCGGCACCAAACTCCAACCCGCGTTCCGCTGGCTGAATCTGATGTATGCGGTTTAATCAATCTCCGGGGGCAGATTATCACCGTGATTAATCTCAAACGTCGTCTTGATATGTTGATCGAACTATCTGAACCATCATTCGAGTCCGCTCAATACAATGTAGTGATTCGCGCTGGCGAGAATGTGATTAGCTTACAAATTGATCAGCTTGATGACATTCTAGAATTGAGCGATGATGACTTTGAACCTCCTCCTGCCACGCTTCAAGGAACACTGCGATCGTTCTTGCAGGGTGCTTACAAGCTTGCAAACGGGTTCTTACTCGTTCTTGATCCAGCAAAGCTCTTAGAAGTAAAACCTTAATCTATAACTGTACAAGGAGATTTGACGCATGGTCGCGAATCAAAACCAGGAAACAGAGAGTTCAACGGCAACATCGCGCAAAAATGCAGCCAAATCGAGTTCGGAACTAAACTCACAGTTAAAACCGTTACTCGATGCTTTGAGATCCGCAAAAGCGGGTGATTTTTCAGTGCGTCTTGATGAGGAGAACTTGAGCGAAGTCGCGATCGCATTTAACGAAATGATTACCTCAATGCGAGATTCAATTCAACAAATGGCAGAAGTTGCAGCAACTGTTGCTTCCTCGGCTGAAGAACTCACTGCCGTCAGTGGCGAAATGAGCAACAATGCAGATCAGACCGCTGAGCAAGCAATCTCAGCTTCTGCTTCTGCCGAACAAGTGAGTCAAAACGCCACAACCGTCGCAACCGCTGTCGAAGAAATGACCGCCAGCATTCGAGAAATTGCTCGAAATTCAGCACAAGGAGCAAAAATCGCTACCGATGCGGTAGAAACGGCAGTAAAAACGAATGCGACGATCAATAAGCTCGGTCAAAGCAGCGTTGATATTGGCAAAGTCGTCAAAGTCATTACATCGATCGCGCAGCAAACCAATCTGCTTGCGCTTAACGCGACGATCGAAGCAGCACGGGCGGGCGACGCTGGAAAAGGATTTGCGGTCGTTGCAAGTGAAGTCAAAGAACTTGCCAAACAAACCGCTAGTGCCACCGAAGACATTAGCCAGCGCATCGAAGCGATTCAAACCGACACCAACCGAGCGGTAACTGCGATTACCGAAATTACTGGAGTAGTCAATCAGATTAGCGATATTCAAACTACGATCGCTAGTGCGGTAGAAGAACAAACCGCAACAACCAGCGAGATTTCTCGGAACGTGGCAGAATCTGCTAAAGGTGCAATGGACATCGCAAAAAACATCGGCATTGTGGCACAGAATGCTAAAAGCACCACCTCTGGAGCGAGCAATACGTCTCAAGCGGCTGAAGAACTCGCGCGGATGGCAGTTAGTTTGCAGAAGATTGTCGGCAAGTTCAAATTTTAGATAGAGGTGTCTTTGATCAATCCACGATAGGTTACTAATAATCCACGCTTGAGCTTAGTTCTTTCAGAGTAGGAGAAAGGACTCGACTGGTCTAGTTTGCCTTTCGTTCTTCTAGCTTAATCATGCCTAAAATTCACGTCCTGATTGTCGATGATGCCGTTGTTGTTCGTAGTCGTTTAAGCAAGCTTCTCGCGCTCGATCCTGAGCTTGAAGTTGCAGGTGTCGCAGCAACCGGGCGCATTGCACTTGCTAAAATTCAACAAGTCAAGCCAGACGTGGTGATTTTGGATGTCGAAATGCCTGAGATGGACGGTCTAGAAACCTTGGCAGCGATTCGACAATCTTATCCGGATCTTCCGGTAATTATGTTTAGTACACAGACGCAGACTGGAGCGACTGCAACGCTAGACGCACTCGCTCTAGGCGCTTCGGACTACGCGACTAAACCCAGCCAGATCGGCAATGTCCAAGCCGCAAACCAATATATTCAGGAGAGTTTATTTCCTAAGATCAAATTTTTTGGTCGAAAAACCGCGCTGCCTCTCGTTGTACCCGTAGCGCCTGCGGAATCTCAATCTTTGCAGCGGATTCGAGATCGCCAAGCGATCGTGGAGATTCTCGCGATCGGCGTTTCGACCGGAGGACCGAATGCTTTGGGGCAATTACTGCCTCAACTTCCTAAAACTTTTCCAATTCCGATCGTCATTGTGCAACATATGCCACCGATGTTCACAAAACTGATGGCAGATCGATTAGCAACTAAGTGCGAGCTTTGTGTGGCAGAAGCTTACCCAGGTGCGCCCCTCATGCCTGGAACGATTTGGATTGCTCCAGGGGACTATCATCTAGAAGTGACGAGATCCGGAGCGCGAATGCAATTAACCACGCATCAAGCGGCTCCAGAAAATTTTTGCCGCCCTTCGGTAGACGTACTGTTTCGATCGATTGCTCAACATTGCAACGCACGATCGCTAGGTGTGATTTTGACAGGAATGGGACAAGATGGGCTACGCGGCTGTGAATCGATTCGGGATGCTGGAGGGCAAATCTTGGCACAAGATGAAGCAAGCAGTGTCGTTTGGGGAATGCCGGGATTTGTGGTCAATGCTGGACTGGCAGATGCAGTCTTGCCGCTTGAAGCGATGTCGATCGAAATTCTGCGTCGCGTTACGAATTCGGAGCATTTATGAGTTCACTCCCTTTCGACTTTGATTACCTGCGGCAATTAGTGCAGCAACAATCTGCCGTCGTACTCGGTGCTGAGAAAAGATATTTAGCGGATCTGCATCTTGGTGCGGTGGCAGAACGAGCTGGATTTTCATCGATCGCGGCTTTAGTTGAAAAGCTTAAACAGAGTCCGGTTAACGAGCTACATATTCAAGTAGTCGAAGCACTACTAACCAACGAAACGTCTTTTTTCCGCGATCACTATCCGTTTGAAGCGCTCAAAAATGCGGTGATTCCGCAGCTAATTCAACAACGATGGCAAGAGCGATCGCTTACCATTTGGTGCGCCGCTTGTTCCTATGGGCAAGAGCCTTACAGTATTGCAATTTTGATTCGAGAACACTTTCCAGAGTTAGCGACCTGGAACCTTCAACTGATTGCAAGTGATTTTTCAGGTAGAGCATTAGCTCGATTTAAGCAAGGCTGTTACAGTCAGCTTGAAATCAATCGAGGACTCTCTCCCACTTTACGAGACAAATACTTTCATAAGCATCACGAGAGCTGGCAAATTAGTGATGCCCTCCGACAAATGGTCATGATTCGACAACTCAATTTGACTCACGACTGGAAGGCATTACCTCAATTCGATATTATTTTTTTACGGAATATATTGATTTACTTTGATATCGAGACGAAGCGATCTATTTTGCAAAAAACCCATCAGCATTTACGTTCAGACGGCTATCTATTTCTAGGCGGCGGTGAAGCGGTATTTAACATTAACGATAAATTTGAGTCAGTTAGAATCGACCATAGCATCTATCATCGCTTGAGAAGTCTCTGACTCATCAAGGGTTCTACAGTTGCATCGAGTGCCTGTACTCGACCATCGACAAATCAATACCAAGGCACAAAGCCGGTCAACTTAGGGGTCAGATGAGCAGAAGAAAGACTCTTCTATCTTCGCAGTCAACTTAACCGGAAATATTCAAAATTAAGCACAACAATTCCTCAATCGTCAGGTTCGCTCAATTTTACCCAGCAGTTTTCAAGCAAGCGACTTCTCGCCAATCTTGAAATCGTTGGCGGAGTTGTTCGCGATATCGTGGTGCACTCAGTGGGTGTTGCTTGGGGTAAAAGTGTCCTCGAATTGGTCCAAAGGCAGAGAGAAATCGTTGCGCTTGTCCAGGGGATATGAATCGTCGCATTCGTCGTTCTCGCGTTCGAGTCGGTTGATGAGAGTTCTCGGCTCGATTATTCAATCCCTTGTACTGTCGATGCTCTACATTCTTCATCACTTGGTTTTTTGCCGCTTTGTAACTCTTGAGTTTGTCGGTGACCATCACTCGTGGCACGAAGCCTTGCTTTTTCAGCAGTTTGCGAAAGAATCGATGTGCCGCCTTCGTATCCCGATGGCGTTGCAGCAGGACTTCCGGCACGTTCCCTTCTGAATCCACTGCTCGCCACAAATAGTATTACTGCTTCTTGATCGTCACCACCCCTTCATCCAAATGCCACTATTAGTAATGACTGAACGTTTTTACGACGCAGTTGATTGGCGTACTGCTGTCCGAATTTCTGACACCATTCCCGAATCGTTGCAGATGTCACCTCGATCCCGCGATACAGCATCATTTTCTCGATGTCCCGATAACTCAAGGGAAAAGTGTAATAGAGCCAAACACAGTGGCTAATAATTTCGCTGGGGAATCGATGACGGAAGTACATGAGCAAGCCAGGGCAATCAGAATTAGACCAGTACGACTATTCTACATTCGGGTTAACCTGACAATACCGTCGGAATCATTCGAGAATTCGAGGTCGATCTCACTAAAAAAGCCCGCTCCGATCGCTTACAGATCGAAACGGGCTTTTTGCAAATTTGCAAATTCCTCGATTTGGAGGACTTCAAACATAGGTAGTTTTTTCTAATCCAAATAACCGTCTTTCAATCGCTTTTGAGACGCGATCGTTCATCGCTGCTCTGGATATCGAAACAGCTCCCTTTCTAGGGTGAAACCATAGCTCATGTGAGCCTTTGCCGTGACATTTGAATACCCAACCTTTAGCGATGAGCTTCTGTCTGAATTTGGTACATATTTCGATGCCTTGTTAATAGTTTGATGTGTTGTTTGTAGAGCAGTGTAATCTCTCGTGACACTCATGATGGCTGCTCATGACGCTCATGATGCTCATGACGGGGTATCATGACCTCCTATCATGAACTCATGACGCTTACGCAGCGGACTTCCCAGGCTTTCTCATGACACTCATGACACTCATGACATGACACTCATGACGGGGTATCATGACCCATTCCAGACCCCTACCATGAGCGTCATGAATGTCATGTCATGCGCTAAATACTATTAGCAGAAAGCTCTAGCAGTCGTCTCAAAATCTGGTCATCGTTTTCATGCGACTCGACGTATTGAGCGAACAAGATCGGGGACTTCTTAACCCCTCGACTCTTGTACCTTGTAGGGAACTGAATCGGCTCTGCAATAATGCGCCAGATGTGCCCTTCGTAGGGGAAATGTTCGCCTAATTTGGGTGGGAAGTTGAAGCCTAAAAGATATTGACCGCTGACCCCCGAAAGCTCGATCGCGGGCGTTTTCTCCTTCAAGTCGTCCGACACGATTAAAACGCACAGTGACCAGAGACGGGGCTGACGAATCTTGTAAGGCTTCGACTGTCTAACTGAATCGATTAATTCTTGAAAGTCCATTTCTTGCTACCAGTTAAATTCATCGTCTTGTGAAGCGATCGCGCGGTAATCGTCGCCATCTGATCCAATAAATCCGCCTTCTGCCAGCTTGGAAAGTAGCGCTTTGATTTTGTCAGCATCCACTTTCTTAAGCGCTGAGATTGACGATTTAAGTTGATGCGGCTTGAAACTTTTTTCAGGTTGCTTGCAGAGAAATTGCACAACTTTTGAGGCAACCTCGATCGATTTGCCGTTCCAGGTTGGAAAAGCGGTTTGCAAGTCAACTTCGATCACGTCCGCTTCAACCCCGTCCTCAATCACCTCATGTTCAGCGCTGGGCATATTGAATATCCGATCGAGGTCTTGCGGCGTTGCTGCAACTTTGGCGGCTGGCTGATTCGATGCGGTACCGCCACCCAAATCAAGACCGATCGCCTCAGTTGTCTCAAACTGTTTCAGGAAAGTGGTATCCGCGATTTGCCCATCAATGATGCAAGGGCGATCGATGCCAGAGATATCAATCTTCTTGTGAGAGGCGTACTCTTCGACAAAACCTTTCAGGTAGACATATGAGAGCGAGTCTCTCAGTCCGCCTTCCCCTTGGATTCCGAGTGCTTTTACTTCCTGTCCTTGCGCCAAAATGATCAATCGAATCTTGGAAGTTCGACCCGCGCGGATGATTGCTTTTAGCGGTTTGATTAAGTCCAGCTTCAAGTCATTGCAACCTGCACTGCTAACGGGTAGCTCATCCAAGATTACGTTCACGGGTGGGAAGTCGGTTTTACCCGTCCGTTGCATTTCAGATTCTCGCTGAATCATTAACTTTTCGAGAGCCGTCAACGTCCGGTGAATGGTTTTGAAGTCATAAGGCAGTCCAACCACTTGCAACCCTTGAAAATCATTCGGCATCCGCTTGGGAGTGATGACGATCGCATATCCATTCAGAAATCGAACCAGACGATCCGAAAGGTAGGATTTACCCGATCCGGTTTTGCCCAATAGAAACAAGTGAGGAAAGTCATTGTATTCGGTGTTTAGTCGGCTCCAGTCGAATGTCTGAGCAGTATTGCCATTGAGGTTTAACGATGGAACCTCGATCGCGCTCTGCTCTCCCAACTGCGTCACGATGCGAACAGGCTGCGACTCCTCCGGTAACTGCGGCATCTTTGCCCAATGTTCGGGAACAGATTCGGCATTCAAATCAGCTTCGATGCGACTCGTTAGGCTATTACTTCCGCCATACAGCGATTTCACCGTAGCCATCACTTTGTACCCTGCGTAAAGGAACATCGTTGCGCCCACTAAAGGCGCATTGCTGAAAACTGCAACGCCAAACAGTGCGGCGGTTCCTGCTTTCACCATCAAGCCGATTCCGTCTTCTGGCTCTGCATCGTCAATCACTAAAATCGTCCCGTCGTAATATTCAATTTGTGCAGATGGATCGACTCCCCAAGATTGCAATGTTTCAGGACTAACAGATTTGGTAAGCTTGCTCATAGTTCGACCTTGTTCTTGGTAGGGGCTGAAAAAACCTCGATCGCAGTTCAGAGCGCGATCGAGGTTCCTAATTTGTTAGATGTGTTTTGTAGTGCGAGGACTAATCGCTTTGAAAAAGCGGTGAACGTTCAACATGAATAAGACAAGGACTTCGACAATCGCGATCGAGCCAATCATCAGAAAGAAATCGCCCCACTTGATTAAGGCAGCATCCCACACCCCGAAATCTCTCACAAAGTCATTCCAGCCAGCCCCATACGGCAAGTAGTACCAGAGATTCACCGTCAACTCTGTCACATATGCCAGCGCTGCGTAGATGCCGATGTTTTTGAAGATATCGATCAGGTAGTGGCTGACTTTCTTTTGGAACTTCTCAACAGTCGGATGATCGCTCGGCTGCGATGCTTCATGAGTTCGCAACTGCTTGATCGTCGCGTTGTAGATTTCTGGGTCATGCAGAAGGACGGGCGTGATTTCAATTAGTTGTGCGAGTGCCCAAAGCAAAACAGACATCAGATTCGGCAGAATCCAAACAATCAGACTGATCAGCAATCCCAATAGAGGGACGGTTTGAAGCTGTCGAACCAAGGGCAAGGTCACGATCGCCGTTCCGATCGCTTGTCCCGCTGACTGCCACGGTACAACCGAATAAGCGATCAGAATGCCGCAGACAAAGAAGATGAACCATTTGAGATAGCGCCAGTTAGAAGCCTTCATGCTGCGTGTTCCTGTTGATTGATTGGGCTGCGTCCAGTTCGGTTGGTTCGATGAGTTATGAAGTCCCATTAGTTCGATTTCTCCTGTTGTTTGCGGTTGTAGTGGGTCGAGAATTCGGCTAGCTGTGAAGGCTGCACCCGTTTGATGTCGCTGATCGCACCGTCGAAACCCACGATCGCGGTATCGCCAAATCCGTTACAGATAATCAGTCCTTCCGGGAGTGGTCGCACTCCGTTGATCGGATTGCCTGATTGATCGAATCTGGGAGTCTTAGGATTTGCGGGGAAGGTCTGAGTGTCAAACACGCGCGAACTTGCTTGAAATCGTGCGGGTCGGTTGTTTGATGTCAGCACGATGGGCAGACATCCGGCTTTGACGCGCTCTAGTGCGATCGTAGAATCGGAACTGAGGGATTTGATTCGCTCTCTCGAATCCTGTTCATCGGTCTTAGAACGATTCGCCTTTTCTTGTGATGCTGCGAGGTCGTTCTGCCAGCGCTGCAAAGATGTTTGATGCACCGTTGTTCCAATCAGTAGCAGGAAGGTAAACGACATCCGAACAGCAAATCGTTTGTTGATCACAAAAGGTTTCACCGCTGCACCTCCTGAAAGTCATGCTGGAATTGTTGAGATGCGATCGATGTTGCTTTGATAATTGTTGGAACAGATGGCGCGATATAGACGATCGCGGTAAGAACTAGAAGCCATCCGAGAAAGTCTTTCATTGCAGATAAGCCCCTTCTTTGACTTGATGCCCGATCGCGATAATCAACGCCATCAGATCATCGATGCTGCAATCGCTGAGGTGCGAGAGGCAATCGAGAACATCACCCGTGAACTCGATCGATGAATCGTCAATAAATTCATCGATCGTTCTTGGATCTCCGCACGCCTCTTCAGCTTCGGTGTCTTCTGCTTGCCATCCCGCGATCGCTGCGATGAGTTGCAGCTTTTCGATCCCTGATAGTTCCAGCAGTCGATCGCCTCTCGATTCAATCAAATCGTTCAATCCGTTGCTGCTTGCGTGATAGCTGATGACGCTCTGTTTCGTAGTCATTGGGTCGATTTCTCCATTTTGATATTTACTGCCGATCCGATCGGCTTCTTTGAAAAGCTGCTCTAGGGTCAAATCTGAGTAGTCACTCATCGCGTTCCACTGCCCCCGGTGCGGCGTGGCGGGTCGTTGGGAGATGGGTCGAAGCTGTCAGCAATCGCAGGCAGGCAAAAAAGAAGCGCTCCTAGCAGTAGAGGCGCGATCGTATTTCGGTGCATAATTAAAAAATTCTCTGAGTGATGTTTGGGGATAAGCCGATCGCTTTGCCGTCCAAAGTTTAGCGATCGGCTTTCTGCGTTTTAGCGGTTGCGTTTTCGCTTGCGTTTGAACGGGATAATGGGTTGGTTTTGTTCAAGTCGCTCTTGTC
>JAHHHU010000018.1 GCA_019359175.1 Phormidium tanganyikae FI6-MK23
CTGCCATCCGGGAAACCAATCACCGATTGTTTGTAGGTCGTTTGCTTCTTCTTGCCAGAGTAGTATTGCTTCTGAAGTTCAGAGTCACCCGGACGTTGGCGCACTTGCTCGGTGCTATCGACAATCAACTCCCACTCCGTCAGCATTTCTGTGACCACTGACCAAGCCGCCCCAAAGTCGCCCAGTTCTTCGGACAGACTTGCAGGTAAGGCTTGACGCAAAAATGGCAACCAATACTGCACCACTGCATGAACTTGACTCGAACTCAGCTCAAACGTTAAGCCTAAAATTTCAAAGGTCGGGTAGTGCCGCAGATATAGCGATCCTACTTGACTCGTGAAAAAACGCCATACAGTTCAAGCTTAGGGAACTTAAACACCTGTTGATGAAGGACAAACTCAAATAACCCATAGGACGACAGGAAGCAAAACGTCAAGGTTTAAGAATTACTGGGATATTAGGCGTTCTACTCGCGGCTAAGAACCAAGGTCTGATCCTAGAAGTTTGCCTAATCATGGATGCTTTAATTCAACAAGCGAATTTTCGGATCGGGTTACACTTTACAACAAAGTGTTGAATCTGGCAGGAGAAGCACCCTAGTCATCTAGACCTCTGGGGTGCTGCAACCGTAGTGGAGTTTAGTCGTATTGACGACGTTCCGCCAACACTGCATAAGAGGCGCAGTAGCGGGATCGCAAGTCACTCTAGAAGAGATCGCACAAAGCAGATGACGATCGCGCTAAATTTGCAGCATCGGAAATTACACTTGCGCCATTAGTGAGTTAAGTAGCTCGGTTCGTTTGTCTGTGGCGGCATCGATTTGCTGTTCTAAGCGATTTAGAGGAACTTCAGCGACAAGCGCTTTCTTGAGGAAGCTGCGTATCAATCTCAATCTGATTAAAGCCGACCTTTGTGAGAACTCCGGTTAGGAGAGCTTTCGCACTACTATTTGCCGCTTCTAAGATGCGTCCTTCACACGATTGCTGTTTGATCACCGCCATTGCTTTGAGTTGAGCTTCTTCTTGAAGTTCAGGTGTGGATTTATCGGCAAACCAGTCGGTGTAGTCTGCCAGAATCGTTGAGTGTTCCACATCCAAGCCCAAGTCTCGAATGTAAGGGGCAGGGAGGACGATGTGAACTTTACGCCTGTCGGGGCTGATCGATTGCACTTGTAATTGCTTGAGGTTGATGCCTGCTTGAACTTTGCTCACTCCTTCATACACAAAGTTCGTTTGCCCGATCTGCATCCCCAAAAACTCGTTTGTTTTTTCTAATTTCACCGTTGCTTTGGCATCCATTGTCACAGTCGCCAACTCATCGACATTTTGCAACCCAGCGAAGATAAGACTTTTGACTTCGACGGTGGAAGGGTGAGAATGAATCAAAAAGGGCGCACCGAACAGCGTCAGCAGGAGGAGCGCGATCGTAGCGATCGTTTTCCATCCAAGCTTCTCAAGAAGTTGCTCGAGCGCGGTTTGAGCGCTTTGTTTCAGTAACGTGCCCCAAGTTAGCATGACCGTTCTCCTGTGACTGGAATCTCTTCGATTGTATTGGAATGGTTCAGGAAGACGATCGACTGGAATGCCGTTTTTTAATTTATACACACTTCAATCTTGATCAAACCCACCTTCAATCGAGCCACCAAGCATTGATTTGAGAAGCAACCTGAATCGTAGTGGATTGCTCTGCAACCACAGTGAATGTCGCGACACCCACTAAAAGAACTGTACTGCGCGACCAGCATCCTGGCTCTACTTCTGCCATGACGGTATCTCCCGGCAAAAAGCCGCCTCGTGCTTGAAACTCATAGTCTCGAATAATGCGATCGTGCCGCAGTGCCTCTTCCTCATCTGAAACTTGTTGGTAGAAATCTGCGAGTTCGGAATAATGATCCGTAATCCAGTCGTCGTATTCTGCGTCGTCCCATTCTTCGCGATCGTCTTCCGTTTCTTCGTTACACAGGTGGATATCTACATTGCAAGCACTGTAAGTCATGGTGTGCTAGCCTCCCATGATCTATTAGATTATTTGTACTACTCTACAAGAAAACAGATTTTTGTCAAGATAAGCTTTGATGAGATCGTTTCTGTCGCTCTAATCGACGCGCCCAGAGCAATAAACAGAACGTCCATAAAGTCATGACTGCAACCATTTGATGCGCTCGATCGTACTCTTGATTTTGCACTGCATCATAAATCGCTAAAGGTAAGGTTTGTGTCTGTCCTGGAATATTTGCCGCCACCATCAACGTCGCACCAAACTCTCCCATTGCTCTCGCGACCGATAGGATAAAGCCTGCTAAAATCCCAGACTTTGCCATGGGTAACGTGATCCGACGCAAGACTTCTAACTCTGACGATCCCAATGTTCGAGCAGCGGCTTCTAGTTCAGGATGCACGGCAGAGATCGCTGATCGAGACGATTCAATCATCAACGGCAAGGCTACTACCGCAGACGCGATCGCTGCCGCTTGCCAAGTAAACAAGATATCAATCCCGAACCAGTCGCGAATCAGACTACCTCGCCCCAATCCAATCAGCAGATAGAATCCAACCACACTCGGCGGCAACACTAAAGGCAAATTTAGCACTGTCGAAACAATAACCTCACCAGGGAATCGAGTCCGCGCTAGAACGATCGCAGTTCCAAGCCCGACCCCAAATAGAATAATTGTTGCAACGATCGTGACTTGTAGGGAGAGAAAGTAAGGTGATAGATTCATTCTTTTGCGACGGATTCACCGGGTAGAACGAAGCCATATTTTTGCATTGTCGGTCTACCTTTTTGACTATTGATAAAATCAGCGAAAAGCTTGCCTTGTTCTGGATGTTTTGCGCTCTTCGGCACTGCCATCATTTGATCGAGAGGTTGGTGCAGATTTTCAGCGACGAGTTGCCATTTTCCAGGCTTTTTTACACTTAATGATAGAGCTGTCAGCGCAACATCTACATTTCCCGTTTCTGCATACTGCTGGGCTTGCCGAATGTTCTCTGCAAAGACCAACTTGGGTTGAACTGCTTGCCAAATTCCAAGCGACTCTAATGCTTGTTTGGCAGCTACTCCATAGGGCGCTCGATCGAGACTCGCGATCGCAATTCGTTTGACCTCTGATCGGGTGAGATCTTTCAAGTCCTTTATTGTTAATGGACTATCCTGCTTTGTCCAGATCACAAGCCGACCTCGACCATAGAGTTTTTTGGTGTTCGATTGAATCAATGCTTTTTGATCTAATGCTTCAATCTGTTGGCGATCGGCAGCGACAAACAAATCTGGTGAAGCTCCTCGTTCAATTTGTTGAGCGAGTTGCCCGGTCGAGCCGAAGCTAAAAGTGATTTTGTTGCCTGTCTCTTGCTCCCACTGCTTGCCAAGTTCCTGAAAAGCATCATTCAAGCTAGAGGCTGCTGAAACCGTAATTGTAGTAGAACTAACAATCTGATTCGTAGGTTGGCATCCTGCTACGATCGAAACAACGATCGAGAACCAAACCGCAAGCGTGAAAAAGCGTTTTCTGTTCATAACAAATAGACACTCACAGAATTTTTTCTGGTAAAAGCTGCCCGTTGGCTCGTTCATACTCATCTTCAAGCAGCCATTCTTGCGCCGCTTCATAAGTTGAGTGAACGACGATGAGTTTATATTCGAGTGCAGGATCGAAGATTCGACAAGTTCCATCTCGATCGCCACCCAGCATTAGAGCTTTTGGTGGGAAAATGATTGGATCAACCCAAAGCTCTAAAAACTTCCAGTTCTTAGCTTGTTCTATAAGGGCTAATTTGTGAGATGGTATCTCTTAAAGCGCTCTTGTCGCTTTTATCATGTGATACACAATCAACAACTGCGTCATTGCCAGCGGATGACTTTGAATCATCTCACCTGTCGTTCCCGACACCCTTCCTAAATCCGTTTCGCCTGTCGGATTACAGACATTTGATAATGCTGGAAGCTCATCGCAGATAAATCGCTCTAAATGAATCACCTGATCCTTTGTCGCGTGTCCATCAATTTCCAACACATCGACGGGCTTTCCCATATCTCGATCGAGTCCCAACCGAATTGCCGATCTCGTCGGTGCATCATCTCCCACCACGCTCGTTAACTCTGGATGCGGAATTGTCGGACGTAGCACCAGTTTTACATTTAAATGACCATTTGCAGCCGGGGAAGGCTCTGGCGGGCAAAAGCTCACTACCATATCCGCCCACGATCGCTGAGGGCGAATAAATTCCGCAGAGTCCGGTTCACGCTTCCGCATTTCTTCTAAAACTTGCTTCTCAGTGTAGCCGCGCTTCTGCGTATCCCGCTTTACTTTCCACTGCGAGCGCAAAGATTCAGGCGGCGCAAGATATACCTTCACGTCATAACAATCCCGCGCAGCACGAGTCGAATAACCAAGCAAGCCTTCGATAATAATGAAGCGATTCGGCTTGATGTAGGTGGGCGCTTCAAACGTTCCAGATTTATGGCTGTAATTTGGTTTGAGAATGGGTTGTCCCGATTGCAACAGCGATAAATGCTGCTGCATAATGTCCAAATGGTTGCAGTCTGGGTGCAGTGCCGTAATGCCAATACGACCGCGATCGATGCGATCGTATTTATGATAGTCGTCGGTGCAAATGATCGTCACGTTCTCTTCACCTAAAACCTGAGCAATGCCTCGTGTCAGTGTGGTCTTTCCAGCCGCGCTATCTCCAACAATGCCAAGAAGGATCGGGCGTTGTGACATAATTGCTCCTGCAACTCTTTAGAGTGGTATCAATTCTAGAGAGATTATGAGCGTTCAATCAATCTAATTTTGTTCAAGAATCATTACGATCCGCATGATCGTCTTCACAATCACTCATACCGTATACGCAATAGCGCCTCTGGGCAACCATTGATTAGACTCTATCGCATACCGTTAAGATGTATTTCATAACTTCGTCGCGCATTTAGTATCCTGAAGGCTGCGACCCCCTTCAATTTGTCAAGTCCACGCAGTCCCACCCCTCTACACCCTATGAAATTTTCTGTCTTTCACACGCCCGAACTCACGCCGATACAAAACGCTGCTGATTGTGCGATCGCGATTGATGTTTTACGGGCAACGAGTACGATCGTGACCGCGCTTTCGGCAGGCGCAGATGCGGTTCATGTGTTTAGTGACATGGAAAAGCTGGTTCACGAAAGTGAGTCAGTCTTACCCGAAAAGCGCCTCAGAGCAGGAGAACGCGGCGGCAGTAAAGTGGCAGGTTGTGATCTCGGTAATTCACCGCTTGATTGCACACCCGAACTGATGGGCGGAAAGCAATTATTTATCAGCACGACGAACGGAACGCGGGCACTGCAAAAAATTCAGGCTTCTCCGAGCGTGTTAGCAGCGGCATTGATCAACCGTCATGCTGTGGTGGACTATTTGGTTGAGCATCAACCGGAAGCAGTTTGGATCGTGGGTGCGGGTTGGGAAGGCTCGTTTGCGCTAGAAGATACGGTCTGCGCGGGCGCGATCGTACAAAGTGTTGCAGATCGATTGGGGTGTTCGCTTGAAGAATTAGTGGGCAATGATGAAACGGTGGGCGCGGTTGCACTGTATCAACGGTGGCAGGATGATTTACTCGGTTTGCTGCATCACGCGAGTCACGGGAAGCGATTGCTGCGATTGCACTGTCTGGAAGATTTGAAATACTGCTCAACATTAGATACTTTGAATGTTCTGCCAATTCAGTCTGAGATTGGAACTTTGGTAAAACACGCTTAGGAAAATAAATTAGTGAACGCTGAGATCTTCGCCCTCATCCCCTAGCCCCTTCTCCCATTTTGGGAGAAGGGGAACCGGATTTCGTCTTGCTCCCTCTCCCAAAATGAGAGAGGGTTGGGGTGAGGGCAAGACAACCCCGCAATGATGGAAGTGATTGAATTCGCGATCGTTAAAATCAATCGTGCAAAAAAGCCCTCGATCGAGGGCTTTTTTGCGTTTAAATTTCTAATTTGTCATGGCGTAACGAATCAGGTGACACAAGCGCTGTCGGAGCGTTTCCAGTCCTAAGCGTTCGTGTGCTGAAATAAATGCCGCTTGTGGAAATTCTTCACGCGCAATCGCGAGTTGTTCGGCATCGACTTGATCGATTTTGTTAAACGCCAACAGTGCAGGGCCGGGAGTAATCGGCATTTCGGACAGGATTTGCATCACTGCTCGAATCTGAGTTTGCCAAGCAGGATGCGATAAATCTACGACGTGCAATAGTGCATCCGCTTCGGTCACTTCCTCTAAAGTTGCTCGAAACGCATCCATTAACGACGGCGGTAACTCATGTATAAATCCGACGGTATCAGTTAGTAGAATCTGTGTGCTGCCGAGCGTTTCTGAATCTGTTACGGTTAAGCGTCGAGTCGTTGGATCGAGTGTTGCGAACAGTTGATCAGCCGTATAAACTTCGGCATTCGTTAAAGCATTTAGTAGCGTTGATTTACCTGCATTGGTATAACCGACTACTGCGATCGAGGGAACTTCTTCATGTTGTCTTCGCTGTCTCAGTCGGGCGCGATGTGCCTGAAGCTGATTGACTTCTTGCTGGAGTCGAGTAATTCGACGCTGAATCGATCGACGTTCGGTTTCAAGCTTAGTTTCTCCAGGGCCTCGTGTCCCAATCCCGCCACCGAGTCGAGACATTGCTTGTCCGCGTCCTGTCAGTCTTGGCAGCATATATTCAAGCTGAGCCAGTTCGACTTGGAGTTTTCCAGCTCCAGACTGAGCGCGTTGAGCAAAAATATCAAGAATCACTTCAGTACGATCGACAATTCGCAGCCCAATTTGCGTTTCTAAATTGCGGATTTGAGCAGGGGAAAGATCGCGATCGAACACAATTAGATTTGCCCCGATCGTTTGAGCTGCTAAGGTAATTTCCTGAATTTTTCCTTCTCCCACAACCGTTTGAGGATGAGGACGAGGGCGTTTTTGCGTCATGGTTTCTAGCACTTCGCCGCCTGCGGTTTCCACCAGTCGCGCCAGTTCTTCTAAACCTGTTTTGAAAATTTGCGTCGATCGACTATCCGTTTGCAATCCCACAATCAGCACTTGATCATGATCTCGATCGACTTGCTGCGCGACATACTCCCGCCGAAACTCTTCTTCGAGTCCCTCGACCAGTGAGAGAAAGTCCTGCTCCGCCACAGTGTCCAAACTCAGCGGCGGTGAAATTGTCCAATTTGCCTCTGGATGCGGAACTAAATGCGCCAGATAAACACCTCTCACATATCCCGTCGCGCCGCCGCCTCTACGCTCAAATCCACCCCCGGTTAGCGTCAATGCTACAAACGCATCTAATCGCTGAAGCGCCATGACCGTCAGCATCGATTCTCCGGGCGGATCTTGCTTCAGTTGCGTTGCAATACAGCGAATCCCACAGAGCCGCTCTGCCCCATAACGTGGAAGTTCTAGCATCGGAATTTGAGTTTGTCGCAGCGTTCCCACGCCGACTCGAATCACTTGACCTCGACGATTGACGTAGGTACAGACAGGCTGACTGATTTCTGAGCTAATTGCGGCGATCCGTTGAGCAAACTCGGCGGTAGTGATGCGATCTCCGGGTAAGCGTTGATGATACAACCGCTGTAGCTGTTTAAGTTGGCTTGTTTTCAAGCCGTTGAGGTTTCCGTAGACGGTTTCGATAACTCACTTTGCCAAACGCGACTGTCTTTATCTTAGATCGCGGGCGCAGATTAGAGATCCAAGGATTGTTACGCGATCGCGAATCACATTACCGAAAGAGTTTGGCGCTTAAAAACTAGGGTTCGGTTATCACGACAAATGAGTAATTTGCTAATTGTGGCAAGTTTCTGTTACATTAATTTACATAAGGAAACAGAACGTTACAGGAGCCGCAGATGTTTATTCTCATCAGTTTATTGGTTGTGGGTTGGGTCGCGGTTGCTCTGTTGGGTTCGTTGACTTACTTTTTGGGAGAACAATCCAAGCCGATTCATGCTCGCAATTGGCGATCGGAGTCGTTTGAAAAGCTTTCAGAATCGATCACCGGAAACTCGATCGACTACGGTTCTCGCGTTCCTGCATTTGTTGTGGCAGATGCCTATACAAGCTCAACTCTGCCGAATGCTTAACGCTTAATTGTCTATGACTACTCTCTTCTAAGTTCTCCCTTTGCTGTTGCGGCAAAGGGTTTTTTGTTGCAAGTTCTCTCCCAGGTTGGGAGCTACTCTATATGCACAAGTCTCGCGATCGATCTGTTATTGCTAAAGTGTTCGCCCCCTAAGTCCCCCCATTCTGGGGGACTTAGAATCTTAAAAGCTTTTTGGGGTTCTGAAATTTCTCTGCTCAAAGTCCCCCAGAATGGGGGATTTAGGGGGCAGAAGCCGACCCAAACGAAGCGATAAACATAGTTGTGCATACACAGTAGCGACTTGGAGTGAGAAGAGCCACCTTTACAGTGATCAAAGTGATTTAGTTCTCGATCGTCAATCCAGAATCAAAGGCAATCGCACCGTAAAAACTGCACCTTGATTTGTTCCAGGACTTTCAGCGCGAATTGTACCTTGATGCAACTCTACTAAGTGACGCGAAATTGCTAGCCCCAAACCCAATCCATCCTTTGATCGACTCGAATCACTTTCAGCTTGAGTAAATCGATCGAACACATGAGGTAAAAATTCCGCATCGATTCCTTTTCCAGTATCGCGAACGGCAATTTCAACGATCGAGGAATCGTCGATCGCAATCCCCAACATGACATGAACACGACCGCTGTTTGGAGTAAATTTAACCGCATTGGTTAACAAATTAGTAATTACTTGCTGCAATCGGTGGGGATCACCTAGAACCAGATTGATCGATTGTTCAATCTGCGATCGCACGATAATTTCTTTCGCGTCTGCGGCAAGCTGCACATTTGCGATCGCGATTTCTACGATCGGAGCAAGATGTACCGGAGCAAGTGTAATTCGGAGATTTCCGTGAATCATGCGGGAGACATCGAGCAGATCTTCAATCAGTTGGGATTGTGCTTGAGCATTGCGCTCGATCGTAGAAAGGGCACGACTCACCGTTTCAGGATCATACGTGCGGGCTTGAAGCAGCTTTGCCCAACCTAGAATCGAATTGAGCGGCGATCGCAGTTCGTGAGAGACGACTGCGAGAAATTCATCTTTGCTTCGGTTGATGGATTCTGCTTCAGCGCGGGCAGTTTGGGCTTCAATCAGGAGCTTTTCTCGCTCTTGAAGTGCCCGTTTACGATCGCGCAAATCCATCACAAAACAGATGCTATACCCGTCGCGTTCGTGACCTTCCAAAATCGCTGTGCCGATCAAAATCGGAACGCGAGAGCCGTCTTTGTGGAAGTACTCTTTCTCAGAAGGAACCGCAATACCAGAAGCCCTTAGCTGTGCTTCGACTTCTTGGGCTTGAGCTTCGTATCCCGGTGGCGTCATTGTTTGCCAGTTGAGGATGCCCGCCTCTAGCTCCTCGTGCGTGTAGCCGAGCAAGTCTAGAAACGCATCATTTGCTTCATAGATTCGCCCGGTAAAATCAGCAAAGAAGATTCCGATCAGATTCGAGTCTGCCAGCCGTCGAAATTTCGCTTCACTTTCTCGCAATGCCTGCTCTGCCGCTCTGCGTTGGCTGATATCATTCGTATTGCCGATGATACGAATCGGTTGTCTAGCCCCATCGCGAACGATAATTCCTTGTTCTTGTACCCAGACGTAATGCCCGTCTTTGTGTCGCACTCGATACTCACCTTTGTATCGATCGAGGTGCTTCACCTGTTCGATCAATTCGTTCAAAGTTGTTGAATTTAGATCGTCCGGGTGAATCAGATCTTGCCACCATTGCGCGGTAGGTTCCGCTTCTTCTGGCAAATATCCAACGACATTCACCAATCCGCGAGTCCGTTCAACCCACCCTGTCGTGAGATCTAATTCGTAAATCAGGCTATTGATCGCGTCGGCTGCAAGCTCAAATCGTTCATTCGATCGAGCCAGAGAAAGCTCCGCCATTTTTCGCTGCATGACTTGTTGAGCGATTCCCAGAATTTGATCAGGCGTTCCATCATCAGTCGATCGACGAAATACAACTTCCTGTGTGTGCAGCCAGCACCATTCACCCTGAGCATTTCGCATTCGATATTCAAACTCAAACATCTGATCATCCCGCGCAGTTTGGAACTGTGAAAAATGTAGCGGAACTCGATCGAGATCTTCAGGATGAATTAGCTTCGGTAAAATGTCGCTCCCCATTTCTCGAACTTGCTCTGGTGTGTATCCGAGTAGATCTGTAACTCGGCGATTTGTGTAAACATTACAATTTCCAACCAAATCATAGATGTAGAGAATTCCAGGAATCGCTTCGGTGAGCCGCTGACTGTAGCGTTGGCTTTCGTGTAGTGCCTGCTGAGTTTGGGCAAGTTCGCGTTTTAGGTGTGCATTCTCGATCGCTCTTCGCACCACGCAATTCAGTCTGCTTGCTGTGACTTGACTGCGGATTAGATAATCTTCCGCCCCTTGTTCAAGTGCTTGAACTGCGATCGATTCACTTTCCTCGCTAGTCATCACCAGGATCGGCGGAGATGAGCTTCCGAATGTTGTTTTAATTTCTGCTATTAATGAAAGTTCGCTACTTCCTAAGAATAGAGAATTTAATAAAATTAAGTCGATCGATTCTGTGCGACAAATCCTGAGAGCATCGCTGGCAGAAGTTGCGTCTAAAATGACAAATTGATCATCCGATAAATAGTGACGATCAAATTCATCGTCGCTAACGATTAAAATCTTGAGCGAAGACTCAGGAAACATTAAAACTAATCAAATGAAACAAGTGCAAATCGAATTGATTAAACTACATTAAACTACACAGAGTAAATGAGTAATTTAACTAGCTCGGTATGCAGTATCGCTGAATTAGGCGCATTAATTCAAGCGGATCGACAGGTTTTGTCAAGTAATCATTGAAACCGGAATGGATTGCTTGCTGACGGTCTTCTTCTCGTGCGTATGCAGTTAGCGCGATCGCGGGAAGTTCTGCACATTGGGGCAATTCACGCACTTGCTCAATCAGTTGAAATCCGTCCATTTCGGGCATTGCGACATCGCTGACCAAAATCGTTGGAAGTTCCTTCTTTAGAAGGGACAGTGCTTCTTTCGCATTGGTCGCTACGGTTACGATCGCGCCTTCTTCCTCCAGCATAAATCGCAAGAGATCCCGCGTATCAGGATCGTCATCCACTACAAAGATGTTAATTTGCTGCAACGATTCCATTTTTAACTGCTACCCAAGCGAAGAAAAGCGTTAGAGGAATTTTTTTAGAATTCAAAGTAAAACCTAGCCTACGTCTCACGATAGAGAACGTCTTCCATCCAAAGGGGGAGAACGAGGGTTTTCTAGAACAACCACCGCATCTTCTAATCTACTGCTTCGATGGGATCACGCAATCTTTTATGAATCAGATTGATTCTTTCTAAACATCTACGGGATAATTCAAAAATTTAAGTACGCTAACGTACATTCCTTGTTGAATTCAACCGATAGCAGTAGTTGCTAAATCAATTGCTCTAACTTTTGTTAGGTTACGATTCTACTCCAAAGAAAGGGACGGAATGAAATCAATTTTTCTATAGTTTGAATATCTAAAGCTTACTCAGCTTACTCTCCCCTCTCTGGTAAGGTTTGGTTCAGAAGTCCGCCCTGTGTCGTATTCGGCTCAGGGTTTTTGCATTTGATTCAAAAACGCATCAAACGTCGATCGATGAACTAATGAAGACTGTGCCCCAGATTTTGTCACCGAAAGCGCTCCCGATGCTGCTCCCCACACGATCGCATCTTGGATCGGCAATCCTTCCGACAGCGCAACTGCCAATCCCGCATTAAACGCATCTCCCGCCGCCACCGTATCGATTGCTTCTACCGGAAAAGCTGGAACAAAGAAGCGATCGTGTTCCGTGGCGCAAAATGCTCCTTGAGAGCCAAGTTTGACCACAACCGTTTTGGCTCCTTTCTGTTGCAGCACTGTTGCCGCACGATCGGCATCGGATTGATTCTGAATCGGAAATCCTACGAGTTGAGCCGTCTCGATCGCGTTTGGAGTCAAAATATCAATCAGCGGATAAAGCGGCTCTGGAAAGTTCGCGGGTGCGGGTGCAGGATCAAGAATCACGGTTGCACCGATTTGTTTTGCGATCGTTGCCGCAGATTCTACGATCGCGATCGGAATCTCAAGCTGCAACAGCAAAATTGATGAGTTCGTCAACACTGATTTGAGTCGATCGACATCGCTTGTATCAACATTTCCGTTAGCACCAGGGATCACGATAATGTGATTCTCACTGCGATCATCTACTGCAATCATTGCAACACCAGATGAAATCGTGCGATCGACCGTAATCAAATCCGTTTGCACGCCCGCATCTTGCAGGCTTTTTAGCAATTCCGCCCCAAACGCATCTTCTCCAACGCGCCCGATCATCCGACTTGATCCACCCAGTTTCGCCACGCCGACCGCTTGATTTGCCCCTTTCCCTCCCGGAACCGTCGCAAAAGAGTACCCAGATAAGGTTTCTCCAGGTTGAGGCAATTGGGGAACTCGCGCCACGAGATCCATATTGATGCTGCCGAAAACAATAATCGATCGTGTCATAAAAAATCGGGCAAAGGTAGTCTAGATTCTACCTTTGCCCAATTTCGATTTGATTAGAAAGTTAAGCCAATCGGCGTTTCATCAGCGGTTGAACACTGACAAGCGCGACCGCACAAAGTCCAACCAAAATCAGCAACGCTCCACCCAACGTCACACTACCGAAAGGAGCCTGCATGATCACACTGCCAAAGCTCCAATCCGGGTGTAGATAGAGGTAACGAATTGGCTCGATCGCATAACTTAACGGATTCAATGTTGCGACAATTTGCAACCACTTCGGCATAAACGACAACGGAACGAGCGCGGTACTTGCAAACAGTAACGGTAAATTCGTGACAAAAATCACGGCAAGCAATTCAATATGTCCCGGTAGCGCAAACGCCAAACCCAAACTTAACGCTGTGACCGCAACGACCAACAGTAAAACGATCAATCCGACCAATGCAAGCCCGAGCGGATCTGGCAATGCTGCACCTAAAAAGGCACTCGTCACTACGATCGCTGCGGTTTGAATCAAGCTCAACGTCGTGATGAAAATCGCAGAAGCCATCACGATCGAGAATCTCGATGCTAACGGTGCGACTAACAATCGATTTAAAAAACCAAATTCTCGATCGAACATCACGGGAAGTCCCGCATTTAATGCGCCGCCGAATGCTGTAAACACGATCACGCCAGCTCCTAAGAACTGTCCGTAATTCACTTGATCCCCAAACAATCCTTTCGGTGCATTCTGAAACAGCGCACCAAACAGAACGAGCCACATCAACGGCTGAATAATGCCTGCAACCAGCGTAGACGGACGGCGCTGAAGCTGAATAAATAACCGTCGCGTCATTGCGAATGTCTCTTGAAGAAATTCACCGAAAAGATTCGGTTGAGCGATCGCGGTTTTTTGCTCTAATGAAGCCTTTGCAGGGGTAATGGTTGTACTCATAATTAAATCGTGAATGACATTGCAACAAAACCATCTCGAAATGGGGGTTATCTCATACTTTGCTTGCGTTCCGCTTTCGGATCTCGGCTTCCGGCTGCCGCTAATTCGGCATCCATTAACGTTCGCCCCGTCGCTGCAAGATATACATCGTCTAAACTCGGACGAGATTGAGCGATTCCAAAGGTTGGGAGTCCCGCTTGCTGAAGAGCTTGCTGAACCGTCGTCAACGCATCACTATTTGGAGCGACCACTAAGTTTAACGAATTGCCCTGCGCTCCGTTAATAATCACTTCTTGAACCATCGGCAGAGATTCGAGCAGCGATCTCGCTTTTTGGGCTTCGTCGAGGGGCGAAAATTCCCGAATTCGCAGAGTAATTCGCTCTCCACCCACTTGATCTTTGAGGGCAGAAGGCGTTCCCGATGAAATCACAATTCCTCGATCGATAATTGCGACTCGATCGGCAAGCGCATCGATTTCTTCTAAGTAATGGCTTGTGATTAAAACCGTTGTGCCTTGTTCGCGCAACTGTCGAAGAAAGTTCCACACGGCAACTCGGCTTTCAATATCGAGTCCGACGGTCGGTTCGTCTAACACCAAAACATCAGGCTGATGAAGCAATCCGGCTGCGAGATCCAACCGCTTTTTTAACCCACCAGAATAAGTGCCGCTTTTTTTATCTGCATATTCATCGAGTCCGAGCAGATTCAAAACCTCAGCAATTCGGGGTTTGATCGTCTGCTTCGGCAAATGATACAGAGCCGCTTGGAGTTCGAGCAGTTCGCGACCCGTGAGAACTTTATCGATCGCGACTTCTTGCGCCACGTAGCCCAACCGCTGTCGGGCTGCACGCGGATTGTCGATCGCGCTAACTCCCGAAACTTCGACTTTGCCTGCATCCGGCTCGGTCAGCGTACAAAGACAGCGTAACGTCGTCGTTTTGCCTGCCCCATTCGGGCCCAAAAGCCCAAAGATTTCGCCTGCTTGAACCTCTAACGAAACGTCTTTCACCGCTTCTACGGCTCCATAACGCTTCTGTAACTTTTCAATTAGCACCGCAGGAGTCATGCTGCTCCTCCCTATTTGATACAAATCTTTAAGATGTCTTCCTCTATTCTAAGAACTGTAAGCCTTGATATCCCACGCATTGGAGATATTTATGAAAAATCCTGGATTCAACCCTCGATCTACAGTGTTTGTGAAAAAAGATGTGTTTTATGAGAGATATTGTAAAGAATAATTAACTAATATGTCACGAATTATGATACTTTATACCGTAGCAGGAAAACGAAGCGGTCTACGGTGTTAGATCGAGTTTTCCGCGACCCGTTCCACACTCTAGGTCTTAAATTATGCCGATTACCATTGATTCAGCCCGTAGTATTTTCCCTAATACGCTCTCGGCGGATGCTGTGCCCGCAACGACTGCTCGATTCAATCAACTCAGTGCGGAAGATCAACTGGCCTGGACTTGGTTCGCTTATTTAGAAATGGGTAAAACTGTGACGGTAGCAGCTCCGGGTGCTGCGAGTATGCAGTTTGCAGAACCGACATTAGAGCAAATCAAAAAGATGACGTTTCCTGAGCAAACGCAAGTGATGTGCGACCTCGCGAATCGTGCAGACACGCCCATTTGCCGCACTTATGGAGTTTGGTCGCCCAACATCAAACTCGGCTTCTGGTTCCAGCTTGGAGAATGGATGGAGCAAGGCATCGTTGCCCCGATTCCGACGGGTTACGAGCTTTCTGCAAATGCGTCGGCAGTGCTGCAAGCCTTGAGAGAGATGGATCAAGGTCAGCAAATTACCGTCTTGCGGAACTCGGTGGTAGATATGGGATACGATCCCAACAAACTCGGTGAGTTTACGCGCGTAGTTGAGCCTGTGACCGCGCCCAAAGATCAGTCTCAACGCACCCAGGTCAAAATCGAAGGCATCAACAATTCGACCGTGTTGAAATACATGGACAACATGAACGCCAACGATTTTGATGTGTTAATTGAATTGTTTGCACCCGATGGCGCACTGCAACCGCCTTTCCAAAGACCGATCGTAGGAAAAGAAGCGGTCATGCGGTTCTTTAGAGAAGAGTGTCAAAATCTCAATCTGATGCCTGAGCGCGGCGTAACTGAGCCAGCAGACGACGGTTACACTCAAATCAAAGTCACCGGAAAAGTGCAGACTCCTTGGTTTGGTGCTGCGGTTGGGATGAACATGGCTTGGAGATTCTTGATCAATCCTCAAGGCAAAATCTTCTTTGTGGCGATCGATTTACTCGCTTCGCCCAAAGAACTGCTGAATTTGATTCGGTAGGAAATTACTGAGCGATCGTTGATAGTCTTCTCAATGAGCGCTCTACTTGAAGAGCGCTCACTATTGTACAAATCTTTGGGACTGCGATTCGAGTTTAGAAATGCAAGTGACTGATATTCAATGGTCTACGACCGAAAAAGAAATTTCTCAATCCGCCTTCGATCGAGCGCATCAGCGAGAGATTGATACCTTAATTCAAACGGTGACTGAAAAAGCACAAACTATCTCAGACGTGAGTGAAGTTTGGCAACTGCATGATTTTTTGAGCGCAAAACGCCATGAGATCGATGGCAAGTACGACTATCGATACTCTGGTTTGCTCTTTGTGTTTGCGAGATTGGTGCGAGAGAAGTGGTTATCGATCGATGAGCTTGAGGGATTAGAACCCGATAAGCTTGCCAAAATCTCAGCTTTAGTGCGAATGGGATAGGAATAGAAGCGGGCGGGTAAAACTGCCCCTATTTCTTCAACCTACTGTGTATGCAAAATCGGTCATCGCTCCGTTCCAGTCGGCTTCAGCCCCCTAAATCCCCCAGAATGGGGGATTTAGGGGGCGAGCATTTTGGCAATGACCGATCAAAAAACTTGTGAGTACACGATAGATTTCTTTAACTAGCGCGTAGACTATCCGATAGCGCAGATGCCGCACCCAAAACGCGATCGCCCCCCACATTCGTCGCCGCAATCAAGGCAAGCAAAACATTATTATTCGCTTGACGTGCCAGGATCACGCCTCCGACGGGTTGCGTTTGACCTGCGATCGTCAAATTTCCCGTCCAATCGATTTGGACTCCACCGGGAATCGATCGAACTTCTCCGGTCTGAAATCCTTCGCCTTGTCGAAACGCATTTTGCGCCGCTGTCACTAGTGCTTCGTTCGGAATCACGCCTCCGGTTACGCCGAGTTGCGATTGCGGTTGAGCCAAGACGCTGTAAGCCAAATTGCCGTCTGGGGCTTCGATTAGCACTGTTCCCGCTAAAGGACTCACTTTATATCCCTGAAGAATTCCAACCGTAAAGCGATTGTTTGGATCTTTGTAATCGCCGCTGACAGGGAGCGGTTGAGCCGTCGCAGCCGCAGGTAAAGAAGGTGTTACAGGCGCGATCGGGATGACTGGCGGCGTTGCGGTGGGTGAAGCTTGCGGGGAAGCAGTCGGAGAGGGAGAAGCGGTCGGAAGTGCAGGACGGTTTGACGGCAGCGACGGATCGACCGGAATCGGGGCAACCGGGACTCCCAATGCGCCCGTAGGTGAAGGCGATGGGGTTTGAGCAATACTAGAGAGCGTTGTAAACAGAAGAACCGCAACTGCGAAACATCCAATCAGCCAACTACGTTTCATCGTTTTATCCTCTCAAAACCGATGGATTGCCAAAGTAAAAAACACCTGCAACACATCCGATCATTAGTGTTGCTAACGTTGCCGCCCAGAGTGCTTTCCAGCCAATACTTGCAAGATCTTTGCGGCGCGACGGAATCAAGCTCGAAAAGCCGCCGACAAAGATACCGACTGAGGGCAAGTGAGCGAAACCGCAAAGACAGTAACTAATGATCAGTAAAGCCCGATCGCTAATCGTTCCCTGGCTCGCCAACACGCCCAATTGCTGATAGACCGGAACTTCCGTTTCTAACAATCGCCGCCCGATTAACACCGATGCTTGCCAAATTTCGTTCCAGTTTGCAGAAACGCCTGTCAGAAATGTTAGCGGCAGGAACAACGCACCCACAATGTTTTGCAGCGTCACGATTTGGAAAATTAATCCAATTCGTCTGACAAAGAGATTACTACTAGTTGCAAGTCCAGCGAGATTAGCAAAGAAAAGATTGATTAAAGCGACAAGTCCAAGAATCGCGACCAAAAGAGCCGCGATCGAGATTGCCAGTTTTACCCCGTCCATTGCGCCGACGATCACACTTTCCATTGCGCTCGATGGTCGTTCTGAAGTGAAGCGATCGTTTTCGGGATCTTCTTCCGGCAAGGCTCCCAGTGTTTTTGGGACTTCTGTTTCAGGAACGAGTAGTTTAGAAATCACGAAACAGGCCGGAATCGCCATAAATGATGCTGAAACTAAATGCCCTGTAATGTTCGGGAATACTGGGCGCAATAGTCCGGCATAGAGCGCGAGAACGGTAGAAGCAATACTGCCATAACAAGCGGTGAGAATGGCACAGAGTTCGCTCCGGGTCATGCTAGCGAGATATGGTCGGATCACCAATGCAGATTCGATTCCAACAAAAATATTAGCGGAGCCGCTTAATGCTTCTGCACCGCTCAGATTCATCGATCGACGAAAGATCTTCGCAAAAAATTTGACGATCGGCTGAATTACGCCAATGTAGTACAGCAATGACATCAATGCACTAAAGAAAATCACCGAGGGCAAGGCTCGAAACGCAAACATATAGCCCAAATTGAGATTCTCAGGACTTAAGCGATCGCCTGCGACGGGAACATAAGCAGGAGTAACGGTACGTGCGATCCAACGTCCGACCAGAATCGGCCCCGGAGTCGCATTCAAATCTGGAACCAGCAGCGACCCAAACAAAAATCGTGCGCCTGCTTCAGTTGCATCCAAAACGGCATTGATGCTGTTACTAATGACGCTGATAATGAAGCGCGTCACCGGAAACGTAAACACCAGCAATCCTAAAATCAGTTGTAGCGCGATGCCCCAGAGAACCACTTTCCACGGAATCACGCGGCGGTTTTCGGAACCAAGCCATGCAATTCCACATAGCGCAAAAATTCCAGCAAACGATAAGAGATTTAACCAAGACATTATTGATATCGACCTAGCTGATCATTGAATCGAATTTTGAGCAAATCCAGAAGCATTTTAATCGAGTCTTGGATCAAATTCACTTTCGACAATTTTTTCTGATGTTTCTCAGAAACTTTTGCCGGAATTTCTCCGATCGAATATCCCCAATTTTCTGCTAAATACATTAGCTCCACATCAAACGAAAATCCGGTTAATGTTTGATAAAAAAATAGCTTCTTTGCAGCCGATTTGCGAAATCCTTTTAGCCCCGCCTGCATATCACTGTATTGCAGATTCAAAATCTTACGCGATAGGAAATTGAAGATTTTGTCCGCAATTTTTCGACTCGGTTTGACATCTTTCTGACTGCTCCTCATTAGGCTACGATTGCCGATCACGACATCACAAGTTTGCAGCTTCTTAACTAAGAGATCTAAGTGCGCTAATGAATACGCTAAGTCGCTATCGAGAAAGCAAATCAAATCGCCGTCTGCATACTCAACCCCGCGCCGAATTGCATATCCCTTTCCTGCACGCGGTTGATAGGAAATCAATTGAATTTGCGGCATTTTTGCAAGGTGAATTCCGGCAGCAATAATTTCTTTTGTACGATCGCTTGACCCGTCATTCACAAAAATAAACGTAAAATTCGGATGCGTCTCCAAATAGCGCAGGATCGCTTCAAACGTTTGGCGAATACAGGCTTGCTCGTTGTACACCGGAAGCACGATCGAACAAGTCTCGATCGCATTCAAGCGGGTGGAAGTTGAATTTTGCCAGGTTTGAGCATGACTTTGTGCAGGGCGCGTTGGACGCGGGCTTTTCAGTTGCGCCCAAGTCTCGATCGGGTTCCAAGATTTCTTCATTCAGCTTTTACCTAATCGCACACCATCACACCAAATTCAAGCTTCAACTAAGATACAAGATTCAGAGCGAGGATACGATTACCAAATTGCTAAAAAAACTTAATCTTTCGCGAGGCATAGAGACACATCCGCAACAGAATCAGTCCTTCGCGAAAGTGAGCAATGTTTGACGAACCATAGATCCGGGGTTGATATCGGACAGGCACATCGACGAGATGCAGCCCCAATTTTGTTGCCCCAAATAAAAGGTCAAAATCGCCAAACGGATCGAAATCGCCAAAATAACTCCTTCCCGCCGCAATTTTCTCGTAATCGCTTCGCCGCAATACTTTCGTGCCGCACAGTGTATCTTTAATCGATTGCCCCAATAGAAATGAAAACATCAAGCTAAAGAACTTATTCGCCCAATTGTTTAGCCAGGGCATGGCTTTTCCCGATCGCGGATACACCAATCGCGAACCGTTGACAAATTCGCCTCGATCGCTGGCAATCACTTCATAAAAATGCGGCAAATCTTCCGGCTGTACTGTCAAATCTGCATCAAGAATGATCAAAATATCGCCCGTTGCCTCAGCAAATCCCAACCGCACCGCATCCGCCTTTCCTTTCCCGCTTTGCTGAAACGCCTTGATCGTAAATTTCGGATGCCCTTCCTGCACGACGCGCTGAATTTCGCCCCAAGTGTCGTCCTGCGAATGTCCCTCAACAAAAATCACTTCTGTATAGCTTCCCAACTGCGGCAAGCGCTCGATCGCACCTCGAATATTGCCCGCTTCATTTCGAGCAGGCACAATCACCGAGCAAGAATCGCGATCGCGATTCGATCCCAACTGCGGCTTTGCCACAATATAATTGGTCAAACAAAAATGATTCAAAATCGGCAAATGCGCCAACACTCGATTAAACAACGGCGCAATCAGTGGAACGGGTTTGGGAAACAGAAACCGACGACCCGATCGCAATGACAAATAACCCGTAATCTCAAGCAAGTTTGCAACATCATTCATCGAAAGCCAGCTTTGAGGAGGTTGCGGACGACGTTGACCCACTTTCTCAGCAAAGTGCAATAAGGGCTGCCATAAGAAGTTGTGAAACGTCAGAATCAATCGAGTTCGAGAATGACAAAACGGTTGCAAATTCGCCAAAACTTGCTGCACATCGCTTAGATGTCCTAAAACGCCCGAAAGCACAATGAAATCGAACTGAGACTCTGGCAAATCTTCGATTCTAAGCGTCTCGGCATCCAAACAGTAAAACTGTAAATGCGGATATTTTGCCTGAGCGAGATCAATCATCGATCGAGAAAAATCAATCCCGACTCCAACGGCTGGATCAAGCGCTGCGAGAAGCGATCCGGTTCCACAACCGATTTCTAAAACGCGGCTACCTGATGGGATAAAAAACTGATGTAAGCGATCGAGATCTTGATAGTAATAGCGGTTGCGTTGATTCCAGCGATCGAGATCTGCGGCAATGCGATCGAAATACGATCGTACCTGCGCTTTGAACGCATTTTTATAGCTAGAGTCCGATGATTTCGTAGCAGTCATCCGCATTCCTTATTCTTTCTCAATCAAAGCTTTCAGTCGCTTTAATTTCTCGGTTTAGCCGCTCCATTCTCCCACATTAATGAAACTTGCTTAATCGCAACTAGAGAGAAACGATCGCCCTTTTCAGACGATCGCATTCTTCTAAACCTCCACCAATTGACTCGCAGAAACAACGGTCTGACGCGCCCATTCATCCGCCGCCAAAATCTCTTCTAGCGTTGGCGTTGAGCGATTTTGAGTGGTGTAGCGATCGCAGGTTTCTTCAATCAATCGTGGAATATCCAAGAACCGAATCTTCTCTTCTAGAAACAGCGCGACTGCTTGTTCATTCGCCGCATTTAGCACCGCAGGCATACAGCCGCCCGCTCGACCTGCTGCATATGCCAACTTCATGCAAGGATACTTCGCGTGATCCGGCTCTCGGAAGGTCAGCGTCCCCAACTTCACAAGATCCAATCGTTCCCAAGTGGTCGGAATGCGATCGGGATACGACAGCGAATACAACAACGGCAGCCGCATATCCGCCCATCCCAATTGTGCTAACACGGATGTATCTTGCAGTTCAATCAGTGAGTGAATGATGCTCTGCGGATGAATCACAATTTCAATATCGTCGTAGTCTACTCCGAATAAATAATGTGCTTCGATCACCTCCAAGCCTTTGTTCATCAGCGTGGCGGAATCGATCGTAATCTTGCGTCCCATTGTCCAATTCGGATGTTTTAGCGCATCTGCAACTGTCACCGATGCCAATTTCTCTACAGGCAAATCGCGGAACGAACCACCCGAAGCCGTTAGAATAATCTTCTTTAATCCGCCTTCTGGAACGCCTTGCAAACATTGAAAAATTGCAGAATGTTCCGAATCGGCTGGAAGCATCTTTACGCCATGTTTTTGCATCAGCGGCAACACGACAGGCGCACCCGCAATGATGGTTTCTTTGTTTGCTAAGGCAATATTTTTCTTGGCTTCGATCGCTGCGATCGTTGGCAACAATCCCGCACAACCGACAATCCCGCTCACTACTGATTCTGCATCTCCGTAACGTGCCACTTCGACGACACCTGCTTCGCCAGAGAGAATGATCGGTTGCGGAGTGAGATCTGCGATCGCTTCTTTTAATTCCGCCAGCTTACTCTCTTCGCAAATCGCTACGATCTCTGGGCGAAACGTGCGAATCTGCTGCGCGAATAACGCCACATTGCGTCCTGCTGCCATTCCGACGATGCGAAACTGCTCCGGATGCTGCGACACAATATCGAGCGTTTGTGTCCCGATCGATCCAGTTGAACCAAGAAGGGTGATTGCTTTCACGGGTTGTTTGTTTGACACTTCACCCCATATCTTACGGGGAACGGGGGATCAAGGGGTGAGGATCTTTGAGTCGTGGCGGTTTTACGATCGTGCTTCATCTCGGTCATTTTCGTTCACGGAGTCGATGTTGTGTGGGAGTGATCGCACTTGCCGAATACAATGAGGAGGAAAGCAGCATTCTTTGGGTCGCTCATGATTACACAAACGATGGTGCAGCCGTCTTCGTGGGTAGAGACAGGGATTCAAATGGCGAAGGTGCGAGATCGCTATCTCTTCAAATTTACGATTGAGTTGCAGGCTCGGTTAGATGAGTTGAATCAGCGCAAAAAAGAAGCGGAGTTAACGCTGGATGAAGAGGCGGAATTAGTGGGAATTTTGGAACTCGATCGCATTTTCACGCTGTTGAATGCAAAAATTATCGCCGAATCATGACGATTTCAGCAGCAGTTCGCAGACAGGTGCGAGAACGCGCAAATTTTTTGTGTGAATACTGTCATTCTTCAGAGGAGACGAGTGCGGCGCAGTTTGAAATTGACCACATCTTGCCGCGATCGTTAGGGGGTTCAGATCAAGTAGAGAATTTGGCGCTAGCGTGTCAGCGTTGCAATGGATATCGCTACAATTTCACGACTGGAATGGATGCGGAAACTCAAACGATGCAATCTTTGTTTAATCCGCGTCAACAAGCTTGGGCAGCACATTTTGTTTGGACAGCAGATGGGTTGCGAATTATGGGAATAACGGCGTCAACAAGCTTGGGCAGCACATTTTGTTTGGACAGCAGATGGGTTGCGAATTATGGGAATAACGTCTGTGGGTCGAGCAACGTGCGATCGCTTAGATCTAAATGATGATTTTCATAATGAAGGCGCGATCTCAACTGCGAGACGGTTTTGGGTTAAAGCAGGATGGCATCCACCTTCAGAAGATCCAAGAATGAATCGCGATCAGTGAATGAGAAAGAAGATGCGATCGTTCCTACAAAAAGTGTGAACGTTCGAGTAAAAAGCGCGATCGTTCCTCAAAAAACAAAGCCCGTCCTGACTTTCACCACGGACGGGCTAACTTGATCGAGCAATTCTCTAAGGATTGAGAAGCTTCGAGACGCTCAAGACATCCTTATCCCCACGTCCCGAACAATTGATCACAATTCGGGGACTGCCGGAAAGCTGAGGACAGAGAGCATCGAGATAAGCGATCGCATGAGCTGTCTCTAGTGCTGGAATAATTCCCTCTAGCTGAGAAAGCTTCTGAAACGCGGCTAAAGCTTGCTCATCCGTCACCGCATAGTATTCCGCTCGTCCTGCTTCCATCAGATAACTATGTTCAGGGCCAACTCCCGGATAATCTAATCCTGCACTCACCGAATGCGGCTCAATCACTTGACCATCTTCGTCTTGCAACAAATAGCTCATTGCACCATGCAGCACCCCGACCCGTCCTTTCGTTAACGTCGCCGCGTGTTTATCCGTCTCCACTCCATGTCCCGCCGCTTCGACACCAATCATCCGAATGCTCGGTTCTTCCACAAATTCATGGAAGAGTCCCATCGCATTCGAGCCGCCACCGACGCAAGCCAGCAGAATATCAGGTAAACCGCCCCATTTTTCCTGACATTGCACGCGCGTTTCTTGACCGATAATCGCGTGGAAGTCTCGCACAATCATCGGATACGGATGCGGGCCTGCCACCGAGCCGAGAATGTAATGCGTTGTCTCCACATTCGTCACCCAATCCCGAATCGCTTCGGATGTGGCATCTTTGAGCGTTCCGGTTCCTGATGCAACTGGGCAAACTTCCGCACCCATCAAGCGCATTCTAAAAACGTTGAGCGATTGACGTTCCATATCGTGAACGCCCATGTAAACGAGGCATTTCAAGCCAAATCGGGCGCAGGCGGTTGCGGTTGCGACTCCATGCTGTCCGGCTCCGGTTTCGGCAATGATTCGCTGTTTGCCCATGCGTTTCGCGAGGAGAGCTTGAGCGATCGCATTATTAATCTTGTGCGCTCCGGTGTGGTTCAAATCTTCGCGCTTGAGGTAAATCTGTGCGCCTGTACCGTCCGGTTTTGCGTAATGTTCTGTTAACCGTTCGGCAAAATAGAGCGGACTTGGACGACCGACATAATCGCGTAACAGTCCTTGGAGTTCTGCTTGAAATTCTGGATCTTGACTGTACTGTCTGTAAGCAGCTTCGAGTTCGACCAATGCGGGCATCAATGTTTCGGGCACATACTTGCCGCCGAATTTGCCAAATCTGCCGAGCGCATCGGGGCGGTTTTCAATCGAAACAGAACGATTGGGGGGAAGCGGAGTAATAGTCACGATCGCACTTTCAAAGAATCAGAACACCTTTTATCTTAAGGCATCCATTCCAAGCCGATTCCGATCCGGCTTTCTTTTTGAATCGGAGAATTCTGTTTTTGAAAATCTGTCGAGATCCTCAGATTGTGAGTGAGCGCGTAACCGATCGATAAAGTCGTCAGTCCCGTTTGATTTGCACTAAACGGAGCCACCCAGCTTTGAGTCAAGCTAATATCTGCGCCGCCGCCACGAGAAAGAACAAACAAAGCCCTCACGCCCAAATTTGCACCGTCGATCGTTTGTCCTTGTGCTTCTAAATGGCGATATCCCACGACTGGCGCAACATTAATGTAACTTCCGAGTGGACGAACATAGTAATGGAGATCTGCACCCCAGTTTGAGCGTTGATAGTTGGCGCTGGCGGTGAAATTTGTACGATCGATTCGCAAATCTTCGACTCCAAGATTTAATTCTGAGGCTGAGTAGCCAACTCGGACTCTTGGGCGAAAACTCGGATCGGTTTTGATCGCTTCGGTCACATTGGGAACTTGTTTTTGCCAACGTTGCAGGACTGGACTGTTTTGAATCACTTTCGGATCGAGGTCAAGGTCTGCCGCGAATCCGGGCGATCCAATCAGCAACACAAACCCCACAATCAACGTTCTCATCTCACATACTCACGTCTAACTGGCACTATTGAAGATAAAACGTCATGGGATGTTTCCCTTGTTACTTTGGTCGATCGCTTGCTCCGGGTCATCCTTAAGAGAGATGACCATTTCCACCTTTCGATAGAGAGTCTGTATAGACTGCACAAACTGCATTCGTAGAAATTTGCTTTAGAACGTGCACACTCATGGATCAACAGGGAGAGACTCGCATTGCTCAACGGCAAGACACAAACTTGCTGACAGAGAGATCGCAACAAATACTCATTGAGCAGAATCGACTGTTGAAGATGATCGCTTCTGGACGCGCTCTAGATGAGTGTCTTTCTGCTGTGTGTGATGCTATCGCTCGGCTCAATCAAGGAAGCCGCACCTGTTTTCTCCTGACAGATCCTCAACGACTGAGCTTTCAGAGATCCATTAGTCCGACTCTCCCGCCCTCATTTGGGCAAGGGCTGAAAGATGCGCCGATTAATGATTTGTGTATCGGAACTTGTGGGGAAGCGGTGTATCGGGGTCAGCCGATCGCTTGTGCCGATATCGCACATGACGATCGCTGGTCGCAAGAATGGCGGAATTTGTGCATTGCTCATGAGATTTTTGCTTGTCATTCTCAGCCTGTGATCGGTGTGGATAATTTGTCGATCGGATCACTGATGCTGTGTTTTGATCAAGCCCGAATGCCGACAGAGTGGGAATGTCAACTGGCGGAGTTTGGCACTCAGGTTGCCAGTATTGGGTTTGAGCGCGAACACTATGTGCAGCGAAGCTACCGAGCAGAAGCGGAAAAACGTCGCACTCAAGACTCTCTGCGCCAAAGTGAAGAGCGGTATCGAGCATTGATTGAGTTGTCTCCGCAATTTGTTTTCACAAGCAGTCCCGACGGCTCAATTTCCTATTGCAATCAATGGGGGCTGGACTTCACAGGACGATCGCTCGAAGAATTGAAAGGGAACGGTTGGGCTGAGTTGGTTCACCCGGACTACCGCGATCGTGTTTACAGCGCTTGGTCGAACGCGATGCAAGGCAATGACGAATATGAACTCGAAGTGCCCTATCGCCGCGCGGATGGAGAATATCGCTGGTTATACACTCATGCTTCGCCAGTGCGGGATGAAACGGGTGCGATCAAGTACTGGCTCGGAATCGCAAGTGATGTCACTGATCGCAAACAGGCAGAAATGGCACTCAGCCGTCAAGAAGCGGAATTTCGGCAACTTGCGAACGCTGTTCCTCAATTTGTTTGGGTGAGCGATGCTCAGGGCAAAACGAGTTATATCAATCAGCAGTGGTCTGAATTTTCGGGCTTGACGCTGGAAGAAACCGCAACGCTGGAAATTCTCCAGCAGATCTTTCATCCCGACGATCGGGAACGGATTAATCAAGAATGGGTGATCGCATTTGAGAACGGAACGACTTACCAAGTTGAAGCCCGAATGCGACATCACCAGACCGGAGAATTTCACTGGTTTCTGATTCGATCCGAACCGTTCAAAGACGAGACTGGAAGGATTCTCCGCTGGTTTGGTACTTCGACCGACATTACGGAAACGAAACGACGCGAACTTCACACCGCATTCTTAGCCGAGATTGGTCAGGAACTAACGCTGGAGCGGGACGGAGCTGACATGATGCAACTCTTGGGCACAAAGATTGGCGAGTTCTTCGGAGTGTCTAACTGTGCGTTTGCAAAGTTTGATTTGAGTGTGGAAACTGCGATCGTCTATCACGATTGGCGCAAAGACGAGACAGCAGTGAGTTTGGTCGGGGAATATCCCGTGGTGGACTTTGCAGTTCCAGAACTCTGGCAATGCTTGGTGAACGGTCAGTGTGTAGTAATCAATGATGTTGATACCGATATTCGCACGGCTGCATTTGCGGAACGGTATCACGCGATCGATGTTCGCGCTTTTATGAACGCGCCGTTTGTTAGCGATCGCGGCATTCAATTTGCGATCGTGCTGCATCAATCTCATCCTTACCAATGGCTCAACGATGAAATTGAACTGTTGCAGCAGTTAGCGACACGCATTTGGGCTTATCTGGAACGCGATCGAGCAGTGCGAAAACTTCAAGAAGTAGAAACGAGATTGCAAAATACTTTAGCTAGTATTCGCGAAAGTGTTGTAGTCATTGATCCGCAGTGGAACATTACTTATCTCAATCCGCAAGCTGTCACGACGATGCGAATGCCCCACGAAACGATTTTGGGCAGTAACTTTTGGGAACTGTTTCCCGATTTGGTGGGCACAGAATTCTGGGATCGAATGCATCAAGTCATGCACAGTCGGGCTCCGACGCAGTTTGAATATCACTATCCCACTTGGAATCACTGGTTTGAGAACCGCATATATCCCACTCCTGAAGGCATTGTAAATCTCTGTGTCGATATTACGGAGCGCAAACGCATCGAAACAGAACTGCTGCAAAAGAATGCAATTTTAAATGTCGTCAACGAAGCAACTCCCGTACTCATCTTTCTAAAAGATCGACAGGGACGCATTACCTATGCCAATCCAGCCACGCTTGAGGTACTGGATAGACGTGCTTCTGAAGTCATTGGCTATCGCGATTGTGATCTCTATGCTGAGTACGCTGCTGAGGTCATGGAAGCCGATCAACGAATTATGGAATCTGGACAAATGGAGTTGATCGAAGAATCACCGGATGGCGTTCGTACTTTCTTAAGTATGAAAATGCCTTACCGCAATGAAGTGGGCGAGGTGATCGGACTGATTGGCGTTGCAACGGATATTAGCGATCGCGTTCAATTTGAACGCGATCGTGAACGACTTTTGCAGCAAGAACAACGAGCGCGAGAAGCAGCCGAACAAGCCAATCGGATCAAAGATGAATTCTTAGCGGTTTTATCCCATGAACTGAGATCGCCGCTCAATCCCATTCTCGGATGGTCAAAGATTCTAAAAACAGGCACGTTAGATCCCATCAGAACCCAACAAGCCCTTACCACGATCGAACGAAATGCCAAACTCCAATCTGAACTGATCGAAGACTTGCTCGATGTCTCGCGGATTCTGCAAGGCAAGCTGCGGCTGAATGTTAGCCCCATCAATCTCATCTGGACGATTCAATCTGCGATCGAAACCGTCCGACTCGCCGCCGAAGCGAAATCAATTACGATCAAAACGACGCTTGCTGAAGTGGGACAAGTTTCCGGCGATGCGACTCGCCTACAGCAAATCGTTTGGAATCTGCTCTCGAATGCGGTGAAATTCACACCCGAAGGGGGGCGCGTGATGGTGCAGCTTGAATCGATCGATAATCAAGCTCAAATTACTATCACCGACACCGGAAAGGGCATCGATCCGAGCTTTTTACCTTATATGTTCGACTACTTCAGACAAGAAGATGGCGCGACGACTCGGAAGTTTGGCGGATTAGGATTAGGACTTGCGATCGTACGTCATTTAGTCGAGTTGCACGGCGGCGCAATTGCGGCAACCAGTGACGGCGCAGAATTGGGAGCAACCTTTACAGTGACACTCCCTCTGATGAGTATGCAGCCTACAGCAAAGGGAAACACTGATCGTTCTGATTTATTGCTCGATTTAAGCGGTATGCAAGTGTTAGTGGTAGACGACGAACCCGACTCACGAGATTTCATTGCGTTTGTGTTAGAGCAGGCGGGTGCACAGGTGAAAACGGCTGCATCTGCGGCAGAAGCTTTTGAAATATTGACGCGATTGCAATTCGATATGCTGCTCAGTGATATCGGAATGCCGGATATGGACGGGTATATGTTAATGCAGCAAATCAGAGCATTGTCTCCAGAGCAAAACGGAAAGATTCGAGCGATCGCGCTTACAGCATACGCGGGAGATTTCAACCAGCAGCAAGCGCTCCAAGCTGGATTTCAGAGACATTTGGCAAAACCGATCGAGCCAGATGTATTAATTCGAGAAGTCGCATCTTTAATCAGCGTTTGAACTTGTTTCAAAATCTGTAATCACATTTGAACCAGAGTAATGACTGAATAAGATTGGGTTCAATGATTCACCCATCTCAATCTATGTTGCGATATTTCTCGAATTTAGCGATCGCTCAATCGACTCTCTTCGGCTGCTTACTTCTCGGTTCGCTGTTTCCCTTACAATCTACGGCTGCCCCTCCTCTACTCCTTCCAACGATCGATCAATCTTTCAATTCAACGGATGTGAAGACGACCTCAGATCAACGCCAGAAATTAGTCCATTTCACAACCGAAAACGGCAATCTGATGCAGCGAAATGGGAAACCAGCGTATTACTCGATCGAACAGCCTGCCCAAGAAATTTCTTATCCTGAATTGTTGAGCGCAACGATTCAACAAGCAAAAGAATGGGGATATCGTGGACAGCTATCACCCAACAATCTATTGATTGAAAAGACAACTTGGTCAAGAGGCTGCGAAAATTCTCCAACCCCTTTCGCTTGTGATCCAGTCGTTCGTGAAGGCTGGAAAATTACAATTCCTGGACAACGAGAGCGCTGGATACTTCGAGGCGAAAGAGCAGACGATCTACAACTGATTGAGCGCAGTAATTGGATCGAGAAACGTCTACCCATCCGAGTTCGAGATGAGATCAAGCGAGTTGCTGCAAATCAGCTTCAGCTTTCTCCTTCAGTTGTGCTCATTACAAACGTTGAATTTCAGACCTTCTCTGATGGCTGTTTAGGTTTAGGAGATTTAACAGAATCCTGCATTCAACAAATCACGAAAGGCTATCGCGTGACCGTAACTGGTAAGCCGAAAGAGCAGCAGATTTATCGAATTAGCAATGATACGAGCTCTCTTCGCACTGAAGCGATCGCAGGTCTTCCGACTCGTACCGATGAGCTACCGACAACAATCGCACGAAAAATCTTCACCGTTGCTCAGTCCGATTTGAAGCAATCGATCGAGAATCTCAAAATCACCGAAGTTGAAAAAACGTTTCAATGCTTTCGCAGTCCAACCGCTTCACCGACTGAACCTTGTTCGCCAATTAAAAAGATCAACGGCTGGAAAATGACGATTACGAACTATCAGCAATCAATCACCTACACCGTTGATCTCAATGGAACTATTCTGAGCAAACAATAACGACTTAACCCGTTTTCTCAAAAATCAAGATGTGCTGTTGTGGTAGTCCGTTTCGAGTTTCAACATAGTTAAGGCCCGCAACAGTCATTTCTTGCCGCACTTGTTTCTGAGTCATCTTGTGCAACGGTTTGATCAGTACAAAAGGATTTTCGCCTCGATATTCAACCAACGCCACTCGACCGTGAGGTTTTAGCGATCGAACAATTCCCGCCATCATTTCTTTCGGGTATTCAAACTCATGATACGCATCGACCATCAATGCTAGATCAACACTGTTCTCTGGCAAGTTCGGCTCAGTCTCACTGCCTAAAGTCGGTTCCACGTTTGAGATCTTTTTCTCATCTTTGAGAGAGTTTAGAATCTCTAACATCTCAGGCTGAACATCTACCGCATAGACTTTCCCTTGTGGAATCTGCGGTGCAATTCGGAAGCTAAAATATCCGGTTCCGGCTCCAATATCCGCGACGATACTATCCGGCTTGAGCTTCAAAGCGGTGATTACTTTTTGGGGTTGCTCCTCAGATTCGCGGCTCGATCGCTCTAACCATCCTGCACCCTGATGCCCCATCACCTCAGCAATCTCACGCCCCATGTAAATTTTGCCAATCCCATCCGGATCGTGATTAGTGGGAATTTGATAATCATCTGCCCACACAGGCAAACTCAGACAGAGCCAAATCGCCAAAATCGCCCCTAACCTTCTCCAGAACATTCCACGCCTCTCAATACAGTTCACGTCGCTAACAAACTGTAAACTGTTGTCAGTTTTGTATCAATCTCTAGTGCCGTGTTCCTGACTAAACGTTTCACTCTAATGGCAATCGGAATTGCGATCGCGTTAACCCTCATTTTCTCGACCTCTTCTCACGCGCTCCAAGCCCAAGTCACACCCAAATCGCCCGCGCTCGGAGATACTATCTCACTCGTTACCCAATCCCAAACTGCTCCAACAGTTAGCTTTAACGGTAAAAACTATCCCTCCTTCGATCTCGGCAACAATCGCTATCGAACACTTTTACCCACCACGCCGCTTGATCGTCCTGGTCGGCTCTCAGTTCAAGTCTCTGCTGGAGCCGACTCGCAAACCATTCCGATCACGTTGCGAAATCGATCATTTCCGACTCAGAGCATTTGGCTTCCTCCTGGAAAAAACGACAACGGAAGCGATGCTGAATTCGATCGCGTTGATGCGTTTAAAGCGATCGTCTCTCCCGAAAAACTTTGGACAGGTAAATTTGCGCGACCGAATCCGGGTGGAGTGACCTCTGGATATGGCATTCGACGTTATTACAACGGAGTCTTTGCCAAAGATTACTACCATCGCGGTATTGACTATGCAGGCGGATATGGATCAGAGATCGTTGCTCCCGCAGCGGGTCGAGTCGTCTTGATTGGACGAGAATCCCAAGGCTTTAAAGTGCATGGAAACTGCGTTGGACTCGATCACGGTCAAGGAGTCGAAACGATTTACATTCACATGAGCCGAATTGATGTCAAAGAAGGCGATATCGTCAAAGCCGGACAGCGAATTGGTGCGATCGGAGATACCGGAGCCGCGACCGGCCCTCACCTACATTGGGGCTTATTCGTCCACGGGTTAGCCGTTGATCCGACTCCCTGGCGCACCAATTCCGTTGAATAAGTTTCGCTAATCTACCCTACGATGATGCAGCCCTTCCCACTCTAGCTAGATTAATCACTCTAAGGCTTCCCGTTAGATTAATCATGACCTTAACGGGAAGTTTTTATTATGTCTAAACTAGAAGATGCAATTGAAAAAGCTAAAGAAATTCTGCCCAACATCACCCCAACACCGCCCGGATTGAAGGCAGAATCTTCAGTCCACGATTTGAAGTCCCGCTTGGAATGGGGTGAGCCTGCCTTGACCATTTTGGATGTGCGTCCGCGCGATCTTTACAACCAAGGTCACATCATGGGCGCAATGGAATTTCCGCTCGATAAGCTGGTTGATTTGGCAAAAAACAACCTCGAAGTCGATCGTGATATCTATGTCTATGGCGCAAACGATCAAGAAACGGCTGAAGCTGCAAGGCTGCTGCGCCAGGCTGGTTACAAGAGCATCGCCGAACTAAAAGGCGGGATTGACGCTTGGAAGGAAGCGGCAGGTTCAACCGAAGGCGTTGACGAAACTCGTGCGGAACCGGGTGCAAATGCTTACAACGTCGTCACCAACGTGAAAAACCACTTTGAACGGCAAGAGATCGATTTTGAAAAGCCGTAGTCGATCGTATTAAACCAAAAGAACTCCGGCTTTCTTGATAAAGTCGGAGTTTTTGCATTTCTTCAAGGTTTTCTTATGTGTGGCAGATTTACCCAAACGCACTCAGCAACCGAGCTTGCAGTGGTCTTCGATCTCGATGAAACACCCAATTGGCAACCCCGCTACAACATTGCACCAACTCAATTGATTCCCGCGATCGTCGAATCACATCAGTTCAAACTGCTCCGCTGGGGACTGATTCCCGCTTGGGCAAAAGATTTGTCGATCGGTTCAAAACTGATCAACGCTCGCGCCGAAACTGTCAGCGAAAAGCCATCCTTTCGAGATGCTTTCAAACGTCGTCGCTGTCTGATCGTGGCAGACGGATACTACGAATGGAAAAAGCAAGCAGGCAAAAAGCAGCCCTTCTATTTTCAATTGGAAAATCATCAGCCGTTTGCCTTCGCTGGACTCTGGGATCGCTGGAATTCTCCCGAAGGCGAACCGATCGAGACCTGCACAATCATCACGACTGAGGCAAATGAACTCGCGGCAACAATTCACGATCGAATGCCCGTGATTTTGAGCGAAGAACAGTACGATCGCTGGCTCGATCCCGCCTTCAAAGAAGCTCAATCCCTGCTTTATCCCTATTCCAGCACTGCAATGCAAACTTACCCAGTTCCGCTCGTGGTGAACAGTCCTGCTCACGATGCTCCGGATTGCATTACCAACCTTGGGAAGACTAATTAAAGCCGATGCGGTTCGATCGAATACAATCGGCATTAAGTATTTATGGGTTTGGCTTATGCGGCATCAGTCGTCTTGGGTTCGATATGGGTTAGCGCGGTTGCGTCCGTTGGGTCGTCCGGTTTTTTGGGCACCATCGATCGCGCTTTTACTCCTCATTCTGTTCGCATGGGAGTTCTTTAGTCGTCCAGAACTGGTTAGCTACCTCAGACTCTCAAACCCAGACGAAACGCTATCGTCCGAAGATCGATCAATCGGCGCAGAGATCGATTCTCTACCGCTGTTGATGAACGATATCAAAATCGCCCCGAAATCAGAAACACCCCAAAGCGCGATCGCAGTTCCCCAAAATTCTGCTCAACCCAATCCAGCAACCCCGAATCGTCTGTTTTCCGCTGCGACTGATGCGATCGAGACTCCGAAACTCGCTCAATCTCAACCCGGTCAAGGCGTATTCGGTATATTTACAAACGCATTAACCGCGCAGCTTGGACTACCCGCGCAATCGATTACCAATGATCCGACCGCTCCTGCACCCTTACCAGCCAACCGACTGCAAGAAGCGATCGCAAAATTAGCCACAGAAAATCGCGCGATCGTGTCGCAAACTCAGATCGAAGGAACGATTCGTTTAGACAATCCCCTTTCAAGCACTTCGATCATTCAACCATCAAACTCGTTCTCAGTCTTGGTCGAGGGCACAAAACCAATCGCACCAGGAACAGCCCCAACCATTTCTGCACCGTTACCGATTGTGGTTCCGCTAAATGCGCCTGTTCTCTCACCCCAACCCGCTGAGTCTTCAGACTTTGGGGTCATTCAGAACGCGCCGATCGTCGATCCGCAACCGTTCACCGTTCCGAGATCGATTCCCGGACGCTCGATCGGCGGCGGCAATATCAATACATTCTCAAACCCTTAGAATCGGAACCGTTATAAAGTAACGTCGGTTCGACGAGTTTTTTCGCTTCGTTTTGATCGGCTTCTGCCCCCTAAATCCCCCATTCTGGGGGATTTAGAAAATCGAATTTCGGCTTGAAGTCCCCCATTCTGGGGGATTTAGGGGGCTTCCCGGATTCATATTCGGAGCTAGCCATTTCTGTTGAACTTCACTTCATAACAATTCCGATTCTGCGATTAGAAATTCCGAATAATCGCATCAGCAAATTCAGAACATTTCAGAGGCGGATCAATGGGAGGCTCCATCAATCGCGCCAAATCGTAAGTCACCTCACGCTGTTTGATCGCTTTCGCCAGTCCGCCCTTGATCAAATCCGCTGCTTCCTGCCAGCCCAGATATTCCAGCAGCATCACACCGGATAAGATCAGCGAACCCGGATTCACTCGATCGAGTCCCGCGTGTTTCGGCGCTGTCCCGTGAGTCGCTTCAAAGATCGCAGAAGAATCTCCAATGTTCGCACCCGGAGCCATTCCCAAACCACCCGCGATCGCTGCTGCAGCATCTGAAATGTAATCGCCGTTCAGGTTCATCGTTGCCAAAATCGAGTATTCATCGGGGCGAGTTTGGATCTGTTGGAAAATGCTGTCCGCGATGCGATCGTTGATCATCACTTTCTCTTTCCACTGCCCATTTCCGTGGGTTTCCCAAATCGTATCCAGTACCGCTTGCACTTCTTTGCAGATCGATGCTTGCTTGTCAGGTGTCATCGAACCGTAACCGGGATCAATTTGACGGGCATTTTCTTCGATCGACAACTCCGCCTTTTTCTCTTTGTTGCCAAGAATCCAGGATTCGCGCTCGGTGACACACTGCGATCGAAATTCCGTCGTCGCCAGTTCGTAGCCCCAGTCCCGAAACGCGCCTTCGGTGTACTTCATGATGTTGCCTTTGTGAACTAATGTCACCGTTTGCTTATCCTTGGGCAACCGAAGCGCGTGTTGAATCGCCCGACGCACGAGCCGCTGAGATCCTTTTTTACTAATCGGTTTGATGCCAATCCCCGAATCGAGTGGAATCTGTTTCTTCCCGTGTTCTGGCGTGCTGGGAATCAGGTCTTCATTTAGCAGTTTGATTAAGCGATCGCCAATCTCACTTCCCTGTTTCCACTCGATCCCCAAGTAAATATCTTCGGTGTTCTCGCGATAGATAATCACGTCCAGTTTTTCAGGATAGCGATGCGGTGAAGGCGTTCCAGCGTAATACTTACAGGGACGCACACAGGCATAGAGATCAAAAATTTGGCGGAGGGCAACGTTGAGCGATCGAATTCCGCCCCCGATCGGAGTCGTTAACGGGCCTTTGATCGCCACGCCAAATTCTCGAATCGCAGCTAACGAATCTTCTGGTAAATATTGATACGTTCCATACTGTTCGCAGGCTTCATCTCCGACGTAGACTTTGAACCAGGTGATTTCACGTTTTCCGCCGTATGCCGCCTGGATTGCCGCATCAAACACCTTTTGTGAGGCGGGCCAGAGGTCGATGCCCGTTCCATCTCCTCGGATGAACGGAATAATTGGATTATCCGGAACGATCGGTTCACCATTCTCAAATTTGATCGCGGAACCCGTCGAAGGAGGTGTAATTTTTTCGTACATGGTCGAACAGTTCTCAAGTAGGATAAGTTGGGCAACGGCGCGGTAGATAGGCTACCAAATTTTTTAGCGCATTTTTCGCTTCCTAAATAAACGTCAGGTGAAATAGAACATAAAGATAAGCCTGAGACCTCAGAACCATCAATCACTGGGATACCATGTTAAGGGGAAATTTTTGGTTAAGAAGTTAACCTAACTGGGTGAAGGCATCGGATGGGTTCGTTCCTCGGTTTCGATCGCAGAATGGTATGGGTTGATGGTCTTAAGCTCTGGAGACGCGAATGAAGAAGATCTTGATTGTCGATGATGATACTGCGCTCCGAACTGCACTGATTCGGTATCTAGAAAAACGCGGGTATGCGGTGCAAGATGCAGCATCGGGAATCGAGGGACTGAGCCAGTTTGAACAAGATCCGCCAGATTTGGTCGTGTCAGATGTGATCATGCCAAAAATGGACGGGCTAGAATTCTGTCGCCGTTTACGATCGCTGAGAGCCGGGCAGTTGGTTCCCTTCATTTTTCTCTCCAGCCGCGGCGAAGTCGAAGATCGCGTGCAAGGACATTCGATCGGCGCAGATGATTATCTGATCAAACCGTTTGAACCTAGAGAATTACTAGCGAAAATCGAAGCGCAACTAGAGCGATCTCGCCGAATGAACTCGGAGATTATTCGCCTGATGCAGCAATCGGTCAGCGTTCCAGAACCGCCCCCTCCCACAGTCGCACCGCTACCTCTAACACCTGCCGAAGAGAAAGTTTTCTGGGAAGTGATCCAAGGTCACACGAACAAACAAATCGGTGATCATCTTTTTGTCAGTCCGCGCACAGTACAAACGCATCTGAGCAATATTCTGAGCAAACTGCAATTAGAAAATCGATCGCAGTTAGTACGCTATGCGTTTGAGAAAGGCTACCGATTACCGATAGAACCCGTGGCAACTGAAGAAAAAGCATGATCGCGGGCATCTATTCATTAAGTAAATTACAAATGGCGATCGCAGAAAATCCCGATCGCTGGCGACCGCTTGTTCTGACAAATGGCTGTTTTGATCTCTTACATTCCGGTCATGTGCGGTATCTCAATTCCGCAAGGAAACTCGGTCGATCGCTGGTAGTCGGTCTAAACAGTGATGCCTCAATACGATTGATTAAGCCCGATCGAGTCCCGTCGCGTCCGATCGTGCCCGAATTAGAACGTGCAGAAGTCCTTGCCGCGCTCAAATCTGTCGATGGAGTCGTGATTTTTTCTGAAAAAACTGCTGAACAGCTAGTTGAAGCACTTCACCCTGAGATTTATGCTAAAGGTGGAGACTACAATTTACAAACCCTGCCCGAAGCCTCGATCGTGCAGTCCTATGGCGGACAAGTTCGGCTCATCGAAATCGAAGTACAGTCTTCGACCAGCGCGATCGTCGATCGGATTTTGAGGGGCGAATCCCGAAACCCTTAACACCAACGGTTTACATGACTAATTTAGAGACTTCTTCAGCCCTCGATCTTCCCGGTAGCATCGCGGCTCTCCAACTGAAGCTTCGATCAGACTCCGAAAAGGTTCAGATCCAAGCGATCGACGAGCTGACTGCCCTCGGTGAGGAAGGACTTCCCGCGCTGATGGAATTCTTAATTGATCGACCTGAACCCAGTCGAGCCACCGCCAAAACTTATCAAATTTTATGCACCTCTCAAACGCCGAGAGTGCAAGAATTTCTGCAACAACATTTCCCGACCGGAACTGTTCCCCTAAAGTCCGATCGCAATATCGACTACACCGAACTCCAGCAGCTTCTCGCACAGCAGAAATTTCAAGAAGCCGATCGCTTAACGATTCAAAAACTGTGTGAACTCGCTGGAGAATCTGCCGTATTACGCAAATGGCTATATTTCACCGAGGTTGAGAATTTTCCAACTCCCGATCTACAAACGATCGATTCCCTCTGGCTAGCTCATTCTGACTATCAATATGGCTTCTCGGTACAGCGTCAGATTTGGCTCAATGCAGGCAAAAAATGGGAAAAACTTTGGACTAAAATCGGGTGGAAATCTGGCTATAGCTGGACACGCTACCCAGACGGATTTACTTGGAGCCTAGACGCTCCCAAGGGGCATCTCCCACTCTCAAACCAACTGCGAGGAGTCCGCGTCATCGCCGCCTTACTCAACCACTCTGCCTGGATAAAATAACCTTGTCCGTATTCTCGTCAGGACGCATCGCCACAGAACGCCTAAACTTCCGTAATCTCTCTTGCGCGAAAGCGTTGATCCACTCAAAAGTAAGGGCAGTCTTTGTATAGTTGCAGACTGTTTGACAGTAATCGTGGGTTACGACACAGTATTGTCAAGTGGTCGAAAAGTTCTTTAAATCGAGGATAGGGGTTGGAATGGGAATCCCCGAAAACAGGCTCTTTTGTCGATTGGATGGGTTAACGACTGCCGCCCGTGAGCAGCAGCGTGCAATGGTACTGACGGAACTCGGCTTGCTCGATACCGAAATTGTACCGATTTTTGAAGAAGCGACCCAAACCGCCGCTCACTCTCTCGGTGCGCCGATTAGTTTGCTCGGTGTGATGGATCAGTCGCGTCAATGGTTCAAATCCGCCGTGGGTCTGTCACGCTTGGGTTTGATGAATGATCTGGCGGTCTCTCGCCAACTGTCGCGCGAAGAAGCTTTCTGCGTTCATGTGGTCGATAGTCAGCAAATTTTAGCGATCGAGGACACGCTCGATCATCCCGCTTTTGCAAATTCGCTGCTGTGTCAACAGTACGGCATCCGTGCGTATCTCGGTGCGCCGCTGTTAACGGTCAGTGGAGACTGCATCGGCACACTTTGCATCATGGATTCCCGCCCCCGTAACTTTACGGAACGCGATGCTGAGTTTCTCATGTTGACCGCGCGTTTGAGCATGAGCGAGTATGAACGTCTGCACTTAATGAAGTCGCAGGCAGCCGGAACTCCGATTCCAGCCGTTCAACCCGCTTTAGCTCCGCCCCCTAACCCGGTTAAGTTTGAACTCCTTGCCCAACTCACTCAAGAGCTACGCACCCCGCTTACCTCTGTGATGGGAATGGCAAGCGTGCTCAATCGCGAAATTTATGGCCCGCTCACCAGTAAGCAAAAGGAATATCTCGACATCATTCATCACAGCGGACAGTATTTGCTGTCGCTTGTGAAAGAGATTCTAGAACTGTCGCAACTTGATGACAGTAGCCGAATGTTGAATCTGTCGCAGATCGATATCGAGATGCTTTGTCAGCAGGCAATCAGCACGCTAGAACAAGCCGCTGGTCGTCGAGAACAGCAGATCCGTCTCTCGGTCGAACCCGGCAACCGCATTTGGCTTCTCGACAAAGAGAAAATTCGCCAAATGTTGTATCACCTGATGTTTAGCGTGATTCAGTCCTCGAATACTGGCAGCATCGTTCGCCTGCACGTTTCACAAAAAAGCAGCGGGTTACGGCTGACGGTCTGGGCCTCTCATCCCTGTCTTAGTGATGGCATGGGTTACAACGAAATGCTCATCCCACAAACAAGTGCGATCGCAACGTTTGAGTACGATGCTCCGAGTAATGGTCATCGTGCAGGGGCAGGACTCATGCCGATCGCCGCTGCGCTGAACGCCACAAGATTTACCGATCTCGATGAGGCTTCAGAAATTCCTGATGCTGATGCGGTACGGAAGAATCTTGGCTTGCTGCTGAGTCGGCAACTGGCAGAAATGCACGGCGGACAAATCCTAATCCAAGGAGCCTCGGAACCCGGATACCGATATGTGATTACGCTACCTCGATTAACGCAGTAGCCTTGTCAAAACGCCAATATCGCGGATAATAGCCCTAGCCCAATCTAAGTTGGGCTATTTTTTGCTTCAAAGCACGGGAAATCCGCTTATGAATTCGGTTTGGCAACAGGTGACGTTATCCACGCTGCCGCTGCGAGAGTGGCGACAGGTGAGCTATGTGTATCGGCTGGTGGGATCGCTTCAGACCTGGCGACAGCAAAGCTGGTTAATGCAACAAGGAGATGCGATCGCGGCTCTCTTGATCAGTCTCGTTTTTGCTGTTTCTCCCTTTGTTGCTACGGATCTAATCGGTTGGCTCCTTGCAACCTGCATTCTGTTTTGGTTTTTGCTGACGGTTTCAGACGATGATTCTCGCGCTGGATTCACTCCAATTCATTTGCTGGTGCTGCTGTTTTGGGGGATTTCGGCAACGGCAGCAGCACTCTCTCCACTGAAGAGATTCGCGTTTGTGGGGTTAGGGAAGCTGTCGCTGTATTTGATGTTTTTCATATTAATGGCGCGAGTTTTACGATCGCCTAAACTGAGATCGTTCTGTATTACGGCTTTTCTGTTAGTGGCGCTGGTCGTGAGTAGCTACGGAATTCGGCAGGCGATCTTTGGCGCGGATGCGTTGGCGACGTGGGTTGATCCAGAATCTCCGACCGCACAGTCTACACGGGTGTATAGCTATTTGGGAAATCCGAATCTACTCGCTGGATATTTGATGCCTGCGGTGTGGCTGTCGTTTAGTGCGATTTTTGTCTGGAAGCGATGGCTCCCGAAAGTTTTAGCGATCGTCATGTTCGGGATCAATACGGCTTGTTTGTTGCTAACTCAAAGCCGAGGCGGTTGGATTGGGTTGGTCGTATCGGCGTTGGTGCTGATCGTGTTGCTGCGGTACTGGTGGAGCGCTTATTTGCCGAGATTCTTGCGGCTGTGGGCGTTACCGATGGTATTTGGTGGATTGGCTGGCATTGTGGTACTTGGATTTATCTTTGTTACGCCGTTTCGATATCGAGTCGGAAGTATCTTTGCAGGCAGTGGTGATAGTAGTAATGCGTTTCGGCTGAATGTTTGGCGCTCGGTGATCGATATGATTCGCGATCGACCCATTTTGGGATTTGGCCCAGGGGATTTGGTGTTCAAGCGAATGTATCCGCTTTATTCACAGGCGCGATTTAGTGCATTGAGTGCTTATTCGGTGTTGCTAGAGATTGCAGTTGAGTCTGGATTAATTGGTTTAACAGCATTTTTGTGGTTGCTGGTGGTGACATTTAATCAAGGATTTGTGCAATTGCGACGAGTCAGAGCATTAGGCGATCGAGATGGATTTTGGCTGATTGGAGCAATTACGGCAATGGCAGGAATGTTAGGGCATGGAACAGTCGATACGGTTTGGTATCGCCCGGAAGTGAGTGTTCTGTGGTGGCTGAATGTGGCACTGATTGCGAGTTACTACGTGCCACAGGCTGAAGAAAAGCTGCACACACCAACACCGGAGCTTGCAGCAGATTCTTAGAGAACAGCGTTACTGCTTGCGGTGAAATCGGCTTGTTTCTTCCTGAATCACCGCATAGCACTCACAGGAAATCGCTTCTAATTCCCGTGGTTGAACGATCGCAATTCGTCCCCGACTGCACCGGATTGCCCCCGATCGAGTTAGCTCTCCGATCGCGACTGTTACGCCCGATCGACGAGTGCCCAACATCTGTGCAAGGGCTTCGTGTGTGATGGTGAATTCATCAAGCTGTAAGGCATATCGAATCAATAATAACTGTCGCGCCAATCGCTCTCGGATCGAATGAAACCGATGACAGGCAGCTAATTGCGAGGTTTGTAAAAGTAAAACTTGAATGTATTCTAATAAAAGTGACTGTAACGTTGAGCTTTGCTCAAATTCGGTTAGAAGCTGCTGAGTGGGTAAACGCAATGCAGAATTCCCAACTTGCACGATCGCTTGTTGGACACTCTCACGCCGTCCCAAAACCACAGAAGCCCCGATAAAGCCATCGCGACCGACTAGCCCAACTTCGAGAACCGAACCATTTGAAAGCAAAGTCGTCAGCGAAATCAACGATCTCATTGGAAAGTAAACATAAGCGATCGCTTCTCCGATCGGGTGAAGAATTTGCTGAGGAGTCAGCGTTACTGGCTCAAGATGAGCCGCCAATCTTTGATAAACCTCCACAGGAAGCGATGCCAGCAAGCGATTTTCTAGCGCACTAGAAGCCGCAAACGAAGACATGGGAAAACTCCAAAATAGCTGCGCTCAGTGAGATCAGCTACAGCACAAGGAGTAGAACCATCCAGTCCCTCTGCAAAGGCGAATCCTCAAATTAACGAAGTGGGCAAACGTTTAATTGTTTTTCTTTATTGTGGCGGTTTATTCAAAGGCGGGCGAATCCAGGAACATGGGGAAAACCGTAAGCAATTAGGAGAAAAAGCCGTCACCGAAAATTAAGAATGCTGGAGCAACGGGAAAAAGTGGCCTACGGGGCCTTGACCTTGACCGATCGCAAGGGAGTACTCTAACGCAGTGGTGACATAATCCTTCGCGGCTTCAATTGCCGATCGCAGATCTTTTCCCAATGCCAAATTTGCTGCGATCGCGGCTGAGAGCGTGCATCCCGTTCCGTGAGTATGCTTGGTTTCCACTCTCCGGGTTGCAAACGTTTCGCACTGAGTTCCGTCAAACCACACATCGACTCCGCACAAGGCATCACTCATACCACCGCCTTTCACCAAAACCGACTTCGCTCCCAGTTCAAAGATTCGTTGGGCGGCTGTCTGCATCTCTTCTAAGGTGTTGATTTCGATGCCGCTAAGGAGTTGGGCTTCGTAGCGATTTGGGGTCAGGATGAGCGCTTGGGGAACGAGGAGCGTTTTCAAAGCTGCGATCGCGGCATCATCGATCAACTGTGCTCCAGTGCGCGAAACCATCACCGGATCAACAACTAAGTTAGAAATTTTGAAAGCTGAAACTTGTTCGGCAACGGCTGCAATAATGCCTCGATTTAGCAGCATTCCTGTTTTTGCCGCTTGCACGCCGATATCTTGGACGACAGCTTCGATTTGAGCCGTAACCGCTTCAGGAGGCAGAGCATCAACGCGCGTTACTTCCAGCGTATTTTGTGCGGTGATGCAGGTTAATGCGCTGGTGCCATGCACACGGTGAAACGCAAATGTTCGGAGATCGGCTTGAATTCCTGCACCGCCGCCGCTGTCTGAACCCGCGATCGTCAATGCGATCGCAATCGAAGGAAGTGTCATCGCTCTGATTTACCAAGTGAATCTACCTCTATGTTAAACGGCAAATTCACTTATCTCGACACGCACGGTTGAGGATTGGAGCGCGTTTTGATCCGACACACTTCTTCGCTGGCGTAGCAAACTGATACCGATTTCACACCTAGCACAATCAAGGCTGCTTTTCCAATGAGATCGAGTTCTTCAATCACTTGGTCAACGCACCACGGTTCTGAGCAGTGAATCAGAAGCGCATCGAATTTCAATTCTAAAGAGCATCCCGAAAGCGCGTGGGCGTAAAGCTGTTGGAGTCGATCGGTGCGAAAGTCTTCGAGCATCGACAAGTCTTGAGCCGTGAATTTCATTTTCATAATCTGGTTTTGATATGTGTTGCACAGATTGAATCGGATTCACCCAAGGATCTATACGGTAGGATCTGGGATTTTCATTTTCTATGGCGAACACAATTAAGTAAATGTACGGGTTCTACGGTCGACTTGTACGGAGCTTCTAGTTTACTTACGTCAGTTGTGTTCGCGACTCCGGATACTTTTGAGCATTGATCGTGAAGCTTTAAGATCGCTTGCTCTCAGTATCGTTTCTCTAGTGTCTCACCTGTCTTTCTTACGCGAGATGAAATTCTATGAAGCCATTCGCTAACCTCGATTGCGGTGAGTACTACATGGTAAAGTGGCGGGCTGACCAGATTTGTGACGGCTGAACGGGAAGGGAGATCGGATTAAAAATCTCGATCGTTTTCTAGTAATAAATCTGCAAATTGGCTGATTTATTCAGTTTTGGGCTGAAGAGATGCCACACTCTGACAGGGAATTCGTCACAGCTTGAGACGGTTGATTTGAGGAGAGAAAGTACGGATGGCTGAGTCTAAAGGATTAAGACGGTTGGCGTGGTTGGAAGGCACTCGCATCTTTGCGGCAGTGTTGCTGTTGTTCTACCATGCTCAACTATTGTTGACGAAGTATGCCTTTACGCCTCAACCTACAGGACTAGTTGCAAACGCTCAACAACTTTTTACAGCAACGCAACAACTCGGAGAAAGTTGGATTATTCAAGCACTAAGCTTGCCGATTTGGTTTGGGTATCAGTTTGTCGATGTGTTTGTGCTGGTGAGCGGGTTTAGTTTGGTGCTGTCGCTCAAGGGAAAGCCGATCGAGGTGGGGCGCTTTCTCAAGCGAAGAATTTTAAGAATCTTATTTCCGTTCTGGACAGTTGCTTGGCTCTCTTATCCGGTGCTGTGGGTCGTTGGAAAATGGACGAATAGCTATATTCCTGATGCGTGGCATACGTTTGCTGGAATGTCCTTTCCGATTCTGTTCGATTACGGTGGCGATGTGTTGCTGCCGACAAGTGGTCCGTGGTGGTTTGTGCCCCTAATTATTAGCTTTGCACTAATTTTTCCGGTGCTTTGGTATTTGATCAATCGTTGGGGTTCTCGCAACTTGTTGATTGTGAGTACGGCGATTACGTTTATCTATCGAACGTTTGCGGTATATGTATTTCAAGGACATCCAACTTACGCGATCGTGAGCGCTGCCGCAGGTTGGCAGCCTTTCGTGCCTTTCATTGCAAAACTCAGCACTTTTGTTTTAGGCATGGTGGTGGCGCGTCAGTATTCACAAGGAAAAGGCGTAATCTTCTGGAAGTCTTCAAGAGCATTATTGATCGGACTTGGCATTTATGCGATCGGCTTTGTTGCCCAGTTTTACCGATTTGGTTGGATCTTTGATGATTTCCTGCTCGCGATCGGCTTAACGCTCTGCTGTATGGTGGTCTTCCGATTTTTCAGCGATCGCTTAAAGCTCGGTAGTGCTATGGTCTGGCTCGGAATTCATAGCTATAGCTATTTTCTGATTCATAACTTTGTGGTCGATCGCACTCTAAATCTCTATGTCCGCAATCAGCTTCCGCTGTACTATCAAGTGTTGCCGTGGATGGTTGTTGGAACATTAATGCTGGCGGTGATTGCAGATAAAGTCACACCTTGGATCGAACGAGGTGCGATCGCACTATGGCACTACACGGACGCGCGGATGACTCCGATCGAGAAAATCGGCTCGTGGGTTCCAAAAGTCGGAGAGTCTGCAATTTATCGTGGAAAACCAGGCTGGACGATTCAGAAAGTCGAGCAGGTCATCCACGATAAAGCGTTTTATCTTTGCCGCATTTCTAACGGTCAGCGAACGATCTGGGTCAACCAAAATGATTTGAAGCAAGATCGAGCGCTACCCCAGGCGAAAGTGCAATAAGTTACGCGATCGCTTTCATCATAAGCTGATAGCCTCGATCGCCATATCCTGCCTTGCGATAAACCCGCTGCGCTCGTTCATTGTCTTCGTGAACGGAAAGCGCGATTGAGGAAATATTCTGCGATCGACAAAACCGCTCAACGAATTTCAGCGTCTGGGTTCCGATGCCCTGTCCTCGATCAGCAGAACGGAGATACAACTCGTCGATATAGGCACCGAGTCCACGAAATTCAATGCTGTAGCTAAAAGTAACAGCAACATAACCAATGATGCGTTCTCGCTCAGTGATCAACCAAGCTCGACCCAGTGCAGGATTAGTGAGAAATTGCTGGAGCGAAACGCGATCGAGAACCGGATCGAATGGTAATTTTTCGATCTGATGGAACTCTTTGACAAGTTCAAGCAAAACATCAACGTCTTTGGATGTTGCAGTGCGATAAGCAACATTTACATCAACGGTCAACATACAAAATTTTTCCTTTTTAACGGCTACGAAAAATGAAACTTGGAACGTGAAAATATTCGATCGCACAAGGAAGTGTTGGACGCAATTAAATCATTGCACCAAACGCTAAAAAATTAGAAAAAACATTAAAACCACTAATCCTGATATGTCATCTAGAACACATTAGAAACTAACGATTCAAATTGCTTAAATTCCAATTGCAAATCACTAAATTGTGCTTCCTGACAATGCCCGCTATATGTCTGGAACTTCTTTTAGATAGTGCATAAAATCACCGTGTTTACTGCCTTTGGGCGCGAAAGCAATTCAAAAACCAACTGAATTTGCTTCTTTTGCTTTAGAGCGATCGGAACTCAAAAGATCTCAGCTTTTGGCTATTCCTATTTCCAGGGTAATGTGTCCCTGAATTTTAGTCAACTTCGGTTAGCCCAATTGCATACGACTGGGCCGCTCGAATACAGGTCGGTAGATCTGCATCGGTTTTAATTGCTTCTCGATCGATATGGGTCAAACTCGCACGGTGTCCCCAATCTTTCAGCGTTTGAACCAGATAACTCGATTTCGGAATATCTAATTTTCCGCGTCGTCCAATCTCGCCCAACGTGTAGAAGTACGGCGGCATTTCCGCTTCCGCCTGCATTAACTCCAGCAATCGAATGCACGATGTCCAATTCCATTCCGTTGCGACTTCAATCATTCGCATAATTTGATCAACATCGTGCAAATTGCCCAACCACATCGCCCCACTGAGAACCAGCGATCGACAATCATTCAAACACTGCGATCGACCTAATTTTCGCCATTCCACAGGTTGATACGTGCCACACCCGTGACAAAATCCTAAGAATCCATAGTTCTGCTCGGTCAGTTGAATCGACGAAACCAATCGCACCATCACGCGATACGTCTGTCCTGTGAAGTAAGAAAACACAGGTTTGATACCCAATCCGCGCGAAGCTGCCTGCTGTTGAACATTTCCCAGAATCAACCGTAATCCTTGCTCGTGTACCGCAGGATGAATTCGAGCATACGCACCATAATCCGCGACACAATTATCAGGAGCGCGTCCGGTCACAGTTCGCCCATCGGTACTGGTGAGATAGATTAATCCGCCGATCGAACACGCACTTAAACACGCATGAACATAAGGAACTGGAGATCCGAACCCATCAACATCCACGAGATCATAGTAATCTTGACGGTTATAACAATCAAAAAATACTCGAATCGCATCTCGATCGCTAATCTGATACTGTTCCGCGTTGAGCGATCGCGTTAAATTCTCTTGTAATACCGTTTGAATGTCTGAATTGCTGTCATTTGCCCAGACAAAATCCGCCTGACTTTCGAGAACATAGCGCAGCGAGCGCACACCGCACCCCGCCATCGCATCCAACACCCGCAACGAGCCGCGATCGCGTCTATCGACTGCCGCTGCAAGAACGGCTAAATCTCTGACAATTTCTGCATCTGGATTGTAGAATGCACTGCCGATAGCGAATGTAGCTTTTCCTTCGATCGTCATATCAAGGCGCAAAGAGTTGTTCTGGAGTCAAGTTAATCGCTGGAAACAGAAGAGATTCAATTCGCTCAGTGCCTTGAAAACCAATCACGATGTACATCCCTGCTTGATTGAGCTTCAATACGGTAACAGTTTGAGTCTGAGGATCAACAATCCAATACTCAGGAATTCCCTGATCCTGATATTGGTTGCGTTTATCGTTGTAGTCTCTTGAACGATTTGTTTCACCTGGACTCACGATTTCAACGACCAACAGAGGTGGCAACATTGAAAGTCGAATCGTATCACGTCGCTGCAACTGTTCAATGTGTTCTTCCTGAATGATGGTTAAATCAGGAAAACGGTTTCTCGGATTGCCTCGGACTTCCAACTCTAGCCCTCGAACTCGGACTCTACGAGGATCGATCAGTGGAGCGATCGCCAGAATCATGAACATAAGAATTTGACTATTTCGACCAGATTCAGGTGGCAATGCAACTAGCTCCCCATCAACAAATTCGTACAACTGGTCTGTACCATCATCGTAGGCTAAGTACTCTTCAAAACTAGAAAATGTAGATTTTGCCTGAGTCATAGCATTTCTCGATGTAAAATTCGCTTTCTATATTGTGTCTGATACGGTTCAAAAGCGTAAATAGTGCATCAATTCAGCAACAAGCTGACTCGGAAGTGAAAGCCGCTGTTGCAGATCGACGAGGTTTTTATAGTTACCTTGGGATTGACGATTTCTAACGATCGCTCTTGCTAATACCGATCGAATTTCTGGAATCTGAGTTAACTCGATCGCACTTGCTGTATTCAAGTTCACTCGTTGAATCTGATGCAAACTCTCCAGATCGTAATAGCAAAACTTCATCACAGGTTCTAACGGTTTCAACCGCTGAAGCGATAGTCCTAATGCCGCTGCAACATCTTCGACACAGAGAAATTGCACTCCTAGTTCACTTAATTGAGTCAATGTTTTCGCCTGATGAATTGATAATCCTGGCAACCTTAACCAATCATCTACACTCGCTTGATTCACATCAATTTGAATGCCCAAATCCGCCGCAATCCGAATCTCAGCCAGAGATTGAAATCGGTAAAACGGGTCGTTCTGAATTCTGGACTTCAGCACATTAGAAGAGAACCAATTGAGCATGGTTATTTAATACGATCGAGAAGTTTTCGCCGTTTTTGTTCAAATTCGTATTCTGAAATTAAACCATCTTGCCGTAACTGATCGAGTTCGCGCAAACTCTCGGAAATGGTAACAACTGCATTCGATTGCAGGCTAATTGTCCCCGTTTCGGGCACAGCTTCATCATTAAAATTCACATCAAACTCATCTGGATTTTGAATCAAATAAAATACGGCATCAAACAGCGCTGCAATCCAAGCAATCTTACTTCCAGTCAGCGCTAAGGCAAGATAAATCAAGCACCACCAGCGTTGTCCCAAATAGAGTTTGTGTAAGCCAACCAAGTGAAACCCTCCAGCGATCGGAATGGCTCCTGCGATCGCTAATAGCGCCGCAACTCTTCGACTTTTCGGTTTACTGAACATAGTCCTACTGCGATTCTGGTGGATTCAATATGATCCACAATTTTACAGACACTTCAGAGATTTCAGCAGATAATGAACAAATCGGGTTCTCAGTGCTGCCCATGACTCAACAGTTCATCGAAGAAGTCGTCATTCCTGACATTAGCCATCTCGTCACCGAGGACGATACGCCCGTGGATAATTTTCAGTCGGCTCAACAACAAAGGCTACTCGTTGAACCTCTTTACAGTTCCGAGGTCTTGACACCACCCTTTATTGCAGATGCCAACGTCGGATTATTCTACAAGCTGAAAGGTGATCCAGTTGTCCCCGACGCGCTTCTGAGTCTGGGAGTACAACGCCCAGAGGACTTTTCACAAAAGCAAAACCGCTCCTACTTTGTCTGGGAATTTGGCAAGCATCCAGAGGTTTGTATCGAGATTGTCTCAAATCAAGAAGGTAATGAGCTTACTTTGAGCAAAAAAGCTCAACAAGCAGGCAAGAAAGCTTCTAAAAAAGAGATTTATGCTCAGATTGGTGTGCCTTACTACGTTGTCTTTGATCCGCTGCGACAGATTCAAGGACAGAACGAGATGAATGGCGCACTGCTGCGGGTATGGGCAATTTCACCTCCTGGCTACAGCGAACTCACGTTAGAGGCGGGTATTACTGAACCTGGGCAGTCGGTTTGGTTAGCAGGAGTTGGACTGGGCTTAATGCTGTGGGAAGGGCAGTTTGAAGAAGAGGTAACTCGGCTGTGGTTGCGTTGGTGTGATGAAGTTGGACAACCGATTCCAACAGGAGCAGAAGGGCAAGCGATAGAACGTCAACGCGCTGAGAATGAACGTCAACGCGCCGATGCTGCAAGTCAACGTGCTGAAAATGAACGTCAACATGCCAATGCCGAACGTGAGCGATCGCAGCGTTTAGCCGATCGACTTCGATCGCTTGGAATTGATCCAGATGCGATCGATTAGGTAGTGGAAACACTACTTAACGAAGGTGAAACCCTTGGAATATGATGAATACAGGATAAATTAGTCTAACCCACGGTTTTCCCTGTCCTTCGTGACCTCACAACTAAGGCAATGGCATTTTTTGACTCTGAGATTGTTCAAGAAGAAGCGAAAAACCTGTTTCAGGACTATCAATCGCTGATTCAGCTTGGTGGCAGTTATGGAAAGTTCGATCGTGAAGGCAAACTGATGTACATCGAACAGATGGAAGCCATCATGGATCGCTACAAGGTCTTTATGAAGCGCTTTGAGCTTTCCGATGATTTTTCGGCTCAGATGACGGTTGAGCAGCTTAAAACTCAGTTGGGACAGTTTGGCATGACTCCCCAACAAATGTTCGAGCAAATGACTCGAACGTTAGAACGAATGAAATCAGAAATCGATAAATAATTCTAAAAACTCCGAGTGTTCTAGCACCCGGAGTTTTTTGCAATTACGGTTTGTCGAAATCTGAAGCAGGACGGAAGCGCTCAACTGGAACATCTTGCAGCGCTTGAGACATATAATCGCGCCAAATTGGAGCGACAAACGTACCGCCTGTTGCACCCTGTCCAAGAGGCGCGTAGTCATCGTTTCCGACCCAAACTGCTGTCGCAAGCTGAGGCACATAGCCAACGAACCAAATATCGCGCTCCGAAGAAGTCGTTCCCGTTTTGCCTGCGGCTGGACGACCGATTTGAGCCGCTGTCGCCGTTCCGCGTGAGATCACCCCTTGAAGGGTATCGTTGAGCGAGGCAGATGCCCAAGCATCAAGCACCAGTCTCGGTTTCGGAGTGTTGTCTAGAATGACGTTGCCGCTACTATCGGTGACTTGTGCGATCAAGGTTGGATCAGAGTACCAGCCGTTATTTGCGAAAGTGGCATAAGCGCCTGCCATTTCCAGCGGAGTTAAATCAACCGAGCCGAGCGGCAGCGAAATCACCGGATCGATCGTACTTTTGATCCCGATACTTCGACAGATTTCGACGATTTTGTTTAAGCCGATTTCTTGTCCCAGTTTAACCGCTGGAATGTTGCGAGATTGCTCTAACGCGCGTCTGAGCGTCATCGCACCGCCAAAACTTCGATCGTAGTTCTGGGGATAATACATTTCGTACCCGTCCGGGTAGCCCACTGGAGCATCGAGAATCGTGGCATCGGGTGAGTAACGACCAGACGCATAAGCCGCATAGTAAACGAAAGGCTTAAACGCTGATCCGGGTTGCCGCTGTGCTTGAGTGGCGCGGTTAAATTGGCTCTTCTTCGCATCGACCCCACCGACCATTGCTTTAACGAAATGCGTCCGGGGATCAACCGATACGATCGCCATTTGATCGGCGTAAACTCCCTGATAATTCAGCGTTCCAATCCAGCGACGTGCAGTATCCTCAGCTAACCGCTGCATTTTAGAATCGATCGTGGTTTGAATCCGCATTCCACCTTTTAAGACCGCATCCTTACCAAACTTTTTGGTTAATTCATCGATAACGGCGTTGGTCACATACGGCATTTGGCTCGTTTGGAACGAGGTGATTTTTCCGAGTTTGATCGGCTGTTTGCGGGCGGCGGATTCTTCGTCGGCAGTGATCCAACCGAGTTCGCGCATTCGATTCAGGACATCGGCTTGACGCGTTTTTGCCTTCTTCAAATCAACAAACGGACTGAGATCTTCGGGCGATTGGATCAAGCCTGCCATCATCGCCGATTCAGCGAGGGTAAGATTCGCGGCATCTTTGTTGAAGTAGCTTCTTGCGGCGGTTTGTGCGCCGTAGTTGTTGTGTCCCCAATAAATCTGGTTCAGGTACATTTCCAAGATTTGGTCTTTCTTGAAAATCTGCTCGACTCGCAGCGACAAGACCGCTTCAGCAACTTTTCGACTCAGCTCACGTTTTGGAGAAAGAAACAGGTTTTTCACCAACTGCATCGTCAGCGTGGAACCGCCTTCTACCGTGCGTCCTGTCGTGAAGTTTGCCAAAGTTGCCCGCGCGATCGCGCCTCCATTCACGCCGCGATGTGAATAGAAGTAGCTATCTTCGATCGCAATCACCGCGCGTTTGAGGTGTGGAGAAATATTGTTAAGCGGCACGACTTCCCGGTTTGCTTCACCGTGAATACTGGTGAGCATTTTGCCCTTCATATCGTAAATGTGCGTGGTTTCGCTCGGTTTGTAGCCTCGAAGCGATCGCACATCGGGCAAATTGCGAAAACTAATCGCAAGTCCGACCAATCCGCCTGCGATTACCGAACTCGATAGCATCGTAATGGCGAGGAGGGTTCCGCCCGTCACTTTGCCGACAGACTGGACAAACTCCAGAGTGGTTTCGGGTTCTTGCTGCTTTTGTCTAAGGGTGTTGGACGACACGGCAAACTCTCTTTCAATAAAAAAGTAGGGCTTAAAAAGGAAGGATTCAGAAGACGCGGAAGCCATTCCGTAAAAACTGGAATCGAGGCTCACATTTCCGGGAGCAGGTGAAGCAACTCTAGTAGGATAATTGAGACTTAAACAAATGGAACAAAGTTTCGATGAAGCTCACAGTGCTTAAAACTGTAGTAGTGTGGCTAAGACCCGGTGAGAAATCAGAAGCCGCTGGTCGTCTAGATGGTTGAATTTCTCAAAAGTATAAAGTATGTCTCACTCTCTTGACTGGCTGTTTCGGGGCACGACTGAGATTTTCCCTGATCAACCGGATTCGGATCAACCGACTGAAAATCTACGGGTGCGCTTGGAAAAGAGCGCTCGTCCTTTGCGGGTTAAGTTTGGCATTGATCCGACGGGAACCGATATTCATTTGGGTCATAGTACGATCTATCGGAAGTTGCGACAGTTTCAAGATGCTGGACATATAGCAGTGCTATTGATTGGAGATTTTACCGCGAGAATTGGTGATCCGACTGGAAAATCGGAAGTTCGTAAGCAGTTGACTGAGGCGGATGTAGCGGAGAATGCGGCGACGTACTTAAAGCAGTTGCGTCCGATTCTGGATTTTGAGACTCCGGGACGGTTGGAAGTGCGCTACAACTCGGAATGGCTGTCGAAGCTAGATTTGAGCAAAACTCTCGGATTGTTGGCGACGATGACTGTGGGGCAAATGCTGGCGAAAGAAGGCTTTGCGGAGCGCTACAAGCAGGGGACAGCGATTTATTTGCATGAATTTTTATACCCGTTGATGCAGGGCTACGATTCAGTTGCGCTTGAAGCCGATGTCGAACTCGGTGGAACGGATCAAAAGTTCAATTTGGCAGTGGGACGAGATTTACAGCGGCATTTTGGGCAGGTTCCGCAATTTGGGCTGTTGATGCCGATTTTGCCGGGATTAGATGGCGTGCAGAAAATGTCGAAATCGTTGGGGAACTATGTCGGATTGTCGGAAGATCCGCTCAGTATGTACTCGAAATTAGAGAAAGTTCCAGACTCAGTGATTCACCAATATTTTGAGCTTCTCACTGATTTGCCGCTCGATCGACTACCGGAAAATCCACGCGATCGTCAAAAGCTTCTCGCGCTTGAGGTGGTGACACAGTATCACGGCAAAGCACGCGCGATCGAAGCTCAAAATGCGGCTTTGAATCTTGTTCAGGGTGCAGGATCTCAAAGCGATTCGGTTCCAGAATTTTCGCTTTCTGGGGTGCAATTTCCGGCGAAGCTGTTTTATCTCGTCAGCGCGGCAGGATTGTGTAAATCGAGTTCTGACGCGAGGCGACAGGTTCAAGGCGGCGCGGTTAAGCTCGACGGTGAAAAAATGAGCAATGTCGATTTGCTGTTTGAATCACCCGAAGCGTTGAGCGGAAAAGTGCTGCAACTCGGTAAAAGTAAATTCGTCCGGTTTGTCCCATGAACGATCGCATTATTGTCCCGTTAGATGTGTCCTCGGAAGAAGCTGCGATCGCATTGATCGACAAACTGCCTCAAGTCACATTCTGGAAAGTCGGTTTAGAACTGTTTGTCAGCAGCGGATTGAACATTCTGACCGTTCTGAAACAGCGACAGAAACGAATCTTTCTCGATCTAAAGTTTCACGATATTCCAAACACCGTTGCGGGAGCTTGCGGAGCGGCAGCGCGATTTGGGGTGGATCTGATTACGATTCATGCCACAGCGGGTAAAACCGCATTGCAGCAGGCACAAAGCGCGATCGTATTGAACACGCCGGAAGGATCTACGCCTTCTAAGCTAATTGCGATTACTGTCTTAACGAGTTTATCGGCTCGATCGCTGGCGTTTGAGTTGAAAATTCCGTTAGAACTGCCGGAATATGCGCTAGAAATGGCACTTTTGGCGAAAGAAAGCGGTTTATCAGGTGCAGTGTGTTCGCCGCATGAGGTGGCTCAACTGCGGCAAATTTGCGGAAATGAGTTTGTGCTGGTTTGTCCGGGAGTGCGTCCGACTTGGGCGGCAGCGGGCGATCAGCAGCGGATTATGACTCCGAAGCAGGCGATTCAGGCGGGAGCATCGTATTTGGTGATTGGGCGACCGATTACGGCAGCGGATGATCCCGTTGCGGCATTCGATCGAATTTGTGAGGAGTTGGCAGTGTGAAAGCGAAGGCGACAACGAATCGACGGGCGATCGCGCTTCGTTATTTGCGGCTTCTGCCCCCTAAGTCCCCCATTCTGGGGGACTTTGAGAATTGGAACGCATTTGGCTCAAAGTCCCCCACTCGTGGGGGATTTAGGGGGCTACCCGGATTCGTCATCGAAGCGAACTATCTCCGAACTGGCATGAAAGTCTGGCGTATCCTTGCATTCGGAATCACGATCGCAGCGAATCTTCTCCCTATTTCCCCCGTTCAAGCGGCTCGAATCGCCTGTCCTACCGAAGTCGAACCTACGATCCAGGCAATGCTACGGGACTTACCCGGATACGCCAATCGCATCGCAGTTCGATCGCGAATTAGAAACAGTCGATCGTCGAGAAATTCAGTCATTTTGGCAGGGCGACCCGAATTTACACCTTTGCCATTGAATAGCGATCGACCTTCTGACCCTACCTTAAAGCAAGCCTTCATCACCACTTTGGAACGCGAAATCGTTAGTGGAAAAGCGATCGACATTCAACAATTTCACTGGTTGTTTCTCACTCGCAATCTGGAGGGTTGGCAACTGGCGCTAATGTTCACCCGCATCGGCACAACGACCCCAAACCAACCCATCACCCCTCCGATCGAAAGTCGTGAAGGGGTGATTGGGCAAGCCGTTCAACAATGGCTAAATGACTGCAATATTCAAGGGATTCGAGTCCGGCGCTAATGAGCGACGATCGCGGCTTCTGTGATCTCTTGTTTCGTTGCTTTCGGCTCTTTCAGCAAAAATGCACAGAGGAATGCAACGACAATTCCCGCCATTCCCAACACTTGAAAGAAAGTCTGACCTCGACCGTCTGTGGCAACAAACTATAAGTCGTAGCATAAAGCACTGATCCAACACTGCCATAAGCTCCGATGTTCCCCGCAATTTGTCCGGTCACTCGACGCTTAATCAGCGGTACAATTCCAAACGTTGCCCCTGCACCACCAAACACAAAGAAGGCACAGCCCATCGTGAGCAAAATCGCGATCGGTAACGGCAACCCAAAATGAATCTGACTCATCACCATGTAACCCACACCCACACCGCCGATCATAAAGGTCAGTGTCCATTTGCGACTACCCACTTTATCTGAGATCAAACCGCCTGCGGGACGTGAGATTAGATTCATCAAAGGATAGGATGCAGCAACCGGCCCTGCAAGCTGATGACTCAAATTAAACGTATGTTCAAAGAACTCCGGCAGCATCGAAACTACCGCCAACTCTGACCCAAAACTTACCGCATAAGCAAGCTCTAACACAAAGACTTGACCCATCTGATAGCGATCGAGGCTTGGATAAGTTTTCTCGCCTAACACGACTTCGCGATTGACTTTGAATGCTTGATACGTTTGCAGCACAAACAACGCAGCAAGAAAGACCCAAACACCATACATCGCAGCAGGCGTGAGAAATTTAACTAACTTCAACCGCCAAGCAATCAACGCCATTGCTCCAAACAAAGGAACATTCGTGAGTATCAATGCCCAAAAGCTCTTTCTTGAAGTGATTTCCATGCCACCATCACGGGTTGGACGCTGATACTCTTTGCCGGGAGGGGTATCTTGCACATTCTTGTAGAACAGAACGCCAAACACGAGCGAGATACAGCCAGAAAGCGCGATCGCGAATCTCCAGTTTTCATGTCCCGCATAGAGAAAAGCTGAACCAAATGCGATCGCGGGTAAGAATGCTTCTGCGGCGAACGATCCAAAGTTTCCCCAACCGCCGTAAATCCCTTGTGCCAGTCCAATTTGCTTGTCTGCAAACCATTCTCCGACCAGGCGAATTCCAACCACAAAGCCTGCTCCAACAATCCCCATTGCCAGACGACTCAGCACCAATTGATCAAAGGTCTGTGCCGCAGCAAACGCCCAGCAAGGAAGCGCAGCATAAACCAACAATGCGGAGTATGTAATTCTTGGGCCAAAGCGATCGAGCAGCATTCCAATAATGATCCGAGCCGGAATGGTAAGCGCTAGGTTACATAAACTAATCGTTCTCGCTTGCGCCACTGTTAGATGAAGGTCTTCTCGAATGACAGTTGAAAATGGCGCATAGTTAAACCACACCACAAACGTGAGAAAAAAGGCAAACCAAGCGAAGTTCAAGATCCGATACGGGCCTCGAAACGAGAGCAATCCTCGCAGCATAGTAGGATATCCTTGTAGAAAAGAAACAATTGATAAACCTTGCTGTCCGCTAACGCCTCAACAGTAAGGTTTTTCTCTAAAAGCCGATCGTGTTTTACCGATGTTGATCTTCGTTCTCAAGTTGATCGCAGGGTAGTTCACAAACGAAACGCGATATGTCTTCAGTAACAATGGATTCATTTATAGAGTTCATCAACCCCTATAAATGTGTTCTCTGCAACAAAATTGCTTCCCAGTTGCAGGGATCAAATGAATACTATGCGACATCTGCATCTCAGTGTTCAATCTACGATCTTCGCTTGGCAATGCGGACAGTAGTACAATCGTCGCCCTGCCAGAATCTCTTTTACGATCGCAGTTCCACACACGAAACAAGGACGATTTTCCCGGTTAAACACAAAATGCCGATAGTCACTCCTTCGATGTCCTTGCGCTTTTAATTGCATCACAAGCTCTAAATCGTTGGTGATTCCTTTGGTTACATAAGATTGGTGCGTAACGGCTAAAACCGCTTGTGTGAGTGCGTGAATTTGAGATTCAGAACAATCGATCGGGCGCAATGTCGGAAACACTCGCGCTACAAATAGAATCTCACTGCGAAGATAGTTTCCTAATCCACCTAAAAAATGCTGATCTAACAATAAAATCGGTAACTGTCGTCGATAAAATCGCTTGTCTCGAAACCTTGCTTCGACCTGTTCAGCCGTCACCGCTTCATCTAGCACATCCAATTCGATTCGACTCAAAAACGAGTGAGTTGCTAACTCTGCTTGTTGCAGCACCTCAATATCAGACGCGCTGTAGAGCAATGCAGACTTTTTTGCATTATGAATTGCTAAACGTAACTGTCGATTTGTTTCTGGATAAGAATGAGGTTTGCGAACATACCAGCGACCGTAAAGCTGATTGTGGCTGTAGATATAAAGCTGATTGCTGAAACAAATGACCATGCCTTTTCCGCGAGTCCGCACCGCCGTCACACAATGCCCGACAAACTGGGACTCATAAGGTTTGAGATGCTCAAACGCGAAGAACATTTCGGTTACTCGTCGATCGACGAGTGCCGCAGCAATTTGATCAGCCGCTTGGCGAATTTCGGGGCCTTCAGGCATTATCGGTGCGCTAAATTAGAGGTATGTTAGAACTACATTGCCACACAACTTACTCAGATGGAATGCTGAGTCCGATCGAACTCGTTGAAGCCGCGATCGCATCTGGCGTTCGGGCGCTCGCGATTACCGATCACGATACGGTTTCGGGTTGGGATGAAGCAATCTCTGCGGCTCCACCTGAATTGGAAATTGTGCCCGGGCTGGAATTGAGTACCGTTTTTCGCGATCGCTCTTTGCATATTTTGGGATTTTATCCGGATCGCGATCGCTTAACTCCGCCTCTGACCGAACGCCTCGAAGGACGCAAGCGACGCGCTCAAGAAATGATTGATAAGCTCGCTGCACTGGGATACGAGATTGAACTGCCGAAGATGGGTAAGGGTATGGCTCCCGGTCGTCCCCATATTGCGTCTGCGCTAGTAAGAGCGGGTCATGTGGAATCGACGCGAGAAGCCTTCGATCGCTTTTTAGCCGACGATCGACCCGCATTCGTGCAGTACGAGAAATTCAGCGCAGCAGACGGAATTCGATTGTTGCGTGAGTGTGGAGCGGTTCCGGTGTGGGCGCATCCGTTTTTATTTCGAGGCGCACCCGTTAAGGAAGTTCTGCCGGGACTAGTCGAGGCAGGTTTGATGGGGATTGAGGTGTATCATCCGAGCCATACGCTTTGGCAAGCAGAGCGACTGAAAGAGATGTGCGCTCAGTATGGTTTGTTAATCAGCGGCGGCAGCGATTTTCACGGCATCCCAGCCGATAGCAAGGCAGATGAATATCGATCGCTTAATAGTTTGAAAGTGTCGATCGATCTCTTGGAGCCAATTAAACAAGCCGCGATCGACCTCAAACGCTAGAAAAATCTCTCAGTTCCTCCGGATTGGATTTGAGGTTCTCGTATACAGGATTGGTAGATGCACCCTGATGATTCACCCCTGGCAGTTTGTCGGGGGTTTTTTGTGTGTATCGATCGACAAAGAATTCCATCCGTTCAAGGGTCTGGTCGCACTCCTAAAAGTTACTAACTAATAGTTCGACTTCAATAGTCCATTCATCACGCTAAACGTACTATCAAACCAACCGACTGTGTTAATCATATCTTGAACCAATCGGGGCGGTCGGGAGTTCAGCGTATCGAGTGCAAGTAAGCGATCGAAATTAATCTGAACCTCACCTGATCGCTTCTGCCCTTCTGAATCATAGAACTCCACTCCCGCGTCTTGCATCACTTTGATCAATTCCTGCGCGATGATGCCATATCCGATCGTTGTTGCATGAATGCCATCAAGCGAGAACAATCCGCCTTCAATACGTCCCTGTGCATTCGAGCGGAAAAATCGCGAGTCTGGAACAGGATTCAAAGCTTGCAGCGCAGGCGGCAATTCGTAAGGACTCCACCATTCAGGCTGCACTTGTGTTTGCCCAAAAAAGCGACGAATTGCTAAACGATCGAGCAATTCCACCATCTCAAACAAGTACCAGTCTTTTCCTTGCTTCCGACCTTCTCTCACCACATTAGTGATCGAATCGTTGTATTGATCGATCGCGCTATCGATCGCTCTTGCTTCAGTTGCCGTTAAGTGAGGATGTTTTGCGGGATTAAACGGCTGATCTTTGATCCAAAACTGCGTGTAATAAGGGAAATATCGCGACTGCGGTGCGACTTTCTCTCCTACACCACGAGCAAACGGCGCGATCGTCACATGAGGCACAGTACACCAAATCACATGACGGGCATTGATCTGTTTGACTTGCTCCACGATGAGATCTAGTTCTGCTTGAAAGTGAATCGGTCGCCATACTGTATACCGGTCGTTGATATCCATGTCGTCGTAACCAACATCCGACCACTTCACATTGAAGGTTAAGATACTACCTAAAGCATTGTTTGAGCCAATAAAAATAATTAGCGTTTCAATTTCTTCGGTTGATAACTTTTGTGCTGCTTGAAGCGGTGTTAATGCTCGTTTATTTTCATCACGAGCGGCATCTAAAACACGAATCGCAGCGCGTTCATTATGGTGATCAACAACCTGTTTAATAAAGTTATCTTTGGGCGGGTTATTTTGCACCACATCAAGACACATATCTGCATTGCGAGATAGTGTATTCCGTAAATCCCAGCCATATACCGCTAAGTTATGATTGATCTCCCCTCTGGCTGAAAACAGAGAGTCTGCACTGCGCTCCCAGAAGTCCTCACTGCGATCGAGAAAACTCCGCAACTCCAGCAGCGCAGACGGAATTTTCCACCAATTTAACTGTCCGCCATTTTGCATCTCCAAACGACGAGCAAGCGCTTCTAAGTTCAGCGGAATCCCGTCTCCTGGACTGTCATAAATCGGATACCGGAATGCTTTCCACCCCATCTCATGAGCAATCATGGCAGCAGAGGAAAGATGGGTTTGAAAGATTGCGCCACTTTGAAAGCCTTGGGTTAGCGAATCTCCGATCGTCACTAATCGGTGTTTAGGCGTACTTTGTCGATCTACTTGGACGGGAATCCCCAAGGTTGGATCGGATTGCGGTTGACGCGGCTCGGCTCGAATCACCACATCAGGCGGTGTCTTTGAATCGAGCATTGCTGAAATTACGGTTTTTGCCATTTTTCTTTCCCCCTTGAGCCAAAACGCTGTATCGACACATCTAACTAAACAAACAACGTCCCGTTTTAGTCAATTTCTCAACTTATATTTACCGGAATTGATTCTTTGATAGAAGGACAGGACGTGAAACCGATTTTTCCGGTATGGTAAAAGACTGGACGATCGCGCCTTAATATTCCGATGCTGAAAGCTGTTCTATTTGACTTCAATGGTGTCATTATCAACGATGAGCCGCTCCACGACAAACTTCTAGAGCAAGTCTTAATCGAGGAGAATCTGCGCCCCAAACCCGGAGAATTCCGCGAATTGTGTTTAGGGCGCAGCGATCGGGTGTGCATTCAAGAACTTCTAGAACGGCGCGGACGAGTCGTAACCCCTTCCTATTTGAATGAACTGATTGCCCGTAAAGCTCAGGCATACGTTGAGAAAATTAGCGCTCTAGAGAAACTGCCGCTCTACAGCGGAATCGAAGACTTGATGTTCAAACTGCCGCAGTGTAAGTTTGCGATCGTCAGCGGCGCACTTGGAACCGAAATAGAACTCGTTTTAGAACGGGCAAATCTTCGATCGCGGTTTTCGGTCATCGTGTCCGGCGACGATCTAACCATCAGCAAGCCCGAACCGGATGGATATCTACTAGCGATCGAGCGCTTAAATCAGGAATTTCCCGATCTTCAGTTAGCAGCGGCGGAATGTTTAGCGATCGAAGATACCTTTGCAGGGATTCAAGCCGCCAAAGCTGCCAAAATTCCGGTCGTCGGTGTGGCGAATAGCTACCCGTTTCATATGCTGCAACGCTGTGCAAACTGGACAGTCGATTATTTGATTGATTTGGAAATCGATCGGATTCAGGACAGTTTCGCAACGGTTCCTGTGTAGTTGAAGATAGCAAAACTAACTATTGCAGACTCAAACTCTCTGCTGCTTTGCTGAAATGGTGCTTTAATAAATGAGTTCGATTCCGATCGGACCTAGAATAATTCTTGGAATAATACAAATGCCACGCCCGAACGCTCGAAAAACTGAAATTGATGACGCAGAGACAGAGACAGAAGTGCAAGACGCGGATTCTTCGATCGAGGAAACCGAAACCTCAGATGATCCTGTAGAGGCGACTCAAGTAGAGCCGACTCAAGACATCGACGAGATTCTAAACTCGCTGAAAACATTATTAAGTACAGTAGAGAAGCTGCAAAAAGTACGCCAAGAAGTAGGCGACATTAAGCCCTTACTGCTAAGAATGCTGGATGGGGAATTGATGGGCGGAGAAGAATTAGAGCAGCTTAAAACCGGAGTCGGCGGGCTGATGCGATTAGTTCGCGCTCACAGTGATCATCAAACCGCACTGGTGAAAGCACAGTCCGCGCGAGGATTGTTGGATGAGGTACTGAAAATCCAGCCTTCGAGTTGAGAGAACGCTTAACGCACCAAGTTTCGCTGCGAATCTGCCATCCCAAAGACTCTCCGGACGATTGGCTTCATTACCGCCGGAGCGAGATGAAACATCGCTGTCCAAAAATGCGCTGTCCCGACTAACACATCTTTCTGACGATGTTCGATCGCATGGCGCAGCGTTTGAGCGACATACTCCGGCGTTTCCAGAACTGGGCTATGAAAGGCTTTGTACATGAATTCAAACCGATTTTTCGCATCCTCGCCGCGAAACAGTGCCCGCTCATAGAGCTGTGTCCGAATAAAGCTCGGATAGATGCCACAAACGTGAATGCCTTTGGGTTCTAGCTCTGAGCGTAGGGATTTGGTTAAGCCTGTGAGCGCGTGTTTGCTCGTCGTATAAGGAACCTGGTAGGGAATCGGGTCAAGTCCGCCGATCGAAACCACATTCACGATCGTGCCGTTTTTGCGAGACAGAAAGTGAGGCAGCAGCGCCCGAATGGTGTGAATATAGCCCCAGACATTGGTATCTAAAATGGTATGCCAGTCGTTTAGAGATGCCTCTTCGACGGGGCCCATGTAGTAGATTGCGGCATTGTTCACCAACACATCGATCGTTCCCACTTGAGCGATCGCGCGTTGAATAAGTTGTTCTACCTGCGCGGGATCTTGAACATCGGTTGGAATAGCGTATGCTTGCCGTCCTAGAGTCCGCACTTCGGTTGCAGCGGCTTCTAAGCGTTCTGGTTCACGGGCGACGAGGATAATATCATAGCCGTGCTTTGCGAGTTCTAGAACGGTAGCTTTGCCGATGCCTTGAGATGCACCAGTGACTAAAGCGGTTTTTGCCATTGCGAAGTTTGCTCAGAACAGGATTGAGGATTTTACTGTGTTAGCTAACGTGAATCAACGAAGTCTGGAGACGAGCAGGCTCACCAATACGATGAGACCAAGCGATCGACGAAAATAGTTGACTCCCTGAAATAGTTCGAGCCATGCCCAAGTAAACAACGTTCCAAAGGCAACTAATCCTAATCCTGTCTGGATTTTACCCTCGAAGCCAATCAGTTGTAGTAGGGTTGCCGTTCCCCCAATCAAAATTGGTAGATTTGGCTTCTGTGCGATGACGATGTTGCCTTCACTATCGCGAAAAGTGCGATCGAACAAACTATTTTCCATTGTTGCTTTCATCGTTTTAGTTCTGCTACTTAGTTCACTGAATAGCTTACAAACTCAACAGTAGGAAAATCGTCTCTCTTAGGAATTGTTTAACGCGAATTCGAGGTGCTTCAACGACTGAATCACACAGAGCATTTGTCCAGCCGATACCATTTGCCCTGGAGCGCAGAAAATATCAAAAACAACACCATCCGCAGGAGCGATGACTGCAATCTCCATTTTCATCGACTCTAGAATGACTAACTGATCGCCAGCTTTAACGGTTGCACCTTTCTCGACAGCGATTTGCCAAACGTTTGCTGGAACTTGTGCAATGACAGCATGACTATTTGGAGGAAGCTCGATCGCTTGTGTTTCAATCGGTGCAGCTTCAACATCTTCGCTGACTTGACTCAACAGAGGATTTGCTGCCCAGAGATCGCGTTCTGCTTCAAAAGCAGCTTGTTGAGTCGTCTTGAATTTCTCGGTTTCGTCAGCAATCGATCGTAGAAATTGGTTGTAGTGCTTGAGATTAAATGTCTCTTCTTCAATTCTAAGCTGCATTCTGCCATGAATAAAGTCTTTGCGGAACTGCGATAGTTCCGCAGCAGAAACAGGATAGAACCGAATTTGATCAAAAAAGCGGAGTAACCAAGGCTTATTTGGCTCAAACTCGACTGTCTCATGGAAAGTATTCCACATTTGCAGAGTCCGCCCTACAAATTGATAGCCGCCAGGGCCTTCCATACCATAAACACAGAGGTAGGCTCCTCCAATCCCGACTGCATTTTCCGGTGTCCAAGTTCGAGCAGGATTGTATTTAGTGGTAACTAATCGATGACGGGGATCGATCGGAGTTGCTACTGGAGCGCCTAAGTAAACATCGCCCAATCCCAGAACGAGATAGCTCGCATTAAATACAATGTCTCGCACTTGTTCAATCGTGTCTAAGCCGTTGATGCGCCGAATGAATTCGATGTTACTCGGACACCAAGGAGCATGAGGATTGACCGATCGAACATATTTCTCGATCGCGATTTGCGTCGATTCATCATCCCAGGACAGTGGTAGATAGACGATGCGCGTTGGAACTTCTATTTCCTCGATCAAAGGTAGCTCACGTTCTGCCGCGATGAGGACATCAAGCAATGTCTCTAGAGGTAGAATGCGGTTGTCGTAGTGAATTTGCAGCGATCGAATTCCAGGGGTGAGATCTAAGATTCCGGGTTGTGGATGATCAATAAGCCAGTTCATCAGAGCATGAGCGTGAAAGCGGAGATTGAGATCTAGAACTAATGCGCCATACTCAACCAAAAGATACTTATCTCCAGAACGGCGATACTTTACAGCGATTTGCTCAGGAGATTCTGAAATTTCGTGTAAGACTGCTCGATCGTCAAATTTAGATGAGTGAATCGCTTCAATTCGTGCAGGCTTCAATGTCCTAATTTCTTGATCTTGCGCGACTTCTTTTTGAATTGCTTCTGCTAACGATAAACGTCGAAATCGAACTGTATTTCCAGGTTTAAGCTGCCCAATTTTCCATCGTTCAGCTTGTACGATCGTCGCTGGACAGACAAATCCGCCAAGGCTTGGGCCGTCAGGGCCCAGAATAATCGGCATATCGCCTGTGAAATCGATTGTACCGATCGCATAAGCATTATCGTGAATATTAGATGGATGCAGCCCCGCTTCGCCGCCGTCTTGACGCGCCCACACTGGTTTTGGGCCAATCAATCGCACTCCGGTTCGAGCAGAGTTGTAATGGACTTCCCAGTCCGTTGAGAACAGCATCTCGATATCTGCATCAGTGAAGAAATCTGGTGAACCATGAGGGCCGTATAGAACTCCGATTTCCCATTCGGTCTGATAGGTCGGGATGAGTTCAGACGAAAGCGAACTAGAAATTGCTGCTTTACTGGACGAATTTAGCTTAAGAATGTCTCCGATTTGTAAGGTTCTACCACAGTGTCCACCAAACTTACCGAGTGTGAACGTTGACTTACTGCCCAAGTAATCAGGAACATTAAATCCATGCTGCACTGCAAGGTAGGTACGCGCTCCTGCTCCATCGATCGAGCTAAGCCGTAAAGTGCTGCCTGCTGACACCGGAACTGCTGCCCAAAATGAGATCGACACTCCATCTAGTTGTGCTTGCATCGGCGCACCTGTCAAACAAATGATTGTGTCGCAGTTAAAGCGCAGAGTGGGCCCTGTCACAGTTAGTTCTAATGCAGCATCAGATTCTGAATTACCTACTAAGCGATTGGCAAAGCGAAAGGCGAGATGATCCATTGGCCCCGAAGGCGGTACACCAACATTCCAATAACCTGTCCGCCCAGGATAGTCCTGAATCGTGCTGAATGTTCCGGGTTCAAGCACTTCGATCGAGGTAGGTGCATAGTGAAATGATTCTAGAAATCGAGTGCTGAGATCCGCGATCGCAAAAGCTGAACTATCTAGAATTTGGCGTAAGTAATCCAGATTTGTCTCAATTCCTGCAAGGGTCGTTTGTTCTAGCGCTGATTGTAATTGAGCGATCGCGGCTTCTCTCGATTCTCCATGAACAATCAATTTTGCAATCAATGGATCATAGTAAGGCGTAATTTCTGTTCCGCGATCGATCCAGGTATCACACCGAATCGAATCTGGAAAGCTAACGGCAGTTAATGTTCCAGAACTCGGCTGAAAGTTTTTACCGGGATCTTCAGCATAGAGCCGTACCTGAATCGAATGTCCTGCTGTTCGAGGTTGATAAGTATCGAAAAATTGTCGATCGCCAGATGCTAATCGAATCATCCATTCCACTAAGTCAATTCCTGTCACGGCTTCAGTCACACCGTGTTCGACTTGTAGCCGCGTATTCACTTCTAGAAAATAGAAAGATTGTCGATCGACATCCAGCACAAACTCGACCGTTCCCGCTGATTGATACTGAATCGCTTCTCCAAGCCGCAAGGCAGCATCATAAAGCTGCTGTCGAAGCGTATCACTAATTTCGGGCGCAGGCGTTTCTTCGATCACCTTCTGATTGCGACGCTGAATCGAACAATCTCGCTCACCCAGCGCAATCACTCGTCCGCGCCCATCCCCAAAGATTTGCACCTCAATATGCCTTGCCCTCTGAACATAGCGTTCTAAATAAATTCCGCCTTGTTTGAAGTTGTTTTGACTGAGACGCTGCACTTTCTGAAACAGTTCAGCTAGCTGATCCTCACTGTGACAAAGTTGTAAGCCGATTCCCCCTCCTCCCGCGGTACTTTTGAGCATGACTGGATAACCGATTTTCTTTGCTTCCCTTTGTGATTGTTCAACACTATCGAGTAGCGAAGTCCCCGGCAACAATGGCACTTGATTTTGGGCAGCGAGTTCGCGGGCGGTATGCTTCAGACCAAAGCTTCGCATCTGTGCGGGAGTCGGCCCAATAAACACAATTCCCGCTGCTGCACAAGCTTCAGCAAACTCAGCATTCTCACTCAAAAATCCGTAGCCTGGGTGAATTGCCTCTGCTCCAGTCTGACGCGCTGCTTCTAAAATCCGCTCCCATCGCAGATAGCTATCTGCCGCTAACACAGAACCAATTGCAACGGCTTCGGTCGCGATCGACACATGATGAGCATATTGATCGGCTTCAGAATAGACCGCAACTGACGCAATGCCTAATCGATCGAGCGTGCGAATAATTCGGCAAGCAATCTCTCCACGATTCGCAATCAGAACTTTTTGAAACATAGAAGGTATTAGTTTTTGATAGGAGCAGAACTTAGACTAAATGCTATCCCATACTGTGAGTTGAATTGGAGTTGGATTGTAGCCATTACAAGGATTGTTCATTTGCGGGCAGTTCGAGATGACAACAAGAGTATTCATCTCTGCACGCAGATCAACAATGCTACCCGGATCAGAGATACCATCAACAATTTCGAGTGTCCCATCTTCACTCACGGGAACATTCATAAAAAAGTTAATGTTGCTGGTCATGTCTCGTTTGCCCATTCCATAATCCTTGAGGGCATAGAGAAAGTTTTCTACGCAGGCGTGTTGCCATTTCTTATCGAGTCCAAACCGCACTGAGTTACTTTCACAACTACATGCTCCACCAGAAGTATCATGTCGCCCACAAGTATCATTCAGAACGGTCATCAGCACGTTGCCATCATTTGAGTAAAGCTTAGTTCCCGTTGTGATAAAGATGTTGCCTTGGGCGCGAATCGTATCGGGAGCGCTGTAGCGTTCGCTCGTATCATCCGCGTTGTACACCAGAAAATCGACTGCTTGATTTCCTCCTAGATCAACAATGCGAAGAATTTGTCCTTTGTGAATCACTTTTGCCCAAGGTTTGCGGGCGGGAAGAACTTGATCGTAAATCGCAGACTTTGGATCGAGTTGGGACACAATGGCTGAAGTCATAGTTGGCGGCTCCTAGAAAGGTGAAAGAAGTTAGGCAAAAGCAGCATCAGTGTTTTGGAATCCACGTTGAGCTTCTGGATTCGCAGTTCGGCACAAATCATCGGTTGTGGATGCTGGAGAATTCCATACGATCGCTCTAATCGGTTTCGGATTGTAAGCCGGATCTAATGGATGTGGACAGTTCGACAGCACGACCAGAACATTCATTTCTGCCCGCAAATCAATGAAATCTCCAGGCTGCGCGGTTTTTCCTGCCCAAACGAGATTTCCATCTGGCTCAACCGCAATGCGAGTGAATAGATTTAGGTTTGGCGTGATGTCTCGTTTGCCGAGATTGCGCTTGGTGAGTGCTAACAGAAAGTTATCGCGTGAATTTTTGTAGTCACCTTCGCCGTACTTCGCGTTCGTGGTTAGATTGCTGCATCCGCCCAAGGTGTCATGGTAGCCACAGATATCTTCGACGATCGAGAACAAAACCCGTCCCATGTCCGAGTAAAGCACCATGCCTTTTTTTAAGAAAGCATTGAACTGAATCTTAGCGGTATCGGCAGCATTGTATCGCTCGATCGTGTTATCAGCGTTGTAGCACAAAAGAGCGACTCCACTTGATCCTTCTGGCGCAATGATCCGCAGGGTGTCCCCTCGCCGAATGATGCGTGACCAGTATGCTCCTCCGGGGATTGTTTCGTCGTAGCTGATTTGTTTAGCCTCGATCGTAGAATCAGTCATGATGAACTCCTAATTGAAACCACAAAAGCCCAGGAAGCCGTCAGCGATCGTGGTGCTGGTTGGCTCTCCCGGGCTTTTATCCCTCCGTGTAACCGATCTGGATTTCGCTTTGTCTAAAGCTCGATCGGTGGCTCCTCTTGGACCAGACGTTCACCTAAAGTTGAACCGGAACCCTAGAAGCAAGTTTGTGCTGCTTGACCAATATTCTTCAAAGTTCTAACACAAGTTACGCTATGAAGTAAATAGCTTAGATAGATTGTATTGAAAGCTACTTTTATTACCATTCATAGAGTCTCATAAGTTTGCGCTTAACAGTGATGTTTCGATGCTGAAGCCGTTAAACTATCTAGCAAGCTTCTTAAAAACTCAGGGCAAAGTTTCATCGGTTCCTGAGATATTGAAGCTTTTAGATCCACAATTCGTTAAAGCTCTGAAGAAAGCCCAATGAATTCTCATCGATTGATTCAAACCCGCCGACACGCTTTCCCGATCGACCTTGATCACACTGCTTTACTGGTGATTGATCTTCAGAATGATTTTTGTCACACTGACGGATTTTGTAGTCATCGTTTGGGTGCAGATATTTCAAACGTTCGCAACATCATTCCTCGAATTCAGAAAGTGATCGATTGGGCAAGACAGCACGGAATGTTGGTCATCTACACTAGAGAAAGTCACAAGCCTGATCTATCTGATGCAACGCCTTGTAAGCAGTTGCGCTATGAAAATGCAGGATACCCGCTCGGAACACTCGGAAAAATGGGACGGTTTCTGATTCAAGGCGATCGAGGATGTGAATTGATTGATGAACTCCAACCGTTAGAAACAGAACTACAAATCGATAAGCCAGCCCAATCTGCTTTCATTGGCACAAATCTAGAAGCAGGGCTTCGTCAGCGCAACACCACACACTTACTCTTTACAGGAGTGACAACTGAATGCTGCGTTTTAGGAAGCTATCGACACGCCAGCGATCTCGGATTTTATGGATTGTTGCTAGAAGATTGCTGTGCAGCATATCAAATTCAGGAGCATCAATCCGCGATCGAGGTCTTACTGGGAGAAAATGGTGCGATCGGTTGGGTGACAACCTCCGAGCAAGTATTGACAGCAATTTAGTGTATTACCAAGAGTTCCGCACTCGCTAATTGATCTAAAGGAGCTTCGATCGTGGTTCAGGACAAACCTATCGCTCAACAATGGTTCTCAACTCAGAAAGTCAATCACGGGCTGTATCTCATCACCGAACCCCATTACTACTGGTGGAATCGGGCGAACTTATGGTTGATCAAAGGCCGCGATCGAGATTTGCTGATTGATACCGGATTAGGTGTCTCAAGCCTGCGACATCATATTGCCTCTTTGATTGATAAACCATTATTAGCGATCGCGTCTCACATTCACTTTGATCACGCTGGCGGAATGCACGAATTTGATCATCGAGCAATCCATGAGGCTGAAGCAGAAGCATTACGAACCGGAGACGATTACGAAGCACTCTGTTCACCTGAACATGAATTTGTGCTAGAGGAGCATTTCGATTTGCTGCCTTACTCTGGTTTTACGGTTGAACAGTACACACTTCGGGGAGCCGAGCCGACTGAGATTTTACAAGAAGGCGACGTGCTGGATTTGGGCGATCGTGCTTTTGAAGTGTTGCACTTACCAGGACATTCTCCCGGATGTATTGGACTATATGATTCGCAATCTCAGGATTTATTCTCCGGGGATGTTATCTATGATGGCGACTTGTTAGATGAACTACATTGCAGCCACATTCCAACTTACATCGAGAGTTACGAACGCTTGAAAAAGATGTCGATCGAGACTGTCTACCCAGGGCACTATCAAACCTTCGGCAAGGAGCGCTATCACCAGATTCTCACAGAATATTTGGAAGTAAAAAGAAAACCAGGCTGCCCTTCAGCGTTACATGATGATTTTTCCACCATTCGCGAGTAAAGCGTCCAAGAATTAACCTCAGAACGCTCTATCCTTCGGACAAATAGCGCTCAACAATCTGGACAATCCGTCCAGATGCGAGTCCATCTCCAAACGGACTGACCGCGTTTGCCATCGTTTGATAAGCGATCGAGCTACTCAATAATTCGCCTGCTTCCTTCAAAATATTGTCGGGATTGGTTCCAATTAATTTTGCAGTCCCCGCCATGACTGCTTCCGGTCGCTCGGTCGTTTCTCGCAGCACCAACACAGGTTTACCCAAACTTGGCGCTTCTTCCTGAATCCCACCCGAATCGGTGAGCAACAAATAGCAGCGCTGCATTGCCCCCACCAGATCCGTATAGTCCAGCGGCTCAGTTAAAAACACTCTCGGATGACTGCCAAGCAGCGCGGTTAACGGCTCTCGCACCGTGGGATTTCGATGTAATGGAAGCAGCAAAGCGGTATCTTCAAACTGATTCAAAACCTTGAGAAACCCTTGGGCAATGTCTTCGAGCGGTTGTCCCCAATTCTCACGTCGATGCACCGTTGCCAAAATCGTGCGGTACTTCGACCATTCCAAACCCGGAATTTCACAGGGAGGTTGTCGATCGGCAACCGTCAACAGCGCATCAATTACGGTATTTCCCGTCTGATGAATCTCGCCCAGCACATTTGATCGGCGCAAATTCTCAACCGATAGCGAAGTGGGCGCAAAGTGAAGCTGCGTAATTTGCGAAACCAATCGTCGATTTGCCTCTTCAGGGTACGGGTTAAACACATTCTCTGTTCGGAGTCCAGCTTCGACGTGCCCGATCGGAATTTTCTGATAAAACGCCGCCAGTGCTGCCGCAAATGCAGTCGTCGTATCTCCTTGGACTAAAACCATTCGTGGCTGAAGCTTTTGAAACAGATCTTCCAATCCGCGCAAAGTCAAACAGCTAATATCAGTCAGCGTTTGCTTCGGTTGCATAATCGCGAGATCGTGCTGCGCTGACAGATCAAAGAGTTCCATCACTTGATCAACCATTTCGCGGTGTTGACCTGTGAGAACAACTTGCGTATCAAACACAGACGATCGCAGAAACGCTTGAATCACCGGAGCCATCTTAATCGCTTCGGGGCGCGTTCCGACAATCAGACAGACAGGAATCGGTAACTTTAGCATGGGAATTTCCATCAGGGACAACACGATCGAGCAAATCAAATGAGCTAATCAGACTTTCTATCTTGTCCGCAAACATCCGGAGCGCACCTCGATCGCTCACTCATCATCATTCGCGATCGGTTACTGAAATGTAATTAAGAAATGTAAAGTAGGGTCTCATAAAAAAGCCCGACCGAAGCCGGGGGAGTCAGACCAGTTCACCGAATGAAAATCAGTGCGTTCTCTTATTGGCTGAGGTCGCAGGTCAAAGGGCAGGAAGCATACACCGAGGTATGCAGCGGGTTTTCCTGACCGTTCAACCAGCGGAGAAATTCGACTTCTTGGGGATGAATGCCTTTTGAAGTTAACCACGCTGCCGCAAATAGAATGCCGAACGCATGAACGCCAATCACGATCGCAGAGACAAATAAAATCGAGCTAAACGGCAAGATTGCATTCAGGACAAATGCCGCTAAAGCACTAAGTGAAACAACTAAAATAAACATCGGAAAGCCAATCACAATCATGCAAACAGTCAGCGTGAACACCCAGACCGAAACGCTTTTTAAGGTAAACAAGATAGCAGAATTTTCCAGGCTTTGACTGTTTGCTAAGGTCATCACTTTGCTCCCAGAGATAATTGTTTATTTGATAGTTTGAAAACTTTTCTTTGGCGGCTTCGCAACCGCTCTCATGAAAGTCAGTATAGGGAAAAGATTAGAAATAGTGGATACAAATTAAAGAAAGTTTAAACTCCGAATTAATCTATGCAAACGATTGGGTAGAACCACTGAACCGCGCTCCTGCTCTTGGCTGAGAATAAATACTTAGCGGAAGCGAAATTCGATCTGAGAAACTGCAACGCCGTTTTCCTATCCGTGAGATTGCGTTATTTGGTCGATCACAGTGGGAACTATTACGCAGTCAGGGTTGCATCGTATTTGTAGCAGTGAAATTTTACAGGAGGGGTCTTTTGTAAAGTTCAACCACGTCCAAATCCGATTGGCAGCCCTGCATTCGATTCATCTCGTTTGCAGGCTCTTTCTATGGCATCGCGCACCCGCAAGATTTTCTCACTCGCTAGCCAAATCACTTTGCTGTGTTTGACGATCGCACTCACGCCGCGCCCCGTCTCCGCACAAATCACTCCCGCAGACATTCGCAAACTGGCAGCGACAGAACAATCCGCGATCGCATCGTTACGAAAACGCGGTAAACCTGCGATCGCGGCTTTAACAGAGCTTGCGAAGAATGAGAAAGAGCCGCAGAAATCACGCCTTTTTGCGATCGTCGCTTTGGGTGAACTCAACGCGAAAGCTGCAACTCCGGTGCTAGTCGATGCGATCGACAGCAATTCAAAAGAGATTCGTTTAGCCGCTTTAGCTGCCTTGGCAAAACTAGAAGAGCCAGGAAAAGATGCACTTCCATTCTTAGTCACTGCCCTTAAAGATAAAGACGCAGATATCCGAATCGGGGCGGCTCAAGTGTTGGAAAACTACGGCAGTGCGGCAAAAGATGTCGTCCCAGCACTCACGATCGCGATCGCCGATTCCAATCGAACCGTTCAAGTCAAGGCAATTAACGCGATCGCAGCGATTGGAGCGGATGCCAAATCTGCGATTCCTGCGCTAACCGATGCACTAAATGCTCCAGAACGAGAAGTGCGACTCGCAGTGATCTTGGCAGTCAGCAAGCTCGGACAAGAAGCAAAATCAGTTGTGCCAATTTTGGCTCAATTATTAAGCGATCCAGATTCAGAAATTCGGACAAAAACAGCCTCGACCTTAGTGACGATTGGAGCGGATGCGAGTGCAGCAGTGCCACAACTAAGACAAGCTTTGCAAAATACCGATCGTGCAACTCGATCGTTTTCAGCCGTAGCGCTGGGTCGGATTGGCGCAGAAGCAAAATTAGCGGTTCCTGAGTTGACTCGTGCGCTAAAAGATCTCGATAAAGATGTGCGATCGCAAGCGGCAACGGCTTTAGGGCGGATTGGACTCGAAGCACGATCGTCGTTACCCGAATTGGTCGAAACGCTCAAGGATGAAAACTCAGGGGTGCGACTGAATGCAGCCGCATCAGTCGGGCGATTAGCAGGGGTGCTGCAAGATAAAGCAGCAAAGCTGACGGCAACGGATTTAGTCACGGCTTATGCAACTTTGGAGACTGCATTACCGATTTTGGAAGATCCGAAAGCCCAGTTTAATGAAGAAGTCACAGCAGCAGTTCGTCGATCGCTGAGTGTTCTTAAGAACGAAAAGGATTCGCGGCTGTTTGAGCGGGTGTTTGAGTGGTCACAGGCAAACCCTACAATTGCATCGATCTTACTCTATATGCTATCGATGCCGTCACTGTGGCTAACAGTATTACTCATCCGTCCACTTTGGTTGCTTAAACTCAATAACGCACTGCAGCCTTATACAGATTTTGAGATTCCCAATCCTTTAGGCGGAAGCATCAAAATTCCATTGCGTTTTGTGTTGTTTATTGGTTGGCTTCACTATCATCCTAGAGTGTTAGATGCTTGGGTGAAAAAGCAAATTGAAGTGGCGCGAGAGGCATTTGCTCATAAGAGTACGGTGAGCGATCGTAAAGTTTATATCCCAATTCCAGTCGTGATGGATGGAACTGCGATCGCAGAACTGAGCAGTCAAGATTTGCATACGACGTTTTGGGATGGGCGGCAGTGCTTGTTGATTTGGGGCGAAGGTGGAATCGGCAAAACGAGCCTTGCTTGTCATTTGGCAAAGTGGGCCATGTCGGACAACAAAATAGAGCGACTGAGCCGACATCGGATGTTGCCTGTATTGATCGAACAAGAGCTAGATTTCAAACTGCCGGATGAAAAGAGTCCGTTCCGTGAAGCAATCCGGGGACAACTGCAAGCCTTGATCGATGCGGCTGAACCCATTAACGATGAGTTTTTAGAAAAACTGCTGAGACAGCGACGGATTTTGGTGATTGTCGATCGCTTATCTGAACTGAGCGAAGAGACACGACAACAGATTCGCCCCGGACATCCTGACTTTCCCGCCAACGCCCTGATCGTTACTTCGCGCGTAGAAGAGACATTAGACGAAGTTCCTAAAACGACAGTGAAACCCTTACGGATCGAGGGAAATCGCTTATCGTCATTTCTAGAAGCCTATTTGAATCAGCGAAACAAGCGCGAACTCTTTACCGATCCAGAGTATTTCGATGCGTGCAGCCAACTGTCGAGAATGGTCGGACAGCGCAATATTACGGTTCTACTCGCAAAGCTTTACGCTGAACAGATGATCGCGAAGAAAGAAGGCAGCGAAGGCATTCTTCCCGACAACATTCCAGATTTAATGTTGAGCTATTTGAATGAATTGAATCGCGACACCGCAGAAGACGAACCCGATAATCTAATCGTGCATGAAGATGCAAAGATTATTGCTTGGGAGTGTTTGAAACATTATTACCGTCCTGCTCCCGCAAAACGAGAAGCGATTCTGAGTGCTTTGCAAGCTCAAACTGAAGCAGACGAAGAAACCGTAAAAGCGAGACTCAAGCACTTAGAAAAACGGTTGCGAATTGTTCAAGCGATCGGGCCTGCTCAAGATCAAATTTGTTTCGCACTCGATCCGCTAGCCGAATGTTTAGCCGCACTGCGTTTAGTCGAACTCAATCAAGCCGATCGAGCCGCTTGGAGTACTTGGCTGATGCAAGCCGATACGATGCCGGGTGCGCCTGATACGATTCAAGGATTTTTATTAGCCATGCGCGATTGTTGCCTGACTCGAAGCGCTGACATTGACATCCCCGATTTCGTGATGGAACAACTGGGACAGCGCGTGGGATTGAGCGCAGAAGTATTACGCAAATCTCAGGTTGATCAGCGGATGAGACGCTTAACGCCGATGCTGTCAGCGGGAGATACGTTCGCACGTTTGGAAGCCATTCGAGAACTCGGTGAATTGGGTTCGGCATCAAAAGATGTGCTGCCTGCATTGGTTCGGGAATTTCAGGATCGCGATTGGTGCATTCGTCGAGAAGTGGCACGCGCGATCGGGAATATCGGCCCCGAAGCACGAACGGCAATTCCTTCTCTCGTTGAGCGATTGCGCGATGAAGATCGGCGCGTCAGTGGAGAAGCGATCGCCACGCTTGGGAAGTTGGGCTTTAGTTCAATTCCTGCGTTGGTGAGTGCTCTGGATGCGAAAGCGCCTTACGTTCGGAGCAGTGCCGCTTGGGTGTTGGCAAGTTTCAACGCGGCGGCAAAACCTGCGATTCCTGCTCTCACGGCAGCGCTTAAAGATGAAGATTGGCAAGTTCGGTGGGTAGCGGCTTATGCGCTTGGTTGTATTGGCCCTGATGCAAAATCTGCGATTCCTGCCTTGATCGAAGCGTTTCGAGGCGAGTACGAATTGGTGAGCAAAGAAGCGAGTCGAACCCTCTGGCGAATCAGCGGAGAAGCAGAAGCGATCGTTGCCGCCCTTGGAGAACTGACTCACGGCAACGATCGGAACTAACCGCAACCTGTAACAAAGTTGTAATAAAGTTCATAGAAAATATCATTAAATTCCTCCTAGGGTGCGTAGGTAAATTGAGAAGGAGGGTTTAGAATTCAAGAATACTTAGCCACTCCCGAACTACTCCTGTGTCAGTTACACGGTTCCTCCGCAAAAATGGCTTGATGCGTCGTCAGACTTTCCTTGCCGTGATGGTTTTTCCAGACGAAGCCTCTGTTTTTCAAGCCTACCGACTGCTTCACTACCACGGCATTTCACCCGAACATCTCGCGATCGTCGGTTCAGGCTACAGCAATCCCGAAAGCGTCGGACTCCTAAAGCCGATGAAGCTTGCTGTTCGCAAAGCCCGATTTCTCAGTGTGACACTCGGAACCCTTGGTGCGATCGCGGGATTGCTTCTAGTCGTCGCGGCTCACTTGGGTTGGCTGACACTCGGAGAACTCCGAACGCCGCTTTTGATCCCGGCACTGTCGATCGTGGGTGGATTTTTAGGCGCGGTGATCGGGGCGCTATTTGGATTGTTTGGGGAAGGAACGACTGCGAGCATTTATCGGCATCACCTCGATCGCGGTCAGTATTTGCTGATGATCGAAGGATCGGAACGGCTTGTGCGGTGGGGACAGGAGATCTTGAGCCATTATTCGACCTCTAGCAGTTTGTACTAATGTCAACGGCGTTCGATCAAGCAATGATGCAGCGCTGTTTGGAATTAGCGAAAACTGCGATCGGGCAAACGGCTCCAAATCCGCTGGTCGGCTGTGTGATTGTGTCCGAGGGCGAGATTGTCGGGGAAGGATTTCATCCGAAAGCGGGAGAACCCCATGCGGAAGTATTTGCACTGAGACAGGCGGGAACGCGATCTCGGGGTGCAACGTTGTATGTAAATTTAGAGCCTTGTAATCACCATGGCAGAACGCCCCCCTGCTCTGAAGCAGTTGTTGCAGCGGGTTTGAGCCGTGTGATAGTTGGCATGGTTGACCCGAATCCAAAAGTCGCGGGAAGTGGAATTGCGACTTTGAGAAATGCCGGGATCGAAGTCATTGTCGGCGCTGAAGAAGCAGACTGTCAGGTTCTAAACGAAGCCTTTGTGCATCGAATTTTGCATCGTCGCCCGTTTGGAATTCTCAAATATGCGATGACACTTGATGGGAAAATTGCTGCAACCACGGGACATAGTAGCTGGGTGACGGGTGAGGCATCGCGGCATCGGGTGCATCAACTGAGAACGATGTGTGACGCGATCGTAATCGGCGGAAACACCGTTCGTAAAGATAATCCTCAGTTAACGACGCACGGACTTTCTCAGCATCAACCGCTGCGAGTGATCATGAGTCGATCGCTCGATCTGCCTCTGAGCGCGAATCTTTGGAACACGGAAAACGCCGCAACGATCGTGTTCACGGATTTGAATCCAGATGAGAAGGTTCAAAACCACTTAGTTCGGCAGGGCGTTGAAGTCATCAATTTAGAAAAGTCAACGCCTGCTGAAGTGATGTCACAGTTGTACGATCGCGGATTAAATACAGTGCTGTGGGAGTGTGGCGGAACCCTGGCAGCACAGGCGATCGCACAAGGATGTGTTCAAAAAGTGTGGGCGTTTGTGGCACCGAAGATTATTGGCGGAAGTCGTGCCCCAACGCCGATCGGGGATTTGGGATTAGGAAGAATGACGGATGCGATTCCGTTGACGCGAGTAATGTGGAGTGCGATCGAATCGGATTTGCTAATCGAAGGATATCTAGGCGGCGATGGGTAAGCGATCGTATGCCAAATCACGAATCAGGGTCAGCCGTGAATAGAGATAGTTCGAGAGCTGCGTAGTTTCTTCTAAATTCAGCGGCTGTTGCAGGTTGAATTGCCGCAGAATCCACTGGACAAGGTTAGTATCATCAAGATTTAGAAGGTACGCGGCTTGAGTAGCTTCGACGAGCGCCCAAATTTGACGGAGGAGGGTCGGGTTCATAACGAAAAACGGGGGGTGAGTTAGGTTCTTTCACAATACTGGATCTGAGCCAGAGTGGACTCAGACCTTACGAGCCTGAAACAACAGTTATTAAAAGATCATTAAGTATTTCGGCAAGAAGTACAAGCGCGGAAAGACGTAGAATTTTCTCCCCCTCCAGTTTTTTCTATCGGTAGGCTGCCATCGGTTCCTTAATAAATCGGATGTACAAGTGCTTGAAGGTCGATTTGAGAACGCGGGGCGCACCAAAGTCAATCGGCATCATTTTATCCGGCAGTCGCCAATCTGCAATTTGTAAATCCAACGGATGGGAATGCGGGAAGTCGATTTCGTCGATCGCAGAACAAAGCTCCAATCGCTGGCTGGCAACGATTGTCGGGACAGTCGCGGGATCGACTTTGAGAATCTCCACAATTGAGCGATCGAGCGCAAATACATTTTCTGATGCGCCGAGTACGCCTAATTCTCTCGGCTCACCACCGCTTGGGCCATTTCCTTCATGTCCGATGATGCCATCGATAATCGTTAGATCAGGAGCGATCGTGCGAGCCGTTTCGACTAGCATCGCGCCGAATCGACCCGGATCTTTTCCGGCTTCCATATGCCACCAAGCCTTCATCTTGCCGGGAACGCAACCGAAAAGATTCTTTACGCCCATCGTTACAGTCAGTTGCATATGGGATTTTACTTTCGGTAGGTTAATTACGACATCCGCTTCGATCGCTTCTTTCGATAACAAAAGGTGATTAAATTCTTCGCTCACGGTTTCGTAACGCTTGCCTTTGAATTCAACGATCGGTAAATTGAGGGATTCGGTCAGAGGTAAGTAACCGCTAGCTTTAGCGACTCCGTGAGCGCTTCCAAAAGCAGGCCCATCTCCGAGAAACGGCTTCCCGCCTGCTTCTTGTGCCATTTTCGCCACACAGTAAGCGATTTCAGGACGGGTGACGCATTCTTTTCCGGGACGTGCGCCTGTGAGCAAGTTCGGTTTGAGCAAAACGCGATCGCCAGGTTTAACGATGCTGCTCATGCCGCCTAAAGGTTCGAGCAGGGTTTCGAGTGCCGCCCGAAGTTCGACTAAATCATAAGAGGTAGAACGCAGCAAACTAACGGCAGGTTTCATAGGTCAGCGAGATAGAGGTTTTTGATAATGTAGCCTCGATCGCTGAGAATTCCAACGTGCGATCGCGCTTCTCTTTTTTACAGAGGAATACCAATAAATCGAAGCGCTAGAATAAACCAACACATTTTTGGTAGCGACTTTATGAAAACTCTCCGGTTCTCAACCTTTTTCAGTCTTATCGCTGGATTGCTCGTTCTCACTGCTTGCGGAAGCAAGGACCAACCAGCCGCACAATCTCCCTCTGCCGCACAATCTCCGCTGCCTGTTCCCGCCGCTCCTGCTGCTCCTGCTGCCGGAATTTCTAGTCTACAAACCGTGATTTCAAATACGACCACTGCGGTCAATGCTGGAGACTTCCCGAAAGCAAAGGGCGAATTCGACAAGTTTGAGGATAGCTGGGAGACGGTTGAAGATGGGATTAAACAAAAAGCGCCTTCCACGTATGAAGCGATCGAAGCCAACATGGATAAGGTCGAAGATGCACTGAAGACCTCAAATAAAGCGCAGTCTTTGGCAGCATTGCAAGCATTGGGTCAACAAGTTGTTAACGCGACAAAATCGTAGAACTTTATGAAACGTGCTTTTCGTAAATATCACCGCTGGTTGAGTTTGATTGTGGCGTTGCCGCTTTTGTTGACGGTCATTACAGGAATGGCGACGACGATCGAGCGAGAATGGAAGCTCGATTTGGGTGTTTCTTCGCGCATATTGCTCAAGATTCATACTGGAGAAATCTTTCATCTTGAAGCAATCTACCCGATTTTAGATGGATTGGGATTGCTGGGATTGTTGGTGACAGGATTAAGTATGTCGGGTATGTTTGGGCGGAGACGGCGAGAGGCTCAGAACTAGCCTGCTTGAATCAGTTTCAGAAGGTCATCAGTGGAGACTTTTCCGCTGATTTCTGTGCCTTCGAGTAAGCTATCTGCGAGATCGCGTTTATGTTGGTGTAAGTCTACGATTTGATCTTCGATCGTATCTTTTGCCACGAGTCGATAGATTGTAACCGGACGCTGTTGACCGATGCGGTGAGCGCGATCGCTGGCTTGATCTTCGACTGCGGGATTCCACCACGGATCCATGTGAATTACATAGTCTGCGGCAGTGAGGTTCAGTCCAGTTCCTCCCGCTTTCAGGCTGATTAGAAAAACATCGCCTGTGCCAGATTGAAAGGCTTCAATCCGTTTTTTTCGTTCTGGGATTGAAGTGCTGCCGTCGAGGTATTGATAAGCGATCGCTTTCTTATCCAAAAATTCGCGCAAGAATTTCAGATGATCGACAAATTGACTGAACACAAGAACTTTGTGACGGTTTTCTAGAAGTTCCTCTAGTACTTCGCCAAATAGCTGAAGCTTTGCGCTGGGTAAGTCCGATTTGGGTGTGACTAAGCGGGAATTGCAGCACGATCGACGAAGCTTCATAATCTCCGCTAACACTTGTAAGTGTTTTTGACCTGCGGGAGCATCAGACTCCGCAAGTCTTTCCATTGCGCTTTTTCGGAGGGCTTCATAGAATAGCCGCTCTTCAGTACTGAGTTCAACGTGCAAAACAATTTCGGTACGCGAGGGAAGCTCTTGGAGAACTTGGCTCTTTGTGCGACGTAGGAGAAAAGGCTGAATTAATTTTCTCAGACGAGTGCGGGCTTGTTTGTCCTCGAATCGCTCGATCGGGGTTGCAAATCGTTCATTAAATTGCTCTAGCGATCCGAGTAGTCCAGGATTGATAAATCTGAATAAATTCCATAACTCGCCTAGGTGATTTTCGATCGGCGTTCCGGTTGTAATTAATTTAAATCCGCCTTGCAAATTCATTGCCGCTTGAGAGCGCTTTGTTGCAAAATTTTTGATCGATTGCGCTTCGTCGAGAATGATCGTTTGCCATTCGATTTTGGCTAACATTTGCGCGACATCATCTTGCTGAAGCAATCCATAACTGCAAACCAGAATGTCGAACGGCTGCAATCGATCGAGAACTTTTTGTCGATCGCCACTGCCAAACTGAACCACATTCAGAGTCGGCGCAAATCGATCGACTTCGCTGATCCAGTTCAAGCAAACCGAAGTCGGGGCAATCACCAACGTTGCCCCATTCGCGGCACGAGTGAGAATGAGCGCGATCGACTGCAAGGTTTTTCCTAATCCCATGCCGTCCGCCAAACACGCTCCCACACCCCAATGTGCCAATTTTGCCATCCAGCGAAAACCTTCGATCTGATAATCCCGCAGTTCCGCTTGTAGCGTGGACGGAACGATCGGATCAAGCGCCTCGACTTCTTTTAATTTTCTGATGTGTTCTTGCCAATGTCGATCGGCTTCGAGTTCTCCAACTTCATCGATCCAATCTTCGATCGCGACGGCTGCGAGTGGATGAAACCGCGCGCCTTTGCCATGCTGTTCTGCGATCGCTCGAAAGTCATCTAAGCGCTTGCGGAATTCTTGCGTCAGCGCGAGAAACTGACCATCTTCGAGACGAATAAATCGGCTCTGAGTTTGACCGAGCAGCGCCAAAAGTCGCTGCATTTCCAGTACCGAATTTTCGTCAATTTTGATCTCGCCACTCGCCGCAAACCAATCCCGCTGCCGTTGAATCTTAAGCTGAAAATCTCCCAGTCCAACCTGTTTGCGAATGCGAAACTTCTCACCTTCGGGATGCGAAATGATCACTCGATCGCCTAATTCTTGCAAATCGAGCAGCAATTCCAAACACGCTTCGGGGTCTTCGATCCACCATTCGCCATCTTCTTCTTCGTAATCTTCTAATGTGCGACAATCTGCGATCACGCTTTTCGCTAATTTGCGTTCCTGTTTCAGATTGCGTGTGGTTTGCAATCGCTTTCCTTCCACTTCTGCAATCACGGTTTCGCCACCCATACCGGGACGATAGTATGATCCACCAATTGCAAACGGACGGACTAACATTGCAACTTTTAGCCCCGTTCCCGCTGGAAGTAGATGAACGTTTGGAGTCGGATCGGCAGGCACTTCTTCGGCACTGATACCGCCGCCGATATCGGAATGCACAGTGACTAGACTGGAAATTGCGTGGATTGCGGCAAGCACTTGATCTTTTGCGATCGCTGGCACATCTAATTGATTTTTCGATCCCAAAATCTCAGCAATTCGCCGATGTTCGGGAGTGAGATCGATTACTTTTAATCGCGTTGGGCTTTCTTTTACCACCACAACGCTTTGATTTTCTTTGGGGGCAGGCGATAGTTGCAAAGTTAGACGATCGTTTTTGCCTTTTTTAACGATTAGTTCCGGCTCACCTTTAACGATCTCGATGCGGGTGTTGGTATCCTCCCAGAACACATAAGGATGACCCACGAGCGCCGCGATCGCGCGTTCTCCGAACTTGTAGTCCATCTGCCCGTAATAGCCATAGGGTGAGGCTTTGAGTTCAGCGCAAGCTCTACGGTCTTGTTCGGTGAGGTAAGAAAATTCGTCGATCGACTTATCTAGGCGTTTGAGTGCAATGTTACGACCTTTACCCCATTCACCTCTGGCATTAAGCGATTGTTCTCGCGGTTGTAGTATCCAGTGATTCGAGGACAGTGTGACAAACCAAGCTAATCGCTGTTTTGTGTCAGCTTTAACAGCTTTAGCAGGTTCTTTTTGTAAGTTTACTAGCGCATTAAGGCACAGTTCCCAAGGTTCTTGCGATCGTAGTAAATCGATCGTGGATCGGATACCCGTCGAGGTTCGTAGCTGTTCTGCAACATCACTAAACTCACTGCGAGGCTTAATCTGTGCCAGAAGCTCTGCGGACTCTAGCGCGATCCAGTTGTAGCCAGCCGTTTTCGCGTTCTCGTAGAATGTTTCTAGTGTGCCAAACAACAATCGTTTAGAGCGGGCGGTATCGGTCCAGTACAGTGCTAGTGAGTTGAAAATCGTTTCAAGACTGTGCTGATTGCGATAGGGAGCAAGGTTGAGAATCCAATCTTTTTGGGCAATGTCTCCTTGCTGGAGTTGAATCACCTTTTCTAAGGTTTCGTAGGTTGAACTCAACCAATGTTTTGCTTGTCTTGCGATCGCGGTATAGCCTTTTGCTTCATTTAATCGAGCCGGAGAACCATCCTTGATTAGTGCAAGAATGAAGAACAATCCAGTAATGGCTTGAAAATAGACTTTGCGTTTTCCAGTCCCTTTTCTCAAGGCAGTTAGCGCGATCGTAAATTGTGCGATCGCAGCTTCAGCATCCCCTCGCAGAATGTTCAACCATCCCCACAAGGCTGCCCCACTATCCTGGTACTCTTTAGGTAGCTTTTCTAAAACCTTTTCAGCTTCATCGAGTTGTCCCCTTAGCAGCAGTTGTTCTGTAAGCAATAAAGGTTGCCAGTTAAATTTAATTGTTTCAGAAGCGCAGTCTTCTTGCAGCAGTTTGAAAGCTTCATCCGCTGGAAGGAGATGTTGGTATGAATAGCCAAGAACACCGATTAGTGCAGATTGATAGATATCAGGCGACAAAGAACGAAACCAAACGGGATCAAAAGGATTGCCGCAAATATCAGTTAGAACTTCATCGATCGTAATTTTCTGCTTTTGATGTGCGTATCTGTAATAGTCCTCAAATTGCTGAATGACGAACTTGATATCGTTTTTGTAAATACCAATGCGAACCTCACGCAAAAATTGGCGCTCGTTTGTGAAATATCTCGGCCCTTTTTGCCCGTAGGTATGAATCGGCGAATGGGTATTGATCGCATTCACGATCGTATCAAATTCCCCTAGTTCAACTGCCTCACGAGTCGCAACTTCAACAATTAGCGGATTGCACTGCGGGCCTTGACCAGAATTTTGAATCAGGAATTCATCTTGAAGTAAGCGATCGATGTGGGACTTCATCCCAGTGCTTGTGTAAGCCTTTCCGGTTTTATCTTTTGTGCCCAGCGGATTGAAACAATTCAAAAACGAAGTGCGGCTAATCGGTTCATAAATCACCGAAAAAACGCGCACGATCTGACGTTTGAGCGGATCGAGTTTTCGGTATTGTTGAATCAATTGAGTCTGTTCGGCATCCATCGGCGTTCAATCTGAAGAAAACGGATGTCAATAAGGATAGCAAGAAAGCTCGATCTTAAGCAGGTTCGGGATACACGAGCGCAGGAACTCGTTTATAAGCAGGGGTTCCCGATCGCGCTTCTATTCAAGAAAATTTAGGAGCATTCGGTTTGAGAACGATCGCCGATTAAACGACAGCCCGTTTGCATCAATGTAGCTAAATCGAAGTTCCAAACCTTCAACCCGTAGCGATTTCCCACACTCAACAACGACTTACGATTTGCACCAAAGGCAATATGTTCGATCGAGTCTTGAGAACCGACTAGCGTTTTCAGAAAGGTTCCGTTCTGCATATTCCAGAGCCGAATTGTGCGATCGCGTCCACCAGATGCCAAAATTTGCCCATCTGCACTGAAGCTCAGACTTGTTACCGCGTTCTCATGCCCGGATAGCGTTTGCGTTGGAACCGTTTCGCGCTCAGATGACGCATCTCCAACTGTCCAGAGTTTGACAGTTTTATCTTCTCCGGCTGAAGCGATCGACTTTCCATCGGGGCTAAATGCGAGATCGTTAATGCCCTGCGTGTTTTCAGCAGTGCGATCGTGACTTCCCAACAAAATCGGGCTTTGGCTATCGGGATACCAAAGATGAATTGAGTTTGTCAGCGTTCCAGCGGCGAGAATGCGACCGTCAGGACTAAATCGAATCACGCTGGCAGTGGCGTTATGTCCTTTGAAGGTATCGAGAATTCTACCTTTGGAGACGTTCCACAGTTTGATCGTTTGATCGGCGCTACCCGAAGCAAGGACTTCACCATCCGATCGAAAACTTAGTGCAGTTACAGCTTGCGTGTGAGCCGATAGCGTTTGAATCAAAATACCTTTCTCGACATCCCAAAGTTTGATAGTGGTATCTTGACTCGCAGAAGCTAACCGCTTGCCATCAGGACTAAACACGAGTTGGGTAATTGCGGCTTTGTGCCCTTTGAACTCTGTGCCAAGCTGCTGAAATTTATTACCGTCGCGCTGCCAGAGTTGGATCGAGTTGTTGCGAGTTGAAACGGCGAATGTTTTTTGATCTGGGCTGAGACTCGCATTAGAAAGCGAAATTCCTACCGTCGTCGTGGGTTCTTCGGAAGCTGCGATCGCTTGTTGCAATGTTGCGATCGTGCTGATTTTCAGACTTTCCGGGACAAAATTCCAGGGAAGATCAACTTGCTGTAGTTTTCGTCCAGCCTTCAGAGCAGTGTTGAGCGCTTCTACCGTTTGATCCGCCTCAAGTTGCGTGGTGGCAGCACTCGAAAGCTGCTGTACGGCGTGAATTTTTTCAGTTCGAGACTGGTACAATCCAACACCCGCAACCATCACCGCAACGACACTAAAAACTTTTAATCCGGTTGTGACCAGTTTTTGAGTTTCAGGCTTTTGAGTTCGTTCGATCGCGGATTGGCTGAGTTTTCGTGTGGAGCGATCGAGCTGCTGTACGGTGTTCGTCGCGATGTGACTTGCATCAGAAGTGCGCTGACGATAAAGGGCTTGCCCAGAGTTTGCTGCTTGATGAATCGATTGATTGAGAGCGCTGATCTTTGTAGTGAGGGTGCTGTGAAACTGGGCGGCGCGTTGTTTTGATTGGGCGTGCTGCTCGATCGCGAAATTCCCAGCGGCTTGTTTGATTTGTGCGATCGCGGTTACGGTTTGCTGTAGCTGCTTTTGGGTGGAACGCTGAAGCCGTTTGATCTGGCGATCGCTCCGCTTCTGGCGAACAGGTTGACTGGGTTTGGAAACAGGGGGCTGAATGGTTCGAGGAATTGATTTTTCAACGATCGGCTCTGGAGTAAGTTCCTGAACTGGGGAAACTTGAGGCTCGATCGTAGGCTGGATGAATTCAGTAACAGTCTCTTGAACTTGCGGAACGATTGATTCGATCGTAGGTTCAGGAGCAACTTCTAGAACTATAGGTGCAACAGGTTCAGCGATGGTTTCTTGAATCGTTGGCGCAACAGATTCAGGCTGAATTAGCTCAACATCACTTTCTTGAACCGATAAAACAGTAGTTTCTTCAGGCTTTGCGATTGGAGGCGAAATAGTAGAATCAATCTTTTGGATTGCAGGTTCGATCGACGTAGGTTTCTCGATCGAAGGCAGAGTCACCGGCTCAGGTTGCGATTTGCGAAGGGAAGCAGAACGATCGAGCGGTGGATCAATATTAGTCGCTTTGATATCTGGAAACAGAAGCTCTAACGGATCTTTAGGTTTGATGCCTAAAGCGCTTTGTGTTTGACCGATCCGGGTCGGAGTTTGTGAGATTGCTCTTGAGGCGTGATTTTCTGTATCACGGTGCAGCCACTCTAATTGTTGATTAGTCCGATCGATATACTGCACAGTGCGATCGTGAACATAACTTGCCAACACCGAAGCAGTAACAACCCCTTGCGGATTTGCAGCGGCTCCCCGCAATCCCTCGATCAAAAAATGGCTAAAAATTCCATGCCCTAACTCTGGAAACTTCCAGGATTGTTGAGCGCGTCCTCTCCCGGTCGGCGCAGCACACGACAAAAGCGCCTGAAATTCAGGATTCTGCGTCGCTTGCTGCCGAAACATTTGAACCAACTGCCCAACCGGGTTATCTAGCAACTCAGACGTATCGCTCTGAAGAGTCATCCCGTTCGCGTGACAAACATCGACCCATAGAATCTGCTGCTTTGCCGCACAACTTCCCAACGATCCCAACAGCCCGATCGCACTCAATCCCGTCTGTAGCATCGCGTCTTTTTGCGTATCTGCTAGGCAAAATACGACCTGCTGCAACCGCGAATCGAGCGCGCCATGCCCACAAAAATAGAAAACAACGGTGTCTTCTGGTTTCGCCTGTTCGACAATCGTTTGCAAACTCGATCTCACTTCGTCGAGCGTCGGTGCAGTCGCATTACCGTGATGTAGCTGAATCGAAGTATTGGGAAATTCCTGAATAACATCGGCAAACGCATCCGCGAGACGCTGAACATCGACCGTGGAATATTGCAGAATCGGAAATCGTTGATCGTGATACTGGCTCACTCCAATCAGGAGAACCCACAGTTTTGCTTGACCAGTTTTGAGCGTAAGTTCCATGTAGAGTAGATGTTGGGCTAGTTCGGAGTTCGTAACGCAAAAAGGACGCACCCGGTAGGTTCCGCTACATACGTCCGATTGTGACGTATCCGCTCAGGTGAGTCAAATATTGCGTCAAGCCTACTGACGAAAAATCCCGCTTTCAGGTTTAAACCAAATCAGAGATTCACAGAATTAATCTTTAAGTAAAGCGATCGTGAATTTAATCGCTTCTACTGTTGCAGAGTTGTCTTGCCCTCATTCTGTATTCCTAAAGACGATCGATTTCTAATTCATCAAGTGCCATTTGCAACGACGTAGGATCGATCATCAATCGAGACATTGCAAAACGACGCGCATCGCCTTCGGTTTCCAGTTTACAAATAATGTCATCGGGTAGCTTTCCTGTTACCCCACACCAACGCCCCCCTGAAACCGCATTGTCTCGACGATAAATATCCACAACATAGCCCGGATGAAATAGTTCAATCAGCTTCACTCCTTGAGCATTGAACACAAAATTTTTTAATGCTGCACCGTGAATCCCAACCACAACTTTGGCATTTCGAGCGATCGACCATTGTTCTGCCATCGAGAAATCTTCAAAGTAAAGCTTCTCAAAACCATAGCTCGATAACACCTGCTCAATTTCAGGCTCATTGATTATCGATCGAGTTCCACGCCGCGCTAAAAACACTCGCTCAGGGGTTTTCGGCTTGTACCCATCAAACTCAAATTGTCCAAACTCAGTTCGATAAAACGGCTCAAAATCTGGCTCATCATTGTGATCCGACATCACCACTAGGTTTCCTTCAACGTGCCGATTTGTGCAAATCAGCGGAAAGCCCAGCAGTCTGTAAGCCTCGATCGCCATTCGATGTGGATTTTCCCGGAGAATCAGCGCCAAGTTAGGAAACTTCGATCGAGCTAACAATGCCTTAATCGCAATGCACCCCAAGATATGAGCAATGTTGCCATCGACCTCATAGCGCGTATCAAAGATGTAACTATCTCGGCACTGAATCGGAGTCGCAAATTCTTTGTAGAGCCGCTTGTAAGGATTTCTGACGTGAATGTTTAGCGATCGAGTCGAATCTGGACGAGCGCAAAACTCGATCTCTCGGCGCTGTAGCTGTTCTGCACGATGAGCGATTTCTAGAATTCTAGGTTCCCAGGCGTGGGCGAGTCGAGTCGGATAGGTAAAAGTTTTCGCCGCAGCGAGTTCGATCGTGCCGCCTGGAATTGAAATCGCTTGCTTGGTCTGACTTGAAGATGCAGTCTTTAACATAGATTAAGCCGAAATTGCTAATTGCTCAGAGCGAGTGAAGTATCATACAGCTTCTCAATCATCGCTTTCAGACTCGGAACGCGATCGTATTGATGCAGCACAGAAACAACCTGGTCATTCAATCTGACCTGTTGATTTACCACTTCGTAAGCATTGTCAGACATTTCGCCTAGTGTCAGAACAATCCCGCAAGTATTTGAATGAACTTTCACAAATGACTTTGGCAGATCAAGATAAGTCAGTTTGTTGTGAATGACTTGATCAATCACTTTAAAGGTACGGGTCAGGATGTTTTGCTCCATGAGAGCGAGATATCTCAGAATCACGCTAGGCGATCCCATTGTCGTACCACAACACACGGAGATTTTACCGTTTAGCTTTTTTAGAAAGCTTGATCCTAAAATTTCACTCGTCCATTCTGTTTCAATGTTCTCCAGGCCAATTGCCAGAGTCGGATCATGCTCAAACACATTCAGAACATGGGGATTGACTTGATCAAACGGATTGCTTTGAAATACGACATCGCGCGAGTCGGTCAGTAGCACACAGCGATAGTTCGGATTGACTTCTAGATAGTCTCGCCCGAAAAAGTGACGGCTACAAATCGGATGAATCCAAGCCGCAGTTGCATCCCGCTGGACTTGAGCAAAGCCCGATAAGTTCAGTTTTGCACCCGCTTGTAGTAACAAAAGCCAAAGTCGGTAAGCCACTTTGAGCGCAACACTGCGGTGAACGACGCGCGAAAAGTTAGAAATGGGAATTAATTTGACCTGTAAGCGATCGGCAAGTTCGACATAGCGAGGATCGGTCGGTTCGACCATCAATACAATATCCGTTGTGTCAGCGGGGCAACTCCGCCGAGCAGATTGAATAAACCGAGCATAGTCGCTGAAGTCTAAGTTTGTGGCTAGAGAAAGGATCAAATTCTTGGTAGGCATGGCATTGCGTCTCATTGGTAAGGGAGAATAAGAATGGAACGAGCAAACCTAGCGGAGCGAAAGAAGGATTTTGTCGATCGACATCTCGATCGCAAATCACCCAAAGCCATCTCAGTGTCTTTACTCTCATTTTGTAAATCAATTACATAAGTTGAGCTTTAAATACAGAGACAAAGAAGCTGAATTAGCGCGATTAGTTTTGAAGTCGATCGCTAATTTCTTTATATAAAAGAGCGTTTAGCAGAACGTCCTGAACAAAAGAACCGTTTCTGTTAGCTCGCCTCAGCTAGTGATATTAGATACGCAGAATCGAAATTCGGAGCAAGCTTTATCGAACGCTCACAAAATTCTGTCGTCCTTCAAATTGAACAAGCAAGAGTGGGTATTGCTCAGGATTCACCCAAATCGAACTGCTCACAAAATGATTAAATAGGTGAAGCCATTTTGCCGTATTTATCGTGACTGAAACTAAGCCCAAACGCTCCCTCGCAGGCATCGCTGGAATTGTCGCGATCGCAACGCTAATCAGTAAAGTTGTCGGATTGATTCGGCAGTTAGCGATCGCGTTTGCCTTCGGAGTCGGAACGGCGAAAGCAGCCTACGATATTTCTGCAATCCTTCCGAGTTTCTTTTTAATCTTGCTTGGCGGAATAAATGGCCCATTTCACAGCGCGATGGTGAGCGCTCTGGCAAAACGCAGGAAAGAAGAATCTGCGCCGCTTGTTGAAGCAGTTTCGACATTAATCGGCATCATTTTTTTGGTCGTATCGCTGATTGTGTTTCTCTTTGCGCCTTTCTTTATTGATCTACTTGCAAGCGGATTGCAACAGACCGCGCAAGGATTAGAAACGAGAGCGATCGCAATTCAACAACTCCGGATCATGGCTCCGATTGCTTGGTTTGCAGGCATGATCGGAATTGGGTTTGGAACGCTGAACGCTGCCGATCAATATTGGTTGCCTTCGATCAGTCCGCTGCTTTCGAGTGTGACGTTGATTATCGGGATTGGAATCTTTTTAGTGACTTCGGGAACGTCAGCCACAAATCCGAATTATGCACTGATCGGCGGAATGGTTTTAGCGATCGGAACTTTAGCGGGAACGGTTCTACAGTGGTTGGCGCAGTTTTGGGCGCAGCGACAATCGGGACTCGGACGATTTCGAGTTCGATTTATTTGGAATGATCCGGGTGTGAAGGAGGTATTTCGCGTGATGGGCCCTGCGTTGTTCTCGTCTGGGATGCTGCAAATTAATGTGATTACAGATTTGACGTTTGCGGCGTTTTTACCGAATGCGGTAGCCGCAATTTCGAGTTTGGATTATGCCAATCTTTTAGTTCAAACACCGCTCGGACTCCTCTCAAATATGATCCTCGTGCCGTTTTTACCTATATTCTCTAGATTGACTGATCCTAGCCAGGTGGATCAGTTGAAGGCGCGGATTCGGCAAGGATTATTGATTACCGCGATCGCAATGCTACCTCTAAGCGCGTTGATCATTTCATTAGCAACTCCGATTGTACGAGTCGTTTACGAACGTGGAGCATTCAAACCTGATGCAACTCAGTTAGTCGCTTCGGTGCTGATGGCGTATGCAGTTGGAATGTTCGTTTATCTCGGTCGCGATGTTTTGGTTCGGGTGTTTTACGCGCTTGGGGATGGTGATACTCCATTCAAAATTAGTATTGTCAATATTTTTTTGAATGCGTTCTTTGATTTTCTGTTCTACAAACCATTTGGCATTGTCGGGATTGTTTTAGCAACCGTTAGTGTGAATATTCTTTCAGTATTGGCGTTATTGTATTTTCTGAATCGCAGACTTGGCGGACTTCCATTACTAGAGTGGAGCTATCCGATTTTAGGACTTGCCGCGAGTAGCATCTTGGCAGGGACAGCAAGCTGGTTTATGTCCAATGCGATCGCAAATCTCTCCGGTCTAAACGGCTTCCTTCTCGCTCTTGCCCAAATGACGATCGCAGGTTCGATCGGGCTTGGAATCTTCGCACTTCTTGCAAGTCAGCTAAGATTACCAGAAGTAGACCTCTTTACCGATCGTATTCGTCAACGCCTCCGCCGATGAAACTTTACACTGTGATTTATGACGGGCACTGTAATCTTTGCTCGAATCTCGTTCAAGTTCTTGAACAAATTGATAAAGGCGATCGCTTCCAATATCTCCCAATGCAAGACGAAATCGGACTTGCTCAGTTCAACGTCACGGCCCAAGATTGCGAGATGGGTATGATTTTGATTGATAATGCGAAACCCGATCGCAGATGGCAAGGTAGCGATGCAGCCGAAGAAATTGGGCGATTGTTGCCGACTGGGAATGTGTTTGTCACCGCTTATCGAAATTTGCCGGGAATGAAATGGGTCGGCGATCGCGTTTACGCACAGGTTCGCGATAATCGGTATGCGCTGTTTGGTCGTCGATCGAGTACCTATCAAACTGCTTATCCTGCTTGCGATACGTCTTGCGATCAATACTTCTCGAAATGAATCGGAACCTTGAACACGCTCAACGGTTAATCAAAAGCTTTCAACACTGGACAGGAAAGTCTTTAATCGAAATGCCTGAAGTTTTGTTTGAGGCTCCATTTGTCGTGGTTTCGCATGGAATGGAGCCTGATCCAATTTTTAACTATGGCAATCAACAAGCTTTAACGCTGTGGGAAATGGATTGGGAAACGTTTACGCGAACACCATCGAGAAAATCAGCGGAACCTGTAAGCCAAGAAGAGCGATCGCGGCTTTTAGCACAAGCAAAAATTCAAGGCTACATCAACGATTATCGTGGGGTTCGCATCTCTAGCACTGGTAAACGGTTCTGGATTGAAGATGTGATTTTGTGGACAGTATTGGATGAAATAAATCAACCTTGTGGACAGGCTGCAACGTTTTTGAGGTGGACTTTTATCTAAAAATTCTTTCAAACAAGTAATTCTCTGGTAGTGTTGGGTAAATTTGTCCACCGTTCGTCCAACACTCAAGAAAAAGGAGCGCAATCGTCATGCCTAATGTGACCCTCCATGCTTTCAATTGGCGTTATACGGATATTATTGATAACCTTGATGCGATTCGTGAGGCTGGATTCGGGGCGATATTGATTCCGCCGCTGCTTTACTCTGATCCCAAAGGCGACCAATGGTGGCAACGCTATCAACCGAAAGATTATCGGGTGCTGTTGTCTTATCTCGGAGGCAAGCGCGATCTAGAACGATTGATCGAAGCTTGTCATAGTGGAAGTTCGAGAGTGCAAGTGTATGCCGATCTGGTAATCAATCATATGGCAAATGAAGCGCGTGACGATCGCTTTAATTTCCCAGGAGAAGCGGAACTTGCACGCTACGAAGCCGAACCCGATTTATTCGCTGAGAACCGATTGTATGGTGATTTGAGTGAGGGTTTGTTTTCTCCGTGGGACTTTAATCAAGCAGGAGAGATCGACGGTGGTGAATGGTCAGATCGCGGAGCCGTACAGTACCAAAATCTATCGGGATTGCCTGATCTGAAGGACTCGGATTGGGTGTTGAAACAGCAGCATTTGATGGTTGAAGCGCTCGTCGAAATGGGATTTGATGGATTTCGTATTGATGCGATCAAACATTTGACTGAGCGAATGATTGATAGTGTTGCCGATACAGCAGCGTTTCGAGACTTGTTTTGGTTTGGCGAAGTGTTGACCGGAAGCGATCGAGATGAAGATACTTTCCTCGATCCCTTTCTGCAAGAAACCTGGATTTCAGCCTACGATTTCCCACTATTCCAAACGATTCGAGAAGCCTTTGGTTTTGGTGGTTCACTCCGCGCTTTGGCAAATCCACAAAATCAAGGTAATGCCCTGCCTTGGAATCGTTCTGTCACCTTTGTTGTTAATCACGATATTCCTCACAATGATGGCTTTCGCTCTTGGTTGTTCGACCCAATCGATGAGCAGTTAGCTCATGCTTACATCCTCGGTCGCGATGGTGGCGTGCCTCTGATCTATTCAGATCACAACGAGTCAAAATATCCTGAAGATCGCGATCGCTGGTTAGATGTGTATCAGCGATCGAACATCATTTCAATGATTCAGTTTCACAATGCAGTCCATGGACAATCTCAGCAAGTGATTTACGAGAGTGATGTGCTACTTGTCTTCCGAAGAGGAGAGAACGGCATTGTTGCAATTAACAAAAGTAACTCGAATCAATGGGCAGATTTTGCAACTTGGGGACTAAAGAATCCGGGTCAATATCGCGATTTGATCCACAAACAGGAAATGACTCTTTCAGGAGATACTTTCTCTCTGCTTGTGCCACCCCGAACCGCTCAGATGTGGCTTGCTACGTAACTTTGTTCCGATGCTAGTCTGTTCACGTTCCCAGGGACAAGTTTTCCCTTCAACCTTCAGCGGACTTCGCTCGATTAGCCCTGATTTTAATCGATGAGCCGAATTTCAACGAATGAAAAAGTTTACCGCATTCACAATCCAGAAAGATTTATCGAGTTGGGCGGCGTTGAGGCGATCGCACTTTCGGGCGAGGATTCGATCTTGGCTGCGGTGGTCGAACTTGCGGCAAGCTTCCATTGCTCCAAATCCCTTGCGATCGTCTTCCATTCGCAAAAATATAAACCCCACGACCATTCCGCTGATTTTTCTGAAACGCTCCCTCATATCGATCGCCGTTCGGATACCGACAGATCCCAAATCCACTCATCGCATTCTGCCGAAACTCCCCTTCACAGCGCGTTCCGTTCGTATACACGAACACCCCGCGCCCCTGCCGCACATTATTTTGAAACGCCCCTTCGTATCGATTCCCACTCGCAAACAAACAGCGCCCAACTCCGGTCAAAGCATTTGATCGAAAACTTCCCTCACATCGCGTTCCGTCTCGATAGATAAATGCGCCTTGCCCTTCCCGCACATTCTGTCGAAATTCCCCTTCATATCGATTCCCACTCGCAAACTGACAAACCCCGCGCCCATTCAGCGCATTATCCTGAAAATTTCCTTCGCATCGGGTTCCATCTGGATAAATAAACGCGCCTTGCCCTTCTCGATCGTGCTGACGAAGACTTCCCTGAAACCGACTCCCGCTCGGAAATAGACAAGTGTAAACCCCAGTAAGCCAGCCATCTTTTAGCCGACCTTCACAATAATCGCTGTCCTTCGGAGCCGCGATCGCAGACTGAGGAAATAGTCCCAAGCCGACAAAATTAACGCTGGTAATCGATAAGACTAGACCGAAGATGTTTTGAATCGATCGCAGTTTAACGATCGAACTTCGGGTCTCAATGCAGATTTGCACCATAACAACAGAAATGAAATGTGAGCTTGCGACAAATTCTATGCTTAATTAAGGCAAAGAATGTAAAAAATGGGGCTATATAGGGGTAGCATTTTTGACGATCGTTGCCCACTTAAATTGATCCAAGTTGGTTGGTAGTGTCTCCATGTTTCCGTTTCTGCCCATTTCTCCGCTTGCCCAACTCGCTCCAAGAGTTCCAATCCTTCCCCCTCCGATTGTTGCTCCCCAGCCCACCAACCAGGAAACACTCCCACCCCAAGAAAACGTTCCGCCTCAAGAGTTTATCGAAGCTCAAGAAATCCGCGTTCTTCCCGGCAAGCTCGATGATATTCCTGTCTTTAATAGCAACAGTCCTGAAGTCGTTCTGACTGAAGGAATTCTGCTTTCTACTTTTCCATCCCAAGGAATGCGCGTTCCTGCTGCACATTTGAATTACGCCTTCAACGGCAGATTCGATATTTTTGCGCATCACATTTCTAGAGCTAGTAATCCGAGCCAAACACGATCGCTCTTCCAGGGCATCGTCGTTTACAACCCTAACGATCGACCCGTTCAAATCGATGTCTCTCAGGCAGCAACTTACCTGACTCGCCCTGATGCCCTTTTTATCGATCTTCCTGCCTACGTTGAAGATCCATTAGGAACTGTCTTTGCGGGCCCCGGCAGCCGCGTTGTCAGCGACATTTTGCGCGGACGTAGACAAGGCAACCTCCCAACTCTCATGGTAATCCCGCCGAAACAAGCTCAAATGCTGATGAATCTTCCGATTCCAGCAGGGACGGTCACGCCAACCTCAAATGGTCGATCGACGTTAATGCGCCTCGCTAGTAACGCGCCCGTTTACGTTGCCACACTCGCCATGTTCGCCCCGCTCAATCCCAACCGAACCGAGCGAGTTCCCACGATCGAAGAATGGCTGAATCTACTTGTAAACGCCGGAGTCGCAGGGCCAAGAGACATCCCCCCCTCGCCGCCCAACTCCAAAAGCACCAGTATCACCTACGGTCGCGTTGCGGGGGTCTCCAAAGGTTCCGAATGGAGGACTCAAATTACCGATAATCGCCAAGATTATCTTAGTATTCCAAACCCTGGTCGCGCCTTCTCCTACGGTTTAAGTACATTAGAGCAAGGCACTTTTGCCACCGGACAAATCCAAAGCGCTCCTATGCTAGTGCGTTATCCTGACACCGCCTACCTCGCCAATGGAAACTACGCAATTCACTACGGCCTTACGCTTCCACTGCGAAATACCACTCGCCAAAATCAAACCATCTCATTATCGATTGAAACCCCAATCAAACAAGATCGCAGCCGCAACGAACTCGTTTTCCTGAGTCCACCCGACCTCCGCATCTTCTTCCGTGGAACCGTCCGCCTTCGTTATCTTGACGATCGCTCCATTCTCCAAACCCGCTTTATCCACCTTGTTCAACGTCGCGGTCAGAAAGGCGATTCCTTGCTCAATCTGACCCTTCCTCCAAATGCAACGCGATCAGTTGAGGTTGATTTCCTCTATCCTCCCGATGCCACTCCTCCCCAAGTCCTAACCGTCCGCACCTTGTCCAATTCCATCAATCGATAACACCGTGTCAAGCCCTGCTACCGTCGAGCCCTGGCTTTACGGGCCGCTCTTTACTAATTCACCGAGCGTTTCTGAAGCTCTTTTTGGCTCGATCGACATTCACGGACGACAAAATCTACCAGAACAAGGCCCCTTCATTCCAGCAAGAGAGCGACGAAGAAACTGCCGAATCTGTTACTCAAGCTCTCTGCACCAAAATTCTTGAGAGTCTTACACAGCGGGGCTAGAGTCGCTTTTCCAAATTTTCTTATTGAATGTGCTTGACACCCTCCTGTCCCTCACGCTATATTGGTTAAGCGGTGAGGGAAGCCAAGCGAGAGCGAAGCACTTCACCAGTGCCTGAACCTTATACAACAGAATAGTTTAGAAGCCAGAGAAAGGA